>JANSYL010000004.1 GCA_024742455.1 Paracoccaceae bacterium | reverse complement strand
CCGCTTCGCCCAGCAGATCCTCAGGCCGCTTGCAGCCCTTCAGCAACTCGTCCAGCAGTTCGTTCGAAATCGTCATCGTCCTTGCTCCTCTCAGGAAGCATGGACCCAATCAGCCGTACACAGAAGACCTGACACTCTCCTGCCCCACGAAGTTGGCAATCAATACAACATCAACATCACCAATCAGCGTCCAGTGAATGGTATCTTTGTCCCTTCTCATAGGCCAGTCTACGTCTATGCGCCTGTCTCAACGATACCCACCAGCCTCAACGCGCGACAGCGGCTCTTAGACACCTACCTGAACGAACTTCGCCAACGGTACCAACCGAACGCAAGGACGCAGTCAGCCAGCTTCCGACTGAAGGAAGCGCTCATTTCACTTGCGACCTTTGGCTACGGAAATCAGGCCGTCGCCCGAAATGAAGATGCAATCCAGACACTTGAAGGCTTTGAAGCAGTGCTTAAGAAAGTGCTGCCCAAATCTCTCGGGTTTCAACGCATCATGATCCGCCTTCCCGAGGTAGTTCTTGATACGGACACCGGTGAGTTCTCGCTGGATGCAGTCTCAGGAGGCGTTTCCGCAATAATCGACATGTCATGGCAACTGCACATGGCGACTTTGGTTTATGGCTCTCTCGTGGCGATAATTGATGAACCTGAGAACCATCTTCACCCCACTTTGCAAAAGACGTTGTTGCCTGATTTTATGGAAGCTTTTCCGCAAGTTCAGTTCATTATCGCGACGCACAACCCGTTCATGGTCACGTCAGTCGCCGACTCAAATGTGTACGTCCTGGACTACGACAATGAAGTGCCAAGCCGAGTGTTCAGTACGAAGCTTGACCTCATCAACAGGGCCGGATCGTCAAATGACATCCTCCGTGAGGTCTTGGGTTTGGAGCACACAAAGCCGCTTTGGGTTGAGACCAAGATCGAGGAAATTGTGGAGCGCTACGGTGCGCGAGAGATCGACGACACTACCCTGCGCGAGCTTCGCGAGGAACTGAGGCAGCTAAAGCTTGAAGAGTTCATTCCGGAGACAATCAGCCGGGTAGCCAAGACTTGAGCTGCGTATGATCCATCTTCAAAAACTTGCAGAACCAGTTGTACTGGTGAACAACGGCGCAACTTGGACGGCTGAGTTTCTCTCGCGGAAAGCGGCAGGTACCTTAACCCCAGTGGTGCGCTTCCGCTACCGGCATCCGACGATAAAGCAATGTCTTCGAGAAGAAACTTCGGAGAAGTGCGCGTATTGTGAGTCCAAAGTTTCTCACGTCCACCCCGGAGAAACCGATCACATCCTGCCTGTTTCGGAGAAGCCCGAACTCTGTGTCAGCTGGGAAAATCTAACTTACGTCTGTTCCGAGTGTAATAGGGAGAAATCCGATTACTTCTCGGATGCTGAGCCTTTAGTTAATCCGTATACAGACGAACCGTCGGACCATCTTTATTTTGTCGGTCCGTTGGTTCTTCACCGCGATGCAAAAGGTTTGCGAACGCAACGACAGCTAAAACTTTCGCGCACCGCTCTGGTCGAGCGCAAGCAAGAGATGCTCGAAAGGATAAACCTACTCGTGCACCAATGGAACGAGACTGGAGAAGGGCCAACCAAGGACTTCCTGCGAGAGGAAATCCTAAGCTACGCTGAAGACGGCTCTGAGTTCGCGGCTACCGTAAGGGCGTACCTGCGAACAGTAGGTTTGCTTTAACGGGCGATACGCATCGCAGTCGGGCGCCCGATGTCCGTTCCTGAGATTTGCCTGCTCGTTGTTCGCATCTGCAGCGAACGTCCGCTCCCCGCCCATTGGTACGACCGCTGCGCCTGCCACCAGGGTCCAGGAAGGACCAGACCCAGACCTGCGCCAGCGCGGCAGGCACCCGGACGCTGGACCAGAATGACGGACCCCCGGCGGTCGCTTCCAACGCCGCCGGAACATCGCTGCCCTGATCACTGGCGGCATCTTCTCCGGCATGGCCCGGTCCAGGCCGGCAGGGACTCTCGTCTCGGGACATTCGATGCGTCATCGCCGCGTGGATACCGTCAGAAAGACGCTGCGCCGGACATCCTTTCCGGCGGCGCGCATCCCCGCAAAATGGTTAACGCCGCTGCCCTGCCCTGCCGTATGCACGGGGTGTGTACGGGCTGTGTACGCGGTGTGACAGGCCCCGCGGCCTGCATCTCCGCGCCCTGTTAACCCCCGTCGCGCCCCTCCGCGCGCGGCTCAGTTGCCGCCCAGCAGCCGTTGCAGCGCGCCTTCGGCTTCCTCGCGCAGGGCGTCGTCCAGAGCCGGGCCGATCTCGTCCAGGCCCCCCCCGGGCAGCTCGGTGCCCAGCGCGTCCCCCACCGCCTCGCGGGCCGCGTCGCCCAGCCGGTCGGCCTGTTCCGACAGGTCCTGTTCGGCCAGGTAGGCAAGGTCCGGCTGATAGGACGGCGCCGACCAAGGCCCTGAAATCAATACAGGAACATTGATATCCGTGGCGCCCGTGTCATCGCGCAGCACGCCCGGGATCACCCGGTAATTCAGCGTCTGCGCCCCCAGGTTGACCGTCCCCGCCCCGGTGATCCCGCCCCAGGGCGCGGTCAGTTCCAGGTCGTCATTGGCCAGAACTCCATCGGTGATCGTGAAGCTGGCGGTGACGCTGTCATAGACGGTGCGCTGGCCCGGCCCCCGGAACGAGGTGTCGAAATTGCGGATCATGCCCGCGATATCCAGCCCGATGATCGCCCCCGATCCGAAGGCGAAATCCCCCTGCCCGTCCAGCGAAGACATCAGCGCCGCCACCGAATTGCCCGCGCCCAGAACCTGCAGGCTGATGCTGCCGGATCCTTCCAGCCGGTCATAGCCCGCCGTCGCCGACAACAGTGGCTGCAACTGCACCCCGGCCAGGATCAGGTCGGTGCGCGCCGAAAGGCTGCCGCGACCGTTCACCACGACCTGGCCGGCCAGCGTGCCGCCATAAAGGCCTGCATTTTCAATGTCGATCACCGCGCGGCCCGCATCATTGGTGACCCGGGCGTTGAGCGGGGCGAGCGTGGTGTCCCCGGCGCTCAGCCGTCCCAGGCGCAGCCCGATCTCGGCATCGGCGGCGAACAGGCCCGAGGTGTCGATGGGCGCGCTGGACCAGCCCCCGGCGCTGCTGCCACCCGCAGTGCCACCGCCCCCGCCCGTGCCATCGCCGCCCCCGCCGCCGGCGCTCGCGGGCAGCACCAGCGCCTCGGCGGTGACGGTGCCGCGCAGCGACGGACGGTCGCTGCCCGGCGTGACATCCAGATCGACCGACAGGGCGTTGTCATCAAGCATCACCGACCCTTCGCGCAGGTGGAGCGTTCCCGCCTCGGTCAGGGTCAGCTGACCCGCCGCGACGATCCGGTCACGGCCAAGCCCCGCAGGCAGATCAGGCGCATCCTGCCCTGCCAGTGCCAGCACCGGGCCAAGGTCGCGCGCGTCGAGGCTGAACCGCCCTTCCGCCGCCGGGGTCAGCGCCATGCGCCCCTCGAACCCGGCGCTGCCGCCCTGCCAGTCGAGGCTTGCGAGAACCGGGCGCACCCCCCCGTCGAGCAGGTCGGCCACGCCATCGAGTTCGGCCGTGACCGAGGCCGTGGCCCCGTTGATCGCCGCCTCCGCCGACAGGCGCGCCACGCCCGAGGCGGGCAGCCGCAGCTCCGCAGTCACATCCGTGATGTCGATGCGCCGGTCGGCGGCAAGGTCGAGAAAGGTGACCTGCCCGTCGCGCAGCACCGCCCGGTCAAGCGCCAGCCGCAACGCGGGACCGGCAGATGGTGGCGCGGTTTCATCGGCGCGCGCATCCGTCGGCGGCGCGTCCGCCGCCGCCGCGGCGTCCGGATCCCCGTCAAAGGACCACGAGCTGCGGCCATCCGCAGCGCGCACCAGGATCACGCGCGGGGCGATCAGCGTCAGGTCCTCCACCTCGATCGCGCCCGCGAAAACCGCACGCCATGGCACCGACACGGCCAGCGCCTCGGCTTCGATCATCGGGCCGGCATCGACCCAGTCCGGGTTGCCGATGGTGAAATCCTCGGCCCGCACCCCGAGCGACGGGAACAGTGTCGGGCGCACATCCCCCGCGATCACGACCTCGCGTCCGGTGGCGGCGGCGATCCGGTCGGCCGCCAGCGCCGCTATCCGGTCGGATGGCAGCAGGAACAGCGCCGCCACCCCAAGCCCTGCCAGCAGCGCAAGGCCCAATACCAAAGACATGATCCAGCGCATCGCGGTCCTCCTTTGCTCTCTTTATGGACCTTTCACGGCGCGGAACAACTGCCGTCTGCGTGACCGCATCCGGGCTGGCGAAGGGTCGCGCATCGGTTTATGTCCCGGGGCCATGACCCAGAACCCGCCCGACCTGCGCCCCGACCGGGCCAATGCCGCCGTGCCCGCCGCCGCGCGCCCGGGCCAGCCGCAGATCGGGATGGTCTCGCTTGGCTGTCCCAAGGCCCTGGTCGACAGTGAACGCATCCTGACGCGGCTCAGGGCCGAAGGCTACGGGATCAGCCCCGATTACAGCGGCGCCGACGCGGTGATCGTGAACACCTGCGGGTTTCTGGACAGCGCCAAGGCCGAAAGCCTCGACGCGATCGGCGAGGCGCTGGCCGAGAACGGCCGGGTGATCGTGACCGGCTGCCTGGGGGCGGAGCCCGACTATATCACCGGGGCCCATCCCCGGGTGCTTGCGGTGACCGGACCGCAACAATACGAACAGGTTCTGGATGCCGTGCATGCCGCAGTGCCGCCCGCGCCCGACCCGTTCATTGACCTGCTGCCGCCTTCAGGCGTGAAGCTGACGCCGCGCCACTACGCCTATCTGAAGATCGCGGAAGGCTGCGATCACAAATGCAGGTTCTGCATCATCCCCGACATGCGCGGGCGGCTGGTCTCGCGCCCTGCCCATGCGGTGATGCGCGAGGCGGAGAAACTGGTCGAGGCCGGGGTGAAGGAAATCCTGGTGATCAGCCAGGATACCTCGGCCTATGGCACCGACTGGAAGGGGCGCGACGACAAGTTCCCGATCCTGGGCCTGGCGCGCGACCTGGGGTCGCTCGGGGCCTGGGTGCGGCTGCACTACGTCTATCCCTACCCGCATGTGCGCGATCTTGTGCCGCTGATGGCGGACCCGGCGAACGGGCTGCTGCCCTATCTGGATATCCCGTTCCAGCATGCGCACCCGGACGTTCTGAAACGCATGGCGCGCCCGGCGGCGGCGGCGCGCACGCTGGACGAAATCGCGGCCTGGCGCGCGGTCTGCCCCGACCTGACGCTGCGGTCCACCTTCATCGTCGGCTACCCCGGTGAGACGGAGGCAGAGTTCCAGACGCTTCTCGACTGGCTGGACGAGGCGCAGCTCGACCGCGTCGGCTGCTTCAAATACGAAAACGTCGCCGGCGCCCGGTCAAACGCTCTGCCCGACCATGTGCCGGAAGAGATCAAGCAAGATCGCTGGAACCGGTTCATGGAAAAGGCGCAGGCCATTTCCGAGGCACGGCTGGCGGCCCGGGTCGGCACGAAGATGACGGTGCTGGTCGACCTGGTCGAAGACGATGCCGCCACCTGCCGCACGATGGCCGATGCGCCCGAGATCGACGGGCACCTGTTCATCGATGAGGGCCACGAGACGCTGGCCCCCGGTGACATGGTCGAGGTCGAGGTGGACGAGGCGTCCGACTACGACCTGTGGGGACGGCGCGTTTAGCGCGGGGTCCGGCTGAGAAGCTCAAGACCCAGGCCATCGGCCCAGGTTCCGTGCAGCTCGCCATCGGGCATCACCACGTAGACGGCGGGGTCCGCCGCGCCCCATTCCACGGTGAAAACCGAGCCTTCCAGCGTTCCGGTGCCGCTGTATTCCGTGCCCACGGACCAGAAGACGTTGTAGGTCTTGTCCCCTATCTCGACGATCTGGAGCGTGCCGTCATAGGCGCTGCCATCGGCGTTGCGGCCGTAAACGAAATAGCTGCCCGAGATATCAGCCATCGCGGCAACGGTGCCGATGATGAAAAGGGCGGCGGCGGTCATGAATGTGCGAAGCATGAGGGGGCATCCTGAAAAGGGTCGGACCATGCACCCAGATTGCCCCAAAGACGCGCCCCTGTCACCCGCCGCCCGGCTTGGCGGCGCGGGCCGGGCTGATTACCATGCCCGCATGATCCATGTGACCACCACCGTGTCCGACACCGCCGAGGCCGAGGCGCTTGCCCGGGCAGCACTGGGCGCGCGGCAGGCGGCCTGCGCCAATATCGTGCCGGGCGTGACCAGCCTGTTTCACTGGAAAGGGTCGGTGGCGCAGGAGGCCGAGGTGATGGTCGTTTTCAAGACGACCGAGGCCCTGCGCGCGGCCCTGGTCGAAACGCTGACCGACCGGCACCCCTATGCCCGTGATAACCTGGGAGACCGTGGGCACGACCGAGGCCGCGCAGGACTGGCTGGACGGCGAGACGCGCTGAGGCGTCAGTCGCGCAGTTCGACCAGCAGATCGGCGTTGCGGCAATATCCCGGTGCCGCCTCGGCGCGCCGATGCGCGGCCAGCCATTCGCGGCACCCGGCAGGGTCCGAACACCCGGTGCAGGCCAGCACCATGTCATCGCGCATCTCCGGCGGCAGGTCGCCGCGCAGTTCCGCCTCGTCCAGGTCCACGCCAAGCGTCTTGGCCATCCGGCCCATCAGCGCCGCGTGGTCCGCCCTGGTCTTGTTGCCTTGCATACCGTCACCCCTTGATCCGTATCCGTCACGGGCACCGCGCAGGCAGGCCCCGACCCGGACGCTACCGGGCGCGGGATGGGCGACTTTGACGCAGATCAAGCGGGCGGGCGATTACACCCCGCCCCCCTGGATTTCAGCCATCGTGCGGCGCACGGTGCTCAATCTGAGGGCATTCGGCGGATGGGTGCTGAGGAACCGGTGGGTCGGGTCCGGCAGGCGGCTGAAGAACTGCGCCCCGTTTAGGGGGTCATAGCCCGATTGATGGGCGATCACCGCCCCAAGGGCATCGGCCTCAAGCTCGGCGGCCTGGGTGAAACGGCGCGAGGCGACGACCGATCCGATCCGTGCGGCCTCGCCCACCAGGTCGGGGGAAGCGCCGCCGGCGCGGGCAATCTCGCCGAAGATCACCGCGCCCGCATCGGCCTGGACCCGGCGCGCATCCAGGTGGCCCGCGATGTGATGGGCCGCCTCATGCCCCATGACAAAGGCGATCTCGTCGGCATTGCGCGCCTCGGCGATCAGGCCCACGGTGAAGATGATGACCGGCCGGTTCCAGCGATCAACCGTCTGGAAGGCGTTGACGCCTGAGGCCGGGTCCCGGTCGACATAGATCTCGAAATCGCAATTCGCGCCGGGCCGGTCGCGACGGCAGATATCTTCGGCCACGGGCTCCATGCGCTGCACCACCTCGATAAAGGTCTGCACGGCGCGCTGCGCCTCGGCGATGGTGATATCCGAGGGCGGGGTCGTGACCGTGGGCGACCGGGTGGCGGGCACGCAGGCCCCGAGCGCCAACAGGGCCGCAATGATGATACCGAACCGCATGATGCCTCCATCACATATGCGCGTCAGGCTAACGCGGTTCGCGCCGGGGTCCAGTGGGATCACGCGGATGTGGGCACGGAGCGTTGATGATGGCGGCGGGCCGCCTACCTGCAGGGCATGATCGAGACCCGCATCCTTTACAATGACCGCTGCCCAATCTGCCGGGCCGAGATCGCCCATTACCGCAAACGCGCCGCCGCGACCGGTGCGCCCTTGCGCTTTGACGATCTCAACGCGGTCGACCTGGACCCCTATGCCCTGACCCCGGATCAGGCGAAACGCCGAATGCACGCGCTGACACCCGAGGGGCGGGTGATCAGCGGCATCCCCGCCTTCGCCGCGATCTGGGCGGCGCTGCCCGGCATGGACTGGCTGGCGCGGCTGGTGATGGTACCGGGCGTGCGGCAGGTGGCCGATCTGCTGTACAACCGGGTGGCCGCGCCCTGGCTTTACAGCCGGCAGATCAAACGCGAAGCCGCGCTTGCGAGGTCGTCAGACGGGGCCTAGGCTGCCGCCATGTTTACCATCGAGCATGAATTCGACGCGACCGTGGTCACCCTCGTGGACGAGGGCGAAACGCCCGGCACGACCCCCCTGCAGGAGGACGTGTCGATCGCGGCCTTCGACGAATGCGTCACCATCGAACAATGGGACCCGCGCACCGACCGGGTGCAGAAGATCACCCTGTCGATGGCGCAGATCCGTGACCTTGCCGCCGCGCTCGACCTGCCCGAAGGGGTTTATCGCCTGAACCGTCCGGGCGAGGAATAGACCGCGATGGCGACCGGGTTTTTCTGGGACGAACGCTGTTTCTGGCACACGGGCGGCAACTACGCCTTCCTCGCCCCAGTGGGCGGGCTGGTGCAGCCGCCGACCGGCGCGGGCCTGCCCGAAAACCCCGAGACCAAGCGCCGGATGAAGAACCTGATGGAGGTGACGGGGCTGCTGGCCGAATTGCAGTCGGGCTCCGCCCCGCCGGTCACGCGCGAGGACCTGTTGCGCGTCCACCCCGCCCGCTACCTCGACGCCTTTCAGCGGATGTCGCGCGAGGGCGGCGGGGAGTTGGGGCTGCGCACGCCCTTTGGCCCCGACGGGTTCGATATCGCCTGTCTCTCGGCGGGGCTGGCAACGGCGGCCGTGTTCGCCACGCTCAAGGGCCAGGTCGACAATGCCTATGCCCTGTCGCGCCCGCCGGGGCACCATTGTCTGCCGGATTTCCCGAACGGATTCTGTCTGCTCAACAATGTCGCCATCGCGGTTGAAGCGGCGAAGGCGGCGGGGCTGGCCGACCGGATCGCGGTGGTCGACTGGGACGTTCATCACGGCAACGGAACCGAGGCGATTTTCTATGACCGGGCCGATGTGCTGACGATTTCGATCCATCAGGAGCGCAACTATCCCCGCGACAGCGGCGATTTTGAGGATCGCGGGTCCGAGGCGGGCGAGGGATACAACCTCAATGTCCCGCTGCCCCCCGGTGCGGGTCACGCCACCTATGTCGAGGCGATGGAACGCCTCGTGGTGCCCGAGCTCGAAGCGTTCCGCCCAGACGCGATCATCGTCGCCTGCGGCTTCGACGCGGCGGGCACCGATCCGCTCAGCCGTATGCTGGCGGGGACCAACACCTTCGCGGAAATGACGGCGATGATGATGGCGGTGGCGGATGACCTGTGCGACGGGCGGCTGACGCTTGTGCATGAAGGCGGGTATTCCGAGGTGCAGGTGCCGTTCTGCGGCCATGCCACGGTGGCGACATTGGCAGGCAGCGCCATCGACGCGCCGGATCCCTTTGCCGAACGGATCGCGGGCCAGCAGCCGGGGGCCCGGTTCGAACGCTTCTGTTCGACGCTGATCGGTGAGATGGAGGCGGCGCTCGGGCGGTAGGACTGAATCAACCTGCGCACCCATGCACACCGAGAGCGCAGGGCGAAGGCACATCCATCGAAGTCCGCGCCCCAAACCCCCGATTGACGCCACGTCCCCGACGGGCCAGTTTGCGCGCGGCTTGAACAGGGGGAATCCACCCATGAAAAAGATCTACGCCTCGGCCGACGCGGCGCTCGACGGGCTGCTCCATGACGACATGCTGATCGCGGCGGGTGGCTTCGGCCTCTGCGGCATCCCCGAGCTTCTGATCGACGCTATCGTCAAGTCCGGCGTCACCGGCCTGACGATCGCCTCGAACAATTGCGGGGTCGACGGGTTCGGCCTGGGCAAATTGCTCGACACCAAGCAGATCGCGAAGATGATGTCGTCCTACGTCGGCGAGAATGACGAATTCATGCGCCAATACCTGTCAGGTGAGCTGGAGATCGAGTTCAACCCGCAGGGCACGCTGGCCGAACGCATGCGCGCAGGCGGCGCGGGCATCCCCGGCTTCTACACCAAGACCGGCGTTGGCACCCAGGTGGCGGAAGGCAAGGAGCACAAGGATTTCGACGGCGAAACCTACATCCTGGAACGGGGCATTTTCGCCGACCTGTCCATCGTGAAGGCGTGGAAGGCCGACGAAACCGGTAACGCGGTGTTCCGCAAGACCGCGCGCAACTTCAACCCACCCGCCGCGATGTGCGGGCGCGTCTGCGTGATGGAGGTCGAGGAGATCGTGCCCACCGGATCGCTCGACCCCGACCTGATCCATCTGCCCGGCATCTACGTGCACCGGATCATCCAGGGCGAACATGAAAAACGCATCGAACAGCGCACCGTGCGCAAGCGGGAGGAAGCCTGATGCCCTGGGATCGCAACCAAATGGCGGCACGGGCCGCGCAGGAACTTGAAGACGGGATGTATGTGAATCTCGGGATCGGCATCCCGACGTTGGTGGCCAATTACGTGGGCGACAAGGACATCACGCTGCAATCGGAAAACGGGATGCTCGGCATGGGTCCTTTCCCGTTTGAGGGCGAGGAAGACCCCGACCTGATCAACGCGGGCAAGCAGACCATCACCGAACTGCCCCGCACCGCCTATTTCGACAGCGCAACCAGTTTCGGCATGATCCGGGGCGGCAAGATCGCCGCCGCGATTCTGGGCGCGATGGAGGTCAGCGAAAAGGGCGACCTGGCCAACTGGATGATCCCCGGCAAGCTGGTCAAGGGCATGGGCGGTGCCATGGACCTGGTCGCGGGCGTGGGCCGCGTGATCGTGGTGATGGACCACCAGAACAAGCACGGCGAATCGAAGTTGCTGAAGGACTGCACCCTGCCGCTGACCGGCAAAGGCGTGGTTGACCTGATCATAACCAATCTCGGCGTGCTCGAAGTGGGGCACAAGGGGCTCCACATCGTCGAATGTGCCCCCGGCGTGAGCCATGACGACATCCGCGCCGCCACCGAGGCGACGATTGTCTGAGCCAGCCGCCCCGGACGGAGACCTGACGCTGCAGACCGTGCCGATGCCCGCCGACACCAATTCCGGCGGGGACGTGTTCGGGGGCTGGGTCGTCAGCCAGATGGACATCGCGGCGGGCACCACGGCCGCGCAGCGCGCGCAAGGGCGCTGCGCCACGGTGGCGATCGAGGCGATGCGGTTTCACGCGCCCGTCCTCGTGGGGGACCTGTTCTCGGTCCATACCAGGATCGTCAGGACGGGCCGGTCCTCGATCACCATGCATGTCGAGGCCTGGGTGCGCCGCCAACGCACTGGCGAACACCTTCTGGTGACCGAGGGGGATTTCACCTTCGTCGCGATCTCGGAATCCGGTGTCAAACGGCCGCTTCCGGCCATGACGGGCCCTGACTGAGCGCACAGGCCCGGTGCCAGGGCGCGCGATTGATCGCCTCGGGGCTGCCCCCCAGTTTTGGTCGACGGTGCCCGACGGCACCCGGTTCATCACAAGACAGATCACAGGGGACCGTGACCATGCAGATCACCCGCGACCATGGCGACACCAAGGGCCGCTACGTTCTGAGGCAAGACGGGGCCGAGGCAGACCTGACCTATTCGATCCTGTCGCCCACGAAGATCATCGCCGACCATACCGGCGTGCCCGACACGCTGCGCGGCAGCGGCGCGGGCCGGGCGCTGGTCGAACGGCTGGTGGCCGATGCCCGGGCGGAGGGGGTGAAGATCATCGCGCTCTGCCCCTTCGTGAAGGCGCAGGCCGCGCGCCACCCGGAATGGCAGGACGTTTTCGACTAGGCGTTACTGCATCACCGTGAACACGCAGCCGTCCGAGGGCAGCTCGGGCGGCGTCATGCACAGGCTGCGGGCCAGCATCCATGTGGCCAGCACCTTGGGCACGTAGCCACGGGTTTCGGGATAGTCGGGCACACCGCCCGCCCGCACCACCGCCCCCTCGCCCGCGTTGTAGCCCGCAAGCGCGAGCACCACGTCGCCGTCGAATTCCTCGAGCAGCCAGTCGAGATAGGCGATGCCGCCAGCGATGTTCTGGGCCGGATCGAAAGCATCGGTGACGCCGAAACGGGCGGCGGTATCGGGGATCAGCTGCATCAGGCCCTGCGCCCCCGCGGAACTGACCGCAGCCGTCCGGCCCGAGGACTCCACCGCCATCACCGACAGCGCCAGCGCGGGCGAAACGCCGGTGTCGATGGTTTCGGCCAACAGCGTCCGGCCATGGGTCTCGGCCATCGCGGCCAGGTCGGCCAGGCGCGGCACGATCAGCATCCCGGCCTCATCGGCGGTTTCGATCCGGTTCAGCGCAGCCCAGAACCTGCGCGGGTCGGCGGGCATCTCGGGCGACACCTCGGCCCAGAACCACGGTGCGGCATGGGGCGGGGCGGCGGCGCTGCGCGCGCCGGGGCCCGTGGGCGCGGCCTCGGCCGGGGCGGCGGCCGCAGGTTCGATCTGTATGTTGATGCGCGGCCCGGTATATCCCTGCGGCGGCACCTGCACGCGCCGGATCGTTGGCGCCTCAGCTCCGCTCCCACCCCCGGCGGACTGCGCCAGCGACGGTGCCTGCGGCACGCCCAGGAAAAAAATCACGCCTGCCAGTCCTGCCGTGATGGCCCGGATACCCGCTCTCATGCCTCGTCTCCTCCACCTCGGGGTGGATTTTTAAGTCTTTCGTTAGGTTTACCGCATTTTCCCGGGTTTCGTTAACGATTTTTGCAGCGGTCGCGGTCGCAAAAGCACCCCGCACTTATCCCACAAAATCCGAATCGCCGCCCAATTCCCGCCCCTTTTCGCCGGGATAACCAAACCATCCCAAGGGGGCAGAACTGCTGCCTTGGCAGTTCGAAAGCAGAAACCTGAGCACCTGAGACACATTGGAGATCATCATGACCGCTCTGATCAAGAACTTCGCCGCAAACGAATCCGGCGCCGTGACCGTTGACTGGGTCGTTCTGACCGCAGCCATCGTCGGCCTGGGCCTGGCCGTCATGGCCGTTGTTTCCGGCGGTATCGAAGACCTGTCGGACGACATCAACGACGGTCTGGCCGGCCTCGCGCTGGAAGACGAGTTCACCGCTGGCGAAGGTCTGACCATCGACCTCGGCGCGGCTGACTAATCACCGACCCGAGGGGCGCACCACGTCACCCGGTGCGTCCCTCACCCCCCACTCTCCCTTGGGCGTAGCCCTCCAATGAAAAGGAACACCACCATGTTCGCAGCATTCAAGAACTTCGCCGCTGACGAATCCGGCGCCGTGACCGTTGACTGGGTCGTTCTGACCGCAGCCATCGTTGGCCTGGGCCTCGCAGTCATGGCTGTCGTGTCGGGCGGTATCGAGGACCTGTCGGACGACATCAACGACGGTCTGGCCGGCCTCGCGCTGGAAGACGAATTCACCGCAGGTGAAGGTCTGACCATCGATCTGGGTGCAGCCGACTAATCGTCGCCTGACCACGGTCATCTGAACAGGGAAACCGCGCCTTCGGGCGCGGTTTTCTCGTCTTCGCCCCCCCTGAAAACGCATCGAATTGTCGGCAACCGGTCGCGCCGGGACGAAGCCCGGCCACAATGCCGCCGCGCGCCCTCTCAACATGGCCCCACCTGCGCATCGCCGCGCAGCGCACTGAACCTCTACAGGAGATTGCCATGTTCACCCCCGCCCTCACCCGTTTCCTCGATGCCGAAACCGGCGCCATCACCGTCGACTGGGTGGTTCTGACCGCCGCGCTTGTGGGCCTCGGCCTTGCTGTGATTTCTGTTCTATCTCCCGGGCTTGAGAGCCTCTCGGGAGAGATCGACACGACCCTTACCAACCAGACCATCGCCGATGCCTTCACGCCCGGCGAAGGGCTGGTGCAAAGCTCGGTCGACTAAAGCCTCGCACGCGGGCGGGCCGAATGCCCGCCCTGCTGCACGCTTCCTCCACGATTTTGACAGAATCCTTAAGCAGGGTCGCGGCTGAAAACTGCCACCCGCGGCGCGGCCCCGTGCGCGCGTCCGCGTCAGAAAGGAAACGGTATGCGTATTGTGTTCGGCCTCGTCCTGTTCGCCGGGATCGGCATCGCCGGTTACGCCGTGTCGATCGCCAAGGACCGTTTTGAACAGTATCAGACCGCGCTGTCGCAACAGCAAAGCGCGATCCTGCCAACCACCGAAGTCTATGTCGTCAACCGGCAGGTGCGCTACGGTGATGTGCTGCGTCCGCAGGACGTGAGCCTGATCCGCTGGCCCGCAGGCCACGTCCCCTTCGGTGCCTTCACCGAGGAGGAGCAATTGTTCCCCGAGGGCGGCGACCTGCGCACCGTTCTGCGCGTGATGGAGCGCAACGAACCGGTGCTGGTGTCGAAGGTGACAAACCCCGGCGAGGATGCCGGCGTCGCCTCGCGGCTCGAGGAAGGGATGCGCGCCATCGCGCTGACCGTGAACGTGGTTTCGGGCGTGTCGGGCTTCCTGCGTCCGGGCGACCATGTCGATGTGTACTGGACCGGGCAGGGCCGCGACGGTGAAAGCATCACCCGCCTGATCAAGTCCAGCGTCGAGATCATCGCCATCGACCAGATCGCCGACGAGGACCGCAACGATCCCACAATCGCGCGCACCATCACGGTCTCGGCCCCGCCCGAGGAAATCGCAACCCTGACCCAGGCGCAGGCCTCGGGCTCACTGACACTGGCGCTTGTCGGTGTGGGCGACAACACGCTCAGCGACAATGTGCAGTCCTCCACCGATGCACTGCTCGGTGAGGTCGAGGTTGTCGTGGAAGAAGAACGTCCCGAGATCTGCACCGTGCGCAACCGCCGCGGGTCAGAAGTTGTGTTAATCCAAGTGCCATGCACCAATTGAGGGGGTGGGCACCGGTTTCCGGTGCCCAATACACACCAGGAACGGCCCGTAACGACAGGATTCTTGCGCGAAATCCGTTTTTCGTGCACATTGCAACCAACAACCGGGGATAACCCGGATCCAAGTGATCAAAGAGGCAGGATCACAATGAGCATGACCACGGTATTCCGCGTGGCCCTTGTGGGCTGCGCCTTCGCACTGGGTGTTGCTGCGCCGACCGCGCAGGCCCAGGGGCTGCGTGTGGTCGAGGGGCAGACCACCGCCGACCTGCGCGTGCCGCTGAACCGCGCCGTGGTGGTCGAAAGCGAAACCCTGTTTGCCGAGCTATCGGTCGCAAACCCCGCCATCGCCGATATCGCCACCCTGTCGGAACGCACGATCTATGTTCTGGGCCGCGCGCCCGGGCGCACCACCATGACGCTTCTGGGCGCCGATGGCACCCTGATCGCCAATGTCGAGGTGCAGGTGGTCCCCGACGTGTCGGAACTGCGTGAACGGCTGCGTGAAATCCTGCCCGATGAACCCATCGAGGTCCGCACCGCCAATGACGGCATCGTGCTGTCGGGCACCGTATCCTCGGGCCGGTCCGTCGACCGCGCCATGGAACTGGCCGAACGCTACACGCCGGGTGGCGTGTCGAACCTGATGATGGTCGGCGGCACGCAACAGGTGATGCTGCAACTGCGCTTTGCCGAGATGCAGCGCACCGTGCGGCAGGAATTGTCGGCCAGCCTTGGCATCAGCGGCAACGCCGGTGGTGCGCTGAACGGCACGCTCGGCACGGGCAATACCGGCAACGGGTTCACCAATTTCGACGGCACGATCCCCAACGGGCTCGACGGGCGCAACGGGGGCCTTGGCATCAGCTTCACCTCGGGCGGCGTGCAATTGTCGGTCCTGCTTGAGGCGCTGGAAACCAATGGCATGGTCCGCACGCTGGCCGAACCCAACCTCAGCGCGCTGTCGGGCCAGACCGCGAGTTTCCTAGCAGGCGGCGAGTTTCCGATCCCCGTCACCAGCGAAGGCGGCGGCACGGCGGTTGAGTTCAAGCCGTTCGGTGTGCAGCTGAGCTTTACGCCCACCGTCGTGGACGGCGACATCATCAACCTGCAACTGTCGACCGAGGTCTCGTCGATCGGGGAAACCGTCAACCTGGGCGGCGGCGCGGAAATTCCCTCGACCAACACCCGCTCGGCCAGCACCACGGTCGAAATGCGCGACGGCGAAAGCTTCGCCATCGCGGGCCTTTTGCAAGATGATTTCCGCGACTCCATCGGCCGGGTCCCGTGGCTGGGCGATCTGCCGGTTCTGGGCGCCTTGTTCCGGTCGGCCAGTTATTCCCGCGAACAGTCGGAACTGGTGATCATCATCACCGCGCATCTGGTAACCCCGACGCGGGGCGAGGCGCTTGAGCTGCCGACCGACCGCGTGCAGATCCCCTCGGAACGCGAATTGTTCCTGCTCGGCCGCACCACCGGCGGCGGATCGGCCGGCACCCCGGCCGGTGAGGTCGCGCAGCAGGATTTCTCGGGTTCCTACGGCTATGTGATGGATTGAGACGATGACCCTGCGCCTGCCCCGCCTCTGCCTGTCCGTTCTGGCCGCGATCGCGCTGGCGGGATGCACCGACGCCCCGCTCGGCTCGGACCTCGACGAGGGAAGCTTCGGCAACCCGACGATGAACAACGTCATGATCCATAACGGGGAACTGAGCTTCGCGCAGGAGCTTGGCCGCCGCTTCGCCGAGGAAGTGCCGACCACGATCAATTTCGAATTCAACTCCGCCGTGCTCGACCAGGAAGCGCGCGCGATCCTGCGCCAACAGGCCCATTTCATCCAGAACTTCCCCGAGGTCCGGTTCACCGTCTACGGCCATACCGATCTGGTGGGCACCCAGGCCTATAACCAGCGCCTGGGCTTGCGCCGCGCCCATGCGGTGGTGGATTTCTTCGTTGCGCAGGGCATCGACCGGTCGCGGCTTGATGCGCTGGTGTCACTGGGTGAAACCCAGCCCGTCGTGGCCACCGAGGCGCGCGAACGCCGCAACCGCCGCACAGTGACCGAGGTGACGGGTTTCGTGCAGGACAACCCGATGGTGCTGGATGGCCAATATGCACGCATCGTGTACCGCACCTATGCCGCAGGGCCCGGCGGGGGGTCGGGCGGCGGCGAATAACACCGCCCGGGACCCGGTCTAACCCCCAGACTTGCAGAGATTTTCCCGTGATTTCGTCCCATTGTCGCCGCTTTTGACCGCCAGTGTCTCTGCGGGAGGGGCCGATTCCGTCTTTGACGGCGATCCCGTCCCGCGATGCGGGTTTTCCCGCAGAAACAGGCACATCCCCGGACCAACCGGGGCAAGACAGGAAAAACGGCATGAGCAGCGGATTGGCTTTGCGTTCTGACCCGGCACCGGTGAAAGCCTGCACCGTGTCGCGGAATGTGCATGCCTTCGATCTGCTGATCGAAGACATGGAGGCCGAACTGGGCGAGGCCTGGGGCGACCTGACCTTTGACGAGGCGCGCGCCTTCCTGATGCAGGATGAGGCCGCAACGCTGGAATTCATCGCCATCGCCGTCAATGCGGGCGACGAGGAAGACCTGGGTTTTCTGGGCGAGATCATCACCGTGGCCAAGACCCGGTCGATCACGGTCATCCTGGTCGTCGATGACGTCTCGCCCATGGCGCTGCATGAACTGCTGCGGCTGGGCGCCGATGAATTCGTACCCTACCCGCTGGCCGAAGGAGCGCTTCACGACGCGCTCGATCGCGCCCGCACGGGCGCCGCGGCCCCGGCGGTCGCAGCACCTGCACCCGTGGCAGCACCCGCCGCAGCCACGGCGTTCGAAAACACCGACTGGGTCGAACCCGGCGCGCCCGCGCCGATGCGGCCGAAACTCAAGGGCGAAGCCGCGATCTTTGCCGTGCAGGGGCTGGCCGGCGGCACCGGCGCCTCAACGCTGGCCGCAAACCTGGCCTGGGAATTCGCCAATATCGACCGCAAGGAATCGCCTTCGGTCTGCCTGATGGATATGGACCTGCAGGCAGGCACCCTGTCGACCTATCTGGACCTGCCGCGCCGCGACATCGTGGTTGAACTGCTGCAGGACGCCACCACGATGGATGTGGACGCGTTCAAACAGGCGCTGCTGAACTACCAGTCGAAAATGTCGGTGTTCAACGCGCCGCCGGAAATCCTGCCGCTCGACATCATCGGACAGGCCGAGATGGACGCGCTGCTGAACCTGGCCGCCGAGTGTTTCGATGTGATCGTCATCGACATGCCCCACACGCTGGTGATGTGGACCGAGACGGTGATGAACCGCGCCGATGTCTATTTCGCGACGATGGAGCTGGACATGCGGTCGGCCCAGAACGCGATGCGTTTCATCAAGGTGATGCAATCCGAGGACCTGCCGCTGGACAAGGTCCATTTCGTTCTGAACCGCGCGCCGGGCATGACCGACCTGACGGGCAAGGGACGGGTCAAGAAACTGGCCGAAAGCCTGGGCGTCAAGATCGCCACGCAGCTGCCCGATGGCGGCAAGCAGGCGATGCAGGCGGGCGACCATGGCGAACCCCTGTCCGAGATCGCCAAGAAAAACCCGCTGCGCCGCGAAATCCTGAAACTGGCCGAAGGCCTGCACAAGGCGATGCTGGCCGAAGCCGATGCCAAGTGACCGCCTAGGGGGCAGAGATGTTTGCGAAATACAAGAAACCCACCGCTGCAACGCCGGTTCCGGCCGCAGTGCCCGAGGCCGATCCGGCGGACAGCGCCCGGGTCCGGCGCAAGCCCATCGCCGCGGACAAGGCCGCCGCCACGCCCGAACCGGTCAGCAAGGACGTCAAGCGCCGTCAGCGGCTGGACGAGATCAAGACGGAGATGCACCACCGTCTGCTCGACAACCTGAACCTGTCGGCGCTGGAAAGCGCCAAGGAAAGCGAGCTGCGCGCGGAAATCACCGCCATCGTGTCCGAGCAACTGGGCGAAATGGGCGTGGTGCTGAACCGCGAAGACCGCCAGACGCTGAATGTCGAGCTTTTCGACGAGGTGACGGGCCTCGGCCCGCTCGAGCCGCTTCTGAAAGACCCCGACATCGCCGACATCCTGATCAACGGCCCCAACCGCGTGTTCGTGGAACGCAAGGGCAAGCTGTCGCTGACCGATGTGCAGTTCAAGGATGAACGCCACCTTCTGCGCATCATCGACAAGATCGTGTCGGCCGTGGGCCGCCGCGTGGACGAATCCAACCCCTATGTCGACGCCCGCCTGAAAGACGGGTCGCGCTTCAACGCCATGGTGCCGCCGGTGGCCGTGGACGGATCGCTGGTGTCCATTCGAAAGTTCAAGAAAGACAAGCTGGGCATCGACGACCTGGTCCGCTTCGGCGCGTTTTCCGAGGAAATGGCCGCCTATCTTCAGGCCGCCGTCTCGACCCGGCTGAACGTGATCGTCTCGGGCGGCACCGGGTCCGGCAAGACCACGACGCTCAACGCGCTGTCCTCCTTCATTGATGACAAGGAACGCGTGCTGACCATCGAAGACACCGCCGAACTTCAGCTGCAACAGACACATGTGGGCCGGATGGAAAGCCGTCCCCCGAACGTCGAAGGCAAGGGCGCCGTCACGCAGCGCGACTGTCTCAGGAACGCGCTGCGGATGCGGCCCGACCGCATCATCGTGGGGGAAACCCGCGGCGAGGAAGTCATCGACATGCTGCAGGCCATGAACACCGGCCATGACGGGTCGATGACCACGATCCACGCCAACAACGCCCGCGACGCGGTCAGCCGTCTGGAAAACATGGTGGCGATGTCGGGCATTGAAATGCCCCTGAAAGCGGTGCGCGCACAGGTCGCTTCGGCCGTGAACCTGATCGTGCAGGCCAGCCGCCTGCAGGACGGGTCACGGCGCATGGTGTCGATCACCGAACTGACCGGCATGGAGGGCGAGGTGATCTCGATGCAGGAGGTGTTCCGGTTCCAGCGCACCGGCCTGAAACCCGATGGCACGATCATCGGCCATTTCACCGCCTGCGGGGTGCGTTCGCACTATGCCGAGCGCTTCAAGCAGTGGGGCTATGACCTGCCCAACTCGATCTACGAACCGACATTAGGGCACTGATCCATGGACCTGTCGATCGAACCCCTGATCTATATCGGCATCTTTGTCGGCATCATCATGCTTGTCGAAGGTGTGTATCTGGCCGTCTTCGGCAAGACCATCAGCCTGAACGCCCGCGTCAATCGCCGCCTCGCGATGCTGGAAAAAGGCACCAGCCGCGAGGATGTTCTGGCCAAGCTGCGCAAGGAACTGGACCAGCACAAGGGCGCGGTGAAGATCCCGCTTTATTCGCTGATCGCGGAAAAGGCGCAGAAGGCCAATATCGCCTTCACCCCGCAGCAGCTGATCCTGGTCATGATCGGGCTCGGCGTCGCGGCCTTCATCGGGCTTACGATCCTGACCACGGCGGCGCTGCCGATCCGCATCCTGATCTCGGTCGGCATGGGTGTGGGCGGCGTGTTCTACTGGGTGTCGTCCAAGGCCAAGAAACGCCTCGCGATGCTGGAAGAACAACTGCCCGACGCTGTCGAGCTCATGGTGCGCAGCCTGCGGGTGGGCCACCCGTTCGTGTCCGCCGTCAACACCGTCAGCCGCGAAATGGCCGACCCCTTGGCATCGGAACTGGGCATTATCGCCGATGAAGCCGCCTATGGCCGCGACATTTCCGAGGCGATCCGCGCGATGGCCGAACGGCTGGATATCCAGGATCTGCGCTTTCTGGCCGTGGCCGTGGGCATCCAGCAGAAATCCGGCGGCAACCTCGCCGAAATCCTGCAGGGCCTGGCCGACGTGATCCGCGCGCGGTTCAAACTTTTCCGCAAGGTCAAGGCGATCACCGCCGAGGCGAAATGGTCGGGGATGTTCCTTTCATTCTTCCCGATCCTCTGCCTGATCGGCATCAACGTGATGCAGCCCGATTACTATTCCGAGGTGATGGAAAGCCCGGTCTTCATCCCCGCCGCAGCGGTCGTGGCGGTCATGCTCGGGGTGAACATGATCTTCATGCGCATTCTCGTGAACATCAAGGTATAGGGGCAGGCCCGTGTTCGACGACATCTGGGAAAACGTAAACGATTTCATCGTCGCCCAACTGGGTGAGCTGGGCCCGCTGATCGTGGTGGGCATGTTGGGCGTGCTCTTGGTACTGATCGCCCTGCCCTCTTTCCTGTTCCAGAAGAAAGACCCGCTCGACAAGATCCGCGCCGAACGCATGGGCCAGACCGGCCCGCAGGTCTTGGGCCTGCGCGTCAGCGGCAAGGACGAACGGCTCGACCGGTTCCGCCAGTATCTCGAACCCCAAAGCGAAGAGGAAATGACCGCCGCGCAACTGCAGATGGTGCGCGCGGGCTACCGGTCGAAAGGCGCTGTGCAGTTTTTCCACGCCGCCTCCTTCGCGCTCGGCATTCTGGGGCTGGTGATCGGCACGATCTATGTGCTGATCGCGGGCAACGGGTCGGCGCAGCAATCGATCCTGGCGGTGCTGATCCCCGGTTTCGTGGGCTACTACGCGCCGAAATACTGGGTCACGCGCCGCGTCCAGATGCGGGAAGAGGAAATCATCCAGGGTTTCCCCGATGCGCTCGACCTGATGCTGGTCTGTGTCGAGGCGGGCCAGTCGCTCGATCAGGCGATCATCCGCGTCGCCACCGAAATCCGCGACAGCTACCCCGCCCTTGCCGAGGAATTCGAGATCATCGCCTATGAAATGAAAGCCGGCAAGGACAAGACCAAGGTGCTGCGCGACATGGGCGAACGCGTCGGCGTTCAGGACATCAACAGCTTCGTGACAACGCTGATCCAATCGGCGACCTTCGGCACCTCGATCGCCGAGGCGCTGCGCGTCTATGCCGGGGAAATGCGCGACAAGCGCGTGATGCGCGCCGAGGAAAAGGCCAACAAGCTGCCCACGAAACTGACGCTCGGCACGATGCTGTTCTGTGTGCCGCCGCTTCTGATCATCCTGATCGGGCCGTCCGTTTACGGGATCGCGCAGAACCTGGGCGGGATGTAGCCGCCCCAATGAAAAAGGAGCAGGCAAGATGCGGGGGCTCGTCATCCTGACAATGGCAGGGCTGGTTTCGGGCTGCATGTCCAACCGGCTGGCCCCGCTCGACCTGCCCGCCGATGCGCCCGCCGCGCCCGAGGGCACCGTGGTGCTGACCGAGGCCGTCGATCCGCTTCTGGTGGGCGACCGGTTGATGGAGGCGGGTGAATACCAGCTGGCCCTTGGCGCCTATACCCGCGCCGCAGTCGACCAGGGGATGACCCCGGATATCCTGCTTTCGATCGGGTCGGCCAACCTGCGCCTGGGCCGCATTGGCCAGGCCGAGGATCAGTTTCGCCAGATCCTTGCCGTCGAGCCCGAACATGTCGGCGCTTTGAACAACCTTGGCGTGGTGCTTATGGAGCAGGGCGAATACGGCGAGGCGCGGTCGATGTTCGAACGCGCCTTCGCACTGGACAGTGGCGCCTCGGACTCGATTCGCGACAACCTCATGCAGGCTATCGCGCGAATGGAAAATTCGGTCTATACTGGACCCAACGACAACACCGATCTCGGTCTGATCCGGCAAGGTCAAGGCGTCTACAGTCTTGAACAAATCCCGTGACTGGCACGAGGCAACGAGCAGATAAGAGGTCATCCATGGTCCTCAGCACCCGGGTTCTTCCGGTGGTGATCCTGTTGGCGACAGCCGGCTGCGAGGCGATGCAATCGTCCGATGTCGATCGCGCGCTCGATCCGATGAACGTGATCGATGAGACCAACCTGTCGAACATCATGCTGACCGCCGCCGAACCGGGCGAGGCGGTGACCTATTTCCGCCGCGCCACCGAACAGCAGCCCGAACGGCTCGATTTCCGCCGGGGCCTTGCCGCGAGCCTCGTGCGCGATGGGCGCGCGACCGAGGCGGTGCCGGTCTGGCAGAACGTCATTTCCCACCCCGACGCCATCGACCAGGACCGTATAGATTATGCCGATGCGCTGATCCGCACCGGCGACTGGGACGGTGCCGAGGCGATGCTCGACAGCGTGCCCCCCACTTTCGAAACCTACGAACGCTACAGGCTGGAGGCGATGATCGCCGACAGCAACCAGGAATGGGACCGCGCCGATCATTTCTACGACACCGCCGTGGGCCTGACGACGCGGCCCGCCAATGTACTGAACAACTGGGGCTATTCGCGCCTGACGCGGGGCGATTTCGACGGGGCCGAGGACCTGTTCATCCAGTCCATCAGCTATGATCCCGATCTCTTCACCGCGAAGAACAACCTCGTGCTCGCGCGCGCCGCGCAGGGCAATTACGCCCTGCCCCTGATCCAGATGACCCAGATCGAACGCGCGCAATTGCTGCATACCGCCGGGCTAGCCGCGATCCGGCAGGGCGAGGTCGATGTCGGCCGCGGCCTGCTGACCGAAGCCATCGACACCCACCCCCAACATTTCGAAGCCGCCGTGCGCGCCCTGCGCGCCCTTGATACGGAGACCCGAGGCTGATGACCCTTTCGCTTACCTTCACCCAGGCGCTCTGGTTCCTGCCCCTCGCCCTGCCGATCTGCATCTGGGTCGCCTATTCCGACCTCAAGGAGATGCGCATCCCCAATGTCGCGGTGCTGGCCCTGACGGGCGTGTTCCTGGTGGCCGGCCTGATCGTGATGCCGCTGGACGCCTATGGTCTGCGCCTGCTGCAGCTGGTGGTCGTGCTGGTGGCGGGGTTCATCATCACCTCGCTCGGGCTGGTCGGGGCGGGTGACGCGAAATTCGCAGCCGCCATGGCGCCCTTCATCGCACCGGGCGATTACCTGTTCTTCCTGATGCTGTTCTCGATCGTGCTGATCGCATCCTGGATCACCCATCGCGGCGCGGGCCGGGTGGCTGCCGTGCGCCGGGTGACCGAGGGCTGGACATCCTGGGACCAGGGCAAGCTGTTTCCCATGGGCATCGCGCTGGCCGGGGCGCTTGTGGTCTATCTTGCGCTCGGGCTGACTGCCGGGGTCTAGGCCGAAAGCAGCCGCGAAACCGCCGCAATTGCGGGCGATCCTCCGGGCCGAGTCGACCCCTCCCGGAGATAGATCGCGATGAACGTCCAGGCGACGCCGTCCCCCGCCCAAGCCGAGACCATGGCGCCCCCGCCGCTGCGCAGCCTGGCCGATACCGGGCTGACCGTGGTGATGATGCGCGACATCGTGCTGAAGACGATCTTTCGCAAGACCATCGAAACCGCCACCGATATCGCCGCCGCGATCTGCCTGCCGATCCCGCTGACGCAGCAACTCATCGACAATCTGCGCGAGATGGGGCTGTTGCAGGCCACTGGCACGCTACACGCGACCTCGAGCGCGGAAATGGGGTTCCAGCTGACCGATAACGGCAAGGCCCGCGCGCTGGATGCGCTTCAGCAATCGGAATATTACGGCGCCCTGCCCGTCCCGCTCGAGGCCTACAAGCTTCAGGTCAAACGCCAGTCGATCCGCGACATCAAGCTGACGCGCGACATGCTGCAGAAATCCATGGGCCACCTGATCCTGCCCGACGGTCTGCTGGACCAGCTTGGCCCCGCCGTGGGCTCAGGCCGGTCGGTGCTCATGTATGGCCCGCCCGGCAACGGGAAATCCTCGATCGCCGAAGGCATCCGCGCCGCTATGGGCGACACGATCTATGTGCCGCGCGCCATCGCCTATGCGGGGCAGGTGATCACGCTGTTCGACCCGATCGTGCACACCCCGGTGGCCGAGCCCCAGGCCCAGGACGGATCGCCGCTGCGCAAGGCCTCGGCCCGGTTCGACACGCGCTATATCCTGTGCCAGCGGCCCACGGTGATGACCGGGGGGGAACTGACGCTGTCGATGCTTGATCTGAACTACAACGCCGTCAGCCGCACCTACCAGGCCTCGCTGCAGCTGAAATCCACCGGCGGCGTCTTCATCGTCGACGACCTCGGCCGCCAGGACGAACCGCCCCAGGCACTGATCAACCGCTGGATCGTGCCGATGGAAATGAATTACGACATCCTGGCCCTGCAATCGGGCGAGAAATTCGAGGTGCCATTCGACACCTTGGTGGTGTTTTCCACGAACTTCCATCCCAATGAAATCTTCGACCAGGCCGCGCTGCGGCGGGTGTTCTTCAAGGTCAAGATCGGCGGGCCGACGCAGGAGCAATTCCTGAAAATCCTCGCCATGGTCGCGAAGAAAAAGAAGATGCCGCTTGACGAGGCGTCGCTGCTGCATCTGCTGAAAAAGAAATACCCCACCATCGGGATGAATTTCGCCAATTATCACGCGCCCTTCCTGATCGACCAGGTGCGCGCGATCTGCGAATTCGAAGGCCTGCCCTACCAGATGCGGCCCGAGTTCATCGACCGCGCCTGGGAGAACCTGTTCGTGCGCGAGGAAAAGATCGTCCACTGACGGTGATCCGAAGGGGCGCGCGGGGCGCGCGTTCTTCTTGAGGCGCTGGCGCGCCGGACAGGGGGCGCTGCCCCCTGCGCCTCTCGGCGCACCCCCGCCGGTATTTTGGGAAAGATGAAGCGCTGGGCGGCGGGCCTTCGGGTGGCTATGTCAGGGCCATGACGCTGCATGATCCCGCGATGAGCCCCGATCTGCCGCCCGCCGTCGAAGGCTGGTTCACGGCGCGCGGCTGGTCGGTGCATCCGCACCAGCGCCAGATGCTGGAACTGGCGCGCGCGCCCTGCCAGTTGCTGATCGCCCCCACCGGCGGCGGCAAGACCATGGCGGGGTTCCTGCCCACGCTGCGGGAGCTGGCGGACGGGACGCATGAGGGGCTGCATACGCTGTATGTATCGCCGCTGAAGGCGCTGGCCGCCGACATCAAGCGCAACCTTACCGCCCCGGTCGAGGAGATGGGCCTGCCCATTCGGATCGAGGACCGCACGGGCGACACGTCCTCTCATACCAAGCGGCGGCAGCGCGCCGACCCGCCGCATATCCTGCTGACGACGCCCGAAAGTCTCGCGTTGCTGATTTCCTACCCGGATGCGGGGCGGATGTTTGCGGGGCTGGAGCGGGTGATCGTGGACGAGGTGCACGCGCTGGCGGAATCGAAGCGCGGCGACCAGTTGATGCTGGCGCTCGCGCGCCTGTCGAAACTCGCCCCCGGTCTGCGCCGCGTCGGCCTGTCGGCGACCGTCGAAGACCCCGCCGCCATCGCCCGTATCCTGGCCCGCAACCCTGACCCCTGCACGATCCTTGAGGCCGATCCCGGCCCCGACCCCGATATCGGGATGCTGGTGACCGAGGAGCCGCCCCCCTGGTCCGGCGGCGGCGGGAAATACGCCATACCCGCGGTGCTTGAGGAGGTGAAGAAACACAAGACCACGCTGATCTTTCACAACACCCGGGCGCAGGCGGAGCTGTTCTTTCACCACCTCTGGCTGATCAACGAGGACCAGTTGCCGATCGGCATCCACCACGGTGCCTTGGCACGGGAGCAGCGGGAGAAGGTCGAGGCAGCGATGGTCGCGGGCGAATTGAAGGCCATCGTCTGTACAGGGTCGCTCGACCTCGGGATCGACTGGGGGGATGTGGACCTGGTGATCCAGGTCGGCGCGCCCAAGAATGTCAAACGGCTGGTGCAGCGGATCGGGCGCGCCAATCACCGCTATAACGCGCCCTCCAAGGCGTTGATCGTGCCCGCAAACCGGTTCGAACTGATCGAATGCACCGCCGCGCTGGACGCGGTGCGCGCCCGTACGCTGGACGGCGATACCGACCATGCCGGCCCGCTGGATGTGCTGTGCCAGCATATCCTGATCTGCGCCTGTGCCGGCCCCTTCGCCGCCGATGACCTGTTCGCCGAGATCCGCAGCGCCGGGGCCTACACCGACCTGGACCGCGCGACCTTCGACAGATGTTTGGACTTCTGCGCCACCGGCGGTTACGCGCTGCGCGCCTATGACCAGTGGCAGCGGCTGATCCGGCGCCCGGACGGGATGTGGACACTGCGCGACCCGCGCCGCGCCACCCGGATCCGGATGAATATCGGCACAATCGTCGATGCCGACAAGATGGCCGTCCGCTACCAGAAAACCCGCGGCGGCACCCCCCTGGGCGAGGTGGAGGAATATTTCGCCTCGATGCTCCGGAAAGGTGACACTTTCCTGATCGGCGGCAAGATCGTGCGTTATGAAGGGATGCGCGACATGGTGGTGGAGGTCAGCCGCACCCCCTATCTCAAGCCCAAGATCGCCACCTTCATGGGCACGAAATTCGCCACCTCCACGCAGTTGTCCGACCGCATCCTCGCGATGTTCAGGCAGGACGACTGGCCCAACCTGCCCGCGCACACCCGTGACTGGCTGCACCTGCAACGCCGCGTCAGCCGCCTGCCGGAACGCGACCGGTTGCTTGTCGAAAGCTTTCCCCATGACGGGCGCGAACATGTCGTGGCCTACGGGTTTGCCGGCCGGAACGCGCAACAGACGCTTGGCCTGCTGATCACCAAACGGATGGAGGAGATGGGACTGAACCCGATGGGGTTCGTGTCGACCGATTACGCCACGCTGATCTGGGGGCTGGACCCGCCGGGCGACCCCACGCTGCTGTTTTCCCGGGACAACCTGATCGAGGTGATGGAGGACTGGCTGGCCGATAACGCGGTGATGAAGCGGACCTTCAAGGCCTCGGCTATCATCGCCGGGCTGATCGACCGCGCCATGCCCGGGGCGGCGCGCAAGACCGGGCGGCAGGCGACATTTTCCACCGACATCCTCTACGACACCCTGCGCAAGTACGACCCGGACCACGTGATGCTCGACATCACGAGGCAAGAGGCGATGCGCGGCCTCGTCGATTTCGGACGGATTGAGGAAATGCTGGACCGCGTGGGCGACCGGATCGACCACATGCGCCTGACCCGGGTGACCCCCCTTGCGGCGCCGCTGTTCCTTGAACCGGGGCGCATTCCCATCGCGGGGCTGGCCGATCAGCGCCTGATGGAGGAGGAGGCCACGCGGCTGCTCCTGACGGCGGGGCTGGTAAAATAGC
Organism: Paracoccaceae bacterium; assembly: GCA_024742455.1. Lineage (GTDB taxonomy): Bacteria > Pseudomonadota > Alphaproteobacteria > Rhodobacterales > Rhodobacteraceae > JANSYL01. Next base: position 186,159 of record JANSYL010000004.1, on the reverse strand, counting down.
TTACAAAAATCCGAGAATCTCGCTGGAAATGTAATCCATTTCCGGCCCCTCTTGCCCGTTCGCCTCTGAGATCATAGTGAACAAAGGATGAACGGACACGCGTTTACCTTCGCCGGTCACAGCCTCACCGCGCTGCCCTCGGGGGCGCTCTACTGGGCCGATGAACGCCTGCTCTGCGTCTCCGACCTGCATCTGGGAAAATCCGACCGCATTGCCCGGCGCGAGGGCCGCCTTCTCCCCCCCTATGAGACACGCGCGACACTCGACCGGCTCGCGTCCGACATCACCGCGACAGGCCCGAAAACCGTGATCTGCCTCGGCGACAGTTTCGACGATCTGGCAGCGGCGGAAGCAATGGAGGAAAGCGCCCGCGACGACCTCGCCCGCCTCATGGCCGGGCGGCACTGGGTCTGGATCGAAGGCAACCACGACCCCGGCCCGGTCGATCTGGGCGGCACGCACCGGGCGGATCTGACCTTGCAGGACATCACGTTCCGCCATATCGCCAATCCCGGCAAAACCCATGAAGTCTCGGGCCATTACCACCCTAAGGCCCGGATCACGGCGCGGGGACGCAGCCTCAGCCGCCGCTGTGTGCTGGTCGATGGCGCGCGCATCATCCTGCCTGCCTACGGCACATATACCGGCGGCCTTTACTGCGACCGCCCGGAACTGTCGGCCCTGATGCAGGATCCGGCCCGGGCGATTCTGCTGCCCGGCCCGGACCGCGCACCTCTGCCGATCCCGATGCCGCGCTGACCCCTTGGACACGGGCCCCGAAACAGCGCATTCTGACGGACAGGAGGACCATCATGACCGACAGGGATTTCGCTGCTATCGACGCCCGGCTGCGGGCCAGCTTCGAAGCCCAGGGGCTGATGGGCACGATGGGCGCCCGGGTTGATGACACCGCCCCAGGACGTGTCACCTTGTCAGCCCCGATCACCCCCGCTATCCACCAGCAACATGGCTTTGCCCATGCCGGAGCCACTTTCGCGTTGGGCGACAGCGCTTCGGGCTACGCCGCCCTGACGATGATGCCGCTCGGGGCCGAGGTGCTGACGGTCGAGATGAAGATCAACCTGATCGCGCCCGCCGACGGCGTCCGCCTGATCGCCACGGGAACCGTCGCCAAGCCCGGCCGCCGCCTGCTGATCACGCAAGCCACCGTCGCCGTGGAGCGCGTCGACGGGACCCGCCGGGATGTCGCATTGCTGCAGGGCACGATGATCCCGGCCTAAACCGTCATCCCTTCAGGCACCGGTCGCCCTTCTGCACGGCAGCAGGCTGTCAACGTGTTGGCGAGCAGACAGGCGATCGTCATCGGCCCCACACCGCCCGGCACCGGCGTGATCGCGCTTGCCACCTCTGCTGCTTCGGCGAAATCCACATCACCCAACAGCCGCGTCTTGCCGGGTTTTTCCGGATGCGGCACCCGGGTGATCCCCACATCGATCACCGTGGCGCCGGGCTTGACCCAATCGCCCTTGACCATCTCGGCCCGGCCGACGGCGGCCACCAGAATATCGGCCCGGCGGCAGACCCCGGGCAAATCCCGCGTCCGCGAATGGGCGATGGTCACGGTGCAGTTTTCGCGCAAAAGCAACTGCGCCATCGGCTTGCCGAACAGGTTCGACCGCCCGATCACCACCGCCTCCTTGCCGGTCAGATCGCCCAAGCGGTCGCGCAGCAGCATCAGGCAGCCAAGCGGCGTACAACTGACCAGCGCATCGCCGCCCGTCGCCAGCAGCCCGGCATTGGTCACGCTCAGCCCGTCGACATCCTTGGCCGGGTCGATCCGCGCCACGGTGCGCCGTTCGTCCAGATGACCCGGCACCGGGAACTGGCACAGGATGCCATGCACCGCCGGATCGGCATTCAGACTGTCGATCAGGGCGAACAAGTCCGCCTCCGACGTCTCCGCCTGCAGGCGATGTTCGAAGGAGGTCATCCCGACCTCCACTGTCGCCTTGTGCTTATGCGCGACATAGACCTCGCTCGCGGGGTCCTCTCCCACCAGGATCACCGCCAGCCCTGGCACAATGCCCGCCGCTTTCAACGCTGCGACCTCCGAGGCGATACTCGCGCGCATGCCCGCCGCAAAGGCCTTCCCGTCAATCACATCCGCGGCCATCCCATGCCCCTTCGTCTTGGCAAAAATACTCCCACCGGAGGTGGAGCCGCCCAGGGGCGGCGACCGGCGCGGGCGGGGTTCACAGACCCGCCCGCGCCGCCCCCTTTTAGAACAAGCCTTCGATCTGGCCCAGATCGTTCAATCCGATGGCCTCGGCCGAGGGCACGCGCGGCAGTCCCGGCATGGTCATGATCTCACCGCAGATCACAACGATGAACCCGGCACCCGCGCTCAGCCGCACCTCGCGTACCGGCAAGGTATGACCTTCCGGTGCGCCCCGCAGGGTGGGATCGGTGGAAAAGGAATACTGCGTTTTCGCCATACAGACCGGAAGATGGCCATAGCCTGCCTCCTCCCAGGCCTTCAGCTGATCGCGGACCTTCTGATCGGCTATGACTTCAGAGGCATGGTAGATCGATTTCGCGATGCGTTCGATCTTTTCGAACAGTGGCATCTCGTCCGGATAGAGGGGCGCGAACTGCGCCTGCCCGCTTTCGGCCATCTCGACGACCTTCCTGGCCAGCGGCGTGATCCCCGCCGACCCGTCGGCCCAGTGGCGGCTGACCAGCGCCTCGGCACCCTGCGCCGCGACATAGGCCTCGACGGCGGCGATCTCGGCCTCGGTGTCACCGGCGAAATGGTTGATGGACACCACCACCGGCACGCCGAACTGTTTGACGTTGCGGATATGCCGGCCAAGGTTCGGGCAGCCCTTTTCGACCGCTGCCACGTTCTCGGACCCAAGATCGGCCTTGGCCACGCCACCGTTCATCTTCATCGCCCGAACAGTGGCAACGATCACCACCGCATCCGGCGCGATCCCGGCCTTGCGGCACTTGATGTTCATGAATTTCTCGGCGCCCAGATCGGCCCCGAACCCGGCCTCGGTCACCACGTAATCGGCCAGTTTCAGCGCGGTCTTCGTGGCGATCACCGAATTGCAGCCATGCGCGATATTGGCGAAGGGGCCGCCATGCACGAAGGCGGGGTTGTTTTCCAGCGTCTGCACCAGGTTCGGCTGCATGGCGTCTTTCAGCAGCACCGTCATCGCGCCGTCGGCCTTCAGGTCGCGGGCATAGATCGGGTCGCGCGCGCGGGTATAGGCCACGATGATGTCGCCCAGGCGCCGCTGCAGGTCGTCCAGATCTGCGGCCAGGCAAAGGATCGCCATCACCTCCGAGGCGACCGTGATGTCGAAGCCGGTCTGGCGCGGGAACCCGTTGGCCACCCCGCCGAGCGAGGTGACCACGTCGCGCAGCGCCCGGTCGTTCATGTCGAGCACGCGCCGCCAGACCACCCGGCGTTCGTCGATCCCAAGCTCGTTGCCCCAGTAGATGTGGTTGTCGATCATCGCGCTCAGCAGGTTATGGGCCGCCGTGATCGCGTGGAAATCGCCGGTGAAATGAAGGTTCATCTCCTCCATCGGCACCACCTGGGCATAACCGCCGCCCGCCGCGCCGCCCTTCATCCCGAAACAGGGCCCGAGCGAGGCTTCGCGGATACAGATCGCGGCCCGTTTGCCGATCGCGTTCAGCCCGTCGCCGAGGCCCACCGTGGTCGTGGTCTTGCCCTCGCCCGCAGGCGTTGGATTGATCGCGGTCACCAGGATCAGCTTGCCATCGGGCCGGTCGGCCAGACCGTCGATGAAATCCTGACCGATCTTGGCCTTGTCATGGCCATAGGGGACCAGCGCGTCAGACGGGATGCCCAGTTTCGCCCCGACCTCCTGGATCGGGATTTTATGCGCCTCCCGGGCGATCTCGATATCGGATTTGAACGCCATATCCTTCATGGTGCCTCCCCGGACCTTTGGATGTCGTCACTCGCCTATAGCGGGCATCTCCGGGGCGTTAAGGACCGTTTCCGACATATTCGCCGCGCGCGCCGTCAAATCCGGTTTCCGATGGGAACGGACCGCGCGCCGCCGGGGTCAGGCGCTGCGAGGCCCAATCACGCGTCCTCTTATCGGGTGTCTTGGGCTTGGGCGGCCAGCACCGCCTGCAGTTTGCGGTTCGTGGCCAGCAGCTTTGATCGGACATTGCCCGCCAATGCGGCCTCGACCTGCCCGTTCAACTCGGGATTGTTGCGCAAAAGACCGGCAAGCGCGTCGGAGGTGATGCGGAACACCCGGCTCGGCTGGTTCAGAACGGCGGTGGCGCTGGCGGGGTTGCGCGACAGGCAGCCAAGCTCGCCAATGAATTCCCCTGGGCCCGGTTGGGCGATGGTCTGGCCATCGACCACGATATCGACCCCGCCCTCGGCCAGATAGGTCAGGTGGGTCACGGTTTCGCCCTGCGTGGTCAGGACGCTGCCCGGGGCAAGCGCCTCCCATGCGCCACGGTCGAGCAACCGGCGCATGTTCAGCCGTGACACGAGCGGAAAGAACCGCGCCTCGAAAAACGCTTCTTCCTCGGCGTTGAAGGCCAGCTTTCTTGTGTGGCGGTAATGGCGGATGATCCCGATGATCGAAAAGGTCGCGAAAAAGACCGAGATCAGAGCCTGCCAAGTGTTCCAGTTGTTCAGCAGCGACACCGCGACGAAACTGGCCCCTGCCAGGTTCATACCCGGATAGATATAGCCGTTGCCCTTGATCACCCCGGTCTGCAGCAGCGCGTAGGACAGCACGTAGCTGCCCACGCCCAATGCGCCGATGATCTCGATGAAAAGCGACTCGGTCATGCACCCTCCTTTTGCAGGGGGTGAGCCTGCCGCAGCAACCGGAAATCGCAAAGACGCCCCTGGCGCGGGTTCTTGCGCGGCGTGGCGTCGCGAATACGCAGTCGCTCGGGGCGTTGTGGCTTTGTTAACCCTTCCTAAACCCCTGTCTGTCGAACTTGACCGGTATCCGCGTGATCCCGCCCCGCAGACGAAGCTATTGCCATGACCGTCTCCGTCCCTGCCCTTCTAGCGATTTCCGGCTTCGCCATCGGCGTGGCCTCGGCCGTTCTGACCGCCGGGCTGATCTAGCCCGCAATTTGCCGGGCCGCGTCCAGATGCGGCCAGGCCGGTTGGTCGGGCACATGCAGGCGCAGCGTCGCGCCAAGCCGAATGACGCCTTCGCGTTCGACCCAGGCGGTGACACCGCGCCTGCCCTGCGCGGCGGCCTTGAACGCCTTGCCGCGCCCCGGATGCGATTTCTCGATCACCGGGGCGGGCAGCATGCAGGGGCGGTTTTCCATGTCCACGGTCAGGGTCGTGCCCGTCGCCTCGCATTGCAGGCGCGACGAGGGCGGGATGTGGCTGAAATCGGGGATACCCTCGACCACCATCGACGTGCCGACCCAAGCGGGGTGCAGCGTGTCGATGCCCATCTCGGCCGCAATCGCGGCAAGGTCTTCCGCCGACAGGATCGACAACTGGCGCACGTTGCGGATTTCGGTGCCGCGCGGGTATTGGTCCAGCACCCGGCTGTCGGAGGGCCGCGTCAGCCCCGCCCGGCTTTCGGCGGCGTAGCCCGCAAAGGTCAGCGGCATCTCGTCAAGCGGCGCGGTTTCCAGCGCCGCGTCGCGGTCGGCGTTGTGGCCGAGCCAGGTGACCCGGGCGGTGTAGTCGGTGGGGATCAGGGCGGGCATGGCGGTCTCCGGCATCAGGCTCGCCCATCTGCGCCTGCTATTTCGTGCTAAGCAACACAAACCGCGCACAGCGCCCCCCTGCGTCGCGGGGGCGCGGTCCGTTGTCATGAATCCGTGTTAGCCTAGCACCGCTCGACCCAATGGAGGACCGACATGACCGACCAGACAGACTATTTCGCCCAGGCCAAGGCCCAGATCGAAAGCTGGACCGCCGAGATGAAAAAGGTGCAGGAGCAGATGATGTCTGCCGGTGCTGAAAGCCAGGACCAGCTGAAAAAGCAGATGGACAGCATGATGGAGCAGCGCAAGGAAATGGAGGCGCAGCTCGAATCCCTCGGCAAGGCCAACATGGATGCCTGGAAGGACATGCAGGCCGGCATGGAAAAGGCCTGGGCCGCGATGCAGAAATCCATGGAAGACGCGATGAAGCGTTACAACAAGTAACGCGCGCGCCCCGATCAAAAGAAAACCCCCGGAGAAAGTCCGGGGGTTTTTCATTCGGATTACCCGCTTGGGTCGGTCTTTTGCGGCCCGCGTGCGATGCAGTCGTCAATCATGCGATACGTCGATGGCATGAAACGACCAAGTGGCCGGTTCTGCGCCCACCAAACAGCACCTCCCGGTGTGGTCAGCATCTCGATCAGGTAATTCGTCACCGCATCCTCCAACCCGGCAAGCTTGGTCGGCAGGCTGTCGTTGTGCTTCACGAAATTGCCGTAGACGTGAATCCCCTGCTCCAGATACAGGCCGAAGCGTCGCTGGTCCGCCGGGCTCAGCGCGCGGTAATCGGCGTGCCCACGCTCCACCAGGTCGGCGAATTCCGGGTCATTGGTCAGGCCCTTGTACAGGACCAGCGTTTCCAGCAGTTCCCGCCAGTTGGTCAATTCGGTCTGCTTGCGTGTCCGTCGCGTTTCCCATGCCAGAAAGAACAGCGAGGCCATGACGCCGAGGGCAGCCAGCAAATGGGCGACAGGGGCGAATTCTGCAAGCGACATGGGCTGACCATAGGGCGACCTAGGTTCGTCAGGCAAAGAAAAACCCCCGGCGCAGGGCCGGGGGTCGTCAATTCCTGCTCAGCCGATCAGGCCGGATCGGGTTCCATCCCGCCATCATCCTCGGGCTTGGCCTTGGGCTTGGTCTTGGGGATCGCGGTGATCGACGAGCCACCCGAGGTGGGGGCGTCATCCTCGTCATCGCCGCGGTTCAGCGGCTCGCCCGCGATCACCTTCTTGATCTCGGATCCGGTCAGGGTCTCGTATTCCAGCAGGCCCTGCGCCAGCCGCTCCCAATCCTCGCGCTTTTCGGTCAGCACACGCTTGGCGGTGGCATAGCCTTCGTCGATGATCTCTTTGACCTTGGCGTCGATCTTTTTCTGCATGTCTTCGGAGTGGTTGGTGCCGCCCCCGAAATTACCCAGATAGGATTGCTGTTCATTGGCGTAATCGACCATGCCCAGTTCCTCGGCAAAGCCGTATTGCGTGACCATCGCGCGGGCCATCTGGCTGGCCATCTTGATGTCCTGCGCGGCGCCCGAGGTGACGTTTTCCTTGCCGAACTTGATCTCTTCGGCAACACGCCCGCCCATCGCCATCGCGATGCGGCTGGTAAAGAAGGTGTAGCTGGCCGAAATCCGGTCCTTCTCGGGCAGCGACAGCACGAGGCCCAGGGCCCGGCCACGCGGAATGATCGTGGCTTTGTGGATCGGGTCATGCTGCGGCAGGTTCATGCCGACGATGGCGTGACCTGCCTCGTGATAGGCGGTCAGCTTTTTCTCTTCGTCCGACATCACCATCGACCGGCGTTCGGCCCCCATCATCACCTTGTCCTTGGCGTTCTCGAAATCCTCCATGGTCACGAAACGCCGCCCGAAGCGGGCCGCCATCAGCGCGGATTCGTTGACCAGATTCGCCAGATCGGCGCCCGAGAAGCCCGGCGTGCCGCGCGCGATGATGCGCAGGTCGACATCGGGACCAAGCGGCACCTTGCGGGCATGGACGCCCAGGATACGCTCCCGGCCCTTTATGTCGGGGTTGGGCACCTGAACCTGTCGGTCGAACCGGCCCGGGCGCAGCAGCGCGGGGTCCAGAACATCGGGGCGGTTGGTGGCCGCAACGATGATGATGCCCTCGTTGGCCTCGAAACCGTCCATCTCGACCAGAAGCTGGTTCAGCGTCTGTTCGCGTTCGTCATTGCCGCCGCCGTAGCCCACGCCACGGCTCCGGCCCACCGCGTCGATCTCGTCGATGAAGACGATACAGGGCGCATTCTTCTTGGCCTGCTCGAACATGTCGCGCACACGGGACGCGCCCACACCCACGAACATCTCCACGAAATCCGAGCCCGAGATGGTGAAGAAGGGCACGCCCGCCTCACCCGCGATGGCGCGGGCGAGCAGCGTTTTACCGGTGCCCGGAGGACCCACCAGCAGCGCACCCTTGGGGATCTTGCCGCCCAGGCGGCTGAATTTCTGCGGGTTGCGCAGGAATTCCACGATCTCTTCCAGCTCTTCCTTGGCCTCGTCGATGCCGGCCACGTCGTCGAAGGTGACGCGGCCATGTTTCTCGGTCAGAAGCTTGGCCTTGGATTTGCCGAACCCCATCGCGCCGCCGCGTCCGCCGCCCTGCATACGGTTCATGAAGAAGATCCAGATGCCGATCAGCACCAGAACCGGCAGCCACAGCGACAGCACCGAGAAGAAGCCCGACTGTTCCTGCGGCGTGGCCTCGATGCGGACATCGTTTTCAAGCAGCAGTTCGGTGGTGTTGGCGTCGCCCGGGGCGACGGTGCCGAAGGTACCGTCCGAGGTGGTGAACTGCACGTTCTCGCCGTCCAGCGTGGCCGAAACCACGGCGCCGTTTTCGACCTGCTGGATGAAGTCCGAATACGCGACACCGCGCTGGTTCACCTGGCTCTGGCCGCCCGAGAAAAGGTTGAACAGGGCCAGGATGAGAAGGAACAGGATGACCCAGAATGCGATATTTCGCGCGTTGCCCAAGGCGTATTCTCCTTTGAGGAGGGTGCAGGAATGTCGCACCCCGTAGAGGTTGTGACAGAATGTAAGCTTTTGACCGCCGAGTTCAACGCGAATGAACAAATGCCGCAAGGCGCTGAACGGGCCGCCGGAGGGTGATCGCGTCCGGCGCACCAAGCCCGAGGCCCGGGCAGGCCACGAGCCGCGCCCCGTCAAACAGCGCGGGCAGCGACAGGGCGGCTGCATGGGGAGGGGCATCATCGGGCAGCGCGCCAAGCTGCGCCCACCCGTCCGGCCCAAGCGCCCGCAGCATCTGCCCGGGCAGTCCCCGGCCATACCATTGCCCGTCCCATACCCCGGTCCCGTCACCCGGGGCAGAGGTTTCGGCCACAGCCGCATATTCCCGCGCGATCCGCAGCGTGGTGGCGCCGACATGCACCTGCGCGCCCGAGAGCGTGCCGCCACCCCCGCCCGCTATCCGGTCCAACAGCGCCTCCAGCGCGGCGGCGCGCGGCCGGTAGGGCGCACCGGTGACCAGTTGCAGCGCGGCGGCCAGCAGGCGCAGCTGCGTGTCGCGCTCGACCGGCGCGAACCCGTCCCGGTCCAGCAGGACATGACCGGTGATCCGCGGCTCGGCGATCTGGATGCGGTCGGCGATATCGGCGGCGCGGGCCGCCAGCGCCACGCGCGCCCGGCCCATGCGATGCGCGGTCCGGGCCAGCCCCTCGGGCGTGATCCCCAGGTCCGACAGGTGCTCCAGCGCCGCGCGGACACGGACCCGGTCGAACCGCGGATCGTCGTTGGACGGGTCATCGACATAAGGCAGGTGCAACGTGTCGGCATGGTGGCGCAGGTCGCCACGCGCGACGTCCAGCAGGGGGCGCAACAGATGCCAGGCCCCGCCATCGGTGCGCCGGACGGTGGTGGCGGGCGCCATCGCGGCGACCCCCTCCACCCCCGATCCGCGCGCCAGCCGCATCAGGACCGTTTCGGCCTGGTCGTCGCGCGTATGGGCAAAGAGCACATGGGCAAGCCCCCGCTCAATCGCCCACGTGCCGATCTGGTCGCGGCGGGCGCGGCGGGCGGCGTCCTGCAGGTTTCCCTGCCCGTCCCAGGCCCAGGCCAGGGTGCTGTGCGGATGGCCAAGGGCTGCACATTCACCGGCGACCATCGCCGCCTCAGCCACGCTGGCGTCGCGCAAACCATGATCGACGGTGACCACCTGCAGCCCGACGCCCATCGGTCGCGCCCAGTCATGCGCCAGCGCCAGCATCGCCATGCTGTCGCCGCCACCCGAAACGGCAAGCCCGATCGATCTGGGGAAATCCGGCCCGAGAAGCGCGCCCATGCGGGCCGCGAAAACACCTGTCAGGCTGTCTGCCGTCACGAACAGCCGAGTTGCAGGCGCGCGGCCTCCGCCTGGCCGACAAAGGCGCTGTCACCATAGCGCAGCCCCACCTCGGCCAGCGTGATGCAGGCTTCTTCGACCTGGCCCAGCTGGCCCAGCGATGTGCCCAGTTTCAACAGCGCTTCCGGCGCGCGGGGGGCGTCCGGTGCGGCGGTGAAGGCATCGAGATAGGCGCGTGCGGCGCGGTTCCAGGCGCCCTGCTGCGTCTCGGCCTCACCACGCAGGAAATGCGCCTCGGCCGATAGCGGGCTGCCGGGATAGGTCGCGGTGAAGGCCGCGAAAAGCTCGGCCGCCTGCGCGTAATCGCCCGCGTCGTAGGCGGCGCGGGCGCGGTCGAAATCGCTTTGCTCAGCCACGGCCAGGTTGGCACCGCCACCGGGTGCCGGGCTTACCGGTGCGGCGATTGCACCGGGCGCAACCTCCACCCCGCCAAGGCTCGGCGTCTCGCCCAGCGTGGCGATGTCGCAATCGGGCTCCAGCTCGCACAGGCGAAACTCCAGATCGCCCACGCGGTTGGTCCCGTCGCTGACGACACGGGTGATCCTGAGTTCCAGTTCCTCGGTCAGGCCGGTCAGGCGGCGAAGCTCGGCCTCGATCGCGTCGACCCGGCCCAGAAGCGTTGCCGCACCGCCGGTGCCCTGTGCGCCCTGCGTGGTGTTCAACTCGCCCCGCAGGCGCTGCAATTCGACGAAGAGAACCGACAATTCCTGTCGGATATCGGCCAGCGTCTGTGTGCGGTCCTGCGCGGCCACGGGGGTCGCCAATGGAGCCACCAGGATCAGCGCAAGCGCAAGGGCACACAGACGCCGCACGGGATCAGACCCCCGACCCGGCCGCAATCACCGTCACGGCGCGCCGGTTCTGCCGGTAACAGCTTTCCTCGGAACAGATCTCCAGCGGGCGTTCCTTGCCATAGCTGATCGTGCTCAGCCGCGCCGCAGACACACCCTGGCTCACCAGGAAATCCCGCACTGACGCCGCGCGACGCGCGCCCAGAGCAAGGTTGTATTCCCGGGTGCCCTGTTCGTCGGCATGACCTTCGATCTGCGCGGTGAATTCGGGGTTGGCCATCAGCCATTGTGCCTGCTGGCGCAGCGTGGCCTGCGCCTCGGCATCCAGCGTCGACTGGTCGACCGAGAAAAGGACGCGGTCACCGACCACCTGGTTGAAATAGGCCGGGCTGGTGGGATCGGACACGGTGCCCGAGGCGGTGTTCAGATCGACGGCATTGCCGCCCATCATCCCGCCCTGCGCGCAGGCGCCGAGGGCAAGAACGGAAACAAGCGCAAGCGCGCGGAGGGGATGGCGAAGGGGCATTGTCATGGGTGATGGTCCTTACGCTTTCATGGGAAGGGATAACATGGTGGCCGGGGTTACGATAGGCTCGGCGACCAGGCCGGGTCGGACGCCATGCCGGGAGTGGCGACGCGTTGCAGGTTGCGGCCCGATATATCGACCGAATAGACCGCCGGCGCGCCATCGGCCCCGGCGGTTTCGCGGGTGAACATCAGCACGCGGCCATTGGGGGCCCAGGTCGGCCCCTCGTCGAGGAAGGACGCGGTCAGCAGGCGTTCCTCGGACCCGTTGGTGCGCATCACGCCGATATGGAACCGCCCTGCCTCCTGCTTGGTGAAGGCGATGAGATCGCCACGCGGCGACCAGACGGGCGTGCCATAACGGCCCGAGCCCCGGCTGATCCGCGTCGCCTGACCGCCGCTTGCGGGCATGACATAGATCTGCTGCGTGCCGGAGCGGTCGCTTTCGAACACGATCTGGCGTCCATCTGGCGAGAACGAGGGCGCGGTTTCGATCGAGGGTGCGTTGGTCAGCTGCGTGCGCTGGCCCGACGCCAGGTCGAGCGCGAAAAGATCGCTGTTGCCGCCCTGTTCCATCGAGAACACCACGCGGGCCCCATCGGGCGAAAAGCGCGGGCTGAAGGTCATGTTGCCGCCCGGGATCGCCTCGAGCGGCTGACGCTGCACCGTGGCCACGTTCATCAGGTAAACCTGCGGCCGCCCGCTTTCATAGCTGGTATAGATGATGCGGTCGCCCTGCGGGCTGAAACGCGGGGCGAGGACAAGGGCACGGCTGTCGGTCAGGAACTGAACATTGGCGCCGTCGTAATCCATGATCGCCAGCCGCTTCAGGCGGGCATTCTTGGGCCCTTCCTCATGAACGAAGACCACGCGGGTGTCGAAATACCCGCCCTCGCCGGTGATCCTCTCGTAGACCTGATCGGCCACGTTATGGGCCATGCGCCGCCAGCTTTCCGGCGACCCCGAAAACTGCAGCCCCTCGCCGAGGGGCTGGCCGGAAAACACGTCGTAAAGCCGGAACCGCACCGTCAGCCGACCGCCAGATTGTTCCACCGCGCCGGTGATCAGCGCCTGCGCGTTGATCGCCTGCCAGTCGGGGTATTGGACGGGCGCGTCGAAATTCGTGACGGTCGAGATATGGGCGTCTTCGGGGATCTGGCGGAACAGCCCGGTGCCCCGCAGATCGGCGGCGATCACCCGGCTGATATCGGCCGCGGCATCGGCGGCGGCGCTGTTCAGCGCGATGAAACGCGGCAGGGCGAAGGGCAAGGGTTCGATCACGCCCTCGGTAATCTCGATCCTGAGCGGCCCGGCCTGGGCCAACAGTGCCCCCGGCAATGCGGTTGAGGCGGCAAGCGCCGATCCGGCGAGGAACAATCGACGACGGGTGAGCATGGTGGAAGCTCCCATAATATCCGGCGAGAAAAGGGTCATCTCAGACGCATCCCCTGCGGGTTGAAAATAATCTCGACGCGTTGCCAGCGGTCGTAGCTTTCGGGTGGCAGGTCATAGCCGTTTATACCACAACGCAGGATAGCCCGCCGCCCGGCCTCGAACGCCTGCTGGATCGCGGTATCCGACCCGCCCGAGGCATTGGTCATCCTCAGCGACACCGCGTCCGGCACCCCGTCGCGATCCATGGTGAAGGTGATGGCGACGGTCGTGCCCTGCGCCTCGGTGCTGAGCGAGCCCACGTTCCAGCAATTGCGCACCGCGACCATGAACCCCTGCCGCACCGCCTCGCTGATCGGCGGGCTGCCGGGGCTGGTGGGCACGTCCGGTTGGGTCTGCGCATCGGCCACCGCATCGGCGATCGCGGCGGCCATCGGGTCGACCGCGGCCTCGGTGGGGGTGTCGGCCGGGGCCGGGACGGGCGCGGGCCGGTTCGGGCGCGGCGCGGGCCGGGCCGAGGCGATGGGCCCGAGCGGTCCGCCCGAAGGCTCTTCGGCCTCGGTCACGATCTCGGTGGTTGCGGCCTCGGGTGCGGCTTCCTGCTGTTCCTCGACCACGGCTTCGGCCGGGTCGGGCGTGCTGGCCTGCTCGATCACGTCGGGGGCGGTTTCGACATCCGGCTCGGGCGTGGCGGCGGGCAACGGGGCGACGCGCGGCGCCTCTTCGGGGGTGGGCGTGTCATCGGGCGCGAGATCGGGCGCGCCCGAGGGTGGGGCCAGCGGGGCCAGCGTGTCGGTCACCTCGGCCTGCGGCGCGGGCTCCACCGCCTCCGGTGTCGGGTCGGGGGTTGGCGGTGTCGGGTCCGGGGCTACGGCCACCTCGGGCGGCGTGTCTTCGGACGCGGGCGGCGGAGGTGTTTCCTCGGGCAGGTCCGGCACCGGCGGGGCCGTCACCACGGCGGGCGCGGGAAAATCCTGCGCCGTCATGCGCTCGAACTCCGCTGCCGACAGGATCGTGACGCCGGTCACGTCGAACTCAATCTCCTCGCTCGGACGCGTGAGAGTGCCGCCCACGGCCACCCAAAGGATGATCGCGGCGTGAACGCCCCCCGATGCGTAGAGCGCGCGGCGCATCGCTCACTCCCTCTCCGATCCGTCGCCGGTTCCATCAAGCCGCGGGCCACCGGCATCGGTGACCAGACCGATTTCCCGGAACCCCCCGGCATTCAGCGCCCCCATCACCTGCATCACCCGATCATAAGGGATCGACCCGTCGGCCCGCAGGAAGATGCGCGTGCTGTCGCGCTCCCCGGCCACGGCGCGCAGGCGCGGGATCAGGTCATCGGCCGGGATCGGCGTGGTCTGGATCAAAATCTCGCCATCGGCCGTCAGGGTGACGGTCAGCGGCTCTTCGGCCTCCGAAGGCAGCGCCTCGGCCGAGGTGTCGGGCAGATCGATGGGCACACCGACCGTCATCAGGGGCGCCGAGACCATGAAGATGATCAACAGGCACAGCATCACGTCGACGAAGGGGGTGACGTTGATCTCGGACATCGGGCGCGACGCGCGCCGCCCGCGCCCGCGCCGCCGCTTGACCCCGCCCGATTGCGCCAGCTGCGCGCCCATCAGTCCAGCTGCCTTGACAAAAGGGTGGAAAATTCATCGGCGAAACTTTCGTAGCTGCCGATCAGCCCGTCCACATCGCCCGACAGCTTGTTATAGAAAATCACCGCCGGGATCGCGGCCAGCAGGCCCAGACCGGTGGCCAGCAGCGCCTCGGCAATCCCCGGAGCCACGACCGCCAATGAACTCTGCCCCGAGATCGCGATTTCCTGGAACGACCGCATGATCCCCCAGACCGTGCCGAACAGTCCCACGAAAGGCGAAATCGCACCCGTTGTCGCGAGGAAATTCAGCCCCGCGGACAAGCGTTCGCTTTCCCGGGCAATCGCCACGTCCATCGACCGGTCGACCCTTTGCTGGACCCCGGGGATCAATGCACCGTCATCCCGGATCGACCGGCGCCATTCGGTCATGCCGGCCACGAAAACCCGTTCCGACGCGCTGGCCGGGCGGTCGACCACCTGGTCATACAACTCGTCCAGCGGTTCGCCCGACCAGAAGGCCGCATCAAACGCGGCCGCGTTGCGCCGCGCCCGGCGGAACAGCGCAAGTTTCGAAAACGCGATGGCCCAGACCCAGACCGACGCCAGGATCAGCGCGATCATCACGAGTTGAACGGTGATCGTTGCGCGGAAAAACAGCGCGATGAGGGTGAAATCCGCCTCCTGCGCTGCCGCGAGCGTTTCTGCTTCCATAATACTTGAAGTGTCCTCTACCCGGCCTCGAAAATCGCGTCAGGCCTGTTTTGCCAGGCCGTATTTGGCGACATCCTACCAGTTTACCAGTGGCAAAGCGATGACTTCCGCGTCAGGGGCGCATCATGGGCGGGGATCGGGGGACAGCGCCTCGATTTTTGCGCGAATATCCGCCGGGACGCGGGTGGCGCGCCCCGCGGCGTCCAGCACCACCACACCGACGCGGGCGCGGAACAACAGCGTGTGGTCGCGGTAAACTTCCTGCGGCATGTCGAAACTCGCGCCCTTGATCCGGTCCAGCCGCGTCTCGACTCGCAATTCATCGTCATAACGCGCGGGGCTGAGGTAATCGGCCTCCACCCGCCGCACCGCGAAGACCAGCCCGCGCGCCTTCATCTCGACCTGGTCGATGCCCGCCGCGCGCACCATTTCCGACCGGGCCCGTTCGATGAACCGCAGGTAATTGGCGTAATAGACGATCCCCGCCAGATCGGTGTCCTCGTAATAGACGCGGATGGGCCAGGTGTGGGTCATGTGCGGATCATTGCAGGCTCGGCATACGGGCGGCAAGCCGCAAGCCGTGGGACGGGTCGGTGGCCATCACCGGCAGGACAGGGTCATAGGCCGCGCGGATCACATCGGCGATCTGCGGTTTCAACAGCGCCGGTCCCCCGGGGGCCGCGGCAAGGGGCGATGTGCCGATGAACGCCGTGTCCGACCACAAAAGGATCGTCTGAACCGCCTGACTTAACGCGATCGTGTCGGCGGGCACCTGCGCCATCTCGCTGTCGATCACGACGAAGACGAAGGCCGCCTTGATCCCCCCGGCCTCGTCAAAGCGGAAATATCGGTACTGGTTGGCCTCGGCCTCGGTGAGGCGGGTTATGGTTTCGGCCAGGTCCGGGATCAGCCGGTCGAGATTTGGGGTGGCGGTCAGCTCGGCCCAGTCGCGGATGAAAAAGAACATCAGGTTGGCGCCCAGTTCCGGGTCGGTCTCGGCCATCTCGTGCCCGGCCAGGGTACAAACCGCCTCGACCGCGCCCTTCAGCGTGGAAACCGTGCCATCCTCGACCCCGAAAGCCACGGGCGCGATGGGCCTGCCCCAACGCGCGAACAGGTAACTGCCATCGGCGCGGGTGAAAAACGCGGTGATCTCGTCCGAGGAAGGGGGCGTGGCGGGCATGGCCGGACCCTAGGGCGCGTGTCGGGCAGGGTTCAACCCCGCCCGGAGAAACCGTTCAGAACAGCGCCCCCTGGTCGGGGGCGGACGGCGCATCCAGCCCCAGATGCGTCCATCCCTTGGCGGCCAGCATCCGGCCCCGTGGCGTGCGGGCGATCAACCCCTGTTGCAGCAGGTAAGGCTCGATCACCTCCTCGATCGCGTCGCGGCTTTCGCTCAGCGCGGCCGAGAGGGTTTCGGCGCCGACCGGTCCGCCGCCGTAGTTTTCCGCGATCAGGCCAAGGTACCGGCGGTCTGCGGCGTCTAGGCCCAGATGGTCGACGCCAAGCCGCGTCAGGGCAGCATCGGCAATCGCGCGGTCAAGCCGGCCGTCGCCTTCGACAAGGGCGAAATCGATCACCCGTCTGAGCAGCCGCCCAGCGATGCGCGGCGTACCGCGCGCGCGGCTGGCAATCTCGCGCGTGCCATCCGGGTCGGCCTCGATCCCGGACAGGCGCGCGGCGCGGGCGACGATCTCGGTCAGTTCCGCGTTGGAATAGAAATTCAGCCGCACGGGGATGCCGAACCGGTCCCTCAGCGGCGTGGTCAGCAGCCCAAGCCGCGTCGTGGCCCCCACCAAGGTGAAGGGCTGCAGCTCGATCCGCACGGTGCGGGCGGCGGGTCCTTCGCCGATCACAAGGTCCAGTTCGAAATCCTCAAGCGCGGGGTACAGCACCTCCTCTACCGCCGGGTTGAGGCGGTGGATTTCATCTATGAACAGCACATCGCGTGCCTCGAGGTTGGTCAGGATCGCGGCAAGGTCGCCCGCCTTGGCCAGAACCGGGCCCGAGGTCATGCGGAAATTCACGCCCAGCTCCCGCGCCATGATCTGCGCCAGCGTCGTCTTGCCCAGACCCGGGGGGCCGTGGAACAGGACATGATCCATCGCCTCGCCCCGCCGCCTTGCGCTTTCGACGAAAACGGCGAGGTTCGCGCGCGCCTCGGCCTGCCCGATAAAGGCATCCAGCGTCTGCGGCCGCAGCGCGCGGTCCTGATCCTCGGGGCGCGGCTCGGGGCGCAGGGTGGGGTCGGGTCCGGTCATCGTTCGCGGGTCCCCTGGATGGGACCGGGCACCCTTTTCGACAAGAATGCACCCGCGCGGGTCGGCGTGCCGCTCATCATCCCTCCTTCGGCGCCAGCCGCTTCAGCGCGGCGCGGATCAGGGCGGGCGTTTCGGCGTCGGGCTCTGCGCCCGCGGCCTCGGCCACCGCCTGCGCCGCCTCGCCCGGGGCATAGCCCAGGTTGCCGAGCGCCGACAGCGCCTCGGCCTGCGCGGTTGCGGCTGCAGCCGGGCCGGATTGCATCGCGGGGGCTGCGGGCGCATCTCCCGTCGCCTCCACCAGGCTGCCGCCCAGCGCCATCGCCGCCGGGGCCTTGTCCTTCAATTCGTTGACCACCCGCTGCGCCAGTTTCGGACCCACACCCGGCGCGGCCCTGATCGCCGACCAGTCGCCGATGGCGATGGCGCGCGCCACGCCCTCGGCCCCGATCGCCCCCAGGATCGCCATCGACGCCTTTGCCCCGATCCCCTGGACCGAGGTCAAGAGCCGGTGCCATTCCCGTTCATAGGGCGTTTGAAAGCCGAACAGCTGCAAAAGGTCTTCGCGCACCAGAAGTTCGGTATAAAGCGACACCGCCTCTCCCGCGCCGGGCAGCGTGGCCAGCGTCCGCTCCGAACAATGCACGATATACCCCACCCCGGCCACGTCGATCAGCACGTGATCGGCGGCGCGCAGGTCGAGCCGCCCGGTCAGCTTTCCGATCATCGCGCACCCCCGACCGCGACCGCCAGCCGGGCCGCCGATTGCGCGTGAAAGGCATGACACAGGGCAATGGCCAGCGCGTCCGCCGCATCCGCCCCCTCGGGCACCGCGCCCGGCAATTGCAGCCGCACCATGTGGTCGACCTGGCGTTTGTCGGCATGGCCCACACCCACCACGGCCTTCTTCACGGCATTGGGGGCGTATTCGGCCACCGGCAGACCCGCGCGCGCAGGCACCAGCATCGCCACCCCCCGCGCCTGGCCCAGTTTCAGCGTCCCGGCCCCGTCGCGGTTCACGAAGGTCTGTTCGACGGCGGCCGCTTCGGGCGCGAACCGGGCCACCACCTCGGACAACGCATCGTGCAACTGCAACAACCGCAGCGCCAGGTCACCCGCACCGGTGACGCAGACCCCGTTGGCAACATGACGGAGACGGCCCGATTCGGCCTCGATCACCCCCCAGCCAAGCCTTCTGAGGCCCGGATCAATCCCGATGATGCGCATCCCGTCCCACTGCCCGCTTGCTTTTGGTTATCCTGCGGCGATTTTGCATCACTAGCACGAAACGCGAACATTTCCTAGGTCGATGTCGAATATCGACACTTCTTCCGTCCCGCGCGGCAGGGCCATACCCGGCGCGCGGCGGGGGCGGAAACGGGGCGTCCAAAAGCGTCGTTTCCGTATCCGATTGCGACATGTCATCGGCCAATTTTCGCTTATATCACAGACGGTTATCGGCGAATTTCGACATGCGCAAATTGCATGGGTTCCATGCACAAAATGCGACTTGTTTCGCGCGCGCCATCTCCCTAGCTGCCAGCCTGTGACCGGCGGGATGACCCGCCCCCTTATCATCGACGATCGGAAGGAAGAGACCGATGGCCATCATCACGAACCGCTCCGTTGGCGCCGGCTTCAGCGCCACCCGTGTCCTTGCCGATATCGTCGGCAAACTGGTGTCCTGGAACGACGCCCGCGTGACCCGCAACTCGCTGTCGCGCCTGTCGGACCGCGAATTGGCCGATCTGGGCCTGGTGCGCAGCGATATCGAAAACATCGCCGCAGGCGGGCGCATCGCGCGCTAAGTCCGGCAGATGTCCGAAGGCATTGGGCGCCCCGCTGACGGGGCGCCTTTTTCGTGTCGGAGTGCAAGTGCCGGCGGCGTGTCAGCCGCGCATCTCGGTGAGGAAGAAGGCCAGAGTCTCGTATTTTCCGACCAGCCACAGCGACACGCCGTCAGGCGCCAGGATCTGACCGGCAACCTGTTCCAGGGGCGACCCGTTCAACAGGCTCATCACCGCGACCGAATAGGTGTCACCGCCCAGGAACCAGATCAGGTAGGCCTTCACGGCGACGGCGGCGCAGAAGGCGATGATCAGACCCTTCAGCGGAAACACGAACCGCAGGCGCGGCTGCGGATCGCGCGGCACGATCAAGCCGTCAGGCCGCACCATCACCGGTCGGCCGGCCCGGTAATTCTGGGCCGCCTTGATGCGCTCCAGTCGCGCGGCGAAGGCTTCGTGATCGTCGGACATACCGCTCTTCTCAGGGGCTTTTGTGCCTTTTCCGGGCAAATAGCCGGTTATTGTGTCGATTTGCAGGCTTTGGGCGGAAACAATTCGTTCACGCCAAGTTACCCTCACGCCCGGATCAGGCCCCGGTCAGAACCCGGTCAAACCCGTGTCAGCGTCAGCGTCGCCCATTCCCCAAGGTCGCGCCGGGCAACCAGGTCAAAGCCCTGCGCGCGATAGGCGGCCAGCACATCCGCCGCCTGATCCGTCAGCAGCCCCGACAGGATCGCGGTGCCGCCAGGGGCGATATGGGCCGCCATATCCGGGGCAAGCGCGATCAGCGGCGGCTTGAGGATATTGGCGAAGACCAGGCCAAAGGGTGCGGCAGCAGCCAGGTCGGGGTGATCGAACCCCGCAGCCTCGATGCAATGTACATGGTCCGCCACGCCATTGGCCGCCGCATTGGCCGTCGCCACCTCGACCGCGACGGCGTCGATATCCGAGGCGATGACCGATCCGGGCAGTTCTTTCGCCGCCGCGATCGCCAGAACGGCGGTGCCGCATCCGATATCGGCGACACTTGCCGGCCGCACCCCGTCCGACAGCAGCGCATCGAATGCCTCAAGGCAGCCCTGTGTCGTGCCGTGATGCCCCGTGCCGAATGCCATCGCCGCCTCGATATGCAGGCCCACCCGCCCGTCGGGCAGCTTGTCGGCATCATGGCTGCCATAGACAAAGAACCGCCCCGCCTCGACCGGATGCAGCGCACGGCGCACATGCGCGACCCAGTCGGTTTCGGGCAATTCCGAGACCACGAAGGGCTGCGCGCCATGGGCGGCGGCCAGGATCGCCAGCGCGATCTCGTCAGGGCTTTCCGTGAAATAGGCGCCGACTTCCCACATCCCGGATCCGTCCTCGATCTCGAAAACGCCGATGCCCGTGGGGACCGGATCGATCTCTTCCAGGGCCGCGCCCAGCGCCTCGGCGGGCGACTTTCCGGGCAGGATGGTGAAGGCGGTGATCGTGGTCATGGTCATGGTCATGGTCATTCCGCAGGAGTCGGGCGCACGGCGAGCGGCACGAACACGGTCTCGCGCCCCGGTTCGGGATGGCGCGGCACGAACAGCGAAAGGATCAGCGAGATACCCGCCATGCCCGCCGCCAGCAGATACACACTTATGGGCGAGGTCAGCCACAGATAGCCCAGCGCGGCAGGCAGGAACACCGCCGCGATATGGTTGATGGTGAAGGCCACGGCCGCCGTCGGTGCAATATCAGCGGGGTCGGCGATTTTCTGGAAATAGGTCTTGATGGCCAGCGCCAGCGCGAAAAAGATGTTGTTCAGCACGTAAAGAATACCGGCCGTCACCGGCCCCCAGTCATAGACGTAAAGCCCGGCATAAAGCAGGAAAATCCCCGCCAGCCCGGCATATTCCACGATCAGCGCTGCGCGTTCCCCGAAAAAGGACACCACCCGCCCTAGAAGCGGGGCAAGGATCATATTGGCCATCAGCGTCACCATGATCAGCGCGGTGATCTGATGCACGTCGAACCCGTAGCGTTCGACCATCATGAAGGCGGCAAAGACCACGAAAATCTGCCGCCGCGCACCCGACATGAACTGCAGCGCGTAATAGAGCCAGTAGCGTCGGCGCAATACCATTCGCTTGGTCTGGGCGTTCGGGCTTTCGAATTGCGGAAAGATCAGCAACGAGGCCGCCGCGATCAGCGCCGTCGTCCCGCCTGCGATCCAGTAGACCAGGTCATAGCTCAGGTCGAAGGCCCGCCAGGTCGTCACGATTGCCGCATAGACCAGCAGCGTCGCTCCCGACCCCACGGCCAGCAGCCAGCCCAGCGTTTGCGGCGCGGTCTTCTTGTCCAGCCATTGCAGCTGCAGCGACTGGTTGACGGTCTCGTAGTAATGGAACCCGATGGAACTGAGCAGCGTGATGAACAGCAATCCACCAAGGCTCGGGAATTGCGCCGTCAGCGCGGTCGCCACGCCCAGCAGGATCAAGGAGATCAGTGCCAGCACCTGTTCGCGGATGAAGATGATCAGCAGGATCACCGCGATGGCCAGAAACCCGGGGATTTCCCGCACCGTGTGCAGCCACCCGATATCGGCCCCGTCGAACCCCGCCATCTCGATGACGAAATTGTTCAGCAGCGCCGACCAGGTGGCAAAGGCCACCGGCATCGCGAAGGCCATGACCGCCAGAAGCGCCACGGGTTGCCGCCAGCGCGGCAGCCCCTTGGCCTGTTCCAAGGTCACGGTGTTCAATCGGTCGCCCAATGCCATCGGCGTCGTCTAATCCAAAGCCCGCGCCTTGGCGAGAGGGCGAAGGGTGCGCTGGCGCACAGGGGCGGGCGGGCGGTGGGCAAAGCCGGGTCAAGATCACTTTCGAAAGGGCAAAGAACCCCGCAATTGTAAATCCAGACAATGACTTGCAGGAATGCTCGATCCTGATAGCGCCCTGCCCCGTGCCCCGGACATGAAAAAGCCGCCCCTTGGGGCGGCCCTTTCGAACCATATTCCGCGTCCAGATCAGTTCTGGGCGTAGTATTCGATGACGAGGTTCGGCTCCATCATCACCGGATAGGGCACATCGCCCAGGCCCGGGGTGCGCACGAAGGTGGCGGTCATCTTGGAATGATCGGCGTCGATGTAATCGGGCACGTCGCGTTCGGCCAGTTGCACGGCCTCCAGCAGCACGGCCATCTGCTTGGACTTGTCACGCACCTCGATCACATCGCCTTCCTTCACACGGTAAGACGGGATGTTGACGCGCTGGCCGTTCACCTTGACGTGGCCGTGGTTCACGAACTGGCGCGCGGCGAACATGGTCGGCACGAATTTCGCGCGGTAGACCACGGCGTCCAGGCGGCGTTCCAGAAGGCCGATCAGGTTCTCACCGGTGTCGCCCTTCACCCGCTCGGCCTCGGCATAGATGCGGCGGAACTGTTTCTCGGTCAGGTCGCCGTAGTAGCCTTTGAGTTTCTGCTTGGCGCGCAGCTGCAGGCCGAAATCCGACATCTTGCCCTTGCGGCGCTGGCCGTGCTGGCCAGGGCCGTATTCGCGCTTGTTGACGGGGGATTTCGGGCGGCCCCAGATGTTTTCGCCCATCCGGCGGTCGATCTTGTACTTGGCAGAGGTGCGTTTGGTCACCGTCTGATCTCCTTCTGCTGTTGCGAAGGGCGTTGTCCTTTGCCTTTCGGCCGACAGGCATCCCCTTGCGGGGGCCACCAACACCAATGAAAACGCCGCCCCGTGGGCCAGCGATGCCGGGCTTTTAGCGATTGCAAGGCCAGTGTCAACTGCGTGTCACCGGATCTCGGTCACAGCAGCGCGCGGATCTCTTCATTGGCCTGGCCCAGCCGCGCGGTCAGGTTGCGAACCATGTTGCCCAGGATCGTGGCCAGAAGATCGCGGTGGTCGCGACCCAGATCGCGCACGGCCTCCACCGGAAAACCGTAGCATACCGTGCGTTCCTCGGCATAGACGTCCGCCGTGCGCGTCGCGTCCTCGACCAGCGCGATCTCGCCAAAACCCTGCCCCGGTCCGATCGAGGCAAGGCGGCGATGCGATCCGTCGGCGATGGCGATCGACACCCGCACCGCGCCGCTGGCCACAACGTAGAACATCACCGCGCGATCCCCCTGACGCACGACGATATCATCGGGTTCGTAATGGAACGGCACCACCACCCGTTCCAGCGCGGCCAGCTCGGCCCGTCCGAGCCCCGCGAACAGGTCCAGCTTGCCAAGCGAGAACTGCGTCGTATCGGCGGTTTCCACGAACCGGTCCAGCAGCCGCGCCTCGCAGTGTTCCAGCGCGGTATCATGGTCGTCAGCCACGTGCAGCCCGGCATCCTTCAGCCGCGCCTGCAGGTCGTCAAGCGGACCACCCGGCGCGATCCCGGCAAAGGTCAGGGTCTTTTCGCCATGGGGAAAGCCCCGCACCGCCTGTTCGATCAGCCGCTTGGCCGGGGCATCGGCGAAGGAGACACGCTTGAAATCGACGATCAGGTCGGCGCAATCGGCCGTCACCTCGGCCATGCGGCGGATCAGAAGCTCGGTCGACCCGAAATAAAGCGCGCCCTGCACCTCCAGCATCACGATCCGGTCGCCGGTCCGGGCCAGCAATTCGCGCTCCGCCCCTGACCGCAGCCGTTTCGATGTCACCTCGCTGCCGCGCACCTCGCGGCGGATGGTCGTGGCCACCCGGGTATGATCAGCGAAGGAATGGAGCGAGAACTCGCGGCTCAGCGCCTTGCACGCCTCCACCCCGCGGATCGAATTGCCATGCGGGTCGAGCGGCGGGGAATAGACGGCGATGCCCGCCTGCCCCGGGATCACGGCGAAAATGCCCCCGGCGACACCGCTCTTGGCCGGAATACCCACCTCGAACGCCCATTGACCGGCATAGTTGTACATGCCGCAAGTGCTCATCAGCGTCAGGATATCGCGCACATGGTCGGGGTCGAACACCTGGGCCCCGGTCAGCGGGTTGCGCCCCCCGGCCGCGAGCGTTGCCGCCATCATCGCCATGTCTTCACAGGTCACCAGAACCGCGCATTGCTTGAAATAGAGCGTCAGCACATCCTCGGGGGCCGAGCGGATCATGCCGGAGTTCAGCATCATGTAGGCAATCGCCCGGTTGCGGTGGCCGGTTTCCAGCTCGGACGCATAGACCGCCTCGTCGATCTCCAGCGGTCGGCCGGCCATATCGCTGAAGAGCTTCAGCATCGTCTGGATCCGGGCGGCCTCGGTCGGGCCTTCGATCAGTTCGGTGATCGCGATGGCCCCGGCATTGACCATCGGGTTGAAGGGGCGGTTGTTGACATCATCCAGCACGATGGCGTTGAACGCCTCGCCCGTGGGTTCGACCCCCACCTGTTGCAACACCCGCTCGGGCCCGTGTTCGCGCAACGCGTAACCATAGGTAAAGGGTTTCGACATCGACTGGATCGAAAACGGGGTCTGAGCAGCGCCCACGCTGTAAAGCTTGCCGTCGACTGTCGCGATGGTGATGACAAGGTCATCCGGGCAGGCCTTGCTGAGCTCGGGGATGTAATCGGCAACCGCGCCCCGGGTATCGGGCAAGAGGGTCGCATGCAGGGTTTCAAGATAGGTCCGGATCGGGCTGGCACCGCCGCCCGCCCCGGCCCGGTCGTGATGCGCTGTGTCGTCCATGATCGCCGTGTCGTCGTCCGGGCCGGTGGCCCCTGTCCCTGCCATGATCTGTTCGACGGGCTTATCCGGGGGAAAAGGGGGCGCCCATGCGCGGGGCCGGATCGGGTGAAAGGCGGGGCGATGCGCGCAACGAACGGGCAGCAAAGGCGGCGCCTGCCCAGAAAACGGGCAGCGTGCGAAGCCTCTGCCACCGGCTAGAGCGGTGCGCCCGTCCCGTGCCTGAGGATCGCGGCCTCGGCCTGGCTGACCATTCGGCGCGCGGCAGGCCCGTAATGGTGCGGGTTGCGCGCCAGATCGGGGCGCAGATCGAACAGGCTGTCACGCTGCAGCCGGTCCAGCGTGTCGAGCCCCATGAAGCCGGGGTGGAAGGTTTCCACCTCAAGCCCGTTGGCCCAGATCACCTGATGGCGCTCAAGAAGAAGATGCACGTAGAAGGTTTCGCGCAGGGAATGATCGACGGTGATGAACCGGTCGCCCACCAGGTCGGCGGCACGCACCAGCACTTCGGGTTCACCCCACAGGTCCTGCGCGGCGCGGCCCTTGACCAGCACCCGGTGTTCGGGGCTGACCACCAGGTCGGCATCGGGCCGGTCGATGCCCAGGGCGCCCTTGCGCAAACGGATCGGGCGCTGGTCCGGCATCGCGAACAGCCGCGCGCCCGACATCCGGCGGTGCCCGCTCCACAGCACCTCCTGCGGACCGCTGTCGCGGGTCAGGATACGATCCCCGGGCGACAGGTCCTCGATGGCGGTCTCACCGGTCTCGGTTCTCAGCCGCGTGCCGGGGGTGAAACAGATCACGGTGGGCGGTTCGGCCGGGGCACGGCGCAGCGCACGATCGGCGCAATGGACGATGGTCAGCACCTTGCCCTTGGGCGGGGCGGAATCGGGGAACATCAGCACCGGGTCGGCCCCGGCCTCGATCGTGATGGGCACCACGGTGAAAAAGCGGGTGCCGTCGCTGACCACGAAACTGCCGCGCATCAGGTCATCATCGTCGTCGCGCATGTGATCGGCGGGGCCGGGCGCAGGGCGGTGCAGCATCTTGCACACCGTGCGCGCCGCGCGGGAACGGATATCGTCAAGGTCCCGGCTGGCGGTCAGGATCAACGCGGCGCCGTCGCCGTCCAGGGGCAGCGCGCGACCGCGCCAGGCCCATGTCATCCCTTCGGCCAGTTCTTGTTGTGTCTCTGCCGGAAACCCTTCGATCTCGGTCTGCGCCCATGCGATCATGACCGCGCCCAGAAAGCCCGTGCCCATTGCCCCGCCTCATCTTTTTACGCCCGGCGATTGCTTCGCCGTTGTATCCACAGGCTAGCAGAAGTGATTCGCCCTGTGAAGCAGGCTTTCGAATCAGGGCCTCAGAATCTGAAATCCAGTGTCACGGCCCCCACGACCTGCCCCTCGCGCTGGCCGACGAATTCCTCGGACAGGTACGTCACACCGTAGAAGATGTTGCTGTCGCCGAAGCCGTAATTCACCCCCGCACGCAGGCGGGTACGGGTGTCTTCCAGCGCGGGACCGCGGGTATCGGGCAGAAAGATCGAACTGTCGACATAGGCGTAGTCGGCGCCGAAGATCGCCGACCAACCGCCGTCATCATCTGCGATCGCGGTAACGCGGTGACCGGTGACCGGGTCGCGCGTCATCAGCCCGCCCTCGCCGAGGCTGCCGAGCGTCACGTCAAGACCGGCGCGGGCCATGGTTTCGGCCCCGCCCTGCAATTCCACGAAGGGGCGCACCGCGCCACCGCCGAACCGCAGGTCGCGTGCGACCTCGACCGTTCCATGCAGCCGCATCTGATTGTCGATCTGCTGCGCGCCGATATCGACACGGGGAAAGGACAGGCTGTCATGCAGCCATCCCTGGAACTGCCTGAGGCCGGATTGTTCACCGGTGATCGCCAGGTCGAGCCCGGCTGCCACGTCGAACCCGCCGGTCGCGAAATGGGTATGCGCCCCCAGCCACCATGTGCCGGCGTAAAGCCGGTCATTGGGGTTCGGGGTGTTCAGATCCTCGGGCGACCGGATATCGCCGCGCACCCGGTATTCCATCACGGCACCCGGTCGGGTCGGCAGGCTGCCCTCCCAGGGCTCGCCCCGGAACACCGACGCCCAGTAGCCGCCGGTCTGCCACCGGTCACGGCCGTCGCCGATCACGTCATTGGTGAACAGGCGGGCCTGGCCGATGGTCTGGCGCTCCTGCGCGTCGGACGGGGTCGGGGCCGCGAAAATGGCCAGAACGGCCACCGCGATCAGCACGGGGGGTCGGGTCATGCTCGGTCTGCCTCATGTGGCGCGCGGGTTCATCCCGCGCTGCGTTACCCCGAGTTTAGCAAACCGAATGTGGCGTGGCTATGGCAGCGCCGCGGACAGGGGGCGTCAGCCGCATTTCGAATGCCCGCAGGACGCGCAGGTCAGGCACCCTTCGACCATCCGCATGTCGTATTGACCGCAGGACGGGCAGGCCGGACCGGGCCGATGGCCCAGGTTGACGACCTCGGCCCTGGGGTCAGATTTCAGGCCCAGCCCCTCGCCCGCGATGAACCCGATGGAGACGAGGTGCCGTTCGATCACCCCGCCGATGGCCGCAAGGATCGAGGGAACGTATTTGCCACCCATCCATGCTCCGCCGCGCGGGTCGAAGACAGCCTTCAGCTCCTCGACCACGAAACTCACGTCGCCCCCGCGCCGGAACACCGCCGAGATCATCCGCGTCAGCGCGACGATCCAGGCGTAATGTTCCATGTTCTTGGAATTGATGAAGATCTCGAAGGGCCGCCGGTGCCCGCCCACGATGATATCGTTGATGGTGATGTAGAGCGCATGCTCGCTTTCGGGCCATTTCAGCT
Organism: Paracoccaceae bacterium; assembly: GCA_024742455.1. Taxonomy (GTDB): domain Bacteria; phylum Pseudomonadota; class Alphaproteobacteria; order Rhodobacterales; family Rhodobacteraceae; genus JANSYL01. The sequence goes on along the minus strand of JANSYL010000004.1, from coordinate 158,514 downwards.
TGTAGGTATGCCCTTCCAGCGATTGCGGGCGGTCGAGCGGTTCGGACATGTAGACGACTTCACCCGTCGCCTCCGTCACAGGCTGCACCTGCGCTGCGTCCTTCTCTTTGCCCGAAATACTCAAGACCGACCCCGTCACCTCGTTCGGGCGGTAAGTCGTGCAGCCCTTGCACCCTGTCGCGTAGGCTTCGGTGTAGACATCCTTGAACGCCTCGAAACTGATATCGGCGGGCACGTTGATCGTTTTCGAAATCGAACTGTCCACCCAGGGCTGCGCCGCGGCCTGCATGCGCACATGGTCCATCGGGTGCAGCGTCTGGGCATTGACGAAATGATCCGGCAGTGGCGCATCGCCTTTCAGGTCGCGCCACATCTGCACGGCGTAATCGACGACCTCTTCCTCCGTCCGCGTCCCATCGGGCTGCAGCACCTTGCGGGTATAGGCATTGGCGAAGATCGGCTCGATCCCGCTGGATACGTTCCCGGCATACAGGCTGATCGTGCCGGTCGGCGCGATGGAGGTCAGAAGCGCATTGCGCAGCCCATGCTCGGCGATCAGCGCCTGCACCTCGGGCTCCAGCCGCTGCACCATCGGGGCGCTTGCGTATTCGGACGCATCGAACAGCGGAAAGGCCCCCTTCTCCTCCGCCAGAAGGGCCGAGGCGCGATAGCTCGCATTGGCAATCGCACGCATCCAGACCTCGGTCTGGGCGGCGGCCTCTTGCGACCCGTACCGCAGGCCGACCATTGCCAGCGCATCGGCCAGCCCCGTGACCCCAAGCCCGATCCGGCGTTTCGCCTGCGCCTCTTGCGCCTGCGCCGGAAGCGGAAAGCGCGAGGCGTCGACCACGTTGTCCATCATGCGGATCGCCGTCGCGGTGATCTGGTTCAGCGCGGTCTCATCCAGCCGGGCGGCGTCGCTGAACGGGTCCTCCACCAGCCGGGCGAGGTTGACCGAGCCAAGCAGGCAGGCGCCGTAGGGCGGCAGGGGTTGTTCGCCGCAGGGGTTGGTGGCGGCGATCGCCTCGGCATAGTTCAGGTTGTTCTCGGCGTTGATCCGGTCGATGAAGATGACCCCCGGCTCGGCGTAATCATAGGTCGCGCGCATGATCTTGTTCCACAGATCGCGCGCCTGCACGGTGTGATAGACGCGGCCACCGAAGGTCAGATGCCAGGGGCCGTCGGCCTTCACCGCCTCCATGAATGGGTCTGTCACCAGCACCGACATGTTGAACATGCGCAGCCGCGCGGGGTCTGATTTGGCGGCGATGAACTCCTCGATATCGGGGTGGTCGCAGCGAAGCGTTGCCATCATGGCCCCCCGCCGCGACCCCGCCGACATGATCGTGCGGCACATCGCGTCCCAGACATCCATGAAGCTCAGGGGGCCCGAGGCATCCGCTGCGACACCCGACACGGCGGCGCCCTTGGGCCGGATGGTCGAGAAATCATAGCCGATCCCGCCGCCCTGCTGCATGGTCAGCGCGGCCTCTTTCAGCGCCTCGAAAATGCCGGCCATGGAATCCGACACCGTGCCCATGACGAAACAGTTGAACAGGGTCACCGACCGACCGGTGCCCGCCCCGGCCACGATCCGGCCCGCGGGCAGGTATCTGAAATCCTCCAGCGCGGCATAGAACCGGTCTTCCCAAGCCTGCTTGTCATCCTCGACCTCGGCCAGCGCGCGGGCGATCCGGCGCCACGTATCCTCGACGCTTTGGTCCACGGGCGTGCCATCCGCCTGTTTCAGGCGGTATTTCATGTCCCAAATCTGTTCGGCGATGGGGGCGGCGAAACGGGTCATCTTGGCAGGCTCCGGTCGGGCAGGCAGGCAGCATAGGCGACGCCACGATGTGGATCAACAGATTGCAGCGGCAAGCCACCGGGCTACCCTATACGGTAGAAACACGAAGATTCTGTGGAGCAGGCTGTGAATAAACCGGGGACAGTTCATCTGATCAAGCTTTGCGTCGGGGCCGAGCGGGTCGAGGACCTGCTGACCTGGCAGCGCAATCCCCGTGCCAAGGGGCCGGACGGGTTGCCGCGCCATGTCACGCGGATGTGGCCGAAACGCGAAGACGAGGTGCTGAACGGCGGTTCGCTTTACTGGGTGTTCAAGGGCGTCGTCCTGTGTCGCCAACCCATCCTGCGGCTCGACGAGGTGATGGGGGGCGACGGTATCCGCCGCTGCGGCATCGTGCTGGACCCCGGGGTAATCCGCGTGACCGCGGCCCCGAGACGCCCGTTCCAGGGCTGGCGCTACCTGCAACCCGGCGATGCGCCGCGCGACCTGCCGGCGGGGCGCGAGACCGAGGAGGCGCTGCCGCCCACGCTTCAGACCGCCCTGGCCGAGATCGGGGTGCTTTAGCGGGACAAAAGCCTTCGACGGCTTTGAGGGGACCTTTCGACAGGTCACGGTCCCAACGGCCACACACATGTCAGACCGGGGTCACCCGCCCGTCAAACGCGGCTCCAGCGCCTCGAAGGCCGCAAGGCGGGCCTTGTCCCACGACGCTTGCTTTGACCGGAACAGCGTCGCCTCGGACCGGTGTATCACCCCGTCCTCCAGCGCGCGCAGATGATTGGCGCGCAGGGTTTCCCCGGTCGAGGTGATATCGGCGATCGCCTCGGCGCTGCCTTGCGCCACGGTCGCTTCGGTTGCACCCTGGCTGTCGACGATCTGGTAATCGGCCACGCCCGCCTCGCGCAGGAATTCCCGCACCAGCCGGTGGTATTTCGTGGCGATCCTCAACCGGAACCCGTGCCGCGCGCGAAAGGCGGCGGCGACGGCATCGAGATCGTCCAGATGCGTGACATCGACCCAGACCTTGGGCACCGCCACGATCAGGTCGGCATGGCCGAACCCCATCGGGGTGACGGGCTCCACGCTGCGTTCCCATCCGGCCAGCCTTTCGCGGATCAGGTCGCTTCCGGTCACGCCCAGATGCACCCGGCCCGCCGCCAGCGCGCGGGGGATTTCCCCGGCGCTCATCAGCAGCACGTCGATATCGGCCCCGTCGATGGCGGCGGCATATTCCCGGTCGCCGCCGGTCAGGGCCATGCCCAGCCCGTGGCCCGCGAACCAGGAAAAGGTCTTTTCCATCAGCCGCCCCTTGGACGGCACCGCCAGCCTAAGTGTCATGGCGCGTCCTTTCGCAGGGTCAGGACCAGTTCGGGCCGGATCACGCCGCCGATGGCCGGGGCCTCCTGCCCCGCGCCCAGAACCCGGGTCAGGGTGTCATAGCGCCCGCCCGTGGCCACCGGGGGCAGGTCGGGGCGGCGGGGGGCGAGAAAACCGAAAACGAACCCGTCATAATATTCCAGCGTGGTGCGGCCGAAGCTGGCCTCGAACGGCAGGGTGGCCGTGTCGATGCCCTGCGCCGTCAGCGCCTCCATCCGCTGGCCGAACCGGTCGACGGCCACGGCAAGGCCGGGCAGGTCCACACAGATATCACACAGCGCCTCATAGGCCTCGGGCATCGGCGCGCGCAGGCTGAGCAGGGTGCCCAGAACCTCCGCTTCGCCCGGCGGGATCGGCGGCGCGGCGCGGTCGGCGACCAGATGGCCCAGGCGTTCGGCGATGTCCTGCGCGCGGCGCAGGCCGATCTCGGGCCCCGCCTCGGCCAGGATCTTGGCGGCGCCCTGCGCCTCGACCCGGTCCAGAAGCGCGGCGCGGGCCGGCGGCAGGCGCCGGGCGCCGGTGAACCGGTCAAGCAGCGCGCGGAACCGGCGCGGGCGCCATATATGGCGGCGCAGCGCGGCCTTGCGCGCGTCGGTGGTGCTGAGCGTGTCAACGGCGGCCAGAAGGATGCCGATATCGCCGGTGACGGGCTTCAGGCCCAGGGGCGCCAGCGCGCGGGCGATCAGGGCGAAGACCTCGGCGTCGGCCTCGACCGGGCGGTCCCCGTCGAACAGTTCATAGCCCACCTGCAGGTATTCCGGGGGCCGGTCGCTGCCCACGGGCTGCTTGCGGAACACCTCGCCCAGATAGGTGTAGCGCGCGGGGGTGGCGCCGCTTTGCATGTGCATCTGGACGACGGGAACCGTGAAATCGGGGCGCAGCACCATCTCACCCCGGTCGGGGTCATGGGTGGTGTAGGCGCGGGCGCGGATGTCTTCGCCGTAAAGGTCCAGCAGGGTGTCGGCGGGCAGCAGCAGATCGGCCTCGACCGGCTTGGCCCCGGTCGCGGTGAATGTGGCCAGAAGCGCCTCGGCCTCGGCCCGGATCGCAGCCTTGGCGGTCACCCGTGGCGGTCCAGAAGCGCGCGGACCTGCGCGACCAGATCGGCCAGCGGCACCTCGACCTGGGCGGGCTGGCTTTTCCATTCCTCCAGCGTCGCCTCCTGGGCCAGTTTCGCGCCGAGGATCAGGTCCTTGAGCTGCACGACACCGCGCGCGGCCTCGTCCGAGCCCTGGATGACCGCGACGGGGCTTTCGCGTTTATCGGCGTATTTCAACTGGTTGCCGAAGTTTTTCGGGTTGCCCAGATAGACCTCGGCCCGGATGCCTGCGGCGCGCAGGGTTGCGGCCATCGCCTGGTAGTCGGCCATCCGGTCGCGGTCCATGACGGTCACGATCACCGGGCCGGGCGCGGTGCCGCCGATCCGACCCTTGGCGCGCAGGGCGGCCAGCAGGCGGTCGACGCCGATGGAGACGCCGGTCGCCGGCACCTCCTGCCCGGTGAAGCGTTTGACCAGGTCGTCATAGCGCCCGCCCCCCGCTACCGAGCCGAACTGCACGGTCTGGCCCTTGTCGTTCTGGACGTCGAAGGTCAGTTCCGCCTCGTAGACCGGGCCGGTGTAGTAGCCGAGGCCGCGCACGACGGAGGGGTCGATGACGATCCGGTCGGCGCCGAAGCCCTGTGCAGCGAGGAGGTCGGCGATTTCTTCAAGTTCTTCAACGCCTTGGAGGCCAGCCCCCGAGCCCATCACAAGGTCCTTCAGCGCCGCGACCGTCGCTGCCCCGCTGTCGCGCTTGGCATTGGTGAACCCCAGAACGATATCCGTCTGCGCGTCGCTCAGCCCCGCCCCCTTTGTGAAGTCCCCGCTCTCATCCATCCGGCCCTCGCCGAGCAGCTGCCGGACCCCTTCCGCCCCGAACTTGTCCAGCTTGTCGATGGCACGCAGGACGATGCCGCGCTCGGCTTCCTTGTCGTCGCCCGACAGCCCCGCGACCTCCATCACGCCGTTCAGGACCTTCCGGTTGTTCACCCGGATGATGTAGTCGCCGCGCTCGATCCCCACGGCCTCCAGCGTTTCGGCCAGCATCCCGCAGATCTCGGCGTCGGCGGCCACGCTCGCCGACCCCACAGTATCCGCATCGCATTGATAAAACTGGCGAAACCGGCCCGGCCCCGGCTTTTCATTGCGCCAGACCGGGCCCATCGTGTAGCGGCGGTAAGGCGTCGGCAGATCGTTGCGGAACTGGGCGGCGACGCGGGCCAGGGGGGCCGTCATGTCGTAGCGCAGGGCGAGCCATGTGCCGTCTTCCGAGCCCCCATCTTCCTTAAACGCAAACACACCCTCGTTCGGGCGGTCGACATCGGGCAGGAATTTCCCCAGCGCCTCGACCGTTTCGACGGCGGAGGTTTCCAGCGGGTCGAAGCCGTAGCGGTGGTAGACGGCGGCGATTTTCGCCAGCATCTCCTGCCGTTCGGTCACATCGGTGCCGAAATAGTCGCGAAAGCCTTTCGGCGTCTCCGCCTTGGGACGGGGCTGTTTCTTGGGCTTGGCCATGGGGTCCACGTCTTGGGGGCGGGTCCGGGGTCGGGGCATCGTCTAGCGGGCGCCGGGGCGCGGGGCAAGCGGGCGAAAAACGGCTGTCACACCCCGTACACATCCCGTGCACACCCCGTGCATACGCGGTATGTGGCTGTCACCGCCGCCCAAGGGCCGTTCCGATGACCGATACCCTGCCCCTCGAAGAACAGATCGCCCACCTGACCCGCACGCTCGACGACCTGTCCGAGGTGGTCGCCGCGCAGCAGGCCGAGATCGACCGTCTGACGCGGCGGGTGGCGATGCTGATGGCGCGCGAGGCCGAGCGCGAGGCCGATGGCGGCGGGGCGGTGACACTGGGCGACGAACGCCCGCCGCATTGGTGAGGCGGACGGGCTAGGCCCCCGCCCCGGGCAAAACCTCGACCCCGGTCACGAGGATGATCTCGCACCCGCCGATGATGGTGTTGTCATCGCGCCGGGTGGAGGAGCGCCAGGGCGTGATCTGATCGCCCGTCACCACCACCAGATACCCCTGCAGGCGGACATGGTCGCCCACCGCCACCCCGTTCAGTGCGGCATGGACGGACGGGTCGGCGGGGATCAGGTGGTTGTTGGTCACCTGCGTTTCCCAGCCGCGCGGCAGGATCGCCCCGGGTTCGGCGCGGTAGCTGACCGCGCGGGGCCGGGTGCGGAAGCTGAGCGCGTCGGTGCCGCCGGGCCGGGCCAGATCGCCCCAGACGATCCCGAGATCGAGCGGGGAGACGGCGCTGGTGGGATCGTTGCGGAACTGGCGCCGGGTCACCACGCGCCCTTCCAGCGTATAGGCGTAAAGCAGCCGCGCCTCGAACCCGGCGCCCAAGGCGACGCGCAAAGCGGCCACCGGGGTTTGCGCAGGTGCGCCGCCCGGCCCGGCCGTGGCCGGCACGGGCGGAAGTACGCCGGTATCGACAGCGGTGGCGAGGTCGGTGCGCGGGCCATAGCGGTCGGTCGCAAGACCCATCAGCACCGCCACCGCCCCGATGGCGAACAACACGGGTTTCAGGTTTTCATCGAACATGGGCGCCCCGTTGATCCGCGTGGCGGCATAACCGGTGAATCTGGCGGAAATGGGCCGCGCGGCATCGGGCGTGACTTCGCCCCCGGGCCGTGGCACCACAGCGCCATGACCCAACACGCCGACCGTCCCGTTCTGGGCATTGTCCTGATGCTTGGCTTCTGCACGGTGATCCCCTTCGCCGATGCGCTGGCCAAGCTGCTGGGCGCCGATTTCCCGCTGTTCCAGCTGATCCTGGTGCGCTTTGCCACGCAGGCGATCCTGTTCGTGCCGGTGGCGGTCTGGGCGGGCCAGGCTCTGTTCCCGTCGCGCCGGGTTGTGGGGCTGACGCTGGTGCGGACGCTGTTGCAGATGGCGGGGCTGTTGCTGATGTTTTCGGCGCTCAGGCTGCTGCCCCTGGCCGATGCGGTGGCGATCGCCTTTGTCATGCCGTTCATCATGCTGCTTCTGGGCTGGGCGTTCCTGCAGGAGGAGGTCGGGCCGCGCCGCCTGATTGCCTGTGCGGTGGGGTTCCTGGGCACCCTGATGGTGGTGCAGCCCAGTTTCGTCGCCGTGGGCTGGGGGGCGTTGCTGCCGCTTGGCGTGGCGGTGGTGTTTGCGCTGTTCATGCTGGTGACGCGGACCATGGCCAAGGGGATCGACCCGATGGCGCTGCAGGGGGCGTCGGGGCTGATGGCGATACCGTTGCTGGTGCCGCTGGCGGTGCTGCCGGTGGCCGAGACCGCGCCGCTGGTCGGCTGGGTGACACCGGGCGGATCGGATATCTGGCTGTTTGTCGGGCTGGGGATTTTCGGGTCCATCGGGCACCTTCTGATGACCTGGAGCCTGCGCTATGCGCCGTCGGCCACGCTGGCGCCAATGCAATACCTGGAAATTCCCATCGCGGCGCTGGTCGGGCTGGCCATCTTCGGCGCGTTTCCCAACGGGCTGGCGCTGGCGGGGATCTGCGTGACCATCGCGGCGGGGCTATACATCGTGATGCGCGAGCGGGCGGTCAGCCGCGCGGCACCGCCAACGGCCTGAGCGCCGCGGCCCGCACCCCTTGTGCCACATGCGCCCCCGGCCTATAGCCGCCCCATGATGATGCAGGTGTCCTACAGACGAATTATCGGCCCGGCGTCCTGACCCCAGGGCGACCGGGATGACAGGTGCGCGAGTGCCGCACCGCCGTTGCACGTCACACCCCAGGACCGATATGAGGAGCGCCCGATTATGTGCGCCGACACCCCCGAACCCGTCGATTACAAAGACACGCTGAACCTGCCGAAGACCGAGTTCCCGATGCGCGCGGGCCTGCCGAAACGCGAGCCCGGTTGGCTGGCGCGGTGGAACGAGATCGGCGTCTATGACCGGCTGCGCGAAAAGGCCGCCCGCGCCCGTACGGACGCGAAGGAAACACGCACGCCCTTCACGCTGCATGACGGCCCGCCCTATGCCAATGGCCACCTGCATATCGGCCACGCGCTGAACAAGATCCTGAAGGACATGGTGGTGCGCAGCCAGCAGATGATGGGCGGGGACGCCCGGTATATCCCCGGCTGGGACTGCCACGGTCTGCCCATCGAGTGGAAGATCGAGGAAGAATACCGCAAGAAGGGCCGCAACAAGGATGCCGTCGACATCGTCGATTTCCGGCAGGAATGCCGACGTTTCGCCGAAGGCTGGATCGATATCCAGCGCGAGGAGTTCAAGCGGCTGGGCGTCACCGGCACCTGGGACGAGCCCTACCTGACGATGGATTTCCACGCCGAACGGGTGATCGCCGAGGAATTCATGACCTTCCTGATGAACGGCTCGCTCTACCAGGGGTCGAAGCCGGTGATGTGGTCGCCCATCGAGCAGACCGCGCTGGCCGAGGCCGAGGTGGAATACCACGACAAGGAAAGCTTCACGATCTGGGTGAAGTTCCGCGTCCAGTCCTCCGCCGCCGCGATGGCGGTGATGGACGAACCGGTCGATTTCGAGGATGCGCTGTTCGACATCTCGACTGATCTGGACGGCGCCTATGTGGTGATCTGGACGACGACGCCCTGGACCATGCCGTCGAACAAGGCGGTCGTGTTCGGGGAAGACGTGGCCTATGGCCTTTACGAGGTGACCGGCACGCCCGAGGAATCCTGGGCCAGGGTGGGCGACCGTTACATCCTGGCCGACAAGATGGCCGAGGAGGTGCTGCGCCGCGCACGTCTGGCGCCCGAGATGTATACCCGTGTCCGCGACGTGCCCGTGACCGAGTTCAGGGGGCTGCGCCTGCAGCACCCGCTGGCGGGCGCCGAGGGGGCGAATGGCGAATGGGACGATCTGCGTGATTTCCGCGCCGCCGGTTTCGTGTCGGACGAGGAAGGCACCGGGTTCGTCCATTGCGCCCCGTCGCACGGGATGGAGGAATACGAGCTTTACCGCGATCTCGGCATGCTGGGCGAGGTGCTGACCTATAACGTCATGGACGATGGCGGGTTCCGCGCCGACCTGCCGTTTTTCGGGGGCAAGCACATCCTCAGCCGCAAGGGCGGTGAAGGGGATGCCAACAAGGCGGTGATCGACAAGCTGGCCGAGGTGGGCGGGCTGTTGGCCCGTGGCAAGCTCAAACATTCCTACCCGCATTCCTGGCGGTCGAAGGCCCCGGTCATCTACCGCAACACGCCGCAATGGTTCGCCGCCATCGACAAACCGGTGGGCGGTGATGACACCTATGGCAAAACGATCCGCGAGCGCGCGTTGCGGTCGATCGACGAGCTGGTGACATGGACACCGAAGACCGGGCGCAACCGGCTTTATTCGATGATCGAAAGCCGCCCCGATTGGGTGCTGTCACGCCAGCGCGCCTGGGGCGTGCCGCTGACATGCTTCACCAGGAAGGGCGCGGCCCCGACCGACCCGGATTTCCTGTTGCGCGACGAGGCTGTGAACGCCCGCATCCTTGCCGCCTTCGAGGAGGAAGGCGCGGATGCCTGGTACAAGCCCGGCGCCAAGGCGCGGTTCCTGGGCAATGATTACGACCCGGAGGACTGGGAGCAGGTCTTCGACATCCTCGATGTCTGGTTCGACAGCGGGTCCACCCATGCCTTCGTCCTGCGCGACCGGGAAGACGGGTCCGAGGACGGGCTGGCGGATCTCTATCTCGAAGGCACCGACCAGCACCGGGGGTGGTTCCATTCCTCGATGCTGCAGGCCTGCGGCACGCTTGGGCGCGCGCCCTATCGCGGGGTGCTGACCCATGGCTTCACGCTGGACGAGAAGGGCATGAAGATGTCCAAGTCCCTGGGCAACATCATCGCCCCGCAGGAGGTGATCGACCAGTATGGCGCCGATATCCTGCGGCTCTGGGTGGCGCAGACCGATTACACCGCCGATCAGCGGATCGGGCCGGAGATCCTGAAAGGGGTGGCCGACAGCTATCGCCGGTTGCGAAACACGATGCGGTTCATGCTGGGCTCGCTTGCGGATGTGACCGAGGCCGACCACGTCGCGCCCGGGGACATGCCTGAGCTGGAACAATGGGTGCTGCACCGGCTGGCCGAGCTGGATAAGGTCGTGCGCGAGGGGTATGCGAAATACGATTTCCAGGGCGTGTTCCAGGCGCTGTTCAATTTCGCCACCACGGACCTTTCCGCCTTCTATTTCGACATCCGCAAGGACGCGCTTTACTGCGACGGGGACACGCCGCGCCGGCGGGCCGCGCGCACGGTTCTGGGGCTGCTGTTCGACCGGCTGACGACCTGGCTTGCGCCGGTTCTGGTCTTCACGATGGAAGAGGTCTGGCTGGATCGCCACCCGGGCGAGGACAGTTCCGTCCACCTGCAGGATTTCCCGGAGACGCCCTCAGGCTGGCTGAACCCCGATCTGGCCGCGAAATGGGCCACCGTGCGCCGCGCGCGCCGGGTGGTGACGGCGGCACTGGAGGTGCAGCGGCAGGACAAGGTGATCGGGGCCAGCCTCGAGGCCGCGCCGGTGGTCCATATCCGCGACGCCGATATGCTGGCGGTTCTGAAATCCGTCGATTTCGATGACATCGCGATCACCAGCCAGATCACCCTGACCGGTGACCCGGTCCCGGCCGAGGCGTTCCGCCTGCCCGAGATCGAAGGCGTCGGCGTGGTGTTCGAAAAGGCAGACGGCCGGAAATGCCAGCGCTGCTGGAAAATCCTGCCCGATGTGGGCGAACATGCCCATCCCGGCGTCTGTGGGCGCTGCGACGCTGCGCTCGGCTGACGCGAGACGGTGGGGAGGGTCCGGCCCCCTCCCCTTCATCTTTCCGAAAATACGGGTTTGTCGGCCCGACGCGCGCGCCTGCCCCTTGGGGTTCGGCGCGCGTGGCCCTAGGTTTGCCCCGAACGCGCGACGGAAGGGACGCAGATGACCGAGAGCTACACCCCCCCCAAGGTCTGGACCTGGGACAAGGAAAGCGGCGGCCGCTGGGCCAGCCTGAACCGGCCCGTCGCGGGCGCGACGCATGACAAGGACCTGCCCGTGGGCGCGCATCCGTTCCAGCTCTACTCCATGGGCACGCCCAACGGGGTGAAGGTCACGGTGATGTTCGAGGAGTTGCTGGCGGCAGGCCATGACGCCGAATACGACGCCTGGCTGATCCGCATCGGCGATGGCGACCAGTTCGGGTCGGGCTTTGTCGAGGTGAACCCCAATTCGAAAATCCCCGCGCTGGTGGACCGGTCGGGCGACACGCCGGTCCGGGTTTTTGAATCCGGTGCGATCCTGATGCATCTGGCGGAAAAATTCGGCGCCTTCCTCGGGCAGTCCGAGGATCGGGCCCAGCTATTGTCCTGGCTGTTCTGGCAGATGGGGTCCGCCCCCTATCTGGGCGGCGGGTTCGGGCATTTCTACGCCTATGCGCCTTACCCGATGGAATACCCGATCAACCGTTTCGCGATGGAGACCAAGCGCCAGCTCGACGTGCTGAACCGGCACCTGGCGGGGCGCGACTGGATGGTGGGGGACGATATCACCATCGCCGATATCGCGATCTGTCCCTGGTATGGCCGGATGGTGAAGGGCGAGGCCTATGACGCGGACGAGTTCCTGTCGGTGCATGAATACGAACATGTCATCGCCTGGGCCGACCGGTTCTATGCCCGGCCCGCCGTGCAACGCGGCGTGATGGTCAACCGCACCTTCGGCCCGCCCGAGATGCAGCTGTGGGAACGCCATGATGCGTCGGATTTCGACACGAAGACGCAGGACAAGCTGGCGGCGAAGTGACACCGTCGGACGGGGATATCGCCGAAACGCTTCTGGCGCTGGCCGCCGCGCGGGGGCCGGAAAAATCCTTTTGCCCGTCCGAGGCGGCGCGCAGGCTGAGCCCTGACTGGCGCGCCCTGATGCCCGAGGTGCGCCGGGTCGCGGCCACCCTGCCGCTTGTCGCCACGCAAAAGGGGGTGCCGGTCGACCCTGAAACCGCGCGGGGGCCGATCCGCCTGTCGGTCCGGGCTTAGCGTCGAACGCGTCAGGCGGGCCAGCTGACCCGGGCGTCTCCGGCGCGCATGTCCCTGCCCGCCCGGTCAAACCGCAGATAGGCGATCCCCTGCCCCGCAGCCTGCGTGAAGAGCGTTCCGGCGGATTTTTCGCCGGCCATGATTTCGGTGCCGACAGGCGCGGTGCCCTCGACCGACACCGTCACCAGACCTTTGCGCAGCTCGGTCTTGTGCTTCATGCGCGCCGTCACCTCCTGCCCGACATAGCAGCCCTTGCGGTGATCGACGCCGCCCAGACGGTCGAACCCGGTCTCGAGAATGAAACTGTCATTGGGGATCAGTTCCACCCCGGTTTCGGGCACACAGGCCGCGACGCGGATCGCGTCCCAGTCGATCACGGGATCGCCGCCTTCCATCGCGTAGCCGCGCCAGCCGAGCGACGGGTCACGCGGGTCGGGCCAGGCCCCGTCGGGCGCATCGCCCAGGCCGCGCACCACCGGCAGGTCCGCATCCTCGATGATCACGTCGGCGCGCAGGCGATACATCATCAGCCGCTGCGCCAGCGCCTGCGCGATCTCCGTCTTGACGTCGAGCAGGATATCGTCGCCCCGGTTCAGCAGGAAGAAATCGGCAAGGTACTTGCCCTGCGGCGTGAGCAGCGCGGCATAGGTCAGCCCGGCGCCCGCAGGCTGCAGGTCGCGCGTGACCAGCCCGTGCAGGAAGGTCTCGCGATCGGCGCCCGCGATCCGCAGCAGCGTCCGATCCTCGGCCCGTTCTCCGGCCATCGCCATGGTGTTCACCGTTCCTTTCGCCGTTCACGTTTCGTGAAACAGGTAATCACGAGGATGCGGCGCGCCAAGCCATGACCGCGATTGACGCATGGAATGGCCCGATTTACGTCTGCCCGGTCCGTGTCAGCCCGCACCAGAGGAGCCCCCGATGAGCCTTGCACAGGGTCGCCATTACCTTGCCATCCCCGGCCCCTCGGTCATGCCCGACCGCGTGCTGCAGGCCATGCACCGGCCCGCACCCAACATCTATACCGGCGAGTTGATCGAGATGGTGGCGGGGATCGTGCCGGACCTGAAGGCCGTGGCGCGCACCCGGCACCATGTGGCGATGTATATCGCCAACGGGCACGGCGCGTGGGAGGCGGCGCTGGTCAACATCCTGAGCCGGGGGGACCGCATCCTTGTGCTGGGCACCGGCCGGTTCTGCCTGGGGTGGGGCGAGATGGCGGCGGCGATGGGGGTGGAGTGCGAGATCCTGGATTTCGGCCCGCGCCGCGATATCGACATGGCCCGCGTGGCCGAGGCGCTGGCAGGTGACACCGATCACCGGATCAAGGCCGTGCTGGCGGTGCAGGTCGATACCTCGACCAGCGTGAAGAACGACATCCCGGCCCTGCGCGCCACGCTGGACGCGGCGGACCACCCGGCGCTTTTGTGTTCCGACAACATCGCCTGCCTGGCCTGTGACGCCTTCGAGATGGACGACTGGGGCGTCGACGTGATGGTGACGGGCAGCCAGAAGGGGCTGATGACGCCGCCGGGCATGGGGTTCGTGTTCTTCAATGACAAGGCAGACCGGGCGCGCGGCGCGGCAGACCTGGTGACCCCCTACTGGGACTGGCGCCCGCGCGTCGAGCCGCAGGAATTCTACAAGTATTTCAACGGCACCGCGCCCACGCATCACCTGTACGGGCTGCGCACCGCGCTGGACATGATCCTGAAGGAAGAAGGGCTGGAGCAGGTCTGGCGCCGCCACGCCGTTCTGGCCGAGGCGATCTGGGCCGCGCTGGAGGTCTGGGGGCAGGCGGGGCCCGTGCGCCCCAACATCACCGCGCGCGAGAAACGCAGCCATGCCGTGACCACGGTGAATTTCGGCCCGGGCAATGGCGACCGGATGCGCGCCTGGATGACCGAGCAGGCGGGCGTGACGCTGGGTATCCCGCTGAGCGGGGTGGACGGGCCGGATGCGGCCACCGGGGATTTCCTGCGGATCGGGCATATGGGGCATGTGAACGCCCATATGGTGCTTGGCGTGCTGGCGAGCCTTCAGGCGGGCATGACCGCGTTGCAGATCCCGCACGGGGCGACGGGGCTGGAAGCGGCTATGAAGGTGATCGCCGAGGCAGGCTAGGTCCGGCCCGCCATCGCAGCGGCCAGCGCTTTCGGCAGCGCCCCGGCAAAGACGTCGAGCATGTCGTCGGGCCCGCAGGAGACCCGGATCGCGCGGTCGCCCGGCGCGACGAAGGGCATGCGGACAAAGACACCCTCGGCGATCAGGCCGGCAAGCACGGCACGCGCGAAACCCCCGTCGCGGCCGCAATCGATGGTGACGAAATTGGTGGCAGAAGGCAGCGGGGTCAGGCCATGGGCGCGGGCGATCCCGGCGATTCGGTCGCGCGCGGCGGCGATCCGGGCGACAGTCGCGGTCAGGTGATCCTGATCGGCGAGCGCGGCCAGCGCCGCGGCCTGCGCCAGCCGCCCGACCCCGAAATGGTTGCGGATCTTGTTGAAGGCCGTGGCGAAATCAGGCGCGGCCAGCGCATAGCCCACGCGCAGACCCGCCAGGCCGTACGCCTTGGAAAAGGTGCGGAAGCGGATCACGCGGGGATGCGTCAGGTCGAGCGGCGGGATCGCGCCCGGGGGCGCGGTATCGGCATAGGCCTCGTCCAGCGCCAGCACGCAGCCCTCGGGCAGGGCGTCGATCATTGCCTGCACGGTGGCGGCGTCATGCCATGACCCCATCGGGTTGTCGGGGTTGGCGAAATAGATCAGCTTCGCGTCCACTGCGCGGGCCTTCGCGATCAGCGCCTCGGGGTCTTCCCGGTCGTCGCGGTAGGGCACCTTGTAGAGCGCGCCGCCGAACCCGGCCACATGGTAGTTGAAGGTGGGATAGGCGCCGTCGGATGTCACCACCGCGTCGCCCGGCGCGATCAGCAGGCGCACGAGATAGCCGAGCAGCCCGTCGATCCCTTCGCCGATCACCACGTTCCCCGCGTCGCAGCCATGATGGTCGGCCAGTGCATGGCGCAGGTCATGGCCTTCGGGGTCGCCGTACATCCACGTACCGGAGGCGGCCGCCGCCATCGCAGCCACGGCCCCGGGCGAGGGGCCGAAGGCGCTTTCATTGGCGCCGAGCCGTGCGGCGAAAGCTGCGCCGCGCGCGCGTTCCTGGGTTTCGGGGCCGACGAAAGGCACAGTGGCGGGCAGGGTCTGGGCGAGGTCGGTGTAGCGGGGTCCGGTCATGGGCGGATGTGGTGGCCGAACTGCGCGCGGCGCGCAAGCCCCCCGATCAGCGCATGAAACGGCGGCGGGCCTCGACCGCGATGGCAAGCTTCATTTCGGCCTCTGCGAGTTCGGCCATCGCGCGCCGCCGGTCGTCATCGGTCGTGGCGGCGGCGTGGCGCGCCTTGGCCTCGGCCACCTGTTTTTTGAGGGTGATCTCTTCGGGCAGCGCGCCATGCTCGGCCATGATGCGGTAACCGACCGCCTCGCCCGGATCGACGAAGGCCGCCTCGGGCCGCTCGGGCAGCGGCGCACCCTCGCCCTCAAGCCCCGACAGCTTGCCCTCGGCCCGGGCCTTCAGCATCCGGCGTTCAGCCAGCTTTTCGAACCAATGGCTCATGGCGGGCAGCCTATCACAGGCGGCCCGGTCCTTTCCAAGATTTCGCGCAGAGCCCCGGATGGCCCTGCCCGCCGCATCGCACCGGTCAGGAAATTTCGGCCAGCCGCGCGAGCGCTGCCTTGATCCTGGTCTCTTCCTCTTCGCGGAGCGCAAGGTTGTGGCGGGTTTCCTCGACCACCTCCTCGGGCGCGCTTTCGGCGAATTTGGGATTGTTCAGCCGCCCGCGCAGGCCGCCCAGTTCCTTGGAAAGCTTTTCCAGCACCTTTTCCAGCCGCGCCTTTTCTTCGGCCACGTCGATCAGATCGGCGATGGGCAGGCCGAAGGTGCCGCCCTCGACCGCGACGGTGACCGCGCCCTTGGGGAGCGCGTCGACCACGCTGACCTCGGACAGGCGGGCCAGGCGTTCGATCATGGCCGCGTTGCCGGCAAAGGCGCGCTGGCCCGCCGCGTCCAGGTCGACCTGCATCAGGTGCACCTTGAGGCCCGCGGGCACGTGCATCTGCTGGCGGACGGACCGGATTTCCTCGATCAGCGCGATGACCCAGCGCATCTCGGCCTCGGCCTGGGCATCGATCAGGTCGTCGCCATAGGTGGGCCAATCGCCATGGACCAGCATCTTGGGCCGGTCGGTGATGGCGCCCCAAAGCTCTTCGGTGATGAAGGGCATGGTGGGGTGCAGCAGCTTGAGGCACTGGTCGATGACCCAGGCCATCGTCGCGCGGGTTTCCGCGATCACCGCGTCGTCGCCGGAGGCGAAGAGCGGCTTGGCAAATTCCAGATACCAGTCGCAGACGGTGCCCCAGACGAATTGATAAAGCCCGTTGGCGGCATCGTTGAACCGGTAGGCGCCAAGCGCCTCGTCATGGGCGATGCGGGCGCGGGCGGTTTCGCCCACGATCCACTTGTTCACGGTTTGGGTGACGGCGGCGGGGTCGAAACCCTCCACCGGCTTGCAGTCGTTCATCTCGGCGAAGCGCGCGGCGTTCCACAGTTTCGTGCCGAAATTGCGGTAGCCCTGGATGCGGTCCTTGCTGAGTTTGAGGTCGCGCCCCATCGCGGCCATCGCGGTCAGGGTGAAGCGGACGGCATCGGCGCCGTATTCGTCGACCAGTTCGAGGGGGTCGAGCACGTTGCCGATGGATTTCGACATCTTGCGCCCCTTCTCGTCGCGGACGAGGGCGTGGACGTAGACGTCCCTGAAGGGCACCTCGCCCACCACGGCCAGCTGCATCATCATCATCCGGGCGACCCAGAAGAAGATGATGTCGAAACCCGAGATCAGGGTGGAGGTCGGGAAATAGCGTTTCAGTTCCGGCGTGTCCTCGGGCCAGCCGAGGGTGCCGATGGGCCACAGACCCGAGGAGAACCAGGTGTCGAGCACGTCGGGGTCGCGCCAGACCGGGTAGACCAGACGGGTCGGGTCCTGATCCATCGAGTACTGCGCCAGCGCCTCGGCCAGCATGTGCGCGGCCGCGTCCCGGTCGGCGACCTCGGTCACGCGGGCATGGTTCAAGGGCGCGGGCAGGCGCGCTAGCACATCGGCGAATTGCCCCGCGACCGCGTCGAAATCCGCCGCCGCATGGTGGCGTTCATCACCTTTCAGCAGGGTCTGCGCATCGAGAAGGCGCAGCGTCTCGACCACGTCGAGCGCCTGATCGCCTTCGTCATCGACAAAGCCATGACGGCCCAGGTCGAAGCCATACCAGACCGGGATCTGGTGCCCCCACCAGAGCTGGCGCGAGATCGTCCAGGGCTCGATATTCTCCAGCCAGTGGAAATAGACCTTGCGGTGCTGGTCCGGCACGATAGTGGTGCGCCCGTCGCGCACGGCGTCGAGCGCGGGGCCCACGATTTTCGCGGTGTCAACGAACCACTGGTCGGTCAGCATCGGCTCGATCACGACCTTGGAGCGGTCGCCATAGGGCTGGGTGATGATCTTGGCCTCGACGAGGGGGACCATGGTGGGGGCGTCGTCCTGGTGGGTTTCACCCACCTTGCCGTCCGCATCCGTAGGGTGGGTGGAACCCACCTTTTTCCCCAACCGCGGATCGTCGGAGGTGGTCATCACCGCCAGCCCCTCCTCGGTGATCTCGGCGATGACCTTCTCGCGCGCCTCGAACCGGTCCAGCCCGCGCAGGTGATCGGGCACGAGGTTCAGCGCGTCGGCTTCCGTCTCGGAGAGCGTCCGTTCGCCATTGGCCACCGCCTGCGCGACGGCCGCGGCCTCGGCATAAGGAAGACCGTCGTCGCGCAGATGCGCCTTGGTATCCATCAGGCGGTAGCAGGGAATGTCGTTCCGCTTGGCGACGCCGTAATCGTTGAAATCATGCGCGCCGGTGATCTTGACCGCGCCCGAGCCGAAGGCAGGGTCGGGGTAGTCATCGGTGATGATCGGGATCAGGCGGCGGTGGTCCTTCGGCCCCACCGGGATTTCGCACAGCATGCCCACGATCGGGGCATAGCGTTCGTCCGACGGATGCACCGCGACCGCGCCGTCGCCCAGCATGGTTTCCGGCCGCGTCGTGGCGATGGAGATATAGTCGCGCTCCTCTTCGAGGATCACATTCCCGTCTTCGTCTTTCTCGAGATACGTATAGGTCGCGCCGCCAGCGAGCGGGTATTTGAAATGCCACATGAAGCCCGGGGTGTCGGTATTCTCGACCTCGAGATCGCTGATCGCGGTCTCGAAATGCGGGTCCCAGTTCACCAGCCGCTTGCCGCGGTAGATGAACCCCTTTTCATACATGTCGACGAAGACCTTGATGACCGCGTCGTGGAAATTCCCGTCTTCCCCCTCGGGCGCACCGGGGGCCCCCGACATCGTGAAAGCCTCGCGCGACCAGTCGCAGGAGGCGCCGAGGCGTTTGAGCTGTTCACGGATCGTGCCGCCCGATTGCGCCTTCCACGCCCAGACATGGGAGAGGAATTCCTCGCGGCTCATGTCGCGGCGGGACTTGCCCTGTTTGCCCAGTTCGCGTTCCACGACCATCTGCGTGGCGATGCCCGCATGGTCGGTGCCGGGCTGCCACAGCGTGTCGAAGCCGCGCATCCGGTGCCAGCGGATCAGCACGTCCTGAAGCGTGTTGTTGAAGGCATGGCCCACATGCAGAACGCCGGTGACGTTCGGGGGCGGGATCATGATGGAAAACGCCTCGGCCCCCTCACGGGCATTGGCCCCGGCCTTGAAACAGCCCCTGGCCTCCCAGTCGGCGTAGATACGCGCCTCGGCGGCGGCGGCGTCGAAACTCTTGTCCATCGGTCAGCCCTGCGATCGCTTGGTTGCGGGTCAGGGGTTACCCAATGGGTCCGGCGAGGGGAAGGGGCGCCAGGGTTTGCAGGCGGAAATCGCGCGAAATCCGGGGGGCTAGCGGCGGTTCAATCGTTCCAGGACGGCACGGGCCGCATGGTCCAGCGCGCTTTCCGACAGGTCGCCCGCCGACAGTTCGGCCAGGACCTGTCCGTCATCCCGCGCCCGTGCGCGCCTGTAGGCAGGGTCGTAATGGTCGGCGATCAGGGCTGCGGCCAGCGCGGTATGCTGACCCGCTGCCAGCATCGCCTGCCACGCCTCGGCACGGGCATGTCCGGCGAGGGCGCGCAAACCGTCCAGCTTTTCCGCAAGGGCGGCGGTCCGTTCGGTCAGGTCCACGTAGTCGCGCGCGAGGTAGGCGGCGCGGGCGGCCGGGTCGGCCGTCACCATGATCCGAGGCGCGCCCCGCATCGCGGCCCATAACGCGGGCGGCAGACGGACCGACCCGATGCGCGCGCTTTCCGCCTCGACCAGAACGGGGAGGCGTGCATCCAGCGTCTCGACGGCCTCCATCAGCGCGCTTTCGAACCCTTTCTGCGCGGGCTGCCCCGTCTCGAGATCACCCAGGATCGACCCCCGGTGCCGGGCAAGCCCTTCGAGGTCGATCACCTGCCCGCCCATCGCCGCGACACGGGTGAGGATCGCGGTCTTGCCCGTCCCGGTCAGCCCGTCGAGCCGGATGAAGGTCAATGGCAGCGCCTCATCGTAAAGCCGGGTCGCCACGTGCCGCCGCCAGGTCCGGTATCCGCCATCCAGAACCGCCACATCCCACCCGATCTGGGCCAGAACGGTGGCGAAGGCGCCCGACCGCTGCCCGCCGCGCCAGCAATAGACGAGGGGCCGCCAGTCGCGCGGCTTGTCCGACAGGTGATCCTCGACATGGCGCGCGGTATTCCGGGCGACGAGCGCGCCGCCGATCCGGCGCGCGGCAAAGGGGCTGTCCTGCACGTAGATCGTGCCGACGCGGGCGCGTTCGGCATCGCTGAGCACCGGCATCGACACGGCACCGGGCACCCGGTCCTCGGCAAACTCGGACGGGCTGCGCACGTCGATGATCGTGTCGAAGCCTGCCGCGGCAAGCCCCGCCAGATCGGTGAAGACGAAGGGTTTGGGTCTCAGACCTTTTCCCCGTGCATCTTGCGAAAGCGCTGGATCAGGCTGGAGGTATCCCACCGCCCGCCGCCCATCTGCTGCACCTCGGCATAGAACTGATCGACAAGGGCCGTGACCGGCAGAGACAGGCCGAACTCCTTCGCCTGGTTCAGCGCGATATCCAGGTCCTTGCGCATCCAGTCCACCGCGAAGCCGTGATTGAATTCATTGTCGACCATGGTGCCCGCGCGGTTGGCCAGCTGCCAAGACCCGCCCGCGCCCTGGCTGACCACGTCGGCCACCTTCTTGGGGTCGAGCCCTGCCTTCATCGCGAAATAAAGACCCTCGGAAATCGACTGCACCGCGCCGACGATGCAGACCTGGTTGATCATCTTGGTCAGCTGCCCCGCACCGACATCGCCGAAATGGACCGTCGCCTTGGAATAGGCCGCGATCACCGGCTCGGCGGCTTCGAAATGGGCCATGTCGCCGCCGCACATGATGGCAAGCTGGCCGTTTTCGGCCCCCGCCTGCCCGCCGGACACGGGCGCATCGACCCATCCGACGCCCTGCCCCGCCGCCTGCGCCGCAAGCTCGCGCGTGACGGTGGCCGAGACGGTGGTGTGGTCGACGAAGATGGCGCCGTCCGTCATGCCGGCCAAGGCACCATCGGCGCCGGTGACGACCGAGCGCAGGTCATCGTCATTGCCGACGCAGGCCATCACGAAATCGCACCCCTCTGCCGCCTCGCGCGGGGTTGTCGCCATCGCCCCGCCATGGGTGGCGACCCAAGCCTCCGCCTTGGCGGCGGTGCGGTTGTAGACGGTCACGTCATGCCCCGCCGTCAGCAGGTGCGCGGCCATCGGCCCGCCCATCACGCCCAATCCGAGAAATGCCAGTTTCGCCATGTCTGTCCCCTTTGATCCCTGTCCTCACGGTTGGCGCGGAAGGTAGCAGGTGCGCAAGGCGTGTCTAGGGAGGGGAGGATGGTCTTGATGGGGCCCGGAACTGCCGCGCTTTCATCGTTTTCGCTTCTCGAAAACGACTGCCGCTTCTTGCCTGGTTCAGCCGTTGTGCGTCGCATCGCATTCGCGATGCCAGGCGCTCAAGTAGCCGAAGGCGGTAGCGCACAAGGAAAATGGCGGGCCCAGAAGGACTCGAACCCTCAACCTGCCGATTAGAAGTCGGCTGCTCTATCCAGTTGAGCTATGGGCCCGCTGCCGCCGTGATAGGCGAGGCGGCAGGCCCGGTCCAGCGCAGGATGGGGGACGCCTTATGCGGCCCGTCGCCTAATGGGTCCAGGCGCCGCGCCGGTCGGTCGCGAAATTTTCCCCGTAGCCGCGCGCCCGGATGTTGGGCTTGCGGTCCTTGGGCTTCAGCACCACCGCGTCGATCCCCCGTTCCCGCGCGTATTCCTGCGCAGCCTCGAGCGTGTCGAACTGCAGGTGCACCTGGCTGTTCATGTCGCCCGACGACGTCCAGCCCATCAGGGGGTCGACCTGGCGCGGGGCGGCGGGGGCGAATTCGAGAACCCAGTCCCTTGTCTTGGCCATGCCGGACGACATCGCGGTTTTCGCGGGTTTGTAGATACGCGCGCGCATCGCGGCCCCCTTTCATGAAACAAGACTTTGGGGTTTCAGATGACGGCTATGGCCGTATTTGTCCAGATCGCGGGCGGGCGGGGCATCGTCGCACCGGGTATCCGGCCGGGCTGTCTGGCGGGGAAAGGATGCAAGCGGAGAAGAGGGTTGCCGATCGGACCCGAGGGAGCGAGGGGTGGGTGGGTGTTCGAGCCCAACCGGCAACCGCTTCTGCTGCTTGCAGGACCACCCTAGGTCAGCCCAGAGCAGTATTGCAATACAATTTTCTCCTTAAAGTTGTAAAAATTGTCGCGGCTTTTCAAAGACCTCGTTAACCTTTGGCCACACCTATCGCCGTGATAGGGCCAGCCCCTTGAACCCCCGCCGAAAGCCGCCATCCTAGGGGGGCGAAAGGCCTGTTCCATGCACAACAATCACCCCGAAGCGATGCCCGATACCGGGCGCCCCGTCGACGCGCTGCGTGGGCGCCTGAAGATGGAGGGCGGCAAGCGGTTCGTGATGCATTCCGAGTTTCAGCCCGCCGGCGATCAGCCCGCCGCGATCCGGGAGTTGAGCGAGGGCATCCGTGCGCTGGAACAGGACCAGGTGCTGCTGGGCGCCACCGGCACCGGCAAGACCTTCACCATGGCCAAGGTGATCGAGGAAACCCAGCGCCCCGCCATCATCCTGGCGCCCAACAAGACGCTGGCCGCGCAGTTATACGGGGAATTCAAGGGGTTCTTCCCGGAAAACGCGGTCGAGTATTTCGTCAGCTATTACGACTATTACCAGCCCGAGGCCTATGTGCCCCGGTCGGATACCTACATAGAAAAGGAATCCCAGATCAACGAGCAGATCGACCGGATGCGCCATTCGGCGACCCGGGCGCTTCTGGAACGCGATGACGTGATCATCGTCGCCTCGGTCAGCTGCATCTACGGCATCGGGTCGGTTGAAACCTATGGGGCGATGACCCAGGACCTGCACGCGGGCCGCGAATACGATCAGCGCCGCGTGATGGCCGACCTGGTGGCCCAGCAATACCGCCGCAACGACCAGGCGTTCCAGCGCGGATCGTTCCGCGTGCGCGGTGACAGTCTTGAAATCTGGCCCGCCCACCTTGAGGACCGCGCCTGGAAACTGTCGTTTTTCGGAGAGGAACTGGAGGGGATCACCGAGTTCGACCCGCTGACCGGTGAAAAGACCGACACGTTCGAGAAAATCCGCATCTACGCCAATTCACACTACGTCACGCCGCGCCCGACGATGCAGCAGGCGATGAAGGGGATCAAAGCGGAACTGGCGCAGCGGCTGGAGCAGCTGGTGGGCGAGGGCAAATTGCTGGAGGCGCAGCGGCTGGAACAGCGCACGAATTTCGACCTGGAAATGCTGGAGGCCACGGGTGTCTGCAACGGGATCGAGAATTATTCCCGCTACCTGACGGGCCGCGCGCCGGGCGAACCGCCCCCCACCCTGTTCGAATACATCCCCGACAACGCCATCGTCTTCGCCGATGAAAGCCACGTGTCGGTGCCGCAGATCGGCGGCATGTATCGCGGCGACTATCGCCGGAAATTCACGCTGGCCGAGCATGGGTTCCGCCTGCCGTCCTGCATGGACAACCGGCCGCTGAAATTCGAGGAATGGGACGCGATGCGCCCGCAATCCGTGTTCGTGTCGGCCACGCCGTCGGATTGGGAACTGGAGCGCGCGGGCGGCGTCTTCGTCGAACAGGTGATCCGACCCACGGGCCTTCTGGACCCGATGGTGGAAATCCGGCCCATCGAGACGCAGGTCGATGATCTGCTAGATGAAATCCGCAAGGTGGCGCAGGCGGGGTACCGGACGCTGGTGACGGTGCTGACGAAACGCATGGCCGAGGACCTGACCGAATACCTGCACGAACAGGGCATCCGCGTGCGCTACATGCATTCCGATATCGACACGATCGAACGGATCGAGATCCTGCGCGACCTGCGGCTGGGCGCCTTCGACGTGCTGGTGGGCATCAACCTGCTGCGCGAGGGGCTGGATATTCCCGAATGCGGGCTGGTGGCGATCCTGGATGCCGACAAGGAAGGGTTCCTGCGGTCGGAAACCTCGCTGATCCAGACCATCGGGCGCGCGGCGCGGAACGTCGACGGGCGGGTGATCATGTATGCCGACAAGATCACCGGGTCGATGGAGCGCGCGATGCGCGAGACCGACCGGCGGCGGGCGAAACAGATCGCCTATAACGAAGAACACGGGATCACGCCCGCGACGGTGAAGAAGAATGTCGAGGATGTGCTGGCGGGGCTTTACCAGGGTGACACCGACCAGTCGCGGGTGACGGCCAAGATCGACAAGCCGCTGGTGGGCGCGAACCTGGCCGCGCATCTGGACGGGCTGCGCGACAAGATGCGGAAGGCCGCCGAGAACTTGGAATTCGAGGAAGCCGCGAGGATGCGGGACGAGATCAAGCGGCTGGAGACGGTGGAACTGGCCGTGGCCGACGACCCGCTGGCCCGGCAATCGGCGGTGGAGAGCGCGGTGGAGGACGCGCAGAAGGCGGCGGGACGGTCAACGGCGGGGCGGCCGGGGCAGCGGGGTGGCGTGAAGCGGAGGAGGCGGTGAGCACGAGGCTGGCCATACCGCGCAAGGTGCAATCCGACGTACTCCACGCGTCAGGGCACAGATGTTGCATTTGCCAGAAAGTTAGCGGCCTTCAGCTACACCATATAAACAAGAACAACTCCGACAATCGTCCAGAGAACCTTGCCGTTCTATGCCAAGAACACCACGATGAGGCGCATACGAACCGCGAAATGAGTAAGAACCTTACTGAGACGCATGTTCGTAAGTACAAAATCGCATGGGAAAACCAACTCGATCAGCTGCGCAAAACACTTTCCACATGCAACGGGACACGAGAGATTTTTGGTGATGATTACTGGATCTCCCCGATGTGGGGATATCTCAACCACTCCAGGATAGCGCAGATATTGACCCGCGAGTTGGTGGACTTGGTAGATCAAGACCTAATGCAGAGCAGCATACAGAGAGGAGTTGTTGATCGAAATGGCCTAATTCTCTCCGGACCAAACGATTATCAAAGCCAGCACTTTTGCTCAGCAACCATCTATGATTCTTTCAACCATCTAGACGCTATTGCCCTTCATCGCCTCTACAGTGCCTTTTCGGATTTGATAATCTGGAGATTTGGGCCGAAAGTTATCGACGCGTCAGACTTCAAGAAGTCGCATCTTCGACACTTTTTAAGGCCGGGCAACCTAGTATCCGTTCAACGCGGATTCTACTTCCGGCAGACTGAAAACGAATATGGGCCTCGAGAAGTTAGCATAAGAACCTTCAAGAATAGATGTGAGTTCCGCTTCACCGCTTCGACCCAAAACATGTACGGAACGACCTCAATCTCTTGCAGTTTTTCGGGACACAAGACCGTCACCGCTTTGGCTTTTGTGAAGTCTCTAGAAGACAAGGACGGGAAGCTACTGGTTCATTGTTCGCCCTTAGCAATGGGTATTGGTTTTCGGACCACCGAAGAATACATAAATTTGCCCTACAGCGAAGAAGCGTAACGCGCGGAATCAAGGCCAAAGGCGCCGCGCGAGCGCCGCCGCGCGCGTCGTCGCCCGCGCGGCTCGTGCCAGGCCCTCTGAACCTCCGGGGCTACGCCCGTGACGGTTCGCGGACCGGTTCTTGCCAACCCGCGTCGGCGCCTGCGCGGCAGCCTTTGGGCCGCTGGTCGCGCCCGGGGCTTTGTTCCTGCCCCGGACGGCCTACCATCCTAGCCATGCGCACCCTGCCCCTCCTCCTCGCTCTCCTCGCCGCGCCGGCCCATGCCACCGCCTGGGACGTCACCCTGATCGACGGGGCCTGCGCGCTGATCTCGGACCGCCCCGGCCAGACCGTCACCATCACCCATGACCCGGCCATCCCCCTCTATACCCTGACCGCCACCCGCGCGGCCCCGTGGCCCGGGACCACGATGTTCGGCATCGCCTTCACCGGCGGGGAGGCGATGACGATCACCACCGACCGGCAGACCTTTTCGGATGACCGGCTGAGCCTGATCGTCACCGACAGCGGGTTCGGCAACGTCTTCCTGGGGATGGAGACCAACACCCTCGCCACCTTATTCACCGATACCGATGCGCTGCCCGTGCCGCTGGACGGCGCGGCGGAGGCGATCGCGGAATTCGAGGCCTGCGGGGCAACGCCCGCCGTCTGACCAAGTTCTGTTCAGCCACACACAAACCCCGTTCGCATGTGTGTATTTGTGCAGCATCCGATCTGCGCCATATCGACCGGCAAGCCCGGCCCCCCGCCGGACACCCGACCCGACACCTGACCCAAGGAGGCGACGATGACCCGTTCGATCCAAGGCATTCACCACGTCACGGCCATCTCAGGCCCGGCGCAGGAAAATGTCGATTTCTACACGAAAACGCTGAAGCAGCGGCTGGTGAAGAAGACCGTCAATTTCGACGATCCCGGCACCTATCACCTGTATTACGGAGACCATACCGGCAGCCCGGGCACGATCCTGACCTTCTTTCCCTTCGCCGATGCAGGCCCGGGGCGCGCGGGGCCGGGCATGGCCAGCGCCTACAGCTATGCCGTGGCCAGGGGCGGGTTCGACGCGCTGATGGAGAAGCTGGCGCTGGATGCGGTGGATTTCGACGGACCGGTGGAACGGTTCGGGCAGCGGGTGATCACGCTGCGCGACCCCGATGGTGCGCCGGTGGAACTGATCGAGACCGACCGGGACGGCGCGGAGGCGCTGGACGGGTTTCATTCCGTCACCCTGTGGGAGGCCGATATCGCGCCGACCGCGCGGCTTCTGACCGATGTGTTCGGCTATGAGGAGGTGGGCCACGAGGTCGTGGACGGCACCGAACGCCTGCGGCTGAAGACCCCGGGCGAGGCGCGCGGCACCGTTATCGACGTGATGCGCTCGGACGCGGCCTCCATCGGGCGGTCGGGCGCGGGCACGATCCACCACGTGGCGTTCCGTGCGGCCGATGACGCCGATCAGCTGGAATGGCGCGAGGCGGTGGCCGGTGCCGGGCATTCCGTCACCCCCGTGATCGACCGGCAGTATTTCAACGCGATCTATTTCCGCGAACCGGGCGGCGTGCTGTTCGAGATCGCCACCGACCCGCCGGGCTTTGCCGTGGACGAGGACGTCGATCACCTGGGCGAGGCGCTGAAGCTGCCCGAGAAATACGAGGCGCACCGCGACCGGATCGAGGCGATCCTGCCGCCGTTGAAGGTGGCGTGATGCAGGCGCAATCGCAGGCCCCGCTGAGCTTTGGCGGGGCCGCCCCGGACAAGGCCCGGATGGGGCTCGTGCTGGTGCATGGGCGCGGCGGGTCGGCGCGGGATATCCTGGGCCTGGGCGAGGCCCTGGGCCTGCCGGATGTGGCCTGCGTGGCGCCCGAGGCACCGGGCCACAGCTGGTGGCCGACCTCGTTCCTGGCGCCGATAGCCGAGATGCAGCCGTTTCTCGATGCAGGGCTGGCATCGGTCGCGGCGGCGGTCGCGGCGCTGGAAGACGCGGGGCTTGCCCGCGACCGGATCGCGGTGGCCGGGTTCAGCCAGGGCGGATGCCTGGCGCTGGAGTATGGCGCGCGCAACCCGGGGCTGGCCGGGGTGTTCGGCCTGTCCGCGGGGCTGGTGGGCACCGCCGATGCCGGGGGCGCGCCCGATCACGCGCTTCGCGGCTTTGCCGACAAGCGGCTGGACTACGACGGGGACCTGACCGGCACGCCGGTCACGATCACGGTGCATGAGGCCGACCCGCATATCCCGCTGAAACGCGCGCGCGAAAGCGCGGCGGCGTTCCGGGCGATGGGGGCCGACGCGGGGCTGGAGATCACCCCCGGCGCGGGCCATGGGATAACGCAGGCCGGGGTCACCCGGTTGCGGGCCGTCCTGAACCGCTGATCCCCGTGGTCCCCGCCGGTCCCAGCGCATAAGGTGCGGGCATGACCGCGCCCGCACCCGCCTTTTCCGACGACCAGGCCGAGGCCCATGACCGCATCACCCAGGTCCTGGCCGAGGTGGGGGTCGATCTGGACAATGACCGCCTGACCCCGCCCAGGGACGGGCCGAACCGCGTGATCGCGATCACCGGCAAGGCGGGATCGGGCAAGACGCTGCTTCTGGCCGAACTGGTGCGGGCGCTGGAGGGCGCTGGCGTGGAACTGATCTCGGGCGACTGGGAAGGGCGGCGGCGGCGCGAGCGGCGGACGGTGGCGGTGCTGGCGCCTACGAACAAGGCGGCCTCGGTTCTCAGGGGGCGCGGGGTGCCCGCGACCACGATCCATCGCATCCTCTACACACCCGTCTATGACCCGGAATTCGAAAAGGTCGCCGAATGGCTGGCGGGCAACGGCCCGCGCCCCGCGATCGAGGCCTTGACCGATGCGGCGCTGGACCGGGCGAAAACCGTCTATGACACCCACAAATCCGTACCCGCCGCGCTGGCCGCCGCGGGGCTGCGCGGTTCGGATTTCATCACCGGGTGGAAACGACGCGAGGATGGTCTGGATATCGGGATGGTCGATGAAAGCTCGATGCTGGATGACCGCCAGTTCAACGACCTGCGCGAGATCTTTCCGACCCTGATCCTGTTCGGCGATCCTGCGCAGCTGGCCCCCGTGGGACAGTCGGGCAAGATGGTGTTCGACAGGATCAAGGGCGACAACCACCTGCATCTCAACCGCATCTTCCGGCAGGATGCGGGCAACCCGATCCTCGACCTGGCCCATGCGCTGGGCGACCCCGCCTTAAGTTTCGAGCGGTTCGAACGGATGGTCGAGGAGGCCGCGCAGGCCGATGACCGGGTGGTGATCGCGCCGCGCGCCGATGTCGACCTGATGGCGCGCAGCCCCGTGCTGGTCTGGCGCAACGCCACGCGCATCCGCCTGATCACCGCCTTCCGCGCCGCCCATGGAGCACCGGAGGATGAACTTCTGGCGGGCGAGCCGCTGATCTGCGACGGGATCGAGTTGCCGCTGAAACACCGCAAGCGGCGCATCGACCTGGAGGCGCGCGGCTTCATCAAGGGGGCGCCGGTCATTTACCTCGGCCCCGGCACGAAACCGGGGTTTTCCCGGCTGCATGTGATGGGTGCCGATGCGCCGCGCCTGTCGGCGGCCTCGATCGTCAAGATCGAGAAACCCGACGAGGACGACCCGTTCATCCCCTTCGCTGCCCATATGGGGGTGGCCTTCCTGCACGGGGCGGCGGTGACGATCCACAAGGCGCAAGGGTCACAATGGCCCGAGGTGCAGGTCTTTGCCCCCGATCTCTACGCCGCCGCCCGGTCGAACAGGGACGAGGCGGGACAGGCGCTTTGGAAACGGCTGGCCTATGTGGCGATCACCCGGGCCGAGGAACGGCTGATCTGGGTCACGCGCTACCGGCTGTCGATGCCGAAAACCCCGCTCGGCATCGCCGACCTGCCCGCGCCTGCGCCGAAACTGGACCTGACCGGCGACGGCGCCGAAGAAGGAGGAGCGTCATGAAAACCATCATCGTCACCGGGGCCAGCGCCGGGATCGGCCGGGCCGTGGCCGAACGGTTCCTGCAGACCGGATGGTGTGTGGGCCTCGTCGCCCGCCGCCAGGCGCTGCTGGAACAGATCGCCGCCCCTTTCGGCACCCGCGCCGTGCCGCTGCCCTGCGATGTTACCGATGCCGATGCCGTGCAGGTCGCCTTTCACGATTTCGCCGAGGCGCAGGGGCGGCTGGATGCAGTGTTCAACAATGCGGGCATCTTCACCCAGGCCGCGCCCATCGACGAAATACCCATCGCGGATTGGCGCCGCGCCATCGACGTGAACCTGACGGCGATGTTTCTGTGCGCGCGGATGGCGTTCCGCATCATGCGCCAGCAGGTCCCGCAGGGCGGGCGGATCATCAATAACGGCTCGGTCTCGGCCCACAGCCCCCGCCCCGGTGCCGCGCCTTACACGGCCAGCAAGCACGGGGTGACGGGTCTGACGAAACAGATCGCGCTGGATGGCCGCCCTTATGGCATCGCCTGCGGGCAGATCGATATCGGCAATACCGAAACCGACCTGCTGCGCGAAGTTGCGGCCCAGGCCCGCGCAAGGGGCGAGGCCCCGCCGCCGATGTTCGATGTGTCCCACGTGGCAGATGCCGTCCTTGCCATGGCCAGCCTGCCACCCGAGGCCAACACCCTGTTCCAGACGATCATGGCCACCGACATGCCCTATGTCGGGCGCGGCTGACCCCCGTCGCCCCTGCCCCTCTTTGCTTTCCAAATACCTCAACCCGGCACCTGCCCCGGATCGCGCCGCTGCCAAGCCCGGGCAGACCCGCACCGCGCGCCCGCGCGGCGCGGAACCCGCCCTAGGTGCGGATGTAACGGAAGATGGCCGAGGCCCCCCAGCCCGCGACAATCGCGATGACCAGCGACAGGATGCCGTAGATCAGCGGGCGTTCATGGGCCAGCGTGTAGATGATCCGCTCCAGCCCGACCTTGCGCACCGGCAGGGTCTGCTCGAACACATCCACCACCTCGCCCCCTCGCGTCAGCAGGATGCGCGCCCGGTAATCGCCTTCCACCAGATTGGCGGGCAGCCGGATCGAGGTGTCGAACAGGGTTTGCTGCCGGAACGTCACCGCCCCCTCGTTCAGCTGGTAAAGCGCGCCATCCGACCGGATCCGGATCAGCGCATCGGTAAAGGCGCGCTGGTCGGTGACGGCGGTGTCGACCGCGCGGATCGCGCGCGGGATGCTGACGCGAAGGCGCAGATCCGCGGTATCGCTCAACACATCCTCCAGCGCGGCCGATGTCGACACCGCGTAGAATGTCGGCGCGGCATCGACCTCGGCCGCCTCGGTATTCACCCAGATGCCGAAGCGGCGGTCCTTGCGGCGCACGGTGACCGGGCGCGGCGGCCCCTGGACGGTGACGATGACTTGCAGCGGCTCCTGCCCCGGCGGCGGCGCCTCGCGCCGGACCGCGCCGAAGATCAGGATCTCGGAGCCATCGAAATTCGTGGTGATGGAAATCGCCTCCTGGCTGAGGCCCGCGACCACGCGTTCGGCCCGGGCGTCCGGTGCGGCCAGCAGCAGCAGGAGGAGCGATGCCAGAAGCGCCCTCAATGCCCCGCCCTCGCCGTGCCGATGGAATAGAGCTCGGCCGGTTCCAGCAAAAGGTCCAGCGCCAGCCGCCCGCAGACCGCCAGCACCATCAACGCCAGCAGGATGCGCAGCTGTTCGGCCTTCATCTTGACGCCGATCCGTGTGCCGATCTGTGCCCCGATCACCCCGCCGATCAGCAGCAGAACCGCCAGCACCATGTCGACGGTGTAATTCGTGACCGCATGCATCAGCGTGGCGAAACCGGTGACGAAGATGATCTGGAACAGCGATGTGCCGACGACCACCTTGGTGGGCATGCCCAGAAGGTAGATCATTGCGGGCACCATGATGAAGCCACCCCCCACCCCCATGATCGCGGCCAGCAGGCCCACGAAAACCCCGACGGCCAGGGGCGGGATCACCGAGATGTAAAGACCCGAGGTTCGGAACCGCATCTTGAAGGGCAGTTTCTGCAGCCAGCCCCGCCCGCGGCGTTTCGGCGGCAGGGCGGCATCGGGGCTGCGCGCCCGGCGGATCGCACGCAGGCTTTCGAAAAACATCAGCATGCCGATGATGCCGAGAAAGACGACATAGCAAAGCCGGACCAGCAGATCGACCTGCCCCAGTTCAGTCAGAAGCGCGAAGACCTGCACCCCTGCCGCCGCGCCCACAAGCCCGCCCAGCATCAGGACCGTGCCCATTTTCAGGTCGACCGTCTTGCGCCTGAGATGCGCCAGCACCCCTGAAAAGGACGAGGCGACGATCTGGTTCGCCTCGGTCGCGACGGCCACCGCCGGGGGAATGCCGATGAAGAACAGCAGGGGCGTCATCAGGAACCCGCCGCCAACGCCGAACATGCCCGACAGCACGCCCACAAGCCCGCCAAGGCCGAGCAGCAGAAACGCGTTCACGCTGACCTCGGCGATGGGCAGGTAGATTTGCATGGCGGATGCGGTCCCCGGCTATGGCTCAGATGTATCGCGCGGCGCCGACGGATACCAGCGGCGCAGGTGCCCGCCCCCCTGCGACGGATCGGAACAGCGGCAGGCACGCAACGCCGCGGGGGCGCGGGGCGCGGCACCGGTCCCGAGACGACCTTGAGACCGGGGCGGGAAAGGCCCTATGTCAGGGGAACAGTCCGACCCCCGATCAGGAGCCGATGATGACCCTTCCCCTGTCCCGCCTTGCCCATGATGCCGCCACCGAGGCCGGGGGGCAGCCATTGGGGCAATTGCCCGACTGGGACCTGAGCGATCTTTACCCGTCGCCGGACGCGCCGGAACTGGAAAAAGACCTTGATTGGCTGGAACAGGCCTGCGCCGATTTCGCCGCGACCTACGAGGGCAAGCTGGCCACGCTGGACGCCGCCGGGATGCTGGCCTGCGTGACCGCCTACGAAAAGATCGACACGGTCGCAGGGCGGATCATGTCCTTTGCGGGGCTGCGGTATTACCAGAAGACGACCGATGCGGCGCGGGCGAAATTCATGTCCGACTGCCAGGACAGGATCACCCGCTTCACCACGCCGCTGGTGTTTTTCAGCCTCGAGTTCAACCGGATTGAGGATGCCGCCTATGACGCGCTGATGGCGGCCGATCCGGCGCTGGGCCGCTACAAGCCGGTGTTCGACCGGATGCGGGCGATGAAGCCCTATCAGCTGTCCGACGAGCTTGAAAAATTCCTGCATGATCAGTCGGTCGTGGGGGCGAGCGCATGGAACAAGCTGTTCGATGAAACCATCGCGGGGCTGGAATTCGAGGTCGAGGGTGAAAGGCTGGGCATCGAGGCGACGCTCAACACGCTGACCGACCAGAACCGCGCCACGCGCGAGGCGGGGGCGCGGGCGCTGGCGGCCACCTTCGCGGGTCGCCTGCCGCTGTTCGCGCGGGTCCACAACACGCTGGCCAAGGACAAGGACATCACCGACCGCTGGCGCGGGCTGCCAACGCCGCAGACAAGCCGCCACCTGTCGAACCATGTGGAGCCGGAAGTGGTGGAGGCGCTGCGAAACGCGGTGGTCGCCGCCTACCCCCGCCTGTCGCACCGGTATTATGCGCTGAAAGCGAAATGGCTGGGGCTGGACACGCTGGAGGTCTGGGACCGCAACGCCCCCCTGCCGATGGAGGATGACCGGCTGGTGAGGTGGGACGCCGCGCGCAAGCTGGTGACTGAGGCCTATGCCGAGTTCGACCCCCGCATGGCCGAGCTGGCCGAGCCGTTCTTTACCGATGGCTGGATCGATGCCGGCGTGAAGGAAGGCAAGGCCCCCGGTGCCTTCGCCCACCCGACGGTTGCCGATGTGCACCCTTACGTGATGCTGAACTACTTGGGCAAACCGCGCGACGTGATGACCCTGGCGCATGAGCTGGGCCACGGCGTGCATCAGCGGCTGGCGGCGGGCCAGGGGGAGCTGTTGTCATCGACGCCCCTGACGCTGGCGGAGACGGCGAGCGTGTTCGGGGAAATGCTGACCTTCCGCAAGATGCTGTCGGAAGCGAAGGACGACGCCACCCGCAAGGTGATGCTGGCGGGCAAGGTCGAGGACATGATCAACACGGTGATCCGGCAGATCGCGTTCTACGATTTCGAATGCAAGCTGCACGACGCGCGCAAGGGCGGCGAGCTGACCCCCGACGACATCAACGCGTTGTGGATGAGCGTGCAGGCCGAAAGCCTCGGACCGGTGTTCAATTTCATGGACGGCTACGAGACCTTCTGGGCCTATATCCCGCATTTCGTCCATTCGCCCTTCTACGTCTATGCCTATGCCTTCGGCGACGGGTTGGTGAACGCGCTATACGCCGTCTACGAGGAAGGCACTCCGGGTTTCGAGGAAAAATACTTCGACATGCTGAAAGCGGGCGGGTCGAAACACCACAAGGAGCTTCTGGCCCCCTTCGGCCTCGACGCCTCTGACCCTGCCTTCTGGGACAAGGGGCTGGGCATGATCGAGGGGTTCATCGACGAGCTGGAGGCGATGGGGTAGTGCACCATTGGGGGCTGGCGTTCAATCCAGCTCCGTCCAGGGCCAGGGTTTCACCTCGGACGCTGCCGCCTGGTAGCGGGCGGCCTTGGCGATCCAGATGCCCAGGTCGGTGCCGAAATCGGCGAGGCGGGCGTTTTTCTCGCCCTTGTTCACCGCCATGATGATGAACTGGATCACGGTGATGAAGGTCAGGATGGTCGAAGCGACATAGAGCATCATCGCGATAAGGATCACGTAGAGCAGCCGCATCCAGACCGAGCCTTCGGTCTCGGCATCGGGTTGGTCGCCGTTCAATCGGCCATCGAGTTTCTCGTCGTCGTTGCGGTCCATGCCCTGCATCCTCGGTTATGCCGGGCGCATCTTACGGTCTGGGCAACCGGGATGCGATAGGCAAAGGGCGCGGCGGCGCGGGTGCGTCAGCCCCGCCTTTCCATAACCACAGGTTCGAAATCGCCGAAGATCATGCGTTTGCCGTCAAAGGCCATTTCGGCGATGGTCTGCCAGTCGGGGTCGGTTCCCATGCTGGCCATGCAGGCCTCGGACGTGGCCTTGTCGGGCCAGAGGATCCAGGAAAACACCACCGTTTCGTCCGGTTTCGCCTGGACCGCCATGGGAAAGGACGTCACCTCGCCCTCCGGCACCCCATCGCCCCAGCATTCCCATTGCTCCAGCGCGCCGTGTTTTTCGAACAGCCGCCACGCGGCCCGCGCATGGTCGATGAAGGCCTGCTTGTTGGCCGTGGGCACCGCCGCCACGAACCCGCTGACATAGGACATGGCATCCTCCCGTTGCGTGGTGTCACCATATCACAAAAGCCGGGCTGCGCGCCGACCCTTGAGAAAGGACACATGAAAAAGGCCGCCCGGCGAAACCGGACGGCCCTGCGGTCTTGGCGGCGGTCAGCGGATCAGGCCGTCGCCAGCATCCCCTGTTCCTTCGCGAGGTCGCGCATTTTCTTCTGCAGCTTTTCGAAGGCCCGCACCTCGATCTGGCGGATGCGTTCGCGGCTGACATTGTAGACGCCCGACAATTCCTCGAGCGTGACCGGCTGATCCTGCAGGCGGCGCTGGGTCAGGATGTCTTTTTCGCGATCGTTCAGGACCTCCATCGCCTCGGTCATCAGGGCCATGCGCTGCTGGAACTCGTCGCGTTCGGCGTAATCGCCGGCCTGGTCGGCATCTTCATCTTCCAGCCAGTCCTGCCATTGGGTCGCGCCCTCCCCGTCGCTGCCGATCACGGCATTGAGCGAGGCATCGCCGCCCGACAGGCGCCGGTTCATCGAGATCACTTCGGTCTCGGTCACGCCGAGGTCATGGGCGATGCGGGCCACGTTTTCAGGGCGCATGTCACCCTCTTCCAGCGCGCCGATGCGGGCCTTGGCCTTGCGCAGGTTGAAAAACAGCTTCTTCTGCGCGCTGGTCGTGCCCAGTTTCACCAGGCTCCAGGACCGCAGGATGTATTCCTGGATCGAGGCGCGGATCCACCACATAGCGTAGGTCGCCAGGCGGAACCCCTTTTCCGGGTCGAACCGTTTGACGGCCTGCATCAGGCCCACATTGGCCTCGGAAATCACCTCGGCCTGGGGCAGGCCGTAGCCGCGATAGCCCATGGCGATCTTGGCCGCGAGGCGCAGATGGCTGGTGACCATCTTGTGGGCGGCCTCGGTGTCCTGGTCTTCGACCCACCGCTTGGCCAGCATGTATTCTTCCTCGGGTTCCAGCATCGGAAATTTGCGGATTTCCTGCAGATACCGGTTGAGCCCCTGTTCCGGCGACGGGGCCGGAAGATTTGCGTATGTCGACATGTATATGGACCCCCTGTTCGGCTCCGTTTGATGCTTATGTAAACCTGATTAACTTTTCGTCAAGGGTGGTTTGAACTGATCGGTTCAGAAATTGGACGGGAAAGGCGCGAACAGCAACCCGCATTACAGCGCGGTCACGTGCATTTGTGCACAGGTCATCCGGCTGCGGATCGCAGCGCGGACAGCAGATCGGCCATATCCGCAGGCAAATCCGCCTGAAACCGCATCGCGCGCCCATCGACTGGATGGGCAAAACCCAACACGCCCGCATGCAGCGCCTGACGCGGAAAGCCGTTGATCGCTGCCGCCATCCCGGCACCCATCCGCTTGTCCGAGGCGCGGCGGCGCCCGCCATAGGTCTGGTCGCCCACCAGGGCATGGCCGATATGGGCCATGTGGACCCGGATCTGATGGGTGCGCCCGGTCTCCAGCCTGCAGGCCACCAGCGCGACCGCCCCGAAGGCATCGCGCAGCGCGACGCGGGTGACGGCATGGCGCCCGCCCGATTGCACCACCGCCTGACGCTGCCGGTCGGTCTTGTGGCGCGCCAGATGGGTCTGGATCTTGATCACCCCGCCCGTCTCGAAACTGACCCCGCGCACACCCTTGAGGCGCGGGTCGGCGACATCGGGCACCCCGTGACACAGCGCAAGGTATTCCCGTTCCACGCTGTGATCGGCGAATTGCGCCGCCAGCCCGTGATGCGCCCGGTCCGATTTCGCCACCACCAGCAGGCCCGATGTATCCTTGTCGATCCGGTGGACGATGCCGGGCCGTTTCTCACCGCCCACCCCCGACAGCTCGCCCCCGAAATGGTGCAAAAGCGCGTTGACCAGCGTGCCCCCGGGGCTGCCCGGGGCGGGGTGAACCACGAGGCCCGCGGGTTTCATCACCACCACCACATCATCGTCTTCGTAGCGGATATCCAGCGGGATGGGTTCGGCCTGCGTCTCCACCTCTGCGGCCTCTTCGACGGTGATCACCACCTCGTCGCCCTCGGCCACGCGCATGCGTGCATCGGTGACCACCAAGCCGTTCACCGCCACTGCGCCCGCCTCGATCAGGCGCGCCAGGCGTGACCTGGTCAGATGGGCCGCCTCTGGCACATCGCGGGCCAATGCCTTATCGAGACGCGGGCCGGGGTCCGGGCCGATCGGGACCGTCACGATACGGGTTTCACTGGACATGGCCGGACCTCCCGATCCCGATCACTTCGACGATACATCCTGGCCCCCCGCGCTCCGCTGGCTCAAGACACTGGTGACGGTTCTGACGGCGGCGATGATCCTTGGCGTCACCACCATCGCCGCGATCCTGTTCCTGCGGCTCGGCCCGCCGCCCGACCCGGTGCTGGTCACGCCCGACCGGTTCGCGGTGCCGGACGGCGTCAGCATCACCGGCTACAGCGTCACGGGCAACCGCGCCATCCTTGTGGGCGACGACGCGACGATCCGCGTCTACGATGCCGGGACCGGCGCGCTGATCGAGGCGATCCCGGTCCCGTAATCTGCGGCCCCTGATCCTCTTTGCTTCGAAAATACCTCGGGGAGCGCGAGGGGCTGGTCCCCTGCTCTTGTGTCAAGGACGAGACGGGCGGGAATGGTACCGCCTCCCCGGCTTGAACGGGGGACCTCTGGATCCACAATCCAGCGCTCTAACCAACTGAGCTAAGGCGGCACTGGCGGCAGGAGATACGCGCGGCAGACCACGATTGCAAGACCGGTGAGGGGCTCAAAGATCGCGCGCCCAGGCCTGTTCCACCAGAGCGACGCCGAAGGAGGTGACGGGTTTCGAGGACAGGCAGGCAAACCCCGCCCGGGCGTAAAGCGCGCAGGCCGCACGGTGGCTTTCATGGGTCGAAAGCGTCATCCGCCGGTAGCCTGCGGCGCGGGCGAAATCGAGACAGGTCTGAAGCATTCGCGCCCCGAGCCCCATGCCCCGCACGGACGGCAGCAGCAAAAACAGCCGCAGCATTGCATCCCCCGGTTCGGCGCCCCTGACACAGAAAATCGAGCCCAGCCTCTGATCGCCGCGCCGGGCGATCCAGCCACGTTCGCAAGCCGGATCATGATTGTCGATGAAGTCGGCCAGGATGCGCGCGACCAGAGCCTCGAAACCGGCATCGAACCCGTCATGGTCCGCGTAGAGCCGCCCGTGCTGTTCGATCAGCCAACCGGCATCGCCGATCCTGAGCCCGTCCAGCACCACCTCGCTTGCAAGACCGGTCATCGCGGTCTACCTCCCCCTGCAGTCTTGAAAGGATGCGCCATGGGCATCAACAGCGAAAGCGACGTCACCGCCAATCTGCAGATCGGGCCGACCACGCTCGGGATGGTGCGGATCTTCATCGAGGGTGACGGCATCGACCTGCCGATGGATTTCGACCCCGAAGAAGCCGAAGATATCGCCGAGGAACTTAAGGCCGCTGCCGCCGCTGCGCGCAAGATGGGGCGCAAGCGTTAGTCAGACCCGGTTTTCGGGATCCGGGGCCAAGGCCTGCGCAGGCCCTGGCCGTTTCACAGGCCCGCGCCCGGGTCGCGCCAGCCCTGAAGCCTGAGCGCCGCCATCCGGGCGAACCGCTGCGTCACCGCGCGGCGCCGGGCAGGCGCCAGTTTCACCTCGGGCCCCAGGCGCACCACCTCGGCATCATAGGCATCGGCCAGGATCAGCCCGGTGTCATCGGGCAGAAGTTCGACCGGGAAATCGGCGCCGACGGCCCAGAAATACCGGTCGCCCCAATCGAGGTATGCGGTCCATTTCGCGTCCGAGGTGAAATCGGCGCGGCTGGATTTGCACTCGATCACCCAGAATTCACCCTTCGGGCCAAGCGCCAGCACGTCCAGCCGCTTGCCGCGTTCGGGGGTGAATTCCTCCAGCGTGGCAAAACCCATCGCGGCCAGGTGACGGCAGACGCCGCGCGCCAGACGCTGGCCCGGCATCATCTGGTCGGGGGCGGTGATATCCATTTCCCGAGACTGGAACATTTGCCGAACACTTGCAATTGCGCACGGGCCCTTGTCGGGCCGGGATGCGCCGCCTAGGTTGGCTGTTGGCGGGCACTGCGCTTCACGTGCCTGTGGCAAAATTCCGGTGGCCTTAAGCATTTCCGAGGGAGCTGGCTCTGACCGGGCCGTGGTCCGGTTACCTGGCGCCCACCTGTATATACAGGTCCTCGGGAATTGACGCCTCCACGGTTGCCGTGGTCCCGCCACCCAGGACATCTGTTGCCATGAAAAAACGCGCCCCCAAGGGGAGGCACGTTTTGCTTTGAACGGTGTTCCGGTTCAGCGGTCGTGGCGAACCCGAAGCGGGATCAGCTGCGCGTCGGACGGGATCGCGTCGCGCTTGCCGCCGTGATCGTCATCCTCGTCGCCGAGCGTCATGATCTTGTAGCCGATCTGCGCCGAACCGAAGGTGATCGTGCAGAACACCACCAGCATGGCGACCGCGATCGGACCCTCGGCGGTGTGGGTCACGAGATGCCAGAGATTGGCCACGTTGAAGCCGAGCAGCATGGCCACGAAGGCCAGCGCAATCACGAAGCCCCAGGCGGCGTGGCGAAGAATGAACTTGATATGGTCAGGCATGTCGTGGCTCCCATCTCTCGCTGTTATCGTTAAGGGTATGGTTTCGGGCGCGGGGATCAATGGAAATTCCCGGGGCGTGCCGTCGCAGGCGGCCGAATCCCGCCGAAACGGCGCGATTGCCCAATTTCGCGGCGGTTTCATGCTGGCCCGGCCCGGCACGGGGACCAGCGACATCGGCGCGTGGGTCGGCGCGGAGATGGACAGGCGCACGGCGACATGGCACCGTCATGATTGATGGTGTCCGGCTCAGGCGATGAGTCGGCTAATAGGGAACGCGGTGAAATTCCGCGACTGCCCCCGCAACTGTAAGCGGTGAGCGACCCCGGTTTTGACCACTGGACAGACGTCCGGGAAGGTTCGGGAAAGCGTCGACCCGCAAGTCAGGAGACCTGCCATCTCCGGCGCGATCCGCGCCGCAGTCACCCGAACCCGGGCGGGGTGCCCCGAGGATGGAGAGACCGAGATGGACCTGACCGGCCCCACACGTTCGCCCTGTCCCGCGCAGACCCGCCCCTTTGCGCGGAGGGCGCGATGCTACTCGACCTTACGATCACACAACTCGACATAGGCCCGATTTCCGACGGGAGGGCGCAGGAACTGGCCGCGCTCGGCTACCTGCAGTGGCTGGGCGCGCTGCCGGGCGATCTGGGCTATCCGCAGGCGGCAATGGCAGCCTATGAACAGGCGCTGCCGTTCCGCCACCGGTCGCCTGCCATCGCGGTTTTCTGCGACCTTCTGGTGGCCTCGACCATGGCGCCTGTGACACCGGTGGCCCTGTCGGTGCAATGGCGGCAACGCCGGGGCGGGGCGCAGGCGCGCCGCGCGGCACACTGACCGGATGCGGCGTTTTCCGCCCGACCGCATCGTCTGCCTGACCGAGGAAACGGTCGAGACGCTTTACCTGCTGGGTGAGGCCGACCGCATCGTGGGCGTTTCGGGCTATGCGGTGCGCCCGCCGCAGGTGCGGCGGGACAAGCCGCGCGTCTCGGCCTTCACCTCGGCCGATATTCCGAAAATCCTGGCGTTGAAGCCGGACCTGGTGCTGACCTTTTCCGACCTTCAGGCCGAGATCGCCGAGGCGCTGATCCGCGCCGGGGTGATGGTGACGGCCTATAACCAGCGCGATGTGGCCGGGATTCTGGCGATGATCCGGCACCTGGGCGCGACGGTCGGGCAAGCGGCGCGGGCCGAGACGCTGGCGGCGGGCTATGAACGCCGCCTCGATGCGGTGGCAGAGGCGTCGGCGCGTGACCCGCGCGCCCGCGTCTATTTCGAGGAATGGGACGACCCGATGATCTGCGGCATCCATTGGGTGTCCGAGCTGATCGCGATCGCGGGCGGGCGGGACGTGTTCGCCGACCGCGCCCGCGCGCCGGATGCGCAGGGCCGGATCGTGGCGTCCGCGGATGTGATCGCCGCCGCGCCCGAGGTGATCCTTGCCTCCTGGTGCGGCAAGAAGGTCCGGCCCGAACGGATCGCGGCGCGCCCCGGGTGGTCCGCGATCCCTGCCGTCGCGGCGGGCCGGATCACCGAGATCAAATCCCCGCTCATCCTGCAACCCGGCCCCGCCGCCCTGACCGACGGGCTGGACGCGATCCGCGCCGCGCTCGCCCCCGGGCAAGTTCCCGGTCACGTCCCCCACCAGACCCATGTCCCGGAGCCCCCCAGATGAACACCCCCGCCCCCGTCGCGCCCGCCATCACCAGCCCCTGTATCGGTCTGTGCAAGCTGGATGCGGCCACCGGGTACTGCCTTGGCTGCGCGCGCACCGGCGATGAAATCGCCACCTGGCGCGATGCGACCGGCGCCGCGCGCGGCGCGATCTGGGCCGCATTGCCTGCCCGGTTCGACCAGCTTGGTGTCACCGTGCGGCGCCGGCCATGGGACAGGCTGCAAATCCGGGACGAGGCGGCCGCGCGTCTGCAGGCGGGACCGGGCACCTGGGTGATGGGGGTTCCGGGGGCGGTCGCGGAATTCACCGCCGCCCCCGGCGCACGCGTCGATATCGAAACCAGTGGCGACACCCTGATCGCCCGGACGTCGGGCGCACGACTGCGGATGGCGTTCGGTGACCGTGTCCGCGCGCTGGAACTGGCGGGGCAGGACGCCGGGGAACGCCTGATCCTTGCGGTGAAGCGCGATGCCGGCCGCCCGGAGCGGCACCCGGGCCTGACCCTGTGCGGCCCCGACACGAACGCGATCGACCCGGCAGATCGGGACGCGATGCTGGTGGATCTTGGCGTCGACCGGTCCGGGGCGCGGTTCTGCGTGCGCCTGCGCGACGGTGCAGCCCTTGCGTCGGTGCGCGCCGCCGAGGGTCTGCCACTGATCGAAAGCCTGCCCCGCATCGGTGCGGCGCTGGTCACCGAAAGCCCCACCCGCGTCATCGAAACCGCCCTGGGCCGGATTGAGGTCGACACGCGCATCCCGCCTCCCGGCGGCGTCTCACCCGCCGGGCCGCATACGCATCTGTTGCCCGACCACCTGGCCACGGGCCAGGCGATGCCGCCCGGCATGGACCTGCCGCGCGCCTATCTGCCGGGCGCGATCTTCTACGGGGCGGGCCGATACGGGGCGGGCTGAGGCAGCGTTAGCCGGGAAGATCCCCGGGCCGATCCCCGGGCCGATCCCCGGGATAGCCGGGAAGGCCGGGAAACGGCGGCAGCCAGCTTTCCCGCCGACAGGTCCAGACCTCATAGGTCGGGCGGATCATGTCGGGCCGGTCGAGCGTGCCCAGATGCACCTCCACCTCGTCCCCGCTGACCGCATAGACCGATGATCCGCAGACCGGGCAGAAATGCCGGCCCTTGTAGTCCCGTGTCTCGCCTTCGATGCGCAGCTGATGGGGGGCATAGATCGCCGCCGCGTAAAACAGCGCGCCATGGTGTTTGCGGCAATCCATGCAATGGCAAAGGCAGACCCGGTCGGGCGCGCCTGTTGCCGTCACCCGCACCGCGCCGCAGAGGCAGCCGCCGGTGACCGGCCCGTTCATCCGCCGAAGGCCTGCGGCTGCGCCGCGCGCGCCATGTGGTCGAGCACGGCATTGACGAATTTCGGCTCACGCCCTTCCGGAAAGAACGCCCGGGCAACATCGACGAATTCGGTGATGACGACCTTGGGCGGTGTGTCGCCGGTCACCAGTTCGGCGCCCGCCGCGCGAAACAGCGCGCGCAGCGTCGGGTCGATCCGGTCGATGGGCCAGGTTTCCTTGAGTGCGGCATCGGTCAACTGGTCGATCCGTGCCTGCCGCGCCAACGCGCCCTCGAGCAGCGCGCGGAACGTTTCAACATCGCCCTCGGCCATTTCATCGCCGTCATAGACGGCCCCAAAGCGATGGTTTTCGAATTCCGCCTGCACGGCATCCAGAGACTGGCCCGAATGCTCCATCTGAAAAAGCGCCTGCACCGCGTAAAGCCGCGCCGCCGATTTCATCTGCTTTTTCGCCTCGCGGCTTGGCCCTGCCGGTTTCGTCTCGCTCATGCCGTGCCCGTCCCGTCCGTACCGTCCGCGACCTCGATCCGTTCGGCGCGTGGCTTGAACCCGATGCCGCCCTTTGGCCCGGAAAACCGCCGCGTCAGCGCGATCAGGTGCAGCGCCGCCGCTGCCGCGCCGCCGCCCTTGTTCTGGCCCTGCGGGTCGGCACGCACGGCCGCCTGATCATAGGATTCCACTGTCAGGATGCCATTGCCGATACAGGCGCCTTCCAGCCCCAACAGCTGGATCGCGCGCGAACTGTCATTGCAGACCGTGTCGTAATGCGTGGTTTCGCCCCGGATCACGCAGCCAAGCGCCACGAACCCGTCGAAATTCGATTGCCGGTAGGCGATGCGGATCGCGGTGGGCACCTCCAGCGCGCCGGGAACCTCTATCACCTCATGGGTGCCGCCCGCCGCCTCGATCTCGGCCTTCGCCCCGGCGATCAGGTTATCGGCGATGTCGCGGTAATAGGGCGCCACGACGATGGCCAGCCTGACCGGCTTGTCGAAGCTCGGACGCGGCAATGCGTAATGGGATGCGCCTGCCATCACGCCCCCTCCGTGATCTTGCGGGTGCCGAGTATGGACAGGCCATAGGCCTCCAGCCCGACCACCCGGGGTTTGGGGGAATTGGTAAGCAGCACCAGGTCGCTCAGCCCCAGCGATGACAGGATCTGCGCACCCAGCCCGTACTGGCGCAGCGTCTGGGGGGACACCTCATCGCCCAGCGCCAGCTTCATGGTCAGGTCGCGCAACAGCACCAGCACGCCGCGTCCTTCCCGGGCGATCACCTCCATCGCGGCGCCGAATTCGCCGGTGCGTTCCGGTGCCCCCGCACCCACCACGTCGGTCAGGGGGTCCATCGCGTGCATCCTGACCAGCACCGGCTCGGGCGTGGTGATATCGCCCTTGATCAGAACGATATGTTCGGCCCCTTGGGTTTCATCGGTGTAGATCCGCATCACCCAGTCGCCGCCATGGATGCTGGTGATGGGCGTCTCCTCGCGCATCCGCACCAGGTTGTCATGGCGGCGGCGATAGGAGATCAGGTCGCTGATCGTGCCGATCTTGAGATTGTGAAGCTGTGCGAAGGCAATGAGGTCGGGCAGGCGCGCCATCGACCCGTCCTCCTTCATGATCTCGCAGATCACGCCCGAGGGGTTCAGCCCTGCCAGCCGCGCGATATCGACCGCCGCCTCGGTATGGCCCGCGCGCACCAGCACGCCACCGTCGCGGGCCCGCAGGGGAAAGACATGGCCCGGCGTGGCGATATCGGCCGCGGTCTTGCCCGCGTCGATCGCCACCGCGATGGTGCGCGCCCGGTCATGGGCGGAAATCCCCGTGCTGACCCCCTCGCGCGCCTCGATCGACACGGTGAAGGCCGTCTCGTGGCGC
Source organism: Paracoccaceae bacterium (assembly GCA_024742455.1). Taxonomy (GTDB): domain Bacteria; phylum Pseudomonadota; class Alphaproteobacteria; order Rhodobacterales; family Rhodobacteraceae; genus JANSYL01. The sequence continues at coordinate 114,327 of JANSYL010000004.1, read as the reverse complement.
GACGAGTTCTGCGAGGCCATCAGGGACAGGCCCAGCGCATCCACCCGTTCCCCCGTCAGCGACAGGCAGATCAGCCCGCGCCCATGGGTGGCCATGAAATTGATCGCCTCGGGCGTGGCCATCTGGGCGGGGATCACAAGGTCGCCCTCGTTCTCGCGGTCTTCATGGTCGACCAGCACGAACATCCGGCCATTGCGGGCATCCTCGATGATCTCCTCGACCGGAGATATCGCCTCGGACCAGTCGCGTTCCACCGGGCCCGGTGTTTCGAATTGCTGCGTCATGCCGCGTCCTTCGCCTGTCTTGCGCGCCAGATAGACCAAGCCCGCCCCCCGTGCCAGTGGGCGGGTCCGCACAGGGGCCTTCCGCTCAGGCGGGCGGGGCGAAAAACTGCGCGGCCCGGATGGTTCCGGCCAGCTGCGCCGCCTCGGTCCATTCCCGTTCCACCGTCGTGGCGGCGACCAGGACCACCCCGTCCGCGGGCAGCGCCGCGTCGGCCAGCATCGCCTTCACGTCCGACCGCAGCTCGGCCCATGGCGCGGCAAACCCCGGGGCCCGGTGCGCGGCATCCAGCGCGCCGGAATTGACCGCCTGCACGGCCCCTGGGTCCAGCGGTGCATAGACGGCGCCAAGACGGGCCGCCGCACCGTGCAGTCCGACCAGTCGCGCCGCCACCTGCGCGGGCATCTCGATCCGGCGCGCCGTCAATTCCAGCGCGTTGCCGGAAAACAGGAACGCCACAACGTCCCGCCCCGTCGCTGCGCGGATACCGGCATAGGTCCGGTAGGGCAGCCCCAGCCGATGCGCCCGCGCCACGCGCACCCGGACGATCTCGATCGGCAGCTTCGGCAGCAACGCCTCCCGTGCCTTGCCCCAGGCGTGTTTGCGAAAACCGTATCCCGCCTCGATGGACGGCCCGCCATTATGCCCGATCATCCCGCAACCCTTCTTCTTGCTTCAAATCCTCCCGCCGGAGGCAGCCGGCCCGGGGGGCGGCCAGCGCCGGGCAAGGGCTCCCGCAGGGGGCGCGCGCCCGGCGCTTCCCCCGCCCCCGACACGCGGCCGCCCCTGCAAACCAACCAGGCCTCAGGCGGCGGCATATTCCGTCAGCCGCGCCACGTAACGGGCCATGGTGTCGATCTCGAGGTTCAGCGCATCGCCCACGGCCAGATCGCCCCAGGTCGTCACCTCCTTGGTGTGGGGGATGATGTTGACGCCGAACCGCGCCCCGTCGACCTCGTTCACCGTCAGCGACGTGCCGTTCAGCGCCACCGATCCCTTGGGCGCGATGAACCGCGCCAGCGCCTCCGGCGCTTCGAACATCATCCGGGTCGAGGCGCCTTCGTCCTCCATCGCCACCAGCCGCGCCACCCCGTCGACATGGCCCGACACGATATGCCCGCCGAGCTCGTCACCCACCCGCAAGGCACGTTCCAGGTTCAGCCGCCTGCCCACGGGCCAGCCCTGCACTCCGATGGCGGTCTTAGACACGGTCTCGGCCGAGATATCGACCTCGAACCAGTCCGGCCCGAGACCGGTCACCGTCAGGCAGACCCCGTCACAAGCGATGGAGGCCCCGATATCGATCCCGTCCGTGTCATAGCCGGTGCCGATCCGGGCATGCAGATCGCCCCGGTCCTCGGTCGCCAGAACCGTGCCGATATCGGTGATGATGCCGGTGAACATCGCACTCTCCCCGTTCATTTCGTGCCGACCAGACCATGCCGCGCCGGGACCGGCAAGCCCGCGACCTGAGTCGCCCCGGCCACACAAGCAACGATTTTGCGCCCCATGGCTGCCGTGCCGCTGGGCATTGTTGAGGTTGGCCCATTAGCCTCGACGTCAACCAGAGCAGACAGAACAGACAATCCATGCCCACAGGCCCCGCCCGCACCGACCGTTGTTTCCTGTTCCTGCAGGGGCCGCACGGGCCGTTCTTTTCCCGGCTCGGCGCGATGCTGGCAGCGGCAGGCGCACGGGTCTGGCGCGTAGGCTTCAACCGGGGCGACGCGGTGTTCTGGCCCGACCGGGCAAGCTATCTGCCGTTCCGCGATGAAGCCGCGTGCTGGCCGGACCACATCGCCGATCTGATCGTGGCGAAACGGGTGACCGATCTTGTGCTTTACGGCGATACACGGCCCATCCATGCCCAGGCCATCGCAGCCGCCGAAAGGGCCGGCGTCACCGTTCACGTGTTCGAGGAAGGCTATCTGCGCCCCTATTGGGTGACCTATGAACGCGGCGGCGCCAACGGAAATTCCCGCCTGATGCAGATGGGCGTCGACCGGATGCGCGACGCGCTGTCGGGTCTCGACCTTGATCTGCCGGACGCCCCAGCCCGGTGGGGCGACATGCGCCAGCACGTTTTCTACGGCATGGCCTACCATTTCCACGTCCTGTTCCGAAACGCCTCTTATCGCGGCGTGCGACCGCATCGCGCCCTGAGCGTACGGCAGGAATTCTTCGTCTATCTCCGCCGCCTTGCCCTGATGCCTGTGCACATGATCGATCGCATCCAGGCGACCTGGCTCATCCAGACCGGCGGCTTTCCCTATCACCTGGCGCTGCTGCAACTGGAACATGACGCCAGTTTCCGCGATCACGGGCCGTTCGACAGCAATGCCGCCTTCGTGCGCACCGTGATTGCAGGTTTCGCCCGCGGCGCGCCCGGCCATCATCACCTGGTTTTCAAGACCCATCCGCTGGAGGACGGGCGCACGCCTTTGCGCCGCGACATCCGCCGCGCCGCCGCCGAGCACGGCGTGGCCGACCGGGTGCATTACGTGCGCGGGGGCAAGCTGGCCGGGCTGCTCAACAATGCCCGCTCGGCGGTGACGGTGAACTCCACCGCCGCGCAGCAGGCACTCTGGCGCGGCCTGCCGCTCAAGGCCTTTGGCAAGGCGGTCTATCTCAAACCCGAATTCGTCTCGGACCAGCCGCTCGAAACCTTCTTTCGCACCCCCACACGTCCCGACAGCCGCGCCTATCGCGACTACCGCCATTACCTGCTGGAAACCTCGCAGATCGCGGGCAGCTTTTATTCCGCGCGCGGGCGGCGGCAGCTTCTGCGCCAGATCGCCGACCTGATGCTCAGCCCCGAGGACCCGTATGACGCCCTGCATGCCGGCCGCCCGTCGCCGCGCCACCACCTGCAAGTCGTGAAATAACAGACCCCTAGCGCGATGCGGCAAAACCGACTAATATGGCAAAAAAATAAACCGAGGCAGTTTCAGGCAACAAGGAGCCATCCCGTGACATCGCTGGCATCCCGGGGCGCGCGTTTTGCGGCGCTTTTCGTCGTTTGCACGGCCGTGGCCGCGTGCAGCCTGCTGCCCCGGTCGGGGCCCACCCGTAACGAGTTGTTCGCAGGATCGGTGCAGCGTCAGGGCGACGCCTTCGTGGTCGAGGTCAATCGCCGCGTCACCGCCGCCACCGCTGCGGTGCCCGCGCTGGGCTTTCCCGATGCGCTGGTGAATGCGGGCACCTCGAACACCGAGATCATCCGTCCCGGCGATGTCCTCGACTTCGAGATCTATGAAAACGTCACCGATGGCCTGCTGGCAGGCGAAGGCATGTCGCAATCCAGCATCGAAAGCGTGCGCGTCGACGGCGGCGGGTTCATCTTCATCCCTTATGCCGGTCGCGTCCGCGCCGCAGGCAACACGCCCGAGCAATTGCGCGAGATCATCACCCGAAATCTGGACGAACAGACCCCCGATCCGCAGGTCATCATCCGGCGCGAGCCGGGCGATGGCGCCACCGTCACGGTGTCCGGCACGGTGGGGGCGCAGGGGGTCTACCCGCTGACCCGGCCCACGCGGCGGCTGTCGGCCATGCTGGCGGCGGCGGGCGGCATAACCATCGAACCCGAGATTGCCCAGGTCACGCTGGTGCGCGGTGATCATCGCGGCACGATCTGGTTCGAGGATATTTACCGCGAGGATCGCGCCGATATCGCGCTGCGCGCGGGCGACCGCATCCTTGTCGAGGAAGACGGGCGCAGCTTCACGGCCCTTGGCGCGACGGGCAGCCAGACCGTGGTGCGTTTCGAAAGCCAGGTGATTTCCGCGATCGAGGCGATCGCCTCGGTCGGCGGGCTGGTGCCGACGCTGGCCGATCCCACGGGCGTTTTCGTGCTGCGCAACGAGCCCGAGGAAATCGCCCAATCCGTGCTGGGCCGGACCGACCTGATCGGGCCGCAGCGCATCATCTACGTGCTCGACCTGACGGCACCAACGGGAATGTTCGAAGCCCGCGATTTCGTCATCCGTGACGAGGACACGGTGTATGTGACCGAGGCACCGATCACCCAGTTCAACAACGCCATTGCGGCCCTGACGGGCGGTCTGGGCGCGGCCGATACCCTGTCCGAGCCGTTCAACTGAGCCATGGCCGCGCCGGGACCGGACACGCCCCGGCGCCGCGGCTATCCCTGTTCGGCGGGCTTTCTTACCCATGCCCGGCTGCGCCGCATCCTGACGCTTGGCGGCCATGACCTGAGGCTGGGCAAGCCCGGGCCGGGTGACGACGTCCTGGTCTGGGGCCGGTCGCCCTATGCGCGGCGTGGCGAATGGCTGGCTTCGGCCACGGGCGCGGCGCTGGTGCGGGTCGAGGACGCCTTTCTCAGATCGCTTTTTCCCGGTCGCGCCGGGGACCCGCCGCTGGGCCTCGTGCGGGACCGGACGGGGATCTATTTCGACGCCGCCGCCCCGTCCGACCTGGAAACCCTGCTGGCGCGGCACCCGCTGGACGATACCGCCTTGCTCGACCGCGCCCGCGATGCCATCGCACGGATGCGGGCGGGGCATCTGGGCAAGTATTCCGCCGTCGATCGCGACCTGCCCGCCCCCGACCCGGGCTTCGTTCTGATCATCGACCAGACACGCGGAGATGCCGCCATCGCCCATGGCGGGGCCAATGCCGACAGTTTCGCCGAGATGCTCTATACAGCGGCCGAGGATCATCCCGATGCCACGCTGCTGATCAAGACCCACCCGGAAACCCGCGCGGGCCACAGGCCGGGTCATTTCGATCCCGCAACCCTGCCGCCCAAGGCCCGGATCATCGACAGCCCGGTCTCGCCCTGGACCCTGTTCGACAGCGCGCGCGCCGTCTACACGGTGACCAGCACGATGGGGTTCGAGGCGATCCTGGCCGGGCACCGCCCTGTCACTTTCGGGGTGCCTTTCTATGCCGGGTGGGGCCTGACCGATGACCGCCGCCCGACCCCTGCCCGCCGTCAGCGCAGGCTGACCGCCGCACAACTGGCCGCTGCCGCGCTGATCCTCTACCCGGTCTGGTATGACCCTTACCGCGATCGGTTGGGAACGCTGGAGGATGTGATCGGCGCGCTCGAGGCCCGCGCCCGCGCCTGGCGCGAGGATCGGGCGGGATATGTCGCGGTCGGCATGCGGGCGTGGAAACGGCGGCACCTGAAAGCGCAGTTCGGCCGGTTCGGCCCGATGCGATTCACCAATGAAGACCGCGCCACCGCCGATGGACGCCCCGTTCTGGTCTGGGCCGGGCGCGAAACGGATGCCCTGAGAGAGGCCTGCGCCGCCCAGGGCCGCACGTTATACCGCGTGGAGGACGGGTTCCTGCGGTCCCGCGGTCTGGGTGCAGATCTCGTGCCGCCCCTGTCGCAGGTCCGCGACGGGCGCGGCATACATTACGACCCCAGCCGCCCCAGCGATCTGGACCACCTGATCACCCGGGCCGCCGCCCTGCCCGCGCCGCAGCTGCGTCGGGCCGAACGGCTGATCGACCGGCTGACCGCGCTCGGGCTCAGCAAATACAACCCGGGAGGATCCGCCCCGTTACCGGATGTGCCGGAGGGGGCAGAGGTGGTGCTGGTGCCGGGGCAGGTGGAAGACGATGCTTCGATCCTCAAGGGCGCAGGCCGCGTCCGCGACAATGCCACGCTGCTCCGCACCGCGCGCGATCTGCACCCCGAGGCCTTCCTGATCTACAAGCCCCATCCCGATGTGGTGGCCGGATTGCGCGATGGTGCCATCGACCCCGACCTGGTCGGACGTTTCGCGGGTGCCGTCTCCGACGCTGATCCCGCGCGGCTTCTGTCGATCACGACCCGCGTTGTCACCATCACCTCGGGCCTCGGGTTCGAGGCGCTGATCAGGGGCATCCCGGTCACCACGCTTGGCGCGCCGTTCTATGCCGGCTGGGGGCTGACGCGTGACCTGGGCGATGTGCCGCCCCACCGCAGCGCGCGCCCATCGCTGGCGGCCCTCGTTCATGCCGCCCTGATCGCCTATCCGCGCTACACCGACCCCGTCACCGGCCTGCCCTGCCCGGTCGAGGTCGCGGTCGAACGCCTTGCCCAGGGCGTTGGCACGGGGCGCCCGGCACTGCGCATCCTCGCCAAGCTGCAAGGCTGGTTTGCGGGGCACAGCTGGCTCTGGCGCTGAGCGGAGATGAGCTGAGTTTTTGCCGGACGATTCAGCGGCTGGGTCGTCCTGATACGAAGACTGTCCTACCCGGCCCGGCGCCACAGGCTCAGGGTGTCGCCTGCAAGGCTCCGGGTGGTCACCAGATCGAACCCAGGCGCTTCGACCAGTGCCGCGACCCCCATCGCGCCGATCGCAGGCGTGCCTTCGGCGCCGATGATCCGCCCGCCGCCAAAAACCGCCATCTCGTCCACCAGATCGGCGGCTAGCAATCCCGCGGCCAGGGCCCCGCCGCCTTCGCAGAACACCCGGGTCAGCCCTGCCTCTCCCAGGGCGCGCAGAACGGCGGCAAGGTCCAATTGCCCACCTGGCCCCGCCGCCACTTCAATCAGACGCGCCCCGGCGCCCGTCCAGGCCGCGCGCACGGCTTCGGGCGCATCGGGCCCGTGGCAGAGCCAGACCGGCACATCACCCGCGCTTCGAAACAGCTGCCCCTCCATCGGCAGGTCCAGCCGTCGCGACAGCACCACGCGCACCGGCTGATGGGTCATGCCCAGCCCCCGCACCGTCAGCGCCGGGTCATCGGCGCGCGTCGTGCCTGCGCCCACCATCACCGCATCGTGGCGCGCGCGCATCCCGTGAACCACACGCCGCGCCTCGGGTCCCGTGATCCACTGGCTTTCGCCCGAGGCGGTCGCGATCCGCCCGTCGAGGGACGCGGCCAGTTTGAGTGTCACCATCGGGCGGCCACGCTTCACCCGGCTCAGAAACCCGGCCTGTGCCACGCGGGCCTCATCCTCCAGCAGCCCAGTTGCCACCGCGATGCCTGCATCGCGCAACAGCGCAATGCCCTGCCCGTTCACGCGTGGGTCCGGATCGCCCAGTGCCATGACCACCCGCGCCACGCCCGCATCGATCAGCGCCCCCGCACAGGGCGGTGTTTGGCCATGATGCGAACAGGGTTCAAGCGTGAGGTAGGCGGTGGCCCCGCGCGCCGCATCCCGCGCCTGTGCCAGGGCATGCGCCTCGGCATGGGGGCGTCCGCCGGGTTGCGTCCAGCCACGCCCGACCACGCGCCCGTCCTTCACCAGAACGCAGCCCACGGCCGGGTTGGGCCAGACCCGGCCCAGCCCCCGCGCCCCGAGCGACAACGCCAGCCGCATCCAGCGCGCGTCGTCCCCAGACATGCGGTCAGTCTTCGGTCTTGGGCGCGGGCGGAGCCAGTTCCTTGAGGAAATCCTCGAAATCGTCGGTGGCCTGGAAATTCTTGTAGACGCTGGCAAAGCGCACATAGGCAACCGTGTCGATCGCGGCGAGGCGTTCCATCACGATCTCGCCGATCGTCTTTGACGGGATATCGGTTTCGCCCATGCTTTCCAGCCGGCGCACGATGCCCGAGATCATCTGGTCGATGCGTTCGGGTTCAACGGGGCGTTTCTGCATCGAGATCCGGACCGAGCGTTCCAGCTTGTCGCGGTCGAAATCCTCGCGCTTGCCGTTCGACTTGATGACCACGAGGTCGCGCAACTGAACCCGTTCATAGGTGGTGAAGCGACCCCCGCAGGCCGGGCAGAACCGCCGCCGCCGGATCGCCACGTGATCTTCGGCCGGTCGTGAATCCTTGACCTGCGTGTCGACATTTCCGCAAAACGGGCAGCGCATCCCCCGTCCCCCTTCTGTCCCAGTGGCCCCGACAGGGCGGGGCGCATGCCTCGTGCCTTGGGGTCTGTCGCCCCGTTATCCACAGCGACTATAGGCGAGCGCGCATCTATTGGGTAGAGGGGAAATGGGACCGCAAGGTTTTGCGACAGCTTTGTGGAGTGTCCGTATCACGCGCCGAGAAAGACCGCCGCGACCGTCCGCCTGTGCGGACGCGCCCGGTGTTCCACCAGGTAGATCCCCTGCCATGTGCCCAGCTGCATCCGCCCGTCCATCACCGGGATCTGAACGGACGTGGGCAGAAGCGCTGCCTTGATATGCGCGGGCATGTCGTCGGGCCCCTCCAGCAGATGGGTCAGGTAGGACATCGAGGGGTGATCGGCGCCCGGCACCAGCCGGTCGAGCCAGGCCACCAGGTCCAGCTGCACATCCGGGTCGGCGTTTTCCTGGATCAGCAGGCTGGCCGATGTGTGCCGCACCATCAGCGTCAGCAGACCGTCCCCGCCGGGCAGCCAGTCCGCCACGTCCCGGGTGAACTCCACCATCCCCGGCCCGCGCGTCTCGATCACGAATTCCGTCTGCATCCCGCGCCCGCTACCGTCTCTTTGCTTCGAAAATACCTCGGGGGAGGGTCGCCACCTGCGGTTCCACTGGTTCAAGCCCAGGTGGCAACGGCCGGGGGCAGCGCCCCCGACCCGGTTCGGTGCCGAAGGCGGCGATCCCTACCCGTCTCTCAGCATCCGCCGCAGGATGCGCTCCAGCTTCTCGGCGCCAAGCGGCGCCATCGCCTTGGTGTGGTCATGGCTGATCTGTTCGTCCGACAGGCCCGCGGCCTTGTTGGTGATCGTTGAAATCGCCGCGACCTGCAGCCCGAGGAACCGTGCCAGGATCACTTCGGGCACCGTCGACATGCCCACCGCATCGGCACCGAGCATGCGGATCGCGCGAATCTCGGCGGGGGTTTCGAAAGACGGGCCGGAATACCAGGCATAGATACCTTCGGGCAGGGGGATGCCCTCGGCCTCCGCCGCCGCCCGCAGCGCGGCGCGCATCCCGGGATCATAGGCGTGCGTCATCGGGACAAAGCGCGCATCGGTGGATTCCCCGATCAGGGGGTTCAGACCCGAGAAATTGATATGATCGGACAGCATCATCAGGTCACCGGGGTCGATCCCGGGGTGCATCGACCCGGCGGCATTGGTCAGGATCAGCCGTTCTCCGCCAAGCGCCTTCAGCACCTCCAGCGGAAGGCGCATCGCATCGCCCCGCCCGCTTTCATAGTAATGCGCGCGCCCGCCGAACACGGCAACGCGCACCCCTTCCAGATCGCCGATCACCAGCTTCGGGTTGTGCCCGGACACGCCCGCATGGGGAAACCCGGCCAGATCGGCATAATCGATCGCGACCCCGTCCACCGTCCCGGCCAGATGGCCAAGGCCCGAACCCAGAACCATGCCATAGACCGGCGCCGCCGCCCCCGCCCGGTCACGGATCAGGGCGGCAAGCTCCTCAGCGTTCCTTGACATAGGGCTCTCCCCCCGCGCGCGGCGGGATCGCGCGACCCACCAGCCCGGCCAGAACGATCACCACCAGGATATAGGGCAGGGCCTGCATGAACTGCACCGGCACCACGAACTCGCCCAGCTGGATGTTCTGGAACCGGTTGCCCACAGCGTCGAAGAAGCCGAACAGCAGACAGGCCGACAGCGCATACCAGGGCCGCCACTTGGCGAAGATCAGCGCGGCCAGCGCGATGAAGCCGCGCCCCGCGCTCATGTCCTTGACGAAACCCGCGTTCAGCGCGGTCGCCAGGTAGGCCCCGGCCAGACCGCACAGCACGCCGCAGATCGCCACGGCGGCGAACCGCAGGCCCACCACCGATATGCCTGCCGTATCGACGGCGGCAGGGTTTTCGCCCACTGCGCGCAGGCGCAGGCCGAACCGGGTACGGTAGAGAACCCACCAGGTCAGCGGCACGATGACGAGCGCCATGTAGACGATGATCGAATGGCCCGAGATCAGTTCGGAATAAAACTGCCCGAACGGACCCTGTTGCGCGATATCGCGGATGCGCGTCACCGCACCAGGCAGCTCGATATTGCTGAAACGCGCCTCGGGCGGCAGTTGCGGGGTCCGCCCGCCCTGCTGGAACCAGGTCTGCGCCACAACGACGGTCAGCCCCGCGGCCAGAAAATTGATCGCCACCCCGGAAATCAGCTGGTTGCCCCGGAAGGTGATCGAGGCCACGCCATGCACCCCCGACAGCGCCATCGAGGCCGCGATGCCTGCCAGAAGACCGATCCAGACATTGCCCGAGGTGTAGGCGACGGCCGCCGAAAAGAACGCGGCGGCCAGCATCTTGCCCTCGAGCCCGATGTCGAAAATCCCCGCCCGTTCCGACCAGAGCCCGGCAAGACAGGCCAAAAGCAGCGGCGTGGCCAGGCGGATTGTGGAATCGAGGATCTGCAGGACGGTCAGGAAATCCATGGTCTCACACCCTCGCTGTCACAAGCTTGACGGCGGCGAACAGGAAAAAGGCCCCGAGCGCCCCCTCGATCCAGCCACGCGCGTACCCGTAGGCGGACCGTACAGGCGCCGCCGACAGCGCCACCGCCCATGCCGCGTGGCAGACGAAAGAGGTCAGCCACAGCCCCGCCACGAACAGCGCGATCACCCAGAGAGGCGCGCCTTCGGTTGCTCCCAGCGCCGCAATGGCCAGCCAGAAGGCGATGGCCTTGGGGTTGGTGACCTGCAACAGGTACCCGGTGGCAAAGGCCCGGTGGGCGGGCATCACCCGCTCCATGGCGACAGGCGGCGGCGGCGGGTGGATCGCCTTGCGGAACGCGCCCAGCGCCAGCCAGGCCAGGTAAGCGGCGCCCAGAATCTTCAAAAGAATCATGGCCCAGGCCATCTGGCTTAGGATCAGGCCGACCCCGAGGATCGTCAGGATGTTGATCGTGGCACTTCCGGTCGCGATCCCGGTGCAGGCGATCAGCGCCGTGCGCCGCCCCTGCCCCAGCGACAGGCCCATCAGCATGGCCACCGCTGGCCCCGGTGACGACGCCCCGACAAACAGGATGCCGAAGGCCACGGCGAAGGCGGGCAGGAAAGGCAGAAGCGTTTCCATCCCGCTCACTCCGCCGGTGTGTCCGCCGCGTCGCGGCGGCGTCTGAGCGACAGGAACAGGCTTTCAAGGGGCATCCGCACCATGTTGTCCAGCGCGCCCGCGAACAGGATCACCAGCGCCTGGATCACCACCACCATCTCGCGGCTGATCGCGGGCATCTCGAACTGCAGCTCGGCCCCGCCCTGGTAAAGCGCCCCGAACAACAGCGCCGCCAGAAACACGCCGATCGGGTGCGACCGGCCCATCAGCGCCACCGCGATGCCCACGAACCCCGCCCCCGCGACGAAATCGATGACCAGGCGTTCGGCCTCGCCCATCACGGAATTGATCGCCATCATCCCCGCCAGCGCGCCCGATATCAGCATCGTGATCATGGTGATCCGGACCGGGTTGATGCCGGCATAGACCGCCGCGCGTTCGGAATGCCCGAAGGCACGGATCTGATAGCCCAGCCGCGTGCGCCAGACCAGAAGCCACACCGCAACGCAGGCGGCCAGCGCCACGAAAATCGTCACGTTCAGCGGGGTCGAGGACCTGAACCCCAGAAAGCCCGCGAATTGCGCGGCGTTCGGCAGATGCGTCGCCTCGGCGAATGTGGCGGTTTCGGGCGACATCGATCCCGGCACCCGGAAGACATTGACCAGCAGATAGACCAGCAGAGCCGAGGCGATGAAATTGAACATGATCGTGGTGATCACCACGTGGCTGCCGCGCTTGGCCTGCAGATAGGCCGGGATCGCGGCCCAGGCCGCGCCGAACAGTGCCGAGCCCAGCGTCGCGGCCAGCAAGGCGACCGTCCAGTGCGGCCAGCCCACCGACAACATCAGGACCGCCACGCCAAGCCCGCCCAGCGCCGCCTGCCCCTCGCCTCCGATATTGAACAGCCGTGCGTGAAAGGCCACGGCCACGGCCAGCCCGGTGAAGATGAAATTGGTGGCGTAGAACAGGGTATAGCCCCAGCCATAGGCCGACCCGAAGGCGCCGCGCACCATGATCGCCATCGCCTCGACCGGGTTTTCCCCGATCAGCGCCACCACGACCCCCGACGCGATCAGCGCCAGCACCACGCTAAGGAGCGGGATCAGGATCACGTCTGCCCATTTCGGCATTCTGTCCATCAGGCGGCCCCCTTGGTCTCGGTCACACCGGCCATCAGCAGGCCCAGCTCGTTCTCGTCGGTCTCGTCGGGCAGGCGTTCGCCCATGATGCGGCCATCGAACATCACCGCGATCCGGTCGGAAAGGCCAAGGATTTCGTCCAGTTCCACGCTGACCAGCAGGATCGCCTTGCCCTGGTCGCGCAGCGCGATGATCTGTTTGTGGATGAACTCGATCGCGCCGATATCGACCCCGCGCGTGGGCTGTCCCACCAGCAGCAGGTCGGGGGCGCGGTCCATTTCGCGGGCGACCACGATCTTTTGCTGGTTGCCGCCCGAGAAATTGCGCGCGGGCAGGCGCGGGTTGGGCGGGCGCACGTCATAGCGGGCCATCTTCTCGACCGTGTCGTCCCTGACGGCGGCATTGTCCATGAACAGCGGCCCGGCCTGGTAGCGCGGGTCGTTGTGATAGCCGAAGGCCACGTTTTCCCAGGCATCGAACGGCATGATCAACCCCTCGGTCTGGCGGTTTTCGGGCACATGCGCGATGCTGCGCGCGCGCCGCGACTGCCCGTCGCTGGATTTGCCGGTCAGGTCGATCTCCTGGTTCTTCAGGGTGACGGTGCCGGATCTGGCCGGGATCATGCCGCCCAGAACCTGCAATAGCTCGGTCTGGCCATTGCCCGCCACGCCCGCGATCCCGAGGATCTCGCCCGCGCGGATCTGGAAGGACACGCCTTTCAGCCGCTCCACCCCCGCATCGTCGACCACGCGCAGGTCCTGCACGTTCAACACGACGTCGCCGGGGGTGGCAGGGGCCTTTTCGACCCGCAACAGAACCTTGCGCCCTACCATCATCTCGGCGATTTCGGCGGGCGAGGTATCGGCGGTCCTGACCGTCGCCGTCATCTCGCCGCGCCGCATCACGCTGACGGTGTCGGTGATCTCCATGATCTCGCGCAGCTTATGGGTGATCAGGATGATCGTCTTGCCTTCGGCCTTGAGCCGTTCGAGGATGCGGAACAGCTGATCGGCCTCGGACGGGGTCAGCACGCCCGTGGGTTCATCGAGAATCAGGATGTCGGCCTGCCGATAGAGCTGTTTCAGGATCTCGACCCGCTGCTGGCGCCCGACCGACAAATCCTCGATCACCGCGTCGGGGTCGACCTTCAGCCCGTATTCGTTCTCCAGCTCCTTCAGAAGCCTGCGCGCCTTCGACAGGGACGGGCGCAGCAACGCGCCGTCCTCGGCGCCCAGGATCACGTTTTCCAGAACCGTGAAATTCTCGACCAGCTTGAAATGCTGGTGCACCATCCCGATGCCGGCGCGGATCGCGGCCTGGCTGTCGGGGATCGGCGTCGGTTTGCCGTTGATTAAAATCTCGCCCGCATCTGCCTTGTAGAACCCGTAAAGGATCGACATCAGCGTCGATTTTCCGGCCCCGTTCTCGCCCACGATGCCGTGGATCGTGCCGGGTTGCACGGCCAGCGAGATGTCCTTGTTTGCCTGTACCGGACCGAAGGCTTTCGAGATGCCTTTCAACTCGATGGCAGGGGGTGGGGTGGCCATGGGGCAAAGCCTTTCGGGCGGTCTTCTGTGGAAAGGGCCGCGACCGGTCGTCGGCGCGGCCCCTCCAGGAATGTCAGGTGCCGGTCAGATCATTGCATCTGAACCGGGCAGGTGCCGTCGGCACGGAAGTCATGCACCATCAGCTCCCCCGCGATGATCGCGGCGCGTGCCTCTTCCACGGCGGCCTGCATCTCTTCCGAGATCAGCTCGGCGTTGAATTCGTCCAGCGCGTAGCCCACGCCTTCCTCGGCCAGGCCGAAGACATGGACACCGGTTTCCACCTCGGGGCCGGTAGTGAAGGCGTCATAAACGGCGACATCGACACGCTTCAGCATCGAGGTCAGAACCGAACCGGGGTGCAGGTAGTTCTGGTTCGAATCCACCCCGATCGACAGGATGCCCTCATCGGCGGCCACCTGAAGCACACCCAGGCCGGTGCCGCCCGCCGCTGCGTAGACAACATCCGCGCCCTGCGCGATCTGGCCCCGGGTCAGTTCGCCACCGCGCACCGGGTCGTTCCAGGCGGCGGGGGTGGTGCCGGTCATGTTGGCGATCACGGTCGCGTCGCCGTTCACGGCGACGACGCCCTGCGCATACCCACAGGCAAAGGCCGAGATCAGCGGGATATCCATGCCACCAACGAAACCGACGGTGCCGGTTTCCGAGGCCATCGCGGCCAGCATGCCGACAAGGTAGGACCCTTCATGCTCCGAGAAGATCACCGAACGGACGTTCGGTTCATCCACCACGCCGTCGATGATGACGAAGGTGGTGTCGGGATAATCGGGCGCGACCTCGGCCAGCGGGGTGGCCTGGCTGAAACCGGCCATGACGATCGGGTTGTTGCCCGCCTCGGCCAGGCGCCGCATCGCCTGTTCGCGCTGCGCATCGGTCTGCAGCTCAATCTCGGCATAGCTGCCGCCGGTTTCCTCGGCCCAGCGCTCGGCGCCGGTAAAGGCGGCCTCGTTGAACGAACGGTCGAACTTGCCGCCGAGATCGAAGATGATCGCGGGGCCGTCTGCCAGCGCGCCGGTGGCGGAAATCGCCAATGCGGCGGCCGCGCCCATCAGTTGTTTCAGGGTGGTCATTGATATGTCTCCCGGTTGGTGGGCCGCAGCCGGCTTTCAAGGCGCCGCCGCGTGCCGAAACGGTGGGGATCACGCATGATCCGCCGGTGAATAAGGGCAAAGCGGGCAGGCACGGTCAACCGGATTCTGACGCGCCCCCGGGGTCCGGCCATATGCGGTCGCCGGAACGGCGCCGCACTGCCGGTTTTTCACGCAGGATCGGAACGCCGCAGCACCAGCGCATCGATGCGGCGGCCATCGCCGCGCCGGTAGTATCCGGGCCGCCGGCCGGCCTCGACGAACCCGGCCTGCGCATAAAGCGCGCGCGCCGCGCCATTGTCTTCCGCGACTTCGAGGAAAACCTCCTCCGCCCCGGCAGCCGCCGCTTCCGCAAGCGCCTGCCCCAGCAGCCCGGCCCCCACCCCTTTCCGGCGTGCGCCGGGCCGGACCGCAATCGTCAGAAGCTCCGCCTCGACCGCAGCCACGCGGATCAGCGCGAACCCGGCTGCGACGCCCACCGCCCGGGCGCCAGGCTGTGCCAGCAGATCGGCGAATTCCGCCGCGCTCCAGGCCTGGCCCTTGCCCATGCTTTCGGCATGGATCGCGGCCATTGTCTCGGGTGTCATCCCGGATGTCATCTTGGGCGTCGTCGCTTGGGTCACGGCAGGATAACCGGCGGCGCCGCGCGGGTCGGGGCTGCATCGGCGGGTTTTACGTAAAGCGGCGCGGGCCGCGCGATGGACTGTCCCGACCTGTATCGGGCCGCGGCGATCCGGGCGATTCCGGCGGCAAGCCCAAGGGTCGGCACGTCCGCCTCCTGCGTCGCGGCGGCCTGCACGCGCAAGGCCAGGCGCGCCGCCTCCGCCCCGCAGACGACCACCCCGGTGCCCCCCGGCGCCATGGCCGGATCGATAGCGTCGGGGTCATCGGCATGGACCGGCGCCCCGACCGTCTCCGCCCCCACGTAGCCCTGCAGGTATACCCCGCCGCGCGGTCCCGGCAGGCTGACCAGCACCCGCTCCGCCATGCAGGCGGCGCGCAGCAGGTCGAAACCGCTGACCCCGATCGCAGGTATCCCGCGCGCCAGTGCCAGGCCCCGTGCCGCCGCGACCGAAATCCGCAACCCGGTGAAATTGCCCGGCCCCACGCCCACGCCGACCACGTCAAGGTCGGCCACGCCGACCCCGGCCTCGGCCAGAACGGCCCCGACCAGCGGCATCAGCCGCTCGACCTGGCCCTTTGCCATCGGCTCATGAACCTCTGCCACGATCCGCCCCCCCGACAGCAAAGCGGCCGCGCAATGCGCGGCCGATGTATCGAAGGCCAGAAGCGTCGGATCAGACCGCGACAGGGCGGACCTCCAGCACCTCGGGGATGTAATGGCGCAACAGGTTCTCGATCCCCATCTTCAGCGTCATGGTTGAAGACGGGCACCCGGCACAGGCGCCCTGCATGTGCAGGTAGACCACGCCACGGTCGAAGCCGTGAAAGGTGATGTCACCGCCATCTTGCGCCACGGCTGGCCGCACGCGGGTGTCGAGCAGGGTCTTGATCTGGCCCACGATCTCGGCGTCCTCGCCGTCATGCTCGGCATGGCCGCCACTGGCATCGGCGGCCCCCTCTATGACCGGCGCTCCGGACTGGAAATGGGTCATGATCGCGCCGAGGATCGCGGGCTTCACATGGTCCCAGTCGACGCCTTCGGCCTTGGTGACGGTGATGAAATCCATCCCGAAAAACACGCCGGTCACACCCTCGACCGCGAAAATGCCCTGCGCCAGCGGGCTTGCACCCGCTGCCTCGGCGCTCGGGAAATCGGCTGTGCCGGTCTCCAGCACGGTCTGGCCCGGCAGGAATTTCAACGTCGCAGGGTTCGGGGTGGATTCGGTTTGAATGAACATGGGAGATAATCCTGACTGTCTTTGTCTAGATATGCAGCCGCCCCCGCGCGAAGTCAATGTTTGGAACGGTTCTAAAGCACGCGCCTCAGAACCCGTGCCGCGCCAGGTCCGCCTCGGAATACCCCTCCAACGCCCAGAACGCCCGCGCTTCGGGTCCGATCCGGTCCAAGGCCGCCTCCAGCGCAGGCGCGCCCAGGGCCCGGTGTAACGCGACCGAAACGGCCTCGAGCGCCCGCGCCGTCGCAAAGTTGTGGTCGGCCCTCAGCGCCCGCGCCTCGGCGGTATAGGTCTGCCGATCCGCCCAGTCGTTCGGCGCCTCCGGCACCCAGCCCTCGAAAAACAGTGCCCGCACCATCGCCGGCAGGACCTGCGCAAAGGCCGCTGCCTCCGCCACAGTCAGACGCGCGCGAAACGCCGCCAGAACCCCTTGAGCCGTGGTATAGGCGACATTGTCGGACGGTGTGCTCATTACCTCTCGGATATCATCCAGGAATCGGCGCCATTCCTTGTCCCCATGGCGATAGGTCCATGGCATCGGCATCCGCGCCGCCCCCGTCTCAGGTGATCTGTTCCAGCTCGTCCTTCGACAATTCCCCCGGCACCACGGTGATCGGCACCGGCAGGCTGCCGGATTGTTTGACCATGGCGGTCACCAGGGGCCCCGGCCCCGACTTGCCGCTGCCCGCACCCAGCACCAGCACCCCGATCTCGGGCGTGGCGCGGATATGGGCCAGGATCTCGTCCACAGGTTCGCCCTCGCGGATGACCAGGGATGGCTCCACCCCCTGCCGGTCGCGCATCCATTTCGCAAAGACGTTGAAATGCGCCTCGATCCGCTCGCGCGCCTCGGCCCGCATCACCTCGCCCACGCCGATCCAATGGTTGAACTCATCGGGCGGGATCACCGACAGGATCTCCACGCCCGCCTGCGTGTTCGCTGCGCGCATGGCGGCGAACCGCATCGCGTTCAGACACTCGCGGGTGTCGTCGAGGATCACCAGAAACTTGCGCATCGCCGCCTCTCCTGCCGCCCACCCTGACGGGGCAACGGGCACAGCGCAAGCCCGCCGTCATGCCCCTCTTTGCTGCAAAAATACCTCCGCCGGAGGCATCCCACGAAGACCGCCGCGCGCCGCGCGCAGCGAACCGGGCACCCGCGCAGCGACGCGCGACGGGCCGGATGGCCCCCGCGCCCGCTGCGCCCCCGTCCCGGGCCGTTTCAGGCGGCCTCGCGCGCCGCCCAGTCCCAGTAAAGCTCGCGCACCCGCTTGGTGACGGGCCCATGCTGATAATGGGTGCCCTCGAACTCGGTCACCGGCGTCACCTTGTTGAGATTGCCGGACATGAACACCTCGTCGGCGGCGCGGAAATCGTCGAAGCTCAGGACCGTCTCGACCACCTCCACCCCGTCCGCGCGCAGGTTCTTTATGTGCCGCTGTCGGGTGATGCCGTTCAGGAAGGTGCCGTTCGGGATCGGGGTGAACACCACCCCGTCGCGCACCATGAACACGTTCGCGGTCGCCGTCTCGGCCACATTTCCCATCGCGTCACGCACCAGCGCGTTGTCATAGCCTTTCGACATCGCCTCGGCCAGCATCCGGGCGTTGTTGGGATAAAGACACCCGGCCTTGGCATTCGTGATGTTGTCGGTCAGCACGGGGCGGTGGAACCGTGTCGTGGCCAGCCGCACGGCGGCCTCGGGCGGGGCCAGCGGCACCTCTTCCAGGCAGATGCAGAACCCTGCCTCGGTCTCGGCGGGAATGATCCCGTAGGCCCCGCCATCGATCCCCCAGAACATCGGCCGCACATAGACAGCCGCGTCGGTCCGATAGCGCTTCAGCCCCTCCCAGGCTATCTCGAAAATCTCGGCCCCGGTCAGCCCGGGATGCAGCATCAGCGCCCGGGCCGATTCCACCACCCGGTCGCAATGGGCACGCAGATCGGGCGCCAGCCCGTTCACGTAGCGCGCGCCGTCGAACACGGTCGTGCCCTGCCAAGCGCCATGCGCCGCGGCACCCATGATGGGCACGTCGGCATCATGCCACGCGCCTTCGAAATAGGTCTTGATATTGGTGCCGACCGCCATTGGTCCCTCCCGAGCATCCGCCGGGAGGGAGCCTAAGCGCGGATCAGGTCATGGGTCCAGACGTGAATCCCTGCTGATAGGCCATCGCGGGTTTCCCCGCTCCGTCCTTCGCAGGGGGCGTATTGCGCCCGGACACGGATGCCGGACGGGGTTGTGCCTCCACCGGCGCCGCGGTCCGCGACGACAGGGACCGCATCTTCGTCACCGCCCATTGGGCGGTTTTCTTGGCTTTCGAATACATTGAAGTCTCCCAGGTTCGCAGATGACCGGGTCGTTATCGCTAACATATAGGCGAAACACCGCCGAAAGTCCAGTGCCGGAGCCTATGCCCCCGCGTCATCCAGCAAGGCGTGCAGGTCGAGACGGGCGTTGCCCATGACCAGCGTTCCGTCCGGCGCACGCGGCCAGTCCGCCGGGTCACGGTCACGGTAAAGCTCGATCCCGTTGCCGTCCGGGTCGTCGAGATAGACCGCCTCCGACACGCCATGATCGGCCATGCCGGTCAGCGCGACACCGGCCGCCAGCACCTGCCGCACCGCCGTGCCCAGCGCCGCCCGGTCCGGGTACAGAAAGGCCACGTGAAACAGGCCCGTGGTGCCCGGCGCGGGCCGCGCCCCATCCCGGCTGGACCATGTGTTGAGCCCGAGATGGTGGTGATACCCGCCGACGGACAGAAACGCGGCATCAGGTCCGTAGCGCTGCATCACCTGAAACCCCAGCACGTCGCGGTAAAACGCGATCGACCTTTCCAGGTCCGACACTTTCAGATGGACATGACCGACGGTGACCCCGGACGGCGCGGTGAATGTCTCATTCGGCACGGCAAAACCCCCGACAAACCTGATGACCAAACCTTAGTCCTCCCCCCTGCCCAGCGTCACCCCACACGGATGCAGGGCTCCTGTGCGGCGCAGGCGTGGCGGCGGCGTCACATCCCGCCTGCTTGCAGCGACCGCCGCATTCACCGCTTGCATTTGACGGCGATCCGCCCCATCTGCCGCGCAAAGACGCCAGCGCACGCGCCTCTGTCACGGGTGGCCCGGTCCACCGCAGTTACGTAGCGACGGTAACGTCTCCTTTGGAAACGTCCGCCCCCCGGGGCACGGTCTGTTGGAGATGACCATGAACGCTACGCATGCCGACCTGTCGGCGGCTTTCGCACCTGTTCCCGATACCCGCAGCCGCGTTGAGGCGTTCATCGCCACCACGCGGTTCGACCGCCCGACCCTCGTGCTGGATACCGACCGCGTCGAAGACCAGTACAAGGCGCTGGCCGCCGGTCTCGGCCACGCCCACATCCATTATGCGGTCAAGGCCAACCCAGCGCCGCAGATCATCGACCGGCTGATCGCGCTGGGGTCGCATTTCGACGCCGCCTCGCGCGGGGAAATCGCGCTCTGCCTGTCGCGTGGCGCACGGCCCGACAGCATTTCCTATGGCAACACGGTCAAGCGCGCCGAGGATATCGCCTTCGCCCATCGCGCGGGGCTGACCCTGTTCGCCGCCGACGCGGTCGAGGAACTGGACAAGATCGCCGACAACGCGCCCGGCGCCCAGGTCTATATCCGCCTGCTTGTCGAAGCGTCAGGCGCCGATTGGCCGCTTACCCGAAAATTCGGCTGCGACCCGGCGCAGGCGCAGGTGCTGATGGCCCATGCCCGGGCGCGGGGCCTGTCGCCCGTCGGTCTGTCCTTCCATGTCGGCAGCCAGACCCGCGATCCGGCGATGTGGGCACCGGTCCTCGACGTCGTCGCCGACACCTGGCACGCCGCCCGTGCAAATGGATTCCCGCTTGACCTTCTGAACATCGGCGGTGGTTTCCCGGCCTTCTACGGTCAGGCCATCGCCCACCCCACCAATTATGCCGCGGCCGTGATCGCGCAGGTGACCGACCGTTTCGGCGCGGTCCCGCGCCTGATGGCCGAACCGGGCCGGGGCCTCGTGGCCGAGGCGGGCGCCATCGCCGCCGAGGTTCTGCTGGTGTCGCGCAAATCCGACACCGACCTCTGTCGGTGGGTCTATCTCGATATCGGCAAGTTCTCGGGCCTCGCCGAAACCATCGACGAAGCGATCCGGTATCAGTTCGCCACCCCCCGCGAAGGTGATCCGACCGGCCCCTGCATCATTGCAGGTCCGTCCTGCGACAGCGCCGATGTGCTGTATGAAAAGCGCCCCATCGCGCTGCCGGAAACCCTGCGCGCGGGCGACCGGGTGATCATCCGCAATGCCGGGGCCTATACCTCCAGCTATGCCTCGGTGGGCTTCAACGGCTTTCCGCCGCTCGACGTCGTGGTGATCTGATCAGATCGACAGCGAAGGCTGCGGGTGCTTCAACGGTCTGACGCATACCCGCAGCCGACACCCTCAGGCAGAAAAAGCCGCCTCAAGCGCAATTTCTACCATGTCCGCGAAACTCGACTGCCGGTCTTCCGACGGAAGTTCCTCTTTCGTCAGCAGGTGGTCCGACACGGTCAGCACCGCCAGTGCCCGGCACCCGTAGCGTGCGGCCAGCGTGTAAAGCTCTGCCGCCTCCATTTCGACGGCCAATACCCCGTGGCGCACCATCTGGTCATTCAGATCGGGGCGTTCGTCATAGAACACATCCGATGAATAGATGCCGCCCACATGCACCGGAACGTCGCGTGCCACGGCCGCCGCATGGGCCGCCTGCAACAATCGGAAATCCGCGCAGGGGGCGAAATTCAATTCCCGGAAGATCCCCGCCGACGGGGTCGAGATGCTCGATGCCGTCATCGCGAGGATCACATCACGCAACCCGACATGGTCCTGCATCGCGCCGGTCGAGCCGATCCGGATCAGCGTTTTCGCGCCGTAGTCGCGGATCAGTTCATTGGCATAGATTGACAGCGACGGCATGCCCATGCCGGACCCGTGGATGGTGACCCCGTGCCCCTTCCAGGTGCCGGTAAAGCCAAGCATGCCGCGCACCTGGTTGACGCAACGGGGATCGTCCAGAAACGTCTCCGCGGCCCATTTCGCGCGCATCGGGTCCCCGGGCATCAGCACGGTTTCCGCGATCTCGCCCGGGGCGGCCCCGATATGGATGGTCATCCGGTCAGATCAGCATGTCGTCAAGCGATCTGCCCGCCGCCATCGCGTCCTTCACCCATTGCGGCTGACGCCCGCGGCCCGTCCAGGTCTGGCTCGGGTCGGCCGGGTTGGCGTATTTCGGTGCGGATTTGGCCGCGCCCTTGCCACCCAGCAATTGATCCAGCGAAAACCCGTGCTTTTCGGCCGCCTGCTTTGCAGCAGCCAGCGCCTCGGTCTTCTTGCGCTTCTCGAAATGGGCGATCGCGTTACCCACGTCCTTTTGCAAGGCTTTCAATTCGTCGAGCGACAGGTTTTCCAAATCATAGGACATTGGTATTTCCTTTTTCTGCAACAACCACCCGGGTTTCTTGCCCAATAGCGGATGTCGCGCAATTCCATCGGGATTGCAACGAAAAAGATTAATAGCGCTGCATGCCGCCTATTCGGCCGCGATCGGCTCCGGATCGGCCAGTGTCACGATATCCATCATGATCCGGTTCAATTCGAAATCCTTGGGCGTATAGACCCGCGCCACCCCGTAGGATTTCAGGATCTGCGCATCCTCGTCGGGGATGATGCCGCCGACCATGACCGGCACATTGTCCAGCCCCGCCGCACGCAGGCGGTTCATCACGTCGCCCACCAGCGGCACATGGCTGCCCGACAGGATCGACAAGCCGATGACGTGAACCTCTTCGGCCTGCGCGGCCGCGACGATTTCCTCGGGCGTCAGGCGGATGCCCTCATAACTTATGTCCATCCCGCAATCGCGCGCCCTGACGGCGATCTGCTCGGCCCCGTTGGAATGACCATCAAGCCCCGGCTTGCCCACCAGGAATTTCAGCCGCCGTCCCAACCGGTCGCTGACCGCATCGACGGCATCGCGGATATCGTCCAGCCCCTCGGTCTGGTTCGATACCGCCTTGGATACACCGGTCGGCCCGCGGTACTCGCCGTGAACGGCCCGCATCACGCCGGCCCATTCGCCGGTCGTCACGCCCGCCTTTGCCGCCGCGATCGAGGCGGGCATGACATTCCGCCCCTCTGCCGCCGCCGAACGCAGATCAGCCAGCGCCGCCGCGACCGCGCCGGCGTCCCGCTCGGCCCGCCACGCCTCCAGCCGGCCGATCTGGTCGGCCTCGACCGCCGGATCGACGACCATGATCCCGCCTTCCTCGTCGACGAGGGGCGAGGGTTCGGACTGGGTGTATCTGTTCACGCCGACGACCACGGTTTCGCCGGACTCGATCCCGCCAACCCGCGCCGCGTTGCTTTCGACCAGGCGGGCCTTCATGTATTCGATCGCATCGATCGCGCCGCCCATCGCATCCAGGTTCGCAAGCTCCGCGCGGGCGCCCGCCTTCAACTCCTCGACCTTGGCATCGACCACGGGGTTGCCGTCGAACAGATCGCCGTATTCCAGAAGATCCGTTTCGAAGGCCATGATCTGCTGCATCCGCATCGACCATTGCTGGTCCCAGGGCCGCGGCAGGCCCAGCGCCTCGTTCCAGGCCGGCAATTGCACCGCCCGCGCCCGCGCCCGTTTCGACAGGGTGACCGCCAGCATCTCGATCAGGATGCGATAGACGTTGTTTTCCGGTTGCTGCTCGGTCAGCCCCAGCGAATTGACCTGCACGCCGTAACGGAACCGGCGGTATTTCGGGTCCTCGACGCCGTAGCGTTCGGCGCAGATCTCGTCCCACAGATCGACGAAGGCGCGCATCTTGCACATCTCGGTGACGAACCGGATCCCCGCATTCACGAAGAACGAAATCCGCCCGACGATGCCCGGGAAATCCTCCTCCGCCACGCGCGGGCGCAGCGCGTCCAGAACCGCCTGTGCGGTTGCCAGCGCAAAGGCCAGCTCCTGTTCGGGCGTCGCGCCCGCTTCCTGCAGGTGATAGGAACACACGTTCATCGGGTTCCATTTCGGCACGTTCGCAAAACAGTATTCCGCCACGTCCGCGATCATCTTCAGCGACGGCTTCGGCGGGCAGATATAGGTGCCGCGCGACAGGTATTCCTTGATCAGGTCGTTCTGGACCGTCCCCTGCAGCTTCGCGATATCCGCGCCCTGCTCCTCGGCCACCGCGATATAGAGCGCCAGAAGCCATGGCGCCGTCGCGTTGATCGTCATTGAGGTGTTCATCTGCTCCAGCGGGATTTCGTCGAACAGCGTCCGCATGTCGCCCAGATGCGCCACCGGGACGCCGACCTTGCCGACCTCGCCCCGCGCCAGCACATGGTCGCTGTCATAGCCCGTCTGGGTGGGCAGATCGAAGGCCACCGAAAGCCCGGTCTGCCCCTTGGCAAGGTTCCCCCGGTAAAGCGCGTTCGACGCTTTCGCGGTGGAATGCCCCGCATAGGTCCGGATCAGCCAGGGCTTGTCGCGCACGGGCACCGTCGGGTCAGCGGCTGTCATGTCAGGGGCTCCTCGCCGACTCATCTCGGCAACATTATTCCGTCTGGCGCGGTATATGAACAAGATTATGTCCATGTCAATTCGCTGCGATGCGGCAATCGCCACTAGTCCCACCCCCCGCCCGCCTTCTTCTTGCCGTTAAATACATCCGGGGGAAGGCCGCAGGCCCGGGGGCAGCGCCCCCGAAAGGGGGTGGGTGGGCGGGCCCACCCACCCGACCAATCATTGCGCGACGCCCCCGACCCTGCCACTCTCCCTCCATGGGCACTCCCGTCACCCTGCCGCTCTGGCTGTTCCTGCTGATCGTGCTCTTCGCCGCGGTCACCTTCGCTTCGCATTTCCTCTTTCCCTCGGTACGCTGGTACCTGCGCCGCCGCCTCGAACAGGCCGTCGCGCGCCTCAACGAAAGGCTCGACCGCCCGATCCAGCCCTTCAAGCTGGCCCGCCGAACCGACACGATCCGCCGCCTGATCTTCGACCCCGAGGTCGCGCAGGCAATGGCCGATTACGCCCGCGACAAGGGCGTCCGCGAAGATGTCGCCTTCCAGAAGGCCGAGGATTACGCCCGCGAAATCGTCCCCGGCTTCTCCGCCTTCACCTATTTCAGCTTCGCCATCCGCGCCGCCCGCATCCTCAGCCAGTCGCTCTACCGCGTGCGCCTCGCCCGCAGCAACGACGCCGCCCTCACCGCCATCGACCCGCACGCCACCGTCATCTTCGTGATGAACCACCGATCGAACATGGATTACGTGCTGGTCACATGGCTGGTGGCCGAACGCTCGGCGCTGGCCTATGCGGTGGGCGAATGGGCACGGGTCTGGCCGCTGCGCCAGCTCATCCGCGCCATGGGCGGCTATTTCATCCGCCGCCGCCACAACAACCCGCTCTACCGGAAAATCCTCGCCCGCTACGTCCAGATGGCAACCGAGGCAGGCGTGACCCAGGCCGTCTTTCCCGAAGGCGGTCTCAGCCGCACCGGCCATCTGGGCCAGCCGAAACTCGGGCTCATTTCCTACATACTCGACGGGTTCAAACCCGGCACCTCGCGCGATGTCGTCTTCGTGCCGGTGGCGCTCAATTACGACCGCGTGATGGAAGACCGAAACCTGATCGCCGCGGCCGAAACCGGGCAGCACAGTTTTCGCTTCTCGCTCCGGCCGATCTGGCGCTATCTCCGCCGCCAGACCTGGCAGCGCCTGACCGGCCGCTTCCACCGTTACGGCTATGCCGCCGTCAGCTTCGGCGACCCGCTCAGCCTGACTGAATTTCTCGCCCGCTCCCATGAGGACATCGCCGCCGATCTCGGGGCCACCCTGATGACCCGCATCGCCGATGTCATGCCGATCACCCCGGTCCCGCTGGTGGCCCATGCCCTGCAGGACGGCGCCCGCAGCGTCCCCGATCTCGACGCCCTCGTCCGCCGCCAGATCGCGGCGGCACAGGCACGCGGCCTGACCGTCCATATTCCCCGCGACGACATCGACTACACGATCGAGGCGGGCCTGCGCGCGCTCATCGAACGCCGCATGCTCACCCGTGATGGCGACACCCTGACGCTGAGCACCGAGGGCGAAAGCCTCATCGCCTTTTACGCCGCCTCGGTGGACCACCTCCTTGCCGACCCGGCGCGCGCAGGCGACGCCGCCGACCCCGTGGCCGTCACGACATAATATTTCACGACAACGCCATTTCCTGTTTGCAAAGTTGCGCAAAGGCCCATACCCCTGCCGCCAACCTGACGCCGCGATTCCGCAGCGCGGCATAGCCTAACCCGGAAGGACGCTTCGATGGCCCTCGACACCGACCATTCCATCGCCACCTATGACGCGCCGGAAAAAGACCTCTACGAAATGGGCGAGATGCCCCCGCTCGGCTATGTGCCGAAACAGATGTATGGCTGGATCCTGCGCCAGGAACGGCATGGCGAACCCACCGACGCCCTGAAGGTCGAGGTGGTCGATGTGCCTGAACTTGACAGCCACGATGTGCTCGTCCTCGTGATGGCCGCAGGCGTCAACTACAACGGCGTCTGGGCCTGCCTCGGCCAGCCGCAATCGGTCTTCCTGCAGCACAAGGCGCCCTACGCCATCATCGGCTCGGATGCCGCCGGTATCGTCTGGGCCGTCGGCGACAAGGTCACCCGCTGGAAGGTGGGCGACGAGGTCGTGGTCCATTGCAACCAGGACGATGGCGATGACGAGGAATGCAATGGCGGCGACCCGATGCTGTCGCCCAGCCAGCGCATCTGGGGCTATGAAACCGCCGACGGCTCTTTCGCGCAATTCACCCGCGTGCAATCGCAGCAATTGATGCCGCGCCCCAAGCACCTGACCTGGGAAGAAAGCGCCTGTTACACCCTGACGCTGGCCACCGCCTACCGGATGCTCTTCGGCCATGAACCCCATGACCTGAAACCCGGCCAGAACGTTCTGGTCTGGGGCGCTTCGGGCGGCCTCGGCTCCTTCGCGATCCAGCTGATCAATACCGCAGGGGCCAATGCGATCGGCGTCATCTCCGACGAGGACAAGCGTGACTTCGTCATGGGCCTCGGCGCCAAGGGCGTCATCAACCGGAAAGACTTCAACTGCTGGGGCCGCCTGCCCGAAGTGGGGACCGAGGACTACAAGGACTGGTTCGCCGAGGTCCGCAAGTTCGGCAAGGCAATCTGGGAGATCACCGGCAAGGGCGTGAATGTCGACATGGTCTTCGAACACCCCGGCGAGGCGACCTTCCCCGTCTCCACCTTCGTCGTCAAACGCGGCGGCATGGTGGTGATCTGCGCGGGCACCTCGGGCTACAACTGCACCTTCGACGTCCGCCACATGTGGTCCCACCAAAAACGCCTGCAGGGCAGCCACTTCGCCCATCTCAAACAGGCCGCCGCCGCCAACAAGCTGATGCTCGAACGCCGCCTCGACCCCTGCATGTCCGAGGTCTTCACCTGGGAAGACCTGCCCGCCGCCCACATGAAAATGCGCCGCAACGAACACAAACCCGGCAACATGGCGGTGCTGGTGCAGGCACCGCGCACTGGGCTGCGGACGCTGGAGGATGTGCTGGACGCTGGGCCGGCCGGCTGAACACCCCGGCCCTGTCCGCAAACGCACAACCCTCCGCCCGCCATTCTGGATCGCGCCGCGCCGTATACCGCGCCGTTCCCGCTCTCTTTGCTTCCCCGATACCTCGGGGGTGGCCGGAGGCCGGGGGCAGCGCCCCCCAAAAAGGGGTGGCGGGCCCACCGCCGCCGTCAAACCGCCAGGATTGCCGCAGCCCCTTCCAGAGCCTATGCTCCCCGCCACGACCGGAGGGCCCGCCGATGTTCAGGATCTTTGCCGCCTCAACCCTCGCCACCGCGCTTCTGACCGGTGCCGCCATCGGTCAGGATGCGCCCGAACCGGTCGACCTGCTCAGCTTCGCCCAGGGCGTCCTGCCGGTCTCGGTCTCCACCGGGGGCCAGGACCTTCGCACCGATCTCAACCACGTGCTGTCCGCAATCGACGGCAATCCCGTCAAATACGGCGCCACCCCGCGGCCCGGCGATGCCACGGCGGCGGTCGAGATGGTGCTTGCCCTGCCCGCCCTCACCGTCTTCGACCGCTTCGCCGTGCCGGATGTCCTTGAAACCCCCAGCCCCTCCCAGACCTTTTTCCAGACCGTGACCGTGCTCGGCTCCGCCACCGGCCCCAACGGCCCCTTCACCCCGCTCGCCTCCGCTACGCTCACCGCCCATGACGCGCGCGGCGAGGTCACGGAACTGACGCTCGCAGCCGATCAGCCACCGGTGCGCTGGATCACCCTGCGCCTCGAAGGCGGGCTCGACATCCAGACCGACGCCACCTTTTTCGAGTTCTCCGAGATCATCGGCAACGGCCGGCAGGAGGCGGTCGCGCCGTCGGACCGCTTCACCGGCATCTGGGACGGGCGCGGTGTCGATATCGAACTTGCCCAGGACGGGGTAACCGTGACCGGCTGCTACGATGACGAAGGCCGGCTCGAGGGCACGGTCGACGGCACCGTGCTGCGCGCGCTCGGTCAGGATGACGCCGGCATCGCCTCGCAATTCATCCTGATCGTCGATCCCGCGGGCGATCTGCGGGGCGTGCGTTCGACCAATGGCGCGCCCTTCCGGGTCTATGACGGCGCCCCCTCGACCGGCGGACCGGTCTGTGCCGAACCGGCCGAACCCGCAGGCCTCGGCTGCGGCGACACCGTGTACGGCATCGGTTTCGATTTCGATTCCGACGTGATCCGCCCGGGCTCCGCCCCCGTGCTCGATGATCTCTTCGCCGGTCTTGCCGGTGATCCGGCGACCGAGATCCGCATCATCGGCCATTCCTCCAGCGAGGGCGCCGCCGATTACAACCGCGACCTGTCGCAACGCCGCGCCGCTTCGGTGGTGGCCGCCCTTGTTGCCCGGGGCCTCGATGCCGGACGCATGACCGCACTCGGCCGGGGTGAGGATGACCCCATCGCCAGCAATGACGATGAGGCGGGCCGCTCACTCAACCGGCGGGTCGAGATCAGCTGCGGGTAGGCCGCGCACCGCCCCGGCTCGCACGACTCCCCCGCCCTCTTTGCTTCCCGAATACCCTCGGGGGACGCGCACAGCGCGGGGGGCAGCGCCCCCGAAAAGGGGTGGGTGGGCGGGCCCACCCGGCCCTTGAAGAAAACCTTCGAAACAGAACAGGCCGGTTACGCCAGCGCGGCCCGGATCGCCGCCATGTTGGCCCCGTAAACCTCGGGCGCGTCCACCGACCCGCCCCGGAACACCGCCGAACCGGCCACCAGCACATCCGCCCCGGCCTCAACCACCCGTGCCGCGGTCTCGGGATCAACCCCGCCATCCACCTCGATATGCACCGGACGGTCGCCGATCATCGCCCGCAACTCCGCGATCTTGCCTGTCATGTCGATGAATTTCTGTCCCCCGTACCCGGGGTTCACGGTCATCACGCAAACCAGGTCGATCATGTCCAGCAGATGCGCCACCGCCGCCGCCGGCGTGCCGGGGTTCAGCGCGACGCCTGCCTTCATCCCCGCCCCCCGGATCGCCTGCAGCGTGCGGTGGATATGCGGCCCCGCCTCGACATGGGCGGTCAGCACATCCGCCCCGGCTTCGGCATAGGCCTCGATATAGGGGTCGACCGGCGCGATCATAAGATGCACGTCCATCACCGTTCTGACATGTTTCCGGAACGCCTTCACCGCCATCGGGCCGAAGGTCAGGTTGGGCACGAAATGCCCGTCCATCACGTCCACATGCACCCAGTCGGCCCCCTGGTCCTCGATCGCCCGGATCTCGCGCCCAAGATCGGCGAAATCCGCCGACAGGATCGAGGGCGCGATCTTCACGGAACGGTCGAAAGACATGGGAACGGCCCCTTGAATGACGGTGACACCTGCTGCCTACCCTGCGATGACGCCCCTGTCACGCCCGTGCCACCCGCTTGCGATAGCCCGCCCCCTGTGAGACGCTTTCGTCCTTGCCGATCCGGATGCCCCGATGACCGAGACCGCCACCCACCTTCACGATACCGCGCAGCTGCCGCAGGTCCATGCCAACCGCAACGCGGGGCTTCCGCTCGATCTCGACTGGGTCGCACGGGTGCAGGCCAACACCTCGGCCATCGAACGCCGCGCTGCCACGCTGCCGGGCCGCCGGACGGTCAAGAAATCCTACCAGGCCGCCTGGCTTGCCCGCGCGATCACGCTCATTGACCTGACGACACTGGCCGGTGACGACACGCCCGGCCGCGTCCGCCGCCTCTGCGCCAAGGCCCGCACCCCCGTGCGCGCCGATATCCTCGACGCGCTCGGCCTGCCGCCGCTGACCACCGGGGCTGTCTGCGTCTATCACGAGATGGTGCCGACGGCGGTCGAGGCGCTGGCGGGCACGGCCATCCCCGTCGCGGCCGTCTCCACCGGCTTTCCGGCGGGCCTGTCGCCTTTCCACCTGCGCGTCCGCGAGATCGAGGAAAGCGTCAAGGCGGGCGCGGCGGAAATCGACATCGTCATCTCCCGCCGCCACGTCCTGACCGGCAACTGGCAGGCGCTATACGATGAAATGTGCGCCTTCCGCGCCGCCTGTGGCGAGGCGCATGTGAAGGCGATCCTGGCCACCGGCGAACTTGGCAGCTTGCGCAATGTCGCCCGGGCGTCGCTGGTCTGCATGATGGCCGGGGCCGATTTCATCAAGACCTCCACCGGCAAGGAAAGCGTCAACGCCACCCTGCCCGTGACCCTCACCATGATCCGCGCCATCCGCGCCTACGAGGCCGCGACCGGGTTCCGCGTCGGCTACAAACCCGCGGGCGGGATTTCAAAGGCCAAGGATGCGCTGGTCTACATGGCCATGATGAAAGAGGAACTGGGCGACCCCTGGCTCAAGCCCGAGCTGTTCCGCTTCGGCGCCTCCAGCCTGTTGGGTGACATCGAACGCCAGCTCGAACACCACGCCACCGGCGCCTATTCCGCCGCCTGGCGGCATCCGATGGGGTGAGCGGGCGATGTTCATCAACCTGCAAATGCTGATCCTTTTGATCCTCGCGGGTCTCGGCGCGGCGCTCTCGGTGTTCTACCAGCGGCAGGCCGACAAGCTCGCCGACCGCCTGCCGCCCGAGGACAAGCAGACCTTCTACACCCGCTACCGCAACCGGTCCGACCGCGATGACATGCCCGGGAAATTCGCCGATCTGGCCACGGCCACCGACAAGGCCAGGGGCGCGCGCGGCGGGGTCACGATGATCCTCGGCATCGCGGTTCTCTATTTCTTCCTTTAGCCACGGGGCATTCCATGACCACCCGCGAAATCTTCGACTCGATGGCCTACGGACCCGCCCCGGAATCGGATGCCGAGGCGCGGGACTGGATCGCCCGGCACGGCGCGCGTTTCGGCCATTTCATCGGCGGCGCCTTCACCGGCCCCGGTGACCCCTTCGCCACGAAGAACCCGGCGACGGGCGAGGTGCTGGCCCGGGTCACCCAGGGCACCGCTGCAGATATCGACGCCGCCGTTGCAGCGGCCACCGATGCCTTCCCAGCATGGTCCGGCCTCACCTGCCACGCCCGGGCGCGCATCCTCTACGCCATCGCGCGCCTGCTCCAGAAACACGCGCGCCTCTTCGCCGTGCTTGAGACGATGGATAACGGCAAACCCATCCGCGAAAGCCGCGACATCGACATCCCGCTGGCGCAGCGGCATTTCTACCACCATGCAGGCCTTGCGCAGCTGCGCGATTCCGAACGCCCGGGCCATGCCCCCATCGGCGTCTGCGGCCAGATCATCCCGTGGAACTTCCCCCTTTTGATGCTGGCCTGGAAAATCGCCCCGGCGCTCGCCGCCGGGAACACCGTGGTGCTGAAACCCGCCGAATACACCTCGCTCACCGCCCTGCTCTTCGCCGATATCTGCCGCGAGGCCGGGGTGCCCCCGGGCGTCGTCAACATCGTCACCGGCGATGGTGACACCGGCGCGGCCCTTGTCGATCACCCGGGCGTGGCCAAGATCGCCTTCACCGGATCGACCAGCGTGGGCCGCCGCATCCGGCAGGCGACCGCCGGATCGGGCAAATCCCTGACGCTCGAACTGGGCGGCAAATCCCCCTACATGATCTTCGACGACGCCGACATCGACAGCGCGATCGAGGGGCTGGTCGATGCGATCTGGTTCAACCAGGGTCAGGTCTGCTGCGCAGGCTCCCGCCTGCTGGTGCAGGAAGGCATCGCCGAGGATGTCTATGCCCGGCTCAGGGCGCGCATGGCCAGGCTGCGCCTCGGCGACCCGCTCGACAAATGCATCGATATCGGCAGCCTCGTGGACCCGGTCCAGCATCAGCGGGTGACCGCGCTGGTCGATGCCAATACCGAAGGCGACACCTATCGCGCCCCCCTCGACCTGCCCGCAGGCGGCGCCGTCTACCTGCCGACGCTCATCACCGGCCTCTCCCCCGCCGCGCCCCTGATGCAGGAGGAAATCTTCGGCCCCGTCCTCGTCGCCACCACCTTCCGCACCCCGGCCGAAGCGGTCGAGATCGCGAACAACACCCGCTACGGGCTGGCGGCCTCGGTCTGGACGGAAAACCTCAACCTCGCTCTCGATATCGCGCCGAAACTGGCTGCAGGCGTCGTCTGGGTGAACGCCACCAACCTTTTCGACGCCGCCGCCCCCTTCGGCGGTGTGCGTGAAAGCGGGTTCGGGCGCGAAGGCGGGTGGGAAGGGCTTGATGCCTATCTCAAGCCCACAGCGCCGCTGAACCCCGCCCCGGTGATCGCCCCCATCGCCGCCCCCGACACGCCCAAGGCCCCCGATCTCGACCGCACCGCCAAGATGTA
The DNA here is from genome assembly GCA_024742455.1 of Paracoccaceae bacterium. Taxonomy (GTDB): domain Bacteria; phylum Pseudomonadota; class Alphaproteobacteria; order Rhodobacterales; family Rhodobacteraceae; genus JANSYL01. The sequence goes on along the minus strand of JANSYL010000004.1, from coordinate 81,614 downwards.
TATCGGCGGCAAACAGGCCCGCCCCGACAGCGGCTATTCCACCCCGGTCTGGTCGCCCGATGGCGCGCTTCTGGGCCAAGTCGGCACCGGCAACCGCAAGGATATCCGCAACGCGGTCGAGGCCGCGCGCGCTGCCTCCGGTTGGTCGAAGACCACCGGGCATCTGCGTGCGCAAATCCTCTACTATATCGCCGAAAACCTCTCCGCCCGCGCCGCCGAATTCGCCGCCCGCATCAGTGCGATGACCGGGGCCGACGCCGCCGGGGCCGAGGTCACCACCGCCATCGAGCGGCTCTTCACCTGTGCCGCCTGGGCCGACAAATTCGACGGGCGCGCCGCTGACGTCCCGATCCGGGGCATGGCGCTGGCGCTGCGCGAACCGGTGGGCATGATCGGCATCATCGCTCCCGATGATGCGCCGCTGCTCGGCGCGGTCTCCCTCCTCGCGCCCGCCCTCGCCATGGGCAACCGGGTGATCCTTGTCCCCTCCGCCGCCTGCCCGCTGGCCGCGACCGATCTTTACCAGGTGCTCGACACCTCGGACGTGCCGCCGGGGGTCGTCAACATCGTCACCGGCCCCGTGCAGCCCCTTGCCGAAACGCTTGCCGCCCATCTCGATCTGGACGCGCTCTGGTGCTTCGCGGGCGACACGAACCGCGCCCGCCTCGACCATGCCGCAGCGGGCAATCTCAAACGCCTCTGGCTGAACCATGCGGGCAACCCCGACTGGCACGCCCCCGATCTTGACGCCAGGCCGTTCCTGAACGCCGCCACCGAGGTCAAAACCGTCTGGGTGCCCTACGGCGAATAGACCTTCATCTTTCCGAAAATACCGGCGTCCCGGCCCAACGACCTGCAGGGCGCCGGATTGAAGCGCGCCCGCGCCCGCTACCGGCGGGCGCCACGCCCAACCCGGGCAGGCCGCAAGGCCGACCGGGACGGGAGCGCCCCCTTCACCCTCGCCCGGCGATCCGGTCGCGCAGCTTGGCCCAGGTCACGGCGATCCGGTCCCAAACGGGGTCGATCACCCGGTCCTCGAACCGTTCCCAGATCCGCCAGGCCATGAAGACGAACAGGGCCAGTATCGCCAGGATCACGACATTGACCCAGGGAAACAGGCTCACCTCGGGTCCCGCCACGGGCCTTATCGCCACCGCATTGGGATAGGTGGTCAGAAACCGCGACCGCCAGCCGTAATGGGTGACGGCCACCCATTGCGGATCATCGGCGGTCGAAACGAAATTCGCGGCCTCGGTCTGCAGATCCTGACTGTCGAACTTGAAATAGGGCGGCCAGAACAGGCTCGTATCCTCGTTGCGATAGACGCTCACATCCCCGTCCGCACGCACCGTGTTGATGAAACGCACATCGCGCTGCACCCCCGTTGCCGCCGATCCGCCGTCTTCGCTGGCATAGAAGAACCGGTTCAGCCCCTCCGGGGTGAACAGGCGCGATTCGGTATTCACGATCCGCACGATGTCGCGCTGCGGCAGGGTGTAATGCAGGAACGCGCCGAAGATCAGCGCGACCAGTAGCCAGAAGATGATCCGGGGCCAGCGCATCGCGCCCTCCTTAGCCGTTCGTGATCCAGACAAAGACGCTCAAACCCGCCATCGGCACCAGGTAAACCAGCACCACCAGCCAGTTGCGGATGCGACGTGCGCGCGGGGCCAGGCGGTCGCCCACCCAGTCGTCGCGGTCTCCGGGGCGGCCCTCCATCACCCAGTCCTCTTCCAGCCGCATCTTCGCGCCCGACCGGAAATAGAAGAACAGGCAGACATAGACCACCGTCAGACCAATCAGCAGCAACAGGGCCATCCGGCCGAACATCAGCATCCTACACTCCCGTCTCGCGTTCCCCTCCCTACATAGGTCAATCCGCACCGCTTTGGCAGGGCTTGCGGCAACGCCCGGCGCGGCGCAGTGTCCCGACATGACCGATGACCGCGCGATATTGCAGGCCGTGGCGGCGCGGCGCGACGATCTGGTGGCGCTGACGCAGGACCTGATCCGCATTCCCACGCTCAATCCGCCGGGGCTGAACTATCGCGAAATCTGCGTCTTTCTGGATGCGCGGCTCGCCGCCAGGGGCTTCACGACCGAACTGATCCGCGCCACCGGCGCCATCGCCGACAGCGACGTCCATCCCCGCTGGAACCTTCTGGCCCGGTTCGACGGCGCAGGCCCCGGCCCCTGCGTGCATTTCAATTCCCACCATGATGTCGTGGAACCCGGCCATGGCTGGACGGTCGATCCCTTCGGCGGCGCGGTGAAGGATGGCCGCATCTACGGGCGCGGGGCCTGCGACATGAAAGGCGGGCTCGCCGCCTCGATCATCGCGGCCGAGGCCTTCATCGACACCCATCCCGGTTTCACGGGCGCGATCGAGATCAGCGCCACGGCGGACGAGGAATCAGGCGGCTATGGCGGCGTCGCCTACCTTGCCGAACGCGGGTATTTCGACCCCGACCGCGTGCAGCATGTCATCATCCCCGAACCCCTGAACAAGGACCGCATCTGCCTCGGTCATCGCGGCGTCTGGTGGGCCGAGATCGAAACCCATGGCCGCATCGCCCATGGCTCCATGCCGTTCCTGGGGGATTGCGCCGTCCGCCACATGGGCGCCGTGCTCGAGGAGATGGAGGCGACGCTGTTCCCCCTCCTGGCCTCCAAACGCACCGAGATGCCGGTGGTGCCCGAGGGCGCGAAGCAATCCACGCTCAACATCAACGCGATCCATGGCGGCGCGCCGGAACCGGACCCCGACTATACCGGCCTGCCCGCACCCTGCGTACCCGACCGCTGCCGCATCACCATCGACCGGCGGTTCCTGATCGAGGAAGACATCACAGACGTGAAATCCGAAATCGCCGCGATGATGGAGCGGGTCCGGGCACGCCGCCCCGGCTTCACCTATGAAATCCGTGATCTCTTCGAGGTGCAGCCGACGATGACCGACCGCGAGGCGCCGGTCGTCCGGTCCACCGCCGCCGCGATCGAACGGGTCCTTGCAAGGCAGGCCGATTTCGTCGTCTCCCCCGGCACCTATGACCAGAAACATATCGACCGGATCGGACGGCTGAAGAACTGTATCGCCTACGGCCCCGGCATCCTCGACCTGGCCCATCAGCCCGATGAATGGGTGGGCATCGACGACATGCTCGACAGCGCCAAGGTTATGGCGCTGGTGCTCGAAGATTTGCTGACGGGCTAGGGCCGGTCAGGGATCGACGCGAAAACCCAGGTGGCGCAGGGCCTTTTCGGCCATGGCACTGGCCGTTTCATCCGGACCCATCAGATCGTGGTTCAGCCGCCGCATCACCGCGCTGAGCGTCTTGGTGTTGCTATGTTGCTTGATGAATTCGGCGACATGTTCCGATCTGAGCGCCAGGATTTCGTTCGCGGTTGGCACAGTCATTGGTATCCCCACCTGACCTTCTCACAGACACGAAAACGTTAACCCGATTCTCTCCGGGGCCGAAGGATTGGATGAAGGATTTGCGACAATCCGTTGCGTCATGATGCAAATCCCGGCACCCTGCGAATACGGGGCCTGTCCTTTGGTCTTGCCGCGTTCCGCTGTCAAACAAGACCCGCACCCCCGTGCCGGACCCCTCGACCATGGCCGACGATCCTGTTTTCGATCATCTATTCCTCGGTGCAGGCGCGATGAAGGCCGGCACCACCTGGATCTACGACGTGCTGCACCGGCACCCCGACATCCATTTCAGCCAGGAAAAGGAAATCCACTACTTCTACGCCCGCCATCTGCGGCCGGACATGTTGTCAGACAGGGCACGGATGCAGCGGGCCAAGGGGTATCTCCATTTCGACCCCGACCTGTCGCGGCGCGAAGTTCTGCGCCGCAGGGTGCTGTGGACGGCGGCCTGGCTTGACGGTCCGGTCGATGACGCCTGGTTCAACGCCCTGTTCCGGTTCCGGGGCAGCGCGCGCTGGATGGCCGAATTTTCCAACATGACCGCGCTTCTGCCGGCGGAGGCCTGGCGCGACATCGCCGCCAGGACCCGCCGGCTCAGGGTGCTCTACACGCTGCGCGAACCGCTCGACCGGACATGGAGCCATGTGCGGTTCCATCTGAAGATGCAGGGGCAGGACCACCTGCTGGAGGACTGGTCGCTGGATGAGCTGATCGCCCATATCCACGCGGGCGATTACCTCGACCACAGCGATTACGTGGCCGCCATCGACCGGATGCGCGCGGGCCTGCCCGAAGATGCGCTGCGGGTCGATTTCTACGACCGGATCGCAGGGGACCCCAGGGGCTACATCGCCGATATCGAGGCCTTTCTGGGCGTCGACCCGCACCCGGTGCCCGGTGACATCATCGACCGCGTGGTCAACCCCTCGCCCGCCCGGCCGATGCCCGAGGGCCTGGCCGAGGCATTGGCCCCGATGGTGCGCGCCCAGGTCGACGGGCTGCGCGCACGCGGCATCACCCCGCCCGAAACCTGGCAGGGCTGACCCCGGCAGCGGCGGCAAAAAGGCACGGGATTTTTTGCCTAGACCCGGCCATCATGCAGAAGAACCACATACGGGAGGACCCGCCATGACGCGTCGCTTGACCCTGACCACAGCCGCCCTCGCCCTGATCGGCACGGCGGCACTGGCGCAGCAGACCGATATCAGCATCGGCATGCAGCTTGAACCGCCGGGCCTCGACCCGACGGCAGGCGCCGCCGCAGCGATTGACGAGGTGGTCTATGCCAATGTCTTCGAAGGACTGACACGGTTCGCCCCGGACGGGTCGGTGGTGCCCGGGCTCGCCGAAAGCTGGACGATCTCCGATGACGGGCTGACCTATACCTTCGCCCTTCAGGACGGCGTGACCTTCCATGACGGCAGCGCAATGACCGCCGAGGATGTGGTGTTCTCGCTCGACCGTGCCCGCGCCGAAGGCTCGCTCAACGCCCAACCCGCGCTGTTCGAGACGATCGAGACGGTCACCGCCACCGACGACCTGACCGTCGAGATCACGCTCAGCCAGCCGACCGGTGCCTTCCTGTTCAACATGGCCTGGGGCGACGCGGTGATCGTTGCCCCCGAAACCGCCGAGGGCAACGCCACCAATCCCGTCGGCACCGGCCCGTTCCGGTTTGCCGAATGGGTCGAAGGCGACCGGGTCGATCTGGTGCGCAACGACGCCTATTGGGGCAACCCGGTGGCGCTCGAGGCCGCGAGCTTCCGCTTCATCTCGGACCCCAACGCCGCCTTCGCGGCGATGATGGCGGGCGATATCGACGCTTTCCCGGTCTTCCCCGCGCCCGAGCTTCTGGCCCAGTTCGAGGCCGATCCCCGCTTCAACGTCATCGTCGGCTCGACCGAGGGCGAAACGATCCTCGCGATGAACAACGCCCAGGCCCCGCTTGATGACATCCGTGTGCGCCGCGCGATCAGCCACGCGATCAACCGGCAGGACATCATCGACGGCGCGATGTTCGGCTATGGCACGCCCATCGGCACGCATTTCGCCCCGCATAATCCCGATTACCTCGACCTGACGGCGAACTCGGCCCATGACCCCGACCTTGCCCGCAGCCTTCTGGCCGAGGCAGGGGTCGAAAACCTGTCGCTCCGCCTGATGCTGCCACCGCCCTCCTACGCGCGGCGCGGGGGTGAAATCATCGCGGCACAGCTGCGCGAGGTGGGGATCGAGACCGAGATCACCAACCTGGAATGGGCGCAATGGCTGGAACAGGTGTTCCGGGGCTATGATTTCGACCTGACCATCGTCAGCCATACCGAACCCGCCGACATCAACATCTATGCCCGGCCCGATTATTATTTCCAGTTCGGCGCGCCCGAGTTTCAGGCGATCATGGACGACCTGTCCGTCACCTCCGACCCCGCGATGCGGACCGAGCTGCAACAGGCCGCACAGCGGATGATCTCCGAGCAATATGTGAACGGCTACCTGTTCCAGTTGGCCAAGACGGGTGTTGCGGCGGCGGGCATCGAAGGGCTTTGGGAAAACTCGCCCACCCAGGCCAATGACCTGACCGCCGTGCGCTGGACGGAGTAATCCGCCCGGCAGGCCCGTCTCTTCGACGGGAACGGCCAAGGCCTCCTGGGGCTGGGGCGCGGCGCACGGGCGTCGCGCCATGCCGCAAAACGCCCATGATGCGGCGCTGCAGCAAAAGTGCTGCAGCCGCAAAGCTGCAGGCTGGCGCAGGGTTTTCCCTGCCGCCCCGTCCTGCGAAAGGCGTTTGCCATGCTCAAGGTGCTGTCCGGTGTCTGGGCCCTGCTGATCGGGATCGTCCTGATCATGCTGGGCAACGGCATGCATTTCACGCTGATCGGCCTGCGCGGCGGGATCGAGGGGTTTTCGGCGGCCGAACTGGCCGTCGTGGCCTCGGGCTATTTCCTCGGCTTCCTGTCAGGCGCGCGCTGGACACCGGTGCTGATCCAGCGCGTGGGCCATGTGCGGGTCTTCGCGGCGCTCGGCAGTTTCATGTCGGCCGGCCTGATCGCCTTTCCGCTGATCACCGAACCCTGGGCCTGGACCATCCTGCGGGTGCTCGTGGGGTTTTCGATGTCGGGCATCTATGTCGCCGCCGAAAGCTGGCTCAACAACGCCACCACCAACGAAACCCGGGGCAAGGTCCTGTCGGCCTACATGATCGCCCAGACCCTTGGCATCATCGGCGCGCAGGGGTTGCTGACGCTGGGCGATGCGGCGACCTCGGCGCTTTTCATCGGCGCCTCGATCCTCGTGTCGGTCTCCTTCGCCCCGATCCTGCTGTCGGTCACCCCCGCGCCCGCCGTCACCATGGCGCGGCCGATGTCGCTCAGGGGGCTGTTCGAGGGATCGCCGCTCGGCACCGTGGGCATTTTCCTGGTGGGCGCCGTCTATGCCATCCAGTCGGGCATGGCCGCCGTCTTCGGCAGCCAGATCGCGATGTCCGCCAACGAGATCGCGTTTTTCGTGGCGATGCTGTTCGCCGGGGCGCTGGTGCTGCAATACCCGATCGGCTGGCTGTCGGACCGGCTGGACCGGCGGCAGGTCATCCTCGGAACGGCGCTTCTGGGGGCCGCGGCCTGCGGGCTGGGCTGGCTGGCGGGCAGCGGTCTGCCCGCCCTGCAGGACTGGGGGCACTGGCCCCTGATGGCGGCGGCATTTCTGGGCGGCGGCATGACGACCCCGCTTTACGCCCTGCTTCTGGCCTATACCAATGACGCGCTGGCGGTCGAGGATATGCCCGCCGCCTCGGGCGGGCTGGTCTTCACCTTCGGGCTCGGCGCGATCCTGGGGCCGCTCGTCACCGGCTGGGCGATGGAAAGCGTCGGGCCGAACGGGTTCTGGCTGGTGGTGGGCCTGACCTTCACGGCGCTGGCGCTTTATGCCGCCTGGCGCATGACCCAGCGCGCCGCAACCCCGGTCGAAGAAACCGAAAGCTATCTCGGCGTGCTGCCCACCGCCTCCGCCGTGACCGTCGAGGCCGCGGGCGCATGGTCCGTCGACCAGGCAGACAACGATACCGGCGACAGCCGTTAACCCGTCAGAAGGTCACGATGACCGCCCCTGCCCGTGACCGGGTTTCGACCTTGGCATGGGCGTCCCGGATATCGGCGAAGGCAAAACGGCTGTCGATCACCGGGCGCAGGCTGCCGTCCCCGATCATCGCGACGAGACGCTCGAGCCCCGCCTTGGTGTCCGCGTTCACCTGCAGGATCACCGCGTGCCCTGCCTTCTTGGCCGCGCCCCTCGCGGCGAAATCGCCGATCCCGAAATTCAGCGGCACGAACCGCCCGCCATCGGCCAGTTGCGCCGCCATCTGCGCATAATTCGTCACCCCAATCGTGTCGAAAATAACGTCGAACGGCCCGCCCCAATCCGCAGCAGCCCGCGCGCGGTAGTCGATGACGTGATTGGCACCAAGACCCGTCAGCATCGCGGCCTGCGCGCCCGAGCCGACAGCCGTCACCTGGGCACCCAGGGCCCTGGCGATCTGCACCGCATAGGCCCCGACGCCGCCCGACGCGCCCACGATCAACACATGCTCACCTGGTTTCAGGGCCGCGAACCGGTCCAGAAACTCCAGCGCGGCCATCGCCCCGAAGGGCAGCGCCGCACCTTCGGCAAAGCTCAGGGCCTCGGGCAAACGGGTCACGGCCTTGTCGGCCTTCATCACCAACCGCTCTGCATGGGCGCCGCCATCCGAAAACCCGAACACCCGGTCGCCGGGCCGGAACTCCGTCACGCCCGCGCCGGTCTCGGCCACCACGCCCGCGAAATCGGACCCGAGAACAGGGTTGCGCGGCCCGGTGATCCCGAACATCACGCGCCCCGCAATCCCCATGACAAGCCCCGGAAACGCCGCCGCCCGCAGCCGCCAATCGGCGGTCGTCACACCCGCCGCGCGGGTTTCCACCAGGATCTCGCCCGGGCCGTGCGTGGGGGCGGGCACATCCCGCACCGTCACCACGTCGGGTCCGCCATAGCGCGTGTAGACCGCCGCCTTCATGTGTCCGTCCCTTGGTTGCCGCGCGGCAGCCTAAGGCATGCAGACCGCGCTGAAAACGAAAACCCCCGCGGTGCCAGCCACGGGGGTCTCCAGGTTTTTTCAAATCGCGCCGGCTGCATCAGCAGTCGGCGATGACCCTCATTCCGCAGGAATGGCGAAGAACATCGTCTCGCCCGAATGGTCATCGACCCCGTCATTGTCGGTCGACACCCACATTGTGCCATCCGCCGCGATGGCCAGACCTTCGACCTTGTCGAGGATGTAACCCCCGGTCGCAGTCAGGTAGGGCAGCAGATCAACGACGACTTCCGGTGCAAGCACGTTCGGCGTATCGCCCAGCGCAACCATGCCGTCCATCGCGTCCAGCGGCACGCGGGTGATCTGCTTGGTCACCGCATTCTCGAACTGGTTGTCGCGTTCGATGAAGTAGACGAAACCGTCATGCGCCACGATTTCCGACAGACCCACCCAACCGGTTTCCGCTGGCGTCAGCGGGTAGTGGATCACCGACCATTCCTCGGTCTCCAGATTGTAACCCAGAACCTTGGCGTGGTTTTCCGGATCGTCGCGCCATTCGCGCTGAACGGCGATATAGAGCATGTCATCCACCCGCGTGATGCCTTCGAAGCCGAAGCGGCGCTCGACCGCCAGCAGCTCCTCCGGCAGCGCGATGTAATCCTCGATCGCGCCATCGGCACCCACGTGATAGATCGCGTGCGGCACCAGACGGTCGGAACGGCCCTCGGAGGCGACCCAGAAACCACCCTCGCCATCCAGCGCGATGCCTTCCATATCCATCAGCTGCGCGGGCTGTCCCTCACGGGTGACGCGGATCGCGTCCACGATGCGGGCAGGGGTTTCGCTGACATCGATGTGGAAGATTGTCGGCTGCATCCCGTAGAAGCTGTCAGAGACGGCGAAGATGGTGCCGTCCTCGGCCATCACCTGCCCCGAGATCGCGCCCCAACCCGTCAGCTCATCCATGCCTGCGCTGGTCAGGTGCGGATAGACCGCCGGTGCATCCTGGTATTCGAACACCATGACATGCGCGCGCGGGCCCGCATCATCGGTCTCGTTGGCCGAGATCAGCAGGTTGCGTTCCGGGATCGTCACGTAGCCTTCCGGCCCGATGCCCGAGGGCAGCAGCTGTTCCAGAACCGGGTTGGCCGGATCGGTGACGTTGTAGACGCCGACGATTGACGACCGCTCGGCCCCGACGAACAGGTAGGGCGTGCCATTGAACACGTCGAAGGTGACGCTTTCGGGTTCCACGCCTTTGTTGCCCGACCGTTCCTCGGGGTAATGACCGACCTCGATGATCGCGTATTCAAAGGATGTGCCTGCCTCGTAGATCACCTCGCCATCCTGGCTGAAGATGGTCCAGCCACGGGTGCCGCCATCCATGTCGCCTTCATTGGCAGTTGCGAAATGGGTGTCGTCGATCCAGGCGACGGCATCGGGCTCGCGCGGCCAGCTCAGGCTTTCGTTGAATGTCAGCGCGCCTTCCTCGTCGGTGTCGATACCTTCGAGGGTGACTTCTCCGGCCGAGAAATGGCTGATCACCGACCCGTCGGCGGCCAGAACGACCATGTGGTTGTTTTCCTGCAGCGTGACGACGATCTCGCCCTCGCCGTTGATGGCCACGAATTCGGGCTCGGGATCTTCCGGCGCGATATCGGCCAGACCGGTCAGGTCGGCGGCAATCAGACCGTCGCAATCCATGCTGCCGTCGTTCAGCGGCACGATGGCCACGAAGCCTGCGGGCATCTGCGGCACGCGGCCTTCGCCAAGGTCTTCGTCCCGCTCGTTCTCGATCGCGACCGCGACGAAACTGCCATCGGGGGCGATCGCCACGGCATCGGGCTGACCACCGAGGTCACAGGACCCGGTGACCGACTGGCTGGCCACATCCATGCTGTGCAGGACGCCCGAGGGTTCCACGAAACTGGCAGAGGTATTTTCGCCCACATAGGCCGTGCCGCCCATCACGGCGACCGAGGTCGGCTCGCCATTCGGAAGGGCAAAGGCGCCCGCCGCGACCGGGTTGGCCGGGTCGGTGATGTCGATGAAGCCGACCACGCCCGCCGGGCTGTCGGTGTAGACCAGCGTCATGCCGTCACCGGTCACTCCGATGATCTCGGCCGAGCTTTCCTCGGCATCGGGCGCGTTCAGCGCGGTCATGAAGGATGCGATGCGGTTGAAATTCATGTCTTGGGCCGCCGCCGTCCCCGCGCAGAGCGCGAAGACAGAGGTCAGCGTCAGAAACCGGGTGGTCATGTCTCTTCCCCAACGGTGTTTGATGTCAGTGTCAGGGTGATGCGCCGACGCGGTAACGCCACGATAACGCCGCCATGTCCGTTTGGTGACAGCATCGGCGCTGGCGGCGCGGAACCGGCGCGACTAACCTGCAGCCATGGGCCTCTACCTCGCCAGACGCGCGCTGTCGCTTACCCTGTCGCTGATCGTGGCAAGCCTCGTGATCTTCGCGGTGATCGAGGTGATCCCCGGCGATCCGGCGGCCTATATGCTGGGCCTGAACGCGACCGAGGACACGCTGGCCGCGCTGCGCGCCGATCTGGGGCTAGAGGGCAGCAAGGTCGACCGCTACCTCGCCTGGGTCGGCGGCATGCTGACCGGCGATTTCGGCATCTCCTACACCTACCGGGTGCCCGTGGCCGACCTTGTGGCCGACCGGCTCTGGGTGTCGCTGCCGCTGGCCGCCTATGCCCTGATCCTGTCCACGGCCATCGCCCTTCCCGTGGGCATCATTGCCGCCGCCTCCCGGGGCAGCGTCGCCGATTACGGCATCATGGGCGCCACGCAACTGTGCATCGCGATCCCGAATTTCTGGTTCGCAATGCTGCTCGTGCTGCTCTTCGCCGTCACGCTGCAATGGTTTTCGGCGGGCGGGTTCCCGGGCTGGGACGATCCGGGTGCCGCGATCAAATCCCTGACCCTGCCCGCCGTGGCGCTGGCCCTGCCGCAGGCCGCGATCCTGGCCCGCGTGATGCGCTCGGCGCTGCTGGAGACGCTCGATCAGGACTATATCCGCACCGCGCGCGCCAAGGGCCTCAGCCGGGGGCAGGCGGTGCTGCGCCACGGGCTGAAAAACGCGCTGATCCCGGTGCTCACCATCATCGGGCTGCAGTTTTCCTTCCTGATCGCGGGCGGCATCATCATCGAGAATGTCTTCTTCCTGCCCGGTCTCGGCCGCCTGATCTTCCAGGGCATCACCCAGCGCGACCTGATCGTCGTGGAATCGGTCACCATGCTGCTGGTCTTCGCCGTCATCCTGGTCACCTTCCTGGTCGATATCGCCTATGCGCTGGTCGACCCGAGGCTCAGGCGGAGATGAGGCGCCTTCCCACCGCCCTTCTGATCGGCGGCGCGATCAGCGCGGCTTTCGCCCTGCTGGCGCTCGTCAGCCTCGTCTGGACGCCCCATGATGTCGCCACCCTGACCATCGCCAACCGGCTGCAGCCGCCCTCGCCCGCCCATCCGCTGGGCACCGACCAGTTCGGGCGCGATCTTCTGTCGATGCTGATGGTGGGCAGCCAGACCTCCATCGCCGTGGCGGTGGTGGCCGTTGGCATCGGGCTGATCATCGGCGTGCCCCTGGGGCTGGCGGCCGCCGCGCGGCGCGGCAGCCTGCTCGATGAGGTGATCATGCGCGGCAATGACCTGATCTTTGCCTTCCCCTCGCTCGTCATCGCGATCCTGATCACCGCGCGTTACGGCCCGTCCGCCACAAACGCGATCCTCGCCATCGGCATCTTCAACATCCCCGTCTTCGCCCGCGTCGCGCGCGGGAGCGCGCTGCCGCTCTGGACGCTCGATTATGTCATGGCGGCGCGCACGGCGGGAAAGGGCGCGGCGCGGATCAGCGCCGAACATATCCTGCCCAATATCGCCAACCTCCTGATCGTGCAGGCCACGATCCAGTTCTCCCTCGGCATCCTGGCCGAGGCGGCGCTCAGCTATGTGGGCCTCGGCGCGCAGCCCCCGGTCCCGTCCTGGGGCCGGATGCTGGCCGAGGCGCAGACGATGATCTACACCGCGCCGATGCTGGCGGTGCTGCCGGGGCTGGCCATCGTGCTCCTGGTCCTGGGACTGAACCTGATGGGCGACGGTCTGCGTGATGCGCTGGACCCCAGACTGCGGCGGGGGCGGGTATGAAAAAACCTTCTAGAAGGTTTTCGATCGCCGAGTTTTCTAGAAAACTCGGTCGCGCGTTATGATCGAAATCAAGACCCTGTCGCTCACGATCCACGGCACCCCGATCCTGCGCGACGTGTCGCTCGCCATCGGCGCGGGCGAGGCCGTGGGGCTGGTCGGCGAAAGCGGGTCGGGCAAATCGCTCACCGCGCTGTCGGTCATGGGCCTGTTGCCGCGCGGGTCGGCAACCACGGGGCGGATCACGCTCGACGGCGCTGACCTGCTCACCCTGGCCGAGGCGCGGATGAACGCGCTGCGCGGCAACGAGATCGGGATGATCTTTCAGGAACCGATGACCGCGCTAAACCCGGTGCAGACCATCGGCGACCAGGTGGCCGAAACCCTGCTGGTCCACGGCGCCGCATCGCGGGCGGCGTCGCGCGCCATCGCCCGCGACCGGCTGGACCGTGTCGGGCTGCAATCGCTTGGCCTCGACCGCTACCCCCATGAACTCAGCGGCGGCCAGCGCCAGCGCGTGGCCATCGCCGCCGCCATCGCGCTTCATCCCCGGCTGCTGATCGCCGATGAACCCACCACCGCGCTGGACGTCACCACGCAGGCGCAGATCCTCGACCTGATCCGCGACATCGCGGCGGAAGAACGGATGGCCCTTCTGCTCATCACCCATGACCTGGCGGTAGTAGGCCAGATGGCCGCGCGGGTGGCGGTGATGCAGAACGGCGGGGTGGTTGAGGCAGGGCAGACCGCGCAGGTTCTGACCGCTCCGCACCACGCCTACACCAGGGCCCTTCTCACCGCCTCCACCCTTCAGCCCGACCGCAAGGCCACCCGGGGGTCCGACCCCCTGCTGACCCTCGATACCGTCACCCGCACCTATCCGGGCGCGCGCCGCGGGATTCTCGCCCGTGCCGCGCCCGTGCGCGCCGTCGACGGGGTCAGCCTGACGCTCCACAAGGGCGAAAGCCTCGGGCTGGTGGGCGAAAGCGGCTGCGGGAAATCCACCCTCGCCCGCGCGATCCTGGGGCTGGAACCGGTGCAGGGCGGGCGCATCACCGCCTTCGGCGAAACCGTCCACACGCATATGGCCAACAGCCTGCGCGCGGGCATCCAAGTGGTGTTCCAGGACCCTTATGGCAGCTTCAATCCTCGCTGGCGCGTCGAACATCTGGTGGCCGAACCCTTCCACCTGATGGCCAAGCCCCCGCGCGGCCCCGACCGTCGCGACCGGGTGGCCGAGGCCTTGCGCGCCGTCCACCTGTCGCCTGACGACATGGACAAATACCCCCATGAATTCTCCGGCGGCCAGCGGCAGCGCATCGCCATCGCCCGGGCCCTGATCACCCGGCCCGCCATCATCGTCCTGGATGAGGCGGTCTCGGCCCTCGACGTTTCGGTGCGCGCCCGCATCCTCGACCTGCTGGCGGAACTGCAGGACCGGTTCACGCTGTCCTACCTCTTCATTTCCCATGACCTGACCGTGGTGCGGCGCGTGACCGACCGGGTGCTGGTGATGCGCGCGGGCCAGATCGTCGAAGAGGGGCCCACCCAGGCCGTTTTCGAAACACCAACCCATCCCTACACGCAGGCCCTGCTCGCCGCCGCGCCGACGCTCACCGCGGCTGGAACCCCCGCCGCGCCCGTGTCATTCTCCGCCCAAACGGAAGGAGGCCGGACATGACCCCATGGTTCGACACGACAAAAGTCTTCATCGACGGCGCCTGGCGCGCGCCCGCCTCGGGTGACACGCTGCCGCTCGAGGATCCGTCCACCGGGCAGGAAATCGGGCGTATCGCGCGCGGCACCGGCGCCGATATCGACGCGGCGGTAGCCGCGGCCGAGAGGGCGCTGACCGGCGACTGGGGCCGCCTGACTGCCGCCGAACGGGGCCGGTTGCTGATGCACATGGGCCAGCTGGTTCAAGACCACGCCGATGCCCTGGCCGAGATGGAGGCCACCGATGTCGGCAAACCCCTGACCCAGGCCCGCAGCGACGTGACCGCCCTTGCGCGTTATTGCGAATTCTACGGCGGGGCCGCCGACAAGGTGATGGGCGAGACGATCCCGTTCAACGCGGGCTTCACCGTCTACACCCTGCGCGAACCCCATGGCGTGACGGGGCATATCGTGCCCTGGAACTACCCGATGCAGATCATCGGGCGGTCCATCGGCGCGGCCCTCGCCATGGGCAACGCCTGCGTCCTGAAACCGGCCGAGGAGGCGTGTTTGACCGCGCTCGCCATCGCCGATATCGCGCGCCAGGCGGGCCTGCCCGCCGGTGCGCTCAACGTGGTGCCGGGCCTGGGCGCCGAGGCGGGCGCGGCGCTGACCGCGCACAAGGGCATCCACCACGTCTCTTTCACCGGGTCCGTGCCCACGGGTCGCCTGGTGCAGGCGGCGGCGGCCCAGAACTGCGTGCCGGTCACGCTGGAACTTGGCGGGAAATCCCCGCAGGTCGTGTTCGCCGATGCCGATCTGGATGCCGCGCTGCCCTTTCTCGTGAACGCGGGCATCCAGAACGCCGGTCAGACCTGTTCGGCGGCCTCCCGAATCCTCGTGGAACGCCCGATCTATGACGAGGTCTGCACCCGCATGGCGGCCGCCTATCGCGCGCTCAAGGTCGGCCCGGCGATGGAAGACCTCAATGTCGGCCCCCTCATCTCGGCCCGCCAGAAAGAGATCGTCGAGGGGTTTCTGGCAAAGGCCCCGAAGGGCAGCATCCTGGCCGAGGGCGAGGTGACCAATATCGCCTCCGGCGGCCATTACGTCCGCCCCACCCTGATCGGCGGCCTGACGCCCGACCATGTCCTCGCCCAGCAGGAAATCTTTGGCCCCGTGCAGGTCGTCCTGCCCTTCGAGGGTGAGGATGAAGCGACGGAAATCGCCAATGGCACCGATTACGGCCTTGTCGCCTCGGTCTGGACGCGCGATGGCGCCCGCCAGATGCGCATGGCGCGGCGCCTGCGCGCCGGTCAGGTCTTCATCAACAATTACGGCGCGGCGGGGGGCGTCGAACTTCCCTTCGGCGGCACCCGCCTGTCGGGCCATGGCCGCGAAAAGGGGTTCGAGGCGCTTTATGCCTTCTCCAGCCTGAAAACCGTCGCGGCCCATCACGGATGACGGGCATGGACGGCACAGGGGCGGACCCTACCCTTACCCGAAACGGTATCTGGGAGTTATGCGATGCAATTGGGTAAGGTTCCGGTTTTCCTGGGTCTGGTGGCAGGGGCCGCGGTGACCGCCGCGATCTTCGGCGCGATCCATCACCAGATGAGCTACAGCGTCGGCCCCAGTTTCTTCACCGCGCTTTACCTGCCCGCCTCGGGCGTCCCGGCAGACACCGCTCCCCGTCTCGCCGCCGCGCTGGCGGGCGCGCAGGCGGCCTGGGGGATCGGCATCCTCGCCGCCCTTCCCGCGCTGATCCTGGGCTTCATCATGGTGCCGAAACCGCGCACCTACATGGCCGCCGGGATCGGCGCGATTGGCGTGGGCGTGTTCCTGGCCCTCCTGGCCTCGCTGCTTGGCCTTCTGGCGGGCATCGCCTCCGACACCACCGGGCTGATCGACGGCTGGCTGTCCTTCCCCGACGGCCCGGCGCGGTCGGATTTCCTGCGCGCGGGTTTCATGCATGACGGGGCGGTGGTCGGCGCGCTGATCGCGGCGCTGGCGGGCCTCTGGCCGATGACCCGCGCCCGCAAGATCGACATCGCGATGATCGACGCCGACCTCGCGCGGAAACGCGCCGCCAGGGAAAAGGACAAGGATGAATCTTGAAGGCAAAACCGCCATCGTGACCGGGGCCGGTTCGGGCTTCGGCGCAGGCATCGCACAGGTCTTCGCCCGCGAAGGGGCGACAGTGATGGTCGCCGACATCAACGCCGACGCGGCCCGGACAGTCGCCAAACAGATCGGCGGCATCGCGCAGGTCGTGGATATCGCCGACGGCGCGTCGGTATCGGCGATGACCCGGGCCGCGATGGACGCCTGGGGCCGCATCGACATCCTCGTCAACAACGCGGGCATCACCCACATGCCCGCCCCGATGGAAGAGGTGAGCGAGGACGATTTCGACCGCGTCCTCGCCGTCAACGCCAAATCCGTCTACCTGACCGCACGCGAGATCGTCCCGGTGATGAAGCACCAGCGCGCAGGCGCGATCCTCAACGTCGCCTCCACCGCCGGGCTCAGCCCCCGGCCCCGGCTCAACTGGTACAACGCCTCCAAGGGCTGGATGATCACGGCGACGAAAACCATGGCCGTGGAACTGGCGCCCGAGGGCGTGCGGGTGAACGCGCTGGCCCCGGTGGCAGGCGAAACGCCGCTCCTGGCCAGTTTCATGGGACAGGACACGCCCGAGATGCGCGCGAAATTCCTGTCGACCATCCCCCTCGGCCGCTTCTCCCAACCCGCCGACATGGGCGAGGCGGCGGCCTTCCTGTGCTCCGACGCGGCCTCGATGATCACCGGCGCGGTGCTCGAGGTGGACGGGGGCCGCTGCATATGACCGGCTTGACCCGCCGCGACCTGCCCGCCGATCTGGCCGTCTTCGCGGGGGATTTCACCAGCCAGCCGGTGGTCTACGCACATCTGCTGGACAGCTGCCCGGCGCTCGACCCGGGCGAGGTCGAGGTGATCCAGACCGCCCGTGCCGCACGGCTCGGGGCATTCTTCCACGCAACCACGGTGGCAGAGATCGAAACCGCCGCCGGCGCTGCGAACACGCTGGTCCTGATCAAACCCGACGCGTTCGACGATCTGACATGCCCCTTGAACGGCACCGACCTGCTCCGCGCCTTGGGGACATGGCGGGGCACCGTGCCGCGCATGGTCGCCGCGCCATGATGCACCCCGGCCCCCGCAACGCCATCACCGATGTGGCGGGCCTCCTCGTGGGCCAGGCGCAGGATGACCGCATCAAGACCGGCGTCAGCCTGGTGGTGGGCGACGCGCCCTTCGTGGCCGGGGTGCATGTTATGGGCGGCGCCCCCGGCACGCGGGAAACCGACCTTCTGGCCCCGGACAAATCGGTGCAAACGGTCGACGCACTGGTCCTGTCGGGCGGTTCGGCCTTCGGCCTCGATGCCGCATCGGGCGTGGCCGATGCGCTGCGCGCGCAGGGGCGGGGGTTCGCGGTGGGGGACCAGCGCGTGCCCATTGTGCCCGGCGCGATCCTGTTCGACCTGATCAATGGGGGCGACAAGGACTGGCCGGAAAACCCCTACAAGACGCTCGGCGCACAGGCACTGGCCGCCGCATCGCAGGACGTCGCCACGGGCAGCGTCGGCGCGGGGACAGGCGCGCTGATCGCCGATCTCAAGGGCGGGCTCGGCACCGCCTCAACCCGGATCGGGCCGTTCACCATCGGCGCGCTGGTGGCCGTCAACGCGCTGGGCCGCGTGACCGTGGGCGACGGCCCGGAATTCTGGGCCGCCCCCTTCGAGATTGGGGGCGAGTTCGGCAATCGCGGCATGGCCCGCAATTTCGACCCCACAGCAATGCCACCCCTGAAAGGCGGCGATGCACGGAACACCACCATCGCCATCATCGCCACCGATGCAGGCCTGACCCAGGCACAGGCGACCCGGCTGGCAACAGCAGCCCATGACGGCATGGCGCGCGCGATCTATCCGTCCCACACGCCGATGGACGGCGACCTGGTCTTCGCCGCTGCCACCGGCGCGGTGCCGATACAGGACCCGATGGCCGACCTGACCCTGCTGTGTCAGGCGGGGGCCCTGACGCTGGCGCGCGCCATCGCGCGGGGCGTTTTTGCGGCCACACCGGCACCGGGCGACCCGCTGCCGACCTATACCGCCCGCTTCGGGGCATGAAAAAACCCCGGCGCGAAGGCCGGGGTTGATCCGTTCGCCGAAATGGCCGCGCGTCAGTGCAGCCGTTTGGCCACCTCGTCGATCGAGCCATCGACCAGCGCATTGGCATCGGCGGCGGCCATCGACGACCGGATCGCATCGGCGGCGGCGGCGATGGCCACGTCCACGGCCCGATCACGCACCGCGCGCACGGCCTTGTTCTCGGCATTCGCGATCTGGTCCTCGGCGGCCTGCAACCGGCGCGCGATGGACACTTCCAGATCGGCCTTGGCCTTTTCGGCGGCGGCCTCGGCATCGGCCTTGGCGGCAGCAACGATGCGGTCCGACTGGTCGGCCACTTCGCGCTGCTTGCGTTCATAACTGGCCAGAAGCGACTGCGCCTCTTCACGCAGCGCCCGCGCCTCGTCCAGTTCGGCGCGGATCGTGTCGGCCCGCTGGTCCAGCATCCGGCCGATCAGGGCCGGCACACCGGCGTAAAACAGGATGGCGATGAACAGAAGGAACCCGATCAGAACCACGTAATCGCTGTTGTAAAGCGACGGGTTCAGCAGGCCATAGGGCTTGTCCCCTGCGGCCAGGGCGGGCGTGGCGGCAAAACCCGCGATGAATGTCAGACCCCGCATCATCCTAACCTTTCATCCGCGCCGCGACCGCATCGGCCAGCGCCTTGGCATCAACCGATTGCCCGGGGGCCACGGCCTTGGCGATATCTGCGGCCACGTCACCGGCCACGGCTTCGACGCTTTTCAGCGCCCCGGCCTGGATTTCGGCGATCCGCGCCTCGCTTTCGGCAGCCTTGGCGGCGATCTCCGCATCGGCCCTGGCGATGGCGCTGTCGAGTTCGGCCTGGATCTCGGCACGGGTTTCGTCGGCGATCCTGTGCGCCTCGGACCGGGCATCGGCCAGCGCCTGATTATAGGCGGCCTCGGCCTCGGCGGCCTGACGCTTCAGGTCTTCGGCCGTGGCCAGATCATTTGTCAGCGTGCCCTGGCGTTCGGCCAGAACCGCTCCGATCCGCGGGATCGCGACACGGCTGACGATCAGGTAGATCGCGATCAGCGTGACGACGAGCCAGAAGATCTGGTTCGGGAAAGATGTGATATCCAGCTGCGGCATGCCGGGGGCGGCATCTGCGGCTGCGGCGGTGGCGTCATCGGCCATGGGGTCGTCTCCTGAACCGTCCGGTTACCGGAGGGCGCGGTGCGCCCCCCGGAACGTAAGGAAATGCGTCAGCCCGGATCAGGCGACGAAGATCAGCAGCAGAGCGACCAGGAACGAGAAGATGCCGAGCGCTTCGGCAAACGCCATGCCGATGAACAGCGTGGCGGTCTGGCCGGCAGCCGCCGACGGGTTGCGCAGCGCACCGGCGAGGAAGTTGCCCGCCACGTTGCCGACGCCGAGCGCGGCAAGACCCGCGCCCATGCCTGCAATGCCAGCGCCGATGAATTGACCCAGGGTTCCGATATCGCCTTCCATAATCCTATCTCCTTACGTTGGAAGTTCGAGAAATCTTGACCGGCGCGACGCGCGCGCCGTCAGTGATGGGGGTGCAATGCGTCCTTCAGGTAGACGCAGGTCAGGATGGTGAAGACATAGGCCTGCAGCACCGCGACCAGCAGTTCCAGCGCGTAGATCGCCACCATGCCCGCGATCGCCAGCGGCGCGATCAGGGCCGCGCCCGCAAAGCCCGCGAACACCTTCATCACCGCGTGGCCCGCGGCGATGGCGCCGAACAGACGCACGGAATGGCTGACGGGCCGCGCGAAATACAGGATCACCTCGATCACCGCCAGCACCGGGCGCAGGATCAGCGGCGCGGAGGTCAGCCAGAACAGGCTCAGGAACCCGACGCCGTTCTTGGCGAAGCCGATCACCGTGACCGAGATGAACACGGTCAGGGCCAGCGTCACCGTCACCGCCGCATGGCTGGTGGTGGTGAAGGAGGCCGGGATCAGGCCAAGCACATTGGCGAACACGATGTAGAGGAAGGCCGTGAAGATATAGGGGAAATACGGCAGCGCATCCTTGCCCGCGACATCCTCGACCATCTTGTGCACGAACCCGTAGACCAGTTCGGCCATCGACTGCGACCGGCCCGGGATCACCGCGCGCCCGCGCGTGCCCATCACCAGCAGCGCCGCAACCGCCGCGATGGCGATGCCCATCCAAAGCGTCACGTTGGAGGGCACGAACCAGCTCAGCTCGTCGCCCCCGAACAGCGGCGACACCTCGAACTGGCTCATCGGGTCGATCGACAACCCGCCGCCCTCGGGCGCGTAGTCGCCCATCAGTCCGAGGATGAACAACACCACCGCCACGGCGGCGAGAACCAGCGCGATGGTCTTGCCGGACCCGCCGGTCTGGGTTTCAGCCGTGTTGGTGCTTTCGGTCGCCACGTCAGTCTTCCCCGTTCTCGTCCACCGCGCCTTGCGATGCCTGTTTCTTCTGCATCTCCGCGCCCGCGCGCATCAACGCCTTCACCCCGGCGGCAAAGCCCAGCAGCGTGAACACCGCGATCATCCACGGCGTCGTCTCCAGCAGCGCGTCCAGCCCGTAGCCAAGGCCGAACCCGATGCCCACGCAGGCCACGAATTCCGTGACCATCCGCCATGCAACCTCGGCGCCCGCGTATCGCCCCCCGGTCTCGGAGGGCACCGGTGCCCGGGCCGCCTGCGCCGCCGCGATCCGGTCCTCCAGCGCCTTCAGCCGCGCTGCCTCGTCCCGTTCCGCCATGCCGCTTCTCCCGTCGGAGCAGTCGCGCGGACGCTATGCGCGCGGGCCGCCGGAGTCAACGCGCTGCACCGCGGCACAACCCGCTCTCAACCCCTTGTTTTTTATCCTTTTTTAATGGCTGCGACATTTCCAGCACCGTCGCCCGCCCCGCCCGCACCCGAACTCCGAATTCAACCGTTCGGTTGACCGTCGCCAAAGATGCTGCGCCTATGGCGCGCATGGATGATCCGCTCGACCGTGTCTTCGCCGCCCTCGCCGACCCGACCCGGCGGCGTATCCTGACCATGCTTCTCGAGGATGACATGGCCGTCACCGACGTGGCCGACCCGTTCGAGATGTCGCTGGCCGCGATCTCCAAGCATCTGCAGATCCTCGCCTCGGCGGGGCTGATCCAGCAGGAAAAACGCGGCCGGGTGAAATGGTGCAAGCTCGACCCCGACGCGATGCGCGCCGCCTCGGTCTGGATGCAGGGCTTCGGGCAGTTCGAACCGATCAACCTCGATGCGTTCGAACGGTTTCTCGAAGCCGAACTCGACGATCCCGAACCGGCGCCTCAGGCGGCGGCCAAAACCTCGTAGCCCTCCAGCCGGATCTCCTGCGCCTCCGCCTCCTCAAGCCGGCCATCGGGCAACAGCCAGCCCGGCGGCCCCATCAGCTTGGCATCGACCAGCCCCAGCGCAGGAAGGGTCCAGCCCATCGAATGGGCCATCGCCACCCGAACCCCCGGTCTGGGGTTCAGGCCCGGTTCGATATCGCGGCGGCCGCGTTTCAGGAAATGAGCGATATCCCATTCCTCGATCAGGCCGTCATGGCGGGTGACGACCCAGCAATGCCCGTCGCTGCACCAGGTCCGTTTTTCCTCGGGCACGAAATAGCCGGTGACATAGCCGGCCTCGTATCCCGCCGCGCGCAGGGCCGCGATCAGGTAGATGTTGATATCGACGCAGGACCCCTGAGTCAGCCCGCACAGCTGCGGCACCTCGGCATGACCATCATAGAACCGGTCCTCGTGGTGGCCGTAATCGAACTGCGCGGCAGTATGGGCCATCAAGGCCAGCAACCCGGCCCGGCCCCCGCCCGCCGCCTGCGCCACCGCCACGGCATCCTGCGCCAAACCTGCGGCGGTCCGGGTATAGCGGCTGTCGCGGGCGTGAAACATCGTGTCGGGGTATCCCGCCCCGCCAGGAATGAAATCATAGGTGATCGTGATCCGGTCGGCCTCCGGCGCCGCGATCCCGATCACCTGCCCGGTTTCGGGATGGGTGACGCAGGACAGGCGCGCGCCCTCGATCGCAAAGGCCACCGGGGCACTTTGCGGCGTCGACAGCCCCAGGGGCATGATCGCGCGGGCATTCATGCGCGCCGGAAGGGAAACGGACAATCGGATCATGGCGCCGCCTTAGGGCCCCGATATGTCACCCCGGTGACACCTCGCGCAGCATGGCCCGGATCACCTTCGCCGCCGACCGGTAATGGCTGGCGCCCGAGGCTTCGGCATACCGCCCCGTCGTCCACCCGTTGCCGCCCGGCATCGGCCCGCCGTAAAGCACCGCCTCGTCCTGTTCCGCGATCCAGTCCTTCAGCCGCTCATGCGACCGTCGCAGCCAGGCCCGCCCATCGGCCCAGGACATGCTGGCATACCGGTCCTTCAGCGCCGCGTTATAGGAAATCAGCTGGTTCCATTTCACCCCGTGGTCCGGCATCTCGGCCGATGCCCCCTCGGCCAGCCACTGAAAGAACAGCTCGGTCCAATGCGCCCGGTGGATCACGATATCGCGGATCGTCCCGTCCTCATGGGGGGTTGTCGCCCGGTCCTCGGGGATCGCGTCGATCAACGCGGCCAGCTTGGCCCATTCCTTTTCCGTGATGGCGATCAGATCGCCCTTGGTGGTGGCGGCGGGCATCGGGCTTTCCTCGTGATCCGGCGGGATCGGCCCGCGACTTCATCCTGCAAAAACAGCACCAGGGCCCGGATCGTCAAGCCGATCCCGGCCCCATGCCGGGCCGCCGGCACGGTTTGGCCGACACCTCATCGCCGGATCACCCCCCCGGGGACAGGCCCCGCGCGATCAGTGGACAGGCCAGGTCTTCACCTGCTCTTTCAGATGCCGCACGAAGGTCTGCACCTTGGCGGTGCGGTGCAGGTCCATATGGGTGACCAGCCAGATTTTCGCCGACCAATCCTCCAGCGGTGGCAACATCTCGACCAGGTCATCGGTCCGGTCCCGGTCCCAGCCGGCGACGAACCCGATGCCGATGCCCGCGCGCACCGCCTCCTTGACCGCAGGCATGTCCGAGACGCGGAAATAGATCGCGCTGGCGGGCACGTTTTCATTCAGCCAGACGAAATAGGGGGCACGGGGCGTGTCCTCGGTGGCGCCGATGAACCTGTGCGCGGCGACATTGTCGCCGGTCAGGGGGCCGAACCGGTCGACATAGGCGCGGCTGGCCACCAGGCGCTGCGTATGGGTGAAGAAGGGCTGCACGATATTGTCGGGCTGGTCGGGCAGCTTGCCTGCCCGGATCGCCACATGCGCCTCGCCGTATTCCAGACGGAACAGGCGCTGGTCGCTGATCAGCCGAACGCGCAGGTCGGGGTGCTTGTCCTGAAAGGCGGCGATGGCGGGCACCATCAGCTGGCTCAGCACGCCCAGCGTGGTCACGATCAATTCGCCCGTCACCTCGTCGCCCCGGCCCTTGATCCGGCCGGCAAGCTGGGTGAACTGGTCGTCGGCGGCGCCTGCGATCTTCAACAGGTCCTGCCCGGCCTCGGTGGGGGTGTAGCCGCGCGCGTGACGCTGGAACAGCTTGGCACCCAGACGGCTTTCCAGCGCGTCGATATGGCGGATCACGGTGGCGTGGTGGACCCCCAGCACCTCGGCCGCGCCCGAAACGGTGCCGACGCGCGCCACCTGGAAGGCGGTGCGGATTTCGTCCCAGTTGTCCATGACCGAACCTGTGCAAATGAACACATAAACCTGCTTTTTTCTCCTATTGTGTTTTTATCTGCAAGATCGATTTTCAACGCATCGATTGAAATCTTCCCTGCACAGGACCCGTTGCATGACCCATTCCATCCTCCGCATCGATGCCTCAGCCCGCCGCGACGGCTCGGTCTCCCGCGATCTCGCCGACAAGATCATCGCCCGCTTCGGCACGGACACCAGGATCGTCACCCGCGACCTCGCCCGGGGTCTTCCCCTGATCGACGAAGACTGGGTCGGCGCCAATTTCACCCCCGCCGATCAACGGACCGACGCCCAGAAAGACAAGCTGGCGCTGTCGGACGACCTGGTCGCCGAATTGCAGGCCGCCGACACCGTGGTCATCGGTCTGCCGATCTACAATTTCGGCGTGCCCGCCGCCTTCAAGGCCTGGGTCGACCAGATCGCCCGCGCGGGCGTGACATTTCAGTATTCCGAATACGGCCCCAAGGGTCTGCTCGAGGGCAAGCGCGCCATCGTCGCCGTCGCCTCCGGCGGGACCGAGGCCGGGTCCGAGATCGACTTCGCCACGGGTTTCGTGCGCCATATCCTCGGCTTCGTGGGCATCACGGATGTCGATTTCGTCACCGCCGACCGGCTGATGATCGACGCCGAGGCGACGATGAAATCGGCCAATGATCAGGTGCAGGCCCTGTCGGTCGCCGCCTGACCCCCGGAACGCCATGCGGCCGGGCCAGGCGCCCGGCCGTTTTGCCTGAACCGGCAGGCGTGATAGCCTGCGCTCATGCTGTTCCGCCTTCTTTCCGGCGCCGCGGTTCTGTTCGCTTTCGTCCCGGGTCACGCCGCTGCGCTGTCCTGCACCCTGACCTTCACCGTCACGGTCAGCCAGGGCGTGGGCTTCATCCGCCCCGACACCGCGCTTCAGGGCACCGCCACCTTCACCACCGATGGCCGCACCGTGCCATCGGATGCACAGACCACCGGCCACCTCGCGCAGGGCGAAATGGTGATCGAAGGGGGCATCCGGTCGCGCATCTGGTCGGTCTCGGTCACCCATCGCGGCGACAGCACCGAACTGGTGGGCATCTTCGGGATGGAGGCCACCGGCCTCAGCTTCGCGGGCATCGATTTCTCCGGCCCCATGGTCCTGACCCTGTTCGGCCCGCCCGGCAGCCGCGACGATGATGCCATCCCCATGACCCAGTCCGACTGGGACCGGATGAACCTGCGCCGCAACTTCGCGCTGATGTCGGGCACCGGCGACATGCTGTCGGGCCGGGTGACCGACCTCGTGGCCGACTGCACCTGACCGCGGCCTGCCTGCCACCCGACTGCGGCTTGACTCCGGCTTGACTCCGGCCCCGGCGCCGCGCATATGCGCCGCCAAGATATCCGGACAGCGCCAGCCGTCCGGTCCTGGATGCGGTTTAGGATCGCCCCCCGTCAGCGAGGTTTCGCCCACGGGGGCGTTTATGCTTTGAGGCTTTGCCCCTACCTTGGGGGCGAAACGACACGACGCGAAAGGGGCATGGCCCATGTTCGAAAACCTGTCAGAACGCCTCGGTGGCGTCTTCGACCGGCTCACCAAGCAGGGTGCGCTGACCGAGGATGACGTCAAGACCGCAATGCGCGAGGTGCGCGTGGCCCTGCTCGAGGCCGACGTCTCCCTTCCCGTCGCGCGGCAATTCATCAAGGCGGTCGAGAAAAAGGCCACCGGCGCGGCGGTCACCAAATCGGTGACGCCCGGCCAGCAGGTCATCAAGATCGTCCATGACGAACTGATCGGTGTCCTGTCCGGCGACACCGACCCCGGCGCGCTCAAGATCGACAATCCCCCGGCCCCGATCCTGATGGTGGGCCTGCAGGGCTCGGGCAAGACGACGACCACCGCCAAGCTCGCCAAACGCCTCAAGGACCGCGACGGCAAGAAGGTCCTGATGGCCTCGCTCGACACCAACCGCCCCGCGGCGATGGAGCAACTGGCGATCCTCGGCACCCAGATCGGCGTCGACACCCTGCCCATCGTCAAGGGCGAGGACCCGGTCACCATCGCCAAACGCGCGAAAACGCAAGCCGGTCTCGGCGGCTATGACGTCTACCTCCTCGACACCGCCGGCCGGTTGTCGATCGATGAGGAACTGATGACCCAGGTCGAGGCGGTCCGCGATGTCGCGAACCCGCGCGAAACCCTGCTGGTCGTCGACGGCCTGACCGGCCAGGACGCCGTGCAGACGGCGGAAAATTTCGACGGGCGCATCGGCATCTCGGGCGTTGTCCTGACCCGGATGGACGGTGACGGGCGCGGCGGTGCGGCGCTTTCCATGCGTGCGGTCACCGGCAAGCCGATCCGTTTCGTGGGCTTGGGCGAAAAGATGGACGCGCTCGAAACCTTCGAACCCGACCGCATCGCCGGCCGCATCCTCGGCATGGGCGATATCGTCAGCCTCGTCGAAAAGGCGCAGGAGGTTCTGGAGGCCGAACAGGCCGAGCGCATGATGAAGCGCTTCCAGAAGGGCATGTTCAACATGAACGACCTGCGCAGCCAGCTGGACCAGATGCTCAAGATGGGCGGGATGCAGGGCATGATGTCGATGATGCCCGGCATGGCCAAGATGCAGAAGCAGATGGATGATGCAGGCCTCGACGACAAGGTCATCCGCCGCCAGATCGCGCTGATCAATTCGATGACGAAAAAGGAACGCGCCAACCCCGCCCTGCTGCAGGCCAGCCGCAAGAAACGCATCGCCGCCGGCGCCGGGCAGGATGTCAGCGACGTCAACAAGCTCCTGAAGATGCAGCGCCAGATGGCCGATGCGATGAAGAAGATGGGCAAGATGGGCAAAAAGGGGATGCGCGGCGGCCTCGGCGCGCTGATGGGCGCGAACGCCCCGCAGGCGCTCAAGGACATGGACCCGGCCCATATGGACCCGAAAGCCCTCGAAGCCGCCGCCAAGCAGATGGGCGGCCCCGGCGGGATGCCCGGCCTCGGCGGCCTGCCGCCCGGCCTTGGCGGGTTCGGCAAGAAGAAATGACCGCAACCCTGCCCGACACCCTGACCACGGCCCGCCTGACCCTGCGCCGCCCCGCGCTGCAGGACCTTGAGGCCTATGTCGCCTATTACACCGGCCCGCGCACGGCGGGCGTCGGCGGGCCGAAACCCCGCCACGTCGTGGTCGACCGGTTCTTCGCGATGGCCGGGCAATGGGCGCTGCGCGGCTTTGGCCGCTACGTGATGACCGATGGCGGTGCCGGTTTCGGCCATGTCGGCGTGATGCAGACGGACACCGACGCGCCGCTGGAACTGACCTGGACGCTGTGGGACGGCGCGCGCGAGGGGCAGGGCTACGCGACCGAGGCGGCGCGCGCAGTGATGGCGGCGTGGCGCGGTGCGCTGCTGATCGCCCAGGTCGCGCCCGACAATGCCGCCTCGCTCCGCGTGGCTGAAAAACTCGGCTTCCTGCGTGACGACGATATTGCCGTGCCAAGCCATTACCCCGAGGGCGTCGTCACCTTCCGGCAGGGGGTGCTTGCATGACCGCGCCGCTCCCACGCCCCTGCACGATCCCGCCTCATGGCCCCGCCGCAGCCCGCGCTGCCGCCCTTGCCGCGCTGGTTCCCGTGCTGGAGGGCGACCGCGTGCGCCTGCGGGCGCCCCGGCTTGCCGATTATCCGGCCTATGAACGCATGATGGGGGCCGATACCGGCCATATGGGCGGCCCCTTCACGCCCGAGGCGATCTGGAACGATTTCTGCAATTACGTCGCCGGGTGGATGCTGCGGGGCCTCGGCACCTGGACGGTCGAGACCCGGGCGGGCGAGGTCGCGGGCTTCGTCAATCTCGCGCTGGAATGGCTCGACGAGGAACCCGAACTCGGCTGGATGATCCTGCCCGAACACCGGGGCAAGGGTCTCGGGACCGAGGCCGCCCGCCTCGCCCGCGACTGGGGCATGGATCAGGTCGACACCATGGTCAGCTATGCCGACCCCGACAACACCCGCTCCCACGCGCTGGCCCGACGTCTCGGCGCTGTGCGCGACACGGGGGCCGAGGCCGCGATCGCCGTCTGGGAAACCGAACCGGTCACCGTCTGGCGCCACAAGCCGATGCCGGAGGGGGCGCGATGACCACGCTGACCACCGACCGGCTGACCCTGCGGCCCCATCACCTGTCCGACTGGCCCGCTTTCCGCGATTTCTACGCCTCGGACCGGGCGGGCTTTGTCGGCGGTCCGGTCGGGGTCCGGCAGGCATGGTGGTTCTTCGCGGGGGATCGCGGCCATTGGGACCTGCACGGATATGGCTGGTTCATGATCGAGGACGCCACCGGCGTGATCGGCACCTGCGGCCCGCATTTCCCGGCCCATCACGCCGAACCCGAGATCGGCTGGTTCCTCTTCGCGGGCGCCGAAGGCAGGGGCTACGCGACCGAGGCGGCCCGGGCCGCGCTCGACTGGGCCTGGACCGTCATCGATGCCCCCCGCATCGTCAGCTATATCGACGCGGGCAACGCTGCCTCGAAACGGGTCGCCGCGCGCCTCGGCGCGGCCTGGAACGGCACGATGGCCGCCCATGATCCCGCCTGCGAGGTCTGGGCCCATGAAAGGCCAGCCGCATGAGCGTTCTGACCCGCCCGGCCCCGGCCCATGCGCTCAACGCCGCGATCCCGGTTCTCGACACCGGGCGCTTCCTCATGCGCGGCTACCGGCCCGGCGATATCGCCGCCTTCACCGCCTTCTACGCCAGCGACCGGTCACGCTTCGTCGCGGGCCCGCTCGACGCCGATCTCGCCTGCCGGGCGCTGATGACCTATGCCGGTCACTGGCTGCTGCGCGGCTATGGCCGCTGGATGGTCGAAGACAAGGCCACCGGTGCGACGCTCGGCAATGTCGGGCTGTGGTATCCCGAAGGCTGGCCCGAACCGGAAATCGGCTGGACCCTGTTCGAGGGGGCCGAGGGGCGCGGCGTCGCCCATGAAACCGCGCTTGCAAGCCGCGACTACGCCTATCGCGTGCTCGGCTGGTCCACCGCGATCAGCCTGATCGACCCGGCCAATACCCGCAGCCGCGCGCTGGCCCTGCGCCTGGGCTGCACCCCGGACGGCACCTTCAGCCACGCCCGTTTCGGCCGGATGGAGATCTGGCGCCATCCGGCCCCGTCGGAGGCAACGCCATGACCGATATCCGCGAAATCCGGCCGCACGCGGCGTATGCACGGGGTGTGTACGGGCTGTGTACGGGGTGTGACACCCCGGTTTCCGCCCCGATCCCGCAACAAGAGGGGACCAGATGACCGACCCGACCGCCACCGCCGCGACCCTTCTGAAGGAGCACCGCGAGAGCATCGACCGGCTCGACGCGATCCTCGTTTACACGCTTGGCGAACGCTTCAAGCACACCCAGGCCGTCGGCCGCCTCAAGGCCGAACACGCCCTTCCCCCGTCCGATCCCGCGCGCGAAGCCGCGCAGATCGCGCGGCTCGAAGACCTGGCAAACCGGGCCGATCTCGACCCGGAATTCGCCAAGAAGTTCCTGCGTTTCGTGATCGACGAGGTCATTCGTCACCACGAGAAACATCAATCGTAGGGTGGGTGAAACCCACCATTACCCTCAGCCATTTCAAGGAGATGAACCCATGGCAATGAAAATCCGACTGGCCCGCGGCGGGTCCAAGAAACGCCCCTTCTATTCGATTGTGGCCGCCGACAGCCGCATGCCCCGCGACGGCCGCTTCATCGAGAAACTGGGCACCTATAACCCGCTTCTGCCCAAAGACAGCGAAGAGCGGGTGAAGATGAACATGGAACGCATCCAGCACTGGCTGGACCAGGGCGCCCAGCCCACCGACCGCGTCAGCCGCTTCCTGGAAGCCGCAGGCGTTGCCGAGAAAAAGGTCCGCAACAACCCCAAGAAGGCAGAACCGGGCCAGAAGGCAAAGGAACGCGCCGAGGAAAAGGCCGCGAAAGCCGCCGAGGCCAACGCCGCCCCCGAGCCTGAAGCCGCGCCCGAGGCCGAGGCCGAGGCCGAAGTCCCTGAAACGGCTGAAGAAAACACCGAAAGCTGACAGGCGTGCTGATCGGGTTCGGCATCGGTGGACTGGCAATCCTGGCGACCTGCCTCTGGGTCATCGCCTTCTCGCCCAGTCTGCACAAACGCGCCGTCTGTGCGGGTCTCCTGGCGGTCACCGCGATCGCCGGGGGCTGGCTGACCACCGTGTCACCGCAGGCGCGGCTGCATCATGTGGCCGTGCTCTGCGACAGCCCCGATCACCGGCGCTATGTCGGCCCCGCGCATCCCGACTGCCACGCCGCCCAGTCCCGGGCGGCCGCCTTCCTGGCGGAGAGCCGGGATGGCTGAGCGGGTCTGCGTCGGCGCGGTGGCGGGCGCCTTCGGCGTGGCGGGCGAGGTACGGCTGAAAAGCTTCTGCGCCGAGCCTGCCGACATCGCCACCTACGGCCCGCTGTCGACCGAGGACGGCACAAGGTCCTTCGACATCCGCCTGACCCGGCCCGTCAAGGCAGGCTTCGCCGCGCGGCTGTCGGGCATCGCCACGAAAGAAGCAGCCGATGCCCTGAAAGGCACCCGGCTCTACGCCCCGCGCAGCGCGCTGCCCGCCCTGCCCGATGATGAATTCTATCACTCCGACCTGATCGGCCTTGCCGCGCAGGACACCGGCGGCGCGCCGATGGGCCGCGTGGCTGCCGTGCTCAACCACGGCGCGGGCGACATCCTGGAACTCAGGGGGGCGGGCCTCGAGAAACCGCTGCTCGTCCCCTTCACCAGGGCCGTGGTCCCGACCGTCGATCTCGGGGCGGGCAAGATCATTATCGACCCGCCCGAAGGCCTGCTCGACTAGCCTGTCCTTGCTTTCGAAATCCCTCCGCCGGAGGCGAGATGTGCCGACCCGACCGGGGTGGCGAGGCAGAAACACTGCACCGCAGGGGCGCCTTCGGATCAGCTCCTGAGCCGCCATCCGGTCCGGAAAATCCACGCGATCACCGCGATGCAGGCCATCGTGAACCCGCAGATCGCCAGCACCGACCACCCCAGCGCCACATCGGCCAGCCCGAAGAACGACCAGCGAAAGCCCGAAATCAGGTAGACCACCGGGTTGAACAGGCTGATCGTCTGCCAGGCGGGCGGCAGCATCGTGATCGAGTAGAAAGCGCCGCCCAGAAACACGAGCGGCGTGACCGCAAGCAGGGGGATCAGCTGCAATTGTTCGAAATTCTGCGCCCAGATGCCGATAATGAAGCCGAACAGGCTGAAACTGAGGCAGGTCAGCACCAGGAAGGCCAGCATCCACACCGGGTGCGCGATGGTCAGGTCGACGAAAAAGAACGCGGTGCCCAGGATGATCAGCCCGATCGCCAGCGCCTTGGTCGCGGCCGCCAGCACGTAACCCGCCGTGATCTCAAGGAACGAGGCCGGCGCTGACAGAAGTTCGTAGATGGTACCGATGAATTTCGGAAAATAGATGCCGAAGGATGCGTTCGACAACGACTGGGTCAGCACCGTCAGCATGATGAGGCCCGGCACGATGAAGGCGCCGTAGCTGACCCCCTCGACCTGCTCGATCCGGCTGCCGATGGCCGTGCCGAAAACGATGAAATACAGCGCCGTCGACAACACCGGAGAGATGATAGACTGCGCGATGGTGCGGAAGGTCCGGCCCATCTCGAACCGGTAGATGGCGGCGATGGCGGTCAGGTTCATGGCCGTGCCTCCCCTGCATCCTCGGCCACCAGCCCCACGAATATCTCCTCCAGCGAGCTTTGCCGTGTCTCCACATCCGACACATGCAGATCGGCATCCTGCATGTCCCGCAAAAGCCGGCCGATGCCGGTGCGCTCGGCCTGCCGGTCATAGGTATAGACCACGCGACACCCCCCGGCCTCCAGCCGCAGGCCATAGCCCGACAGCACCCCGGGCACCTCGCTGACGGGTTCGGTCAGTTCGATCCGCATCTCCTTCTGGCCCATGCGTTTCATCAGGGCCTGCGTTTCCTCGATCAACAGGATCTCGCCCTTGTTGATCACGCCCACGCGGTCGGCGATGGCCTCGGCCTCCTCCAGGTAATGGGTGGTCAGGATGATCGTGACACCATCGGCCTTGAGCTGCTCGACCACCTGCCACATGTCGCGGCGCAGCTCGACATCGACGCCTGCGGTCGGTTCATCCAGAAACAGCACCCGCGGCTCATGGCTCAGCGCCTTGGCGATCAGCACCCGGCGCTTCATGCCGCCCGACAATTCCCGCACGCGGGCATCGCGTTTGTCCCAAAGCGACAACTGCCGCAGGATTTTCTCAATGAAGGCATCGTCGCGCGGCTTGCCGAACAGGCCGCGCGAGAACCGCACTGTCGTGATGACCTTTTCGAACGGTTCCAGCGCGATCTCCTGCGGCACGAGGCCGATCAAGCGGCGCGCCGCCTTGTAGTCACGCACCGTGTCATGGCCCGCGACGGTCACGCGGCCCGAGGTCGGTTGGACAATCCCGCAGATGGTCGAGATCAGCGTGGTCTTGCCCGCACCGTTGGGGCCAAGCAGCGCCAGGATTTCTCCATCGCGAATGTCGAGCGAGACCCCGTTGAGGGCCTTGAACCCGCTGCCATAGGTCTTGGTCAGGCGGTCGATGGACAGGATGGGGGATGTCATCGGGCGTCTCCTTCGCCCGGGGGCAGATATAGGTTTTTGCCGCCCCCGCAAGGCGGCGGCTGGCAAGGGGGATGGAAATCGCGGGATCTCCGGTCGGAAAATCTGCAGATTTTCCAACCGTTTTTCTTCGGAAACACGCCTGCATAGACAGCGCCGAAGCGCGGCTTTACATCCATGCCATGTCGCAGCCCCCCGCCAAATCCCATGGCCGCCTTGCCGTCTCCGCCAGCCTGAAACCGCGCGAGGTGATGACGCCGACGCCGCGCCTTAAGGGCGCGTGGTGCGCCAAGGTTATCACGCTGTTTCCAGATCAGTTTCCCGGCGTCCTCGGCGCGTCTCTGACCGGCAAGGCGCTGCAACAGGGTCTTTGGGCGCTGGAACCGATCGACCTGCGCACCTTCGGGCGCGGCAAGCACCGGCAGGTCGATGACACGCCCGCAGGCGGCGGCGCGGGCCTGGTGATGCGGCCCGACGTGGTGGGCCGGGCGATCAGCATGGCGCAGGTTGGCGTCCCCGCTGACCCCGCCCGCTGGCCCCGGATCTATCTCAGCCCGCGTGGTGCACCGTTTACACAGACCCATGCACAGCGGTTCGCACAGGCCGAGGGGATGACCCTTCTATGCGGCCGCTTCGAAGGGGTGGATCAGCGGGTGATCGAC
Source organism: Paracoccaceae bacterium (assembly GCA_024742455.1). GTDB lineage: Bacteria > Pseudomonadota > Alphaproteobacteria > Rhodobacterales > Rhodobacteraceae > JANSYL01. The sequence goes on along the minus strand of JANSYL010000004.1, from coordinate 48,137 downwards.
CATTTCGCGCTGGAGGAAATCTCGCTCGGCGATTTCGTCCTGACCGGTGGCGAAATCGCCGCGCAGGCCATGATCGATGCCACCGTGCGCCTGATCCCCGGTGTCCTTGGCAACGCCGCCTCGACCGAGGAAGAAAGCTTTTCCGACGGGTTGCTGGAGCATCCGCAATTCACCCAACCGCGCGAGTGGCAGGGGCGGCAGGTCCCCGATGTCCTGCTGTCCGGCAACCATGCCGAGATCGCCAAATGGCGCCGCGCGCAGGCCGAGATACTGACCGAGGCGCGCCGACCCGATTTGTGGTCAGCCTACAGGGCGCGCGGCGAATGACAGGCGGCACCGATCCTCAGCCCGAACTGTTCGGCAATCCCGAGCAACGGGCGGTGCTGCGCAAGGGTTTGGCGATGCACGCCCTGACCAGGCACCTTCCCGATGCGACCTATTACGGGCGGGGCGTCGGCATCCTGCGACCGGACCCGGCGGGTCTCGAGCTTCTTCGATCCCTCGTGACGCTGCAGGGCGTGGCCAATATCTACGATGTGCCCGAGGGACAACGGCAAACGGTGGTGGCAGAGCTCGAGGACCAGGGCTACAGCCTCACGCGCTATGCCAACTGGCTGAGCGGGGCGGATACCCTGACTGTCGCGCGGCGCATTGTCGATGAGATCCCGCTTCCGGAGGACGTCACCGTCACGGTCACAGATGCAGGTACCGCTCACACGACCCTTGCGGGACTGGCCGACGTATCTCTTTCGGTGGGCGTGATGCCGATTGCCGGGCCGATTCTGCGCGGCACGTTGAAGCCCGGCGTGGGGGTTGTGGCGCTCGACCGTGACGGACGCGCTGTCTCCTGCGCGGCGGCGGCAAGCTTCGCACATCCCGGCAATACCGAATTCGGCGGCCTGGCCTGGTGGGGGATGCTTGCCACGAGGTCGGATCGCGGGGGGCAGGGTCTGGCCCTGATCCTTGGCGCGACGGCGATGTTGGCAATGGCGGAGCGGTTCGGGGTCACCCGGTTCTTCACCGGCGTGCAGCAGGGCAATATCGCATCCGAAAAGGTGTGCGGCCGCTGCGGATTGGCACCGGTCGAAAACGCAATCCTGACGGTGGTAGACGCCAGCGCGCTGGAAGGCGGCAAGCTGACCAAATAACCCGGCGTAGGCGGTGATTTTGGCTTGATTCCCACGACCCGCCGCCGTAGGTGACGCCGGTCTGCGGCCCAAATCGGCCAGCGGGCCCGTTTCGTGTTTTGCGCGGCCCTTCACCGCTCATCCCGGACCCGAACCGGCATCACATAGGAAAGACACAGCGATCCTCTGGCGGGCGCCCCCGGAACGGGACACAGGCGGACCCGGTCGAAGACCAGAGTTCTGGTTGGTCGAACACCTCCGCGGGCAAACCGTGGGCATGATAGGAGTGGATCAGATGGACCTGATCGCGGAACTGGAGGCGGAACAAGTGGCCGCCCTGGGGAAAGACATCCCCGATTTCAAAGCCGGCGACACCATTCGCGTCGGCTACAAGGTGACCGAAGGCACCCGCACCCGCGTGCAGAACTACGAAGGCGTCTGCATCGCGCGCAAGAATGGCGACGGCATCGCCGGATCGTTCACGGTGCGCAAAATCTCCTTCGGCGAAGGCGTGGAACGTGTGTTCCCGCTGCATTCGACCAATATCGAGTCGATCGAAGTGGTGCGCCGCGGCCGCGTGCGCCGCGCGAAACTGTATTACCTGCGCGCGCGCCGGGGCAAATCGGCCCGGATCGCCGAGGACACCACCTACAAGCCTAAATCGGGCGCGGAAGCGTAAGGAGCCGGACGATGAAAAAAGACATCCATCCCGACTACCACGTGATCGACGTGAAAATGACCAATGGCGATGTCATCCAGATGCGCTCGACCTGGGGCGCCGAGGGTGACCAGCTGTCGCTCGATATCGACCCGACCGTGCACCCGGCCTGGACCGGCGGCACCTCGCGTCTGATGGACACTGGCGGCCGCGTATCGAAGTTCAAGAAGAAATACGAGGGCCTCGGCTTCTGAGCCTTGCGTCATCTGCATGTGCGAAACGCCGTCCCTTGGGGCGGCGTTTTCGTTTTGGCGTGATCGACCCGTCAGCCATCCCAAAGGTTGGTCGTGGGGTGAAATTGCGACCAGGCGAACCAGAACGCCTCATGGCTGCCCAGGTCAGCGCCATCAACATCGACGGCCCGCACGCCGCCCGCATCAAGTTCCAGCCGGATGCTTTCCACCACGATCTCCTCCCCTGCCAGAAGCGCCGCCATCGCCGCCACGCGCGGGAACGCCCAGGGCGTGCCAGAGGGCGCGATCACGCCGATCACGTCCTCATGGACGGGCAGGCGCGGGTCAACATCGCCCACCGGGAAAATCGGGCCATCGGCATCGCGGCCATTGCGGAAATCGGGGTTGCGGCCAAGGGCATAGCGTTCGGCCATCACGGTCGTTTCGGGATGGGCCCTCCGCCATGTGCCCCAGTCGGTCGTCACCACCGTCGCCTGGTCCAGCTGCAGCCCGATCTCGGCCAAAGGCCCCGTTACGGCATGGCCGAGAAACGTATCGAAGATCGAGTTCGTCCGCAGGTCATACATCACCTTGTTCGACCGTATCAGAAGGCCCGAGGTCCGCATGACCGGTCGCTCCACCCCAACGGGCAGGTCATCGGTAAACCAGGCCTGCGCCGCGCCGCACAAGGTGCAGTAGGGAATAGCGAGGTCGCGGCCGCCGAGCGTGTCATTGACCATCTCCCGCACCTCCATGATCTGGCGCGGATAGGCGCGGTATTCCCCGTTCACCTCGACCCCGAAGACGATGTCGTCATCGGCGGGCCAGGTCGCGTCAGAGGCGGGCACGACCTCGGGGTTATCCACGGCCGGAATGCAGCGGCACCGCGCATCGGTCAGGTTATAGGGCCGCGCATCGATCAGCACGCCGCCCCAGGACACCAGCCGCCAGTCGATGTCGCCCTCGACCATCAGATCCTCCCAGTCTCGGATGAAGCCGGTGAAAATGGCGCGCTTGTAGTCGAGATATCCCGGAAAGGACGGCATGTCCCAGGCGATCAGGTAATCGGTCAGTTCGCCCCAGTGATTGAGGGTCCGGATGTCGACCCCCAGAAGGCGCGAGGTGGCGACCGCAAGCTCCAGATCGAACTCGGTGTTGTAGGTGAACCGCATCATGTCGCTGAGCAGCCAGGCCGCGCGCGGATCACCTGCCTGCACGATCTGTTCCAGCGCAACCTGCTGGTCGGGGCCCCATTGCCGCGCATCGAAGAAATCGACAAAGGTCACGTCCAGCGCTGCGGCCAGATCGGGGGTGATCGGGCCTTCGGGGATCTCGGGCGGGCTGCCGAAGGCATCGATGACGTAATCGGGCAGGTCCTGCGCCGGGGCCGGTTGGGCGAAACCGCCCGTCAGGGCGAGGGATGCGGCAAGCGCCAGGGACGTGAAAGGCAGGCGGAACATGGATGGGCCTCGGGGCTGAACGGCAACTGTCCTTATCCTACCCCGTGTCGTCCCCGCATGGACTTCACCATCGCTCACGATCTAATCAGGAAAACGGCAACAGGGAGGCGACCATGCTTTGCAAGATCGGCGCGGTCGAGGTGTGGCGTATCCTCGAATCGAACGCGCCCTTTCTGAGGCCCGCCGAGCTGTTCCCGAATGCAGGGCCCGACGTGAATGCCCTGATCGAGGCGCGCGCACCGGGCAGCGTGGACCCCGCGACCGGCGGCCTGATCCTGCCGATCCAGGGGTTCCTTTTGAAGACCTCCAACCAGACCGTTCTGGTCGATGCCTGCGTCGGCAATGACAAGACGGTCGATTTCTTCACTCCCTGGCACCAGCGCAGCGACGGGCGGTTCCTGGCCGGGTTGATGCAGGCCGGGGTGACCCCTGCGGATATCGACGTCGTGCTTTGCACGCATTTGCATGTCGATCATGTCGGCTGGAACACGCGTCTGGAGAACGGGCAATGGGTGCCGACCTTTCCCAAGGCCCGCTACCTGATGCCCGCCGCAGACCTGCCCGCCCATGAACGCCGCCCGTCCGAGATCTATACCGAAAGCCTTTTGCCGGTGATCGCCGCGGGACAGGCCGAGATGGTCGATGGTGAACATGAGGTCGGAGACGGGATCCGCCTGATGCCCACCCCGGGGCATACCGACGGCCATGTTTCGGTCGTGATCGAAAGCGGGGGCGCGCGCGCCGTCATCACCGGCGACGCGATCCACATCACCGCGCAATGCTGGCACCCGGACTGGCAATTCAAGTTCGACCGCGACGGGGACAGGGCGGTCTTGTCCCGTCGTCATCTTCTGGAAACCGCCGCTGGGGCGGGGATGGAGGTTCTGGGCACCCATTTCGCGCTGCCGTCGCGCGGGCGGATCTTGGCGAAGGGAGACACCTTCACCTGGTTTCCCCTGTCCTGACGACGCGCACGGGCAGGGCGTCGTGGGAAGTATTTTCGGCAAGAAGAAGGGGGCGGACATTTCGATTTGAATTGCCGCTTCATCTGCTCCCCGAACAGGGAAATGCCGCGCTAGATATCGACCGCCACCCCCGGCAGATTCAGCGCCCGCATCAGGTCGCGCAGTTCGTTGCGCGCAGCGAGGTTCGACATGCTCATCCGGTCCACCCCCATATCCGGCAGATCCAGCAGCGTCAGGCCGGAAGGGAAGAGTTCCCGGAACACCACGCGTTCCGAAAACCCGGGCACCACGCGAAACCCGATGCGTTTGGACAGGGTATCGAGTTCGGTGCCGACGCGGCGCTTGTTCAGCATGTCCTGCCGCCCCATCCGGTTGCGCAACACCACCCAGTCCACGGGTTGCTGCCCGGCGGCAGCGCGGCGCTGCCGCCCCTCCCACACCATCTGCGCATAGACGCCCGGTTTCGACACGTTGCCCGTATCGGGGTCGAGCCGCCCCAGCATGTCGAAATCAACGAAACTGTCGTTGATCGGCGTGATCAGCGTGTCGGCGAGGGCATGGGCGGCCTGGCTCAGCCTGGTGTGGCTGCCGGGGCAGTCGATGATGATGAAGGCACAATCACGGGCCAGCGTATCGATCCCGGCCGCAAGCCGCCTGTCGAGGACATGTTCGCCCGGCGCCAGTTCCGCCTCGTCGACCGAGGGCAGGTCGATGAGACGCGGGCAGGCGATGACGCGGTCATCCCGCCGGATCGTGGCCTGGCGGTTCTGGATGTAACGCGCCAGGCTCTGCTGGCGGATATCCAGGTCGAGCACACCGGTGCCCTGCCCCGCCCGCGCCAGCGCCGTGGCGACATGCATCGCGGTGGTCGATTTACCCGATCCGCCCTTTTCATTGCCCAGAACGATAAGATGCGCCACGCGACCGCCCCCGATGGGTTCCTGCCCGAAGGACACGAGGTATAGGCCGCCCTGCGCCGGGCGCAACGGCCTCTTACGGCTCAGGAAACAGTGCCGCGATGCACGCGATCTGCGGGGCGAGCCGGCTTGTCGTGGGCCAGGCCAGCACCAGGTCGCGCGTCGGGGACGGCCCGTCTGCGGAGACGATCCGGGCCGCACCGGCCAGATGGCGGCGGATGTCGGGTTCGGGCAACAGGGTAAATCCGAGCCCTGCATTGACGCATTCCATGATCGCCTCGACACTGTCCAGATAGGTCGTGCGCGCCGGGGCGGGCCGGTGATGGGCGACGTGATCGGCAATGAGGGCGCCGATGCCGGACTGCGGCAGGAAATGAAAGAAGGTGCGCGCGCGAAACAGCGCCCCGGGTGTGAGGTCGGCGCTGTCTGCCGGGGCGACATAGACCAGATGATCACGCCTGAGCAGCCGGGTTTCCAGCCCGGGAAGGCCACCGGGCGCGGCGGTGATGACGGCGCAATCCAGCTGTCCCGCGATCAGCCGGGCCATCAGCGCCTCGGACAGGCCGGTCTCGATCTCGAACCGGGCCGATGGCGCGGCCTGCCCGGCATTGCGCAGAAACCCCGGCAACAGGCGGATGCTGGCCGTGGGCACCACGCCCAGGCGAAAGCTGCCGGTCAGCCGGTCGGTGGGGCGGCATGTGGCCAGAAGCCGTTCCTCGGCCTCGACAACGGCGCGGGCCGCGCGGCAGACGGACCGGCCCATCGGCGTCAGTTTCGGCGGACGGAAGGCCCTGTCGAAAAGGTCGCTGTCCAGTTCGGCCTCCAGCGCCTTCATCTGCATCGACACGGCCGACAACGTCATGTTGAGCTGCCGCGCCACCGCTGCGAAGGACCCGAGGCGTTCGATTTCCAAAAGGGTTCTGAGGGCGCGGGTTTGCATTAATTCATCAATCCTGAACTTATACTTAGAATTAATTCGGTTGCCCTGCACTTGTCGCGCGGTATGTTCACGCATCCGTGAAGGAGGGATCGAACATGACGGCTTCCGGCAACCCCTATCAGTCCAGGGCCCGCGATCTGGCACAGGTCTTCGCCCCGCGGGCGGCAGAATGGGACCGGTCACGCGAATACTGCTGGCCCAATGTCGCCGACCTGACCGATGCAGGCCTCATGGGCATGACCATCCCCGAGGAGTACGGCGGCCAGGGCGCATCCTTCTATGACACGGTGCTGGTGATCGAGGAGATCGCCAGGGTCTGCACCCTGTCGGCCCGGATCGTGGTCGAGGCCAACATGGGCGGGATCAGCGCCGTCATGGCCTACGGCACCGAGGATCAAAAGGCCCGCTGCGCGGCCGAGGTTCTGGCGGGCGACAAACCCGCGATCTGCATCACCGAACCCGATGCCGGCAGCGCCGCGACCGAGATGCAGACGACGGCCAAGCGGCAGGGTGACCGCTATGTCCTGAACGGCACCAAGCACTGGATCACCGGCGGCGGGGTGTCGCGCACCCACCTGATCTTCGCCCGCGTGCTGGATGAGCAGAACAATGACCTGGGCATCGGCGGCTTCCTGGTAATCTGCGACCCGGTGAAGGGCGATCTGCCGGAAGGGTTCGAAATCGTGCGCCGGGAACGCACCATGGGCCTGTGCGGCATGCCCGAGGCCGAGTTGCGGTTCACCGACCTGGTGGTCGAGGCCGATATGGTCGTCACGCCACCCTCGGGCTTTCGCCGGGGGTTCGCCGACCTGATGAACGCCTATAACAGCCAGCGCGTGGGCGCAGGCACCATCGCCATGGGTGTTGCGGCAGGCGCGCAGGACCACGCGACGCGGTATCTGAAGGACAGGCACCAGTTCGGCCGCCCGCTGGCCGAATTCCAGGGGTTGCAATGGATGCTGGCCGATATGGATGCGGGCGTGCATGCCTCGCGCCTGATGCTGCATGAGGCGGCGAAATCGCGCGGCCCCAATGGCAGCCGTTTTCCCGACATGACAATGGCGGCGCGGGCCAAGATGTTCGCCTCGGAAACCGCGATCAAGGTGGTCAATGATGCGCTGCAGATGTTCGGCGCGCGAGGCTACGGCGATCTGGAACCCCTTGAACGGATGTATCGGGACGTGCGCATGTTCACCATAGGCGGCGGCACGGCGCAGATTCTGCGCACGCAGGTGGCCGGGCATCTGCTGGACATGAAGACCCCGCAAACCCGCGACGGCTACCGCGACACAGCGCCAAGGATCGCGGCGGAGTGACGGCTTGACCCATGGGGGATATCAATGAGCGGCGCGCCATGGGCGCGCCGTTTTGATTTGCCGCCGGCGCAGGCCAAGCCCGTGCTCAGGCAGCCCGAAGGGCGGTAGCACCGAAAAGGGCAATGGCGCGCTGGGGAGGATTCGAACCCCCGACCCCTTGATTCGTAGTCAAGTACTCTATCCAACTGAGCTACCAGCGCGTGGAGCCGGGATGTAGCGTCCCGGTCCTGTGGGTGCAAGGGCAAATGCCCGGGCCTATTTCGCAAGGCCCGACGGCAGGAAGATGGAGAAGGTCGTCCCCTCCGGCCCGGTCGTGCTCAGCTCCAGCCGCCCGCCATGGCCACGCACCAGTTCGGCGCAGATCGCCAGCCCCAGGCCGGTGCCTTCCTTGCGCGTGCCCCCGTGAAACGGCTTGAACAGGTGGTCGAGCGCCTTTTTCGGCAGGCCGGGGCCGCTATCGCACACCTGGATGCACCAGCCATCCGGCGTATCGCGCCCCCCGATCTCGATCCGGCCTTCGCCGCTTTGCGCGGCCAGCGCCTGCCGCGCATTGCGCACCAGGTTCGACAGCACCCGGTGCAGCTGTTCGGCATCGGCGCGCACGATCGTGTCGGCGGCCACGCTACAGACATAGTCGATGCCATCCCCGCCTTCGGCCAGCCGGTCATTCTCGATCACGTCCTCGACGATGTCGCGCAGCGCAACCCGGTTGAGCTTGGGCGCAGGTTCCTCGGCCCGGCCAAAAGCCAGCGTCGCTTCGGTCAGGTTGATCGCCCGGTCCAGCGAGGCCACCAGCCGGGGCGCGATCCGCTGCACCGTGGGGTCTTTCGACGTCTCCAGCCGGTCGGCCACCAGCGTCGCCACCGACAGCATGTTGCGCAGGTCGTGGCTGATCTTGGCCACCGCCTCGCCCAGTTGCGCCAGCCGTTCGCGTTGCCGCAAGGCGCTGCTGAGCTGCCGCTCGAGGCTTTCCAGCGTCTCTTCGGCCACCCGCAATTCGCGCACATCGGCCTCGGGCCGGATGATCCGGCTCGCATCATTCGGGTCTTCGGCAAACGCGGCCATATGCGCCACGACCCGCTTGATCGGCTGCACCAACAGTTTGCGCACGGCGAAAAACAACAAGGCCGCCGTGAAGACCGAAATGAAGGTCGACAGCAGGAAGATGCGCCAGCCGTAATCCAGCATCGCCGCCCGCAAGGGTGCGGTGGGCATTGTCACCTCGATCTGCAATCCCGCATCCAGGGCGGGTTGGCCGATCACGCGGATATGCGCGTCCTCGGTATCGAACAGCTGCATCATGGCATCGCGGATCAGCGCCCAGGCGGACGCATCGCGCAGATCGTAAGTGGCCGAGATCGGCGGCACATCCGCGACCGACAGCACCAGCTGCCGCACCGCGTCGCGGCGAAGCACCACGTTCAGAACCTCGGCATTCTCCAGCAGTTCGGTCTGCAGGGCGTCGTCCAGCATGATCCCGTCAGTGGCCAGCTGGGCCAGCGATGCGATCTGCGCCCGTTCCAGACGGTTGATCAGGTAATCCTCGCGGAACCGCGCCACCGAGGGGACGAAAATGAACACCTCCGCCAGCATCACGAAGATGACGGTCAGCATCAGCAGGCGTCCGGACAGCGACTGGCGCACGCGGTCTCTCACTCCGTTCCGGTTGGGGCGGGTCAGCGCCCGATGCGCTGAACCAGGCGCACGATGCGCTTGACCAAAGGACTATCAAACAACTTGGGGGAGAAATAGGCACCCGCAACACGCTTGTTGATTTCGCCCAGTGTCGGGTAGGGGGCGACCATGCCGCTGATCGCGCTCATCTTAAGCTTCGACGCGATGGCCAGCGCCCAGATCTGGATCAGCTCACCGGCCTGCGGACCGACGATGGTCGCGCCCACAGGGCGGCCCTTGACCACCATCACCTTGGCAAAACCATCCTGCTGGCCGGTTGCGATGGCGCGGTCATTGTGGTGGAACTCGGCCTTCGCGACGAATACCGTATCGCCGAATTTTTCACGGGCCTCCGCCTCGGTCAGGCCGACCTGCGCCAGTTCCGGGCTGGTATAGGTGGCCCAGGGAATGTGATGGGTTGATGCCTTCGCGGGCAGGCCAAGCACGGCGGACCGCACCACGATGCCCGCGTGATACCCCGCGACATGGGTGAATTGCAGGCCGCCCGCTGCATCGCCGATGGCATAGATCCGCTTGTTCGACGTCTTCAGGCTGGCATCCACCTTCACGCCGCGCCGGTCGTATTCCACACCGGCCTTTTCCAGGTCCAGCTTGTCGACATTCACCTTGCGCCCCACGGCGACCAGAACATGCGTGCCGTCAAAGCTTTGCCCATCGGCGGTCTCGACCGTGATCGCGCCCACGCTGCCCGAGACCGAGGCAACCTGCGCGCCCTCGACGATCTCGATGCCCTCTGCGCGGAGGGTCTTCAGGACGACGGCGGCTGCCTCGGGGTCATCCTTGGCCAGTGCCTTTGCACCTTCCAGCACCGTCACCCTGGACCCCAGCCGCCGATGCGCCTGCGCCATCTCAAGACCGATCGGCCCGGCGCCCACGATCAGCAGGTGGTCGGGACGGTCGCGCAGGTCGAAAATCGTCTCGTTGGTGAAATGGGGCACGGTGTCGAGGCCGGGGATCGGCGGCACGAAGGGACCTGAGCCCGTGGCGATGACGAAACGGCGCGCGGTGATGACGTGGGGCCCCGCCTGAACCTCGCGCTCCGAGATGAACCGCCCGTATTCGCGGATGACCTGCACGCCCAGGCCTTCGAACCGTTCCTGGCTGTCGACCGGCGCGATCTGGTCGATCACGGCGCGGACATGATCCTTGGCGGCCGCGAAATCCGTGCCCGGCGCATGGCCCGGCGTGCCGAAATCACTTGTGGCGGTCTCATGCGCCTTGTGCCCGGCAGCCAGCAGGGCCTTGGACGGCACACAGCCGAAATTCAGGCAATCGCCACCCATCAGGTGGCCTTCCAGCAGGACGACGCGGGCGCCCATCTGGACGGCCCCCGCCGCGACGGACAAGCCGCCCGAGCCTGCGCCGATGATGCAAATGTCGGTGTCGATACGGGTCATGGTCACGGGCTTCTCTGCAAGGATTTCAGGATCGATACGGGACATGTCGCTCACAAGCCTTTCCGGCCACGCAGGGCTTTCAGGACGACCGGCATCAGCGCCAGCGCCGACAGGCCGAGGATCGGCAGCAGGATTTGCGGCTCGAAGATGATGCCCAGGTTCGGAGTTTCCCCGCGCGCGAACACCTCCCCCAAACCGGCCCCGACCGAGGTATAGACGATGGCGCCGGGCATGATGCCGAAAAAGGTCGAGATCACGAAACGCTTCAGCGGCACCTCGAGGATCGAGGGGATCAGGTTGGCCATGAAGAACGGCACCACCGGCACGAGGCGGATCAGGAACAGCATCGACCACTGGTTGTCATCGATCCCGTCCTTGATCTTCTTTACCAACCCTTCGGACCCTTCCAGCCTGGCACCCAACCGTTCACCGAAACTGGTGCGGGCAGCCAGAAAGATGAGCGTCGCGCCGATGGTCGCGCCGATGATATTGAACAGCGCGCCGGGGAAGGTGGCGAACAGGAAGCCGCCGGTCAGCGTGGCGATGGTCGCCCCGGGCAGCGAAAAGGCGACGACGACCGTGTAGGCCAGTATGAATACCAGAACCGTGGCCAGGTAATTGGCATCACGGAACGCGATCAGCGCCTCGCGGTTCTGGGCCAGCGCCTGAAAGCTGAGGTAATCGCGCAACAGCCACCAGCCGAGCGCCGCACCGGCGGCCACGATCAGGATGGGCAGATAGCGCCCGAAGGCGGATTTGCGGGTCTCGGTCACGATGTCGGTCATAGCATGAAGGTCCCTTCGGGCGATCCCGGCAATCGGCCGGGCTGTGATGTGTTGCCCGATAGATGCGCCAGTCCGCGCGCCGCCGATACCCGCCTCACGCCGCGTTGATGACGCGTGACGGGTTGGCGGGTTTCCGTGACCCAAACAGCCAATTCGCGTAACACTGCGGGTTCGGCATTACAGGTGTTGCACCCGGTTCACGGGCAGTTGACAGAACCCGGGCGAAACCGTATCTGCCCAGCTTCATCGAAGAGACTCAGCGTCCTCTGGCCGAAAGGGGCCACTGGATATGACCATGGAGCGCGAACATGTCGAAACGCACGTTTCAACCGTCGAACCTGGTGCGCAAGCGGCGGCACGGGTTCCGCGCGCGCATGGCGACGAAAGCCGGTCGCAAGATCCTGAACGCGCGCCGCGCCCGGGGCCGCAAGAGCCTGAGCGCCTGAACGCGCCGGGCGGCCCTGCGCCGCGCCTGACCATCCTGACCAAACGCGCGGATTTCCTGCGCGCCGCCCGGGCCGAGCGTCTGCCGTGCCCGGGTTTCCTGTTGCAGGCGCGAAAACGCGGCGCCGAGGAACCGGCCGCAGGCATCCGCATCGGCTATACCTGTTCCAAGAAGGTCGGCAACGCCGTCACCCGCAACCGCGCCAAGCGGCGGCTGCGGGCCATCGCACGTGATGTTCTGCCGGCACAGGGCCGGAACGGATGGGATTACGTGCTGGTCGGACGCCCCGGCGCAACGGTCGACCTGCCCTTCGCCGAGCTTTCGTCATCGCTTGCGCGGGCTCTGCGGAAACTGCACCGATGAGCCCCTTCGCCTATGTCATGTCGCTGCCGGTCCGCTTTTACCGCGCGGTGTTCAGCCCCTGGGTCGGGTTCAACTGCCGCTATCACCCGACCTGTTCGGCTTACGCGATGGAAGCCCTGGAAAAGCACGGCGGGCTCAAGGGCACATGGCTTGCCGCCAAACGGGTGGCGCGCTGCCACCCCTGGGGCGGATCGGGCATCGACAACGTGCCGGACTGATCGCCCGCCTCAGGCGAAACTGCTTTCCGCGCCTTCGGGGTCAAAATCGCCCGGCGGCAATCCGGCCAGCGTGACCCCGCCCGAAAGCTGATCCTGAACGGTCGCATCGCCAAGATCGACATAAAGCTTGTGCTTTATGTCCGGATCGACCTGCTGCGGATACCGCCACCAGCCCCAGGCCCGCACCGCCAGATAGATCGCCCTGCGCATGACGATGTTGACCCGGGCCTCCTTCATCGCGGCCAGCATGACGTCATCGGCGAATTTCCGGCGGTCTGCGCTGCCGTCGCCATCCAGTGTCATCCATGCGATGCACAGCCAGTCATGCACGATCGCGGCCTCCAGCCACGGGCCCACGCGGCCGATGAACCATCGCAGGCCGGGCGGCACGCTGGTCAGATCGGTCAGCATGCCCCGGGGCACGACCACCCGGGTCACGGTGCCGTCCGCGGCGATCCAACTGGCGGCGTAGTCGGCGGCAACTACGTAATCGGCATCCTCCTTTACCCGCGTCTTCACCGCAGACGCGAAGCGAACCAGCACAAGCGCATTGTGATAGGCGAACCCTTTCACCTCCAACGGGCCGGCCGGATATGGATCGTCGAATTTGGGGCGGATGAATTTGTAGTCGGTCATGGACATCTCGATGGGCAAGGATCACCGGATTGCATATAGACCACGCATGCTCGACGACACCGACATCCACCCGCTGTTTCACGGCGCCCCGAAAACGACCGAGTTCCGGAAGCTGCGCAAACGCATCATCCGCGAGACGCGGGAGGCGATGGACCGCTATGGCATGGTCCGGCGCGGCGACCGCTGGCTTGTATGCCTGTCGGGGGGCAAGGACAGCTATACCCTTCTGGCCGCGCTGACCGAGCTGCAATGGCGCGGGCTTCTGCCGGTCGATATCCTGGCCTGCAATCTCGACCAGGGGCAGCCGGGCTTTCCCGCGACCGTGCTGCCGGATTTTCTGCAGCGGATGGGCGTGCCCCACCGCATCGAATACGCCGACACCTATTCCATCGTGATCGACAAGGTGCCTCAGGGCCGGACCTATTGCGCGCTGTGTTCGCGGCTCAGGCGCGGCAACCTTTACCGGATCGCGCGCGAGGAAGGCTGCAGCGCGGTCGTGCTTGGTCATCACCGCGACGACATCCTGGAAACCTTTTTCCTCAACCTCTTTCACGGCGGCAAGCTCGCCACGATGCCGCCGAAACTGGTCAATGACGAGGGCGACCTGTTCGTTCTGCGCCCCCTTGCCCATGTGGCCGAAGCCGATTGCGACGCCTTCGCCCGCGCCATGAATTACCCGATCATCCCCTGTGATCTCTGCGGCAGTCAGGACGGGCTGCAACGACAGGCGATCAAAGCCATGCTTGACGGGTGGGAGGCAAAGGCCCCGGGCCGCCGACAAAAGATGTTTTCGGCGCTGATGTCGGCGCGGCCCTCGCATCTTCTGGACGCGGGCCTGTTCGATTTCGCAGGCCTCGACATCGCGAACGGAGGCAGGCCGGACTGAGGCGCGCCGGGGCGCGGCCCCGTCACCGCGATGCGCCCAAAACGCCCCTTGACCTTTACCGGCCCGATCTGTTGAACCTCGGTGACTTTTTTCAACGGGATATGGGCTTCATGGACGATCAGAACAGAAACCTGATCCTCGCCACGGCACTCAGCTTTGGCGTCATCTTGATTTGGTTTGCCCTTTTCCCGCCACCCGAACCCGAGGTGGATCCGAACGCGCCCGCCACGCTGACGCTGGATGAAAGCGCGCCCACCACCCCGTCCGGGGACATGGCCGTCCTGCCGCCCTCGGCGGATGCGCCCACGACAACCGGTGTGACCGATCCCGAGGCCACGACCGAGGTGGCCCTGGCCGAGGCCGCGCGCCTGCCCATCGTCACCGCAACGGTCGAAGGGTCGATCTCACTGATCGGCGGGCGGATCGACGATCTGTCGCTCAGAAACTACCGCGAGACGCTGGACCCCGACTCGCCCATCGTGCGGCTTCTGTCGCCCGTCGGCGGCGATGAACCCTATTACGCGCTCTACGGCTGGGCCCCCGGCGGCGATCTAAGCTTTGACGCGGTGCCAGACGCCAATACCGAATGGCAGGTCGAAGAGGGCGAGGAACTGACGCCCGACACCCCGATCACCCTGGTCTGGGACAATGGCGCGGGCCTGATCTTCCGCCGGACCGTGGAAATCGACGAGAACTTCATGTTCACCGTCACCCAGTCGGTCGAAAACACCGGCACCGCCGAGGTGCGCGCCGCGCCCTACGGCATCGTCGCCCGTCACGGCCTGCCCGACGATCTGCAGAATTTCTTCATCCTGCACGAAGGCGTGGTCCGCAAGATCGACGGCCAGCTGGACGAGGTCAGCTACAGCGACCTGCCCGATCTCGATTTCGTCGAGCGCGAGGCCGCACTGGCCGAGGTCCTGCAGGTCGAATCCGATGGCTGGATCGGCTTTACCGACAAATACTGGATGACCACCCTGATCCCCGGCGCGGGCCAGGCCTTTACCTCGGTGATGAAATACGTGGCATCCGCCGATATCTACCAGACCGAGGCGCGCCTGCCCGCAATGACCATCGCCCCCGGCGAAACGGTCAGCGTCACCACCCAGCTCTTTGCCGGTGCAAAAGAGGCCGAGACGATCCGCGATTACCAGGATATCGGCGGCATCGACCGCTTCATCGATTCCATCGACTGGGGCTGGTTCTACTTCCTGACGAAACCGCTGTTCTGGCTCCTGCACTACCTCAACCTCGCCATCGGCAACATGGGGCTGGCGATCATCGCGTTGACCGTGATCGTGAAGGCGGTGCTGTTCCCGCTGGCCTACAAATCCTACGCGTCGATGGCGCGGATGCGCGAATTGCAGCCCGAGATGGAAAAGATCAAGGAACGCGCGGGCGATGACCGCGAACGGCTCCAGCGCGAGATGATGGAGCTCTACAAGAAGGAAAAGGTGAACCCCGCATCGGGCTGCCTGCCGATCCTGTTGCAGATCCCGATCTTCTTCTCGCTCTACAAGGTGATCTTCGTCACGCTCGAATTGCGCCATGCGCCGTTCTTCGGCTGGCTGAATGACCTTTCGGCGCCCGACACCTCGTCGATCTTCAACCTGTTCGGTGTCTTCCCCTGGCCCGCGCCGGACCCGACCTCGTTCATGGCGCTGATCTTCATCGGCATCCTGCCGATCATCCTGGGCGTGTCGATGTGGCTGCAGCAGAAGCTCAACCCGCAACCCACCGACCCGACGCAGGCCGCCATCTTCGCATGGCTGCCCTGGGTGTTCATGTTCATGCTCGGCGGGTTCGCCAGCGGTTTGTTGATCTACTGGATCGCCAACAACCTGCTGACCTTCACGCAGCAATACATCATCATGAAGCGGCACGGATACACGCCCGACCTGTTCGGCAATATCCGCGCCAGCTTCAGCGGCAAGAAACCGGACGCCAAGTGACCTGGACCCTCACGCAGATCTGGCGCCACCCGATCAAGGGGATCGGGGCCGAGGCGCTGGATCACGTGGGCCTGCGCATCGACCGCCCGCTGCCGCTCGACCGGGCCTGGGCCGTGCTGGAGGAAGGCGGTGAAGCAGCGGATGGCTGGCGGGCCTGCCGCAACTTCCTGCGCGGGGCCAAGGGCCCGTCGCTGATGGCCGTGATGGCCCGGGTCGAGGGCGACGTGATCCACCTGTCCCATCCCGATCAACCCGATCTCGCGATCAACCCGGATGATCCTGCGGACGCGCACCGGCTCTTCGCCTGGCTCGGCGCGATCTACCCCGACGATCGCCGCCCGGCCGCCGCTCTCGTCCGCGCCCCCGACATGGGCATGTCCGACGCGCCCTTCGCGTCGGTCTCGGTCCTGAACGAGGCCTCGCTTCGCGCCTTGTCGCAGAAAATCGGCAAACCGCTCGACCCGCGCCGGTTCCGTGGCAATCTCTGGATCGACGGCCTCGCCCCGTGGGAGGAATTCGACCTCGTCGGCAAACGGCTCCGCATCGGCGAGGCGGAGCTGGAGGTGATCGAACCCATCGGCCGCTGCCGCGCGACCGAGGCCAATCCCGAAACCGGGCGCCGCGACGCCGCGACCCTGGCCGCGCTCGAAGACGGGTGGGGCCACACCCAATTCGGCGCGTACGCGATGGTGCGCCGCGCGGGCCGCGTCGCCAGGGGCGACGCCGTCACCCGCCCATGACCACGCTTGCCTTCCCCCTCGCTGCCGATCCGGACGACGGAGACCGCGAAGCCGGGCGCAAGCTCTTTGCCGGGGGCGCAGATTTTCTCAAAGGGGTCGTGGCGATGAATGGCCTGCCCCCCGCCGACCGGGCAGAGGTCTGCTTTGCGGGTCGTTCCAATGTCGGGAAATCGACGCTCATCAACGCACTGACGGGGCGAAAGGCACTGGCCCGTGCCTCCAACACGCCCGGGCGCACGCAGGAAATCAATTTCTTCACCCTCGGCGACAGCCATTACCTCGTCGACCTCCCCGGCTATGGTTTCGCCGAGGCGCCGCTGCCGGTCGTCCAGCGCTGGCAGGCCCTTCTGAAATCCTACCTGACGGGCCGCGCCACCCTGCGCCGCGCCTTCGTGCTGATCGACGCGCGCCACGGCGTCAAACCCGTCGATGCCGAGATCATGGACCTGCTCGACACAGCCGCCGTGCCCTTCCAGGCGGTGCTGACCAAGGCCGACAAGGTCCGGGGCAGCGACCTCGACGCCAGCCTCGCCAGAACCCGCGCCGCGCTGGCCACCCATCCGGCAGCCTACCCGGAACTGATCCTCACCTCCTCGGAAAAAGGCGACGGCATCCCTACCCTGCGCAGCGCCATCGCAAGCCTCGCCTGATCCGCTTCATCTTTCCCCAAATACGGCCTGCCCGCTTCACAAAGCCACGCGCGTCGCCTATCGGGGTCCGACGTTCGCCAGAGACATGGCCATGAAGAAACAGATGACCCGCGACTATCTCGCCACCGCCCGCACCCTCAGCGAGGCCCTGCCCTATCTCCAGCGCTACGACGACGCGATCGTGGTCGTGAAATTCGGCGGCAATGCCATGGGCGATGACGCCGCGATGGACGGCTTCGCCCGCGATATCGTCCTGCTCAGACAGGTCGGTGTGAACCCGGTGGTCGTCCATGGCGGCGGTCCGATGATCAACGAGATGCTCGACAAACTGGGCATCGCCTCCGAGTTCGTGAACGGCAAACGCGTCACCGATGCCGCCACGATCGAAGTGGTCGAAATGGTCCTGTCCGGCCGCGTGAACAAGCGCATTGTGCAGGCCATCAACGGCCAGGGCGGGCGGGCGGTCGGGCTGTCCGGCAAGGATTCAAATCTCATCACCTGCGATCCTGCCGATCCGGCCTTGGGTTTCGTGGGCGAACCCACCCGCATCGACCCCAGCGTGCTGCAGACGCTGTTCGCCGACGACATCATCCCGGTGATCGCGCCGCTCGGTGCCGGGCGCGGGGGCCAGACCTACAACATTAACGGCGATACCGCCGCCGGTGCCATCGCGGCGGCGCTCCAGGCGGACCGGCTGCTGCTTCTGACGGATGTGGCAGGCGTTAAGAACGCCGAGGGCGACGTGGTCACCGCCCTCAACGCCGCCGAGGTCGAGGCGCTGACCGCTTCGGGCGTGATCTCGGGCGGGATGATCCCCAAGACCGAAACCGCGCTCAAGGCCGTGCGGAACGGCGTGCGCGCCTGTACAATCGTCGATGGGCGGGTCCCCAATGCCGTGCTGCTCGAGCTTTTCACCGATCACGGTGCGGGCTCGATGATCCGCGCCTGAGGTTTTCCTCGCCTCGCGCACCGGACGCGCGTAGCGTTTCCCCATGGTCGGCTATGACGACATCCTGGCCCATGCAGGCAAGGCGCATCTGGACCCGGTCGGCGCGTTCCACCCGACGGGCGATGACGGTGCGCCGCCGGACTGCCGGACGCTGGTTCTTTTCGGCCCGGGGGAACCGGGGTTCTGGACGCATCTGACCGCGAGCCCCGAGATGCAGGATCGCCGACCCGACCCGGTCGACCGCTGGTCGCGCCGGGTGCTTGGCGATCTTGCGCGCAGCCTGGGGGCGGTGCCGCTCTTTCCCTTTGACGGCCCGCCCTGGCCGCCCTTCATCGCCTGGGCGAAGCGTACGGGGCGGGTCTGGTCCAGCCCCGTCACCCTGCTTGTTCATGACCGGGCGGGGCTGATGCTTTCGATCCGGGGCGCGCTGGCCTTTCCCGGCCACATCACGCTCCCGGATGCGCCAGACGCGGCGCCCTGTTCGGCCTGCGCCGCCCCCTGCACCTCCGCCTGCCCGGTCGGCGCGCTCAGCGCCGCGGGCTATGACACCGCCGCCTGCCATGCCCATCTCGACTCGCCCGAAGGCGCGGCATGCATGACCCAGGGCTGCGCCGCGCGCCGCGCCTGCCCGGTCAGCGCCACCTATCCCCGTCACCCGGCGCAATCGGCCCTGCACGTGGCTGCCTTTCACCCATGACCCTGACGCTCATCCTGATCCGCCACGCCAAATCCGACTGGGACGATCCGGGCCTGCCCGATCACGACCGTCCGCTGAACCCGCGCGGACAGGCCGCGGCCCCGCGCATCGGCGCCTACCTGGCCGCCCGTGACCTGGTACCGAGGGCGGTTCTTTGTTCCACCGCGCGCCGCACCCAGGAAACATGGCAGGGCATCGCCAGCCGGATGCCCGATGCCCCTGCGCCGATCCTGACCCGGGCCATCTACGAGGCGATGCCGGTCGATATCCTGAACGCCATCGGCACCGCCGAGGCCAGCCCCCTGGCCGTTATCGGCCATAATCCGGGCATCGGCAGCCTCGCCTGGTCGCTCAGCGCCACACCGCCCAGCCATGACAAGTTCAGCCTTTACCCCACCGGGGCAACCACGGTGCTGTCCTTCGACGCCACCCATTGGGCCGAGATCGGCCCGGGCCAGGGCCGCGTGATCGCCTTCACCACGCCCCGCGACCTGCCCGACCCGGACTGACGCCCCGTATCGCCCCACCCCTTGTTCTTGCACCAGGTACTGCCCGGCGGAGGCAAAAGGGCCGCGCGGGGCTCGATGCCCTGCGCGGCCCTTTCCTGTCCCCTCAAGGACGAAATCCGTCGGTCAGTGCCCCAAGATCTGGCTGAGGAACAGCTTCGTACGATCCGATTGCGGGTTCAGGAAGAACTCTTCCGGCTCATTCTGTTCCACGATCTGGCCCTGGTCCATGAAGATCACCCGGTTCGCGACCTGGCGGGCAAAGCCCATCTCATGGGTCACGCAGATCATCGTCATCCCCTCCTCGGCGAGCTGGATCATCGTGTCCAGCACCTCCTTGATCATCTCGGGGTCCAGCGCCGAAGTCGGTTCGTCGAACAGCATGATGCGCGGGCGCATGCACAAAGACCGCGCGATCGCCACCCGCTGCTGCTGACCACCCGACAACTGGCCCGGGTATTTCAGCGCCTGTTCCGGGATCTTCACCTTCTCCAGGAAATACATCGCCGTTTCCTCGGCTTCCTTCTTGGGCGTCTTGCGCACCCAGATCGGGGCCAGCGTGCAGTTCTCGAGGATCGTCAGATGCGGGAACAGGTTGAAATGCTGGAACACCATCCCGACCTCGGACCGGATCCGGTCGATATTCTTCACATCCGACGACAACAGCGTCCCGTCCACCGTGATCTTGCCCTGCTGATGCTCCTCCAGGGCGTTGATGCAGCGGATCAGCGTCGACTTCCCCGACCCGGACGGGCCGCAGACCACGATCCGCTCACCCCGGTTCACGGTCAGGTTGATGTCGCGCAGCACGTGAAAGGTGCCGTACCACTTGTTCATCCCGACGATCTCGATGGCCACCTCGTCCGAGACGGTCATTTTCGAGCGGTCAATTTCGCGTTCTTCCACCAGGTTTGTGGTTGCCTCGGCCATTCCCAGGTCTCCTTAACGGTGATCCCGGCGCAGCTTGCGCTCGAGATATTGCGAGTATTTGGACATCGAATAGCAGCACACGAAAAAGCACAGCCCGATGAAGATGAAGAGTTCCCAGTAAATCCCGTTCCAGTCGGTCGTCGCGCGGATCGCGTTCGACAAGCCGATCGGATCGAGCAGGCCGATGAACACCACCAGCGTCGTGTCCTTGAACAGGCCAATGAAGGTGTTCACGATGCCGGGGATCGAGATTTTCAGCGCCTGCGGCAGGATGATCAGACGCATCGACTGCGCGTAATCGAGACCCAGCGAATCCGCCCCCTCGTACTGGCCGCGCGGCAGGGCGGCCAGACCGCCCCGCACCACCTCGGCGATATAGGCCGAGGCGAACAGCGTCACCATGATGATCACCCGCAGCATCAGGTCGAAATTCGTGCCCGGCGGCAGGAAATAGTTCAGCAGGATCGACGCCGTGAACAGCCAAACGATCAGGGGCACCCCCCGGATCACCTCGATGAAGAAGACGCAGAACTTGTTTATGATGAACAGGTCCGACTGCCGCCCAAGCGCCAGCAACACGCCCAGGGGCAGCGACAGCAGGATGCCGGTGATCCCGATGATGAAGGCCAGCATGAAGCCGCCGAAATCATTGGATTCGATGAAGGTGATACCGATCGGCAGGACCGATCCGAGTGCCCCGGCGATGGGGCCTGCGGCAAACAGCCAGTAGAGCACCGGCAGAATGACAGCCGCCACGGTCGTGCCCAGCGGCCCCAGAAGACCCGCACCAAATCGCGACACCAGCACCGGCAGGGCAAACCCGGCTGCAACCGCCAGGGGGCCCCAGATCATTCCGCCCCACAGCAGCCAGTAGCAAATGAACGGCGCCGCCAGCGAGAACAGCAGCATCTTGCGCGGCAGGCTGTCGAACAGCACCGGCGCAATCGCCACGAAGAACACCAGCAAGGCCAGGATCGGGCGCCAGTACAGCTCGGACGGATAGAAGCCGAACATCAGCTGGTCCCAGCGATCGGTCAGAACCGACCAGCAGGCCACCGATACGCCTTCGCCATAGCGGGCATCGCGCAGTTCGCGACATTCGCTCAGGCTGCCGGCATCCCAGATGCCGAACACCACCCAACCCGTCACATGGCTCAGGATCCAGTAGATCACGAAGACCGAAAGGATCGTCAGGATCGTGTTCAGGACCGAGGAAAACAGATTCTCCCTCAGCCATTTCAGCGCGCCCGCTTCCGCCACCGGCGGGGTCTTCTCGGGCAGCATCTCTTTCCGCACGAAGGCGCGGGAGGCATTGATATCGGCCATCTCAGCGCTCCTTCAGTTTGACGGAATTGTTGTAGACATTCATCGCGGCGGAAATGATCAGCGACGTGATGAGGTAGAACAGGCCCAGAAGCAGCATCCCCTCAAGCTCACGTCCCGTCTGGTTGATCGTGATCCCCCCAAGGGTCGACCGCACATCCATGTATCCCACGGCCAGCGCCAGCGACGAGTTCTTGGTCAGGTTCAGGTATTGCGAAATCAGCGGCGGGATGATCACCCGCAGCGCCTGCGGTAGGATCACCAGTTGCATGGTGCGTCCCGGCTGCAGGCCAAGCGAAAACGCCGCCTCGGTCTGGCCCTTTGAAATCGCCAGGATACCACCGCGCACGTTCTCCGCGATGAAGGCCCCGGTATACAGCGCCAGCGCAAGCGTCAGCGCGATGAAGGAATTGCGCAGATGGACGCCCCCGGTGAAGTTGAACCCTGTCAGTTCCGGATATTGCAACGTGATCGGACGCCCCAGGATGAGATAGAACACCAGCGACGGCACGATCAGCAGGCCCAGCGAAACCCAGAGCACCGGCAGTTGCTCGCCCGTGGCCTCTTGCCGCGCCTTGGCAAAGCGCCGGAAGAACACGATCCCGATGATCGAGGCGAGGAAAACCAGCCCCAGGATCAGCGCGCCATCGCCCACCACGGGCGACGGGATATAGACGCCGCGATTGGTGATCGCGACCGTTCCGAACAACGACATCATCGCCTCGGCATCCTCGCCGCGGAAGTCGCGGGGGGCGGGCATCGCCTCGGTCATGATGGCGAAAACGATCAGGATCCACACAAGCGTGGGGATATTGCGGAACATCTCGACATAGACGCCCATCAGGCGCGAGACGATCCAGTTGTTCGACAGGCGCAGCACACCCGCGAACAGGCCGAAGATCGTGGCCAGGATACAGCCCACGAAGGCGACCAGCAGGGTATTGAGAATACCGACAAGCGCGGCGCGGCCATGGGTGGAATCGTTGGAATATTCGATCAGGCGCTGGTTGATGTCATACCCGGCCCGGGTGGTGAGGAAACCGAAATCGAAATCCTTGCCGAGGGCGGCGAGGTTCTGAACCGTGTTGTTGGCCAGCCAGATCAGCCCCGCCATGATCAGCATGAACGCGATCACCTGGATCGTCATCGACCGATAGCGGGTATCGTAGAGCAACTGGCTGAGGCGAAACCCTTCGCTGGGCGGATCGGAAAGTGTAGCCATCGTTATCCTCGAAAAACGTCCCCACCTCACCGGCTCGCGGACCCATCACGGGGCGCCGGGCGGAAGGTGGCGGGTATCGGGCGGTGCGCGACCTGCGCCTGAATATGAAAAGGGCGCGACGACACCGCCGCGCCCTTTCCATCAAGACTTAGCGGAACGGGGGCGAGTAGAGCAGGCCACCATCGGTCCACTGGGCGTTCAGGCCGCGGGCCAGACCGACCGGGGTGTCTTCGCCAATGTTCTGGGCGAAGATTTCACCGTAGTTGCCGACCGACGAGATCACGGTCACCAGCCAGTCGTTTTCCAGGCCGAGCATTGCGCCCAGTTCACCTTCCGAACCGAGCATCCGGTTGATCTCGGGAACGTCGGTTCCGGCGGCCAGTTCGGCCACGTTGGCCGAGGTGATGCCCAGCTCTTCAGCCGAGATCAGGCCGTTCAGCGTCCAGCGGACGATATCGCCCCACTGGTTGTCGCCGTGACGCACGACCGGGCCGAGCGGCTCTTTCGAGACGACTTCCGGAAGGATCACATGCGCACCCGGATCTTCGAAGGACGCGCGGGTCGCGGCCAGGCCCGAGGTGTCGGTGGTGTAGACGTCACAGGCGCCAGCCAGGTACTGCTGCTGCGCTTCGGCGTTGGTTTCGATCGGAACCGGCTCGTAGCTCATGTTGTTGGACGAGAAGAAGTCCGCCAGGTTGAGCTCGGTGGTGGTACCGGTCTGGATGCAGACGGTCGCGCCGTCCAGTTCCATGGCCGAGGACACGCCCAGTTCACGCGGAACCATGAAGCCCTGACCGTCGTAGTAGTTGATGCCACCGAATTCGAACGCAAGGTCGACGTCGCGGCTGAAGGTCCATGTGGTGTTGCGGATCAGAACGTCCACTTCGCCCGAGGCCAGCGCGGTGAAGCGCGTGGTGGTGGTCAGCGGAATGAACTCGACCGCGTTCGGATCACCCAGAACGGCGGCGGCAACGGCACGGCACATTGCCACGTCGAAGCCCTGCCATTCGCCATTGGCGTCCGGTGCGCCGAAGCCGACGAGGCCGGTGTTCGAGCCGCAGAGCAATTCGCCGCGAGCCTGCACCTGTTCCAGCATGGACTGCGCAGACACCGCGCCCGATGCCATGGCGGCAACGGCAAGCGTGCCGAAGAATACGGATTTTTTCATGATTACCTCTTCCTGATGGACCGCCCTTGGGGCGCGTTTTGTGGGATGCCGCCACAAGGGCATTGGCTATGTCCGTGAGAGAGTTTGCCCCTCGTCACCGCGCCAACCTGTGCAAAACTTGATCGACAGGTCAAGTCTTGGGCACGGATGACGTCAGGCCAGATTGCCGGTTTCTTAAGCTTGCGCGTGAAAATTAATCATAATGGCCAGATAGCTGACCAATGCGGCGTCAGCCTTCGCAACACAGGCGCAGAAATCGGTGCGCCTGAAGATATTGCGCCCGCTTATCGGCCGCAGCGGCCGCCGCTTCAGCGTCCTCGCCCCAGATCTCGGCCTGAAAGACCTCATCGATTCGCGACAGATCAAAGGCGGTTTCGGGCGAAAGCCGACCTTCGGCCACCGCCAACCCCAACACCACCGATCCCGACAGCGTCACCAGGTCATGGACCGCCGTCAGGGGAAACGGCGCATAGCCCGACAGGATCGCACGGATCCGGTCGAGCGTCGCGGCCTCCTGATCGACGGGCAGAACCCCTCGCGTGACCCGGAAACCCGCGCCCAGCGCCTCATCCGCCCAGTCCAGCATCGGGTCCCACCCGTCGGCCTGGCGCCGGATCAGAGTCTCGGGCGCCTCGGCCCGGTAGCACAACAGGTCGGTCTCGGCATAGGCCGCCAACATCGCCACCACATCCCCGTGATGCGGCATCACCCGTTCGACCGCCGAATTCGCCGCGCGCGTCACCGGCATCGTGGCCGGCGCGATCACGTCCTCCTGCGCGTTCCATTCCTCGGCCATCGCCTCGGCCAGCGCGCGGGTCGGCAGAACCAGCGGCAGCTTTCCCGGGGTGCGCACCGGGCGTCCGTCCAGGCACAGCTGAACCCCGCCCTCGACCGGCTCGACAGTCGCCGCGCGCCAGAACCGCCTGGCCTTCCACTCCGTCATCGCGTCCTCCAGATCTCGGCCAGTGCGCCGGGCAGGTCCTCGAACCGGTCGATCACGCGCACAGCGCCCGCACCCAGCAGCATGTCGGCACCGTGATAGCCCCAGGCCACCCCGATGCCCGCAACGCCCGCCGCGCGCCCCATTTCCATGTCATAGCTGGTGTCGCCCACGATCACCGCCCGCGCCGCCGCCACCCCGGTGTCGCCCAGGCAGGCGTCCACCATCGACGGGTGCGGCTTCGACGGATGATCGTCGGCGCATTGCACTGACTGGAACAGCCCCGCCCAGCCATAAAGGTCCATCAGGTGGTCGAGCCCCCGGCGTGATTTGCCGGTGGCGATGGCCAGCAGTGTCTCTGGCTGGGCGCGCAGCGCCTGCAACACTTCCTGCGCTCCGGGGTAAAGCGGTGACTGCGCGTCGGTATCGCGGGCCAGCCGCAACCGGGCAAAGGCCGCTTTGTAGCCCTCCACCAGCGCGTCGATCAGATCGGGCCGTTCCGGCGCCAGCCGCACCATCGCGACCGGCAGCGACAGGCCCACGATCGACAGCGTCGCCGCACGGTCCGGCGGCACCAGCCCCTGCCCCTCGAAGGCCGCCGCCATCGAGGCCAGGATATGGGCCTGGCTGTCGACCAGCGTGCCGTCGACATCGAAGATCACCAGCCGCAGGTCGGTCATGTCTCGGGCTCGAACGGGTCAGCGGGCACATCCGCTGCTTGCCAGTCGAGGAATTCCCAGGTGCGGCTCATGTGATCGGGCAAGGGGGCGGTCAGGTGCAGCCGCGCCCCGGTCACGGGATGGGTCAGCGACAGAGACCGCGCGTGCAGGTGCAGCTTGCGGCTGACCTCGCCACCCAGCTGTGCCCCCCACCCGTCGCCCAGGTTTTCCTGCCCCGATCCGCCGTATTTTCCGTCGCCCACGATCGGATGGCCAAGGGCTGCCATATGGGCGCGCAACTGGTGCGTGCGCCCCGTCACCGGCACCAGCGCACACCACGACACCCGCTGCCCCAGCGCCGACAAGACTGCGTAATCGGTCACCGCGCGCTGTGCGCCTTCGGTCGCATCCACCTCATCTGGGTGGATGGTGCGCATCTTCTCCCCTTCTCCCCCGGCCCCGCGCCCCGCCGCCTTGATCAGCCCGTACCGGATCGTGCCCATCCTCGGCTCCGGCACACCGGCAACGGCCGCCCAATAGATCTTGCGCGTGTCACGCGACTTGAACGCGGCGCCAAGCGACGCGGCGGCCTTGCGGCTGCGCGCCAGCAGCAGAACACCCGAGGTGTCCTTGTCCAGCCGGTGCACGAGGCGCGGCTTGTCCTCCGCGCCGAACCTGAGCGCCTCGGCCAGGCCGTCGACATGCCGGGTCTGTTTCGACCCGCCCTGCGTGGGCAGGCCCGGCGGCTTGTTCAGCGCAAGAATATGGTCGTCGCGATAAATCACCGCCGCCCGGATCATCGTCGCGTCGGCATCGCTGATCGCCGGTCGCCTCGGCGCGGTATCGGGCGCGGGCGCATCGGGCAGGGGCGGCACCCGCACGCTCTGCCCGGCATCCAGCCTAGTCGCCGCCTTTACCCGCCCGCCATCGACGCGAATCTCGCCCTTGCGGCACATCTTCTCGATCCGGCCCTGCGGCACATGCGGGAAATGGCGCCGGAACCACCGGTCGAGCCGCTGATCTGCCTCGTCCGGCGCAACGGTAAGGGTCTGCACCCCGCTCATGCCAAAAGGCCCCGCGCCAGCCAAAGACCCGCGACAAGAGCCAGGATCGACAGGGCGACCGACAGACCGACATAAACCGCCGCCTGTCCCACATCGCCGCGTTCCCAAAGGCTCACCGCCTCCAGCGAAAAGGCCGAAAACGTCGTGAACCCGCCCAGAATCCCGGTCAGCACGAGGGGCTGCAGATGCGTCAGCCCGCGCTGCGCTGCGACCACCACGAAGACGCCCATCAGGAAGGACCCCACTACATTGACCGTCAGCACCCCAAGTGGAAATGCCCCAGCCCCGAACATGCGCAGAACGCCAACGCCTACGGCATAGCGCAGAACGGCACCCAGGGCGCCTCCGATGGCAACTTGCAGAACCGGGGTCAACATGGCGCCGGGATGGGGCGGCATGGGCCGATTGTCAACGCACCCCGCCCCTGCCCTCTTTGCTTCAAAAATACCCAATCACGCGGCTTGCCAAAAGCCTGCGGCCTGCCGGGGAGCGTGGTCTGGGGTTCCACCCGATGCCGCGGCTCACCGCTTTCGCTTCGACCGAAGCCCCGCAAACCACGCCAGCCGTTTTTTAAGATCCCGCTCGAACCCCCGTTCGACCGGCTCATAAAATGTCGCCCGCGACATCGTGTCGGGAAAGTAATGCGCCCCGGAAAACCCGTCCTCGGCGTTATGGTCATAGGCATAGCCCGCACCGTATCCCTGGTCCTTCATCATCTGCGTGGGGGCGTTCAGGATATGCTTGGGCGGCGGTTCGGACCCGGTCGATTTCGCACTGGCCCGCGCAGCCTTGTAGGCGATATAGGCCGCGTTGGATTTCGGCGCGAGCGCGAGATAGATCACCGCCTGCGCCAGCGCCAGTTCCCCCTCAGGCGACCCCAGACGCTCGTATGTCGCCCAGGCATCCAGGCACAGCCGCTGCGCCTGCGGATCGGCCAGCCCGATATCCTCGACGCTCATCCGGGTGATCCGGCGGGCCAGGTAGCGGGGGTCCTCGCCCCCCTCCAGCATCCGCGCGAACCAGTACAGCGCGGCATCGGGGTCGGACCCGCGCACCGATTTGTGCAGCGCGGAAATCAGGTTGTAATGCGCCTCGCCCGACTTGTCGTATTGTGCCGCACGGCGTTGCAGGCGGGTGGCCAGCTGGCCGGTATCGAGCTGCCCCTCCACCCGCCACGCCGCCACCTGCTCCACCAGGTTCAGCAACGCGCGCCCGTCGCCATCGGCCATGTCGCGCAGGGCCTGCCGCGCCGCGGGCGTCAGCGGCAGGGGGTGGTGCAGCTCCAGTTCCGCATGGGCGACCAGCTGTTCCAGGGAAGCATCGTCAAGCCGGTTCAGCACCAGCACCTGCGCCCGGCTCAGAAGCGCCGCGTTGAGCTCGAAGGACGGGTTCTCGGTCGTCGCACCCACAAGCAGGATCGTACCGTCCTCCATATGCGGCAGAAACCCGTCCTGCTGTGCCTTGTTGAAACGGTGGATCTCGTCGACGAAAAGCAGCGTCCCGCGTCCGTTCGCATGCCGCATCCGTGCCGCGTCGAAGACTTTGCGCAGCTCGGGCACCCCGGTGAAAATCGCGCTGATCTGCACGAAATGCAGGTCCGTTTCCTCGGACAGCAGGCGCGCGATGGTGGTCTTGCCCACCCCCGGCGGCCCCCACAGGATCAAAGACGACAGCGCGCCCGCGTCCAGCATCACCCGCAGGCTGCCCTCGGGCCCAAGCAGATGATCCTGCCCGATCACATCGGCCAGCCGCGCGGGCCGCAGCCGGTCGGCCAGCGGGCGGGGCCCGCTTGCCTGTGGCGGGTCGGGATCGGGGCTGTCGAAAAGGTCGGCCATGACGCGGGAACGCTACGCCGGGGCAGCGGCTGCGGCAATCCCGCCCCCGGGCCGCACAAATCCCGCCCGCCCGCGCGCGGTGGCACGGGCGGGCGGGGGTGGGATCATGGCAAACCCTTCCTCAACAGTACGGGGTTTTCGTTTTTTGGTCAGAGGGTTGAACCCGATGCTCAACCCTGATCACACCGCTCTCAATGCATCTTCGAGGCCATCGAGACGAAATAGCAGCGATGCGCCACGCCGCCGATCTTCATGACCGGCCCTCCCGGCTCCATGTCGATGCCCAGGCGCCGGCCGAGCCGCGGAATGCCGATGGGCAGAAGCCCGAGCAGCGTCGTGGCCCCCAGCGCCCGGGCCGAGCGCACCATATGCCCCATCAGGGACATCTGCACATCGCGCCTGATATCCGTCGACACGCCTTCGGCCACGAACAGCCGGTTGGCATCCCAGATATGGTCGGCGATCGGCGCCGGATCATCCAGAAGATTGGCCGGAATACTGTCGAGCAACCCGCGCTGCGCGTCGCGCACCATGTAGCTGTAGACGCCGCACCGGGCCGTCGTGGGCGTCAGCCGCACACCCGCCAGAACACGCCCGCCGTCATGGACGCAGACCCATCTGCTCTGCGCGGTGTCATACTGGTCGAACTCCATCCCCTGTTCGGACGGGATGTCCCATCCCTTTTCCTCGATGAAGGTGCGGTGACGCGCGCGCAGCATGTTGCTGAACAGTGCGCCGAACTGGTGGAAATTGTCGAAGGACAACGTGGTCGTTTGCATGGTGATCCCCTTTTTGCCGGTCGTGGTCACACGCACCGCGCAAGGCGATCTCCTTACAACTCCTCGACTTTCGACCCCGTCATATCAGACCCAACTCCTTGGCCCGCTGTATCGCTTCGGCCGTGGTGCGCGCCATCAGTTTCTGACGGGCAGAGGTCAGGCGCGCCTTGAACGCGCTTTCCGATATCCCCAATCGAGCTGCGGCAGCTGCATGACGGTCCCCTTCCGCGACGCATTTGAGCGCATCCACCTGCGCCTTGCTGAGCCGAGCCGGAGGTTCCGACAAATCGTGCATTCGCTGGACGATGCGATGGATGTGATCCATTTCATCATCAAGGAATTCCCGGTCCGCGCGACTGGCACCTGCAATGGTGCGCGATGACATCGGGCCGATTGAGGCAATCATGCCATAGACAAGGCCATATTCCGAAGCTTCGGGCAGGATGCCGAACGGGTCGGGCAAGCCGATCTGGCTCCATCGCCGGGTGCCGGTGTGGCTCAAACCCCATGCCAAAGTCGGGTCCCGCAACCCGTAGAGCTTGGATGTATACACCTCCTGCCACGAGTCGGGATAGCTGTTGAACATGATCAGGGGCGATACGTAGCGGATATGCAGGCCAACGGCGTACCCGCTTGGTGCGGCCAGGGACAGTTCATGCAGAAGCAGGTCGAGGACGGGAGCCTTGGACATTAGGGTCCTAGCCGAAAATACATGTCCTTTTAGACAGGTTGCCCGGAATCCGGTCAACCGTATTTTCCCGTCCGCCTGGGTGAAAGGGGGGCTGGATGGACCGGCGGGTGGACCTTGACCTTTTTGCGCGACTGATGCGGATCTCGGCCGCGCAACGCGGCGACGTGCTCGAATTCGTCGGCGAGGGCTCTGCCCTGACCGAAGACACGGTCGGTCGCGCCGAAAACCCGGACCAGACCTGCAATCCCCAACCGTGCAGCGAAAGAAATAGGGCCACCGCCTGATCCGGCGATGACCCCGTCATTCTTCATTGGGGATACGTGTCACGCGTCCTCTGCGCTCTCCTCGGTCTCAAGACGAGCCCGGTCGGCCGCGCCCTTTGCATCGACGTCGCGATCGACGAATTCGATGATCGCCATCGGGGCCATGTCGCCATAGCGGAACCCGGCCTTGAGCACGCGGACATAGCCGCCGGCGCGATCAGCGTAACGGGGGCCGATCACCTCGAACAGCTTGGCCACATGTGCATCCTGTTTCAGCTGTGCCGCTGCCTGGCGGCGGGCATGCAGGTCGCCCCGCTTGCCGAGCGTGACCAGTTTCTCCACGACGCGGCGCAATTCCTTGGCCTTGGGCAGCGTGGTCTTGATCTGTTCATGTTCGATGAGCGAGCCGGCCATATTGGCAAACAGAGCCTTGCGGTGCTC
This sequence comes from Paracoccaceae bacterium, assembly GCA_024742455.1. Lineage (GTDB taxonomy): Bacteria > Pseudomonadota > Alphaproteobacteria > Rhodobacterales > Rhodobacteraceae > JANSYL01. The sequence goes on along the minus strand of JANSYL010000004.1, from coordinate 17,287 downwards.
ATGGGTTCGGTTCAGGCGGCGATATCCGCGGGCGTGACGCATCTGATGTCTCCATTCACATTTTGCTTTGTCCGGAGGCCAGTGCGTGCAGGCCTCTCACCTATTGGGGCGGAATTGCCCGGGTTTTGCGGCGGGTGCACCAGAAGGTGCACCCGACCGTTTCACGGACCCGCAGGGCGCGCCTTAAGGCGCACCTCCATGGGTCAGAAATTCTCTTCGAATTTCTTGGCGAGGTCCTCGATGTTGTCGGGCGGCCAGTCGACGATATCCATGCCCAGATGCAGGCCCATGCCGCTGAGCACTTCCTTGATCTCGTTCAGGGATTTGCGGCCGAAATTCGGGGTGCGCAGCATCTCGGCTTCGGTCTTCTGGATCAGGTCTCCGATATAGACGATGTTGTCGTTCTTCAGGCAGTTGGCCGAGCGGACCGACAGCTCCAGTTCGTCGACCTTCTTCAGCAGCAGCGGGTTGAATTCCAGGTCGTCGTCGTCGTCCTGGCGCGACGCGCTTTCGGGCTCATCGAAATTCACGAAGATCGACAACTGGTCCTGGATGATGCGCGCGGCATAGGCCACGGCGTCATCGGGGGTGACCGAGCCGTCGGTTTCCAGCTTCAGCGTCAGCTTGTCGTAATCGAGAACCTGCCCCTCACGCGTCGGCTGCACGTCATAGGACACTTTCTTGACCGGGGAATAGATCGCGTCGATCGGGATCAGGCCGATCGGTGCGTCCTCGGGCCGGTTCTTGTCGGCGGCGACATAGCCCTTGCCGGTATTGACGGTAAGTTCCATGTAAAGATCGGCACCATCGTCGAGATGGCAGATCACGTGATCCTTGTTCAGAACCTCGATACCGGCGCTTTCGGAAATGTCACCGGCCGTCACCACCTTGGGTCCCTTGGCCGAGATCGATACGCGTTTCGGGCCATCGGCCTCCATGCGGATCGCGACGCCCTTTAGGTTCAGGACGATATCGGTGACGTCCTCGCGGACACCGGCCACCGACGAAAATTCATGCAGCACGCTGTCGATCTGGACGCTGGTGATCGCAGCGCCCTGAAGCGACGACATGAGCACCCGGCGCAGCGCGTTGCCCAGCGTCAGGCCGAACCCGCGTTCCAGCGGTTCGGCAATGACCGTCGCCTTGCGCGACGGGTCCGCCCCGGGGTTGACCACCAACTGGGTGGGCTTAATCAATTCCTGCCAATTCTTGTGGATCATACGTCGCCTCCATTCTTGTCTCGGTCCGATCCAGGGTTCCGAGACGCTCGAGGATCAAAATGACGAGGGCGGGCCACGCGCCGTCTCGCACGAAGCCCGCCGGAAACTCTGGTCGGCCTCAGACGCGGCGTCGTTTGGGCGGGCGGCACCCGTTATGGGCCATCGGGGTCACATCACGGATCGACGTGATGGAAAAGCCGATCGCGGCCAGCGCGCGCAGCGCACTTTCGCGGCCCGACCCGGGGCCCTGCACCTCGACCTCAAGCGTTTTGACACCATGATCCTGCGCCTTGCGGCCGGCATCCTCGGCGGCCATCTGCGCGGCGTAGGGGGTCGATTTACGGCTGCCCTTGAACCCCATTGTGCCGGCGGACGACCAGGAAATGGCGTTCCCCTGAACATCGGAAATCAGGATCTTGGTGTTGTTGAAGGACGAATTCACATGCGCCACACCGGCGGCGATGTTCTTTGAAACCTTCTTTTTCGCGGGACGACGATCGCGTGCCATGTCTGATCCCCTCCCTTATTTCTTCTTGCCGGCGATGGGCTTTGCAGGGCCCTTGCGCGTGCGTGCATTGGTATGGGTCCGCTGACCGCGCACCGGCAGGTTCCGGCGGTGGCGCAGGCCACGATAGCAGCCCAGGTCCATCAGGCGCTTGATGTTCATCTGGGTGTCACGGCGCAGGTCGCCTTCGACGGTGTAATTCGCGTCGATATGTTCGCGGATCTGCAGAACCTCGGAATCCGACAGTTCATTGACCCGGCGGGTCCGGTCGATGCCCACGGCATCACAGATCTGCTTGGCGGAGGTGTGGCCGATGCCGGTGATATAGGTCAGCGCGATGGGAACGCGCTTGGCGGTGGGGATATTGACCCCTGCGATACGTGCCAAAGTCGTCTCTTCCTTTACGTTGCGAGCCCGTAATTCCAGGCCCTTTTTTCACAACAGAGGGCCCCTGGCGGCGGTGCCAAAGGCCCCTGAACGGCTTGGGCGGACCAGCAACCCGGACGCACCCCTAAAGATTGATTCCTTGCGGAAGTCGGTCAGTTATGCCCTTAGGGCAATCCCGTCAAGGGCCCCGGCCGGACGGTGATCAGAAAACCGTCCGCCCCCGGCGTCAGTCCAGAAGCACCGCGATGTCGCGCGCGACCTGATCAATCTCACCAAGGCCATCGACGCCCTTCAGCAGCCCCTTGGCATGGTAATACCCGATCAGGGGCGAGGTCTGCTTGTAATAGGCCATCAGGCGGGTCCTGAGCGCCTCTTCGGTGTCGTCGGCGCGGCGTTTGAACTCGGTGCCGCCGCAATTGCTGCATTTGCCATCCGCGGGGATCGGTTTGGTCAGGTCGTTGTAGACCTCACCGCAGCTGCCGCAGGTGGACCTTGCCGTGATGCGGCTGACCAGCACATCGTCATCGACCTGCATCTCGATCACGGCGTGCAGGTCCTGGCCCATCTGGGCCAACAGATCACCCAGCGCATCGGCCTGCGCCAGCGTGCGGGGGAACCCGTCAAAGATGAACCCGCTGCCGGTGCCCTGTTCCAGCTGTTCGCGGATCAGGCCGATGACGATCTCATCGGTCACCAGATCACCGCGCGCCATCACGTCGGCGACGCGTTTGCCCATTTCGGTGCCCGAGCTTTGCGCGGCACGCAGCATGTCCCCGGTGGACAGCTGCACCATCCCCCGCTGGTCGGTCAGCAGACGCGCCTGCGTCCCCTTCCCGGCCCCGGGCGGTCCGAGCAGTATGATATTCATCGCCGTGCCGGTCCCTTGCGCGGCTTGCGGGCCGCTCCTGCGCCGCGGCGCCCGCGAAGCTGCGATTTCTCGATCAGCCCCTCGTACTGATGCGCCAGCAGGTGCGACTGAATCTGCTGCACGGTGTCCATCCCGACGGACACGATGATCAGGATCGAGGTGCCGCCGAAATAGGCCGTGATGGCCAGCTGTGTACGCACCATTTCCGGCATCAGGCAGACAAAGGCCAGGTAGGCCGAGCCCAGCACCAGCACGCGGTTGACCACGTATTCCAGGTATTCCGCCGTCCGCGCACCGGGGCGAATGCCCGGGATGAACCCGTTCTGGTTCTTCAGGTTATCGGCCACGTCCTCGGGTTTGAAGGACACGTTGAGCGAATAGAAATAGGTGAAGAAGACGATCATCGAGGCGAAGAACAGCAGGTAAAGCGGCTGCCCGGGGCCGAAATTGGCCAGGATCCAACCCATCACCGGCCCGCTCGTCTGCCCGCCGCCGAAGGTCGTCAGAGTCGTCGGCAACAGCAGCAGCGACGAGGCGAAGATCGCCGGGATCACGCCCGCCGGGTTGACCTTCACGGGCAGGTGGCTCGACCCGCCGTCATAGACCTTCATCCCCACCTGGCGGCGCGGATACTGGATGTGAATTTTTCGTAAAGATCGCTCCATGAACACGACGAAGAACAGCGTCGCGATCAGCATGAAGATGACCCCCAGCACGGCAGGCGTGCTCAGTGCGCCGGACCGGCCGGATTCGAAGAACTGCGCAAGCGCCGCCGGGATTTCCGCGATGATGCCCACGAAGATGATCAGCGAGATGCCGTTGCCGATCCCGCGATTGGTGATCTGTTCACCCAGCCACATCAGGAACATCGTGCCGCCGACCAGCGTGATGACGCAGGCGGCGCGGAAGAACCAGCCGGGATCGGTGACAAGGCCGCCCGATTCCATGCTGACAGCCAGGCCATAGGCCTGCGCGGTCGCCAGCGCCACGGTGCCATAGCGGGTATACTGGTTCAGCTTCTTGCGACCCTGTTCGCCTTCTTTCTTAAGCTGCTCCAGCGCGGGCACCATCGCCGCCATCAGCTGCACGATGATCGAGGCCGAGATATAGGGCATGATGCCAAGCGCGAAGACGCCCATCCGGCTCAGTGCGCCGCCGGTGAACATGTTGAGCACGCCACCAAGGCCGGCTGCGGCCTGTTCGAAGAAATTGCGCAGCTCGACACCGTCGATGCCGGGCACCGGAATATAGGTGCCGATGCGATAGATGATCAGAAGGCCGATCGTGAAAAAGATGCGCTGGCGCAGTTCGGTGGCTTTACCGAACGCGCGCCAACTCATGTTCGCGGCCATTTGTTCTGCTGCTGATGCCATACCGCCTCGCAAACTGCCTTAGATGCGCCTCTGCCCGGGGGGCCGCCCGAATGGCGCGCAATTGGGGGCTATGTAAGGGGCGGGTCTGCCCCTCACAAGCTGTGTTGCCGTCGCAGGGTGGATCGCCGCTCAGGCGTCGGCCTGCGCCAGCGTCGTCAGCGTTCCGCCCGCCTTCTCGACGGCATCGACAGCCGCTTTCGAAGCCCCGGTCACGGAAATCTTCAGTTTCGACGACACCTCGCCCTTGGCCAGAACCCGGATGCCGTCGCGCTTGCGGCGCACGAGGCCCGAGGCGATCAGGGCATCCTCGGTGATCTCGGCTTTCGCGTCCAGCTTGCCGGCTTCGACGAATTTCTGGATCAGGCCCAGGTTCACCACGGCGAATTCCTTGCGGTTCGGCTTGTTGAAGCCGCGCTTGGGCAAACGCTGGTAAAGCGGCATCTGGCCGCCTTCGTAGGCGTTGATCGCCACGCCCGAACGGGATTTCTGACCCTTGATACCGCGCCCGGCGGTCTTGCCCTTGCCCGAGCCGGGGCCACGCCCGATACGCTTGGCTTTCTTGGCGGCGCCGGGATTGTCCCGGAGTTCATGCAGTTTCATGTCGCGTCTCCTTTTGCCGGACGTGACCCGCTTGCGACACTCGGGCCAGCCTCAGCTTGCTACAGTCTTCGCCCGAAGCCCGTCACAGGCTTCGGGCAATCTCTTCGAAAAGATCGGGCGGCCTCTCAGCCGCGCTCTTCCACGATCTCCACCAGATGCGGGATCTTGCGGATCATGCCGCGCACCGACGGCGTGTCTTCCAACTCGCGCGTCTTGTGCATCTTGTTGAGGCCCAGGCCGATCAGCGTGGCACGCTGGTCCTGCGGGCGGCGGATCGGCGACCCGATCTGTTTGACGACGATGGTCTTTGCCATGGATCAGGCCTCCTCGCTCACAGCATCCGCAGCCGCATCATCACGCTTGGGCAGAATGTCCGAAACCTTCTTGCCACGGCGCGCGGCGACCATGCGCGGGCTGGCTTCCTGCTTGAGCCCGTCGATGGTGGCGCGGATCATGTTGTAGGGGTTCTGGGTGCCGGTCGATTTCGACACCACGTCCTTGATGCCCAGCATCTCGAACACGGCACGCATCGGACCACCGGCAATGATCCCGGTGCCTTCGGGTGCGGTGCGCATCACGACCTTGCCCGCGCCGTGATGGCCCTGCACGTCATGGTGCAGCGTCCGGCCTTCCTTCAGCGGCACGCGGATCATCTGGCGCTTGGCCTGTTCGGTGGCCTTGCGGATTGCCTCGGGCACCTCTTTCGCCTTGCCCTTGCCAAAGCCCACGCGGCCCCGCTGATCGCCGACCACCACGAGGGCTGCAAAGCCGAAGCGCTTACCCCCCTTCACGGTTTTCGACACCCGGTTGATCGCGACCAGGCGGTCGGCGAATTCCGGCGTTTCCTCTTCGCGGTTGCGGCCGCGGCCACGCCCTCGGTTTTCACGTTCTGCCATGGTGGCATCCTTCAATCAGGTGGCGCGCCTTGCGCCGGTTGCCTCGATCCCGGTGGGCAACAGACCCCCGGATCATCGAGGGCGCCCCGTGGGACGCCCTGCAAGTCTCAGAATTTCAGGCCACCCTCGCGGGCGGCATCGGCCAATGCCTTGACACGGCCATGGAACAGGAAGCCACCCCGGTCGAAATAGCATTCCTCGACCCCGGCCTTCTTGGCGCGCTCGGCAATCGCCGCGCCCACCTTGGCCGACGCCTCGACATTGTTCTTGCCGACCACGCCGAGCGACGATTCCAGCGACGAGGCCGAAGCCAGCGTCACGCCATTGGCGTCGTCGATCAGCTGGACGCTGATGTTCTTGTTCGACCGATGCACCGACAGGCGCGGACGCCCGTTGGCCATTTTCTTCATCTTGTTCCGGTTGCGCAGGCGGCGCTTCAGGAACAGCTCTCGTTTCGACAGTGCCATGTTCGCAGCCCTTACTTCTTCTTGCCTTCCTTGCGGAAGATATACTCGCCCTTGTAGCGGATACCCTTGCCCTTGTAGGGCTCGGGGGCGCGCCATTCGCGAATGTTTGCAGCCACCTGGCCGACCAGCTGCTGGTCGGACCCTTCGATCACCACCTCGGTGTTCTTGGGGCAGGTCACGGTGACACCCTGCGGCACCGCGAAATCCACATCGTGGCTGTAGCCCAGCGACAGTTTCAGGGTGTTGCCCTGCATCTGCGCCCGATAACCCACGCCCTGGATCTCCAGCTCTTTCTTGAACCCGTCGGTGACACCGGTGACGAGGTTCTGCACCATCGTCCGGCTCATGCCCCATTGCTGGCGCGCGCGCTTGGACTTGCCACGCGGTTCCACCAGCACCTTGCCGTCATCGACGCTCAGGGTGACGTCATCGGTCGCGGTGAAGCTGCGGGCGCCTTTGGGCCCCTTCACTTCGATCGTCTGACCCGCCACCGAGGCGGTCACCCCCGAGGGCAGTTCGACCGGTCTTTTACCAATACGAGACATCTCAGCCCCCCTTAGAATACGGTGCAGAGCACTTCACCGCCAACATTGGCGCTGCGTGCAGCTGCATCCGACATCACGCCCTTGGACGTGGAGACGATGGACACACCCAGGCCCTGGCGGACCTGCGGGATATCTTCGACGCCCATATAAACCCGGCGGCCGGGCTTCGAGACGCGCTTGAGCTCCCGGATGACCGGGGTGCCTTCGTAGTATTTCAGGCCGATCTCGAAAGCCGGGTGGCCATTGGCCCCGGTCTTGGCCTCGTAGCCGCGGATATAACCTTCATCGACCAGCACATCGAGAACGCGGGCGCGCTGCTTCGAGGCGGGCGTGTCGACCACGGTCTTGCCGCGCATCTGTGCGTTGCGGATGCGGGTCAGCATATCACCGATAGGATCATTCATATCGTGCCCTCCCTCACCAGCTCGACTTGACCATGCCGGGGATCTGACCCTTGGAGGCCAGTTCACGCAGCATGATCCGCGACATCTTCAGCTTGCGGTAATAGGCCTTGGGCCGACCGGTCAGCTGGCAACGGTTGTTCAGGCGGGTGGCCGAGCTGTTACGCGGCAGCTTGGCCAGCTTCAGGCGCGCCTTGAAACGTTCTTCCATCGGTTGCGATTCGTCGGCGGCGATGTCCTTCAGCGCGGCGCGCTTGGCTGCGTATTTCGCAACCAGACGCTGACGCTTGCGTTCCCGTTCCACCATGGAGACTTTTGCCATGTGTCTGTTCCTTATGCGTCAGGCGTTGAACGGCATGTTGAACCCTTTCAGAAGCGATTTCGCTTCCGCATCGGTTCCCGCCGTGGTGACGATGATGATGTCCATGCCCCAGACCTCATCGACCTTGTCGAAATTGATCTCGGGGAAGACGATATGTTCCTTCAGGCCCATGGCGAAATTGCCGCGCCCGTCGAAGGACGGCTTCACGCCGCGAAAGTCACGCACGCGTGGCATCGCGATGGTGATCAGGCGGTCGAGAAAGTCATACATCCGGTCGCCGCGCAGGGTCACCTTGGCACCAAGAGGCATGCCCTCGCGCACGCGGAACCCGGCGATGGATTTCTTGGCCTTGGTGATGACGGCACGCTGACCGGCGATCGCGGTCAGGTCGTCCTGCGCCGATTTCGCCTTCTTGCTGTCCTTCACGGATTCGGCGCCGGCCCCGATATTCAGCACGATCTTCTCGAGCCGCGGGATCATCATGTCATTGGCGTAGCCGAATTCTTCCTTCATCGCGGGCTTGATGGCCTCGCGATACACCGTTTTCAGGCGCGGGGTATAAGTGGCGGTATCGAGCATCAGATCACGTCCCCCGTGGTCTTGGCGAAACGGACCTTCTTGCCGTCTTCGTCGAATTTGAACCCAACACGGGTTGCCTTGCCGTTCTTGTCGAGCAGCGCCAGGTTGGACAGCTGGATCGGCGCGGCCTGAGGCACGCGCCCGCCCTGGCTGGCCTGCGACTGCTTGGTGTGACGGATGGCGATGTTGATGCCGTCGACAACGGCCTTGCCGGCCTTGGGATCGACCGAGGCGATCTCGCCCTGCTTGCCCTTGTCCTTGCCGGCCAAGACGACGACGCGGTCGCCCTTCTTCAGTTTGGCAGCCATCACAGCACCTCCGGCGCAAGCGAGATGATCTTCATGAAATTCTTGCCGCGCAACTCACGCACCACCGGCCCGAAGATCCGGGTGCCGACGGGTTCGTTGTTGTTGTTCAGGATGACGGCGGCGTTGCGATCGAAACGGATCGCGGTGCCGTCCTCGCGGCGGACTTCCTTGGCGGTGCGCACGACGACGGCCTTGCGGACATCACCCTTTTTCACACGACCACGAGGAATGGCCTCCTTCACCGACACCACGATGATGTCGCCGACCGAGGCATAGCGGCGGTGCGAACCACCCAGAACCTTGATGCACTGCACCCGGCGCGCGCCGGAATTGTCAGCGACATCCAGATTGGTCTGCATCTGGATCATTTGGTTTCTCCCGACGTCCCGGACCGCCTGATATGGACATTGGCCCGGGGGTTTCGTTCAAACCGAGATGTGATGGCCTAGCCGGCGATCACCTCCCAGCGCTTGGTTTTCGAGATCGGCGCACATTCCTGGATGCGGACGGTGTCACCCACCTTGAAGGTGTTTTCCGGGTCATGGGCTCGGTATTTCTTGGACTTCCGGATCGTCTTTTGCAGAACCGGGTGCTTGAAGCGACGCTCGACCGACACGGTGACGGTCTGGGCGTTGGCGTCCGATGTCACGGTGCCTTGCAGGATACGCTTGGGCATTACTCAGTCTCCCCTGCGGCAGCCGCTGCTTTTTCGTTCAGAATGGTCTTTACCCGCGCGGCATCGCGTTTCACGCTGCGCATGCGGGCGGTGTTCTCGAGCTGGCCGGTGGCCTGTTGAAAGCGGAGGTTGAACGCCTCCTTCTTCAGCTGCACCAGCTGATCCCGCAGCTGGTCCGGCGTCTTGTCACGCAGTTCGCTGGCGTTCATCGCCTGTCTTCCTTTGCTTCAACATCACGAGGGCGCCCCTGTCATTGATTCAGGGTCACGCTGATTCCCGTGGAATGCGGTGAATGAAGCGCGCGTATAGGCGACCTGCCCCATTGACGCAAGCGTTTTGGAACCATGGTCGCGCGGCCGCGCCAAAACCTGCGGCAATCCACAGTCGCGGCCCGTCAACGGTCCTGCTACAGTCGTCGCGCCGGGCAGCCGGCTGACCCCATTCCAAGAAGAGAGACGCAACATATGTCGATTTTGAAGCGCGGGCTGACCGGCGCGCCCGTCAAGCGCCTGCAGGAACGCCTCGGCATCACCGCCGACGGCATTTTTGGCCCCAACACCGAAGCCGCCGTGCGTGCCTTCCAGCAGGAAAACGGGCTGGCCGTCGATGGCATCGCGGGCCCCGACACCTTCACCGCGATGGGCCTTTACGAACTGGTCCTGTTGCGGCGCGGGTCGCGCGGGTCGGCGGTGAAGAAGCTGCAGGAGGCGCTGGAGATTTCCGCTGACGGGATTTTCGGCCCCGGCACCGAACGCGCGGTCAAGGCGTTCCAGGAAGCCAATGGTCTGGCCGTCGACGGCCTGGCCGGGCCGCAGACGCTGGCCGCGATGGACAAGTTCGAGGAATTCACCCCCGAGACCATCGAAAAGGCACGGGTGCGTGACGACGAGAAAGACTTTGATGGCGAGCCGATGCCCGAACTGGATGGTGATGACAGTGTCGAGGTTGATGGAAGAACCTCGCTCTGGGGCCGCGTGAAAGGCTGGCTCAAGTAAGCATGGCTGCCCCCGCCGCACAGCGCGGCGGGGGCGATGCCGGGGCTCAGGCCCAGGCGTAGTTGAAGCTGATGCTGACGCGGTCGTCTTCGTCCATGTTCATCGGCACCTCATGGCGCAGCCAGCTTTCCCACAGCAGCACGTCGCCCGCCTGCGGGTTCGGGTAGATGAAGGCGCGCAATTCCTCGCGCGCGTCGCGGCGGCGGTTCGGCGCAGCCATCATCAGGCCATGACGCGGATCCTCCAGCTTGATCGATCTGGCGGCGGGCGGGACCTGCACATAGGTGGTGCCGGAGATCACCGAATGCGGATGGATGTGGCTGGTGTGTATGCCGCCTTCGGGCAGGATGTTGATCCAGATGTCTTCCAGTTTCAGGGCGCGGTCCTCAAGGTCGAACTCCAGGTCTTCGGCGAAAGCGGCGACATGGGCGTCGAGCGCCGTGACAAGCTGGGCGAAGATCGGGAAGCGCCAGGGCAGATCGGTGAGCGAGGCATAGGACGTATAGCCGGGATAGCCGTTTTCCTCGCACCAGTCCTGTCCGGCCTCGTCATCCTCGGCGATGGAGAAGCAGGAGGCCTGAAGTTCCTGCGCGTCGATCTTGGGACCAAGCTCGGCCAGGCTGGCGTGGTAAAGGCGGGTGACGAAGAGGGATCTGATACTGGGCATCGGGCGGGCTTTCGCGGTCTGGATGGTCATGGCCGGTATGCCCGGTCAGAGCGCAGGCTGCATCCGGTTTCTTTGGGGTGCCGGCGGCCGGCCCGGGGTGACCAGGATTGCGCATTGCATCCAACCACCTGGCAAGAAACACTTTGTTGAATCCTGTTGACCCCGGGAAAGGGTTTGAACGGTAGGCGGCCCAACCCTTGCGGTCACGTCACCGATGCGACCTCGTCAGCGTTTGGCCCGCGTGAAGGTCATCTTCTGCCCCGCCAGCGCCTCGGGCGTACCGACCCAGGCATAGGCCAGAAGCGAGGGCTGCTGGACGGCGGTTGTGATCCGGTGCAGATGCCCCGGCGGGTTGAAGATCAGCGATCCGGGCGCATAGACGCCCGTGTCGTTTTCCGACACCGCGCCGGTCAGGCAGATATAGCTTTCGGTGATGCCGTCGTGGGAATGGGCGGGATAGGTGCAGCCGGGCGCGAACAGCACAAGGCCGAGGATCAGGTCCTCGATCACGACCGGCCCGAACGGGCCCGCCAGTTCGGCGAAAGCGTATTTCTTTTCCAGCCCGCGCGGCACCTTTTCATAGCCATATTGCCATTCCAGTTCCGGAGCGATGGTTTCCAGCGTCGAGATGAAGGCGCCATGTTTTTCGAGATGGCCGCGCGCCAGCGCCCGGTTCAGATGGGCGGTGACTGGTTTCGGCGTGGGCACCCGTTCGACAATCTGCGCATTGGCGGTGATCGCCCGCGAAATCCGTTCGCGCACGATACGCTGATGGTTGCGGATCGTCTTGCTGCCGCCCGCCGGGATGGTGCGATAGAATTCGTAAAGATCGCGCAGCAGATATTGCCAGTCGGGCCGGGCCGAAAGCGTCACGCGCGTGTCTGATCCGTCCATTGGCGGTCCTCATCTGTATTCGGGATCGAAGTATGCGGGTTCCGGGCGGGCGCAATGCTTGTTTCCGACAGATTTGGGCAAAGCCCGTCGCCGATGGATGTATCGGGCGAGCGCTGCAAGCCTCAACGGGGGAAAGTGGGTTCTTGTGCAGAAAAACCGCGCGGAAAACTGCGGTTTTCAGCTTTGGCGGCGGGGGCGTTCTTTGCGCGAAGAACGGGGCGGAAAACACGCTTTTCCCCGGGTTTTCGCGGCGTCGATGTCCGGGTCGGGATAAGTGGAACGAAAAACCCCCGCCTGCGACAGGCGGGGGTGCTTTTTTTTCGACCGGTGTGCGCTCTCATCGCTTTGCCGAGCAAAGCGACTGCCGCGCACTGGCCAGAAAGCGCGTTTCGCGCTTTCGACTTTACCAGTCCTCGCGGACGACGGTGCGGGTCTTGACCGGCAGCTTCATCGCAGCCAGGCGCAGGGCCTCGCGCGCGACGGGTTCCGATACACCGTCGATCTCGAACATGATCCGGCCCGGCTTGACCTTGCAGGCCCAGTAATCGACCGAACCCTTACCCTTACCCATCCGGACCTCGACCGGTTTCGAGGTGACGGGGGTGTCGGGAAATATGCGGATCCAGACACGGCCCTGACGCTTCATGTGGCGCGTCATGGCCCGGCGGGCGGCTTCGATCTGACGCGCGGTGACGCGTTCAGGCTGAAGCGCCTTCAGACCATAGGTGCCGAAGTTCAGGTCGGACCCGCCCTTGGCTTCGCCACGGATCCGGCCCTTGTGCATCTTGCGAAATTTCGTGCGCTTTGGTTGCAGCATCTTTTCAGCTCCTTAGCGGTCGCGACGGCCGCCGCCGGCACCGCGCGGGGCGGGTCCGTCTTGCAGCTCTTGCGCACGGCGATCCCGGGCCGACGGGTCGTGCTCCATGATCTCGCCTTTGAAGATCCACACCTTGATGCCGATGATGCCGTAAGGCGTCGAGGCTTCGGCATGGGCGTAGTCGATATCGGCCCGCAGGGTGTGCAATGGCACGCGACCTTCGCGGTACCATTCGGTCCGGGCAATCTCGGCCCCGCCGAGGCGGCCCGCGACATTGACCCGGATACCCAGCGCACCCATGCGCATGGCGTTCTGCACGGCACGCTTCATCGCCCGGCGGAAGGACACGCGGCGTTCCAGCTGCTGCGCGATGCTTTCGGCGACCAGCGGCGCGTCAAGCTCGGGCTTGCGTACCTCGACGATGTTGAGGTGCAGTTCGCTGTCGGTCATCGCGGCGAGCTTTTTGCGCAGGGTTTCGATATCGGCGCCTTTCTTGCCGATGATCACCCCAGGACGCGCGGTATGCACCGTCACCCGGCACTTCTTGTGCGGGCGTTCGATGATCACGCGGCTGACGCCGGCCTGCTTGCATTCTTCCGCGATGAACTCGCGGATCTTGATGTCTTCCAGCAGCAGGTCACCGTAATCCTTGGTGTCTGCATACCAGCGGCTGTCCCAGGTGCGGTTGACCTGAAGCCGCATGCCGACGGGGTTTACCTTATGTCCCATTAGGCTTGCTCCTCAATTTGCCGCACCTTGATGGTCAGCTCCGAGAACGGTTTGTGGATGCGCCCGAACCGGCCCCGCGCCCGCGGGCGGCCGCGCTTCATGACCAGGTTCTTGCCGACCCAGGCCTCGGCGACGACCAGTTCGTCGACGTCGAGATTGTGGTTGTTTTCGGCATTGGCGATCGCCGATTGCAGGCATTTCTTGACGTCTTCCGCGATCCGCTTGCGCGAAAAGGTCAGATCGTTGAGCGCTTTGTCGACTTTCTTGCCCCGGATCATCGCAGCGACGAGGTTCAGCTTTTGCGGGCTGGTGCGCAGCATGCGCAGCTTTGCCATCGCTTCGTTATCCGCCACGCGGCGGGGATTCTTATCCTTGCCCATGGCTTATTTCCTTTTGGCTTTTTTGTCGGCGGCGTGGCCGTAATAGGTCCGCGTCGGCGAATATTCCCCGAATTTCTGGCCGATCATGTCCTCGGTCACCGAGACCGGGATATGTTTCTGACCATTGTAGACCCCGAAGGTGAGGCCCACGAACTGGGGCAGGATGGTGGACCGGCGCGACCAGATCTTGATGACCTCGTTGCGACCCGATTCGCGGGATTTCTCGGCCTTCTTGAGGACATAGGAGTCGACAAACGGGCCTTTCCAAACAGCGCGGCTCATCGATCAGCGCCCCTTCTTTCTGGCGTGGCGCGAGCGGATGATCAGCTTTTGCGACGCTTTGTTCTTGTTGCGGGTGCGCTTGCCCTTGGTGGGCATGCCCCACGGGCTGACCGGGTGGCGGCCACCCGAGGTCCGGCCTTCACCACCGCCATGGGGGTGGTCGACCGGGTTCATGACGACACCACGCACCGAGGGACGGATGCCCTTGTGGCGGTTGCGCCCGGCCTTGCCGAGGTTCTGGTTCGAGTTGTCGGGGTTCGACACCGCGCCGACGGTCGCCATGCATTCCTGGCGCACCATGCGAAGTTCGCCCGAGGACAGGCGGATCTGGGCATAGCCCCCGTCGCGGCCCACGAACTGGGCATAGGTGCCCGCCGCGCGCGCGATCTGGCCGCCCTTGCCGGGCTTCAGCTCGATATTGTGGATGATGGTGCCGATCGGCATGCCCGAGAACGGCATCGCGTTGCCGGGCTTGATGTCGGCCTTCGCCGACGCGATCACCTTGTCGCCGACGCCCAGGCGCTGCGGGGCCAGGATATAGGCCTGCTCGCCATCCTCATAGCGCACGAGCGCGATGAAGGCGGTGCGGTTGGGGTCATATTCGATCCGTTCGACGATTGCCGGAACGTCGTGCTTGGTGCGTTTGAAATCGACGATGCGGTAGAGACGTTTCGCGCCCCCGCCCTTCCTGCGCATCGTGATCCGCCCGGTATTGTTCCGGCCGCCATTCTTGGTGAGACCCTCGGTCAGGGACTTCACCGGACGACCTTTCCAAAGCTCCGAACGGTCGATCAGCACCAGCCCGCGCTGGCCCGGCGTCGTCGGCTTGTACGACTTGAGTGCCATGCTTTCTGTCTTCCGTTTTGCGTCGGGCCGAGGGCCCGCGACTTTGCCTTGCGGGAGGTTGATCCCGTCTCTTTCAGTAAAGGGCCCCGAAGGTCCCCGGGTTATTCAAATGCGACGGCCCCGGGCGGTGCCGGGGCCTGTCGGATGCCGCCGTCTATTAAAGACCGGTCGACACGTCAATCGCGTTGCCGTCTTCCAGCGTCACATAGGCCTTCTTGACGTCCTTCCGGGTACCCTTGATGCCCCGGAACCGCTTGGTCTTGCCCTTGGTGATGCTGGTGTTGACCGCCTTCACCTTGACGCCGAACAGCGTTTCGACCGCTTCCTTGATCTGCGGCTTGTTGGCGTCGATGGCGACCTCGAAGACCACGGCGTTGTTTTCCGACGCCATGGTGGATTTCTCGGTGATCAGCGGCTTGCGGATCACGTCGTAATGTTCGGGCTTCACGCTCATTGCAGACGCGCCTCCAGCGCTTCGAGACCGGCCTTGGTGATGACCAGGGTGTCCCGCTTCAGGATGTCATAGACATTGGCGCCCATCGACGGCAGCACATCGAGCCCTTCGATGTTGCGCGCGGCAACGGCGAAGTTCTCGTTGATCTCGGCCCCGTCGATCACCAGCGCGCGTTTCCAGCCCAGGTTCTTGATCTGCTTGGCCAGCGCGGCGGTTTTCGGCGCATCCAGCGTGGCGGCGTCGAGCACCACCAGATTGCCTTCGGCCACCTTGGCCGACAGCGCGTGCTTCAGGCCCAGCTTGCGGAATTTCTTCGGCAGGTCATGGGCGTGGCTGCGCGGGGTCGGGCCCTTGTAGATGCCGCCCTTGCGGAAGATCGGCGCGTTGCGGTCGCCGTGGCGAGCGCCGCCGGTGCCCTTCTGGCGATAGATCTTCTTGGTCGAATAGGACGTCTCGGACCGGGTCTTGACCTTGTGGGTGCCGGCCTGCGCCTTGTTGCGCTGCCAGCGGACCACGCGGTGCAGAATGTCCGCGCGCGGTTCCAGGCCGAAGATGTCTTCGCCCAGATCGACCGACCCGGCTTTCTTGCCGTCCAGCTTGATCACGTCGAGTTTCATTCTTCGCCTTCCTTCTTCTCGGCCTCGATCTGGGCCTCGGCCTCTTTCAGGGCTGCCTCTTCGGCGGCGGCGGCCTCTTCGGCGGCTTTCGCTTCAGCCTCTGCGGCGGCGGCGGCTTCCTCGGCGGCTTTCGCGGCCTCGTCAGAGGCAGATTTCAGCGCCGCGGGCAGGATGGCATTTTCAGGGAAGGGTTTCTTGACCGCATCCTTGATGGTCACCCATCCGCCTTTCGAACCCGGCACGGCGCCCTTGACCATGATCAGGCCACGGTCGGTGTCGGTCTTGACCACCTGCAGGTTCTGCGTGGTGACACGGGCGGCACCCATGTGACCGGCCATCTTCTTGCCCTTGAACACGCGGCCGGGGTCCTGACACTGACCGGTCGAGCCGTGGCTGCGGTGGCTGATCGACACACCGTGCGAGGCGCGCAGACCACCGAAATTGTGCCGCTTCATGGCACCGGCAAAACCCTTACCGATCGAGGTGCCCGTCACGTCGACGAACTGGCCTTCGAAATAATGGTCGGCGATGATTTCCTCGCCCACGCCGATCAGATTGTCGGGATCGACGCGGAATTCGGCCAGCTTGCGCTTGGGTTCGACCTTGGATTTCGCGTAATGCCCGCGCATCGGCGCCGAAACCCGTTTGACCTTGGCCGTGCCCGCGCCGAGCTGGACGGCGGTGTAGCCATCGGTCTCGGCGGTGCGCTGTGCCACAACCTGCAATTTGTCGAGTTGAAGAACGGTCACAGGGATCTGCTTGCCGTCTTCCATGAACAGCCGGGTCATCCCGACCTTTTTCGCGATCACGCCAGAGCGCAACATGGGTCTGCCCTCCTTAAACCGAGATCTGCACGTCCACGCCGGCGGCGAGGTCGAGCTTCATCAATGCGTCCACGGTCTGCGGCGTCGGATCGACGATATCGAGCAGACGCTTGTGGGTACGGATTTCCCACTGGTCGCGCGATTTCTTGTCGACATGCGGGCCACGCAGGACGGTGAATTTCTCGATCTTGTTGGGCAGCGGGATCGGCCCGCGGACCTGGGCGCCGGTGCGTTTGGCGGTGTTCACGATCTCCTGCGTGGAGGCGTCGAGAACACGGTAGTCAAACGCCTTGAGGCGGATGCGGATGTTCTGGCTGGCTGCGGCCATTGTCTTGTCCTTTCAGTTGAGAGGAGGGCGCGAATTGCGGACCCCTCGTCGAACCGGTTTCTTGTTGTCCGGTCTGGTGACCGGCGAAGGCCGCGCAGTATCGCGCAGCCCTTTTGTCGTCAATGCGTTTGTAGGGTGCACCCTGGGGTGCACCCTGCGTGCGATCACTCGATGATCTTCGAGACCACGCCTGCGCCGACGGTGCGGCCGCCTTCGCGGATGGCGAAGCGCAGGCCGTTCTCCATCGCGATCGGCGCGATCAGTTCCACGTTGAACTTCAGGTTGTCGCCCGGCATCACCATCTCGG
>JANSYL010000011.1 GCA_024742455.1 Paracoccaceae bacterium | reverse complement strand
TAACAGGATTGGCCCTGCGGGCCAATGCGCCATGGCACGCGCCAGCTATCTGAGGAGCGCACGCGCCATGTCGCTCGGCGCCCCGCCACTGGCCGGGTTTTGCGCCGCCAAGTGGCCGGTTTTTGCTCCGCCGTTGACACTGGCAGTTGCACCGCGCCAGCGGTTTGAAGGAGTAGGCCATGGAAAAGACAAGTCTTCTGACCATCAAGGGCCTCACAATCGAAGGCCGCTCTGGTGACGCCTGGCATGAGATCGTCAAGGGTGTGGACCTTACCCTTAATAAAGGCGAGGTGCTGGGTCTGATCGGGGAATCCGGTGCTGGAAAATCAACGCTGGGCCTGGCGGCCATGGGCTTTGCCCGTGACGGTTGTCGCATCTCGGGCGGGACCATCGACTTCGACGGAATAGACCTGCGAACCGCCCCCGAAGCGCTAAAACGGCGCCTGCGCGGCAAGCGCATTGCCTATGTCGCTCAATCGGCAGCGGCGAGCTTCAATCCCGCACACAAGCTGATCGACCAGTACTGCGAAGCACCAGTCGTGCATGGTGTCATGCCGCGCAGAGAGGCCGAGGCCGACGCGGTAGACCTTTACCAGCGCATGCGCTTGCCCAACCCGGACGAGATCGGATTCCGCTATCCGCACCAAGTCTCAGGTGGGCAGCTACAGCGAGCGATGACAGCGATGGCGATGTCCTGCCGTCCGGACCTGATCATCTTTGACGAACCAACCACCGCGCTTGACGTCACCACCCAGATTGAGGTCATGGCCGCTATCCGCGACATCGTACGCCAGTTTGGCACGGCGGCGATCTATATCACGCATGATCTTGCCGTCGTTGCCCAGATGGCAGACCGGATCAAGGTTCTGCTCAGGGGCGATGAGGTGGAGGAGGCCGACACCCGCTCGATGCTGGCCACCCCGCGTGAAGATTATACCCGCAGCCTCTGGGCCGTGCGCAGCTTTGCCCGCGCTGAACACCCTCCGGCAAGCGGAACGCCGGTGGTCTCTGTGCGCAATGTGACCGCAGGCTATGGGGCGTTGGATGTGCTGAGAAATATCAGCTTTGACATCCACGCCGGACGCACCGTGGCCGTCGTGGGTGAGAGCGGATCGGGCAAGTCAACGACCGCCCGGGTCATCACAGGTCTTTTGCCGCCAAGAGAGGGCGAGGTCCTCTTCAATGGCAAACCGTTACCAGCCAGCTTCAAGGCCCGAACCCGCGATGAACTTCGCCAGTGTCAGATGATCTACCAGATGGCCGACACCGCTCTGAACCCAAAGCTTCGTCTGCGCGAGTTGATCGGTCGACCAGCAGAGATGTATCTGGGGCTGAAAGGAAAGGCACTGGACACGCGCATCCGCGGCCTTCTGGCGCTGATCGAACTGGAGCCGGACAAATACATCGACCGATTGCCATCCGAGCTTTCCGGTGGGCAGAAACAGCGCATCGGGATCGCGCGGGCCCTTGCTGCTGAACCGCAGCTTATCATCTGCGATGAGGTGACCAGCGCTTTGGACCAGATCGTGCAAGAGGGCATCCTCAAGCTGCTTGACCGGCTGCAGAGCGAGTTCAACCTTGCCTACATGTTTATCACCCATGATTTGGCCACGGTGAAATCCATCGCCGATGAGGTGGTGGTGATGCAGCATGGTGCCGTGGTCGAGCATGGAGCGAAAGCGGAGTTATTTGCCGATCCAGAGGAGGACTATACTAGGCTCCTGCTCTCGTCGGTTCCGGAAATGGATCCTGACTGGCTCAACCGCCTCTTGGTTGCGCGCTCGGGCTTGACGCCAAATGTTTGAAGCACAGAGTGCTTTGCGCAGGTCGAGAACCGATACGCTAGGAAGACTATCGTAGCGACGGAGCAGTCGGGTTCTTTTCTTTCGGTAAGTTTCTGATTACCTTGGTAAGACAAGGTTGAATCTGTCGGATTTACGGTCCGCGGAAAAAAACTGTCAAAGGAACCTGCCAATTGCGAGCAAGGTCGATCCGGACGATCCGACGAGCTGAACTCTCGAAGGCGGCATTCGAGGCTGTGGTCCTGTATGGACTGCGCGGGACAACACTTGAGAAGGTCGGCGAGATTGCAGGCGTTTCCAAAGGTGTCGTCCTGCACCATTTTAAGGACAAGAGCTCCCTGCTTGAGGCTGTGATCCGCCGAACCAATGGCATGCTCAGCACGTCGCTGGTTGAACTCTACCGGCACGCCGATACGCCCCACGAACGGCTGTGGGCCATCATCATAGCCAACTTTCATGAGTCGATCTTCAATCAGGCAGTCTGCCAAGCATGGGTGTCGCTTATGGCAGAGGTTCCCCATAACAGGTCATGCCAACGCGTGCAGATTGCCAACTATGCGCGCGTGTCTAGTAATTTTTCGCATGAGTTGAAGCACTTTGTTACAAGAGATGAAGCCAAGATCATCGCGCGCCAGCTCAACCTGTTGATCGACGGCGTTTGGGTGCGGGTCGGCTCTCGGGTCGAACCGCTCGATAGCGACCGTGCGATCGGCGACCTTGAGTATTTCCTGATGCGGTTTCTGCCAATGGATGAAGAAAGCCTTCAAAAGCATCGGGCTGCGCGCGAAAAGATCGAGAATGTAGCGCGTATCGCACTGGGAACGCGCGCATTCCTTGAGACCGCAATGGCACGCTGATGGTCAGTCACCGGCCATGACACGGGTCAGGTGGTCTGCGATCTGACGGATGGACTGTTGCGCCTCGGGCAAGTCTTCATACCATTCAAAGACGTGCCAAAGACCTTCCCACACTTGCAGATCGACCCTCGCTCCGCTGTCGCGCAGCCGTTGTGATAGCTGAACCGCTTGGCTTAGCAGCAGGTCGCGGGTTCCAGTGCTGATCAGGACCGCAGGAAAACTGGAATCGAACATGCCGTTGATCGGTGAAATCAATGGCTGATCCACATTGTTGGTCCCAGCATAATAGCTCGCCGCCATATCCGAGTTGCGCCGCGTCAATGTGGGGTCGCGGCCATCGTTGAAGGTCAGGCTTTCGCCTGCGTTGCTCAAGTCGCACCATGGCGACAGGAGGGCGGCCGCATCGGGCAAGCGCAAAGCTTCGGCTTTCGCTTTCAGCATCCAGACAAGCGACAGGTTTCCCCCTGCAGACTCCCCCACGATGGCAAAGGGCCGGTCGGCGAGGGCCCGGTAGACCGCAAAGCCATCGTCAACCGCTGCCGGCCAGGGATGTTCGGGTGCCAGCCGGTAGTCCGGCACAATGACCCTTGCACCGGTCCGGGCCGAAATTGGGGCTATGATCGGCAGGTCTTCGATCGGGCTTCCTTCGACCATGCCTCCGCCAAAACCATAGAGTATGGGCCAGTCGACCCGCAGGGTGCCCGGGCGCACGTCCAGGCAGCACACCCCGCCCAGTGTGACATCATCTAGCTTAACGCCATGCTCCCGACATATGCGTGGAGCTTTGGCCTTGGCCAACGCCTTCGCTTTTGCCCGCAAGGCGGGTAGGTTTCGCGCCGATCTGTCTCTTGCTCGGACGCCTTGATCGAGAAAGTTCAGGGCCGCGTCGCTGAGATGTGGGAAGGGCGACATGATTGGATCCCGTTGGTATTGTGCCTGTCGGCCAAAGGCGATTGACTTGCGTTTGAAGGACAAATGACGAGTGGTCATGAAATGCTTAGGTGCGGATCTGTGGTTTAGGCCTTGGGGCCATCGTGTCGATCATCCCGCAGTCGGACGACTTGATTGAAAATGTTCGGAAAGTTTGCGCAAGGCGCCCGTGTCTATCTCGACACCAAGCCCGGGCCGTCCGGACAGATGAGCATGCGTGCCGTCCACGCGAAAACCGGTGGTCGCGTACCCGGTACCGGGTTCAATGTATTCCGGGTATATCTCTGCCATCTCGGCGTTTGGGATCGCCGCGCAGACATGCAGCATCGCTGCCGCCGCAACCGTCATTGAGTTCCAGCAATGCGGAGAGATTCTGACATCTTGGCGGTGGGCCATCTCGGCAAGCTCGAGCATATCCAGAATGCCGCCCATACCGGCAATGTCAGGGTTCAGGATATCTGCCCCGTCGGCCGCCAGAACCGAACGGAAGTGCGGAAGACCACAGTTCTTTTCACCGGTCACGATCCGGATTCGCGTGGTCTTGCGCAGCCTTGACAGGGCCGCGATGTCTTGACCGTCGACCGGCTCTTCAAACCAGTAGGGACGGTATTCTTCGATCCGCTCAGCAACAAACAGCGACAACTCCGGGTCGTCTTGGCTGTCCATGTCAACCATGAGATGCATCTCATCGCCGATGGCATCGCGCACGTGCCGCACAACGTCCACGGCCTGCGGTGCCGAATGGTTCAGCATGGGATGGATTTTGACCGCCGTGTATCCCTGAGTGACCAGATCGAAGGCCCGAATAGCCAAGGAACCGACGTCCCATTGTGTGTCGCTCCAGATATTTGCGTATATCGGCAGGGGCGTCCTGTGATCCCCGCCAAGAAGGTCGCAAAGCGGTTTCTCCGCAAGCTTTGCGTGAATGTCCCACAATGCCATTTCCAACGCGCTCGTTGCGGCAGAGAAGTCCAGGCCACGATGTTTCGACGCGATCTCAAGTGCCATGGCGCGAAACGCCCAAGGAGAGGCAGATTGCAGCGAAGCCGTTGCTTGGCCAAGTGCATGAATGATCTCTGCGACGGCTTTCTCGCGACAGGGCAGAACAAATGCCTCGCCCCATCCTTCTGTTCCGCTCTGCGTTATGACGCGAAGCAACAGGCAGGGTTTTACCTCACTCCATCCTCCGCCGCCCTTTGCCGGGGCGGTGATCCAGGTCTCGATCTGCGCCAGCACGACGTCTGCGACCCCGGAGAGCGCTTGCCGATTTAAAGAGGATGGGGCCAAGGGGCGATCGGCAAGTCGCTGCATCTGTTGCCTCCAGATATTGAAACTTCAAAAAAACTAACCTACGGTCAGTTTTTGAGCAATAAGTAAGTTTGATGGTCTGCCATGTGACAAACGTTTGGAGCCGAAAGCACCAGTCAGCCCTCGGTTTCGGCCCAGGGTAATGGCCCCTCCTTTCACCCCATACAGGCGCCCCGCGCTTCTCAAGAGGACCCAAGGACAATGAAAACAGATGATCCGACGATGCTGTCCGCACACGACTGGGACTTTCCTGTCCCGATTGCCTATGGTCCGGGACGATTGGCCGAGATGGGACGTCGCTGCATCGAACTTGGTATCCGCAATCCGCTGATCGCGACTGATCGCGGCAGCCGTGACTTGCCCTTTATCGGTCAACTTCAATCCTTGCTTGAGAATGAAGGGCTTAGCGCGACTGTCTTTTCGGACATTTCCCCCAATCCGGTGGACAGCGAAATCGGATTGGGGCGCAAGGCGTTCCGCGCGGGCGGTCATGATTCCGTCATCGCCATCGGAGGCGGGAGCGCCATGGATGGCGGCAAGGCTATCTGCCTGACGGCCAATAACGATCATGACCTCTGGGCGTTTGAATTCGAACAGCCTGTGCCGGTTATCGGGCAGGGCGAAGACTTTCCGGCCCTGATCACCATACCGACAACCGCGGGGACCGGTGCCGAAACCGAAAGCACCGCCATGGTGACGCACGCGGCCAAGGGCATGAAGTTTTGCGTCTGGCACCCGGACCTGAAGCCGGCTCTGGCGCTCTTGGACCCGGAATTGACGGTTGGCCTTCCCCGCACGCTCACGGCCTGGACCGGGGCGGATGCGCTGGTTCATGCGATCGAGGCCTATCTCGTGCCGGGCTTTAACCCGTTGTGCGATGGCCTGGCGCTGGAAGGGCTGGCCCTGATCGCGAAATGGCTGCCGGTCGCCGTGGAAGAGCCACAGAACCTGACCGCACGGGGGGGGATGCTGGTCGGCTCCAGCCTTGCCGGGATCGCTTTCCTCAAGGGTCTCGGCATGGTCCATGCGATTTCCCACATGGTCGGGGCCGAATTCAACACGCAACACGGCCTGACCAACGCCATTCTTCTGCCGGTCGTGCTGCGCTTCAACCTTCCGGGTCAGGAAGAAAAGGTGCGCCGGATGGCCCAGGCGATGGATCTGTCCGACACGTCCGTCGAAGGGTTCATGGCGGCCGTGGAAACCATGCTCGACCAGATCGAAATTCCGAAGTCGCTGGGTGAGATCGGCGTGCCTGCGGATTGTGCCGCAAGGATCGCAGACAAGGCGTTGAAAGACAGTGCCGCCCGCACCAATCCCCGTGTGGCGACACAGGCCGAAGTGCAAGCGATGATCGAAAACGCCATCGCGCATGCGCGCTGAGACAAGGGCGGAACGAATGCAAAACCTCACGAAATTCTACATCGGTGGGCAGTGGGTCGATCCTCTATCCACCGAAACTCTGCCGGTTCTGAACCCGGCGACCGAGGCACGGATCGGCACCGTTGCCATGGGCAACGCGCAGGACGTGGATCGCGCCGTGGCGGCTGCAATAGCGGGTTTTGTGAACTTCTCCACCACGTCAAAGGCAGACAGGCTCGATCTTCTACATCGGTTGAAGGCCGCGACCGAACGGCGCTTTGAGGATCTGGCGCAGGCCATGCGGATGGAGATGGGTGCCCCGATCACAATGGCGCGGTCCGCCCAGGCGGACGCGGCCATCGGCCATCTGCAAGGCTTTATCGACGCGCTGGAACAGCTGGATGAGCGCCAGGTGCTCGCCAACGGCGACGTTTTGTTGCGTGAACCGATCGGTGCCTGCGGGCTGATCACGCCCTGGAACTGGCCGATGAACCAGATTGCGCTCAAGGTCATCCCGGCTCTGGCCACAGGATCGACCTGCGTCCTGAAACCGTCAGAACACACACCGATCTCGGCGATGGTCTATGCCGAGATTATCGACGAGGCAGGCTATCCGCCGGGGGTCTTCAACCTTGTGAACGGGGATGGCCCTACGGTGGGGGCCGCCCTGTCGCGTCACCCCGACGTCCAGATGATGTCCTTTACCGGATCGACCCGCGCCGGGATCGCCGTCACACGCGACGCTGCCGAAACGGTTAAGCGCGTGACGCTGGAGCTGGGCGGCAAGTCGCCAAATCTAGTGTTCGCAGACAGCGATCTCGACACACGGGTGGCGGAGTCTGTGCGCGAATGCATGTTCAACACGGGCCAGTCATGCGACGCGCCAACCCGGCTGCTGGTCGAACGCGCCTGCTACGACGACACGCTTCGCATCGCCAAGCGAACCGCCGAGGGCATCGCCGTCGGCGACCCCGCGCAAGAAGGAGACCATATCGGACCGTTATTCGACAAGATCCAATTCGACCGGGTGCAAGCCATGATCGAGGTTGGTCTTGCCGAGGGGGCGAGGCTTTTGGCTGGGGGGCTTGGCAGGCCTGAGGGCGTCACGACCGGATGGTTCGTAAAGCCCACGATCTTTGCCGATGTGTCAAACGACATGCGTATCGCACAAGAAGAGATCTTCGGCCCCGTGCTCGTGATCATTCCGTTCAATGACGAGGCAGAGGCCATCGCTATTGCAAACGACACGCCTTATGGGCTCGCTGCCTATCTGCAGACCGGCGATCCCGACCGCGCGCTGCGCGTCGCTGGACGGCTGCGCGCCGGGGCAATCCATATCAACGGCGGTGGCTTCAACTACGGGTCGCCCTTCGGCGGCTACAAGCAGTCTGGCAATGGCCGAGAAGGAGGGTTGATGGGGTTGGAGGACTATCTGGAAACCAAGACGCTGCACGGCCTAGGATGAAAAACAATAGGATATGAACGGAATCGAGGCCTTGCGCGTCGCGGCCGAGAGGCCGAAACGGCATCAGCTGAGCGACTGTGTCGTCGGGAGTCGCGCGGCAGGAGTCGTCGATGGCACCCTGTGTGAATTGCCATTCCATTGAGGACGAGATGAAGGTCATCACCGAACCCGCCCGGCAGACGCCGGTCATCCACAATACGGACGTGCTTGTGGTCGGGTCCGGCCCCGGGGGGCTTGCCGCAGCTCTTGCGGCAGCGCGGGCCGGGGTCGAGGTTTGTCTGGTCGAACGCTTTGGCTGTTTCGGCGGCAACATTACCGTTGTGGGGGTCGAGGGCTTTGCCTGGTATCGCCACGAGGCCACAGTCGAGGCAGGCGGTATCGGACGCGAATTCGAAGACCGTGCGCGCGACATGGGCGCCGCCGTGCCCGAAAGCCAGTCGCTGAGTTACGAGATCGACAGCGAGGGCTTCAAGCTGGTGGCCGATCGGCTTGTGCAAGAGGCAGGCATTCACCCCATGCTACACCGCCAGTTCGTGGCCCCGGTGATGGAGGGCGACCGCATCGCCGGGATCATCGTCGAGTCGAAGGCCGGGCGCGAAGCGATTCTGTCCCGTGTCGTGATCGACGCCACGGGCGACGCCGACGTGGCACACCGGGCCGGTGCACCCACCCACAAGACGCCCGCCGAACATATGCAGGCCGCCAGTGTGATGTTCCACCTGGCCGGTGTGGACAAGGCCGCCTTCTTGACCGAGGTACGCCGCGACCCGCAGACCTACAAGGACTGGTCCACCGGCGAATGGAGGGTGGAAACCGATGGGAAAGAGGACGACATGTTCTCGCCCTTTCTCAAGAAACCCTTTGCCAAGGCCATCGAGGCGGGCGTGATCCCGCCGCATCTGAACACCATCGCCGGGACATGGGGCGCGATGCACGACACCGGCGAGCTGACCTACATGAACCTCGTCCATCTGGCGGGGGTGGACGGCACCGACCCCGACAGCCTGACGCAGGGAGAAATCGAGGGGCGTAAACAGGCCACGCTGGCCATCGAGGCGCTGCGCCGCTTCATGCCGGGCTGCGCCGGCGTGCGGCTGCGCAACTTTGGCATGACCATCGGTATCCGCGACACGCGCAAGATCGATGCGGCCTACAACATCACCGAAGCCGACGTGCGCCAGCAGGGCCGGTTCGAGGATTCCGTCGGCATCTACCCCGAGTTCATCGACGGCTATGGCGTGCTGATCATACCGACCACCGGGCGCTACATGCAGATCCCCTACCGGGCGATGCTGCCGGGAAAGGTCAAGGGCTTGCTGGTGGCGGGCCGCGCCATCGGCGGCGACCGGATCGCCCATGCCGCGACGCGCAATATGGCCTGCTGCGCGGTTGTGGGGCAGGGCGCAGGCGTGGCTGCGGCGCTGGCCGTCCGGTCGGGCCGCGAATTGGCAGAGGTCGACATGGCGGGCGTTCAGGCTGAACTGGTGCGCCAGGGCGTAGGGATCGCCTGATCATGACAGAGCTGACACGTGAGATCGAAACCGATGTGCTGGTGGTGGGTGGCGGAACCGCCGGGTTCGCCGCGGCGCTCGCGGCGGCGCGCGCCGGGCTGCGCGTACGGCTGGTGGAGGCCGGGCCCAAGATCGGCGGGGTCATGGCCTCCTGTCCTGGCATGCCCTGGGGCGGCGGCTATCCGCTGGGCCACAGCATCGGCGGCATCTTTGCCGAGCTGACGGGCAGGCTGTCAGCAATGACGCCGCCCGCTGCCGAGGTCCGTCCTTGCGCTCTGGAAAACTTCGGCCCTGAGGTTCAATACGACCATGAGGCCGCAACGCTGGTCATGCTCGAAATGTTGGATCAGGCGGGCGTCATCCTTCATCTGAACAGCTTCTCGGGCCTGCCCGAAATGGCCGGCAAGCGGATCGGCGCGGTTTCGGCGCAAGACAGACTGGGGCCGCTGCGCTTTCTCCCGCGCATGGTGATCGATTGTTCCGGCGATGGCGATCTGTCCGCACGCGCTGGTGTGCCCTACAGCTTGGGGGACGACCGGGGCAACATGATGGCCGTCAGCCTGACCTTTCACATGGTCGGTGCCGATACGCAGGCCGTCTTTGCCGAGGGCGACCCATATTTCCGCCGCTTCGCCGCACGTGGCATCGCCGAAGGGCGGCTGCACCCCGATTTGCACAAGCTCTACCTGATGCATGGCTTCCACCCCGGCACCGTGTTCTGCAACACCGTGACCATCCGGGGCGTCGACGGCACCGACCCGGCGGCCGTCACCCGTGCCACGCAAGAGGGCCGCCGCCGCTGCCACCAGGTGGCGCGTTTTCTGGTCGAGGATGTGCCCGGCTTCGAGGAAGCGCAGATGTGGGGGCTCGGCCCTACGGTTGGCGTGCGTGAAACCCGAAAGCTGCAAGCGCTCTATCGCATCACCGGTGAGGACATCACGAGAGGGACCAAGTTCGCGGACGGTATCGCCGCCTGCGACAACCCGATCGACGATGTGATGCGCGACAGCGCCGAGATGACCCATGAGGCGGCAGTCGACCAGGGTGCCTATTACACCATCCCGTTCCGCGCGCTGGTCCCCGAAACTATCGAGAATCTGCTGTTCGCCGGTCGCCTCATCTGTGCCGATCCGGTCGCCTTTGCCTCGGTCCGGGGCATGCCGCAATGCATGGCGATGGGGCAGGCGACAGGTGTAGCTGCAGCGATGGCACTAGAGGGCGCTTTGCGGGTCCAGGAAGTGGATGGCGCGGCACTGGCTGCCGAACTGGTCCGGCAAGGGCTGGCCGGAATCGCCGATCGGAAACTGGTGGCTTCCTGATTTTCCATGGATATCCAGTCATTCTTAAACAAAATTAGGACTCTTCGTGGATTGGGCACCGATAAGTGTCTTGCCAAAAGAGCCCGAAGCCAGCGTCACTTGTGGCTGCACGTTGGAAACCTCCATAAACATTCTAACCGATAGAGGAGTGGACATACCCGCCAAGTCGTTAGCTGCTGACCTGCTCCTCTTAAGGCCCCGCGCAATCACCGCCGTTCGCCTGTCTTTGTGCGGGGTAGGGTGGCAGATCATCTTCCGCGTGCGTATGATGTGCACCGTGGTTCCGTTTCCAGTGCTGACGGGCCCAAGGAGAACGCTGTATGCCTAACAATGCAGCCAAAGAGGCAGCGAGATTATCCTGTGCCCCTATGATGGACTGGACCGACCGTCATTGTCGGTATCTGCATCGGCTGATGTCGGGGCGGACGTTGCTGTACACGGAAATGGTCACGGCCCCCGCCGTGATCCATGGCGACCGGGACCGGTTGCTGGGCTTTCACGAGGCCGAACACCCCGTGGCCCTGCAGCTTGGCGGGTCCGACCCGGGCCAACTGGCCGAGGCGGCGCGGATCGGGGCAGATCGGGGGTATGACGAGATCAACCTCAATGTCGGCTGCCCGTCCGACCGGGTGCAATCGGGATGTTTCGGCGCGGTGCTGATGGAGCGGCCTGAGTTGGTGGCCGATTGCGTGGCCGCGATGGTCGCGGCATCG
Source organism: Paracoccaceae bacterium (assembly GCA_024742455.1). Lineage (GTDB taxonomy): Bacteria > Pseudomonadota > Alphaproteobacteria > Rhodobacterales > Rhodobacteraceae > JANSYL01. The sequence goes on along the minus strand of JANSYL010000011.1, from coordinate 78,663 downwards.
CGGGTCGAGGTGACGGTGAAATGCCGGATCGGCGTCGATGACCAGGTGCCCGAAGCCGTGTTGCCTGATTTCCTGGACAGGGTCCGGGCGGCAGGCGTGCGGCGGGTGACGATCCATGCGCGCAAGGCCTGGCTCGAAGGTCTCAGCCCGAAGGAAAACCGCGACGTGCCTCCGCTGGACTATGAGCTTGTCCATGACATGGTGCGCGCCTTTCCCGACCTGCATATCTCGATCAATGGGGGCATCGCGTCCCTGGCCGAGGCGAGGGCGCATCTGGCCCGGGGAGTGGCCGGTGTGATGATCGGGCGTGCGGCCTATCACATGCCCGCCGATATCCTGTTGCCCGCCGACCGGGTGATCTTCGGCGCGCCCGGCCCGGACCGGACGGCCCAGGCGGTGGTGGTTGGCATGCTGCCCTATATCGAGGCGCATCTGGCTGCAGGCGGGCGTCTGAACCAGATCACGCGGCACATGCTGGGCCTGTTCGCCGGGCAGCCCGGCGCCCGTGCCTGGCGGCGCCACCTGTCGGAAAACGCCACGCGCGACGGGGCGGGGCCCGAGGTGGTGGAGACGGCGCTGGCCCGGATGGAACAGCGCGCGGCCTAGCGGGCGCCCGGGCCTGCGACCGGCCTGCATGTGGCCGCGTCGGAGCCTCCGGCGGAGGTATTTTGCAAGCAAAGAACGGCGGGGGCTTTGCCAAGGGCACGGGCTTGGGCTAAAGGCGCGGGTCTGGACGGGCAGTGGCAGGGGCAGGGGACAGATGCCGGAACTTTCTGAATTTTTGCCGATGCTGGCCCTGATCATGGCGATCGGGGCCATCGCAGGTGTGATCGCGGGATTGCTTGGGGTGGGCGGCGGCATCGTTCTGGTGCCCGCGTTCTTTTTCGCCTTCGACGGGCTTGGCTATGGCACGCCGGACCTGATGCAGATCTGTCTTGCGACCTCGCTGGCCACGATCGTGGTGACCTCGGTCCGGTCGGTGCTGGGGCACAACAGGAAGGGCGCGGTCGACTGGGACATCCTGCGGGGCTGGGGGATCGGCATCGCCATCGGCGCGGCGCTGGGCGTGGTGGCGGCGACGGGTCTGCGCGGACCTGTCCTGATGGCGATCTTCGGCGTGCTTGGTCTGCTTGTCGGGCTCTACATGGCCTTTGGCAAATCGGACTGGCGCTTGGGCGAAGAGATGCCCCATGGCGCAGGCCGCGCCGTGACCGCGCCGACGCTAGGGTTTCTTTCGGTTCTGATGGGGATCGGCGGCGGCAGCTTCGGGGTGCCGCTGATGACGCTGTACAACGTGCCGATCCACCGGGCGGTGGCGACGGCGGCGGGCTTTGGCGTGATCATCGCGGTGCCATCCGTCATCGGGTTTCTTCTGGTGCAGGGCGAGGGGCCGGGGCGGCCGCCCTTTACGGTGGGGCAGGTGAACCTTGTGGCTTTCGTGGCGGTGGTGGCGATGACGCTGATAACCACGCCCTGGGGCGTGCGGCTGGCCCATGCGATGGACCCGAAACCGCTGAAACGGGTCTTTGCCTTCTTCATCATGCTGATGGCGCTGAACATGCTGCGCCGGGCGATCCTCGGCTGAGGAGATGGGCTGGCTGACGCGCGGCTGGCAGGTTTTCCCGGCGGAGCTGCGCGTGCTGGACTGGGTCGCGGCGGTGCGCGACCCGGTGCTGGCGCTGGCCCGGGGGGCAGAACGGCGGCATGGCGGAACCTGGGGGCCGGGCGTCGACCTCATGCCGAATGACGGGCAGGGGGCGGCCTTCGGCAGCCCGAACCTGTCGGGTGCGGCGTTCGATGCGGCGGTGGCCGCAACCGGGGTCGCCACGCTACATCCCGCGCAGGTTTCGGTCACCTATCCCGGCTACCCCGGCCGCGATCCCGGCGAAAGCGACGCGGCCCACCGGTTCCGCCGCAGCCGCGATGCCGCGCATCTGGACGGGCTGTTGCCCGAAGGCCCCGACCGGCGACGGCACCTGCGCGAGCCGCATGCCTATATCCTGGGGATCGCGCTGACCGAGGCTGACCCGAGCGCCGCGCCGCTGGTGGTCTATGAGGGCAGCCATGCCGTGGTAAGGGCCTGTTTCCGGCGTTTGTTCGCCGGGCGTGATCCGGCGGACTGGCCTGGGATCGACGTGACCGAGGCCTACCAGGCTACGCGGCGGCAGGTCTTTCGCCTGTGCCCGCGTCGCGAGGTGCCGCTTGCACCTGGGATGGCGGTGCTGGTTCACCGGCTTGCCATCCACGGGGTCGCGCCCTGGGCAGAAGGGGCCCGTGCCGATCCGCGCGGGCGGGCCGTGGTCTATTTCCGTCCCTGTTTCGCCAGCCCGCTCGACTGGCTGCGGCGGCCCTAGCGGCGCGCGAGCCGGGCCTTGCGCCCGCCGCGGCGCGTCTTGAGCTGCGCGGCACGGGCGGGAAGCGCGGCCATCACCTCGGTGCGATGCGCGGGCGTCATGCGTGACCATTCGGTGATTTCGTCGATCGAGCGCAGACAGCCGGTGCACAGCCGCGCCTCGGGATGGATCACGCAGATCCTGACGCAGGGGCTTTCGATCTCGTCCCGCTGCCAGATGCCGTCATCGCGGTCGGTCCCGTCGCTCATGTTTCTGCTCGTATATGCCTCAGGCGATCCAGTGCCCCTTGCAATATATAGCTGGCGGCGACGGCGTCGATCACCTCGGCGCGACGTTTACGGGACGCATCCGCCTCCAGCAGGGCGCGTTCGGCGGCCACCGTGCTCAGCCGTTCATCCCAGAACCCGATGGGCAGGTCCTCCAGACCCGCGACACGGGTCAGGTTGCGGGCGAAGGCACGGGTCGATTGGGCGCGCGGACCCTCGGTGCCGTCCATGTTGCGCGGCAGGCCAAGTACGAGGCCGATGGCATCGCGTTCGCCCACGATCCCGGCCAGCGCATCGGCGTCGGCCCCGAATTTTCTGCGCGGCAGGGTTCTGACGGCGGAGGCCACCGATTGCAGCACATCCGATGCCGCGATGCCGATGGTCTTGGTTCCGAGGTCGAGGCCGATCAGCACGCCCATCTGCCCCGTGGCGCGCGCGAACCCCTCCATGTCCTCGTGGATCATTCCGTGGTTGCGGTCAGGGGGCGGCCCGCCTCCTGGATCGGGGCGAGGGCTGCGGGGGTGCCGGCGAAGACATCCAGCGCCTCCTGGAAGATCGGCCAGGCCAGATCCTCACGCCCGAGCAAGATGTAGGACGATATCAGCCGCGCCCAATCCTCGGGCGGGCCGCCTTCCTCGGCCAGCCGCGCGGCCAGCCCCTGCACCATCCCCTCGATCATCGCGAGCCGGGCGTCCTCCGGCATCTCGGCGGCGGCATCCAGGTCGTCCTGCGACGGGCCGGGGCGGGCGGGACGCCCGGGCTGGACCAGCGCATCGACATCGATCTGGCTGCCCGCGCGCCAGGCCACCTCCTCGATCTGGAGCAGGATCGGATCGATCCAGGGCGCATCGGGCGGGCTGTCGGCCAGCAGGTTGCGCCAGACCGGAAAGGCCAGATCCGGGCGACCCTGCTGGGCGAACATCAGCCCCGCGTAATAGCGCGCGGCCCCGTCCTGTGGCGCCAGTGTCAGACCCCGGGTCAGCGCCGCTTCGGCCTCGGGCGAGACGTAGCCGCCCGCCGCAAGGATCATCATCTCGGCCAGATCGATATGGGCACGCCCGGTGGCATCATCGCCCAACAGCGCGATGAAGCGTTCCTGCGCCAGGCGTGCGGCCCGGAAATTGCCGAGCGCGGCCTCGTTGGCGGCCAGCAGGCGCAGCCCCTCGGGGTCATCGGGGCGCTGTTCCATCACGGTGCGCAGCTGTTCGACCAGCCGGGCGCGCTGCGGATCCTCGGGCACGGCCTGGCGGAACGGCACCTGTGCCTCGGCCTCGGCCTGAGCGGGCCGGGTGGCGCGCAATTCCTCGATCTGGGCGATGCGCAGCTGCAGCGGCATGTCCGGCGTGCCCGGGGCGCCGACCCACAGATAGACGCCCACGGTGCCCGCGATCACGCCCGTCAGCGCGGCGCCCATCAGCACGCGATCCGGCGTGCCACGCGCGGTGTCTTGCGCGCGGGCCGCTTTCACGGCGCGGTCGGCCTCGAGGATGCGGCGGGCGATCTCGGTCCTGGCCTGGGCGGCATCGTCTTCGGCGACAAGACCGCGCGCCAGGTCGCGGTCAAGCTCGGCCAGCTGGTCGCGATACACCTGCAGGTCATAGGCGGCCGCCGGGACATCGGCGGCGCGCGGACGCAGGTAGGCGGCGATCAGCGTCACCAGCACCATCAGGGCGAACACGCCGGCGGCGATCCAGAACATCATGGCGCGGGCAAACTCCTTTGAACTGCCGGGAACATAACCACGGCGAAAGGCGGCGAAAACCCGGGCTGCCTGCGACCCAAAGGCCATCTTGCGCTGAGGTCGCATTTCGCGACAATCCGGTCGCTGAGGGCCACCACGACCGCCCCTGCCTATTCCACACCGCTCGGGTGATCTCAGGAGACCGCGCCATGCGCCGCTATTCCGCCTTTGCCATCGCCCGCGAGGCCGCCCGGTTCCATTCCGGCTGGGACCGCGCCTGGCGGTCGCCCACGCCCAGATCGGCCTATGACGCGATCATCGTGGGGGCGGGCGGTCACGGGCTGGCCACGGCCTATTACCTCGGCAAGAACCATGGGCTGACCAATGTCGCGGTGATCGAAAAGGGCTGGCTGGGCGGCGGCAACACGGGCCGCAACACCACGATCATCCGGTCGAACTACCTGCAGGACCCGTCGGCGGCGATCTACGAAAAGGCGCGCAGCCTTTATGAAACGCTGTCCCAGGACCTGAATTACAACATCATGTTTTCCCCGCGCGGCGTGATGATGCTGGCCCAGACACAGCACGAGGTGCGCGGGTACCAGCGCACCGCCCATGCCAATGCGCTGCAGGGGGTGACCACCGAATTCGTGGGCCCGAAGCGGGTGAAGGAACTGTGCCCGATCATCAATATCGACGGCCCCCGCTACCCGGTTCTGGGCGGGCTCTGGCAGGCACGGGCGGGCACGGCGCGCCATGACGCGGTGGCCTGGGGCTATGCGCGGGCCTGTTCGGACATGGGGATGGACATCATCCAGCAATGCGAGGTCACGGGCATCACGCGCGAGGGCGGCAAGGTCACGGGCGTCGAGACGACGAAGGGCGCCATCGGTTGCAAAAAGCTGGGCGTGGTGGTCGCGGGCCATTCGGGCGTGGTGGCGAACATGGCCGGGTTCCGCCTGCCCATCGAATCCGTGGCGCTGCAGGCGCTGGTGTCGGAACCGATCAAACCCGTGATGGACATCGTCGTGATGGCCAATACCGTGCATGGCTACATGAGCCAGTCCGACAAGGGCGAAATGGTGATCGGCGGCGGCGCGGACGGCTACAACAACTACACCCAGCGCGGGTCGTTCCAGCATGTGGAGGAAACCGTCCGCGCGCTGATCGAAACCTTCCCGATGCTGTCACGGCTGAAAATGCTGCGCTGGTGGGGCGGGATCGTGGACATGACCGGGGACCGGTCGCCGATCATCTCGAAAACCCCGGTCGAGAACATGTTCATCAACTGCGGATGGGGCACGGGTGGCTTCAAGGCGATCCCCGGGTCGGGTTGGGCGATGGCCGAGCTGATGGCGACGGGCGGGTCCCCGCTGGCCCAGGAGTTTTCCCTGGGCCGGTTCCGCGAGGGACGGTTTATTGATGAGAGTGTGGCTGCGGGGGTGGCGCATTGACGAAAGCGATTTTCTCCATGGCCGAATTTTCTGGAAAATTCGGCGCCATCAAAACTCTTCCAGAAGAGTTTTGCGCGCCCCTCGGGCCGAACCTACAGGCTGGACCGCGCTGATGCTGATCTTCACCTGCCCCTATTGCGGCATCGCCGCCGAGGAAACCGAGCTGACCCCCGGGGGCGAGGCGCATCTGAAACGCTATGGCCCCGGGTCCTCGGATGATGATTTCGAGGAATACCTGTTCCTGCGCCCGAACGCCAAGGGCGTGCATTTCGAACGCTGGCGCCATTCCCACGGCTGCGGGAAATGGTTCCTCGCCGCCCGCGACACCGCCACGCTGGAGGTGTTCGGCACCTATTCCGCCCAGACAACCGAACCGCCCGCCGAGATCGTCACGGCGATCCGCGCCAAACGCCCCGATTGGAGCCCGGCATGAGTTCCCGACTGCCCCAGGGGGGCCGCCTGATCGACCGCAGCACGCGCATGGCCTTTACCTTCAACGGCACGCCGATGACCGGGTTCCGGGGCGATACGCTCGCCTCGGCGCTGCTGGCCAATGGCCAGCGCCTGATGGGCCGGTCCTTCAAATACCACCGCCCGCGCGGCGTCGTGACCTCGGGCGCCGAAGAACCCAATGCGCTGGTCAACCTTGGCAGGGGTGACCGGCTGGAGCCGAACCAGCGCGCCACCACCACGCCGCTGTTCGACGGCCTGACCGCGCGCAGCCAGAACCACTGGCCCAGCCTCGAATACGACATCGGCGAGGTGAACGTGGCGCTGTCGCGGTTCCTGCCCGCAGGGTTCTATTACAAGACCTTCATCCATCCGCGCGTGGCCTGGAAACACGTCTTCGAACCCTTCATCCGCCAATCGGCGGGTCTGGGCAAAGCGCCGAAAAAACCCGACCCCGACCGGTATGAACATTTCTATGCCCATGTGGACGTGGTGATCGCCGGGGCGGGGATGGCCGGTCTGCAGGCCGCGCTGGTCGCGGGGCGGGCAGGGCTCAACGTGCTGCTGTGTGAACAGGAGGGGCATGCGGGCGGGCGTCTGCCGGTCGATGGCGGGATGGCCGATGCGGATGGCTGGATCGAGGGCACCGTCGCCGCCCTTGCGGCGATGCCGAATGTCACGATGCGGCTGAACACGCAGGTCTCGGGCGTATACGACCATGGCTATGTCCTGGCCTATGAACGCATCGCCGATGACGCGCCGGGCAGCGACGCACCGCGCCACCGGCTCTGGCGGATCCGCGCGCGTCACGTGATCGCGGCTACAGGCGCGTTGGAACGCCCCCTCAGCTTTGCGGGCAATGACAAGCCGGGCGTGATGCTCGCCTCCGCGCTTCGCGACTACATCGTGAATTACGGCGTGTCCGCGGGCGACCGGACGGTGATCGTGACCAATAATGACGACGCCTATCGCACCGCCCTGGCGATCAAGGCGGCCGGTCTCGACGTGCCCTGCATCGTCGATGCGCGCCCGGAGGTGACGGGCGACCTGCCGGCGCGCGCCCGGGCCGCCGGCATCGAGGTGAAAACCGGCATGGGCATCGCCGAGGTCAGGGGGCGCAAGGGCGTGACCGGCGTCAGGCTTTGCCGCCAGGCAGGATCGGGGGTACCGGTGGAGGAGGTCGCCTGCGACGCCGTGGCGATGTCGGGCGGCTGGTCGCCGGTGGTCCATCTCTGGTCCCATTGCGGCGGCAAGCTGACCTGGGATGACGCGGGCGCCTTCTTCCGCCCCGATCATGCCCGCCCGCCGACCAACCAGGATGGCGCGGGGTTCGTCACCTGCCTGGGGGCCGCCGATGGCGCATTGGTGACGCAGGACGCGCTCTCCAATGCCGATGCGATGGCGCGGCAGGTGGTCGGGGCGCTTGGGGTCAAACCCGCGGCGGCCGACCTGCCCGAGACCGACAGCGTGGCCGAGGCGCCGCTGATGCCCGTCTGGGTCATGCCGCACGGCGCGGGGCCCAAGAAACGCGCCAAGATGTGGCTGGATTTCCAGAACGACGTGAAAGTGTCCGACGTGCAGCTTGCCGCGCAGGAAGGGTTCGAAAGCGTCGAACATACCAAACGCTACACGACGCTCGGCATGGCGACGGACCAGGGGAAACTGTCGAATATCAACGGCCTCGCCATCCTGGCCGAGGCGCGAGGTGCCGCGATCCCCGATGTGGGCACCACCACGTTCCGCCCGCCCTACACGCCGATTTCCATGGGGGCCATCGCGGGCGAGGCGCGGGGCGAGATTTTCCAACCGCTGCGTCGCACCCCGATCCATGACTGGCACGCGGGCCGGGGGGCCTATTGGGAACCCGTGGGATACTGGCGCCGCCCCTATTGCTTCCCGCAAGAAGATGAAAGCCATGCCGATGCCGTTGCGCGCGAGATCGACGCGACCCGCAACGGGGTGGGCCTGCTCGACGCCTCGACGCTTGGCAAGATCATCGTCAAGGGCCCCGATGCGGGCAGGTTCATGGACATGCTCTACACCAACATGATGAGCAGCCTGAAACCCGGGCGCTGCCGCTACGGGCTGATGTGCAACGAGAACGGGTTTCTGATGGATGACGGCGTGGTGGCGCGGCTCAACGACGACACCTTCCTTGTCCACACCACCACTGGCGGGGCCGATCATGTCCACGCCCATATGGAAGACTGGCTGCAATGCGAATGGTGGGACTGGCAGGTGTTCACCGCCAATGTCACGGAAGCATGGGCCCAGATCGCCGTGGTGGGTCCGAAGGCGCGGACGGTGCTGGAAAAGCTGGGCACGGGTATCGACCTGTCCGCCGAGGGCCTGCCCTTCATGGCCTGGGCGGAGGGCCGGATCGGTGGCTTCGACGCGCGCGTCTTCCGCATCTCCTTCTCGGGCGAATTGTCCTTCGAGGTCGCGGTGCCGGCCAGCCAGGGATTGGCGTTCTGGGAGGCACTCATGGAGGCGGGCGGGGAATTCGGCATCACCCCCTACGGCACCGAGGCCCTGCACGTGATGCGGGCCGAGAAGGGCTTCATCATGATCGGTGATGAAACCGATGGCACGGTGATCCCGCAGGATCTGGGCCTCGACTGGGCGATCTCGAAGAAAAAGGACGACTACCTGGGCAAGCGGGCGCATGAACGCAGCCACATGACCGACCCCGAACGGTGGAAACTGGTGGGGCTGGAGACGGTCGACGGGTCCGTCCTGCCCGACGGGTCCTACGCGATCGCCGAGGGCGAAAACGCCAACGGGCAGCGCAACACGCAGGGCCGTGTCACCTCGACCTATTACTCGCCCACCCTTGGCAAGGGGATCGCGATGGGGCTGGTTCTGAACGGACCCGACCGGATGGGTGAGGTGCTGACCTTCAACACCACCGAGGTGCCGGAACGGGGTGGCCCGCCGAAAACCATCGAGGCCCAGATCGTCAGCCCGGTCTTCTATGACCCTGAGGGGGAGAAGCAGAATGTCTGAGAAAGCTGTCAGCGCACTGGCCGGATCGGCGTTCGAAGGCGATGTGAAGGTGACCGAGGCCGGGCTGCAGGGCATGGTGACGCTGAAGGCGGATTTGGGAGCGGCGGCAGTGGCCGATGCGATCGCCGCGGTCTGCGGGGCCGGGGTGCCCGAGGCCCGCAGGATCACCACCGGCAAGGCCATGCAGGTGGCGTGGATGGCCCCCGACGAGGTTCTGATCCTCTGCCCCCATGACCGGGCTGACAGTGTGGTGGCGGACCTTGGCAAGGCGCTGGAGGGGGTACACCATCTGACCGTCAACGTTTCGGAAGCGCGCGCGGTGTTCACCGTGACCGGCGAGGCCGGCGTTCTGAAAGACACCCTGTCGAAACTCACCCCCGCCGACATGGCCGCCCTGGCGCCGGGCGAGATGCGGCGGACCCGTCTGGCGCAGGTGGCCGCCGCAATCTGGTTCGAGGAGGCGGGCACGGCGCGGGTGATCTGTTTCCGCTCGGTGGCCAGATACGTCTTCGACCTGTTGTCCACGGCGGCGCGGCCCGGCGGCAAGGTGGGCTATCACCGCTGACCGGCCGTGACGGACGGTGCCGAGAATCTGCGAACTCTCGGTATGGTAAACCCGGGTTTTCCGCGCCCTGGTCCCACCCCCGGGGTTGACGTGGCCGGGGGCGGGCCGCACCTATGGCGCAACGCCACCAACCACCAACAGGGGGACCTGACCCATGGCTTTCGAGCTTCCCGACCTTCCGTATTCCCATGACGCGCTGGCCGACAAGGGCATGAGCCGCGAGACGCTGGAATACCACCATGACATCCATCACAAGGCCTATGTCGACAACGGCAACAAGCTGATCGACGGCACCGAATGGGCCGACAAGACGATGGAAGAGATCATTGTCGGCACCTACAACGCCTCGGCCGTCGCGCAGTCGGGCATCTTCAACAACATCAGCCAGCTTTGGAACCACAACCAGTTCTGGGAAATGATGGGCCCCGGGACCAGCGCCATGCCCGGTGAGCTGGAGGCCGCGCTGGTCGAAAGCTTCGGCTCGGTCGATGAGTTCAAGTCGCAGTTTTCCGCCGCCGGCGCGGGCCAGTTCGGATCGGGCTGGTGCTGGCTGGTGAAAGACACCGACGGGTCGCTGAAGGTGACCAAGACCGAGAACGGGGTGAACCCGCTCTGCTTCGGGCAGACCGCGCTTCTGGGCTGCGATGTGTGGGAACATTCCTATTACATCGATTTCCGCAACAAGCGCCCGGCCTACCTGACCAACTTCCTGGACAATCTGGTGAACTGGGAAAACGTCGCGTCCCGCATGTAGGGCGACACCCATGACACGATGCCAAGGCCCGCCACCCCGGCGGGCCTTTTGCGTTGCCGCCCCGCGCTCCATTGCCCGTGCCGTGCTCCGGCGCTAGGGGGACCGCGCGGGAGGGCACGGGATGAGCGAGGTCGGAAAAGGCGTGTGGGCGATGGTGGCGGCCTGTGCCATCTGGGGCCTGTCGCCGTTGTTCTATGCGCTTCTGTCCCATGTGCCGCCGGTCGAGGTTCTGGCGCATCGCACCGTGTGGTCGCTGGTCACCTTCGGGGCGGTGCTTGCAGTCCAGCGCCGCCTGCGCGACCTGCCCCGCGCCCTCGATACGCCGCGCAAGGCGGGGCTGGTGGCGGCCGCGGCGGCGATGATCTCGGTCAACTGGCTTCTTTTCATCTTCGCGGTCGGTGCGGGGCGCACGGTCGAGGCCTCGCTGGGCTACTATATCTATCCGCTTGTCGCCGTGGCGATCGGGGCGCTGGTCCTGGGTGAGGCGATGCGCCCGCTGCAATGGATGGCGGTGGCGCTGGCGGGCCTTGCGGTTGTGCTGCTGACATGGGGCCTTGGCGCTGCGCCCTGGATCTCGCTCGTGCTTGCCGCGACCTTCGGGGTCTACGGCCTGATCAAGCGCTTCGTGGCGGCGGGCCCGGTGGTGTCGGTCAGCGCCGAGGTGCTTGTCGGCCTGCCGCTGGCGCTGGGCTATATCGGGTGGCTGTTTCTGTCCTGTGCCTCAGCGCTCAGCCTGTCGGACTGGGCGCTTTTGATCGCCTCGGGGCCGTTGACGGCAACGCCATTGATCCTGTTCTCGCATGCGGCGCGGCGGGTGGCGATGGCGACGGTGGGGCTGATCCAGTATCTCAACCCGTCGCTGCAATTCATCGTCGCGGTGACGCTTCTGGCCGAGACGGTGACGCCCTGGCATGCCGTCGCGCTGCCCATCATCTGGGTTGCGCTGGCGCTGTATTCCTGGGTCAGTCTGCGGACAGTGCGCTGAGCGCGGTGATACAGGCGGGCACATCCGGCACCACGTCGATGAAGCCGCGCAGGCTGTCCTCGGCGAAGCCTTCCGCGATCACATGATCGACCAGCCGCACCAGCGGGTCCCAATACCCCGCGACATTCAACAGGTAGATGGGTTTCGAATGCAGGCCCAGTTGCCGCCAGGTGAGTGCCTCGAAAAACTCGTCCAGAGATCCGGCTCCGCCGGGCAGCATCACGATCGCGTCGGCATTCATCACCATGACCTTCTTGCGTTCATGCATCGTCTCGGTGATCACCAGCCGCGACACGTCGCGTTTGCCCTGTTCGCGGTCCAGAAGATGCGTGGGAATGACGCCGAAGGTTTCGCCGCCTGCCCTCTGCGCCGCGCGCGCGACCGCGCCCATCAGCCCGATATCGCCCGCGCCATAGACCAGCCGCATCCCGGCCCCTGCCAGCGCGGTGCCGAGATCGGTCGCCGCCGCTTCATGGGCGGGGTCGCGCCCGGGCCGGGCGCCGCAGTAGACACAGACCGAAAAGCTCCCCATCGCGTCCTCCTGCGAAATCGTGTAGTCTGACGGGTGATAGGGGGCATGGGGTGCGCAGACAAGCCGCACACCCGTTTCATTGTCAGAGGAAGTGACGATGCCGACGAAACTGGCCGCATTGCTTGGAACCGGATCGACACCCGTGATCGGGGCCGCCGCTACCGCGGGGGTGGTGGTCGCCGCCGCCGTCGGTGTCACCGCGCTCAGGGACGGGGACGCGCCGGGCGTGACGAACGGGGCCGAAACGGCCGCGGTGCAGACCGATGGGGGTGCGGACGTCGTGACCGGCCTCGCCCCGCGCTTTGACGTGGTGCGTGTGGATGGACGGGGCGATGCGGTCATCGCCGGGCGTGCCATGGCCACGGCTGCGGTTACGGTTCTGCTCGACGGGCAGGATGTGGGCGCGGCCGAGGCCGATTCCGGCGGCAATTTCGTCGCGATGTTCACGATACCGCCCGCAGACACGCCGCGCATGCTCAGCCTTGTGGCGCAGGTTGGCGATGGCGTCGTCATCCCCGGCGAAGACAGCGTCATCATCGCGCCGTTCGAATTGACCGAGGAACCGCCGCTTCTGGTGGTCGAGGCGCAGCCCGGCCCCGACGGTGAGGTCACGGCGCCCGGTGTCCTTCTGGCGAATGCCGACGGGGTGCGGGTGCTGCAACCCTCCAGCGCCGCGCCCGAGGCACAGACCGGCCTCAGGCTGGACGCGATTTCCTACGATCTGGAGGGCGACGTGTCACTGGCCGGGCGCGGCGCGGCCGAGGCGGGCGTGCGTGTGACGCTGGACGATGAACCGGTCGAGGCCGGGGCGGTGAGCCCGGCGGGCGACTGGCAGATCGACCTGTCGGACGTGGCGCCCGGGACCTATACCCTGCGGCTGGAACAGCTGGCCGCCGATGGTAGCGTCACCGAGGAACTGGTCACCCCGTTCCTGCGCGAAGATCCGGCACGCCTTGCCGCCAACCCGATGCTGGCCGAACCGGGGGCCGAGGTCATCACCGTGCAGCCCGATTTCACGCTTTGGGGAATCGCGCAGGCGAATTTCGGCGACGGCGTGCTGTACGTACAGATCTTCGAGGAAAACCGTGACACCATCCGCAACCCCGACCGGATTTTCCCCGGCCAGGTGTTCCGGCTGCCCGACCTGCCACGCCCCGAGGGCTGAGCGAAGGCCGCACCGCTATTCGGCGGCGCGCAGCGGCGGTTTCTCGGTTGCGGTCCGTTCGGGGTCTTGGCTGTCGGGTCCGGCAGCAAGAGCCAGCGCATCCGGTTCTTCGTCCCAGTAAAGGATCGGGTCGCGCGCCAGCCGGGCCTGCCGGTTCAGCGCCCAGTCCTGGGTCTGACGACTCATCCGGTCGGCCCCGATCCGCGCCAGCCCGTCCGCCAGCCAACCCGCAATCTCGGCCGCCCAGACCCTCAGCGCCAGAAGCGATGGGGTGAAGACCAGCGTCAGCACCGTCGCCACGCCCAGGCCCCAGACCACCGCCGTGGCCAGTTGTTTCCACCACAGCGCGGTGGGGCTGTCGACGGTGTAGCCGCCATTGCCGAAATCGAGGCTGATCCCCAGCATCATCGGCGACAGGCCCGCCATCGTTGTGATCGTGGTCAGCAGCACGGGCCTGATCCGCGCCTCCGCGGTGCGCACGATGGCCTCGAGCCGGGGCATGTAGCGGGCGTATTCCTGGTAGGTGTCGATCAGGACGATGTTGTTGTTCACCACGATGCCCGCCAGCGCCACGATGCCTGTACCCGTCATGATGATCGAGAAGGTCTGGTCCATCACCACCATCCCGATCAGCACGCCCGTGGTCGACAGCACCACGGCCAGCAGAACCAGTGTCGCGTTGTAGAAGGAATTGAACTGCGCCAGCAGGATGATGAACATCAGCCCAAGCGCTGCTGCAAAGGCCGACATCAGGAACTGACCGGATTCGGCCTGTTCCTCCTGATCGCCTGCCCATTCCCAGCTCACGTCGGCGGGAAGCGGGTTTTCCGCCTCGAGCCATCGGGTGATCTGCTGTATGCGTTCATTCGCCGTGACCGGCACGGTCCGCAGGGCGCCATCCTCAAGCCCGGCCGAGACGGTCTCGGCGGTCGCGTCGCCGTAAAGCGCGAAGACCTGCCAGCTGGTATCGCCGATTGTGAAATCGGCCTCACCCGTCACGGTGGGTTCGGCAGTATCGCGCAGCATGGCCACCGCGTTGCCATCGCCATCATCGACCCGCACCAGCCCGGGCAGGACATCGGCCTTGACTTCGAATATGCGGGCCTGGTCGACGCGGTTGATCTCGGCCAGTTGCGGGGTTGCGGTGTAGGTGACGAAATTGCTGAGCGGGACAAGCCCGTCCGCCGTGCGCACCCGAAGCGTATCCAGCGTGGACAGCAGGCGCTGTTCCTCGGGGAACCGGACGCGGATATCGATTTCCTCGTCCGAGCTCGGCACCCGCATCGTGTCCAGAAGGATGCCACGCGTTACCAGCTGCACCATCGCGCCCACGGTCGCAACCGAGGCGTTGTAGCGGCCCGCTGCTTCAAGGTCGACATCGACCTGCCAGTCGATGCCGGGCAATGGGCGGGTGTCCTCGATCAGGGTCAGCCCGTCGAGGCCGTCGAAAAACGCCCGCGCCTGTGCGGCGGCGGCCTCCAGCGTTTCGAAATCCTGTCCCGACAGGCGCAGGTTGACGGGTTTGCCTTCGCCCGGGCCCTGGGCGGCCTCGAGGATTTCGGTCCGGATGCCGGGCAGCACCGACAGCCGGGTCTGCAATTCGTCGAGGATCACGTTGCCGTCGCGCCGCGCGCCCCAGGGTTCCAGGTCGATCTGGACCTGGCCGATCGTGTCGGCGGGGGCGGCGACCCCGCCGGTGTTGTTGTTGAGCCCGCCGTCGCCTGCAAAGGCGAAGACATCGCGTACACCCTGTTGGGTCAGCACGATTTCCTCGACCTGGCGCACCAGGGCATCCTGTTCCTCCACCGAAAGGTTGCCGCGCGCCCGGACGTAGACGATGGCCTGTTCGGGTTCGGTTTCCACGAAGAATTCCACGCCGTTATTGTTGGCGCCGTAGAACATGAAGACCGAGACCACGAAGCCGATCACCACCACGACCGAGGCCAGCGGCATGAACGGGTTGCCGGTCAGGGCCGCGATGGCGCGGCCGAACGGCGTGCGCTTGTAGCCCGCCTCGACCCGCTCGGCGCGGCGTTCGACCATCACCGACCCGATCAGGACCGACATCGCGACCGAGGCCAGCACGAACAGGATGGCCCCCGGCAGCGCGGCCAGAACGCCCGGTGTGCCCGGGGCGGGCGCGGCGAAGATCACGCCGGGGCGGATGATCTGCAGCGCGGCCATGAACATCAGGTATCCCACGGCCACGGTCAGCCCGACGCGCAGCCAGTAATTCGGGATCAGCGCCGTCACCCGCGCGGTGCCGCGGTCGATGATCCGGCTGAACCGGGCCGCCACCCCGCCCAGAACCGGCAGGTAGATCAGTGCCACGATCAGCGAGGCCGAAAGAACGAAGATCAGCGTCACCGGCAGCATGCCCATGAATTCCCCGGGCACGCCCGGCCAGAACAGCATGGGCAGGAAGGCGCAAAGCGTGGTCGCGGTCGAGGACACGATTGGCCAGAACATCCGTTTGGCCGCGTCCGTGTAGGCCTGCATCGGGCGCGCGCCCTGTTGCAGGCGCTTGTCGGCGTATTCGACGACAACGATGGCCCCGTCCACCAGCATCCCCACGGCAAGGATCAGACCGAACATCACGATGTTCGAAATCGGGATGCCGCCGATGCCGAGAAGGATGAAACACAACAGAAACGAGGTCGGGATCGCGAAACCGACCAGCAGCGCCGACCGGGTGCCAAGGGCCGCCAGCACCACGATCATCACCAGCGCGATCGCCGTCAGGACCGACCCTTCGAGCTGGCGCACCATGCCATCGACCTGAACCGACTGGTCGAGCGTGGTGTCGACATGGACCGCGGCCTGCAGTTCCGGTGGCCAGGACGCATAGACCTCATCCACCGTTTCCTGCACCAGCGCCACGGTATCGATGATGTTGAACCCCTGCCGCTTGACGACCTGAAGCGCCACAGTCGGTTCGCCATTGAACCGCGCGGTGCCCGAGAGGTCTTCGTAGGTCAGGCGGATATCGGCCAGTTCGCCAAGCGTCACCACCCGGTCGCCATTGACCGTGATCGCAAGGTTGTAGACGTCTTCGGGGGTGTCGAAGCTTGACGGGATCTTGACCGCGATGGCGCCGGTATCGCCCGTCACCTCGCCTGCCGCGATCAGCTGGTTGTTGTTGACGACAGCAGCCACCAGGTCATCGGCGGTGACGTCATAGGCTTCCAGCGCGAGCGGGTCGAGAATGACCTCGAGCATTTCATCGCGCGTGCCCGCCAGCCCGGCCTCGAGCACCGGCGACAGCGCCTCGAGCGCATCCTGCATTTCATTTGCCAGCCGGATCAGCGTGCGTTCGGGCGCATCGCCCGACAGCGCCACGACGACGATGGGAAATTCCGAGAAATTAATCTCGGAGATTTCCCAGTTCTGGTAGCCATCGGGAAACTCGGTTTCCGCCCGGCCCATCGCGTCGCGGACATCGGCAATCGTCTGGCCCTTGTCCCAGCCGAACTCGAACTCGATGAAGACGCCCGCGAACCCTTCGGAGGCGGTTGCGGTGATCGTCGTCATCCCGTCGAGGTCCTGGAATTCCGCCTCCATCGGGCGGATCAGCAGGCGTTCGGCATCGGCGGCAGAAATGCCGGGGAAGGGGACCGAAACGAAAAGACCGGGAATGTCGATATCGGGCTCGCCCTCCTTGGGCAGGCCGATATAGGCTGCGGTGCCCACGGTCAGCGACAGCACCACGAAGGCGAGGATCATCCGGGCCCGCGACGCGGCCCAGTCGATGACACCGATCATTGGGTCAGCTCCTCGTAGGTGACGCGCACGCGTACGCCCGCAGTGACGAATTCCTGACCCACGGTGATGACATCCACCTCATCGGGCAGCCCCGCAAGCCAAACACCGCGTGCAGTATCGCGCAGCATGGTGACCGGCAGGAACTCGACGACCCCGTCCACCACCACGCGCACGCCCAGCGTGCCGTCATCGTTCAGCGTCATCGCCGAGGCGGGCAGCAGGTGCGCGGGCGTGCCCGGCGTTTCCACCAGGATGTCGGCCGATTGTCCGTCGCGGATGGCCTGGTCGGCATTGGCCACCACGACCTCGACCCGGAAGGTGCGCGTCTGCGGATCGGCTGACCGAGACACGAATGTGACCTCGCCCACCGCCTCGGTGCCGGTCGACAACCGCGCACCCGCCCGCGCGCCCAGCTCGATCCGGTCGACCTGCGCCTCGGGGACAAACCCCACCAGCTTGATCGGGTCCATCTGGATCACCGTGGCACAGGCGGTGCCGGGCTGCATCAGGCTGCCCAGTTCGGCGGTATCGGTTTCCAGCAGCCCGTCGAAAGGGGCCGCGATGCTCAGGCGCGCGATTTCCTCCCGCGCGCGCATGATGGCGGCTTCGGCCGCGCGCACACCGGCTGCGGCGGCCTCGACCGCGGCCTCGGCCGAGGCGAGGCTTGCCGTTGCCGTGGCGGCCCGCGTCTCGGATGCAAAGCCCGATTCCGACAATGATGTTGCGGCACGGGCGTCGATCCCGGCGGCAACCAGGCTGGCCTCGGCCTCGGTCAGCCGGGCGCGGGCCTCGGGCACGCGCGCCTCGGCCTCGGCCAGGTCGGCAGCGCGCGTGCCGGGCGCGATTTCGCACAGAAGCTGGCCTTCGGTCACCGAGGCGCCCGCCCTCAGGGGTTCGGACACGATCCGGCCCGAGGTTTCTGCGGCCACCGTGACTTGGCGCACTGCCTCGGTCCGGCCGCGCAGAACAACCGCATTCTCGGCCGCCTGCGCGGTCGAGCGGCGCACAGTGACGTGGACGAGGCCTTCGTCACCCGCACCGGATGTCCCGGCCGTCTCGGCGTCATCGGCTGTTTCGGGGGCCGGTTCGGATGTCGCATCGCCGCCGCCGAACCAGCCTGCCACGCGGATCAGACTGTCGCGGTCGAGAATCGCGAAATACAGGGCGACACAGACCAGAGCCGCGGTAACGATGGGGAAAATGCGCATTGCAGCCTTTCCAGTTTCGACACGTCCGGTGCCCGTTCACATGCGCCCCCGACCCGGACTGTCAAGGGATCAACTGAACCGATGCGTTCAGTTAGCACGCGATCCGCCGCCGCCACAAGCGTGAACCTGCCGGCTGCCCTTGCGGCGCGGGCGGGGTTGGGGCAAAGACGCGATCGCGGGACGGCTGCACCGTCGCGCGGGTTGGAAAGGGGCGCCCGGCCATGGCCGACAGCGACAGTTTCATCAACGAGGTCACCGAAGAGGTGCGTCGCGACCAATTGTTCGCGGTGTTGCGCCGCTGGGCCTGGGTTGCGGTTCTTGCCGTCCTTGGGATCGTGGGCGCGGCGACCTATGTCGAGGTCACGCGAAGCCAGGCCGACAGGGACGCGCAAGCCTTCGGCGATGCGCTTCTGGCGACGCTGGAACAGCCCGAACTGGCCGACCGGGTGGCAGGACTGGCCGAGATCGATGCCGGAACGCCCGAGGCCGCGATCATACTGGCGATGCTGCAATCGGGCGAGCTGGCGCGCGCGGGTGAACCGGCAGAGGCTGCCGCGCGCCTGCGCAGCGCCGCCGCCGCCGAAGGGCTTGCACCGCGTTACCGCGACCTCGCCACGCTGCGGGCCGAGATTCTGGACCCGTCCGACCCCGCCGAGGCGCGTCTGGTGCTGGAAACGCTGGCGACGCCGGGCGCGCCCTATGCCGCGCTTGCGCAGGAACAGTTGGCGCTTTTGGCCCTGCGCGAAGGTGATCGCGACGGGGCAGTCGCGATGCTGCGCCTTATCGAAGAGGGCGCGGCGACACCGCCGGGCTTGCAAGAACGCGCCGCACAGTTGATTGTGGCGCTGGAAAGTGGTGCGGAACTGGTGGATACAGCGCCGGAGCCGCCCGTGGTGGAAACGCCGGATACAGGCGCGTCGGCAGGAGATGACGCGGGCGTTCCGGCCGAAAGTGATACGGTCGTTCCGGCCGATGGTGACACGGTCGTTCCGGCCGATGGTGACACGGCCGTTCCGGCCGAGGATGATGCAGCCGGTCCGGCAGACGCGCCGACAGAATGACATGGCCCACAGGGGGGCGACAGATGACTGCGATGCTGACAAGACCTGGATGGGGACGCGCCCGGCGCGGTGCGGTCGGGCTGGCGCTGGTCGCGGTGACCGCCCTTGCGGCCTGCGACCGTGAAATCGTCTTGCCGGGGGAACGGTTTGCCGCCCGTGCCCCGCTGCTGGAAGTTACCGAGCCTGCCAGCCAGCCGGAAAACGTGACCCGGGCGATTTCGCTGCCCGCCGCCGAACGCATCGGCGATTGGGGTTTCCGGGGGATGAACACCCGCAACCGGCTCCCGCATGCCGCCCTTTCGGCCAATCCGCAGCCGATCTGGACCGCCGATATCGGTGCCGGTGACACGCGGCGGCAGCGCATCAACACCGACCCTGTTGCCGCCAATGGCCGGGTCTTCACGCTGGATTCCGATATGGGCCTGATGGCCACCGACCTCGCCTCGGGCGCGCCGGTCTGGCAGGTCAGCCTGATCCCCGATTTCGACCGGGGCGCGGGCATTTCCGGTGGGGCGCTCGCCGTGTCGGGCGGCGTGGTCTACGCCACCACGAATTACGGCGAGATCATCGCGCTTGACGCAACCAACGGTGCGATCCGCTGGCGCCAGAGGGTCGGTGCCGCGCTGGGCGCGCCCACCGTGTCGAACGGGGTTCTGTACGTCATGGGGCTCGACAGCCAGGCCTGGGCGCTGACGGCAGAAACCGGGCAGATCCGCTGGACCATTCCGGCGGGCGATGTGCCCTCTGTCCTGACCGGCGGCGCGGCTCCGGCGATCACCGACCGCTACGTCCTGCTGCCCTTTGCCACCGGCGAGATTCAGGCCGTATTCCCCGGGGCGGGTGTGCGCGTCTGGTCGAGTTTCGTGGCCGGCGGTCGGCTTGGCACGGCCTATGCCGCGATCAACGATATCACCTCGGATCCGGTGGTCGTGGGCGATACCGTCTATGCCGGCAACCAGTCGGGCCGGGTCGTCGCGCTGGATGCGCGGTCAGGCGAGATGCGCTGGCAGGCGATGGACGGGGCCTATTCGCCGGTCGTCGCCGCGGGCGACAGCCTGTTCTACGTGTCCGACCGCAACGAGTTGCTGCGCGTCGATGCCTCGGATGGCAGCCGCGTCTGGGGGATCGAACTGCCCTTCTACGTGCGCGAACGCGAACGGCGCCGGAAGGCCGTTTTCGCCCATTACGGCCCAATCCTGGCTGGTGGTCGGCTTTGGGTCGCCTCCAGCGATGACCGGATCCGCAGTTTCTCGCCCGAAAGCGGGGCCGAACTTGGCGCGCTGGAAATCCGCGGCGGGGCGGCGTCGCACCCGATCGTGGTGGGTGACACCCTGCTGGTGGTCAGCCGCGACGGACGGCTGCACGCCTACCGGTAAGGGGCTCTCCCGCCCCGGGGCGCCTTTTGCAGGCTGAGGCCGGTCGGGCCGGGCCGCGTGGCAAGGCCGCGCTTCGGAGACGTCCCATCGCAGATGCTTTCCTCGTTCAAACGGACAGGTTTCGGCTCAAATGCCGTCCTCGGGCAGGACTGCCGCAAACAAGGCCTGTGCACGCGCCTGCGAGGCGCGCTCCGCGTCAAGGACAAGCGGACACTGCGGGTCCGTCGCGGGCGCGATCCCTGACCCGGCCCCCGGGCCACGGTGGGCCGGATCAGTGGAGGAGGTCGGTGCGGATGTCGTCCGGCAGGAACGCGGCGGTCATGCGCCAGAGGATGTAACGGCCCGCGTTGAACCAGATCGCCGCCGTTTCGCGCAGAAGCATTGCCCGGCCGTCAGGTCGCAGCCGTCCGGCGGGCACCAGCGCCAGGTCATGCGCGCCCATCGCCCGGAACGACGCCCAGGAGCGGGGCAGGTGAAACGCCTCGGTCACGAGGATCAGGCGCGCGTCCGTCCCGGTGATCCTCAGGCTGAACAGCGCGTTCTGAAGCGTCGAATGGCTTTGCCCCTCGATCCGCGCGGTCGCCTCGGGCACGCCCGACCGGTCCGCCATCGCCGCGGCTGCACTGGGTGCGCCGGGGCGGGGCACGCCGCCGGAAAACACCACCACGGGCGCCACGCCCGCCCGCCAGAGATCGCCGCAACGCTCGGCCCGCATGACGCTGCCGGTGCCGAGCTGACCCCGGTCATCGATGCTGGCCCCGAGGCAGATAATGGCGTCGCCCCGGGGCAGGGGACGGTCGAGCGGCCACAGATAGGTCCAGCCGATCACGGCGGCGTAGGTGGCGAGCAGCGCGAAGACGCCCGTCCAGAAGAAGCGCAGGCAAAGGCGGATCAGGCGGCGCATATCTGTGTGGCCGCCCGCCTCAGTCCGCGTTCCACGCCCGGCATGGTCATTCCCATTCGATCGTGCCGGGCGGTTTCGAGGTGATGTCATAGGTCACCCGGTTAATGCCCTTCACCTCGTTGATGATCCGCGTCGCGGTTTCGCCGAGGAAGTCATGGCTGAACGGGTAGTAATCGGCGGTCATCCCGTCGACGCTCGTCACCGCGCGCAGGGCACAGGCATAGTCATAGGTGCGCCCGTCGCCCATCACGCCCACGGTGCGCACCGGCAGGATCGCCACGAAGGCCTGCCAGATCTCGTCATACAGCCCGTGGCGGCGGATCTGGTCGATATAGACCGCGTCGGCCTTGCGCAGGATGTCGAGCTTTTGGCGCGTGATCTCGCCGGGGCAGCGGATGGCAAGGCCGGGGCCGGGGAAGGGGTGGCGGCCGATGAAGCTGTCGGGTAGCCCCAGTTCGCGGCCAAGCGCGCGCACCTCGTCCTTGAACAATTCGCGCAGGGGTTCGACCAGTTTCAGCCCCATCTTTTCGGGCAGACCGCCCACATTGTGGTGGGACTTGATCGTCACCGACGGCCCGCCCGAGAAACTGACCGACTCGATCACATCGGGGTAGAGCGTGCCCTGGGCCAGGAACTCCGCCCCCTCGATCTGGTCGGCATAGTGCTGGAACACGTCGATGAACAATTTGCCGATGGTCTTGCGCTTGACCTCGGGGTCGCTCACGCCCTCCAGCGCGGTCAGGAAACGGTCCTGTTCCTCGGCATGGATGACATGCAGGTTCATGTGGTCGCGGAACATGCCGACGACTTCCTCGGCCTCGTCCTGGCGCAACAACCCGTGATCGACGAAAACGCAGGTCAGTTGATCGCCCACCGCCTCGTGGATCAGGGCGGCGGCCACGGAACTGTCGACGCCGCCGGACAGGGCGCAGATCACTTTGGCGCGGCCCACCTGGTCCCGGATCGCCTGCACCGCCTCCTCGCGATAGGCGGCCATCGTCCAGTCGCCGGCAAAACCCGCAAGTCGGATGAAATTTTCATAAAGCGTGCGTCCGTTCGGGGTGTGATGCACCTCGGGGTGGAACTGCACGGCATAGAAGTTGCGCGACGGATCAGCGGTGATCGCGAAAGGCGCATTGGGCGAGGTGCCATAGACCTCGAACCCCGGGGCCAGGCGACTGACATGATCGCCATGCGACATCCAGACCTGTTCGCGCCCCCCGGAAAACCACCCGTCAAGCAGCGGCAGCCGCGCCTCGGACGGGGTGACATAGGCGCGCCCGAACTCGGCCGTGCCATGGCCCGAGATCACCTCGCCCCCCAGGTCCTGCATCATCACCTGCTGGCCGTAGCAGATGCCCAGGATCGGCACGCCCATGTCATAGACAGCCCTGGGCGGGCGCGGAGACCCGTCGCGGGTGACGCTGTCGGGACCGCCGGAAAAGATCACGGCCTTGGGCGCGAAACCGGACAGGAACGCCTCGGTCACCGACTGGTAAGGGTGGATTTCGCAATAGACGTTCAGCTCGCGCAGGCGGCGGGCGATCAGTTGCGTCACCTGGCTGCCGAAATCGATGATCAGCAGGCGGTCATGGTCGGCGGGGTCGGGCACGGCGGCGGGCGTGGTCATGATCCGGGGGATAGGGTCGCCGCCGGGTCAACGCAAGGGGCGGCAGGTGCAGGGGCCATTCCGCTCTGGATCGGTGGTGCCGACCCGGGCATAGTGCGGCCACCCCGGACCGCAGGAGACAGGACATGGCCGAAAGAACCGCACCCCTCTGGCGCAAGGTGCTGGCAGCGATCCTCGACACGCTGCTGGTGTTTTTCCTGGGCGGCTTTGCCATTGCCCGGGTCACCGGCGAGACGACCGAAGGCGGGTTCAACCTGCAGGGGGCCAGCGCGCTGGTGCTGTTCGCGGTGATCGGCCTTTATTTCTGGCTCGGCAATCGCAGCGGCGGCACCGTTTTCCAGCGGCTGCTGCGCAGCAGGGGCTGATGCCGGGGCGCCGGATGTCGCTTTCGCGCGGCAAGTGCCGCAATACGCCCGTGCAGTTGCAACGCCAGGCGTTACATACCCTGCCAAGTCAGATGGGGGCCAGAGATGTCAGAGGCAGCAGCACCACGGCGGGCACGGGGTGGCGGCGGCGCGGCCCGCCGCGCGGCACGGTCGGCAATCAGTTTTGACACTGCCCGTTTCATCGAACGCAACATCCCCAATCTCGATATCCTGACTGCCGAGGCGATCGAGATCATCGAGACCAACGCCGAAACCGTGCTGGAAGAAATCGGCGTGGCCTTCGTGGAAAACCCCGTGGCGCTGGCGCGCTGGCGCGATGCGGGGGCCGATGTGCGTGGCGAACGGGTGCATATCCCCCGGGGCCTAGCCCGCAAGCTCTGCGAGACCGCGCCGGCGCGGTTCACCCAGATCGCCCGGAACCGCGACCGCGACGTCGAGATCGGCGGCAATTCCCTGGTGCTGGCACCGGTCTACGGCCCGCCCTTCGTGCGCGACCAGGCCGGCGGGCGCCGCTATGCGACGATGGCCGATTTCGAAACCTTCGTGAAACTGGGCTACATGTCCAAATGGCTGCATCATTCCGGCGGCACGGTCTGCGAGCCGACGGATGTGCCGGTCAACAAGCGCCATTTCGACATGCTCTATGCGCATATGACGCTCAGCGACAAACCCTTCATGGGGTCGGTGACCGAACCCTCGCGCGCCGCCGACAGCGTGGCGATGGCCAAGATCCTGTTCGGGGACGACGTGGTCGACCAGAACTGCGTGATGACATCGCTGATCAATATCAACTCGCCCTTGACTTTCGATGGGGTGATGATGGGCGCGCTGGAAGAATATGCCGCCGCGGGTCAGGCCGCGATCGTCTCGCCCTTCATCGTCGGCGGTGCGATGGCTCCGGTGTCGGTCGCGGGCACGCTGACCCAGGTGCTGGCCGAGGTGATGGCCGGCGTCGCCTACAGCCAGCTGATCCGCCCCGGTGCGCCGGTGATCTTCGGGGCCTTCGTGACCTCGATCGACATGAATTCCGGTGCCCCCACCTTCGGCACCCCCGAGGCGGCGCAAATCACCTATGGCGCGGGCCAACTGGCACGGCGGCTGAACCTGCCGTTCCGGTCCGGCGGGTCGTTTACCGGGTCGAAACTGCCCGATGCGCAGGCGGCCTATGAAACCGCCAATTCGCTGAATGCGGCGCTTTTGTCGGGGGTGAATTTCATGCTGCATGCCTGCGGCTGGCTTGAGGGCGGGCTGGTGGCGTCGCCCGAGAAATTCGTGATGGATGCTGACCAGCTGGGCGTGCTGCACAAACTGGCACAGGGCATCGCCATCGATGAAAACGCGCAAGCGATGGATGCTCTGCGCGAGGTGGGGCCGGGCGGGCATTTCCTGGGCTGCGCCCATACCCAGGCCAATTATTCCGACGCGTTCTGGCGCACGGGTCTGCTGGATTACAAGCCGTTCGAGACCTGGGCCGAGGAAGGCGCGCGGTCGACGCAGGAACTGGCCGCCGTGAAGGTCGACAAGATGCTGGCCGATTACCAGGCGCCGCCGCTTGACCCGGCCATCAACGAGGCCCTGCAGGCCTTCATGACCGAACGCAAGGCGGCAATGCCCGACGCCTTTATCTAGGCGTCAGGACTGGTTGCGCGCCGCAGACAGGATGGCGCTCATCACCTCGACATGCCGCGTGGGCGAATAGCCCAGGCCGCCGCCAAGTCGTGCGGCATTCAGCGCCTGTTCCTCGGCCAGAAGCGCCCCGACCGGACGCCGCCCTGCCCGGCGATGGGCATCCGGCGACAGCGCCGCCAGCCGTGCCGCGCGCAGCAACAGGCCGGGGCGGTGCATCTCGGACAATGTGGCAAGAAGATTCGGCATCGGTGCCTCCATCGGTGAATTGCGATGGCGACATGCTGCGCGTTCAACCTGCGGTGTTGCGCGGATCTTCGAGCACCGACCGGAGGTGTCGCGATTGTTAACAAACCCGAAACAATTCACAGGATATCCACAGATTTTAACCAATCAGTAATCAATTCACCAAAAATTTCTCCCTCGTGTCCCGTGGAGCGAGGAGTGGAGGACATGAGATCGGCCCCTGCCGACACCGGATTTTCCGTGCCTGCCGCACGTGTCGACGGGTTGCCCCGATGGGTGCCCGATGCCGCCCGGCAATACGTCGCCCATACCGTCACCGGCCTGTCGATCCGGGCCATTGCGCGCGCCGACGGGCAGGCGCCCTCGACCATCTGCCGGCGGGTCCGCGCCATCGAGACCCGCCGCGACGACCCGCTTGTCGACGAAGCGCTGGCCGATCTGGCGTCGCTCGCGTCGGCCCGTTCCGTCCCAGACCCAGACCTCAAGGACCCCACAGATATGACCGCCCCTTTCCGATCCCCCCTGACAGACGAAACCACCATCGCCCGCGAGGCCCGCCGTATCTTGCGCCGCCTGTGTGAAACCGACGCCGTGCTGGCCGTGGCGCAGGACATGGACAAGGCGGTGGTGCTCAGGCCCGGCCCCGAGGGTGAACAGACGCGCACCGCCGTCGTCGACCGCCGCATTGCCCAGGCCTTTGCGGTGAAGGACTGGATCAGTTGCCTGCGCCATGGGCGTTTCGCGCGCTATGGCATCACGGCGGCGGGCAAGGCCGCGCTGAAGCGCTTGATCGACGAGGACCGCCGCCGCCGCCATGTCCCCGCAATCGCCGAGGCCGCCACACCCTTTCAGGCACAGCACGCCGTCTGGGGCGTTGCCGAGATCACGGATGATACGGGCGGGCGCCGGAAAACCCGGGTCAACCTGGCGGAATCGCCCCTTGCCGCGCTGGCCCGGCGCAAGGGCGCGGATGGCAGACCCTTCCTGAGTGCCGATCTGGTTCAGGCCGGCGAACGGCTGCGCGAGGATTTCGAACGCGCCCAGATGGGGCCGCGCGTGGGCCAGAACTGGGACCGGTTCCTGACCGGCGGCGACCGCGGCGGGTTCCTGAACGATGCGGGCCTTGCCGAAGGTCCGCGCGAGGCCCGGGCCCGTGTCTCGGACGCGCTCGACGATCTTGGGCCGGGCCTTGCCGATGTGGTGCTCAGGGTCTGCTGCTTTCTCGAAGGGCTTGAGACGGCCGAAAAACGCCTCGGCTGGTCGGCGCGGTCGGGCAAGGTGGTGCTGAAGATCGGCCTGCAGCGGCTGCTGAAGCATTACGAGGACCGGCACGGGTTCGTGCCTGCGTTGCGGGTATGACCCCTGCGCCCATCTAGCCCGGTTACATTCCGCCCCCGACGCATTAGGTTGCCGCTCAACGTAGGCCCACAGCCCCGAGGCACCGATGCGCGACCTGAAACTGCCCGATCAGCGCCACCCCGAAAAGGCGCACCGCCCCGACAATGCGCAGCCCAGGAAACCATCCTGGATCCGAGTAAAGGCGCCGGTGGGCGAAGGCTACAAGAAGACCCACCAGATCATGCGTGAGCACAAGCTGGTGACCGTCTGCGAAGAAGCCGGGTGCCCCAATGCGGGCGAATGCTGGTCGCAGGGGCATGCCACGATGATGATCATGGGCGAGATCTGCACCCGTGGCTGCACCTTCTGCAACGTGGCCACCGGGCGCCCGCAGGACCTGGACGTGTTCGAACCGGGGCGCGTGGCGGACGCCGTGCAGAAACTGGGGCTGAACCATGTCGTCATCACCTCGGTCGACCGGGATGATCTGGAAGACGGCGGGGCCGAGCATTTCGCGATGACGATCCGCGCGATCCGCAAACGCGCGCCCGACACGACCATCGAAATCCTGACCCCCGATTTCCTGAAATGCGCCCCCGGGGTGCTGGAGGTCGTGGTCGAAGCGAAACCCGATGTGTTCAACCACAACCTTGAAACCGTGCCGGGCCTCTACCCCGAGGTGCGCCCCGGCGCGCGGTATTTCCATTCCCTGCGCCTGCTGCAGCGGGTGAAGGAGCTGGACCCGGGCATGTTCACCAAGTCGGGGATCATGGTGGGCCTGGGCGAAGACCGGCAATCGGTGCTGCAGGTGATGGATGACATGCGCGCGGCCGATGTCGATTTCCTGACCATCGGGCAATACCTGCAGCCCACGCCGAAACACCACGCCGTCGACCGTTTCGTGCACCCGGATGAATTCGCGGCCTATGAAAAGGCCGCCTATGGTAAGGGGTTCCTGATGGTGTCGGCGACGCCGCTGACACGGTCAAGCTATCACGCGGGCGATGATTTCGCCCGGCTGCGGGATGCGCGGCTGAAAAAGCTGGCGATGCAGTAACAGGCCTCCGCGTCAGTCCGGGTCGGTCAGAACCGGTTTCGGCAGGGGGCGGATGTCCTCCAGGGGTGAATGATGCGCCTCGGCGGGGGCGATCAGGCCAAGACCGCCTGACAGGGCGGCGACGAGAAACAGGAAACGGGCGGTCATTGGCGGTGTCCTTCCGGCACGTTGCGGTCCATTGGTGCGATGTCACCCGAAGCCGGGCGGGTTGTCAACTTTGATTGACACACGGGCGTGCAGGTCCGCCGCTACGCCTCCTCCAGAAACCGCACCTTGCCGATATAGGGCAGGTTCCTGTTCCTTTGTGCGTAGTCGATCCCGTAGCCCACGACGAATTCGTCAGGGATCTCGAACCCGGTCCAGTCGGCCTTGATATCGACCTCGCGCCGCGACGGCTTGTCAAGCAGCGCAATGGTATTCAGCCGCGCCGGTTCGCGCGATTTCAGCAGGTTCACGACATGGCTGAGCGTGTGGCCGGTATCGACGATATCCTCGACCACCAGCACGTCCCGGCCCGCGATCTCACCCCGAAGGTCCTTGAGGATGCGCACCTCGCGCGAGGATTCGGTGGCATCGCCATAGGAAGAGGCCTCGAGGAAATCGACCTCGACGGGCAGGTTCAGCTCGCGCACAAGATCGGCAATGAACACGAAGGACCCGCGCAAAAGCCCGACCAGCACCAGCTTGTCGGTGCCTGCATAGGCCGCTTCGATCTCGCGGGCGAGCGTTTCGATCCGCGCCGCGATGCGTTTGGCCGAGATCATCTGATCGACCGTGTAGGGCGGCTGCGCCATTGTGACCCTCCTTGCGGGCTTGAAACCCCATGGCGGGTTTATGACATGGTGGCCCACACGAACAACGCGAAAGACCGATGCCCGCCCATTCCGAGACCCGCACGCTGCCCTATTCAGCGCGGCAGATGTATGACCTGGTGGCCGATGTGGCGCGCTACCCGGAATTCATCCCCTGGACGACCGCGGCGCGCATCCGGTCGGTCACGCCCGAGGGCGATGCTAAGGTGATGCTGGCCGACCTTGTGGTGGGCTTCAAGATGTTCCGCGAACGGTTCCTGTCCAAGGTCACCCTTTGGGAGACGCAGCGCCGGATCGACACCGAATATATCGAGGGTCCGTTCCAGCACATGCTGTCGACCTGGGAATTCGTCGATGTCGAGGGCGGCTGCGAGGTGCGGTTCAAGGTCGATTTCGAATTCCGCAACCGCATCCTGCAAAAGGCGGCGGGGCTGTTTTTTTTCGACGCGATGCAGCGGATCGTGCGCGCCTTCGAAGCGCGTGCCGTCGAGATCTACGGGGCCGAGAACCGCGCCCTAGCCTAGCGCGCTGAGCGCCATGCGCAGTGCGTGGCCCATACTGGCCCGGCGCACCTGTGCCCGGCCACGTGCGCCGAACTCCACCGTTTCCGTCCGCGTCCCGCCCGCGGTGCTGAGCCCGAAACACACCCGGCCTTCCGGCTTGTGCGCCGATCCGCCCGGCCCCGCGATGCCGGTGACAGACAGCGCCAGATCGGCCCCCGACCGGCTGCGCGCGCCCTCTGCCATTTCGGCGGCGACCTGTTCGGACACCGCGCCATGGGCGGCCAGCGTTGCGCCCGACACGCCGAGCAGCTGTATCTTGGCGGTATCGGAATAGGTGACGACGCCCCAGTCGAACACGGCGGATGATCCAGGGATATCGGTCAGCGCCGCCGCGACCATCCCGCCCGTGCAGCTTTCGGCGGTGGCGATGCGCCAGCCACGGGCGATGGCTGCGCTCAGCACCCGTGCAGCGGTCACAAAAGCACCAGATGGGCAAGGGCGGCCAGAACGGCCACGACCAGCGCCGCCATCCACCCCGCGATCACGTCATCGGCCATCACGCCAAGCGCGCCCTGCTGCCTGTCGGCCCATCCGACCGGCCCCGGTTTCCAGATATCGAACAGGCGGAACACCAGGAAGGCCGCGATGATGCCGGGATAGAGCGCCAGCACATCCGCCCCGGCGACCTGCGCGCCCAGCGACACGGGCCAGAGCGCCACCCATTGCCCCGCGACCTCGTCGATCACGATCTCGGACGGATCGTCATGGGCATCATGCGCCACCTCGCGGCTGACGGCCCAGAAGCCCAGGCCGGTCACGACAAGCGTGGCAACAAAGAACAACGCAAAGCCGCCAAGCGTATGCAGCGCCCAGGCCAGCGGCAGGGCGGCCAGGCTGCCCCAGGTGCCGGGGGCAGGGCGCAGAAGACCGACGCCGCCGAGTGTGGTGATCAGCCGGATCATGGTTTCACCAGCGTCACGGTGGCCAGCGCCGCGATCCCTTCCTCGCGCCCCGGAAAGCCCAGACGTTCGGTCGTCGTCGCCTTGACCGAAACGCGCGCCTCCTCGATCCGCAGGAGCCCGGCAAGGCGGGCGCGCATCGCGCTGGCATGCGGGCCGATCTTGGGCCGTTCGCAGATCAGCGTCAGGTCGGCATGGGTCAGCGTGAACCCCTTTTTCGTCGCCAGATCGACGGCATGGGTCAGGAAGATGTGACTTTCCGCGCCCTTCCATTGCGGGTCCGAGGGCGGGAAATGGGTGCCGATATCGCCTTCGGCCAGGGCGCCGTAGATCGCGTCGGTGATCGTGTGCAGGCCCACATCGGCATCGGAATGGCCCTGCAGCCCCCGGTCATGGGGCACGGGCATGCCGCATAGCATCACGTGATCGCCGGGGCCGAACCGGTGCACGTCGAACCCGTTGCCGGTGCGAATATCCATCGTCCCCCCAAGCATCTTCGCGGCCCGGTCGAAATCGGCAGCGGTGGTCAGTTTCAGGTTTACCTCATCGCCCGGTGTGATCGCGACGGTCAAGCCATGGGCGCGGGCGACCTCCACGTCATCGGCGGCCCCGCCGGGGTGGGCTTGGTGGGCCGCGCGAATGGCGGACAGCCGGAATCCCTGCGGGGTCTGGGCGCGCCAGAGCCCGCTGCGATCCTGGGTGCCGGTCACGTTCGTCTCGCCTTGCCACAGCGCATCGGTGACCGGCAGGGCGGGGGCGGCGCCATCATGGCTGTCCAGCGCCCCAAGCACCCCGTCGATCACCGCGCGTGGCACGAGGGGGCGGGCCGCGTCATGGATCAGGACGTGGTCGGTGTCATCGGGCACCGCCGCGAGGCCGGCCTGAACCGAGGCATCGCGGGTGGCGCCCCCGATGACGGTGACAAGCGGGGTTTCGGTGTCGGGGCATGCCCGGGCGAACAGGTCGCCATCCTCGGCGTGGCGCACCACGATGATGGCCGCGATGCGCGGATGGGTATCAAAGGCGCGGATTGTGCGGGCCAGAACGGGCTCACCCGCCAAATCCCTGTATTGCTTGGGTAATCCGCCGCCCGCACGGGTCCCCCGGCCGGCCGCGACGATCACGGCGGCGGCCGTCGGGCGGGTCGTCGGGGTCGCGGCGTCGGGCATGGCGAGGTGATATCGCCTCGCCCGGTGCTGGACAATGCCCCATCAGAGCCGCGCCAGACTGCCCAGTTTTTGAGCATTTGCCCATATGATCACGGCAGCGTGACGCCGAAAGATCATATAGCGCCCTGTTTCTCTTTGAAGTTCCCGCGCACGCTCTCTATGCCAAGGATAACTGCACAAGGTTTGAGCATTTGGCGGTTTATCTGGCAGACACATCCATCGACCCACCGGTGCTGCTCGCGCCGATGGCGGGGATCACCGACCGGCCGTTCCGGGACCTTGTGGCGCGGTTCGGGGCCGGATTGGTCGTGTCCGAAATGGTGGCAAGTCAGGAGATGGTCGAAGCCAAGGCATCGGTGCGCGCACGGGCCGAGCTTGGCTTTGGTCAGGCGCGCACCGCCGTGCAACTGGCCGGGCGCGAGGCGCATTGGATGGCCGAGGCCGCCCGGATCGCCGAGGCACAGGGCGCGCGGATCATCGACATCAACATGGGCTGCCCAGCCAAGAAGGTGACCACCGGCCTCAGCGGATCGGCCCTGATGCGCGATCTTGACCATGCGACCGGGCTGATCGAGGCGGTGGTCGGTGCGGTCAGCGTTCCGGTGACGCTGAAAACCCGGCTCGGGTGGGATGATGCCCTGCGCAATGCCGCCGCGCTGGCGTGCCGGGCCGAGGCTGCGGGGGTACAGATGATCACCATCCACGGCCGCACGCGGTGCCAGTTCTACAAGGGGGCCGCGGACTGGGCCGCGATCGCCGAGGTGGTGGAGGCCATCGGTATACCCGTCATCGCCAATGGCGATATCACCGGGCCGGACACGGCGCGGCGCGCGCTGGCGGCCTCGGGCGCGGCGGGGGTGATGGTTGGCCGCGGCATCCAGGGCCGGCCCTGGGCCCTGGCCGAAATCGCGGCGGCGCTTCATGGCGGGGCTGAACCGGATATTCCCGCCGGGGACGATCTGGTTGATCTGGTGGCGGGGCATTATCAGGCAATGCTGTCATTTTACGGCACCGCCCTGGGCCTGCGCGTCGCCCGCAAGCATCTGGGCTGGTACATGGACGGGGCAGGGACCCCGGCGGCGTTGCGCCGCGCGATCCTCACGGCGCCCCGGCCCGAAACCGTTATCGCCCTGATCCCCGATGCGCTGGCCGCCGCGCCGGAAAGGCGGGCGGCATGACGAAATGGACCAACTCGCTCTGGGCCTCCTTGCCCATTCCGGCGCTCATCATCGATGCGGGCGACCTGATCCGCGATGTGAACCCGGCGGCCGAGACCTTTCTCAACGCCTCGAAGAAATCGCTCGATGGCTACCCGGTCTGGGACAAGATCTTCATGGACGCGCCGCTGGAAGACGCCTTTGCCCGCGTGCGCGATGGTCATTCGGCGCTGTTCGTCAATGCCGTCGACGTGGGCACGGGAAGCCGCAAGCCGGTGTCCTGCGACGTTCAGATCGCGCCTTTGGCCGACAAGCCGGACCATGTCCTGGTGCTGTTCGAGAACCGCGACCTGGTGGGCAAGCTCGACCGGTCGATGTCGTCGAAATCCGCGGCCAAGTCGGCCATCGGCATGGCCGAGATGCTGGCCCATGAAATCAAGAACCCGCTGGCGGGCATCACCGGGGCGGCGCAGCTGATTTCCATGAACGCCAGCGGCGAGGATCGCGAACTGACCGACCTGATCGTGGCCGAGACCCGGCGCATCCTGAAGCTTCTGGAACAGGTCGAGGAGTTCGGCAACCTGCGCCCGCCCGAACGCCGCGCGGTCAATATTCACGACGTGCTGGACCGCGCCCGCAAATCGGCCGCCGTGGGCTTTGCCGCGCATATGAATATCGAGGATGATTACGACCCGTCGCTGCCCGCCACTTTCGCCGATCCCGACCAGTTGCTGCAGGTGTTCCTGAACCTGCTGAAGAACGCCGCGCAGGCCGGGCGGACGGGCGGCACCATCCGTTTGCGCAGCTTTTATGAACTCAGCCTCAAGGTGCGCCGCCGCGACGGCACCGGCGGGGCGGTGCCGTTGCAGATCGAGGTGATCGATGACGGCCCCGGCATCCCGCCCGATATTGCGGGTGACATTTTCGAACCCTTCGTGTCGGGCCGCGAGAACGGCACAGGCCTCGGCCTTGCGCTGATTTCCAAGATCATCGCCGATCACGACGGCTGGATCGCGGTGGACAGCGTGCCGGGGCGCACCGTGTTCCGCGTGTCCCTGCCCATTGCCCCGAAGGAGGTCGCGTGATGCGCCCGTTCCCTTTCACGACCCAAGGAAAGACCTGACCCATGGACGGCACCGTTCTCGTCGCCGATGACGACCGCACCATCCGCACCGTTCTGACCCAGGCGCTGACCCGCGCGGGCTGCAAGGTGCATGCCACCTCCAGCCTGATGACGCTGATGCGGTGGGTCGAGGAGGGCAAGGGCGACCTCGTGATCTCGGACGTGATGATGCCCGATGGGAACGGTCTGGAGACCTTGCCGCAGATCACCGAGAAACGACCGGGTCTGCCGGTCATCATCATCTCGGCGCAGAACACGATCATGACCGCGATCCAGGCGACCGAGGCGGATGCCTATGATTACCTGCCCAAACCCTTCGACCTGCCAGACCTGATGAAACGGGCCGCGCGCGCGCTGGATGTGAAACGCCGCGCGACGCCGCCGAAACCGACCGAACCTGCCGCCGCCTCGATGGCGCAGGAGGATCTGCCGCTGGTGGGCCGCACCGCGTCGATGCAGGCGCTTTACCGGCTGGTCGCGCGGGTGATGAATACCGATCTGCCGGTCCTGATCACCGGCGAAAGCGGCACCGGCAAAAGCCTGATCGCGCGTGCGATCCATGATTTCTCCGACCGGCGCACGCTGCCCTTTGTCGTGGCGGCGGCGTCCGATCTGGAAGGGGTCGATGGCCCCTCGGCCGTGCTGGCGCGGGCCAAGGGCGGATCGATCCTGTTCGATGAGGTGGGCGATCTGGGCGAGGCGACACAGGCCAAGATCGTGCGCATGCTTGATGCGCTGTCGGATGCAGCACCACGGGTAATGGCGACCTCGCAGCGCGACCTGACCGAAAAGATGGAAGCCGGCGAGTTCCGGCAGGACCTGTTCTATCGCCTTGGCGGGGTGACCATCGCGGTGCCGAGCTTGCGCGAAAGGGTCGATGACATCCCGCTTCTGGCCAGCCATTTCCTGGCCCGTGCCGAACGCGACGGCGCGCCGCTGCGCCGCTTCGCGCCCGAGGCGATGGACCTGATCCGCGCCTATTCCTGGCCCGGAAACGTGCGACAGCTGGAAAACACGATCCGCCGCCTGACCGTCACCAGCCCCGCCGAGGAAATCGGCAAGGCCGAGGTCGAGGCGGTCCTGGGCAACCAGCCCGCCATCGAACCCCTGATCGGCGGGGGCGAGGGCGACAAGCTGAGCGCATCAGTGGGCAAACATCTGCGCCGCTATTTCGACCTGCATGGTGGCGTGCTCCCGCCGCCCGGTCTTTACGCCCGTATCCTGCGCGAGGTCGAAACCCCGCTGATCGAGATCGCGCTGGAGGCGACGGGCGGCAACCAGGCGAAATGCGCAGATCTGCTGGGCATCAACCGCAATACCCTGCGCAAGAAGATCACCGACCTGGATATCCGCGTGACTCGCCGCCGCAAGTTGATGTAAAAGCGCAACAGGCGTGGCGGTTGGGTGACAATGTCCGCCATCTGCGGCGCAGGCAGGCGCCGCGCGAGTGAGGCGTAAGGGCAGGGTGGCCGTGCACGATCCCTTGGACAGACCGGGACCACAGGGCGTGATGGAGCGCCTGTCGCGCCTGCGCACCGACCCCAACATGCGATCCTACGGCACGCTCGGCCTCGTGATCCTGGGTCCGATCCTTGCGCTGGCGACCTTCCTGGTGCTCGGGCCGCTGGCCACGCTTTACGATTCCCCCGCGCTGCGCCTGATCCTGCTGGCCGACCTGGTCTATATCCTGGTCGTCGCGGCGCTGGTCCTGCGCGAGGTCACCCGCATCCTTGCCTCGCGCCGGGCCCGGTCGGCGGGGTCGCGGCTGCATCTGCGGCTGACGGGGGTGTTCACCTTCCTTGCGCTGGTGCCCACCATCGTCGTGGCGGTCTTTGCCACGATCACCGTGAACATGGGGCTGGAGGGCTGGTTTTCCGATCGGGTCAGCCAGGCGCTCGGCAATTCGGTGGATGCCGCCGTCGCCTACCAGACCGAACACCGCGATGATCTGGCCATCGACGCCCGCGCGCTGGCCGCCTTTCTCAACATCAGTCGGCGCGCGACGATGTTCATGTCCGACGGTGAATTGCGCACGGTGCTGGCCGATGGTCAGTCGCGGGTGCAACGGGGCCTTGAAGAGGCCTTCGTGGTCGACGGCGGCGGCGAGATACGCGCCCGTGGCGAAAGCAGCTACCTGTTCGATTTCGACCGCCCGTCCGATGAGGACCTTGCGCGCGCCGCCGAGGGCGAGCTGGTGCTGATCGAGGATCGTGCGCTCAATGAGTTTCGCGCGCTGGTCAAGCTGGACGCCTTTCCCGATCGCTACCTCTATATCAGCCGCGAGGTCGACGGCGACATCATCTCGTTGCTCGACGAAACGCAGCAGACGGTGCAGCTTTACCGCCAGCTCGAAAGCGAACGGGGCCGGGTGCTGTTCGAGTTTGGCCTGCTCTACCTGGGCTTTGCCATCATCATGATCCTTGCGGCGATCTGGCTTGGGCTGTGGTTCGCCGAACGCCTGTCGCGGCCCGTTGGGGCCCTGGCGGGGGCCGCGCAGCGGGTGGGGCAGGGTGATCTGGATGTTCGCGTCGGCGAGGATGGGGGCGATGATGAAATCGCGATGCTCGGGCGGCTGTTCAACCAGATGACCCGGCAACTCAAGGGCCAGCGCGATGCGCTGATCGAACAGAACGCCGCGACCGAGGAACGGCGGCGCCTGTTCGATTCGGTGCTCGGCTCGGTAACGGCGGGGGTGATCGGGCTGAACGACCATGGCCGGGTCGATTTCATGAACCGTTCCGCGATCCGGCTTCTGGCGCTTAACGAACAGCGTGACAGCGGGCTCAGCATGCAGGCGGCGGTGCCCGAATTCGCCCCGCTTTACGGCCGGTTGCAGGCCGCGGGCGGCGAACAGGTGCAGGAGGAAATCCGCCTGACCCGCCGCGGCAAACAGGAAAGCCTGCTGGTCCGCATGGCCAAAAGGCGCAATGCCGGTGGGGACCTCGAAGGGTTCGTGGTGGCCTTCGATGACGTGACCGATCTGGTCAGCGCGCAGCGCATGGCGGCCTGGGGCGATGTCGCCCGCCGCATCGCGCATGAGATCAAGAACCCGCTCACTCCGATCCAGCTGTCGGCGGAACGGGTCAAGCGCAAGTTCCGTTCCAAGCTGGAGGAAGACGACCAGGCCGCGCTGGAACAGATGACCGAAGTGATCGTGCGCCAGACCAATGATTTGCGCCGGATCGTCGACGAGTTTTCCAAGTTCGCGCGCATGCCCGAACCCGAAACCCGGCGCGAGGACCTGGCCAGGCTGTTCCGCGAGGCGGTGACGCTGCAATCGGCGGGCCAGCCGGATGTGACCTTCAGCTTCGACATCCCGGCCGGGCCGGTCTGGGCCGAACTGGACGCCACCATGATCGGGCAGGCGCTGACCAACCTGCTGAAGAACGGGGGCGAGGCGATCGAGTCGTTGCAGGAAAAGGGCGCGCCCAAGGGCCACAAGCCGGAACTGCGCGGCGGTCTGAGCCTGAAGGATCGGATCGCCATCATCGATATCGCAGACAATGGCATCGGCCTGCCCGCCGACCGGGCGAAACTGTTCGAGCCTTACGTGACGACCCGCGACAAGGGCACCGGCCTTGGCCTGCCCATCGTCAAGAAGATCGTCGAGGAACATGGCGGCACGCTGGACCTGCTGGACGCCGACCCCTTTACCGATGGCGCGCAGAAGGGCGCGCTTGCCCGCATTACATTGCCGATTTTGCCCGAGGATGAACAAGCATGACCGATATTCTGGTTGTGGATGACGAACGCGACATCCGTGAACTGATCTGTGACATCCTGCAGGACGAAGGCTTTGCCACGCGGATGGCGGGCACTTCGGACGAGGCGATGGCCGAGCTGAACAAAGCCGCCCCCGGGCTGATGATCCTCGATATCTGGCTGAAGGATTCGAACATGGACGGGATCGACATCCTGGGCCATGTGAAACGCGACAACCCGCAGGTGCCGGTCGTCATCATCTCGGGCCATGGCAATATCGAGATCGCGGTCGCGGCGATCAAGCAGGGCGCCTACGACTTCATCGAGAAGCCGTTCAATATCGACCAGCTCATGGTGGTGATCCGCCGCGCGATGGAAACCTCGCGCCTGCGCCGGGAAAACTCGGCCCTGCGCAAGCAGGACGGCAAGACGGCCGAGATGATCGGGTCGGGCGTGGCGTTCCGCACGATGAAAAGCCAGCTCGACAAGGTGACCAAATCGAACGGGCGGGTGATGCTCAGGGGCGGGCCGGGATCGGGCAAGGAAATCGCCGCCCGCTATATCCACGCGGAATCGAACCGCGCCGATGGCCCCTTCGTCACCGTAAGTTCCGCCGCCGTGCAGCCCGACCATATGGAAGAGGTCCTGTTCGGCCGCGAAACCCCCGAACGCGGGGTCGAGCAGGGGCTTCTGGAACAGGCCCATGGCGGGGTGATCTATTTCGACGAGGTGGCGGACATGCCGCTCGGCACCCAGTCGAAGATCCTGCGCGTGCTCGTGGACCAGAGCTTCAACCGGGTGGGCGGCACCGCCAAGGTGCGCGTCGATCTGAGGGTGATTTCCTCGACCACACGTGACCTCAAGGCCGAGATCGCCGAAGGCCGGTTCCGCGAGGAGTTGTATCACCGCTTGAACGTGGTGCCCATCGACGTGCCAAGCCTGGAGGACCGGCGCGACGACATCCCCGAGCTGGCGCGCCATTTCATCGAGACCTTCAACCGCGAGCAGGGTCTTTCGATGCGCGAGATCGGCGAAGACGCGGTGGCGATGCTGCAGACCATGCGCTGGCCCGGCAATGTCCGCCAGTTGCGCAACGTGATCGAGCGGGTGCTGATCCTGGGCGACGGCAATGGCCCGATCACCGCCGATGATCTGCCGGGGGCTTCGGACCCCGCCGGCGAGGGCGATGAGATTGCGCTGTCGGCATCGCTGACCACGCTGCCCCTGCGCGAGGCGCGCGAATTGTTCGAACGGCAATACCTGATGGCGCAGATCAACCGCTTCGGCGGCAATATCTCGCGGACGGCCAGTTTCGTGGGCATGGAACGCTCGGCGCTGCACCGGAAACTGAAATCGCTCGGTGTGGTGACCACCTCAAAGGCCGGCGCACGGGTCGCGCAGGTCGAGGACGAGTGAACCGCCCCTAGCCCGGGTTCACCACCAGCGGTGCCGCGCCGTAGCCGCGCAAAAGACAGCTGTCCTGTGTCAGGGGCGGCATGCGGGTCGAGGCATCGGCAACCACCCCGTCGGCGCAGAAGGGCAGACCGATCTCGGAATAGCCCTGCCGCGCCATGCAGCTTTGCGTGGCCGCCCGGCGCAATCCCGCGTTCACATCGGTGGTGAAAACCTCGCCTGCCTCGAACCCGCCGGGATAGGTCACGCAAGTGCCCGCCGCGTCGCAGACCTGGCGCGGCGGAATAAATCTGGGCGGTTCACGCCGGGTCTGAAGGGCCACCGGATAGGACAGACCGGCCGCTTCGCTGCATTGCGCGAGATCGGCATCGCGCGCGGCAAGTGTCACGCCCTCGGCATAATAGAGCGTGGCGCCGCCGCAGCCTGATAGGGCGGCAAAGGCTGTCAGGAAGATCAGGCGGCGCATGTGTCCCCCGCTTTTGTCACGAACGATCCTGGCGGATCGTGCCCCCCGGCGGAGGTATCTTGAAAGCAAAGATGGCGCGGGGGGTCAATCGGCACCGCGCACAGGGATCACGGCATCGGGATCGGGTTTCAGCACGCGCTGGACGAAATAGACCGCCGCCGCCGTGCCGATCCCGATCAGGTCCGACACCCATCCGCCCTCGATCATCAACAGGGCCGCGAGGATCAGGACCGCCCTGAGATACCAGACCGCGCGCCCGCCGATGAACCAGCCCTGCACACCCGCGCTGAGCAGGAACACCCCGAAGACCGCCGTGACCCCGGCGCGCAGCACCTCGATCGCGGTGCCGTCCATCAGCAGCGCGGAATTGTAGAAGAACATGAAGGGCACGATGAAGGCCGCTATGCCGATCTTGAAGGAGGCGACCGAGGTTTCCATCGGGTTCGATCCCGAGATGCCGGCGGCCGCGTAACTGGCCAGCGCCACGGGGGGCGTGATGGCCGAGACGACGGCGAAGTAGAAGACAAAGAAATGCGCCGTCAGCGTCGGAATGCCGAGACCGATCAGGCCCGGCGCCACGACCGAGGCTGCAACGGCATAGGCCGCCGTGGTGGGCATCCCCATGCCAAGCAGGATGGCGATGCACATCGCGAAGAACAGCGCCAGAAGCTGGCTGGCGGCGGCAAGGTCCAGAAGGACCGACGAAAAGCGCGCCCCCACCCCGGTCAGGCTGATCACGCCCACGATGATGCCGGCGCAGGCACAGACCGCGATGATCTGGATCGACATCACCCCGGCCAGTTCCAGCCCGCGCGCCAGCCCCTTGAGGCCGAGGCCCACCGTCTGATGCGCCAGAAGTTCCTTGACCGAGACGAAAACGAAGGTGGCGGCCACCAGAAGACCCGTGACCAGCGACAGCGCGGCGATCAGCGGCGGCGTGTCGGCGCCCGGTTCGCTCGGGCCCTGGCCCAGATACATGGCGATCAGCACCAGCGACAGGACCGAGATGGCCAGCATCAGCACCCGTTGCAGCCCCCAGTCGCGGCTGCCGAGCCGGAAATATTCCGGCACCGCCCAGGACACGACAACGGCGGCCACCGTGGCCAGGGTGCCCGCGCGGATCACCGAGTAGCCCATGAACAGGGCGGCGATCAGGATGACGATGGGCACGAAAAGATAGACCTGTTTCGCCATGTTGGCGAATTTCGGCAATTCGTCCTCGCGCATGCCGCGCATGCCGGTTTTCGCGGCTTCGAAATCGACCATGAAATAGATCGACACGAAATAGAGGATCGCCGGAATGATCGCGGCGACGGCGATTTCGGTGTAGGGGATGCCGGTGATCTCGGCCATGATGAAGGCGCCAGCGCCCATGATCGGCGGCATGATCTGGCCCCCGGTCGATGCGGCCGCCTCGACCGCGCCGGCGGTGCGCTTGTTATAGCCGACCTTTTTCATCAGCGGGATTGTCAGCGACCCGGTCGCCACCACGTTGCCCGCCGATGTGCCGTTGATCATGCCCATCAGACCAGAGGCGAAGATCGCCACCTTGGCCGGACCGCCGCGCGCACGCCCGGCGGCGGCGAAGGCGAAGTTCACGAAATAGTCACCCACTTTCGACGCCTGCAGGAAGGCCGCGAAAATGATGAAGAGGATGATATAGGTCGATGACACCGCCGTCGTCGGCCCGAGGATGCCGGCATCGGAATAGACATGGCCGAAGAAGCGTTGCCAGGTATAGGCGTTGTCGATCGACAGGATGCCGGGCAGCAGATGCGCAGTGAAGGTGTAGACAAGGAACACACCGGTGATGATCACCAGCGCCAGGCCCGCGACCCGTCGCGTCAGCTCCATGATCAGCGCGGTGCCCGCCGTCGCGGCGAAGGCCACCCCGATGGCCACGTTGGGCGTGCCCACCTGGTTGCGGGCATTGGTGCCATAGACCGGGATCAGGTATAGCGCGACCACGATCCCGCACAGTGCCAGAACGATGTCGGAGGCGGTGAATTGCGTCCGGCCGCGCCGTTCGAACCAGCCGGTAACGATGGCCCCGAAGGTCGCGATCATAAGCGGGATGCCGTAGCCGTAAAGCTCACGCCCGTAGATATCGGAATAGGCCGTGAAGGCCTCGGGCACATCGCCCGCCATCGACACCCAGGCCGCGCGGCCAAGCATTTCGATGGGCTGGTCGGAGTTGAGGAAGGCAATGAACCCCAGCGCGGTCCACCCGGCAATCGCCACCGGAATGATCAGCAGCGCGGCCAAAAGCGACCACAGCCGTGACAGTCGCGCCTCGGGTTCGTCCTCGCGGAACGGGTAGGCGGCAAACAGCACAAACCCCAGCGCCAGCGCCCCCGCGATATGGACCATGCGGAAATTCCAGGTCTCCAGCGGGAATTGCGGCAAGATGCCGATCTCGATCCCGGTCAGTTGCGAGACCGAGATCCCGTTCAGCGCGGCCATGTGGAAACCGGCATACAGGATCGCAAGTGCCGAGATGAAGATCAGCGACCAGCCTTCGAACAGGCGGCGGTTGGATTCGACGGGTTCTTCGTCGACGCCTTCGGCGATCACGTGATCGATCTGGTCTGTCCCGGTCGTGTCAGAGGCCGGTTTGGCCGCGGTCTGGTCACTCATGCCTGCTCTCCCCCGTCGCGGCTGATGGCTGCGCGCCCGATCACGATGTCATCGGGCGCGCCACCTTTTTCAGTCAACAGCGCAATCAGCCGCCGAAGATCTGGTCATCCGGGATGTCGGCGCCGGCATTTTCCTCGAACCAGCGTGCGGCACCGGGGTGCCATGCGATCACGCCGTTGTTCTTGTCCCAATGCTCGGGCAGGGTCGACGCCGCCGCGCGGTGGATGTTCACCATCCGCTCATTGTCGGACATGACCACGTCCACGGCTGCGTAAACGAAGCTTTCCGGCAGGTCGCAGTTGGCGATCGCGAAGTTCCACATCGACACCGAACGCGCCGGGGCTTCCAGCGTGGTGTAGGTGTCGGCGGCGATTTCGAACGGAGCAACCGGGAAGGCCTCGAGGATGGTGGCCTGCTCTTCCTCGGTGAACTCGATGATGTTCACGTCGGTCTGGACTTCCAGCTGGCTGACCGCCGGGACCGGCACACCGGCCGCGAAGGCGATGACGTCCAGCAGACCGTCCTGCAGCTGACCGCCCAGGTCCGACCAACCGCCGTTGCGGCGCTCGTATTCCACGCCCAGCGTGTCCATCATGCGCGGGAAATAGGTGTCCGATGTCGACCCTGCGGGGCCGAAGCCGATGCGGGCGCCTGCCGGAATGTCTGCAACGGAGGTGATGCCCGAGGAAGAAAGCGCCGTGATCGAGAACGGCGTCTGGTACATCGGGAACATCGCGCAGGCATTGGTCAGCGCAACACCCGGTGCGATCGGGCTGAGGCCTGCGATGGATTCTGCCGCCGGACCCATGGTGGTCATGCCGAACTCGACCTCGCCGCTATGGACGAGTGACATGTTCTGGCCGGGACCGCCGGTGACCATGCCGCCGCCGGTCAGGCCCAGCTCTTCGGCGACCAGGTTCGCCCAGCCGTTGCCGTAGGCGAAATAGGTGCCGCCCTGCGACGCGGTGGCGACGGTGAAGCTTTCCGGCCAGCCTTCGCGGTCCTGTGCGAAGACGGCGGTGGCGCACAGCGCCGTCGTGGCCGCAAGCGCGGCCAGTTTAGTGAATCGCATGAAATCTCTCCCTATCGATGCGCGCGGCTTCCCCCGCGTCGCTTGTGCGCTCCTTCATGCCGAAACGCGGGGGGGCTTGGCAAGCGCCACGACGGCCAAAGCCGCCCATTTGACGGAGAATTTACGCTTTCGCGGGATCGCTATGGCAGGCTTTCGCCCCAAAGCTGTGAAATGGCCGCGCCGTCTGCGCCTCAGGACGCCGCCAGCGCGTCGATGATCGCCGCGAAATCCGCGGCCTTCAGCGATGCGCCCCCAACCAGCGCGCCGTCCACATCGGGAATGGCGAAAATTCCGGCGGCGTTGTCGGGCTTGACCGATCCGCCGTAAAGCAGCCGGATCGCCTCGGCGGTATCCGCCCCCAGATGGCCGGTCAGGGCCCTGCGCAGCGCGCCATGCACCTCGGCGATCTGGTCCGGGCTCGGAACGCGCCCTGTGCCGATCGCCCAGACCGGTTCATAGGCGACCACGCAGGTGTCGCCGGTGGCGCGGTCGGGCAGGGACCCGGCCAGTTGCGCGGTCACAACCTCCAGCGTGCGGCCCGCATCGCGCTCGGCCTCGGTCTCGCCCAGACAGATGATCGCAACCAGCCCGGCCTCTATCGCCGCTCTGGCCTGCGCGCGCACGATTGTGTCGGTTTCCCGGTGATCGGCACGTCGTTCCGAATGGCCGAGGATGACATAGCGCGCCCCGGCATCGGCCAGCATCTGCGCCGAGATATCGCCGGTATGCGCGCCCTTGATCGCAGGGTGACAGGTCTGCCCCCCGAGCGCGATGACCCCGGTCGCGACACGCGCGGCCATCCGGTCGATCAGCGGGGCAGGCGGGCACAACACGATATCGACGGGGGCAGCGGGATAAAGCGCGGCCAACTGGTCGACCTCCGGCAGGTCAGCGGCCAGCCCGTGCATCTTCCAGTTTCCGGCGGCAAGCTTGCGGCGCATGGCACTCCTTTCTGTTGACCCCCCCGGCATCGCAACTGCGGCCCGGGTGGTCAAGCAACGGCCATAGGGCCCCCATGGCCGCCCGCTTCATCTATCCGCAAATACGGGCGTCGCGCAGCACCATGTGCATAGCGCCGCCGGTGTCGCGCTGTTTTCCCACCGTCTGCTAGGCTTCCGCCAGGGCCTCCCGCGCCAGCGCACAGGCCAGGTCGGGATCCTCCAGGG
Organism: Paracoccaceae bacterium; assembly: GCA_024742455.1. Classification (GTDB taxonomy): domain Bacteria; phylum Pseudomonadota; class Alphaproteobacteria; order Rhodobacterales; family Rhodobacteraceae; genus JANSYL01. Next base: position 34,678 of record JANSYL010000011.1, on the reverse strand, counting down.
CCGCATCGGGCAGTGACCAGTACCCCATGGCCTGCACATGCCCGTCTGACGGGCGGGCCCAGGTCAGTTGCGTTTCGCCATCCGCCTCCAGCCGCTCTGCCAATGCGGCCTTGGTCCGCAGGAAAAGCCGCCCGTCGCCATGAACGGTCGCAAACAGCCGGCCATCGGCGTAAAACACCGTGCCGCCCATCATTTTGCGCGTGGTTATGGTGCCAAGGGGCTCGAAAAGGTCCCTGTAGAAGGTCGTGTCGGGCACGCGCCTATTGCCCCTGTTCGGCTTTCAGTTCTTCGACATCCTTGAACTTGATCGACTCGCCGCAGCCACAGGCATCGGTCACGTTGGGGTTGCGGAACTTGAACCCCGCCTCCAGCAGCGAAACCTCATAGTCGATCTCGGTGCCGAACAGGAACATCTGCGCCATCGGCGCGATCATCACCCGTGCCCCTTCCTGTTCGACCACTTCGTCATGGGGATCGATCTCGGTGACGTAATCCATGGTGTATTCCATGCCCGCGCAGCCGCCTTTCTTGACGCCGATGCGCAGGCCCTGGTGGCCGTCCTTGTCCATCAGCCTGGCGATCTGTTTCGCCGCCGCCGGGGTGATGCTGACCGCTTGCTTGCCTGGAATACCGAACATGGCTGTCTCCTTGTCCCCCTGAACCTAGGCGTGGCGCCCCCGGTCCTCAAGCCCGGCTTACATGAACCCCAGTTCCAGCCGCGCCTCGTCCGACATCATGTCCATCCCCCAGGGCGGATCCCAGGTCAGGTGAACATCGACATGTTTCACGCCCTCCAGCGGCTCGATCGCATCGGCCACCCATCCCGGCATCTCACCCGCCACCGGACAGCCCGGTGCCGTCAGCGTCATGGTCACGTTGACCGCGTTATCGGCGCCGATGTCGATGGTATAGACCAGGCCCAGATCGAAGATGTTGACGGGGATCTCGGGGTCAAATACCGACCGGCAGGCCTCGACGATCTTATCATACAGCGGATGATCGATCGACGAGGGCTGGATCAGCGGGGCCCCTTCGAGGTGCGGCTGTGGCTCTGACACGTGCGCGTCTCCTGCGGAATGCTTGACCAAAGATATAAGGATTACGCGCGGAACGGTAAAGGGTCCCGGCGACGCTCTGGCCTCGGGGTGCGATCCGGGGCAGGATCGGGGTTCGTGCAGGCGCGGGGAGGCGGCGGTATGGACTGGAACGCGATGGCGGGACCCTGGCTGCGCGCCGAGGCCCAGACCGACGCCGCGCATGCACCAGTGCTGGACGAATTGCTGCGTCGCGCGGCCCTGTCACCCGGCCAGCATGTCCTCGATATCGGGCCGGGTGCAGGTATCTCGCTTGTTCGTGCAGCCGAGGCCGTGGGTCCCACGGGCCATGTCACCGGGGTCGAGATCGCGCCGCCCTTCGCCGCCCGGGCCCGCATGCGTTCGCCCGGGAACGTCACGGTGATCGAGGCTGATGCGCAGGAGGTGCGGTTCGACAGCCCGCTCTTTGACGCCGCGCTCTCGCTTTTCGGGGTGATGTTCTTTCGCGACAGCCCCGCCGCCTTCGCCAATCTGCGCGCCGCGATGGAACCCGGCGCGCGGATGCACCTGGCCTGTTGGGGCGCGCGCGAGGCCAATCCGTATTTCTCAGCGCCCGCCGCCGCTGCCGCGCGCGTGCTCGGGCCGCCGCCCGGCGCCGATCCAAAGGCCCCGGGGCCGCTGCGGTTCGCCGATGCACACGACCTGCAAACCGTGCTGACGGATGCGGGATGGCGGGCCGAGATCGACACGGTCGACCTTGACCTGACGCCCATGGGCGGGCTGGAGGGGATGACGAAGATGCAGATGACCATCGGCGCTGCCGCCGGGCGCCTGCGGATGGAAAAGGAGGCGGGACGCCTGACGCCCGAGGTCAGGGCCGCCGTGCAGGACGCCCTGCGCGACACCCTTGGCGCATATGAAGTGGCAGGCGAGATGCGCGTGCCGGCGCAGGTTCATTTCGTCGCGGCAACTGCCTAGGCCTGCCTAAACCAACTTGCGCTTTCGGATGGGTTGCGGGCGGACCTTCTTTTCCAGCGCATCGTAAAGCAGGGCCGCGATGTTCTTGCCCGTCGCCTCGTCGATGCCCTGGAAGCCGGGCGAGGAATTGACTTCGAGCACTTTCGGCCCGTCATCGGAGCGCAACAGGTCCACCCCCGCCAGCCCCAGGCCGAACACCCGGGCCGCGCGCACGGCTGCCTCGCGTTCGGGTTTGGTGATCCTGACCGATACCGCGCTGCCGCCCCGGTGCAGGTTCGACCGGAAATCATCGCCCGCCGCCGTGCGTTTCATCGCCGCCACGACCTTTCCATCGACGACAAGACAGCGCACATCCTCGCCCGCGGCTTCCTGCACGAATCCCTGCACCAGGAAATTCGCGCGCAGCCCCCGGAAAGCGTCGATCACCGATTGCGCGGCCTTCTTGGTCTCGGCCAGCACCACGCCCTTTCCTTGCGTCGATTCCAGCAGTTTCACGATCAGGGGCGCGTTGCCCACCAGCCCGATCAGGTTGTCGGTGTCCATCGGGCTGGCGGCGAAGGCGGTCATCGGCATGCCGATCTTGTGGCGGGCCAGCATCTGATGGGCATGCAGCTTGTCGCGGCTGGCGGTGATCCCGGCGGAGCCGTTGATGCAATAGGTTCCGATGGTTTCGAACTGCCGCAGAACCGCGGTGCCATAGGCGGTGATGCTGGCCCCGATGCGCGGGATGACGGCGTCATAGCGGGGCAGGCGTTTGCCATCGTAGAAGATCTCGGTCGCCAGCGCGTTGATCGCCATGTAGCAGCGCGTGGTATTGATGACCTCGACGGTGTGGCCGCGTTCCTCGCCCTCGTCCACGAGGCGGCGGGTGGAATAATTGTCCTCCCGGCTCAGGACCGCGATGCGCAGGGGGCGTTTCGGGGCCACCGCCTTGACCTCGGCCGTGGAATAGATGTCGTAGCTGAGCCGGGGCTGGCAGAAGCTTTCGGTCGGGCTGACCACCCAGTCGGGCTGGATCGCCTGGCGTCCCAGAAGCATCCGGTAGGCCATGGCGGTCCGGTCGGTCAGGGTGATCTCGACCGGCACCTGCGCATCGCCGATGCGCAGGGGCGTTTCGATCACGTAGCGCAACTCGGTCTCGGCGTTCGAACTGGTCACCTCGCGCCGGTCCTTGATGGCGGCCGAACAGGCGATGGTCAGGTCCAGCCGGTTCGGGATCGGGTGTATCGCGAACCGCAGCTTGGGCCTGCCGGCGGGGCCGAAAGGTTCGATGTCGAACGCATGAAGCGCCGAGGTGCGCGCCCCGGTATCGACCTTGGCCTTGAGCGCGGGCAGGCCGAGATCGGGCAGAGCCACCCATTCCTCCCATCCCAGGGTCAGGGTTTCGGTCATCGGCGCGTGCCTTTCCAAGTCCGGGCCCGCGGCCGGGCGGGTCTGCGGGTGATACAGGGTGGCCGCATGCCGGGCGGCGCGAGTCGCGTCACGGGCCTAACACGGCCATGCGACATGTCGATAGGGGCCGCGCGCCCTCAGCGGGCGGGCAGGTCCGACGCGCTTTCGGCGGGTTCCGATACCGATGCCGGGGGCGGATTGATGCGGTCGGCCATCAGCCGCGCCAGGGCAAGCCCGAAATCGGGTTCGGTCCGGCAGAGCCGCAGGATCGTATCGCGGTCGATGGCGCAGAGCCGCCCGCCCTCTTTCATCACGGCGCTGGCGGTGCGGGTGCCGGAGCGGTTGAACAGACCCATCTCTCCGAAAAGCCCGCCGGGGCCGATCTTTGCCCCGACCTCGGGGATCTCCACCGTGCCGCTTTCGACATAGAACAGGCAATCGGCCGCGTCGCCCTTGCGAAACAGCATCGTTCCGGCGTCGACACGACGTGCCTTCATGTAGGGCAGAAGCATCTCGACCTGCGGCGGGGCGCTCAGCGCGGCCTCGATCCGCCGCATCAGCCGCGTCTGTTCCCAGGTCCGGTACAGGTTCAGCGGCAACAGCAGCAGGTGCAACAGCAGGATCGGCGTCAGATCGGCCAGCGCCCCGTAGGCCGCGAAAACGATGTTGGAGGCGATGGCGACCACGCGCAGCGCCAGAAGCGTCTTCATCCAGAAGGTCAGAAAGACCAGCCCGGCAGCGAGAAACCCGATGGCGTCGATGAGTGTCATGTGAACCGTGCCCCCGCGCCGCACAATATGCGCAGGGCGCGCCGGGTCAATCGCCCCGCTTGCACGTGCCGGGCGCGGGTTGTAGCGCCGGGGGCCATGACCGATCGTTTTTCCTTCACGCTCAAGGCGACGTCCGGCGCGGCCCGCACGGGCGTCATCTCGACGCCACGTGGTCCGATCCGCACGCCTGCCTTCATGCCGGTGGGCACGGCGGCAACGGTCAAGGCCATGCTGCCCGACAGCGTGGCGGCGACGGGCGCCGATATCCTGCTTGGAAACACCTACCATCTGATGCTGCGGCCCACGGCGGAACGGATCGCGGCGCTCGGCGGGCTGCACCGGTTCATGAACTGGGAAAGGCCCATCCTGACCGACAGCGGCGGGTTCCAGGTGATGAGCCTGGCCGAGCTGCGCACCCTGACCGAGGAGGGGGTGACGTTCCGGTCCCATATCGACGGGTCAAAGCATCATCTGACCCCGGAACGGTCGATGGAGATCCAGCGCCTGCTCGGGTCCGACATCGTGATGTGTTTCGATGAATGCCCCGCGCTGCCCGCCGACCGCGACCGGATCGCGGCGTCCATGCAGCTCAGCATGCGCTGGGCGAAACGGTCGAAAGACGCGTTCGGTGACCGGCCGGGCCACGCGCTGTTCGGCATCCAGCAGGGCGGGCTGGAGGAGGACCTGCGCGCCGAGAGCGCCGGGGCGCTGCGCGAGATCGGCTTTGACGGCTATGCCGTCGGCGGGCTGGCCGTGGGCGAGGGGCAGGAGGCCATGTTCGGCTGTCTCGATCATGCCGCCGGTCAGTTGCCCGCGGACAAGCCCCGTTATCTCATGGGGGTGGGCAAGCCCGATGACATCGTGGGCGCGGTGGCGCGCGGCATCGACATGATGGATTGCGTGCTGCCGTCGCGGTCGGGGCGGACCGGGCAGGCCTGGACGCGGCGCGGGCAGGTGAACCTCAAGAACGCCCGCCATGCCGATGACCCCCGGCCGCTGGACGAGGCCTGTACCTGCCCGGCCTGCCAGGGCTATTCGCGCGCCTACCTGCACCATGTGTTCCGCGCGGGCGAAATGATCTCGGGCATGCTGCTGACCTGGCACAACCTGCATTACTACCAGGAGCTGATGGCAGGCATGCGCGCGGCCATCGCCGAAGACCGGTTTGCCGCTTTCGAGGCGGCATTCCATGCCATGCGGGCAGAGGGCGATATCGAGCCGCTTTGATGCGGGCGCCTGACGTGCATTTGTCGGCGTGCGGATTTCCAGATTTGTGCCCCGGTTTTTATGAATAGCCCCGCCCCCGGCGTTTTCGTCACAGCCGGGGGCGGGGAAACCCGCCCTTCGCAACGGACGTACGCTGTGCTTTCCTGCGCCCGACAGCTGACGCATCGGAGACACCCATGACCCTGCGCCCCCTGATGATCACCGCCATGGCCCTGACCTTTCTGCCCACTGCAGGGGCCGCGTTTGATGGCTGCGATGTCCGCCCCCGCGCCTATGACCGCGATGTCGCCCCGGCGCTTACCGGTGCCTGGACGGCGGCCAATGGCGCGGGCAACATGTGGATGTTTCAGGGCGGAATGCAGATGATGGCGATGCCGATGCCGACCGAGGCACCGGCCGCGATGCAGATCGATCTTGTCGATGGCAACCTGGTCATGTCGGGCGGTGAATTCCCCGAGGTGCCCGCCACGCTCAGCACGCTGGACGAGGTGCCGGATGCCGGGATGACCGTGCCCGAAAGCCTGGTGGGCCAACTGCCTGCACCCGGCCCCGATGCCGCATCGCTGGCCACCCCGCTCGGCTGTGACGCGGGCGACCTGCCGGTGCTGAGCATGATGGGCGATGTCCCGATGGAGGAAACGGGCGGCACCGTGGTGTTTCAGACCGTCCTGTTTGCCGTCGATGAAAACACCCTGTCGGGCCGGATGACCTTCAGCGGGACCATGCAGGGCATGACGATCTTCGCCGACCGTGCCGTGACGCTGACCCGCTAGGCGGCGAGGATCACCACCGCCCACCCGGCCAGCCCGATCTGGACCAGCTGGATCACCACCGACAGGCCATGCAGCCGCCCGAAAGTGCCCGTGTCGCGCCGGTCGGTTGCGGCATTGATCTGGTGCATCAGGACCTGGCGCGCATAGACCGTGCTCAGCGCGATGGCGGCCAGCAGCCCACCGGCCAGCGGATCGGCGAAGGCCGCAACGGCGGCGGCAGCACCGCCAAGCCCGATCACCGCGAGGTAGTAATAGGGGAACGTGCCGCGCAGCAGCGGCCGCACCTGGTCCATCGGCAGTTGTTTGAACAGCACCGGCGCGAAGCCGAGGCTGAAAAAGGTCATGCCGCCGAACAGCAGCGCGGTCAGGATCAGGGCGGTGGCAGCGATCATCGGGTCGTCCTTCGGTTCTTCGGCGGGGCAGGGCACGTTTTAGGGCCTGTGTGCCCGCGTCAATACTCGCGGCCTTGCCCGGGGGATGGGACTGTCCCCGGAAACCTGTGCATGGACGGCCCCCTTGGCCGCGCGGGGCTTGTGTTCGCCGCCTGACCCCGCCACGCTGCAGCGCAAGCATGGCTGCGTGCCTTCGGTTGAAACCGGTCGCCCGCTGCCCCACGTTAACGTTTCGTTACCCGGAAGGGGCGCGTGCTGCTGCCAGGCCAGGGCCGCACCCCTTTGCCAAAATGAAAGAAGGCAAGAGCCAGTGAACCAAGATACCTTCCCCGTCCTGCCCCTGCGCGACATCGTGGTATTCCCGCATATGATCGTGCCGCTTTTCGTTGGCCGCGAGAAATCGGTGCGCGCGCTCGAAGAGGTGATGCAGGACGACAAGCAGATCCTGCTGTCCAGCCAGATCGACCCTGCCGTCGATGACCCGACCGCCGACGGCATCTATCGCACCGGGGTGCTGGCCAATGTGCTGCAGCTGCTGAAACTGCCCGACGGCACTGTCAAGGTGCTGGTCGAAGGGCGCGCCCGCGTGTCGATCGAGGAATTCATCGCGACCGATCCCTTTTTCGAGGCCCGCGCGGTGCTGCTGGACGAGGCGGTGGGCGACCAGGCCGCGATCACCGCGCTCCTGAAATCGGTGGCGCAGGAGTTCGAACGCTACGCCAAGGTGAAAAAGAACATCCCCGAGGATGCGCTGACCGCGATCAGCGAAGCCACGGACCCGGCCAAGCTGGCCGACCTGGTGTCGGGCCATCTGGGCATCGAGGTGGGCCAGAAGCAGGATCTTCTGCAAACGCTGACCGTCTCCGAGCGGCTGGAAAAGGTCTATGGCCTGATGCAGGGCGAGATGTCGGTCCTGCAGGTCGAAAAGAAGATCAAGACCCGCGTGAAATCGCAGATGGAGCGGACGCAGCGCGAGTATTACCTCAACGAACAGATGAAGGCGATCCAGCGCGAACTGGGCGACGGTGACGATGGCGCCGGTGAAATTGCGGAACTCGAGGAACGCATCGAGGCCACGAAACTGTCAAAAGAGGCGCGCGAGAAAGCCGACGCCGAGCTGAAGAAGCTGAAATCGATGTCGCCCATGTCGGCCGAGGCGACGGTGGTGCGCAATTACCTCGACTGGATGCTGTCGATCCCCTGGGGCGTGAAATCGCGCGTCAAGAAAGACCTGGGCCGCGCCGAACGCATTCTTGATGATGACCATTACGGGCTTGAAAAGGTCAAGGAACGCATCGTCGAATACCTGGCGGTGCAGCAAAGGTCGAAAAAGCTGAAGGGCCCGATCCTGTGTCTGGTTGGTCCCCCGGGCGTGGGCAAGACCAGCCTCGGCAAATCGGTCGCCAAGGCCACCGGGCGCGAATTCATCCGCATCAGCCTTGGCGGGGTGCGCGACGAATCCGAGATCCGCGGCCACCGCCGGACCTATATCGGGTCCATGCCCGGCAAGATCATCCAGGCGCTGAAAAAGGCGAAAACCACCAACCCGCTGATCCTGCTCGATGAGATCGACAAGATGGGACAGGATTTCCGGGGCGATCCGGCCAGTGCGATGCTCGAGGTGCTGGACCCCGAGCAGAACTCGACCTTTGTCGATCACTATCTCGAGGTCGAATACGACCTTTCCAACGTCATGTTCCTGACCACGGCAAACTCCTACAACATGCCTGGTCCGCTTCTGGACCGGATGGAGATCATCCCGCTGGCGGGCTACACCGAGGATGAGAAACGCGAGATCGCCAAACAGCACCTGGTGTCGAAGCAGATGAAGAACCACGGGCTGAAGAAGTCCGAGTTCGAGCTGACCGATGCCGCGCTGACCGACGTGATCCGCTACTACACCCGCGAAGCGGGGGTGCGGAACCTTGAACGCGAGATCGCGAAACTTGCACGCAAGGCCGTGACGACGATCGTCAAGAAGGAAACCGACAAGGTTGTCGTCACGCCCGAAAGCCTTGAGGACATGTTGGGGGTCCGCCGCCACAAGTTCGGCCTGGCCGAGAAGGAAGACCAGATCGGCGTGGTGACGGGGCTGGCCTGGACATCCGTCGGGGGCGACCTGCTGTCGATCGAGGCGCTGCGCCTGCCGGGCAAGGGCCGGATGAAGACGACCGGGAAACTGGGCGATGTGATGAAGGAATCGATTGATGCCGCCGCATCCTTCGTCCGTTCGATCAGCCCGGCCATCGGGGTCAAGCCGCCGCGTTTCGACAGGTGGGACATCCATGTTCACGTCCCCGAGGGCGCCACGCCCAAGGACGGGCCGAGCGCGGGCATCGCGATGGTGACATCCATCGTGTCCGTGCTGACCCAGATCCCGGTGCGCAAGGATATCGCCATGACCGGCGAGGTGACATTGCGCGGCAATGTCCTGCCTATCGGCGGGCTGAAGGAGAAACTGCTCGCGGCGCTCAGGGGCGGTATCACGACCGTTCTGATCCCCGAGGACAATGAAAAGGACCTGCCGGAAATTCCCGACAACGTGAAGGAGGGGCTGACCATCATCCCCGTCGCCCATGTGTCCGAGGTGCTCAAACACGCGCTGGTGGCCGAGCCCGAGGGCATCGATTGGGACGAGGAGGCAGAAGAGGCCGCCGCCGCGCAAAAGGCGCTTGAACAGGGCGGGGGCAGCGCGGTCACCCACTGACCGGCCCGCATAGGGCCATGGCGGCGTCCGGACCCCCGGGCGCCGTTTTTTTTCAGGTCAACCGGCCGGACAGGCGCTGTGCGATAAGCCTCAGTCCGACGCCAGCGCCAGCCCGAACAGGATCACCGCCATGATCGGCACGAGGATGCCGTCATTGCTGTTGCCGGTATCGGCGATCACCACCTCGGCGGGCATGGCGGGCGCGGCGCCACCGGCAAGCGCGGCGGTGGTGCCGAATGCGAAGGCGGCGACCGCCGCAAGAACGAATGTCTTCATGATGTTTTCCCCAGGTTTTTCGCGCGCCTCGGGCAGCGATGCGCACAACCCGGAATGATTCCCAAGCCCGGTGCGTCTGCACAGGGTGCAGATGATCTGCCTCCGTAATTGTTGCAGGCTTGCATCGGTTTTCCGGTCGGGTGGCTGTTGCTGCAACACCTCGGTCCGCTTCGGTCTTTGCACCTGCAGGGTTTCGCCATGGTTTCGCCCTGAAACTCCGGGCAGCGTAGAGGTGCGTAGAACCTGAGTCGGAACCCATGGCCCTTGCCCGCCGACATTTCATGATCTCCGGGGCGGCGGCCCTGGCCGCGCCCGGTCTTGCGCTGCCCGGCGCCGCGCAGGGCTATCAGATCGCGCTTCCCGAGGATCTTCCGCAAAGCCCCGGCACCATCATCACACGGGTGGCCACATCCCGTCCGCAAGTGGCGCTGACCTTCGATGACGGCCCCCATCACAGCCTGACCCCGGCCTTGCTCGATATTCTGGCGGCACGCGGGGTGCGGGCCACCTTCTACGTCATCGGCAACCGCGTCGCGCGCCACGCCGCCATCATGCAGCGGATCGTGGCCGAGGGGCATGAGATCGGCAATCACACCTGGTCGCATCCAAGCCTCTATGGCTACGGCGATACCGCGTTCCTGTCGGAAATCGACCGCACCAACCAGGTGATCTACGACACGGTGGGCCGCCCCCCCGTCACCATGCGCCCGCCCTATGGCAACATCACCGCGCGGCAGGCGGCGTTGCTTTACAACACGCGCAACATGGCGACGGTGCTCTGGTCGGTTGATCCGCAGGACTGGATGCGGCCGGGCAGTTCCGTGGTGGCGCAGCGTATCGTGAATGGCAGCCACCCGGGCGCGGTGGTGCTGTCCCATGACATTCATGGCCCGACGGTACGCGCCATGCCCGCCACCATCGACGGGCTGGCCGCGCGCGGATTGGAATGTGTCACGCTGTCGGAACTGATGGGCTGGCCCCGGTGGGACCGGCGCAATCTCCGGCTGGCAGGTCAGTCCTGATCGGCGCCCCCTGCACCCTAGCCGCAAGGCGGGTTTTTCGTTAGCCTCCCGTGAAAACGCGCAGCGCCCCGGGCCGATGCCCGGGATCGCAGCACACAAGCACCGGGCAGACAGGACAGATCATGGCGAAACCGACCAAACCCACCACCCCGCCCCGCAAGGCGACGCCGGCAGGCCCCACCGCGAAGCGGCGCGCGCGCCCGGCGGAACCGACCGATGCCGCACCTGACGTGCCCGCCTCCGCCTCCGCCGCCTCGGCCTCGGTCGTGTCGCTGGTCTCGGGCACGGCGCCCGATCAGGCGGAACCCGATGGCGCCGATGGCACCTTTCGCCGTCCCGACCTGATCGGCGCGGTCGCGGCGCGCAGCGCGCTCAAACGGTCCGAGGTCAAGGAGGTTCTGGACCTCGTGCTTGACGAGCTCGGCGCCGCGCTTGACGCGCGCGATATGGTGATCCTGCCCCCTCTGGGAAAGATCGTCATCAAGGCGCGCAAAGGCTCGGGCTCGGCCAGCGTGCTGACCGCCAAGATCCGCCGCCCGGCCGCGCAGGATGGCGGCGCGTCAGGTCTTGCGGACAAGGACGCAGAGGGCTAAACGACCGGCCCAAGGGTGATTAGCTCAGTGGTAGAGCGCTTCGTTCACATCGAAGATGTCGGGAGTTCAAATCTCTCATCACCCACCATTTCCCTTCTCGATGTGGCCCCCGGTGGGGCGGGCTGAACGGTGACGGCTGTGCCCGAGCTCTACATCCTGCGCCACGGCGAAACCGTCTGGAATGCCGAGGGCCGCCTTCAGGGCCGCGCCGACAGCCCGCTGACCGCGACCGGGCGCGCGCAGGCCGCGCGGCAGGGCGCGTTGCTTGCGGCGGCCGGGGTCGGCAACCTGCCGCTGCGTGCCAGCCCGTCGCCGCGGGCCCTGACCACGGCCGAGATCGCCTTGCCTGGGCGCCCGATCCTGCTGGATGCACGGTTGATGGAGGTCGATCTGGGGGACTGGACCGGGGCGCTGATTGCCGATCTGGCCGCCGCCCGGCCCGATATCGCCACGGCCGCCGATGCACATCACTGGAAATTCGCCGCCCCCGGCGGCGAGACGCTGGAGGCGATGGCGGCACGATGCCGTGCGGCGCTCGATGATCTCGACGGTCCGGCCATCCTGGTCACCCACGGCCTGACCTCGCGCGTGTTGCGCTGTCTTGCGCTTGGCCTGCCGCCCCACGCCCTTGCCGATCTGCCGGGCGGGCAGGGCGTGATCCACCACATCCGCGACGGGCAGGCCCGCCTGATCGCCTAAAGCCGCATCAGGTAGCTTTGCGATCCGTCGCAGACCAGCACGCCGTCCTGGTTGTGGATCGTCACCGCCACGGTCATCACCCCGGTCGTCGCCTGCCGCGTCAGGTCCGTGATCTCGAAGGCCGGATACAGCGTGTCGCCGCAATGGACCGGGGCCAGAAACCGCGAGGATTGTGCAATGAACCCGATCAGCGCCTCGCCCATCTGGTGGGCAAGGGGGCTGGCCCCGATCGCGGCCTGGATCAGGGTCTGGTAGCCATGCGCCATCAGGTCCCGGTGCCCCAACCGTGCCAGATAGGCGCGGTCATAATGGATCGGGTGATTGTCGCCCGATGCCGCCTGGAACGCAGCGAAAACGCCTTCGGTCATGGTGCGGGACGGGGCGCGAAACACTTCCCCCACCGCGAATTCGGCGAAGCCGCGCGATGCATGGGTCTGGTGGGCGGTGGGATCGAAGATTGGCATCCGGGGCTGTCCCATGGGCCGGGTGCCGTCTTGCACGCCTGCGTCCGGCCCGTTAGATCAAGGTGGCCCCTCGGGACCGTCGGGTGGTTAGCTCAGTTGGTAGAGCGCTTCGTTTACACCGAAGATGTCGGGGGTTCGAGTCCCTCACCACCCACCAAAGGCTCTTTGCGAGGCCAAGCGACGGCCCCAAGCACACCGGTTCCATGCGACAATCGTTTTCGGAATGAAAACGATAAGAGCAACTGAAGCAACAGCGGCCGGCCGCACGGACCAAGGGCTCTTTGCTGAACGCAAGGATGCCTCCCTGCGCGTCACGCTGCCATGCTGCAATCGTTTTGTAGAAACGATGGCGTTCCTGGCGGCGGATTGTTGACCCTCGCGCTGAATCTGATGAACGAATGCAACACTTTAGCGGTGGCCCGCACCCGGGTGTTGCACGCCGGGGCGATCGTTCTATCGTATCACTGGCAACTGCCAGCCTGGGGATAGGGTATGTCCGCAACCCATGCACCGTCGCTGCGCGCGGCCGCGCGCGAATTCGCCCATGCCGATGACCGGCGTGCCTGGGTCGAGGTGTCGTTCACCTTTGCGCTTTACCTTGCGGGTCTGATCACCGCCATCGCGGCCATCGGCACATGGTGGGTCATGGTCCCCGCGATCGTGCTGGCCTCGGGGTCGGGCCTGCGGCTCTACATGATCCAGCATGACTGCCTGCACGGGTCGTTCTTTTCCTCGCGCCGGGTCAATGACATCATCGGCACGCTGCTGTCGCCCATCGCGATGACGCCCTACCGCGCCACGCGCCACATCCATAACCTTCACCATACCCATGTCAGCGATCTGGACCGTCGCGACACCTTCGAGATCAAGGTGATGACGGTCGATGAATGGCACGCCGCCAGTCCGCTGAAACGGCTCGGCTATCGCCTCTACCGCAGCCCCGTGACGCTGATCCTGGTGGGGCCGTTCCTGCTTTACACGGTTTTCCGGCGTCTGCCGCTTTACGGGTTGCGCGTGGGCTGGTGGGACCTGGTGCTGCACAACGCGATGATCGCCGCGATCCTGCTTGCGATCTGGAGCGTGGCGGGCTGGCCAGGCCTGGCCGTGTGGCTGGCCATCGTCTATGTCGCCACGCCCTTCGGGTCGCTCATTCCCTATGTCGTGCATAATTTCGAGAACATCAATTGGGGCACCAAGCCGGAACTGGATTTCGAAACTGCCGCGCTGGAAGGGTCGGCGGTGCTGGACTGGGGCCCTTTCTTCGACCTGGCGATGCTGAATATCGGCTATCATGACCTGCACCACCTGAACGCCAAGATCCCCGGCTATCGCCTGAAGGAGGCGCATGAGGCGCTTGAGGCGCGGGGGCTGCTCAGGTCTGAAAAGATCACCTTCCTCGATGGTCTGCGCTGCCTGCGCTGGAAGCTTTATGACGAGGCGGGCGGGCGCATGGTGTCCTTTGCCGATGTCGCGCCGCGCCCGATGGTGGCCGCAGAATGATCTGTGACACAGCGCACAGATGCGCTGCGTTTCGGCAATAGATATCGCATCGGCGCAGGTCTATCTACGGGGCAACGCTTTATCGCATCAGGAGGCCCCCGATGTCCTGGAACCCCGCGCTTGACCCCGATTGCCCGACCGGCGACGCCGTCGATGCCATCGAAACCGTGATCGTTCCCCGCGCCCGCGATCTGGGCGATTTCGAGGTGCGGCGCGCGCTGCCCGCCCCGAAACGCCAGATGGTGGGCCCGTTCATCTTCTTCGACCAGATGGGCCCGGCGGAATTCGTCACCGGGCAGGGGATCGACATCCGCCCGCATCCCCATATCGGGCTGGCCACGGTCACCTATCTTTACAAGGGCAAGTTCCACCACCGCGACAGCCTGGGCACCGATCAATGGATCGAACCGGGGGCGGTGAACCTGATGACGGCGGGCCACGGCATCACCCATTCCGAACGGGTCGATGGCGAGATGCTGAAAAACCCCTACAGCCTGTTCGGCATCCAGACCTGGATCGCCCTGCCCAAGGATGCCGAGGACGATCCGGCGGGTTTCGTGCATGCCGGGAAATCCGACCTGCCGATGATGGAGGGCGAGGGGAAAGAGCTGCGGCTGATCCTCGGATCGGCCTACGGTGAACGCGCCCCGGTGAAAACCGCGTCCGAGATGTTCTACGCCGACGCTCTGCTCAAGCCCGGCGCACATCTTCCGATGCCCGACGATCACGAGGATCGCGGCGCCTATGTGGTGGAGGGGTCCGTCACCATCGCCGGTCAGACCTTCGAGCCGGGCCAGATGATGGTGTTCCGCCCCGGTGACCGGGTGTCGATGACCGCCGGGGACCGGGGTGCGCGCGTGATGCTCCTGGGCGGCGAAACGCTGGAGGGGCCTCGCTATATCTGGTGGAATTTCGTGGCCTCCTCGAAGGAACGGATCGAGGCCGCCAAGGAGGCCTGGCGCGAAGGTGACTGGGAAAACGGCCGGTTCCAGTTGCCGCCGACCGACAACGCCGAGTTCATCCCCCTGCCGCCGCGCTGATCGCGGCTTGCGCCCGGTCGCGGCGGGGATAGGGTGCCGCCCATGACACCCCGCCCCGCCACCATGGCTGCGCCCGACAGAACCCTTGCCGCCATCGCCTTCATCGTCACGGCGATGGTCTGCATCTCGGTCAACGACATGCTGATCAAGCTGCTCTCGGGTGGCTATCCCTTGCATCAGATGGTGTTCGTCCGATCTTGCGTGGGCATCCTCGCCACGATGGTGTTCCTGCGGGTCGAAGGCGGCTGGCACCTGCTGAAAACCGACCGGCCGATGCTGCATGCCCTGCGCGCGGGTCTGATCGTCATCGCCAACATGACCTTTTTCGCAGCCCTCGCGGTCATGCCGCTCGGCGCGGCCACGGCCTTGTTCTTCGTGGCGCCGCTTTTCATTACGCTTCTGGCGATCCCCGTTCTGGGTGAAACGGTCGGTCGTCATCGTCTGGCCGCCATCGGCATCGGGCTGGCCGGTGTCGTGGTGATGATGGGGCCCGGCGTCGATTGGGGCGATATCGCCCGGATCAGCCTGTTTCTGCCGATCATCGCCGCCGCCTGTTACGCGGGCATGCAGGTTCTGACCCGCAAACTGGGCGTGAGTGCCGCCGCCTCGGCCATGGCGATCTATATCCAGGGCGCCTTCATCGTGGTCAGCGCGGTGTTTTTCCTCGTGGCGGGCGATGGCCGGTTCCTTGCCTTTGTGGAGCATGACAGCCTG
This sequence comes from Paracoccaceae bacterium, assembly GCA_024742455.1. Classification (GTDB taxonomy): domain Bacteria; phylum Pseudomonadota; class Alphaproteobacteria; order Rhodobacterales; family Rhodobacteraceae; genus JANSYL01. Next base: position 19,097 of record JANSYL010000011.1, on the reverse strand, counting down.
ATCTTCCTGTTGCGCCCCTGGATATGGCCGGTGGCAGAGGATCTCTGGAAATTCGGACTGCTCGGCCTGATGTCGGCGATGATCGGCTATTGCCTGAGCCAGGCCTACAAGATCGGCGAGGCTGCCACCGTCGCCCCCTTCGAATACGTGGCGCTTCCGATGGCGGTGTTCTGGGGCTGGCTGATCTTCGGTGAAATCCCCGGCCTCGTCATGGCGTTTGGCATCGCGCTGATCGCAGGTGCCGGGCTCTACGTCTTCGCCCGCGAAAGCAAACGCGGCCAGCCCGCGCCCGAGGATCGCCCGGTGCGCCGCGGCTAGGGGCAAAACGCCATTCTTTGCGCGTTTCCCGCTTGACCCTGTCGGCGCCACGCCTTAACCCACCCGCTACGCGCGGTTGTAGCTCAGTTGGTTAGAGTACCGGCCTGTCACGCCGGGGGTCGCGGGTTCGAGCCCCGTCAACCGCGCCATTTCCCAAAATCGTGACGGTCGCCCGCTGTGCGCCGGAACATCGGCGCGTTACCCTGCGGGGGATGCGTGGTTTGTCGATCGCCCTGATATGTCTCGCCCTGACGGGTCCCGCTCTGGCGCAGGACCGGCTGGAGGGGCGTGCCGTTTTCGCCCTTGCCGAGGCCGCGCATCTGGGGGGCGAGGCCGTGGCCGCCCGGGTCGCGGACATCGCCCCGGGGATGTCGGACCTTGACCCGCGGGCGCCCGACAGCGCCGATCCGATGCTCTGGGTCTTACCGCCGCCTTCGGTGCGCCCGGTCCAGACCGGCCTGCGGGTCTTATCCATTGCGCGCGCTACGGGCTGGACACGCGTGACCGTCTGGCCGCCCATGCCGCGTCCGATCCGGTGGTGTTTCCCCTGGTGGCTGCGCTGCGCCCCGGCACCGACGATGCCGCGCTCTGGCCTGCCGACGCCATTGCGGTGATGCGGTGCAGCTTTTCCTGGGATGATGCCCGGCGCCTGACCCCCTGGACCGAGGCCGAGGCGCGCGTGGCCATCGGGCCCGGCTTTGCCAGCCTGGACCGCACCGATGACGCAACGCTGCGCGCCGAGGCGGGTGACCATATCCGCCCGCAATACGGGCCCGGGGGGTTCCGGCTGGAGGCGCGGGACCGCGCGCGTGATGGCCATGTCTGGCTGGAACGGGCGACCGCGATCCGCCAGCTCAGCCATCAGCGGGTCAGTTTCCGGGTCTATCTTCTGGGCGGCAGCGTCTGACCGCCGATGGGGTGCGGCGGGCCCCGAACGGGGTTGCAGCCCGCCGCCGAACCGGTCAGAGCGTTCCGGCACTGAAACTATTCCATGAACGTCATGCGATTTTCCCTGTCCTGTCTGATCGCCGTCACCTGTCTTTCGGGCTGTGTCGCGATCCCGAACCCTTTCGCCAGCGCCCCGGCCGAACCCGTGACGATGCGTTGGGCCCATGTGGACGGACATCGGGACTGGGAGGCGGCCAGTTTCGCCGCGCTCGACAGCCATGCCGCCATCCTGCCGACGCTGGTGCCCGACGATATCGATGAATGGTGCCCCGGTTACGCGCGCAATGACCTGGAGGAACGCCGCCAGTTCTGGGTCGGCCTGATGTCATCGCTGGCCTACCACGAAAGCACCTGGAACCCCGATGTCGTGGGCGGGGGCAACCGCTGGTTCGGGCTGGTGCAGATCTATCCGTCCACCGCCCGGTTCCGCGGGTGCGAGGCGACGACGGGGGCGGAATTGCAGGATGGGGCGGCCAACATGTCCTGTGCCTTCCGCATCTGGGCCTCTACCGTGCCGCGCGACAATGTGGTGTCCGAGGGCAACCGCGGTGTCGCTGCTGACTGGGGGCCGATGCATTCCAGCCAGTCCCACAAACGTGAAGACATCCGCGACTGGGTGTCGGCGCAACCGTTCTGCACGCGCTGAGATCATCGGCCGAACAACGGATATCTTGAACAATGCCGGTTTCGCCGTCACCCTCGGGGCTGCGTCGTATCTGGGGGAGGACGCGCATGGTCTTGGCCCGATGGACCCTTGGCCTGCTGGCTTTGCTGCTGATCGGTGTCGGCGCACCGGCCTTGTCAGAAGGCCCGGTGCCTTTCGACCCGCCGGCAGCCGCGCCTGTGGCGGCCAGCGATGCGGCGATGACCATCGATACCGATACGGGCGGCCCGCATCCCGATCTGGAAGACACGATCAGCCCTTTCGCCCCCGGAACAAGCCTGATCCCCCATCCCCGTGACACCTGGGTCGCAGGGCCCGCGCGATGGGATGATCACCCCGATGGCGCGCGCTGGAGCCATGCGGTGATGCAGGCCCTGCGCGGCCCCGGTGCGCCGCTTCTGGATGTGGTGCCCCAGGACATCGCAGCCTGGTGTCCGGCCTATCCGCAATCCGATGCCGTTTCGCGCGCGGCGTTCTGGACCGGCCTCGTCTCGGCGCTGGCATGGCATGAAAGCACCCACCGCCCCGAGGCCGTGGGCGGCGGCGGGCAATGGTTCGGCCTTGTGCAGATCTACCCGCCCACGGCGCGGTTCCGGCAATGCCAGGCCCAGAGCGGGGCCGCGCTGCAGGACGGTCCGGCCAACCTGCGCTGCGCGATCCGCATCATGGGCATCACGGTGCCGCGCGACCAGATGGTCGCCCAGGGCAATCGCGGGGTCGCCGCCGACTGGGGGCCGATGCAGTCCAGCCAGTCGCGCAAACGCGAAGATATCCGGTCCTGGGTGGCACGGCAGCCCTATTGCGTATCGCGAACGCGGCCCGCGCCGCGGCCCGACAGGTTCCTGACGGAAGCGATCGCGCCCAGCCTGGCCACCATCGAACAGGGTCCGCGGCCCGTGGCCCGCCCCTGACGCCGATCAGGCGCTGCGGACGGGGATGCCCAGATTCGTGGCGTCGCGGATCAGGTCGAGCGGCTGCTGGTCACCGCCGAGCGGGATATCCAGCGCCTCACCCGAGCGCAGCACGATCGAGACGGCGCTGTGCTTGCCCTGGTCGACCATGCGCAGATAGGCGATTTCCTTGGAGGGGATCTCGTAATCCTCGGGGCCATCCAGAATGACCCAGTTGTCGCGTCCCATCCTCAGGCCGAAGACCGGCGACACGACGGTCTGATACATGCACATAAGCAGCGCCGGGATCAGCAGCAGGATCACGAAGCCGGGCGTGATGTGCCAGAAAAACCCGGCCAGCCCGCAAAGCCCGCCGAGGGTGATCAGGCTGAGCCCGGTATGCCCGGAGCGGGAGGCGTATTCGACGTAGTCGCTCATGCGCGTCACTAGGCCCCCGGAATGGGCCGGATTTATGGCAGGGCATGGGCATGTGCGGGGCATATGGCCCGCCGCGCCCCGGCCTGTTAAGCCCGGTGCATGGCCGATCTGTCCGCCCCCGTCCCCCGGCGCCCGCGTATCCCTGCGCTTGATATCGCGCGCACGGGCGCGCTGGTGGCCATGGCCCTCTATCATTTCGTCTATGACCTGGAACTGTTCGGCTATCTCGTGCCCGGCACCGCCGTCACCGGCGGCTGGCGGGCGCTGGCGATCTTCACGGCGTCCAGTTTCCTGTTTCTCGCGGGGGTCAGCCTGTGGCTGGCCCATGGTGACAGGTTGCGCGCGCGGGGGTTCCTGAAGCGGCTGGCGATGATCGCCGGGGCGGCGGCGCTGATCACGATCGCCACCTATGTCGCGATCCCGCAGGGGTTCATCTTCTTCGGCATCCTGCATTGCATCGCGTTGTCGAGCGTTCTGGGCCTGGCCGTCCTGCGCCTGCCTGACTGGGTGCTGGCGGCGCTGGCAGCGGGAGTTCTCTGGCTCGGTCTGCAGCCCGGTTTCTCCCTGCTCGATGCGCCAGTGTTCTGGTGGACGGGCCTGCAGGCGGTGCCCACCCCATCGGTCGACTACGTGCCGATCTTTCCATGGTTCGCGGCCTTTCTGGCGGGCATGGCACTGGCCAAAGCCATGGACCGGGCCGGGGTCTGGGCATGGCTTTCGGCGCGCGATACCGCCCCGGTCTGGTCATGGCTCGGCTGGCCCGGGCGGCATTCGCTGGCAATCTACCTGATCCACCAGCCGGTGCTGATCGGTGCGATCTGGGTCTTCGCTTTCCTGACCCGTTAATCCCCGCGCGTCCGCATCCGGTCGACCATTTCGGACAGGTCGCGCGACAGGTCGGGTGCGGCGGCGATCCGGTCAAGCTCGGCCAGGATCAGCCCCTGCCGGTCCGCATCATAGCGCGCCCAGGTCTCGAAGGCGGTCGACATGCGGGCGGCGGTTTGCGGGTTCCTGGCATCGAGCTTCAGCAGCCAATCGGCCACGAACCTGTACCCCGCGCCCGATGGGTCGTGAAAGCCTGCCGGGTTGCCCGAGGTCAGCCCCGACATCACCGATCGGAACCGGTTGGGGTTCTGCCAGTCGAAATCGGGGTGGCCGGTCAACGCCGTCGCCATGTCGACAGCCCGCTCGGGCGCGGCATGGGCGACCTGCGCCATGAACCATTTGTCGATCACCAGCCGGTCGTGGTTCCAGGCGGCGTAGAATTCGGCGGCCACTTCAGGGTCGCCCGCCTCCAGCAGCGCGGCGAACGCGGCCATCCGGTCGGTCATGCTGGTGGCGGCGTCGTATTGCGCGCGCGCGCGCGCCGGCCCCTCGATTTTGGACAGAAGCGCCAGCGCGGTGTTGCGCAGGCTGCGCCCGGCCGCGTCATGCGCATCGGGGCGATAGACCGGGCCGGGGTCCATCGCGTCGTAAAGGGCGCTGAGCGTCGGGGCCAGCGCCTGGGCCAGCGCAGCGTCGAACCGCGCCCGCGTGGCATGGATCGCCGAAGGGTCGGGCACCAGCCCCGCCGCCATCGCGGCCTGTGCCAGGTCATCCTCGGACGGGCGGGCCAGCACCAGCGCTCGGAACGCCGGATCGACGCCGTCGTCGCGCGCCACCCGGTCAAGCGCCGCGAAAAGCGCCGCGTCAGGTGCGGCGCCATCGGTCAGCATCGCCACCAGGGCCGCCCGCATCAATCCGCGCCCCGCGTCCCACCGGTTGAACGGGTCACTGTCATGGGCCAGCAGCACGAGCCGGTCGCCCTCGGACAGGGGGGCGTCGAGGATCACCGGCGCGGAAAACCCGCGCAGAAGCGACGGGATCACCCGGTCCGGCACAGCCACGCCCGCCGCCGCCGCAAGCCCGGCCAGATCGAAGCGGAGCGTATCCTCGGGGCAATCCAGTTCCATCTTGAAATCGCCGAGCAGCTCGGTGCCATCCGGTGCAAGCAGGCCCAGGGCAATCGGGATCACGGCGGGTTCCTTGAGCGGCTGGCCCGGGGTCGGCGGCACCTCCTGCCGGAAAGTCAGGGTCAGCATGTCGCCGTCCCGCGTCCAGTCCACGCTGACGCGCGGGGTGCCCGCCTGCGTATACCAGCGCTTGAACTGGCTCAGGTCCCGCTGCGTGACCTCTTCGAAGACCTGCAGCCAGTCCTCGATCGTGCAGGCCTGCCCGTCATGACGGTCGAAATAGAGATCGAGCGCGGCGCGATAGGCCTGCGCGCCGACCAGCGCGTGCAGCATCCCGATTACCTCGGCGCCCTTTTCGTAGACGGTCGCGGTGTAGAAATTGTTGATCTCGCGATAGGTTTCGGGCCGCACGTTATGGGCCAAGGGCCCCGCATCCTCGCGGAACTGGCGCGCGCGCAGCGCCAGCACATCGCCGATGCGCTGCACCGGGGCCGACCGCATGTCGGCGCTGAACTGCTGATCGCGGAACACGGTCAGCCCTTCCTTCAGGCACAGCTGGAACCAGTCACGGCACGTGATCCGGTTGCCGGTCCAGTTGTGGAAATACTCATGCGCCACGATGCTTTCGATGGCGGCGTAATCGGCATCGGTCGCGGTCTCGGAGCTGGCGAGCACGTATTTCGAATTGAAGATGTTCAGCCCCTTGTTCTCCATCGCGCCCATGTTGAAATCATCGACGGCGACGATGTTGAACACATCGAGGTCATAGGCCCGGCCATAGACCCGTTCGTCCCACGCCATCGACCGTTTCAGCGCATCCATCGCATAGGCCGTCTTGCCCTCGTCGCCGGGCCTGACCCAGATATTCAGCGTGACCTTGCGCCCCTCCATCGTGGTGAAGCTGTCGGTCGTTGCGACAAGGTCGCCGGCGACCAGCGCGAAAAGATAGGCGGGTTTCGGCCAGGGGTCCTGCCATTCGGCAAAACCCGCGCCGCTGTCGCCCGGGTTGCCGTTCGACAGCAGCACCGGCAGGTCGGAATTGATGAAGACGGTGAAGGGCGCCATCACGTCCGGCCGGTCGGGGTAGAAGGTGATCTTGCGGAACCCCTCCGCCTCGCATTGGGTGCAGAACATCCCGTTGGACACATAGAGCCCTTCCAGCGCGGTATTGGCGCCCGGGTCGATCTCCACCTCCGCCTCCCATGTGAAGGCCTCGCCCGGCAACCGGTCCGCCGGCACGGTCAGCCCGTCTTCGGTCAGCACGTAATCCAGCGCGGTCAGCGCGACCCCGTCGATGCTGGCCCAGATCAGCCGCAGGCCTTCACCGTCCAGCACAAGGTTGCCGTCCTCCAGACCCTCCGGATTGCGCCGGAAGTCGATCTTCGACCGCACCCGTGTGGCGCGGGGGTCAAGATCGAAGCTCAACGCTACCGCGTCGACCAGGTGATTGGGCGGGCGGTAATCGGCTAGGCGAACCGGTTCCGGGGTGGCGGGCACGGCGTCTTTCATCGGCATCCCTTAAGGCTGGATCAGGTCGTCAAGCTAGGCCGCCCCCCACAGGGCCGCAAGCCGCCCCGCGCGCCGCGTCCCGACCTTGACCGATTGCCGCGCTTTCTTGCCGCCGCGCCCGCGCCGGGTTACCTGTCGCGCACGTGAGGGGAGCGATACCATGGCCAGAACCCGCAGCCTGTTCGAAGAGGTCGACACCGCCCGGAAATCCGCCGCCACCCCCGGCGGGCTGAGCGGGTCACCGCGCGGGTCGCGGGCCCGGGTGCGCGGCTGGCTGATGGCGCTGTTTGCGCTTGTCACGCTGATGATCGCTGTGGGCGGGCTGACGCGGCTGACCGACAGCGGGCTGTCGATCACGGTCTGGGCGCCGCTCTCGGGCGCGATCCCGCCCCTGTCCGCCGAAGCGTGGGAGGCGGAATTCGACGCCTACCGCGCCATCCCCGAATACCAGTTGCAGAACCGCGGCATGAGCATGGCCGAATTCAAGGTGATCTACTGGTGGGAATGGGGGCACCGGCAACTGGGCCGGGTCATCGGGCTGGTCTGGGCCATCGGGTTCGCGGCGCTTTGGGCCACCAAGTCGATCCCGCCGGGCTGGACCGGGCGCCTGTTGCTGCTCGGGGCGCTTGGCGGCCTGCAGGGGGCGATCGGATGGTGGATGGTGTCCTCGGGCCTTGCGCCGGGGATGCTCGATGTCGCCTCCTACAGGCTGGCGATCCATCTGGGCCTTGCCTTCTTCATCCTCGCGCTGATCGCATGGTTCATCTTCAAACTGGGCCGGGACGAGGTCGACCTGATGCAGGCCCGCCGCGACGGCGACCGCAGGCTCAAGGGGATGTCGACGGGCTTGCTCCACCTCAGCTTCGTGCAGATCCTCGTCGGCGCGCTGGTCGCCGGGATCGACGCGGGCCGGTCCTATATCGACTGGCCGCTGATGGCGGGCCAGGTCATTCCGCCCACCTTCTGGGTTGCTGATCTGGGCCTCAGGAACCTGTTCGAAAACGCGGCCACGGTGCAGTTCATCCATCGCATGCTCGGCTACCTCCTGCTGGCCTTCGCCATCGGCGTCTGGGTCGTGGGGCGGAAATCGTCGCGCCGGGCCACGCGCACGGCCTTTCACGCGGTGCTCGGCGTGATGGTCGCCCAGGCCGCGCTTGGCATCATCACGCTGGTCAATGCCGCGCCCTGGTATCTGGCCATCGCGCATCAGTTTACCGCGGTGATCCTGATCGTCCTCGTGCTGCGGGCGCGGTTCCTGTCGATCTACCCGCTGGCCCAGTCGGTGCGCGCATGACCGCGCTCGGTGACCTTCTGGCCCATGACCGCATCACCCAGGCGCTGGCGCAGGTGATGGGCCGGCTCGGATGGGACCAGGAAACAATGATGCCGAAACGGGCCGGCGAACAGCGGGGCGAGGAAATGGCGGCGCTCGAATCCGTCCTGCATGCCCGGCGCACTGATCCGCGCATCGGCGACTGGCTGGAGGCGGCAACCCCCGGGACCGAGGCCGAGGCCGCCCAACTGCGCGAAATCCGCCGCAGCTACAGCCGCAACACGAAAATCCCCGAACGCCTCGCGACCGAGATTGCCCGCACCACCTCGGTGGCGCAGGGCATCTGGGCCGAAGCCCGCGCCGCCGAGGACGTGGCGGCGTTCCTGCCGACGCTGGAAAAGGTCGTGGCCCTGCGGCGAGAGGAGGGGCAGGCCCTCGCCGATGGCGGTGATGTTTATGACGCACTGCTCGCCGATTACGAACCCGGCATGACCGGGGCCGAGATCGCCCTGCTGTTCGACCGGATGCGCCCGCGCCTCGTCGCCTTGCGCGATGCGGTGATGGAAAAGGGCCCGGCGCCCATGCTCGCCGGTCCCTTCGATACGGACCTCCAGCTGGCGCTGAGCGACCGTATCGCCCGCGCCTTCGGCTATGATCTGTCGCGCGGCCGGATCGACCTGGCGGTTCACCCGTTTTCTTCGGGATCGGGGCAGGACGTGCGCATCACGACCCGCGTCGATGCGGATGATCCGCTCGGCTGCCTCTATTCCACGATCCACGAGGTCGGCCATGCGAGCTATGAACAGAATGTCGACCCCGCCTATGGGCTGACCGCAATCGGGCAGGGGGCGTCGATGGGCGTTCATGAAAGCCAGAGCCGCATTTACGAGAACCAGCTTGGCCGCTCCCCGGCCTTCTGCGCCTGGCTGTTCGAAGAGATGCGCGCCCGGTTTGGTCAGATCGGGGTCGCGACGCCCGGGGAATTCACCCGCGCCGTGAACGCGGTGCGCCCCGGTTTCATCCGGACCGAGGCCGACGAGGTGCAATACAACCTCCACATCATGCTGCGCTTTGACCTTGAACGTGCGCTGATGGCGGGCGACCTGGCGGTCGGCGATCTGGAGGGTGCCTGGAACGACCGTTTCGCCGCCGATTTCGGCCGCACCGTCACCAGACCCTCGGACGGGATGCTGCAGGATGTGCATTGGTCGGTGGGGCTTTTCGGCTACTTTCCCACTTACACGCTCGGCAATGTCTATGCGGGCTGCCTTGCATCCGCGCTCAGCGCCGATCTGCCCGACCTCGACGCAAGCCTCGCGCGCGGGGATCCCTCGCCTGCAACCAGGTGGCTTGCCGAAAGGCTCCAGCGCCACGGCACCCTGCGCCTGCCGCAGGACACGATCCGCCACGCGACGGGCCGCGATATCAGCGAAGAGCCTCTGCTCGATTATCTCGAAGCAAAGTTCACGACGCTCTTCGACCTCTGAGCGGCCCCGCCTTCTTCGCTTTCCAAAATACCTCGGGGCAGGCGCGTCAGCGCCGGGGGCGGCGCCCCCGTGCGCGTGCCGAACGCTGTCGCAGGGCAGCCCGCAGGGCGACCGGCGCAGCCGCCCCCGGTCGAGGGTTCAGCGGTTCTGATCCCATTCCGGCGGGCGCTTTTCGAGAAAGGCGGTGATGCCCTCGTTGGTTTCGCCATCGAGCATGTTGTCGACCATCACCGCCCCGGTGAATTCATAGGCGCGGTCGAGCGGCATCTCGAGCTGTTCGTAGAAGGCGCGCTTGCCGATCCGCACCGCGCGGCCGAGCTTGGCGGCGATGGTTTCCGCAAGGTCCCGCGTGGTGTCGGCCAGGGCCGCGCCCGGCACGACCCGGTTCACAAGGCCGAGGTCGCGGGCACGCTCGGCGGTCAGGAATTCGCCCGTGGTCAGCATCTCGAAGGCCTGTTTGCGGGCGATGTTGCGGCTGAGCGCCACCATCGGTGTCGAACAGAACAGACCGATATTGACCCCGTTCACGCCGAACCGCGTGTCTTCCGCGGCGACCGCCAGATCGCAGCTGGCCACCAGCTGGCATCCTGCGGCGGTGGCGATGCCATGCACCTCGGCGATCACCGGCTGCGGCAGGCGCGGGATGCGCTGCATCATCGCCGAACAGCGGTCGAACAGATCGCGCCAGGCCGCTGCCCCGCCGTCGGGCGACTGTCGTCTGGCCTGCATCTCCTTGAGGTCATGACCCGCGCAGAACGCCTTGCCCGCACCCTTCAGCACGATCACCCGTTGCGACGGCGTATCGCTCAGGGTGTCGAAGGCATCGCTCAACGCCGCGATCATCGCGTCCGACAGCGGGTTCAGCCGCGCCGGCGCGTTCATGGTCAAAGTGGTGATCGCGCCGTCATCCTCGCGCAGCAGCAATTCGTCCATCCGCCTCTTGCCTCCGTTCCGATCCCGGGCAACCGTAACGGCGCGAGCGGCGGCGGAAAAGCCGCAAAATGGGAGCCGGGGAGGGGCAGGATGGAGTTGAGGATCGGGCGCGCAGAACTGGCAGGCTACCTGGCGGAGGTATTTCCCCAGGTTCGTGACGATTTCGTCATCGAGGAGCTTGCGCCGATGCGCATCCGGGTGCGGATGCCGGTGGCCGAGCGGCACCTGCGCCCCGGCGGCACGGTGTCGGGCCCGTCGATGTTCGCGCTGGCCGATGTGTCGGTCTACATGGCGGTGTTGGCGATGATCGGGCGCGAGGCGCTGGCGGTGACCACCAGTTGTTCCATCGACTTCATGCGCAAACCGGTGGCCGGGGCCGACCTGGTCTGTGACTGCCGCCTGCTGAAACTGGGCCGGGTGCTGGCGGTGGGCGACTGCCTGATCCATTCGGAGGGGATGGAAGCCCCGGTGGCACGTGCTTCGATGACCTATTCGATCCCGCCGAAGGGCCAGGGGTAGGCGGGCGGGGGCGGCGCCGGTCGCCCTTCGGGCTGCCCGGCGACCGCGACGGCGCGTGCCTGCGGCACGCGGGTCCGGGGGCGCTGCCCCCGGCGCTGCCGCGCCTCCCCCGGAGGTATTTGAAGCAAAGAGAAGACGGGGATCGCGTGGTGGGGAGGCTGCCGGATCAGGGGAACAGGCGCGCCACGTAAGGGGGCAGGGCGAAGGCGGCCTTGTGCACCTCGGGGGTGTAGTAATCGGTGGCGATCCCGGCCGCCCGGAACCGGTCGGCGAGGGTCGCGAGATCGGTGTGCCGTGCAGCCCCGTCCGTGCCCCATCCGAAGGCCATCGGCCCCCCGGCATAGGTGGGGATTGTCGCAAGATAGCAGCCGGCATCGTTGAACAGGCTTTTGAAGGCGCGCATCGTGCCGGTCAGTTCATCGCCTTGCAGGAACGGCACGCCGTTCTGGGTGACGAGGATACCGCCCTCGGCCAGCCTGGCCCTCGCGTGGCCGTAGAAATGGTCAGTGAACAGCACCTCGCCCGGGCCGACCGGATCGGTGCTGTCGATGATGATGACGTCATGGGCATCGCGGTTCTGTGCCATGAAATCCGCGCCATCGGCGATGACGAGGTCGAGGCGCGGATCGTCGAAGGCGCCTGCCGAGATGCCCGGCAGGTGGGTTTTGCAGAACTCCACCACGCCTGCGTCGATCTCGACCATGGTGACCTGTTCGATGTCACGGTGCTTGAGCACTTCGCGTGCCATCCCGCCATCGCCGCCGCCCACGATCAGCACCCGCCGCACCGCGCCATGGGCCAGAATCGGCACATGGGTCAGCATCTCGTGATAGATGAAATTGTCGGCCTCGGTCACCTGCACCACGCCGTCCAGCGTCATGAACCGCCCGAAGGTGGGGTTTTCCAGCACCTGGATGCGTTGGTGGTCGGTTTCGCTGTCGTAATGGGTCGCCGTCACCCGCAGCCCCTGCAGGTGATCGGCGTGGAGCCTTTCCAGGCTCCACTCCTTCCAATCGGTCATGTCCGTCCTTCCGGTAGCGGCTTCGGGTCAGGCGGCGGCGACGGTGGGCACCAGCCCCTCGCCCCGGCGCAGTTCCTGCACCCGGACGGTTTCGGTGCCGAAGGCGCGTTTCAGCACGCCCACGGCGCGCCACGGCTCGGCATCGCCGCACATGAACACATCAAACGCCCCGTAGCCGATCTCGGGCCAGGTGTGGACCGAGATATGGCTTTCGGCCAGCACCGCCACGCCCGACACGCCCTGGGGGCTGAACTTGTGGGTGTGGATATGCAGCAGCGTCGCGCCGCATTCGGTGACGCAATCGCGGAATGCCTGCTGGATTCGGGCCTCGTCATCCAGACCATGGCCGTTCTCGACCTCGATGATCAGGTGAGTGCCTGCAAAAACGGCCCCGTCGCGCCGGATGAAATGGTCGTCGCGCGCATCGTCGAAGATATCGCGTGCCGGGTCGTATGCAGCCTGAGGGCTGCGGGTGTCTTCCGCATGGGCGCCTGTCGCCAGACCAGTCCCCAGTTGGAAGAGGTCTGCGCGGTCCATGGCGCGTCCCCTTCTTACCAGTAGAGTGATGTGGTGGGTCCTTAGCGCCCCCCCGCGTACAGGGTTGGGATCGGCCCGGTGTGAGCGCGCACATAGAGATGGCATGCCCCCCGATCAAGGATTTTCTCGACCGCGCGGGATGAAAGTTTTGCGTCACGCCCGGCCGCCGGATTGATCCATGTCAAAGTAGACCGTTTCACCTGCACATATCTGTGGTCGCAAACATGGCTCCGGGAGGAGAACGACACCCATGACACGCGATTTCGACAGTTCGCGCCGCGCATTTCTTGCGATGGCGGCCGCCGGGGGCGCGCTGGCCACCCTGCCGGGGGATCAGGCCCGGGCCACGACCGGCCCGGTGGTTGAAACCAATGCCCGCGTGGTGATCATCGGCGCGGGGGCCGCAGGGACCGCGCTGGCCAACCGGCTGCGGGCGCGGCTGGACGGGGCTGCGATCACGCTGATCGACCCCCGCGTGCAGCATCTGTATCAGCCCGGCCTGACGCTGGTGGCGGCGGGCCTGAAGCCGGCCGATTACGTCGTGTCGCAGACCACCGACTGGATCCCGGCAGGTGTCGACCTCATCCCCGACCGGGTGGCCGCCGTCGATGCGGAGGCACAGACCGTGTCCACCGAGGGCGGCGAGACGGTCGCGTATGATTTCCTCGTGCTGGCGCCGGGCCTCGTGCTCGACCATGACGCGGTCGAGGGATTCTCGCTCGACATGGTGGGCGAGAACGGGATCGGCGCGCTTTACGCAGGGCCCGAGGCCGCGGCGGCGACATGGCAGGCCGCGTCGCGCTTTGTCGAGGAAGGCGGGCGCGGGATCTTCACCCGACCCGCGACCGAGATGAAATGCGCCGGCGCACCGCTCAAGCATACCTTCCTGATCGAGGACCGGCTGACGCGCGCGGGCAATCGGGGCAATGCGGAAGTGGTCTATGCCGCGCCGCAGGGCAGCCTGTTCGGGGTGCCGATCGTGGCCGAGAAGGTGCGGATGCTGTTCGACGAACGCGGGATCGAAACGCAGATGAGCCGCACGCTGCGCGGCATCGACCCGGTCCGCAAGATCGCCACCTTCGATACCGAGGGCGGCGCGGTCGAGGAAGGCTATGACTATATCCACGTGATCCCGCCGCAGCGCGCGCCGGATTTCGTGGTGCAGTCGGGCCTGCATTGGGCCGACCGGTGGGTCGGCCAGGGATGGGCCGATGTCGACCAGTATACCCTGCAGCATAATCGCTATCCCAATATCTGGGCGGCTGGCGATATCGCCGGGGTGCCGAAGGGCAAGACGGCGGCCAGCGTCAAATGGCAGGTGCCGGTGGTCGAGGATCACCTGATCGCCGCGATCCAGGGCGGCGAGGGCACAGAAACCTATAACGGATACACGTCCTGCCCGATGATCACCCGGATCGGGCGCGCGATGCTGATCGAGTTCGATTACAACAACGACCTGGTGCCGAGCTTCCCGGGCGTGATCGCGCCGCTGGAAGAGCTCTGGATCAGCTGGCTGATGAAGGAGGTAGCGTTGAAGGCCACCTATAACGCCATGCTCCGGGGCATGGCCTGACCGATGCGCGTGCCTGCGTATCCGGGCGGCGGCACTGGTCCGCGCCGCCGCCCGGGCCTGGTCCGGGGCTTCGGGTCAGAGACCTTTGAGCATCACCGCCAGCGCCAGCAGAACATAGGCGCCGATCAGGAAGAAGGTCGCGTAGGCACCCACGACCGGCAGCACCACGCCCAGAAGGGGCAGGATGCCGAGCACGGCGAGGATCAGCGACAGAAGGAAAATCGGACGGGTCGGTGCGGAAAGTTTCATGTCGGATATCTCCGGTTTGATTGCACAGCGGGCCACAGGGCACCCCGCAGCCCCACCGATACGACACAAAGCCGCCGGGGTGTAACGATGGCGGCAATTCTTTCCGGGCGATGCGTCCGGGCAACAGATGGGGCGCAGGCCGCCTAAGCCACCCGATAGGAGGGGGAGGGGATATGGAAGAGCTGACACTTGCGACGCTTATCGCGGTTTTCGAGGAAATGTTCGGGGCCGGCCTGTTCTGGGCGATGGTCGTGGCGGCGGTGGTCGTCACCGCGGGCTATCTCTACGTGCTGGTGCGCGACCGGCGCGTGGGATGGCGCAAGTTCCTGATCGCACAACTGTTCATGCCGGTCGGCGCGGTTCTGGCCGTGTGGTTCGTCATGGCGATGACGGATTCGCGGCTGGCCGACATGGGCGGGGCGATCGATATTGTGGTTCTTCTGGGCATCGCGGCGGCGGGCGCGGTCGGCGCGGCGGTTCTCGTCTACACGGTGGAATCGCTGTTCTTCCGGGGCGCCACGGCGGACCTGACGGGCAAGGGGCGCACCGCCGCCCTCGGCCAGCCCGCCGAATGACCCCCTGAGAAAACGGATCCGGTCCGGCGCGTGAACGCCGGGCCGGATCGCGCGGCCTGTCAGGGCATCCCGGCCAGCCCGTAAAGCACGCCCACCGCCAGCGCGGCCGCGCTGAGCAGCGCCGAATACCCGGCCAGCTTCCAGAACGAAAACGGGCGTTCGCCGAAGGCGCGCCCGTCGATCCCCGACACCACCACCTTCTTGGCCCGTCCCCCGTACCGGTAATGCAGGATCCAGACCGGCAGCAGGATGCGCCGGTAATGGATACCGGTGGTGTCGGTCTTGTAGCCGATATTGCTGATCCGCCCCGAGGTGCGGATATGGCCCCGGATGCGGTTGCGGATCAGCAAAGCCTTGTCATCCGCGTTCGCGGCCAGCCCCTCGGCCACGGTCTGGTGATGCCGTTCGGCGGCAAAGCCCGCCAGGTAGGGCGCGGCATAGGGCACGAGCGCGTTGGGGTTGAAGTAATGCAGGATGCCATCGCGGATCAGAGGGGTGACATGGGCCGATGCCGGCACCAGCAGGTCGTTGAAGAAGATGTTCATGTTGCCGCTGATCCGCCGGGTGCGGCGCCGGTCGCCGCTGCCTGTCGTCACCCTGGCCCAGTACTGCACCGCCTCGCGGCTGTCGAAGGTCCAGAACGGGGCGTAAAGGCCGGACATGCGCCCCTTTTCGAACGCCGCGGCCAGATCATCGGGCGCCGCCCACCGCCCGGCGATCCAGCGTCGCGCGGCCTCCAGCGCCTTGGCCTCGGCCACCTGGAACGGGATCAGGGCCATGGTAGCGAAACTGGGATCGCCCGGTTTCAGCACCACCGCCCCGTCGCAATAGGGGCAATGGTCCGACAGCGCGGCGCCGGTGAAGATCACTTCGCCGCCACAGGTCCGGCATTGATGAACCTCGGGCTCGTCCTGCGACAGTTCGACCTGCGGAACATCGTCATCCAGCGCGTATTCCGCGCCCGCGTTGTGGTCATCGGGCGGGATGATCGGTTCGGACCGTCCGCAACTGCCGCAATCCAGGCTGACGGTTTCCGGGCTGTAATGGCGCTGTCCCGCGCAGGTCGGGCAGAGCAGATCAATCTGCGCAAATGTGCTCGGCGATTGCGTCATGAATCCGACAGGGCAGACAGGATTTCCAGAAGGATATAGAGCCTGAGCTGCGCCCGCTCGATCGCGACCCCCAGATCACCCAGGCGCACCCAGTCACCGATCACGGTGCCGCAGAACCACACCGCCGCAAGCCAGACCGCAATCACCACCCATCCGCTGATCGTGCGCAAGAACCCCGCCGAGCCCCGGCGCAATTCATGCTTGGCTTCCTGCACTTCGATCAGCTTTTTCATCGGCGCGATGCCCGCCAGCGCGCCGAGCGCCAGCACGACAAGGATCGACACAAGCGGGGGAGATATCAGGGGGAGTTTTTCAAACATCTGTCCGGCCCGGGGTGATCCGTTCCCCGTGATGTGCCCCGGCCCGACCCGCGAGGCAAGCACCCGACGGCGGCGTTTCCAGGCCATCGGTTTGGGGTAAAATAATACCGCATACGCAACCCTTTGATTTCCAATGAAAACCGGCCAACTGCGTTGCTTGACCCGGCGGTGGTGCGGTGTATAAGCCGCCATCCTCATTTCACCCCATCAGGGATGCGAGACATGAAAACCTTTTCTGCCACCCCGGCGGATATCGACAAGAAATGGATCCTGATCGACGCCGAGGGCGTGGTCCTGGGCCGTCTTGCCTCGATCGTCGCCATGCGCCTGCGCGGCAAGCACAAACCGTCCTTCACCCCGTCGATGGACATGGGCGACAACGTCATCGTCATCAACGCCGACAAGGTGCAGCTGACCGGCAACAAGCGCAACAAGCCCAACTACTGGCACACCGGGTATCCGGGCGGCATCAAGTCGCGCACGACCGGCCAGATTCTCGAAGGCAAATACCCCGAGCGCGTGGTGATGCAGGCGGTCAAGCGGATGCTGCCCGGCGGGCCGCTGTCGCGCCGTCAACTGACCAACCTGCGTGTCTATGCCGGCACAGAGCATCCCCATGAGGCGCAGCAGCCCACCGTGCTCGACGTCAAATCCATGAACCCAAAAAACACCCGGAGCGCGTAACAGATGGCTGAGACTCTGACTTCGCTCGACGATCTTAAAGGTGCGGTCGATGGCACCGATGCCGCAGCGCCGATGACCTTCGACGACACCCCCCGCGAACCGGTTCGCGACGCGCTTGGCCGGTCCTATGCCACCGGCAAGCGCAAGGATGCGGTCGCCCGCGTCTGGATCAAGCCCGGGTCGGGCAAGGTGGTCGTGAACGGCAAGGAAATGGACGCCTATTTCGCGCGGCCCGTGCTGCAGATGATCCTGCGCCAGCCGTTCACCGTGGCGGGTGTCGAGAACGAATTCGACGTGATGGCCACCGTCAAGGGCGGTGGTCTGTCGGGCCAGGCCGGTGCGGTCAAGCACGGCATCTCGAAGGCCCTGCAGCTTTACGAGCCGTCGCTGCGCGGCGCGTTGAAGGCCGCCGGGTTCCTGACCCGCGACAGCCGCGTGGTGGAACGCAAGAAATTCGGTCGCCGCAAGGCGCGCCGGAGCTTCCAGTTCTCCAAGCGTTAACGTCTGCGCTTACCAAAAATCATCTAAGTCATTGAAAAAGCGCAGTTTCTACTGCGCTTTTTCTTTGTTTGCGCGTGTGACAAATTATTTACATCAAGCAAAAACTAGACTGCACGTGCTGCTGATTTTACAGTTGTTTTACGACGTTTTGATGCTGGAGATGGGTGGGTGAGCAAGAGCTACTTGAACAAAGTCGAGCTGAAAGCGGGCGCCGTGATACTGTTTCATCGCCAAAACTCAAAAAAGCCCATCTATCACATGCGCATACACATTCGTGGCATGCGCGATGTGTACGGAAACAAGGTCACATATGTACAGGAAAGCACGGGCGAGACGGATTTAGAGGAAGCCAAACGCTACGCATTGGACAAGTATGATGACCTGCGTTTGCGTACGAAGAAAAAAGAGCCGGTCAAGCAGCTGACATTCGAAGATCTATACTTGATTTGGTGGGCGGATAAGCGACAGCGGCTTGAAGCGATACAACACGCAAAAGGGCGCACAGGCGCAAGCCAGCGTGTTGCTTGGTATGAAAAACACGCACAGCGCTACTGGCTTCCATATTTTGGCAAGATGAAGCTGGAGGAAATGACGCAGGCTTTTGTGGGGGCGTATTGGACATGGCGCATGAGCTATTGGGCGCGGGCAGATGAAGCGGAACGCAAACGTCACCCAAATCATGTTTTAAAACCTGCCAAAAAAAGCATGGACATGGAGCAGAGTGCGCTGCGTGAGATTTTTGGCTGGGCGAATGCAAACAAGATGATCATGCACATGCCAGTCATTGAAAACCCATACGCAAAGCAGGGTATTGCAGCGACAAGACGGCCTTCATTCAATGCGCATGAGTTTGCACAGCTTGATGCGTATTTGCAGCGTTGGGTGGAGGGCAGGGGGGTGAATGATGTGCGCGTGAATGCTGCACATAAATACAATCGCAAGCTTCTACAGTATTACATACATTGGTTGGCTGGCACAGGCATGCGCACGGGTGAAGTGCTGCAATTGAAGCACAAACATGTGCAGCTGGCGCGCAGTGATGCGAGCGAACGGCTCTACGTTAAAATACAAGTGCCCAAGACCACAAAAACCGGGGAGCGCGTTGTGAGTTCGCAGTCAACAGTTGCTGATGTGTATCAAAAGCTATGCGCGCTGACGGGGCACACTGCGGCAGACGATTGGTTGTTTTGCAATGCAGATGGGAAGAAGAACGCAGGCTTTTACAAAACACTGCCGAAAATGCTGGAAGAGATCGGTTTGCTGTATGACGAGAACGGTGCGCGACGCACGGCCTACAGCTTGCGGCACTATTATGCAGAACAGCGCTTTATTGAGTTGGGCTATAACGCGGCAGTTTACGACATGCTGTGCATGAACATGGGCACGAGCCGCAAACAAATAGAAGACCATTATGTGCGCAAGGGCGTTTTGATGGATGTTGATGTGCTGATAAGGGCAGTGTCCCGGGTGGTGGTGTAGGAGGCCGCGTGCGGAGCCTCCGGCGTAGCGCAGCGCGCGGCCGCGGGTGACGCTGGCGGTCACCGCCGATCTTCGGAAAAGGTTCGGGTTGCGAGACCTGGAACCAACAACGGAG
>JANSYL010000021.1 GCA_024742455.1 Paracoccaceae bacterium | reverse complement strand
GATATCGCAAGCGCCACAAGATCGAGAACAGCTTCGCTCGCCTCAAGGACTGGCGGCGGGTCGCGACCCGCTATGACCGGTGCCCGAAGGTCTTCCTATCGGCATGCGCATTGGCTGCCGTGGTAATGTTCTGGCTATGAACCCTGACCCATGTAGCCCGGCCGCGCAAGCGTGCGATGGCCCCCGGCGCGCGGGCGCGATAAGAGGCGGTGCAATCGCGCGCGTCCTGCGCCTCGAACGGGGGACCTCCGCCATGAACGATACGCCTACGATCGCGGTCATCGGCCTCGGCTATGTCGGCCTGCCGCTGGCGGTGGCGTTCGGCCGGCGCGGGCCGGTGATCGGCTATGACATCGATCCGGACCGCATCGCCGCGCTGAAGCGCAGCCAGGATGCGACGCGCGAGGTCGAGGCCGAGGCTCTGGCGGCGGCGGATCTGCGCCTGACCGCCGACCTCGAGGCGCTGCGCCCGGCCAGCGTCTATATCGTCACCGTGCCGACGCCAGTGGATGCCTCGAAGACCCCCGACCTTGGGCCCCTGCTGGCGGCCACGCGCAGCGTCGGCGAGGTGCTCGCCCCCGGCGACACGGTGATCTTCGAGAGCACCGTCTACCCCGGCGCTACCGAGGACGATTGCGTGCCGGTGCTGGAAACCGTCTCGGGGCTGACCTTCAACCGCGACTTCACCGTGGGCTACAGCCCCGAGCGCGCCAATCCCGGCGACACGGCGCACCGGCTGGCCACCATCGTCAAGGTCACCGCGGGCTCCACCCCCGAGGCCGCCGCCTTCGTCGATGCGCTTTATGCGGGGATCGTGCCGGCGGGGACCCACCGCGCCCCCTCAATCCGGGTCGCCGAGGCCGCCAAGGTGATCGAGAACACCCAGCGCGACGTCAACATCGCGCTAGTCAACGAACTGGCGCTGATCTTCCAGCGGCTGGGGCTGGACACCGGCGACGTGCTGGACGCCGCCGGCACCAAGTGGAATTTTCTGCCGTTCCGCCCCGGGCTGGTGGGCGGGCACTGCATCGGGGTCGATCCCTATTACCTGACCCACAAGGCGCAAAGCGTCGGCTACCACCCCGAAGTCGTGCTGGCGGGCCGGCGGATCAACGACCGGATGGGCATCCACGTTGCCACCCAGCTGGTGCGCGAGATGATCCGGCGCGACCTGAAGATCCGCGGCAACCGGGTGCTGGTGCTGGGCCTGGCCTTCAAGGAAAACTGCCCCGATCTGCGCAACACCCGGGTGATCGACGTCATCGAGGAGTTGCGCGGCTTCGGGCTCGAGGTCGATGTCTGCGACCCCTGGGCTGATCCGGCCGAGGCGGAAGCGATCTATGGCCTCGCCCTCGTCGACCGCTTTGCCGGTGTCTACGACGGGATCGTGCTGGCCGTGGGCCATGCCGCCTTTGCCGAGGATTTCGCCGCCGGCCGCCCGGCCTATTGCGCGCCGGACCATGTGATCTTCGACGTGAAATCCGTGGTGCCGCGGGAGATGGCGGATCTCTCGGTGCTCAGGCTCTGACGCGCCATGCGCATCGCCTATGTCAGCAACAACGCCATGTTCTTTGCGACTCACCGGCTGGGGCTTGCGGAATACGGGCTGGCGCAGGGGCACGAGGTGGCGCTGTTCACCGGCCAGGCGGGCTCGCCCACGGTCGAGCCCTGGGCCGAGGAGAAGATCCGCGCCGCGGGCGTGCCGATCCACCGGATGGGCTATGCCTCGGGCGGCACCAACCCGGGCGTCGAGGCGAAAGGGCTCTGGCAGCTCGGCGCCGCGCTGCGCCGGTTCCGGCCCGACATCGTGCATTCCGCCTCGCCGAAGGGAAACCTTTATGCCGGGCTCGCCGCGCGGTTCGGCGGGCTCGGCGCGGCCCATGTCTTTGCGGTCTCGGGCATGGGTTACATGTTCACCGCCCAGGCCGGCGCGAGCCTGCGGCAGACGGGTCTGAAACGGCTCTATTCCGCCTTGTTGCGCCAAGCCCTGTCGCGGCCCGCCAAGCGCGTGATCGTGCAGAACAGGGACGATCGGCGGGCCATGACCGCCCTGCCCTTCGTCGCCGCGCACGAGGTCGTGCTGATCCCCGGCAGCGGCACGCCGATCGGCCCCGCGCCCGGCGCCAAGGACAAGCTGGTGCTGTTCCCCGCGCGCATGCTCTACGACAAGGGTGCCGCCGAGTTCGCCGCCGCCGCGCGCCGGCTGAAGGCGGCGCATCCCGACTGGCGCTTCGCGATGGCGGGCCCCTGGGACTATGCCAACCCCAAGGCGGTGCCCGAGGCCGAGATCCTGGGCTGGCAGGCCGCCGGCATCGAGACGCCCGGGTTCGTGGCGGACATGGGGCCGCTTTACGCCGCCGCCGCCATCGTCTGCCTGCCCTCCTACCGCGAGGGCTTTCCCAAGGCGCTGATGGAGGCCGCGGCGGCCGGCGCTGCGGTGGTCACCACCGACGCCATCGGCTGCCGCGACGCGATCCTGCCCGATATGACCGGGCTGCAGGTGCCCGTGGCCGACACGGACGCGGTGCACGATGCGCTGGACCGGCTGATCGCGGACCCCGCCCTCACCGCCCGGCTCGGGGCGGCGGGCCGGGCCCATGCCGAAGCGCAGTTCGACGAGACCGCCATCGTGGCGCGGATCTACGGCCTTTACGACGAGATGGTCGTGGCCCGGTAGCGGCGCGGCCCAGAGACAGGAGAGACCACATGCAGCGGGTTCTGATCACCGGCACCGCGGGCTTCATCGGCTTTCACCTGGCAAAGCTGCTGCTTGCCGAGGGCTTCCGGGTGCACGGCTATGACGGGATGACCGATTATTACGACGTGGCGCTGAAACGCCGGCGCCACGCGATGCTGCTGCAGGATCCGAATTTCTCGGCCACCGAGGGCATGCTGGAGGATCACGAGGCCTTCGACCGGGTCGCCGACGAGGTCGCCCCCAAGGTCATCGTGCATCTCGCCGCCCAGGCCGGGGTGCGCTACAGCCTGGAGGCGCCGCGCACCTATCTCGACAGCAACATCACCGGCACCTTCACCGTGATGGAGGCCGCGCGCCGGCTGGAGGTGCGGCACCTCTTGATGGCCTCGACCTCCTCGGTTTACGGCGCCAACGAGACCCGGCCCTATTCCGAGGATCAGAAGGCCGACACCCAGCTGACGATCTACGCCGCCACCAAGAAGGCGAACGAGAGCATGGGCCATGCCTATGCGCATCTCTGGAACCTGCCGACGACGATGTTCCGGTTTTTCACCGTCTACGGGCCCTGGGGCCGGCCCGACCTGGCGCTCTTCAAGTTCGTCGATGCGATCCTCGATGGAAGGCCGATCGACATCTACAACAACGGCGACATGTACCGGGATTTCACCTATGTGGGCGACCTGGTGCGCGGCATCCATCTCTTGATCGACGCGGTGCCCGAGCGGCCCGAAAGCCCCGAGGATATCGCCCCCGGCGACAGCCTCAGCCCGGTGGCGCCCTGGCGGGTGGTCAATATCGGCAATGGCGACATGGTGCGGCTTCTGGATTTCGTGGACGCCATCGAGGCGTGTCTCGGGCAGAAGGCGATCCGCAATTACATGGGCATGCAGAAGGGCGACGTGCCCGCGACCTGGGCCGATGCGGATCTGTTGCAAAGCCTGACGGGCTACAAGCCGCAGACCGACGTCAGGGACGGCATTGCCGAGTTCGTGGCCTGGTACAGGGACTATTACGGGAAATAGAGCCTGTTTCGCCGGAATTGGGCCAGGGTGCTGCGCGCAGTTAACCCGGCCTGAACCCGCTCAGGCGCTCAGCCGCGCCGGCGCCGCCTGCCTCTGCGCCGCATCCCAGGCCTGGTACATCAGCACGTCCCACAGCAGGTATTCCCAGTCCCGCCGGCCCGACAGATGCTCCTGCCATTTCTGCCGGATCGGTTCGGGTGCGAAGATGTCCGACCGGGCAAAGGCCGCATCGCTCAACAGATCCCCCGCCCAGTCGCGCAACGGCCCGCGCAGCCAGGCGCCCAGAGGCACGCCAAAGCCCATCTTCGGCCGACCCACCAGCTCCCGCGGCACGTAGCGGTGCAAGACCCGGCGCAGGATCGCCTTGCCCTGCCCGCCCCCCAGCTTCATCGCCTTGGGCAGCCGCCACGAAAGCGCCACCACCCGGTGATCCAGCAAGGGCACCCGCGCCTCCAGCGCCACCGCCATGCTGGCGCGGTCGACCTTGGTCAGGATGTCGTCGGGCAGGTAGCCCAGCGTGTCCATGAATTGCATGCGCTCCACCGGGTCGGGCAGCAGGCCTGACCAGTCCTGGCCCCAGACCGCCGCGGGCTCGACGGCCTCTGGCCGAACGATCGCGCCCGGGTCGTCCCAATGGCTGACCAGCCGGCGGTAAAGATCCTCCGGGCCGCCCTCCAGCACGCCGGCCAGCTTGTAGGCCTTGAGCCCGGCCTGGGCGGGCCGGCGGGACGCGGGCAGCGCGCGGGCCAGCGCCGTCCAGGCCGCGGGCGGCAGCATCCGGATCGCCCCCGCTTCCAGCCGGCGCAGGGCTTTCGGCTGGGCGAAAAGCGTGCGGGCATAGCGCTCGGCGGCAACATGGCGGGAATAGCCGGCGAAGAGCTCGTCCCCGCCATCGCCCGAGAGCGCCACGGTGACGTGGGCGCGGGCAATCTTCGAGACCAGATAGGTGGGAATCTGCGAGCTGTCGGCGAAGGGCTCGTCGTAGATCGCGGGCAGAAGCGGGATCACATCCCGCGCCTCGGCCTCGGTGACGGTGACCTCGGTGTGATCGGTGCCGAGATGGGCGGCCACGGCGCGGGCGTGGTCGGCCTCGTTGAAGCCGGGGCTGTCGAAGCCGATGGAAAAGGTTTTCACCGGGCGGGGCGACTGCGCCTGCATGAGGGCGACCACGGTCGAGCTGTCGATGCCGCCCGAGAGGAACGCCCCCAGCGGCACGTCGGCGAGCATCCGGCAGCCCACGGCGTCGATCAGCGTGTCGTGCAAAAGCGTCTCTGCTTCGGCCTCAGAGCCCTGAAACGGGTCTGCCCTGGCCGCGGCCACCACGTCGGCCAGCCGCCAGAAGGTCGAGAGCTCCGGCGCCCCGCCGGGGCCGATCGTCAGCACCTGCCCCGGCAACAGCTTGCGCGCGGCGGCATAGATCGTGCGGTCCCCGCCGATGCAGTTCAGCCGCAGATAGCCCAGCACCGCCCCCGGATCGCGCCGGTCGTCGAAGCCGGGCACCGCGCGCAGCGCCTTGAGCTCGGAGCCGAAGATCAGCTGTCCGCCCTGCAGCGACCAGTAGAGCGGCTTGATCCCCAGCCGGTCGCGCACCAGCGTGAGCGCCCGCGCCTCGCGGTCCCAGAGCGCGAAGGCGAACATGCCGACGAGGCGGGAGAGCGTCGCGTAGAGCCCCCAGGCCTCGATCCCCGCAAGCATCGTCTCGGTATCGGACTGGCCGCGGAACCGGTGGCCGCGCGCCTCCAGTTCGGCGCGCATTTCGGCGTGGTTGTAGACCTCGCCATTGTAGCAGATCACGTAGCGGCCATTGCCCGAGTGCATCGGCTGGCGCCCCGCGGGCGACAGATCGACCACCGCCAGCCGCCGGTGCGCCAGTGCGATCCCGGCCTGTGGGTCGGCCCAGACATCGCCGTCATCGGGTCCGCGGTGGGCAAGGGTATCGCCCATCGCGGCGGCGGTGCGCGCGATGTCGCCGGTGCGCCCGTCCGGCACGAAGAGGCCTGCAATTCCGCACATGGGCGTTCCTTTCGCTGGAAGAAGTCTTAGGGTTGTGTGTGTCCGGAGACCAGATCCATGGGGAAAGCAGTTGAAACTTTCTCTTGGGTTCGGGTCGCGCATACCGTCAGTGTCGGGGCGGATCAAAATTTTTTCAGTTATTGCAGCATTCCCAGAACCGCCCTTTATCGATGGCCGTCGTGCTGACTTCCATTTCAGCATACGCGGGCGCCCCCCTGCAGAAGTTAGCGTCCGAGGAGCTGGTGTAATTTCATCGCCGTCGGCGGTGTGATCCCGGGTGGCCATCGAGGTGTATGTTCGAGGTGGAGTTTCGACGCTTCAACCACGGACCATACGGAGACCCCGATGACCAAGACGAACATGTACCTGTCCGAGCTTCTGGCCAAGCACGATCAGGGTGACTTCCTGCGCAGTATCGCCGAAGCCGTGCTGCAACTGATCATGGAGACCGATGTGGAAGGCATCATCGGCGCCGGCCGACATGAACGCAGCGGCGAACGCACGACCTGGCGGAACGGGTATCGAGAGCGCGCTCTCGATACCCGTTTGGGCACGCTGAACCTGCGGGTGCCAAATCTCCGGCAGGGAAGCTACTTCCCCGGCTTCCTCGAGGCCCGCAAGACCTCCGAGCAGGCGCTGGTCGCCGTGATCCAGGAGGCGTGGATCGGTGGCGTCTCGACCCGTCGCGTCGACGAACTGGTGCAGGCAATGGGGCTGAACGGCATCTCGAAGAGCACCGTGTCGAAGCTGTGCAAGGATATCGACGAGCGCGTTGGCGAGTTCCTGAACCGCCCGCCGACCGGCGGGCTTTACCCGGTAGGAGGCTGCGCATCCCGCATAGCCCGACAACCGGAGACCATCATGACCCAGATCCAGCTGTCCGACGCCCAAGCCGTCATCCTGTCCACCGCCTGCGCGCGAGAGGACGGGG
>JANSYL010000013.1 GCA_024742455.1 Paracoccaceae bacterium | reverse complement strand
TCTTCGCGATCGTCTCCACAACCAACATCCCCTGACTGCTCCCTCATGCCTTTGAGGGAGCTTCTGATGAATTATCAGGGGGGTCACTTTTGGACGCCGATCACCCCAAGACGGGGGTCAATCTTGCATGCCGATCCACACCACCCTCGCGCCCGGCCCGCGCAGCGGCCTCGAAAAGCTCCGGGTCGGAGAAATTCGCGATCGAGCCGGGATAGCCCAGAAGTGGCACCCTCAGTCGCGCTGCATTGCGGGCGAGCTCGTGGAAGGAGTGCTCGATGGCAGCCGACTCAGGCGCCACGCCGAGGTCAGCGGCGAGGTCCTCGGTCCCGAGCGCGAGCGCGGCAACGGCTGCGGGCAGGGCCTGCTGGCGCGACATCGCCGTCAGCCCAGCCGCCGTCTCGACCAGTGCGACCAGGGCGGGGACAAAGCCGTGCAGGCGTTCCAGCGCGCCCGACAGGTCTTCGATGAAAGCGACCGACCCGGCTTTGGGCAGGACCAGAAGGTCAACACCCTCCGGTAACGCGGCAAGGTCGTGGCTGACATGCTCCAGCGCCGAATTGAGGCGCACCGCGACGGATTTTCCACCGGCCCGGACCCTGTCGACGGCACTTTGCAGCGCACCGCGCGCCGCCGCTTTGGCATCCGGCGCGACCCCATCCTCGAGGTCCAGGCAAACGATCGCCGCCTCGCCTGATGCCGCCTTGCCGACCAGGTCGCCGCGACCCGCCGGAACGAACAGGATACAGCGCATCTCAAACGCCCTCTCTCGCTGGTCGAAAGCCTACTCCGGACCTTCCGGCTTGCATAATCCCGGTCCGCGATAGCCGTGATAGGGTATTGGTATAATAAAAAAACACACAACAAAACAAATACTTGATCGGAGTTCCGGGGCGCCCGGCAGGCCGCGCGGGCCGGCTTCCGGGACGTATAGGTTTCCCGTATGGGAGCTATCCGGAATTCGATCTTCCTGCATCGAAAAGTTGATGTTGTGATCTGTCGCATTAGGGGAACACCCCCTTCTTCATCGCAATGGGAGGATGAGATGACCTCGACCCAAACAGCCCTGCTGCGAGGTGCGTTCGCGTGCGCCTTCGCACTGGCCACCACCACCGCATTTGCCGATGTCAGCGAACTTCCCGCCGACATTCAGGAGCGGCTCTACAATCCCGACCTCATGGATCCAAACCAGCCGCTCGGTGAAAGCGCCTATCGTGACTGGATTGCGCCCAACCCGCCGCCGTGGACGATCGGCTATGCCTCGTCCTATGCCGGCAACACCTGGCGCGCGGCGGTCATGGACCGGCTCCAGAACGAACTCATCCCCCGCTGGCGCGAGCTTGGGCTTATCGACGAGGTGATCATCACCCAGTCTAACCTGAACGACGCGACCCAGATCCAGCAGATCCGGCAGCTTGTCGACCAGGGCGTCGACGCGATCATCGTGTGCTGTTCGAACCCCACGGCACTGAACGCCTCGGTCGAGTACGCCCACAACAACGGCGTTCCCGTCTTCTCCGGCATCGGCTACCTGACCAGCCCCTATGCGGTGAACTCTTCGGCCAACTTCGTAGTCGGCGGTCGCATGATGGGCGAATGGATGGCTCAGGAAATCGGCGGCGAAGGCCGTGTCCTGAACGTCGAGGGCATTCCCGGCGCTTCCGCGTCCGACAGCCAAAATGTCGGGATCGAGGCCGCGATGGCCGAGTTCTCCGGTATCGAGGTCGAAGGGCCGATCTCCGGCATGTGGACCGACCAGGTCGCCCAGGCTGAGATCCAGCGCTGGCTGGCCACGAACCCCGGCCGGCTTGACGGCATCATCATCCAGTCGGCCTCTGAACTGGGTGCGCTGCGGGCGCTTCAGCAATCCGGCCGCGACATGGTTCCGATCACCATCGGCTCGGAGTTGGGCGCGCTGTGCTACTGGCGCAACAACCCCGATTACGTCTCGGCCGCGATCCACGCCTGGCCCCCGGGCGACGATTTCGAGATGATCTGGAACATCATGATGCGGACGCTCCAGGGGCAGGGCCCGATCATCCAGTCGATCCTGACCGAGCCCGTGATGATGACCCGCGAGGAGATGCTCGAGGCGATCCCGGCCGATTGCTCGGAGCAGTCAGACCAGTGGTACCACCCTGGCATCGAGGCCTGGGCCGGAACCGCCTTCCTGGACAACTTCTTCCTGCGTCCTGCCGATCCGGCGGCCTACGACCCCGCGTCCCATCCCGCGCAGTAATGCAAGCTGGTCCCGGTCGGGGCTCACCCCCGGCCGGGCCTTTCCCGGACCCCATATCGAGAAAGCCAACGCCCGTGTCCGCCGTCGCCGCAGAACTCGTCGAAGTCCGTAAGACCTTCGGCCCCACGGTCGCCCTGGACCGGGTGAACCTGCGCGCCTACGTCGGCGAGGTTCACGCGATCATCGGCGGCAACGGGTCGGGCAAGTCTACCCTGGCCAAGGTGATCTCGGGTGTTCTGCTGCCCGACAGCGGCCAGGTTTCGATCTTCGGAAAATCCGCCTCGACGCCTGCCGAGTCCAAGGCGCTTGGCATTGCGAATGTCTACCAGGAAGTGCTTGTCGCCGACGAATGCTCGGTTCTCGACAACCTGTTTCTCGGCGCCGACGGCCTCTTCGGCGCCTCCGAGCCGCGAGGGGAGCGCTACGCCCGCGCCCGCGGCGTTCTGCAGGATCTACTGGGGTTCGACCTCGATCCCGACACGATCGTCGGAGAGCTTCCACTGTCCATAAAGCAATGGATCACGATCGCACGCGGCATGCTGACCAACCCGCGGCTCCTGATCCTCGACGAAAGCTCGGCGGCGCTCGATTTCGAGGCGACCGAGCGGCTGTTTCGGAAAATGCGCGAGATGAAGACAGCGGGCTGCGCAATCTTCATCGTCACCCACCGCATCGCCGAGCTAGTGCGCATCGCCGACCGTGCGACCGTGCTGCGTGACGGCGTCTCCGTGGGCACGCTGGATAAGGAAGAGATCACCGAGGACAACATCCTCCATCTCATCGCAGGACCCGAGCGCGAACGCGCCCAGGCCGACCAGCAGCCGGTCAAGCCAGTCTTGAACCGGCCCGTGCTGCGCATGACCGATATCCGCGTCTGGCCTGATACCCAAGCCTTCGACTTCACTCTCTGTCCCGGCGAGGTCGTGGGCGTGACCGGGCTCGACGGTCAGGGGCAGGCAGATTTCGTGCGCGCTGTTGCCGGCGTCCGGCCGCTTCTGGCCGGACATGTCAACGTGGTGCAGAACGGTGCCGCCGAGCCGATCGTGGACCTGCGCAGCGCTCGGGAGAACGGGATTTCCTACGTTTCGGGGGATCGCAAGAAGGAGGGGATCTTCCCCAACCTCTCGATCTTCGAAAACATGTCGATGCCGATCTACCGCGACTACGGTTTCGGCGGGCTGTTCCGTTTCGTCAACCGGCAGAAACTCGACCCGATCTTCGAGCACGAGACCGGGCTTCTGGCAACGAAGATGGGCAGTCCGGGCAATCTGATCACCTCGCTTTCGGGAGGCAACCAGCAGAAGGTCCTGATCGCGCGCGCCTTCGCCGAACGGCCGGGTATCCTCGTGCTGAATGACCCCGCCCGTGGCATCGACATCGGCGCGAAACTCGACCTCTACCGCAATCTGCGCGCCTTCGCCGCGCGCGGCAACGCGGTGGTGTTCCTCTCCTCGGAAATCGAGGAGTTCCTCAATCTGTGCAACCGGGTGCTGGTGTTCCGGGGCGGGGTCGTCTCGTCGAGCTTTGAGCCCCCCTTCGACACTCATGTCATCCTGAACGCCACCTTCGGGCGCAAGCCCGACGCCCGCTTGCCGGGCGAAGAAGCCACGAAAAGCGCCGGTCGCGTTGTCTGGCATCCGGGCTTCGACGAGGGCCGCCCCGTCGCGCGGCCGGTGCGCACACGTCCCAGGATTGCAGGGAGGATTGCCATGAACCAGTCAGGGTTCCTACTTCTCGCGCCCGAGATCCCGCAAGGCGGGGTCATTCCGGACCGTTTCGCCGAACGGCACCGCCGCTCGCCGGCACTGGAATGGGAAGGCGTGCCCGAGGGGACGGCCAGTTTCGCGCTGTCCATCACCGACCCCGACCTGCCCGAGGAGTTCGACTTCCCGCGCAGCTTCGCCCATTGGCTCGTCTACAACATCCCCGGCAGCCTGCGCGGCCTTCCCGAGGGCGCCTCGATGACGGCGGCGATGCCCTCGGGCAGCCAGGAGCTGAACTCGGATTTTGTCACCTTCGCGATCCCGGGCTTCGGGCGCGGTTACGGCGGTCCCTGGCCGCCGGATCGGGCCCATCGCTACGTCTTCACACTTTATGCGCTGAAGGTCCGCAGCCTCGACATCCCGTCGGACGCGGATCTGTCCACATTCGCTCGGGCGGTCCTGCCCGTCACGATCGACCAGGCAAGTTTCACAGCAACCTACGGTCCCGCAAAGGCCGCGCTGCCAGCGGCCTGAACCAGGAGGAGTCCCACACATGAGCAACTTTGGCAGCAGAAAGTCCTTCAATCTCGAATGGGTCGAGCGATGGGCACGGTGCGTGAACGAGGACCGGGTCCTGCCGGTGATCGGGCGCTTCTTCAATGCCCGTTTCGTAATCGGCATCGACGATACCGATTTCCTCTGCGAAGTGCGCCGGGGCCGGATCGAGACGATTTCCGAAGGGCTGATGCCCTCAGACATGGGCTATGAATTTGCCCTGCGCGCGCCCTCGACCGCCTGGTCGAAATTCGCCCAGAAGACCCCACCGCCGATGTTCAACGACATCTGGGCGATGGCCCATCCCCTTCACAAGCAACTCGTCATTGAGGGCAACACCCTGCCGTTCTGGCAGAACATGCGCGCGCTGACCTGGATGCTCGCGCTCATGCGCGAAGTCTGAGGAGACATACCGATGAACAAGCACGATCCCATCGTCGGCCGCTACGTCTACATCACCTGCCAGGGCAAGACCTACCGGACCTATTACGAGGAATCCGGCGAAGGCATTCCGATGGTCTGTCTGCACACCGCAGGCGCGGACGGGCGCGAATACCGCCACCAGCTCTGCGATCCCGACATCACGGCCAACTTCCGGGTCATCGCCTTCGACCTGCCCTGGCATGGCAAGTCGCTGCCGCCGGCCGGCTGGCACATGATGGAGGACGAGTACAAGCTGACGACCAGCTTCTACTCGGAATTCATCCTCGAGTTCTGCCGTGCGCTCGACCTTCACAAGCCGGTCGTCATGGGCCAGTCGATGGGCGGCAACATCTGCCTCGAACTGGCGCTGCGCTACGAGAACGAATACTCGGCGCTGATCTCGCTCGAGGGCTGCGACCACAGCCCCGGCTGGTGGATCGACCCACTGCATCACCCGCATATTCACGGCGGCGAGGCGGTGGCGACCTCCGTCTTCGGCCTGATGGCCCCCGACAGCCCCGACGAATACCGCTGGGAGACGTGGTGGTATTACGCTCAGGGCGGCCCTGGCATCTTCAAGGGCGATCTCTACTACTACTCAGTCGATAGCGATTACCGCGACAAGGTCCACAAGATCTCGGGCAAGCTGCCGATCTACTTCCTGACCGGTGAATACGACTTCGCCTGCACCCCCGAGATGACGCAGCGCACCGCCGAGAAGGTGAAGAACAGCGAATGCATCATCTTTGGCGGCGGCCATTTCCCGACCTCGGAAGACCCCGAGAAATTCAAGGACGTGGTCACCCCGGTGCTGAAGAAGATCATCCAGAACGACCCCGAGCGCCGGGGCGGTCCGGCCCATCGCGACTGGGCCGCGCGCGGCGCGGCAAGCGGCCGCTCGGGCCAGGCGCAGGAGCGCCGCCCCGAGCGCCGCGTGGTCGAGCTGTAAGCGAAATCGGCCTCCGGAGCATGTCTCCGGGGGCCTGCCCTCTGAGAAAGCACATCTATGCCCGAGCGCGCCGCCTCTTCGAACGCCTACCTGCTGGTACCGATCATCCTGATCGCTGTCCTGGTCGGCACGGCCGTCATCCGGGGGCCCGCGCTTGTCTCGCCCTCGGGCCTGGGAAGCGCGATCATCGTGGCGGCACCGCTGATCCTTGCGACCTACGCGCTGATGGTGCTGGCGGTGGCCGGGCGGGGCACGGTCGACCTTGCCGTCGGGCCGCTTCTGGCCTTCATCAATGTCGTCGTCGTCAAGCTCTCGACGGCCGGCCTTCTGACAAGTCCGATCGCGACCTTCATCGTCGCCATCGGCCTTGGTATGGCCTATCAGCTCCTGTTCGCCCTGATCGTGATCTGGGTGCGGGTGCAGCCGATCATCGTGGCGCTGTCAGGGTTTCTTGCGCTCACCGGCATCAACCTCGTGATCCTTCCGCGCCCCGGCGGCGTCGCGCCCGAGTTCATGTCGGGTTGGGGGCTCGGCACCACGATCTTCTCGCCTATCCTTCTGATCCTCGTTCTGGCGACACTGGGCTGGTACGTCTTCACCACCACGAGTTTCTACCAGAACCTCAAGATGATGGGCTATGACGAGCGCGCAGCCTGGACCTCCGGTATCCAGACCGAGATCGTCCGGATCGGCGCCCATCTGATCGCCGGGATTTACGTGGGCCTCGGCGCCATCTGCTACACCGCGCTGATTTCCTCGGGCGACCCGACGCAGGGGCAGAACATGACCCTGACGGCGGTCACGGCCCTAGTTCTGGGCGGCGTGGCGCTGTCGGGCGGGCGCGGGGGTGTCACCGGCGCGCTTCTGGGTGCGGTCAGCCTCTGGCTGATCGGATACGTTCTTTCGACCTTCAACTTCGGCGCCATCCAGGCCTTCATGACCCAGATGATCTACGGGCTGGTGCTGGTCGTGTCGCTTCTGCTGACGCTGCTCGTGCCGGTCATCGCACGCCGCGTCAGCTTTGTTTCGCCGGGGGCGGCCTTCCTTGTGCTCGGCCTTGTAGTGGTCGGCATCATGATGCAGGTGGCGACCGCCGACATATATGCAGCGGTGCCGCCCGCCGCCGTCGAGGCGCCGCTTGCCGCGCGCTACTTCCTAATCGAGCCCGTACGCATTGCGACCGAAGGCGGCGGGATCAGCCGCGTCCAGGCCCTATCCCTTCTGGGGGCGCTCGCGGCGCTCGCCTTCGTGGTTGCCGCACGCCTGATCGACGCCGAAGCCGGCGCGCGCCGGATGGGCCTGTTCCTCTACGTCTTTATCGCCGTCCTGACCCTCGGCCTCTTCCTCGCCGTGGCGATCCAGCCGGACGCGCAGATCTTCGGGGGCTCGAGATGAGCGAGAACGCCACCAATGCCCTGCGGACGAGCCTGCTGCCCATCCCGCGATCGGCCCTCGTTCTGTGGATCAACATCGCGCTGACGGTGATCCTCGCCGCGATCGGTCTGGGCGTCGGATTCGCACAGGAGGGACTGCCGGCGCAGCAGGTGATCCTTTACACTCTGGTCATCGCCGCGCTGTTCCTCGTCACCGCAAATTACGTAACGGTCGTGTTCGAAACGCGGTCCGAGTGGCAGGCGGCCACCACCGCGGACGAGGCCGAGGCGCAAGGCGCGCGATCCCGGAAGGTCTGGCGCGAGAACCGCATTCTCGTCCTGGCGATGGCCGCCCTGCTTCTGCTCTACCTGCTGCTGACGGCCGCGATCCCGGAGTTCCGATCGATCAAGAACCTGATCGCGTTCCTCGTGCTCGAGCTGATCCTCCTCTTTGCCTTCAAGGTCTCGGGTTATTTCGCCTCAGGCCGGTCCGCCTTCATCGGGCTCATCGTCCTAGGTGCGCTCATCGTGATTTCGGCCTTCTCGATCGAGGGCTTCCTGTCCGGCCCGAACATCAAGGCGATCCTGCTCTTTGCCGCCTTCCTCGGCATCGCGAGCGTGGGTCAGACGATGGTGGCGCTGCTGGGCGGGCTCGACCTGTCGATCCCTTTCGTGATCGGATCGTCCAACATCGCGCTTCTGTTCCTTATCACGCTGGGCGTGCCGACAGGGGTGGCCTTCGCCTTCATCCTGATCCTCGGCGGTGTCGTCGGACTGATCAACGGGCTGGTGTCGTTCCGCCTGCAGGGCCAGGCGCTGATCGTCACGCTGGGGACCGGCTTCGCTGTGGCGGGTTTCACGCAGATCATGACGTCGATCGGCTCGCAGTTCGCCGGCAATGTCTTCGGCACCGTTCCGCGCTGGCTGTCGAACCTCGCGGCCATGAACGGGCGCTTCTTCGGGCTAGCGCTGCCGCCGACCATCATCATCTGGATCGTGATCGCGATCGTCGTGATCGTGGGGCTGCGGACGACCGCCTGGGGGCGCAATCTCTATGCGCTGGGTGGCAACCGCCGTTCTGCCGCACTGATCGGCATTTCCGAGTTCCGGTACTGGGTCGGCTGCTACGTCATCTCGGGCGTGTTCGCCGCGCTTGCGGGGTCCCTCCTGCTCGGGTGGTCGGGCGGTGCCTTCATCGGCGTGGGCGACCCGTATCTTTTCACCACGCTCGCCGCCGTGGTCATCGGCGGCACGTCCCTTCTGGGTGGCAATGGCGGTTACGGGTTCACCGTGATTGGCGTGCTCGTCCTCCAGGTGCTGACCTCGTTCCTGCTCGGTATCGGGCTCGAATACGAGTGGCAGCAATTCATCTTCGGCCTGCTCATCCTTCCCATGGTGGCGCTCTATGGCCGGTCTCCGCACATCCGGGCCACAGTGTGAGGTAAGCCCATGTTCACGCACATCTATTCCTCATCCGACGTAGTATCGACGACCTTGACGGGCCTTGCGCTGATGAGTTTCGCATCCGCAGTCATCGCCTTTCTGGGCCTCAGTTGGTCCAACGAACGCTGGCGCGTGCCCGGCGCTCTTGTGGGGACGGCATGTCTCGTCACGGCGATCTATTACGCCGGTGCGGCCGGGTACTGGCTGAGCGGGGCAGAGGCCTCGGCGGGCGTTCGCTTCTCGGCTTGGTACACGGTCCACCCGATCCAGGTCGTGGCGGTCTATTTCTTCGCCCGCAGCCAGGGGCCGGTGCCTTCGGGCGTGTTCTGGCGGATCAGCGCGGCGGCGGTTCTCATGGTCTTCGGCCGTTGGCTGGGGGATGCGTCCTTCTTCAACCCCACGCTCGGCGCGCTCATCTCGATCGCCTTCTGGCTCTACATCCTGGGCGAGATGTATTTCGGCGCCATGGCTGAGGCGGTGCGCAAATCGGGTCGCGCCGTTACGCTGGGCTGGTTCTGGATCCGGCTTCTGATGACCGTCGGCTGGGCGGTCTACCCCATCCTGCATTTTGTCGATGTCGTGATCGGTGCCGGTCAGTCCGGCGGGGTCATCGTTCTTTATTCGGTCTTCGACATCGTCAACCTAATCATCCCGTCTCTCATCGTCGTGGCCGTGGCCGGCCAGGACCGCTACTGACCCCCGTCAGGCACATGGAAGGAACACAGACATGACCGGTGCCGATATCATCGCAATCGTCATCCTGATCACGATCTTGATCGCGGTCGGGGTCTACCTGATGCACTGGCTCTACCGCCATTCATCCAAGGATCAGAGCTTCGTTCGCACGGGTTCGGGCGGCGAGCGCGTGGTGATGGGTGGCGGTGCCCTCGTCATCCCGATCATCCACGACATTACCGTCGTGAACATGAACGCCATCCCGATCGAGATCCGGCGCCAGGGCGAGCAGTCGCTGATCACTGGGAACAAGATGCGCATTGACATCACGACCGAGTTCTTCATCCGGGTGGTGGCCAGCGAAGAGGGCGTCTCGACCGCCGCGCGCACGCTTGGTGCCCGCACCCAGGACGCTATGGCCATGAAGGAGGTCATCCAGGGCCGCCTCGTGGACGCGATGTCCTCGGTCGCCGCCTCCATGACGATGGATCAGATCCACCAGGACCGCGCAGGCTACGTCAGGCAAGTCTCCGAGATCGTGTCGGGCGTTCTGGCCCAGAACGGGCTGGAACTGGAGACCGCCGCGCTGACCGCGCTGAACCAGTCCGCGCTATCCTATTTCGACCCGTCCAACGCATTCGACGCCGAGGGCCTGACCCAGATCGTCAGGGAGACCGAGGAACGCCGCAAGCTGCGCAACGAGATCGAGAACGAGACCCGCGTCCTCATCAAGATGCGCGATTACGAGGCCGAGAGCCGCGTGATCGAGATCGACCGCGACCTTGAATACGCCCGCATCGACCAGAGCCGCGACATCGAGTCGAAAAAGGCGCAGCAGGCTGCTCAGATCGAGGCGGAGCGCGCCACGTCTCGGGTGATGATCACCCAGGCCAAGACCAAGGCCGACGAGGAGGGCGAGCGCATCGCCATCCTGAAGGCGCGCGCCATCGACGAGGCGCGGATCACCTCGGAGAACGAGGTGCGTGCGCTCGAGATCGAACGCCAGCGCGATGCCGAGCTGACCGAGATCACCGCGCGCACGCGGCTGGAAACCGAGCGGATCCAGACCCGCCAGCAGGTCGAGAACGAGCGCATCGAGCGCGAGCGCGAAATCCGCGAGGCGCAGATCAAGTCGCGGCTCGAGGTCGAGACCTTCGATGCCGAGAGCACCGGCAAGATCGAGAACACCCGCTACCTCACCCAGCAGGAGGTCGAAAAGGCCCGGATCGACACCGAGAAGGCCATCGAGCTTCTGTCCGTGGACCGCCAGAAGGCGATCTGGGTCTCGCAGGAAAAGGCGCAGGCCGAGAAGGAGCGCGCCGCGATCGCCAAGAAGCTCAGCGTCGAGAAGGACCGGCTGGAAACCGAAGAGGAGATCCAGGCCCGCGATATCGCCCGGCAGCACAAGATCCGCATTGCCGAAACGGCCAGCCGGCGCGAGGTGGAGGACGCAAGGATCGTCGCCGAGCGCGAGATCGAGGAACTGCGCGTGGCCGCCACCCGCTACATCGAGCGCTTCGAGATCGAGCAGCAGATGGAAATCGAGCTGGCCGACAAGCAACGCCTGATTACGGTCGTCAACAAGGCAATCGACGAGGCCGTGGCGCGCACCAACGAGGCCGAGGCGCGCAAGAAGCTCGCGCTCACCGAGGAAAAGGTCGAAACCGCCCGCGCCGAGGAAAAGGCGAACCGGCAGAAGGCCGTGGAGGTCATCGACGCCACCGCCCGGGCCGAGCGCGAGTCGATCCGCCTGGTCAAGCAGGCTGAAGCCGAGAAGGCCGCGAGCGAGCAGCGCGCCGAGGCCGAGATCGCCGAGGCGAGGGCGGCCGAGGTCCGCTATGGCGTCGACGCGGCCGGACGCTCGAAGCTCAACGAGGCCGAGAATCTCCGCAACGACGAAAGCCGGCGCAGCGCGATCTTCGAAGGGGTCGTCACGCGCCTGCCAGAGATCATTCGCGAGCAGGTCAAGCCGATGGAAAACATCGAATCCATCAAGATCCTCCAGGTCGACGGCCTACCAGGTCTCAACAGCCCCTCGGAGACCGGTGGGGGATCGGGCGGCGGTGGCAGCGTGTCGGATAGCGTCGTCAACTCGGCGATGAAGTACCGCACGCAGGTCGCCTTCGTGGACGGGCTGATGGAAGAGATCGGCCTGCCGCTGAAGAACCTCGGCTCGGCCGGTGGCATGTCCTTCCGCAACTTCCCCGATAGCGGGAAGGGCGGGGGCAAGGACGACTGACCGGGGCGGGGTGACGGGCAATGGATGACGGCTCCGCAACCGAACGGCTCGACCGCCATGCGCTTGTCATGGCGATCTGGCTGCCGCTTGGCTTCGTTGCCACGGCCTTGCTGCATGTCGGGCTGACCGGCGGCGGGGCGTGGTGGATCGGCGCGGGCTTCGCCGCCATCATTGCCGCTTTCACCTGCCATGTGATCGCCAACGCGATGCTCGGGACATCCTTCACCTACGGCGAGACGGCATTGGGCGCGGTGGCCTACGCGGCCGCCGTGCTGGCGGTCCTTGCGACGCTGCTGTTCGCGTCCGAGCCGGTCGCCGGGCGAATCTTGCTGCCGGTGGCGCTTGGGCTGGCCGCGCTTTTGGCGGCGGTGATCCTCTATCTCGTGATTGCCTTCGGCGCGCGCGGGGCCTTCGAGCGGTTCGACGTGATCCGCGACAACAACCTTCGGGCGGCTTCTCGGCTGCCCCACCGCGGAGGCCGACGGTGACGACGCTCCTGCCAAGCCTGCTGGTCCTTGTTGCGATCCTCGGCCTTTATGTCGCGGCACGCGTGGCGCGTCTCGGCCGCCCGGCTCGGGAGTTTCTGGATGCCGGACAGGGCCTGCCGGGCTGGGCGATCATGGTGCTGATGCCGGGTCTGGTCCTGGCGGGCTACGGTCTGGACAGGCATTTCGTCCTCGTCGCGGACTATGGGCTTCAGGCGGCGCATGTCGGCGTCGGGCTCGTCTTTGTGGCCTTCGCGGCGCTGGCCCTGTGGAACCGGATGTGGCTGGCCGCGCGTGTCGCGGGCCTGGCGACCCCCGGCGAGGCGCTGGGGCGCTACTACCAGTCCGTGGCGCTCAGGGTCGTGATGATGGGGCTGACGCTTCTCTTCGCGCTTCCCGTTGCCGCCGACCTTCTCGGTTCCGCCGGACGGCAGATCGAGGGTGCGACCGGCGGCGTCCTGCCGCGCATGGCCGCGATCTGGCTCCTGGCCTTTGGGCTGGCCATTCCGGCCATCATCGGCGGCTGGCGTGCGAGCGTGCTCGTCTTGGCCATGCAGGCGGCGCTGATCGGCGTCCTTCTTGCGGCGGCCACGGTGCTTGCGGTGATCCTGTCGGGCGGCGGCGGCTTTCCGTCCCTGCCGATCGGCAACGCCGAGGGGATCCTGTGGGACCGCATCCCCGGGGTGATCCAGAATTCGGCCGGTATCGGCAAGGCCGTGCCCGCGGGCGGAATCTTCACCACCACGGGAATCGCCTCCACCGTCGTCGCCCTCGTCGGCATCGTCCTGAGCCCGGCGGCACTCTACCTCGGGCAGACCGTGCGCGCGGGCAGCGCGTTCGGCACCGGGTCCGTCTGGCTGACGGCGGGGATAGGGGCCGCGCTCATGGTGCTCGCCGTGCCGGTCCTCTTGTCGCTGATGCCCGACGGCATGCTCGTGGCCGCCACCGGGCTGTTCGGGCGCGCGCCCGTCGCTGCCGGTGGCCTGCTGCTAATCCCGCTGCTCGGCAACATCCTTGCCGCGTCATTCTTCGTGACGGGCGGAGTGATCCTGTTGTCGCGCGAATTCCTG
The DNA here is from genome assembly GCA_024742455.1 of Paracoccaceae bacterium. Taxonomy (GTDB): domain Bacteria; phylum Pseudomonadota; class Alphaproteobacteria; order Rhodobacterales; family Rhodobacteraceae; genus JANSYL01. The sequence continues at coordinate 73,713 of JANSYL010000013.1, read as the reverse complement.
CACCGCTACCTCCTGCCCGGGCTGAGCCCGAGCGGTCAGCGGCTTTCCGTGCGGATCGGCCTGGGCTTCGGCTTTTTCTTCGTGGCGCTCTCGGCCTCCTTCGCGCCGTTTCCCTCGGCCGTTCTTGCCAGCGCGGCGCTTCCATTGGCCGTGCAGATGCTGCCGGCGATACTCGGCCTCGCCTTTCTGCGCTGGATCAGCCGGGGTGCGGTGCTGGCCGGCCTCGTGCTGGGGATGCTAATCGTCGTCTTCACCGAGCCGCCGGGGCTGATCCTGTTCGAGGGCCTCTTCCTGGACGTTCCCTGGGGGCGCTGGCCGCTTACCATCCATTCGGCGGTCTGGGGGCTGGTCTTCAACCTTCTGCTCGTGGCCCTGGCCTCGGCCGCCACCGCGCGCGACCCCGCGCGCTTCGAGCGCGCCCGCCTGCATGACGCCATGCTCCGACAGGGCGGCACAAGCCCGGGTGCGCACGGTCTTCTCTGGGCGCTGGCCCTGCTCTGGGGATTCTTCGCATATGGCCCTGGGGCGATCCTGGGCAATACATTCTTCAGCCATCCGATCTTCAGCCGTGTCGAGGCGGCGCTCGGCATCCCCTCGCTCTGGGTGTGGCAGATCCTGTTCTGGCTCATGGGCGTGGTGCTGGTCTGGTGGCTGGCATATCGCGTGGGCCTCGGCCACACGCGCGACATCGGCACGAGACCCATCCGGCTGGGCGCGGACGAGGTCCTGCGGACGCCCGATTGGCTGTCTTCGGGACTTGCCCGGGTCATCGCGCGGCGATCGCGCCGGCGCAAACCCGGTGCCGGGCCGGTCGACGGCCACGAAGCCCGCCGTGAACCGCGCCGGATCCGGATTCCCTGAGCCGGCCGTCGTGTGGGCCGTGCAGGGTCGGGTGCGCCCGGTCCACGATCTCAGGCGTCCGGTCATGCGCACCGGCGTAGGCGGTATCGTGGCATAGGTTCGAACTATGGCGTGACTGCACAGGCTTATAGCCGCGGAACGGAGCATACCGGGGCGTTGCGGCCTTGTGCTAACGTTCAGACAATTGCCCTAGCTCAACGGAGACGCGCCATGTCGTTGACAGACAACCTGATCGGACTGGCCGCCACGCCCGCCGACGAGCTGCCCCGACACGTACTGGCGCGGGCGCGGTTCTCGCTGCTGGACTGGATGGCCTGTGGCGTCGCCGGGATGGGCGAACCGCTTGCGGGCAAGTTGCGCACGCTGGCCGAGGCTGAGGGCGGCGCGCCGGTCGCGTCCGTCATCGGTGGCGGCAAGGCACCAGCGCGCATGGCGGCGCTGGTGAACGGCGCAACCAGCCACGCGCTCGATTACGACGACACCCATTTCGCCCATGTGGGACACCTCTCGGTGGGCATCTACCCCGCCGTACTGGCCGTGGCCGAAGAGACCGGCGCGACCCTGCGCGAGGTGACCGAGGCCTTTCTCGTCGGCTCCGAGGCGGCGATCCGGATCGGCATGGTGCTGGGCCGGGCGCATTACGATCTCGGCTTTCACCAGACCGCGACGGCCGGTGCCTTCGGCGCCGCGGTAGCGGCGGGGCGGCTTTACGGGCTGGACGCGGGGCAAATGTGCGCGGCCATCGGGCTCTGTGCGACCCGCGCCTCCGGGCTGAAATCCCAGTTCGGCACGATGGGCAAGCCCTACAATGCCGGTGTCGCGGCGGCCAACGGGGTCGAGGCAGCACAGCTGGCGAAACTGGGTTTCACCTCGGCCGATGACGGGCTGATGGGGCCGCAGGGCTTTGTTCCGACCCACACGCCCGAGCCCGACCCGGCCGCAGGCTTTGCCGTGCCGCTTTCCGAGCGCTTCCTGTTCGAGGGCAACCGCTACAAGTTTCATGCCTGCTGCCACGGAACCCATGCCATGCTGGAGGCGCTGATCGGGGCGAAGCGGCGGGGGGACCTGCGCCTTGGCGATGTCGCCGGGATGACTCTGCGCACCAATCCGCGCTGGCTCAGGGTCTGCGACCTGAAGACACCCCGGACGGGGCTGGAGGTCAAGTTCAGCTATGCCTGGCTGGCCGGCATGGCGCTGCGCGGAGACGGAACGGGAGATGACCGCGCCTATCTCGACGCGCTGTGCGAGGATGCCGAGCTGGCCGGTTTCGCCCGTGCGGTGACGGTCAACGGCGATGACGAGCTGAGCGACCTCGAGGCCGCTGGCCATCTCACCCTGAGGGACGGGACGCGGGTCGAGATCTCGCATGACCTGGCCGCGCCGCTGTCCGAGGCCGAACTGGCCGAGAAGCTGCGCGACAAGGCACGCGCGATGATTGGTGCGGACCGCGCCGAGGCCATCTGGGCGTTTGACGGTAGCGCAGAGGACGCCGTGCTGGCCTCCGGGATCGGGCGCCTTCTGCGCGCCGATATGGGCTAAAGCGCCCGCAGCCGGCCGATCATCGACACCACCCCATCCGAGCGGCGGATCAGCCCCTCGCGATCCGGTCCGAGCGTGCCCGGCTCGATCCGCACAGGCGTGCTGGTAAAGACCGGCGCCTGAACGCGGTAGGAATAGCGGCAGGGGCCAACTTCGTCGCCGTCGCGAAGCGCCTCGCAGAGCTCGGTCGCCATCAGCGGCCCGTGGACGACGAGGTCCGGATAGCCCTCGACCTCGCGGCAGAACTGCCTGTCCCAATGGATGCGGTGTCCGTTATGGGTCACCGCGCTGTAGAAGAAGAGCTTCCCGTCGGAATGGGTCGAGAACCCTTTGGGCACGGGATCGCCCGGCGCGCGCAGCGCGGGCTCCGGCGAGCCGCGGTCGCGGTAGACGATTGTGCGCGTCTCGGCGATGCAGGCCGCGCCCTCCTGTTCCACCTCGAGCGCCAGGGTGACGAAGCACATCTCGCCCGTGCGCCCCGATTTGTGGGCTACGTCTGCCACGGTGATCGCCTGGGTTGCCGGCACGCCGATCATCAGCGGACGATGCAGTGTGACCTCTCCAGCGGCCCACATGCGGCGCGGAAACGGGGCGGCGGGCAGGAACAAGCCGGTCCGCTCGTGAAGGTCCGCGCCCTGGTCGGCCTCGGCCACGGGGCGGTTGAAGAAGATCCAGTGCCAAGTCGGGGGCAGCAGGTCCTCGGGCGGCGCGGCGTCCATGAGCACGGCGAGCTTGGCGACCGCCTCGGGGGCGAGCCCGTCCCGGATCACGCGCCGGCGGCCGATCGCGGCGCGGGCTTCGTCGATGGCGTGGCTGTCGGTCATGGCGATGTCCCGCGGTTCGAGTTGCCTGCAGGCTAGCCGGTCCCCGCCGCCTGCACCAATAGCGCCGCCCCGCCGGGGCTATAGTGCGGGCTTATGGCGCGCCCGGGGTGGCGGCCTGCCAGATGCCGCGCTTGACGAGGTCGGCCACCACGCGGTGGCAGCAATCCTCGGTCGCGCGGATCGCCGCCGTCACCCGCGTCTGGGACGAGCGCACGAGGTAGAGGTGCCGTTGCAGGCGCGGATCCTCGATCGGGCTGCCGACGAGTTGGCCCGTGGTGACCATGTCATGCACCGCCGCCGGCGACAGGATGGTGAAGCCGCTGCCGCGCGCCACGAGCGACTTAATCTGCGGCATCGAATCCATCTCGATCTCGACCTCGAGCGTCAGCCCATGGCTGCGCGCGATGCGGTCGATGAAGCGCCTGAGCCCGTGGCGGGGAGAGGGCAGGACGAGCTCCTGCGCGATCACGTCCCGAAGCCGCACAGCCTCCCCGGGCGAGGTGTCGAACGGCCAGGTGTCGGGCGCGGCATAGACCCAGAGGTCCTCGTCCATGATGAACTCCGCCGTGCATTGGCCGAGATCGGAGTAGTCATAGAGGATCGCCAGGTCGATCTCGCCGGCGAGGATCCAGTCGCGCAGATGCCCACTCATGGCCTCAGTGGCGCTGAACTGCACCTTGGGCATCTCAAGCCGCATGGTTTCGGCCATCGGGATCGACAGGGCCATCGAGATCGACGGCGTCATGCCGAATTCCACCCGGCCGGCGGGATCGGTGCCCACGCCCACTACCTCGTTCTCGGCCTCGGCCAGCAGGTCCTCGATCCGGCGCGCGTAGTCATAGAGGATCTGCCCCGCTTCGGTAGCCGCCACGCCCCGTGCGGAACGGGTCAGAAGCTCGATCCCAAGGCTCTGTTCGAGGGTCCGCACCATCTGCGACAGCGAGGGTTGCGCGATGCCCAAGTCGCGCGCCGCGCCGCTCATCGATCCGGAATCCACGATCTCCCGAAAATATCTGAGTTGCCGCGAGTCCATGCCCTTCGCTCCCCTAGAAAGACGAACTATAGGAAGAGCCTATTGCTGTCGGAATGACAAGATATTTGTGCGGATGCGCCCGCCGGCGGCATGGTGGCGCAACAAATTTGAGGGTAGTCGGATGCAGGATCTTGCAGGGCTCACGGTCGTTACCATCGAACATGCCGTCGCCGCGCCTTATGCCTCGGTGAAGCTGGCTGATGCCGGCGCCAGGGTGATCAAGGTCGAACGGCCCGAGGGCGATTTCGCGCGCGGCTATGACAGGCTGGCGGCAGGGCATTCGGCCTATTTCGTCTGGCTGAACAGGGGCAAGGAATCGATCGCGCTCGACCTCAAGACGTCCGAGGACGCCACGCTTCTGGGCGCGATCCTGGACAGCGCCGATGTGCTGATCCAGAATCTCGGCCCCGGCGTGATGGAGCGGCTGGGCTTCGGCCCCGAGACCATCCGCGCGGCTAACCCAAGTCTGATCTACTGCTCGATCTCGGGCTATGGCAGCGAGGGGCCGCGGGCGAAGCAGAAGGCCTATGACCTGCTGATCCAGGCCGAAAGCGGGCTCTCGGCGATCAACGGAACGCCCGAGGGTCCGGCGCGGGTCGGTGTCTCGGTCTGCGACATCGCGGCGGGGATGACGGCCTATCAGGCCATCCTGGAGGCGCTGATCGGGCGCAGCCGGACCGGCGAGGGCCGGGTGATCGAGGTCTCGCTGTTCCAGGCGATGGCCGACTGGATGAACGTGCCCTACTTGCAATACCGTTACGGCGGCAAGGCGCCGACCCGGCAGGGGCTTCAACACCCCACGATCGCCCCCTATGGCGCCTGCACCTGCGCCGATGGGAAGGAGCTGCTGATCTCGGTCCAGAACGACCGAGAATGGCGCGATCTCTGCGCCGCGCTGGGAGAACCGGACTGGGGGACGAAGGACATCGCGCGGACCAACAACGACCGCGTCGCGAACCGCGCGGCGGTGGACGGGTTCGTGCAGGACAGGCTCGGGCGGCTCGGCCGCGAGGAGAACATCGCGCTTCTCGACGGGGCGCGCATCGCCTATGGCCGCCTGTCTGACATGCAGGATGTGGTCGAGCATCCGCAAAGCCGCTTTATCGAGGTGCCGACCTCGGACGGGTCTCTGTCGCTGCTGTCGCCGGGCGCGCGGGTGCTGGGGGCGGAGCCGGTGGATTACGGCCCCGTTCCCGAACTCGATGCCCAGGGTGCGGCGATCCGGGCGGAATTCGGTGCGCCGGAACGCCGGCCCGCCGTGAGCTGACCGCGCGTTTCGACCGCCGCAGCATGAAAAAGCCCCGCGCGGAGGACCGGCGGGGCTTCGACTTTGGCAGGCGCCTCAGTAGCTGCGCGGCATGCCCAGCACATGCTCGGCCAGGTAGGAGAGGATGAGGTTCGTCGAGATCGGCGCGACCTGGTAGAGGCGCGTCTCGCGGAACTTGCGCTCCACGTCGTATTCCTCGGCGAAGCCGAAGCCCCCGTGGGTCTGGACGGCGGCCTCGGCCGCTTCCCAGCTGGCTTCGGCGGCAAGCATCTTGGCCATGTTTGCCTCGGCGCCAGGGTTCTCGCCGGCCTCGTAACGGCGCAGCGCCTCGTGCACCATCAGCTCGGCCGCGCGCATCCGAGCATAGGCCTTGGCAATGGGGAACTGGATGCCCTGGTTCTGGCCGATCGGACGGCCGAACACGGTGCGTTCATTGGCGTAGGCCGCGGCCTTGCGAACCAGCCACTTGGCGTCCCCGATGCATTCCGACGCGATCAGGATGCGCTCGGCATTCATGCCCGAGAGGATGTAGCGGAACCCCTTGCCTTCCTCGCCGATCAGGTTCTCGGCGGGCACCTCGACATCGTCGAAGAAGACCTCGCAGGTGGCATGGTTCATCATCGTGCGGATCGGAGAGATCTTCAGCCCCGATTTCTTCGCCTCGACCATGTCCAGGATGAAGACCGACAGCCCGTCGGTCTTTTTCTGCAGCTCTGCCACCGGCGTCGTGCGCGCCAGGAGGATCATCAGGTCGGAATATTCCGCGCGGCTCGTCCAGATCTTCTGCCCATTGACGATGTAGCGGTCGCCGTCTCGCCTGGCAAAGGTCTTGATCGCGGGCGTGTTCGTGCCGCTCGTCGGCTCGGTCACGGCGAAGGCCTGAAGCCGGAGCGAGCCATCGGCCACGCCAGGCAGGTATCTTGACTTCTGCGCGTCCGATCCATGCCTGAGTACCGTGCCCATCGTGTACATTTGCGCGTGGCAGGCGCTTGCGTTACAGCCGGCTGCGTGGACCTCCTCGAGGATCGCGGCGGCGGCCGAGAGCGTTAGGCCCGCGCCGCCGTATTCCTCTGGTATCAGCGTGCCGAGATAGCCCTGCTCGGTGAGGGCGGCGACGAATTCGCTCGGATACGCACGGTCGGCGTCGAGTTTGCGCCAGTATTCGCCGGGGAAGTCTCCGCAAAGCTTGGAGACTGCGTCGCGAATGTCCTGGTGTTTTTCGATCATGACCGTCCAGTCCTCGGAGATGTGCTGCTGGGTTACCACGAAGCCGCCAGCCCCGACAGATCCTCGGGTTAATTGGCCATATAGGGATAGACTATGGATGATGTTTAGAAGGTGGCACGACCCCAGCCTAGCCGCAGGAGATATGCTGGACCAATGTCGGCGGGCAGGTGGCAGATGGTTTTCCGGGATTTCTCCGGCACGGCTTCAGGCCGAAGTTTCAAGAGCAAGGCAGGAACATTCAAGGCGTCTGCAACGCCGTTTGCGCATTTCCGCCTTGGGCTCAATGCAGACATCTGACAGAAACCTTCAGATGTCTGCACATTGGGGTCTAGCGGACGATGACCATCGGTGTCTTATCACACGGGAACCGCAACCGTAGGTGTATGGGCAAATCCTGCCCCCGCAAACAAAATCCTTATCCCACAAGAGACCTTATTCGTAGCGGGACTGTAGCTGTCGCAGGGCGCCGACACAGAGCCCCAAACCAAATTGCAGCGACGAAACCGATCTCGCCGCCATCCATTCCCTGAGCCGAAGCCCCCTCACCGCACCCGTTCGGTATGTCCGTCCACCGCCAGCGCCTGTCCGGTGATCGCCGCCGCGCCGGGGGAGGCGAGAAACATCGCCATGGCCGCGACCTCGTCGGCGGTGACGAAACGGCGCAGTGCTGCGCCCTCGGTGAACGCTGACCGCATCTCGGCCTCGGTCACGCCCAGCGCGGCGGCTTCCATCGCCACCACAAGGTCCATTCGCGGGCCCTCCACCGCGCCGGGGCAGATCGCGTTGACGCGCACGCCATGTGGCCCCAGTTCCGAGGCCAGCGCCTTGGTCAGGCCCACGATACCCCATTTCGCCGCCACATAGGGCGAGCGGCCCGGGAACCCGAACAGCCCCGAGACCGAACTGGTCAGCAGGATCAGCCCTGCCTTTTCCCGCTTCATCACCCGGGCGGCCCATCGGCAGGTCAGGAAGGCGCCGTCCAGATTGACCGAAAGGCAGTGTTGCCAGTCGGTGAAGTCGAGCGTTTCCAGCGGTCCCGCAGGACCGCCGACCCCGGCATTTGAAATCACGACATCCGCGCCGCCCCACCGCGCCTCCACCCCACCGAGAAAGGCCCCCATCGCCGCTGCATCGGTCACGTCCGCAATGGTCGCCGTCAGTCCCTCGGGCACCGCCGCAACCGCCGCCGGGTCGGCGTCGCAGACCGCCACCCGGTCGCCCGCATCGCGGAACGCCTGCGCCATCGCCAGCCCGAGGCCCGAGGCGCCGCCGGTGATGACGACGCGCCGGCTCATGCGGCGGGCGCCCGTTTCACCAGCCCCAGTCTTTCGCGCACCTCCTGCGGCCCGAGCACGCGCGCGCCCATGCGCTCGACGATGCCCACCGCGCGTTCGACCAGGTGCGCGTTGGTCGCCAGCACGCCCTTTTCGAGCCAGAGGTTGTCCTCGAGCCCCACCCGCACATGCCCGCCCGCCAGCACCGCCGCCGCCGCATAGGCCATCTGGTTTCGCCCGAGCGAAAAGGCCGAGAAGGTCCAGTCCTCGGGCACGTTGTTGACCATCGCCATGAAGGTGTTGAGGTCATCGGGCGCGCCCCAGGGCACCCCCATGCAGAGCTGCACCAGCGCGGGGCCGTCCAGAACGCCCTCCTTCACCAGTTCCTTGGCGAACCACAAATGGCCGGTGTCGAAGGCCTCGATCTCGGGCTTCACGCCCATCTCGGTCATCATCCGCCCCATGGCGCGCAGCATGCCAGGCGTGTTGGTCATGACGTAATCGGCCTCGGCGAAATTCATCGTGCCGCAGTCGAGCGTGCAGATCTCGGGCAGGCATTGGGCGACATGGGCCACCCTCTCTTCCGCGCCGACCATGTCGGTGCCGGGGGCCACGGGAAGCGGGCTGTCGGTGCCGCCGAAGACGATGTCGCCCCCCATCCCGGCGGTCAGGTTCAGGACGACATCGACCTCCGCGTCGCGGATGCGGTCCGTCACCTCGCGGTAGAGGTCGAGCCGGCGCGAGGGCGCGCCCGTTTCGGGGTCGCGGACATGGCAATGGACGATGGCGGCGCCGGCCTTCGCGGCCTCGATCGCGCTGTCGGCAATCTGTTTCGGGCTGCGCGGCACATGGGGGCTGCGGTCCTGGGTGCCGCCCGATCCGGTCACGGCGCAGGTGATGAAGACCTCTCGGCTCATGGTCAGCGGCATGTCATCTCTCCTTCCTTGTCCGATTTTTCGTACGAAAAATCGCATGATGCGGATTTTCGTACGAAAATCCGTCAGCGCCCGGTCCAGACCGGATCGCGTTTCTCGGCGAAGGCGCGCGCGCCTTCCTTCTGGTCCTCCGAGCGGTAGAGGCGCTCCACCGTCTCGAACTGGCTGCGCGTGATCCGGTTCAGCGCATCGTGGAACTTCATCGCCTCGGCCTCGCGCACGATCTCCTTGATCGCGGCAAAGACCAGCGGCGGACCCGCCGCAAGGTCATCGGCCATGGCACGCGCCGCCTCCATCAGATCGACCCCCGGCACCACCCGGTTCACCAATCCCCAATGTGCCGCCTCCGCCGCATCGAACCAGCGCCCGGTGAAGAGAAGCTCCATTGCGATATGGTAGGGGATGCGTTTCGGCAGCTTGAGCGAGGCGGCGTCCGCCACCGTCCCCGAGCGGATTTCCGGCAGGGCGAATGTCGCGTGATCGGCGGCAAGGATGATGTCGGCGCAGAGTGCCAGCTCCAGCCCGCCGCCGCAGCAGATACCGTTCACCGCGGCGATGACTGGCTTGTTCAGCCCGCGCAGTTCCTGCAACCCGCCGAAGCCGCCGACGCCGTAATCGGTATCGGGTGCTTCGCCTTCGGCGGCGGCCTTGAGGTCCCAGCCGGGGCAGAAGAATTTCTCGCCCGCCCCGGTCAGGACGGCGACGCGCAGCGTGGGGTCGTCGCGGAATTCGGTGAACACTTCGCCCATGATCCGGCTGGTGGGGGCGTCGATGGCGTTGGCCTTGGGCCGGTCAAGCGTCACCTCCAGCACGGCACCGCGCCGTTCGGTTCGGATCGGGGTGTCGGTCATTGTGTCTCTCCCAGTCGGATCAGGGCATCGACCGCAACGGCGCGGCCGGGCGTGGCGATAAGCGGGTTGATCTCCAGCTCCACTAGCGTCTCGGCATGGGCCATGGCGCAATCCTGCACGGCCAGGATCGCCGAGACCAGCGCCGCGCGATCCGCTGGCGGTTTCCCGCGAAAGCCGCGCAGCAAAGGCGCGATGCGCAGACGGTTCAGCGCGGCCTCGATCCCGGGCGCGTCCGCGGGCAGGAGAAGCGAGACGGTATCGGCCAGAACCTCGGTCAGAACCCCGCCCGCGCCGAGCGTCAGAACGAAACCATGCGCCGGGTCACGCAGGATGCCGACCAGCAGTTCGGCCACCCCGTCCGTCACCATTTCCTCGACCAGAAAGGCATTGCCGCCGATCCGGCGGGCCGCTTGTCGTACCGCGTCGGTGTCAGACAGGTGCAGGGCGACGGCCCCGGCCTCGGTCTTGTGGGCATGGCCCATTCCTTTCAGGACCACGGGGAACCCGATGCCCCCGGCCACTGCAGCGGCGTCGTCCGGTCCAGTCGCGGGGCTGCCGCGCGGCACCTGCACACCATGAGCGGCGAGAAGCGCCTTGGCCTCCGCCTCGGTCAGCAGGTTTGGGGCCATGGGCTCTGGCCCGGGGACGAGGGGCGGCGGCCCATCGGTGTGGCCCGCACCGATCCGCGCAGCGGCCCGGATTGCCGCCAGCCCCTCGGCGAAGCCGGACAGGGGCGTGATGCCGCGCGCCCCCATCGCCTGTGCCGTTGCCTCGGGCAGGGTGTCGGCAAGGCTCGACAGGACCGCCATGGGAATACCCGTTGCCTCCATCGCATCGGCGCAGGCGTCGATCACGATTTCCCAGGCGGCGGGGTCGCAGCGATCGCGGCGCGGAAAGTCGAGGATCGCGACACCAAGCGCGATATGCGGGGCCAGCATCGCGGTGAAGACACGTGTCAGCGCCGCGTGATCCCCCCAGATATAGGTGTGGTAGTCGAGCGGGTTGGCCAGCGCCACCTTCGGCCCGAGTGCATCGCGCAGGCCCGCGCGCTGCACCTCGGTCAGGGGCGGGCAGTCGAGGCCACGCGCGGCGCCCATGTCGGCGATGATCCCCGCCTCGCCCCCGGAACTCGACAAAACGCCGATCCGGCCCGAGGGCAGGGGGCCCGCGACATGCAGAAGTTTAAGCGCCTCGACCATCTCGGCGGGGCTTTCCACCCGCGCCAGTCCAAGCCTGTCGAACAGCGCCTGCGCCCCCGCATCGCTGCCCGCAAGCGAGCCGGTATGCGACAGCGCGGCGGCGCGCGCCCCGTCCGAGGCGCCGGATTTCAGCACCACGACGGGCTTGCCCGCCGCATGCGCGGCCCGGGCCATGCTGATGAACCCAGCAAGGTCACCCACCCCTTCAAGGTGCAGGCCGAGTGCCGTGACCCGGTCATCCTCCAGCAGGCCCCGGGCGATCTCGGCAAGGCCTGTCTGGGCCTGGTTGCCGACCGTCACCACATAGGCCAGCGGCAGACCACGGGCCTGCATCGTGAGGTTCAGCGCGAGGTTCGAGGATTGCGTGACGATGGCGACACCGCGCGTGACGCGCTCGGCGCCATGCTGGTCGGGCCAGAGCGCGGCGCCGTCGAGCAGGTTCAGGAACCCGTAGCAATTCGGGCCGAGGATGCGCATCGCCCCGGCGGCCGCGACCAAAGCCGCCTCAAGTGCCGGGCCGTCGCCGGTTTCCGAGGCCGATTCGCGGAACCCTGACGCGAAGCAGACCGCGCCGCCCGCACCCATTGCCGACAAGGCGCCCAGAACCTCGATGCTGGCGGCGCGGTTGACGCCGATAAAGGCCGCGTCGGGGGCTTCGGGCAGGTCGCCAATCGTGGCAAAGGCAGGCAGGTCCGCGACCTCTGCCCTGGTCGGGTGAACCGGCCAGACGGGGCCTGCAAAACCGATCCTTCGGCATCCCTCGACCACCGCCGCGCACCATGTTCCGCCGCCGATCACGGCGATGGACCGGGGGCGCAGCAACCGGGCGAGCGGCTGCATGTCAGGCGCCTTTCGGGCGAAAGATCTCGCGGCTGATGATGTGGCGCTGGATCTCGGACGTGCCGTCCCAGATCCGTTCGACCCGCGCGTCGCGCCAGAACCGTTCGATGGGGAAATCATCCATCAGCCCCATGCCGCCGAAAACCTGCAGGGTCGTGTCGGTGACGCGGGCCAGCATCTCGGTGGCATAAAGCTTGGCACTGGCGATCTCGCGATTGGCGGGCAGGCCCTGGTCCAGCCGCCAGGCTGCGGCCAGCGTCAGCCAGTCGGCGGCGTCGATTTCCGTGATCATGTCAGCGATCTGGAACCCGATTCCCTGGAACCTGGCGATCTGCTGGCCGAACTGACGCCGTTCAGCGGCGTGATCGGCGGCATAGTCGAAACAGCGACGGGCGCGCCCGACGCTCATCGCGGCCACGGTAATGCGCGTGGCGTAAAGCCATTCGTTCATCACCGCGAACCCGCCATCGACATCGCCCAGAACCTGACCGTCGGGCAGGCGGCAATCGTCGAATTCAAGGATGCAGTTCTTGTAGCCCCGATGGCTGACCGACCGGTAACCGTCGCGCACGGTGAATCCCGGGTGCCCCCGGTCGACCAGGAAACAGGTGATCCGCTTCTTCGGTCCCTTGTCGGTATCGTCGGTGCCGGTGGCCACGAAGACGATGAAGAAATCGGCGTGATCGGCGCCCGAGATGAAATGCTTGGTGCCGTTCACGACCCAGTCGCCGCCATCGCGCACGGCCGTGCAGGCCATGCCGCGCACGTCTGACCCCGCACCGGGTTCGGTCATCGCCAGCGCATCCATCCGTTCGCCGCGCACGGCGGGCAGCAGGTATTTGTCGCGCTGGTCGCCCTGGCAGGCCATCAGGATGTTCTGGGGCCGCCCGAAGAAATGCGTCAGCGCCATCGACCCGCGGCCAAGCTCGCGCTCGACCAGCGCGAAATCCACATGGCCCAGCCCCGCGCCGCCCACGCTTTCGGGGAAGTTGCAGGCATAGAAGCCCAACTCCAGCGTCTTGCGCTTGATCTCCTGCGCAAGATCGGGGGGCACTTCGCCGCTGCGTTCGACCGCGTCTTCATGGGGGTAGATTTCACGCTCGACGAAACTTCGAACGGTCGAAACGATCATCTCCTGTTCGTCGGTCAGGCCGAACTGCATGGCGCCCCCCGTCTCTGGTGCCTTAGGTGATAACCTGTCCGCCGCGCGGTGAATGCCCGCGACCGACGCGCCGCCGATCCAATTGCGACGGCTTCAGCCCGAGGCCCGGCGTTTGCCCAGAACACCGGTCAGCCAGTCCGGGTCCATCTCGGGCACCGAGGACAGCAACAGCTCGGTATAGGGGTCATGGGGCGGGCGGAACATCTGGGTCTTCGGCCCCTGTTCGACGACGCGGCCGTCCTTCATCACCACCACCTCGTCGGCGATGGCCCGCACGGTCGCCAGGTCATGGGTGATGAACATATAGGCCAGGTCGAACTCACCCTGCAGCTTGTCGAGCAGTTTCAGGATGCCCTCGGCCACCAGCTGGTCCAGCGCCGATGTCACCTCGTCACAGATGATGAATTGCGGCTCGGCGGCCAGCGCGCGGGCGATGCCGATGCGCTGTTTCTGCCCGCCCGACAGTTCCGATGGCAGGCGGTCGATATAGTCGTCCGGTTCCAGCTCGATCAGCGAAAGAAGCTCGCGGATGCGGGTGTCCAGCCGCTTGCCCTGCAGACCCAGATACATCTGCGCGGGCCGCCCGATCAGGTCGCGGATCCGCAGTTTCGGGTTCAGCGCGGTATCGGCCATCTGGTAGATCATCTGCGCCTGCCGCAACTGGTCGCGGCTGCGCTTGCGATAATCGGGGGGCAGGGCGGTGCCGTTGAACAGAATCTCGCCCCGGCGCGGCGGCAGAAGCCCGGTGATGACCCGCGCCGTGGTCGATTTGCCCGACCCGGATTCCCCTACCACCGCCACGGTGCGGCGGGCGTGGACGTCAAAACTGACATCGTGCAGCACATCGACCGACCCGTAGGCGGCGGTGACAGTGCGGACCGACACGACCGGGGTGCCACCCCCAACCGGGGCCTGTTCTGGCCGGGCAAAGCTGCGCACGGCCCAGAGCGATTTGGTATAGGCCTCGCGCGGGGCGGTCAGCATGGTGCGGGTGTCCGCCTCCTCCACCTCTTCGCCTTTCAGCAGAACCTTGATCCGGTCGGCCATCTGCGCGACCACGGCGAGGTCATGGGTGATGTAGATCGCGGCGGTGTCGAACTGGTCGACGATATCGCGGATCGCTGCCAGCACCTCGATCTGGGTGGTGACATCCAGCGCGGTCGTGGGTTCGTCGAAAATGATCAGGTCGGGACGGCAGGCCATGGCCATCGCCGTCATCGCGCGCTGCAACTGCCCGCCGGAGACCTGGTGGGGATAGCGGAACCCGATTTCGTCGGGGTTGGGCAGTTGCATCCGGCGGTAAAGATCGACGGCGTCCCGTTCCGCCTCAGCGCGCGACATCACCTGATGGCGCACCGGCGCCTCGGCGTATTGGTCGATCAGGCGGTGGGCGGGGTTGAAACTGGCTGCGGCCGATTGCGCGACATAGGCGATACGATGGCCGCGCAGGTGGCGGCGGTCTTCCTCGGAGGCGGCGCGCAGGTCGATGCCGTCAAAGGTGATCTCACCCCCTGAAATCCGGCATCCGTCGCGGGCGAACCCCATCGCGGCCAGCCCGATGGTGGATTTTCCCGCCCCTGATTCGCCGATCAGGCCCAGCACCTCGCCCTTGTGCAGCGTCAGGTCGATGCCCTTGACGATCTCGGTCCAGGTCTCGTCGGCGCGGCCCTCGATCCTGAGGCCCTTCATCGTCAGAAGCACGTCGCGTGTTTCGGTCACCCCGTCACTCCTTCAACCCGCTGGCGCGGTGCAGCTGCCAATCGACGACGAAATTCACGCTGACCGTCAGCAGCGCGATGGCACCGGCGGGCAACAACGGCGTGATGTCGCCAAAGGAAATCAGCGTGGCGTTGTCGCGCACCATCGACCCCCAGTCAGCGGTGGGCGGCTGGATGCCGAGCCCGAGAAAGCTGAGCGCGGAAATGGTCAGGAAGACGAAACAGAACCTGAGCCCGAATTCCGCCACCAGCGGCGCCATCGCATTGGGCAGGATTTCCCGCGTGATCAGGCGCCAGGTCCCCTCGCCCCGCAGCTTCGCCGCCTCGACATAATCCATGACGACGATGTTCATCGCCACCGCGCGCGCCAGCCGGTAGACCCGGGTGCTGTCGATCAGCGCGATCACCAGAATCATGTTGAGGATCGAGGTGCCCACGATGGTCAGCAGCAAAAGCGCGAAGATCAGCGCGGGGATCGCCATTAGCACATCCACCGCGCGGCTGAGCAGCTGATCGAGCCAGCCCCCCACAACCGCCGCCAGAAGCCCAAGGACTGACCCCGCCACGAAGGCCAGCGCGGTGGTCGCGAAAGCGATGCCCACCGTGTTGCGCGCCCCGTATATCAGCCGCGACAGCATATCCCGGCCCAGGTTGTCGGTGCCCAGAAGATGCACCGCGTCCCAGGGCATGTATTCCCGGCCCACGATCTCGGTCTCGGAAAACGGGGCGAGCGCGGGGGCGAAGATCGCCACGAGGATGTAGATCAGGATCATCAACAGGCCGAAACTGGCCGTCAGCGGCATGGTGCGGAATTCCCGGGCCAGCCCCTGCGGGCTGGCCGCGATGGCAGCGGCGCGGAATAGCCAGCCTGCGGCAAGTGCTGCGGCGATAGTGGCGAAAAGCCAGAAAAGCCCGGTCAGAAATCCCATTCCCGTCCCCTATCGCCGGTGCACGAGGCGCGGGTTGCTGAGCGTTGCCAGCACGTCGGCCGTCAGGTTCAACAGCACGTAGGCCGCGGCGAAAACGAGCGCGACCCCCTGCACCACCGGCATGTCGCGGGCGGCCACGCTGTCGACCATCAGCTGGCCGAGACCGGGGTAGACGAACACCACCTCGACCACGACGACCCCTGTGATGAGATAGGCAAGGTTCAGCGCGATCACGTTGATGATCGGTGCCAGCGCGTTGGGCAGGGCATGACGCACGATGATCCGCATCGGCGACATGCCCTTCAGCCGCGCCATCTCGATATAGGGCGAGGCCAGAAGGTTGATGATCGCCGCCCGCGTCATCCGCATCATGTGGGCGGTCACCACCAGCGTCAGCGTCAGCGCGGGCAGGAAGGCGCGGTAGAGGAAATCGGCGAAATCGGCGTCGGGGCGGAAATTCGACATCGACGGAAACATCCCGCCCGCGCCCGCCAGAAAGAAGATCAGGATATAGGCCACGAAAAACTCGGGGAACGAGATCGAGGTCAGGGCCGAGGCATTGGCCGCCCGGTCGAAGACCGAATTGCGAAACAGCGCGGCCAGGATGCCCAGCATCAGCGACAGGGGCACCGCGATCGCCGCCGCGTAGCCCGCCAGCGCCAGCGTGTTGCCCAGCCGGCGGCCGATCAGGTCGGATACCGATTGTCCGTTGGCCAGGCTTTCGCCCAGATCGCCCTGCAGGATGTCGCCCAACCAGTTGGCGTAGCGCACATGCATCGGGTCGTTGAGGCCCAGCTGTTCACGCAGCGCCGCCACCGTCTCGGGCGTCGCCGCCTGGCCAAGGATTTCCTGCGCGAAATCACCCGGCAGCAGTTCCGTGCCCAGAAAGATGATCAGCGACACGACGAAAAGCGTGACGACCCCGAGGGCCAAACGCTTGGCGATCATCGTCCAGATATGTGACATGAATTCCCTTCGGTGCCGCGCCGTCCCCTGACGCGGTCGGGGTTTTTGGTGATGGGACGCGGACGCAAGCGCCCGGCGTCGGGGAGTCCCCGGGCGCAAGGCGCGCCCGGGGGAATGGTCAGATCAGGCGAACCACCAGCGTTCGCCGATCCGGTGCCCGTCATTGCGCCAGTTCGACGCGACCTGTTCGGGATGGGCCAGCGCATCCGAATAGGCACCGACATATGCGGCGAACATCGGGATGATGGTGCCGCCTTCGTTGGCGACGATCTCCTGCATCTCGAAATACTGTTCGCGCCGGATGTCCTCGTCCAGTTCGGAACGCGCCGAGACGAGCAACGCGTTGAAGCGTTCGTTCGACCAGTAGCTTTCGTTCCACGGCACGCCCTCGGCATAGGCGGTGGCGAACATCCAGTCCTCGGTCGGGCGACCGCCCCAATAGGTGCCCACGAAGGGTTTCTGCATCCAGACATTGGACCAGTAGCCGTCATTGGGCTCGCGCACCACGTTGATGGTGACACCCGCCGCCGCCGCGCTTTCGGCATAAAGCACCGCCGCATCGACCGCCCCGGCAAAGGCCGCGTCGGCGATATTCAGGTCGACAGTCAGCTCGCTCAGCCCCGCCTCGCGCAGGTGGAAGGCGACCCGGTCCGGGTCGAAGGTTTTCTGCTCCAGTTCGGCGTTGAAATACCGCTGGCCGGGTCCGATCGGGTGGTCATTGCCGACCGAGCCGTACCCGTTCAGGATCGTGTCGACC
This sequence comes from Paracoccaceae bacterium, assembly GCA_024742455.1. Taxonomy (GTDB): domain Bacteria; phylum Pseudomonadota; class Alphaproteobacteria; order Rhodobacterales; family Rhodobacteraceae; genus JANSYL01. The sequence continues at coordinate 56,331 of JANSYL010000013.1, read as the reverse complement.
AATTGCTCGCGGTTGATCGCGTATTTCAGTGCCTGCCGCACGTTCACGTCGCTGAAGGGCGCGGCACGGGTGTCCATCGGCAACCCGTAATGCTGGGTGCCGGTGATCGACAACACGTTGATGCCCGGCGCGCGTTCCAGAAGGTGAACGGTGTTCAGGTCGGCGCTGTCGATATAGTCGACCTCACCCGAGATCAGCGCGTTCTGACGCGCCGCGTTGTCGAAGATCAGCACCTGCTCGACCGCGTCGAAATAAGGCAGGCCCGGCTTCCAGTATCCGTCGTGCCGGGTGTAGTCGGCGCGCACACCGAACTCGATATTGTTCATCACGAAGGGCCCGCAGCCATCGGTGGTGGCCGGGTCGATGGTGCCATCGGCCTGCGCGGGCAGGATCGGCAGGTGGTAATCCGACATCACGAAGGGGAAGTCGGCATTGCCCGCGCTCAGCGTGACCGTCACGGTCATGCCATCGGCGGTGATATCGGCGATATCGGCCACGATGGGGGCCGCGGCCGAGGTGTTGTCGGCACCACGGTGGTGGTTGATCGAGGCGACGACATCTTCGCCGGTCAGCACATGGCCGGAATGAAACTGCACGCCTTCACGGATGCGGAAGGTCCAGACCGAAGCATCGGCCGAGGCTTCCCAGGATTCGGCCAGTTCGGGCACCAGGCTTCCATCGGCCCCGATCTCGGTCAGGTATCCGTTACGGGTATGGGCCTGGAAATTCATGAATTCCGAATCCCACGACCCGGGGTCGAGCGAATCCGTGGTGCCGCCGGTCGAAATGGCGACACGCAGGGTGCCGCCCTGGGTCGGCTGGGCACGCAGGGGGGTGCCCCAGGGGGTCACCAGGGCCGCCGCCCCAAGGGCGGCTGTGCCCTTTAGGACGGTCCGCCGGCGCACGTTCATATGGCCGTAGGGTCGTTTCATCATCTCTCTCCACTGTTGGATATCGATTTTTCGATTGAATGACCCTTTGCGGGCCTTGCCGCCATAGTGCCCGCTGCGCCCGACCATTCAAGCCTTTTGTCTTGCCAGGTGACGGGGTGCGTCGGAACTGGACAGTCAAAGTGTAAATTAGAATTGACACTCGGGCATGTGGTTTTCTATCTTCGGTTGTGGGGGAGTCGGCCCTGCGCCCGCTCTGAACGACCCGATGACCTTAGGAGGAACCCGATGTCCGACACTGCGGCGTCCCAGCCGACAATTCCGGGCCTTCCCGGCAAGCTGCCCGAGGGCGAACGCGTGCTCTGGCAGGGCCGTCCTGCCACCTGGCCGCTGGCCCGCGATGCGCTGAGCGTGAAATGGATCGCGGTCTATTTCGCCATCGTCGCCCTGTGGCGGGCCGGGTCCCTGATGGACCTGATGCCGGCATGGGCGGCGGCCAGCGCGGCCGTACCCTTCGTCATCGCCGGTGTTGTGGTCTGTGGTCTTCTTTACCTGGTCGCGCTCTGGCAGGCGCGCTCGACCGTCTACACGATCACCACCGACCGGGTCGTCATGCGGATCGGCGCGGCGCTCAGCCTGACGCTGAACCTGCCCTTCACGCAGATCGCCGGCGCAGATCTCGACCTGCGCAAGGACGGCACCGGCACCATCGCGCTGGCGCTCAAGCCCTCGGGCACGCGCCTGTCCTATCTGGTGTGCTGGCCCCATGCGCGGCCCTGGCGCCTGAACCCGGCGCAACCCGCGCTGCGCGCGATCCCGGATGCCGAGAAGGTGGCCGGTCTGCTGGCCGAGGCGGCTGCGGTCGGCGCGGCGTCCACGCCTTCCGATATGGCCGCCATCGCGGCCCCCGTCGCAGCGGAGTAACCCATGGCCGACACCCACGACAGACTTGTCTACCGCCCCACCGACACGGTGTCTCGCAACCTGATGCGCGGCATCCTTGTGTTGCTGATCACCGTCCTGGCGCTGGTCGCCTACGCCCGCGTCACCGACCGGCCGCTCGAAGCGGTCCCCGACCGGGGCGAGATCGTGAAGGAGCGGCTTCTGCATATCGAGGGCGACATCACCGGGGCGGCCCGGATCGCCGACGCCGAGACTGGCGAGGTCATCGAATATGCCTCGGGCGAGGCTGTATTCATCACCACGATCGAACGGGTGTTGCGGCGTGAGCGCGAACGCCACGCCGCCGACATGGCCGCGCCCCTGCATCTGCGCGAACGCGCGGGCGGTGCGCTGTCCGTCTATGACCCCACCACCGGGGAAGAGGTCGACCTGACCAGTTTCGGCACCGACAACATCGCCGCATTCGCGGTGCTGCTTCCGGACTGACCGCGCGCATTCCTGGCACGCATTCGACGGGCGCCGCTTGCGGCGCCCGTTCTGCGTTGCGTGGCCCTGTCGCCCGAGGTGTCAGAAACTCGGGGCCAAAGTGTCTAAATCAATTGACATCAAAAGGTGTCAGGTTATCATGACACTATGCCGCAGGATCGGGTCTGATTCCTGACACGCACGCTGTTCAGGACCCCGCAACCCCCGGCATCGCCGAGAAAAGGCGCAGCACGAAGGAGAGTGGGGATGGCTGATCTGACAAGCGATGCGGGGCATGCAGCCTCAGACCATGTGGCCGCGCGCAGGCGCAGCGCGAAGACCGAATTCACCGTGTATTTCGCCATCATCTTCCTGGCCGCCCTGCCGCTCGCGGTGCTGACCTGGACGCTGCAGGCCGCGCGCCAGCGCCGCCTTGACGTCAAGGGGCCGGTCGCCCGCGCCTGGAGCCAGGCGCGCATCATCACCCCGATGATCTTTTCGGCATGACAGCTTTGGCACGATACCGCCCCGCCCGGGGCGTTTCGCGCTTGGCGGGTTCCGCGCCCGCCCCCCGCCGCGCTTGCGCGGCGTCCCCCGTTACCGGCCGGATCGCCGGTCACCCGTTCGGCGACGTCCGTTTGCCGTCACTTGTTCAAGGAAAGGAATGAAAGATGGCTTTGCTGTCCTTCGAAAGGAAGTATCGCGTCCCGGGGGGGACGCTTGTCGGCGGCGACCTGTTCGATTTCTGGTTCGGACCGTTCTACGTCGGCTTCTTCGGGGTCACGACGGCGTTCTTCGCGCTGCTCGGCACGGTCCTGATCTTCTACGGGGCCGCCATCGGCGACACCTGGAACCCCTGGCTGATCTCGATCGAGCCGCCTGAACTGTCGGTCGGCCTCGGGGTCGCGCCGCTCAATGAAGGCGGCCTTTGGCAGTTGATCACGATCTGTGCGCATGGCGCGTTCATTTCCTGGGCGCTGCGCGAGGTGGAGATCTGCCGCAAACTGGGGATGGGCTATCACGTGCCCTTCGCCTTCGGCGTCGCGATCTTCGCCTATACGACCCTCGTCGTCATCCGCCCCGTGCTGATGGGCGCCTGGGGTCACGGCTTTCCCTACGGGATCTGGTCGCACCTCGATTGGGTGAACAACGTGGGCTACGCCTATGGCAACTTCCACTACAACCCGGCGCATATGATCGCCATCACCTTCTTCTTCACCACGACACTGGCTCTGGCGCTGCATGGCTCGCTCATCCTGTCGGCGGCGAACCCGGAGAAGGGCGAAAAAATGCGCACCCCGGAACATGAAGACACCTTCTTCCGGGATTTCATCGGCTACTCGATCGGGCCCCTCGGCATCCACCGTCTGGGTCTGCTTCTGGCGCTGAATGCCGGCTTCTGGTCGGCGGTCTGTATCGTAATCTCAGGCACCGTCTGGTTCGACGCATGGGCCGACTGGTGGTTCTGGTATGTCGACCTGCCGTTCTGGATCGACATCGAAGGAGGGGTCAATGGCTGAGTATCAGAACATCTTCACCCAGGTTCAGGTCCAGGGCCCGCCCGAAATGGGCATGGTCGAGGACGTGGATCTTCGCGAACGGGGCAAGAGCACAAGCTTCTCGAACCTGTTCGGCTGGTTCGGCAACGCACAGCTCGGCCCGTTCTATCTGGGCGGCTGGGGCGTCGTGTCCCTGGCAACCGGGATCATCTGGTTCGTCATGGTCGGTGCCAGCTACTGGCAGCAGGCGGGCTATAACCCGGCCGTGTTCATGCGCGACCTGTTCTACTTCTCGCTCGAGCCGCCTCCGGCCGAATACGGCTTGTCGATCCCGCCGTGGAACGATGGCTTCCTGTGGCTTCTGGCCAGCTTCTTCCTGCTGATCTCCGTCATGACATGGTGGGCCCGGTCCTACGTGCTGGCGCAGCAGCTGAAGATGGGCAAGCATGTCTTCTGGGCCTTCGGCGCCGCGATCTGGCTGTTCCTGGTTCTGGGCCTTTTCCGCCCGATCCTGATGGGTAGCTGGTCCGAGGCCGTGCCTTACGGCATCTTCAGCCATCTCGACTGGACGCTGACCTTCTCGGTCGTGCACGGGAACCTGTTCTACAACCCGTTCCACGCGCTCTCGATCGTGTTCCTCTATGGCTCCACCCTGCTCTTCGCGATGCACGGGGCCACCATTCTGGCCGTCTCCCGCTTCGGCGGCGATCGGGAACTGGAACAGATCGCCGACCGTGGCACGGCATCCGAGCGGGCCGCCCTGTTCTGGCGCTGGACCATGGGCTTCAACGCCACGATGGAGGGCATTCACCGCTGGGCTTGGTGGTTCGCGGTCCTGACCTGCATCACCGGTGGCATCGGCATCCTGCTTTCGGGCACCGTTGTCGACAACTGGTATGTCTGGGCGCAAGACCACGGCTACGCGCCGCTCGACTAAGGAGAGAACGTGATGAAAGTGAAAACGCGAACCCCTTACGACGACGGCGAGTTCAACCAGAGCAACCTGTTTTACGACGTGATGAAACAGATGCTGGTTGGCGCCGGGATCGCCGGTGGGGTGGTGATCGGGGCGGGGGTGTTCATCTACGTCCTCTACCTGATCGGCACGCTCCTGCCGCCCGAGTCGAAACAGGCCGCCGATCCGACGCCGGACAGCTTCTATTCCGAACCGGAATAAGCCTCCGCGCCTCGGAGCAAGAAACACGGATCGCGGCGGGCCAATGGCCCGCCGGTTTCCTTTGCGGTTGAGCTTGCCGCCGCCCCTGCGTTACCTGAACGCCCCTTGCGAAGGCAGCGCCGATGACCCCTCCAGATCTCCTGCGTGCGATGTTCGACCGGGCCGTGGCGCGCGCCGACCCGATGCTTTGTGTGCCCGCCGCCCTGCCGCCGCGCCCCCAGGGCGAGGTTCTGGTGATCGGCGCGGGCAAGGCCAGCGCCCGCATGGCCGAGGCGGTGGAGTCCGCCTGGGGCCCCTGCGACGGGTTGGTCATAACGCGCTACGGCTATGCACGGCCCTGCAGGGGGATCGAGATCGTCGAGGCCGCGCATCCGGTGCCGGACGATGCCGGGGTGGCGGCCACGCGCCGGATGCTTGAAAAACTGAACGGCCTCGGCCCGGATGCCTTTGTGCTGGCGCTGATTTCCGGCGGCGGCTCCGCGCTTCTTTGTGCGCCTGCCGCAGGGATCACGCTGGATGAGAAGCAGGCGCTTACCCGGGCGCTTCTGGCTTCGGGCGCCCCCATCGGCGACATCAACGGGGTGCGCAAGGAAATCTCCGCCGTCAAAGGCCAGCGTCTGGCCGTCGCCGCCTATCCCGCCCGGATGGTTGCGCTGATGATTTCCGATGTCCCGGGCGACGACCCCGCCGATATCGCCAGCGGCCCGACCGTGGGTCATGACGGCGATGCCGCCCGCGCGCTGTCGGTTCTGACCCGTTGGGGCGTCACCCCGCCCCCCGCCATCGCCGCGTTTCTCGGGGCAGGCGGCGATCCGGTGGCGGTGGACGATCCGCGACTGGCCTGCGTGACCAACACGGTCTGCGCCGCCCCCGCGCAATCGCTGGAGGCAGCAGCAGAACTGGCACATGGCGCCGGGTATGCGGTGGACATCCTGGGCGACGCCGTGGTCGGTGAAGCGCGGGAGGTCGCCGCCGAACACGCCGCACTTGCGCTCAAGTCCCAAGGCCCGCGCGTGATCCTGTCGGGCGGCGAGCTGACCGTCACCAAACGCGGCGACGGGGTCGGTGGCCCCAACGCGGAATATGCGCTGGCGCTGGCCGTGGCATTGGACGGCGCGCCGGGTATCCACGCCATCGCCTGCGACACCGACGGCGTCGATGGCGCGGCGGAGGTGGCCGGGGCGGTCATCGGCCCGGACACGCTGGCGACAGCGACGGCAAAGGGCATCGACCCGCTGGCCGCACTCGGCCGCAACGACGCGCATTCCTTCTTCGCCGCGATCGACGCGCAGGTCGTCCCCGGACCGACGCTGACCAATGTGAACGATTTCCGTGCGATCCTGATCGAAGGCTAGCGCGCCAGAAGCGCCTGCACCTCGGCGCGGTCCGGCATCGCCGCGGCCGTCCCGATCCGCGTCACCGACAGGCCCGCGACCGTGCTGGCGAACCGCAATGCATCGGGCAGGCCTTGCCCCTCGGCCAGCGCCGTGGCGAAGCCGCCGTTGAACGCATCGCCCGCCCCGGTCGTGTCCAAGGTCGGCCCGGCATGAACCGGCGGGAGGCGCGCGCCTTGCACCCCGTCCCACAGATAGGCCCCCTGATCGCCAAGCGTCACGATCACCCCCTTGCGCACCCCGCGTGCCATCAGGGCCCGCGCCGCCGCCTCGGCCTCGGCCAGGGTGGTGACGGGCAGGCCGGTCAGGGCCTCGGCCTCGGTCTCGTTCGGGGTCAGGTAGTCGCAAAGCGCCAGGAGGTCGTCCCTGATCTCCGCCGCCGGGGCGGGGTTCAGCACCGTGATCACCCCCGCCGCCGCCGCGATCTCAAGAAACCTCTGCGCGGTCGTGATCGGCTGTTCCAGCTGCGTCATCGCCACCTTGGCCCCGGCAATCGCCCCGGCCCGCGCCTCCACATCCGCAAGGCTCAACTGCCCGGCCGCGCCGGGGCTGACCACGATGGCGTTCCTTCCCGTGCCTTCCTCGACGAAAATGCCCGCCGCGCCGGTGGGATGTTCCGCATCCCGGGTGACAAGGGGGGTGACCCCCGCCGCGCGCCACACTTCTTCGGCCATGTCGGCGAAGGTGTCCTGGCCTAGACGGCTGATCAGCCCGACCGTTCCGCCTGCTCTGGCTGCTGCCACCGCCTGGTTCGACCCCTTCCCGCCGGGGCCAAGGGTAAATCCCGTGCCGATGCGCGTTTCTCCCACCGCCGGCATCCGGTCACAGCGGAACGCCGCGTCGGCCACGAAAATCCCCAAAACCAAGATGTTCATGCGCGCCTCCCTCGAGCCCGACCCTAGGCGCGCCGCGCCCGGCGCGCCAGACATCTTGGAGCCGTTGCAGCGGCCCGCTATGCTCCGACGATCAACGCGCAGAGGGAGAAGTGCGAAGGATGAACCTGGCCCATTGGTTGCAGCGCACGGCGCAGATTCACGGTGACGCGCCCGCGCTTCTGACCGGCATGGATGTGGTGGCCGATTATGCCACCTTCCACGCGCAGTCCGCGGCGCTGGCCGGGCAGCTCGGCATCAAGCCCGGCGACAGGGTCGGCCTGTTCATGGCGAACTGCCCCGAATTCCTGATCGCGTTCTGGGCGGTCTGGATCGCGGGCGGCGCGGTTGTGCCGATCAACAACAAGCTGCACGGGCGCGAGGCCGCGTGGATTCTGGAAAACTCCGGCGCGGCCAGGGTGTTTGTCACATCGAAACTGGGGGCGGCGCTGGGTGGGCTGACGGATGTGCCGGTGATCGACGTGGAAAGCCCCGCCTTTGCCGGCATGCTGTCCGGTTCCGCACAGGCAATCGTCCACCGCGAGGCCGCGGATATCGCCTGGCTGTTCTATACCTCGGGCACCACCGGGCGGCCCAAGGGGGTGCGGATCACCCATGGCATGCTGGAGGCGATGACGCTCAGCTATTTCGCCGATGTCGACCCGGTGACCGGGCATGATGCGACGCTCTATGCCGCCCCGATGAGCCATGCGGCAGGCATCTATAACATGCTGTATGTCCTGAAGGGCGCGCGCCATGTCTGCCCGCCCTCGGGCGGGTTCGACGCGGGTGAGGTGCTGGAGCTGTCGGCGCGCCTCGGCTCGGTCTGCATGTTCATGGCCCCCACGATGGTGCGCCGCTTCACCGATGTGGCGAAGGCCGCGGGGGATCGTGCGCCGGGCATCCGCACCATCGTTTACGCGGGCGGGCCGATGTATACCGCCGACATCATCGAGGCGGTCGACTGGTTCGGCCCGAAATTCGCGCAGATCTACGGGCAGGGCGAATGCCCGATGGCGATCACCGCGCTCAGCCGCGCCGACGTGGCCGACCGGTCCCACCCCCGCTGGCGCGACAGGCTCGGCTCGGTTGGCCGCGCGCAATCGGTGGTCGAGCTGCGGATCGGCGGCGAAGACGGCCAGCCCCTGCCGCCCGGCGAAACCGGTGAAATCATGGTGCGCGGCGCGCCGGTGATGCCGGGGTACTGGGAGAACCCCGAGGCGAGCGCGAAGACGCTGGTGGATGGCTGGCTGATGACCGGCGATGTCGGGCGGCTGGACGAAGACGGCTACCTGACACTGACGGACCGGTCGAAGGACGTGATCATCTCGGGCGGGTCCAACATCTATCCCCGCGAGGTCGAAGAGGTGTTGCTGGAACATCCCGATGTTCACGAGGTGTCGGTCGTTGGCCGCCCCGACCCCGAATGGGGCGAGGTCGTCGTCGCCTTCGTCGTGTCCGTTCCGGGCAAGACCGTCCCGGCCGAAGTTCTGGACGCCTATTGCACCGACAATATCGCGCGCTTCAAGCGGCCCAAGCTATACCGTGCGCTGCCGGAACTGCCGAAAAACAACTACGGCAAGGTGTTGAAAACCGCCCTGCGCGACATGCTGAAGGAGGAGGGATGACCGATCTGACCGGAAAGACGGCCCTCGTGACGGGGTCCGTGCAGGGGATCGGGCTGGCGATCGCCGAGGCGCTGGCGCGCGCAGGTGCGCGGATCGCGGTGCACGGGATCGCCGGCGATGCGCAGATCGAAGAGGTCCGCACCCATCTGCAAAAGATCGGGTCGCCCCATGCGGAGTTCTTCCACGGCGACCTGCGCCACCCCGACCGGATCGCCGAGCTGATGGAGGCGGTGGCGGCCTGGGGCGGGGCGGATATCCTCGTCAACAATGCAGGCATCCAGCACACCGCGCCGCTGGCCGAAATGCCGAAGGAGACATGGGACACTATCCTGTCGGTCAACCTGTCGGCGGCGTTCCACACGATGCAGGCGGCGATGCCCGCGATGGCCGAGCGGGGCTATGGAAGGGTCATCAACATCGCCTCGGTTCACGGGCTGGTCGCCTCGAAGGACAAGGCGCCCTACGTGGCGGCGAAGTTCGGGCTTGTGGGGCTGAGCCGGGTGGCGGCGCTGGAATATGCCGCCGCCGGGGACAAGGCGGCTGGCGGCGTGACGGTCAATTGCATCTGCCCGGGCTGGACCGAGACGGCGATCATCCAGCCGCAGATCGACGCACGGGCGGCGCTGCATGGCGGCGACCGGGATACGGGCATCGCCGATCTGTTGTCCGAGAAACAGCCGTCGCGGCGGATGTCCGACCCCGCCGAGATCGGGGCGCTGGCGCTGTGGCTCTGCGCGCCGGTCGCCCATAACGTGACCGGCACCGCGATCCCGATCGACGGGGGGTGGACCGCGCAGTAGGGACGGTCAATGCGCGCCGCACCCTACTGCAAATCCGCGAACGCCCGCTGCATCCGCGCCACCGCATCCTCGATCATGAAGCGGGGCATGGCGAGGTTGAAGCGGTTGAAGGTCCCGCCGCCCGGGCCGAACTGCTTGCCGGGGCTGACGCCGATTTTCGCCACGTCGCGGATGCGGGCGGTGACCTCGGGTTCCTCCATGCCGGTGCCCGAGAAATCGACCCAGGCAAGGTAGGTCGACTCCAGAGGCATCGACCACACCCCGGGGATCGCATTCAGACCGGCATCGAACACCGCGCGGTTGCCCTCGAGATAGGCGATCTGCGCCTCGACCCAATCCGCGCCCTCGGGCGTGTAGGCGGCGATGGTGGCCGCCACGCTGAGGGTCGCTGGGCTGTATTCCGTCATCCGCATCCGCCGCTGATAGGCCGCGCGCAACCTGTCATCGGGGATGATCGCATAACCCAGGCGGAACCCCGGCAGGTTGAAGGTTTTCGACGACGCGTTGATCGTCACTGTCCGGTGCCGGAATGCAGGCGCGGCGATGTCGGTGGGGATATGCCGCCGCCCGCCATACATCAGGTCGGCATGGATTTCGTCCGAGATCAGGATCAGGTCGTGCTTCTCGCAGAACTCGGCGACGGCGTTCAGCTCCGCCGCGCTCCACACCCGGCCCGAGGGGTTCTGCGGCGAACAGAAGATCAGCATCTTCACGGTGTCGTCGATCACGTCCTCGGCGGCTTCGAAATCCAGCTCATACCGCCCATCCACCAATTGCATCGGGATCTCGAAGGGCACCCGTTCGGCGCGTTCCGTCTTCTGACGGAATTCGTGGTAGACGGGCGTGAAGAAACACACGCCATCGCCGATCTCGGTCCAGGTGTCGATGGCCATGCCGATGGCGTGACCCAGGCCCTGGGTGGGAATGATCCAGCCGGGTTCGATGGCCCAGCCGTGGCGCGTGTCCATCCACCACCCGATGCCCGCGCGCAGGCCCGCATCATCGAACCCGTAGCCGAAGGCCCCGTGGTCCAGCCGCGATTGTAGGGCGCGGGTGACGCAGGGGGCGGTGGCGAAATCGCTGTCGGCGACCCACATCGCAAGGCCGTCCTCGGGGCTGACGCCCGTGACCTGTTCCAGCCTGTCCCATTTCATGCAATGCGTGCCGCGCCGCCCGATATCCCGGTCGAAATTCATCCCGTGCTCCTTGCTGCCCAACGCGCGCAAGCTACCCGGCCCGCCCGCAGCCGCAAGAGGCGTTGCGGGGCGCGGACGATTCGCCTATCTCGGGTGCCGTGAAACGCCCGATCATCATCCACCCCGACCCCCGGCTGAAAAAGCTGGCAGCGCCCGTGCCCGACCTGTCGGACGATCTGCGCGTGCTGGCCGAGGACATGCTGGAAACGATGTATGCCGCCCCCGGAATCGGGCTGGCCGCGCCGCAGGTGGGGGAACTGGTCCGTCTTGTCGTGGTGGATTGCGTCAAGGAAGACGGCGCCCCGCCGCGCCCGATCGCCATGTTCAACCCGGAAATCACTGCATCCTCGGACGAGGTCAGCACCTATGAAGAAGGCTGTCTGTCGATCCCCGAGATCTACGAGGACGTGACGCGCCCTGCCGCGGTCACGGTGCGCTGGATCGACCCGGACGGAAACGAACAGCAGGAAGATTTCGACGGGCTCTGGTCCACCTGCATCCAGCACGAGATCGACCATCTGGATGGCAAGCTGTTCATCGATTACCTCAAGCCGCTGAAGCGCCAGCTGATCACCCGCAAGATGGTCAAGCTGAAGCGGGAAAGGGCGCGGGAAAAGGCATGAGCGTGCGCAAGATCAGGCAATGGCCGGACCCGGTGCTTATGGAGGTCTGCGCCCCGGTCGAGGGCGGGGTGACCCCGCTGGCGCAGGATCTGGTCGACACGATGTATGACGCCGGGGGGCGGGGCCTGTCGGCGCCGCAACTGGGCGATGCGCTGCGGATTTTCGTGATGGATGCCGGGTGGAAGGAACCCGGCGCCGCCCGGTCGCCGCTGATCGCGATCAACCCCAAGATCATCCAGATGCCCGATGCCCGCGTCAAAGGCCCCGAGGTCTGCCTGTCGCTGCCGGAACTGGAGGCCGAGGTGGCGCGCGCGCCCTGGGTGATCCTGTCCTGGACGGACCTGGAAGGCGCACGGTCGGCCAAGCGGTTCGAGGGGGTCGAGGCGGTGATCATCCAGCACGAGATCGACCATCTGGACGGCAGGCTGACGCTGGGCCATCTGAGCGACAAGAAACGCCGCGCCTATGAGAAAGCCCATGGCGGTTAAGGCATTCGTGCCCTGGCCCGATGCGCGGCTGAAAACCCCGGCGGCGGATGTGGCCGCGATCACCGAGGACATAATCGCCATCTGGGACGACATGGTCGACACGATGGAGGCGATGCCGGGCCGCGGTGTAGGGCTGGCGGCGGTGCAGATCGGCGTGATGCAGCGGCTGGCGGTGGTCGATGCCAGCCGGGACAGGGGGCAGGCGATCCGCATGGCCAACCCCGAGGTGATCGCGGCCAGCGAGACGACCCGCGCCTATGAGGAAGCCAGCCCCAATCTGCCCGGCCATCATGCCCGGATCACGCGGCCCGACCGGGTGACCGTGGCCTATACCGATCATCTGGGCATCCGGGTGCGCAAGGAGTTCGAGGGGCTGTGGGCCACCTCGGTCCAGCACCAGATCGACCACCTGGCGGGGCGGATGTATTTCGACCGGCTGAGCAAGCTGAAACGCGACATGTTCCTGCGCCGCGTGCGAAAGGCGGGCTGATGCGGGTGGTGTTCATGGGCACGCCGGAGTTTTCCGTGCCGGTGCTGGAGGCGCTGGTGGACGCCGAGCACGAGATTGCCGCCGTCTATTGCCAGCCCCCCAGGAAGGCCGGCCGGGGTCAGAACCTGCGCCCCAGCCCGGTGCAGGCGCGGGCGCAGGCGATGGGGCTTGAGGTCCGCCACCCGGTGCGGCTGCGCGACCCGGCGGATCAGGCGGATTTCGCGGCGCTCGGGGCGGATGTGGCGGTGGTGGTGGCCTATGGGCTGATCCTGCCGCAGGCAGTTCTGGATGCGCCCGCGCGTGGCTGTCTGAACATCCATGCAAGCCTGCTGCCGCGCTGGCGCGGGGCGGCGCCGATTCAGCGGGCGATCATGGCGGGGGATGCGGAAACCGGCGTCTGCATCATGCAGATGGAGGCGGGGCTGGATACCGGGCCGGTGCTGTTGCGCCGCGCCACGCCCATCGCCGCCGAGGAGACGGCGGGCGACCTGCATGATCGGTTGCGCGTGCTGGGCGCCCGGGCCATCGTCGAGGCGCTGGCGCGGCTCGACGACCTGGTGCCCGAGGCGCAGCCCGAACATGGCGTGACCTACGCCGAAAAGATCGACAAGGCTGAGGCGCGGGTGGACTGGACCGCCCGCGCCGCGCAGATCGACCGCAAGATCCGGGGGCTGTCGCCCTTTCCCGGCGCCTGGACCGAGGTGGCGGGCAAACGGGTGAAGCTGCTGCGCAGCCGGGTTGCGGAGGGAACGGGGGTGCCGGGCACGGTGCTGGACGGGTTCACCATCGCGGCGGGTGACGGCGCGGTGGAGATCGTTCAGGTGCAACCGGAAGGCAAAGGCCCTATGTTCACCCAGGACTGGCTGCGCGGCGCCCGCATCGCGCCCGGCGACAGGGTAGGAGAAGCATCGTGATCCTGTTTTCGTTTTTCGGCTCGCTGATGATCGCGATGGTGGTGGCGTATCTGTTTGAACGCTGGGACATCACCCATAGCGGGGTGGTGCCCTCGATCCTGATCGCCTTCGGGGCGGTGCTGGCGCTGTTCTTCATCCGGTCGCTGTTTGGCTGGTCGCTGGGATCGCCCGGGGTGGATGCCATCGTGGGCTCGGCGGCGGCGCTGGTTCTGATCCCCACCGAATACGCCAACCGGCGGCGCACCAAGCAGAACCGGCGGCGCTGAACCGCGCGGCGGCGGGCGTTTCCTGGCCCCATGACGCGCGGCTTGTGGTGGATGCCGTGCGGGATTCCCGAGGTCTTGATCCTGCCTGGAGGCGGTTCGGGGGCAGGGCTGCGGCCTTAGTTATCAAATGCACCAAGCTTGCAGCGCGGGGTTGTGAAATGACTCCACATTCAGAAATCGCCTCTGCATATTGGAAGCATGGGGAAAATTCTTCGTTGGATTTTAGGTATTGCTGCAAGTGGTGTTCTAATTAGTGCTGCTTTAGCAATGTTTGCCGAACCGTTTTGGGCGGCAGTATATCAGCGTCTGGGCATCAACTCTGCCGAGTGGGCGGACCCCATGATTGACGCTCTTTTTTCCGTCGGAGGCTTGATCATCGGGGCGGGGATAGTAGGGGCAGCGACGGGGGCCTGGGCGCACTGGCTGGCGCTAAAATTTGACCGCACGCGAAGCGCGTTGGTTAAGCCGGTATCAAAAGAAATCATCAACCAAAGCTATGAGATGTGCACGGTTCCGGTTGATGGACGGCGCTTCATTCAATGCCGATTTTATGACGTCACTTTCCACTGGGACGGTGACGGCAACTTCGAGTTCATTGACTGCAAAATAGCTGGGCGTAGGGGGATCTCGGTCAAAGACGGGGTGCTCGGCGTATTGATGAGTCTTTTGAAAACCTTAAAGGTTTTCAATGAAGACTTCGCCGAAAATATGAAAGTCACCCCGCGCGACGATTAGTTTAGCCTCAATCTGTCTATCCCTATGGCTTCAAGGCATTGAAGAAGAGACGCAGCGCTGAACTTGCCGCGCGACAGCTTGTTCCGGACGCTCGCTTCCTTTTCCCCACCCACCTGATGTGGGTCACGCCCTGGGCGGTCTTGGCCTATAGACCGGAAGGCGCCAGCCGAAGGCGAGCGAGCCTGCGCGCAGGCCGAAACTGGTGGCGATGGCCGCGATGGGCGGGGCGAGCGGGTGGGCGAGGAACGCCCCCGCGATCACCGCCGCGCCTGCGCCCGCCAGCGCGGCTGTGACGTAAAGCTCGCCCTGTTTCAGGACCAGCGGCACCTCGTTGGCCACCACGTCGCGCATCAGCCCGCCGAAGGTGCCGGTGGCCACGCCCATGACCAGCACGATGGGCACCGATTGGTCCAGCGCCATCGCCACGCCCGCCCCGGCGGCCACCGCGACACCGAGCGCCAGTGCATCGAGCCAAATCAAAACCTTCAACCGGCTTTCCAACAGATGCGCGGTGAAGAACACGATCAGGGCGGCGGCGCAGGCGATGGCGAGCGGCGTGGGGTCGGCGACCCAGAACACCGGGCCCCGGTCGAGAATCAGGTCGCGCAGCGTGCCCCCGCCGACCGCCGTCAGGCAGGCCAGAAAGAAGAACCCGATGATGTCGAGCTGTGCGCGCGACGCGGTCAGCGCCCCCGTCAGCGCGAAGATCAGCGCGGCAGCGTAATCGAGGGCCAGAAGCGTGGTCATTTGCCCCCGCCCTTGAACGGGGCCATTCCTGCGCGCGCCAGTTCATCGGCGCGTTCGTTTTCGGGGTGGCCCGCGTGGCCCTTGACCCATTCCCAGGTCACGTCATGGCGCGCGGCGGCGGCATCCAGCCTGCGCCAGAGGTCTTCGTTCTTGACCGGTTTCTTCGTCGCCGTCTTCCAGCCGTTCCGTTTCCAGCTGTGCAGCCAGGCGGTGATGCCGCCCTTCACATAGGCGCTGTCGGTGACGACGGTGACGCGGGAGGGACGTTCCAGCGCCTCCAGCGCGGCAATGGCGGCCTCAAGCTCCATCCGGTTGTTGGTTGTGTCGGCCTCGCCGCCTTTTAGCTCACGTTCCTTGACGACCGTGTCGCCGGTTCTGGCCTGCAGCAGCACCCCCCAGCCGCCCGGGCCGGGATTCCCGGAACAGGCCCCGTCGGTATAGGCGAACAGATCAGGCATGGGCGGTCATCAGGACATAGGGGTCTTCGGTGCCCGCCAGCCCCTTGCCCGTGCCCGTCACCGACCGCTCGGGCGTCAGGCCGGCGGCCTTGATCCAACCGGCAAGCTCGATCTCGCTGACATAGGTGTAGAACCGGCCAAGCGCATCGCGGCCTTCGCCCGTGCCCAGTTTCATGCCCAGAAACAGCACGCCGCCCGGGCGCAGCGCGCGCGCCAGCCGGGCGATATGGCCAGGGATGTCGGCGCGGGGGCAGTGAAGCAGGCTGAAACTGGCATGAACGGCGTCATATTCGGCGACCGCCATCACATCCTCGACACTGCCGAGCCGTGCATCGACGCCGTTATGCAAAGCCTCGGTCACGAAATCGCGGGTCGGGTCGATGCCGGTGACCCGGTGCCCCGCCCGGATCATTGCCGCCGCCTGCAGGCCCGGGCCGCAGCCCACGTCGAGCACGTATGCCCCGCGCGGCAGCCGGTCGATGAAATCGGCCAGCGCCTGCGTCTGCTGATCGCTCATCGGCATCGCGCTATACCGCGCGGCATCGCGGGCATAGGCGGCCAGGGTTTCGGCGTCGGTCATGCCAGCGCCCCGATGGCGAGGCAGGCGGCCACGACCCCGGTCAGCAGCAGGCGCAGCGACATCCACCAGTCCGGCGCAAGCCCGCGCCGGGTCAACAGCGCGTCGATGGCCAGCAGGGCCACGAAGCCCGCCAGCAGCGCCCAGAGCGACATGGGCCGCATGCCGGTGCCGAGGAAGAACGCCCAGAGCGCGGGCAGCACCGACAGGGCGTAGCCGAGCGCGGCGGTGGCCCCCTTGGCGCGGGTGGCAAAACCCCAGATCACGCCGGACATGAAGCTGAGGATCACGATGCCATAGGTCTGCAGCAGAGGGCCCGAGGTGAAGCGGAACCCGAAAGCCGATTGTGACCAGTCCTCCAGCCCCGGTGCGACCGCCGTGACCGCGCCCCAGAGGAACGGGATCAGCCCGGCAAGGCCGAGGATCAGGGCGGAAAAGGGGATGCGCGTCATGGCCGCGGTTCTGCCCCGGGGCGGGACAAGGGGCAAGGGGGATGGCTTGTGCCTAGCGTTGGGGGAGGACGGGGAACGACCGCCATGCGGGACATTGCTGTCGTTCGGGTTCCGGCGACGACCGGCAGGAACGTGTATGGAGCGGTCGTTCGCAAACGGCGCGGTGATCCGCAGAAATCTGCGTGCCTACACGACAGCCGCCGCCGGCACGGGTGCAGAACGCCTGACCCGCAGGACCTGTCAGTCGATTGAAGAGGCGAATCGTAGGGCAGTGCAGATAGGCCTGTTACCGTCTGGTGAACAAACCTGAGGGAAGAGCACCCATGCCCGGCACGCCCACGCTCACAGAAGCCGCTTGCCCGATCCCGCTCGCGCCGCCGCTTCGCCCCTTCCGGCGCGAGGATGCGGCGGTCGTGGCGCGGCTCAACAACGCAGCCTCGGGCGGCCTCCACCTCCACCGCTGGCAGGAGATGGCCGGCGCTGAGGGTGATCCGTGGGAAATCGGCCGCCTCCGCCAGATCGGCCGCATGGAAGACGGACAGACCATGGTCGTCGTGGACCGAGGCGAGGGCGTCGAGGCGGTATTGTTGGGGAATCCTATCGGGCTGGAGCCCTTGGAACTCCCTGAGGCCGGCCTCTACCGCTCCGTTCTTGAGCTTCAAAATCTCGTGCTCGGCAGCTGGTACCTCAACGACGTCGCCACTGTCGAGAGCGCCCGCCGCCAGGGCCTCGCTCGCCGACTGCTCGACACAGCCGAGGCCATCGCCCGCGCCGGCCGCCACGATCTGATCTGCTTGGTCGTCTCCGACGCCAACGCGCCAGCGCGCGCGCTCTACGCCGCCGATGGCTACACCGAGAGGGCCCGCCGCCCGATCTTCAAGGGTGGCTGGGACGGCCCGGGGAACGACTGGATCCTGCTGACCAAACGGCTTTAGCCACGGCACCTTTCCCCAAGGCACCTTTCCCCAAGGCACCGTCCCCTCGCAGAGCGTGACCGCGCGCCCCTCACGCCGTCTCCCGCAGCACCCGCGGCACCTTGAACTCGACGTTTTCGACCGCTGTCTCCACCACCTCGACCGTCACGTCGTATTGCGCGCGAAAGGCGTCGACCACCTCGTTGATCAGCACCTCGGGGGCGGATGCCCCGGCGGTGATGCCAAGCGTCCGGATGCCTTCCAGCGCACGCCAGTCGATGTCAGATGCCCGCTGGACCAGTTGTGCATAGGGGCAGCCGGCGCGCGCGCCGACCTCGACCAGGCGTTTGGAATTCGACGAATTGGGCGCGCCCACCACCAGCATCGCATCGGCCTTGGGGGCCATCGCTTTCACCGCCTCCTGCCGGTTGGTGGTGGCGTAGCAGATGTCTTCCTTGTGGGGGCCGGTGATGGCGGGGAAGCGCGCCTTGAGCGCGGCCACGATATCCGCCGTGTCATCGATGCTGAGCGTGGTCTGGGTGATGAAGGCAAGGCGGTCCGGGTCGCGCACATCGACGGTGGCCACGTCTTCGACCGTTTCGACCAGCAGCACCTCGCCGGGCGGCAGCTGGCCCATTGTGCCCAGCGTTTCGGGGTGGCCCGCATGGCCGATCATGATCATCTGGAGGCCGTTCTCGTGGTGGCGGGCGGCCTCGATATGGACCTTCGACACCAGGGGGCAGGTCGCATCGACGAACAGCATCTTCCGCGCCTGCGCGGCTGCGGGCACCGATTTCGGCACGCCATGGGCGGAAAAGATCACCGGGCGGTCATCGGGGCATTCGTCAAGCTCCTTGACGAATACAGCCCCCTTGGCGCGCAGGTCATCGACCACGTATTTGTTATGGACGATCTCGTGCCGGACAAAGACCGGCGCGCCCCATTTCTCCAGCGCCATCTCCACGATCTTGATGGCGCGGTCGACACCCGCGCAGAACCCGCGCGGGGCGGCCATGAGGATGGTGAGGGGCGGCTTCGAGGTCATCGCGGACAGCACTCGTCATGCAGGATCATCACGGCAAAGCCTAAGCCCTGCCGCGTTGTGCGTCCAGTGCGCGGCTATGCCTCGGCCCCGGCGTCTGCCTCGTCCTCATGGGGGCGCGGCTCACGCGGGGGGCGGCCGATGACCTCCTTCAGCTCGTCGAGCTCGATGAAATTGTCGGCCTGGCGGCGCAGGTCATCGGCAATCATCGGCGGCTGGCTGCGGATGGTGGACACCACCGAGACCCGGCAGCCCTTGCGCTGCACCGCCTCGACCAGCGACCGGAAATCGCCATCGCCCGAGAATAGTACGATATGATCGACATGTTCGGCAATCTCCATCGCGTCGACGGCCAGCTCGATATCCATGTTGCCCTTGATCTTGCGGCGGCCCTGGCTGTCGGTGAATTCCTTGGCGGGTTTGGTGACCATGGTGAAGCCGTTGTAATGCAGCCAGTCGACCAGGGGGCGGATCGGCGAATATTCGTCATTCTCCAGCAGCGCGGTGTAATAGAATGCGCGCAAGAGCTTGCCCCGTTGCATGAATTCCTGCCGCAGAAGCTTGTAATCAATGTCGAAGCCCAGAGCCTTGGCGGCGGCGTAAAGATTGGCCCCGTCAATGAACAGCGCCAGTTTTTCGTCTCTGTAAAACATTGCAGACAATCCCGTGAAATGCGCCATGCGCGCGGCCATGTAGGGTCGGGAGTGAAACGACCGCGTCCGCCGCGCGATGGATGCCCGTGAAATAAGGATTTGCGATGCAGGCGCAAGACGAGTGTCACGAAAATGTTGCACAGGACGCGCTGGTGGCCGTGGGGGCAAACCTGCCCGGCGAAATGGCGCCAAAAGACACGGTGCGCCGGGCCATGGCGGCGGTCGCCGATCTGTCGGAGGGCGGGGTGGATCACAGCGCGCTTTATGCCACGCCCGCCTATCCGCCCGGCTCCGGGCCCGACTTCGTCAACGCCGCGCTGCGGCTCCGGTGGGGCGGCTCGGCGCGCGCCCTGCTGGATTCGCTGCACGGGATCGAGGCCGGGATAGGCCGCGAACGCCGCGCGCGGTGGGAGGCCCGGGTGATCGACCTCGACCTCATTGCGCTGGGGAAGATGGTGCTGCCGGACACCCGCACCCAGACCCGATGGGCCGCGCTGCCGCCCGCGCGGGCCGGGGCCGAGGCGCCCGATACCCTGATCCTGCCGCATCCCCGCATGGCCGAGCGGGGTTTTGTGCTGGTACCCTTGGCGGATGTGGCCCCGGATTGGGTCCACCCGGTGACCGGGCAAAGCGTGGCCCAGATGCTGGCGGCGCTGCCCGGCGCCGACCGCGCCGCGATCCGGCGACTTTAGGCGCGGGGGTCGGATCGGGGCTTCGGTTTCGGACCGCGTGCGCGCCCTGCCGGGGCTTGCATGACAGGCGGGCGCGCTTTATGTGCAGGGTTTCGGCTATCCCCAACCTGCCCCGGAGTGATCGTTCATGGCCCGCGTTACCGTCGAAGACTGCGTCGACAAGGTTCCCAACCGGTTCGAGCTTGTCATGCTGGCCAGCCACCGCGCGCGGGAAATCTCGTCCGGGGCGCCGATCACCGTGGACCGCGACAATGACAAGAACCCCGTCGTGGCCCTGCGCGAGATCGCCGAGGAAACCCAGATCGCCGAGGACCTGCGCGAGCGGCTGATCGAAAGCCTGCAGACCCAGAACGAGGTCGACGAGCCCGAAGAGGACGCGATGGGCCTGTTGCAGGGTGTCGAACAGGACCGCCCGGCCCAGGACGACATGAGCGAGGCGCAGATGCTGCGCGCGCTTCTGGAAGCTCAGGGGCAGAAGTGACGCCTTGAACCACGAGGCCGATCGCATAACGGCGGCGATGATCGACGTCGATGACCTGATCAGCCTGGTTCGCAACTACAACCCCAAGACCGACGAGAAGATGCTGCGCCGCGCCCATGATTACGCGGCGCGCATGCATGACGGACAGACGCGCCATTCGGGCGAGCCCTATTTCACCCATCCCGTGGCGGTCGCCGCGATCCTGACCGAACAGCGGCTGGACGATGCCACCATTGCCACCGCGCTGCTGCATGACACGATCGAGGACACCAAGGGCACCTTCACGGAAATCGCCGATCTGTTCGGGCGCGACGTGGCCGAACTGGTCGACGGGGTCACCAAGCTGACCAACCTGGAACTCTCCAGCCGCGAATCGAAACAGGCCGAGAATTTCCGCAAGCTTCTGATGGCGATGTCCAAGGACCTGCGGGTGATCCTGGTCAAGCTGGCCGACCGGCTGCACAACATGCGCACGATCCGGCACATGCCGCTGGAAAAGCAGAAGAAGAAGGCGCAGGAGACGATGGACATCTATGCGCCGCTGGCCGGGCGCATGGGCATGCAATGGATGCGCGACGAGCTTGAGGACCTGTCGTTCCGCGTCCTCAGCCCCGAGGAACGCAGCTCGATCATCCGCCGCTTCATCACGCTGCAGAAGGAAACCGGCGAGGTCATCCCCCGCATCACCGAGGATATCGAGGCGGTTCTGGAGAAACACGGGATCGAGGCCGATGTCTTCGGGCGCGCGAAAAAGCCGTTCTCGATCTGGCGCAAGATGAAGGAAAAGGAACTGACCTTCTCGCGGCTCTCCGACATCTACGGGTTCCGGGTGCTGACCAAGACCGATATCGACTGCTACCGCGTGCTGGGGGCGGTGCATCAACGCTGGCGCGCAGTACCGGGGCGCTTCAAGGACTATATCAGCCAGCCGAAATCGAACGGCTACCGGTCGATCCATACCTCGGTTTCGGGCCGCGACGGCAAGACCGTCGAGATCCAGATCCGCACCCGCCAGATGCACGAGGTGGCGGAATCGGGCGTGGCTGCACATTGGTCCTATCGTGACGGGGTCCGCGCCGAGAACCCGTTTGCCGTGGATCCGGCGGAATGGCTCGAGGGGCTGACCGAACGGTTCCAGAATGCCGAGGATCACGAGGATTTCCTCGAGCATGTGAAGCTCGAGATGTATTCCGACCAGGTGTTCTGCTTCACGCCCAAGGGCGATGTGGTGAAGCTGCCCAAGGGGGCGACGCCGATCGATTTCGCCTATTCCATCCATACCCGCATCGGCCATTCCTGTGTCGGGGCCAAGGTCGACGGGCTGCGCGTGCCGCTGTGGACGCGGCTGAAGAACGGCCAATCCGTCGAGATCATGACCGCCGAGGGCCAGACGCCGCAGGCCACCTGGATCGACATCGCGGTGACGGGGCGGGCGAAATCCGCGATCCGCCGGTCGCTGCGCGAGGAAGACCGCGAACGCTATATCAAGCTGGGCCGGGAACTGGCGCGGGTGGCGTTCGAACAGGTCGGCAAGAAGGCCACCGACAAGGCGCTGGCGACGGCAGCCAAGGCGCTGCACCTGAGCGGGGGCGAGGATGTTCTGGCGCGCATCGGCAGCGCCGAGATGTCGGCGCGGCGCGTGGTGGCCGAGCTTTACCCCGAACTGGCAGGTCAGGAACCAACGGCCGAAGTCAGCGAACGGCGCGCGGTGATCGGCCTGCCGCCCGGCGCCGAAACGCGGCGGGCCCAATGCTGCCAGGCCGTGCCCGGCGAACGCATCGTGGGCATCACCTATCCCGGCAAGGGCCCGATCGTGCACACCATCGACTGTCCGGCGCTGGCCGCCTTCGATGACCGGCCCGACCGCTGGATAGACCTGCACTGGTCCGACGGCCGCCATGCCCCGGTTCACAATGTCACCATCGATGTCACCATTTCAAACGAACATGGCGTGCTGGGGCGAATATGCACATTGATCGGCGAGCAGAACGCCAATATCTCGGACCTGCACTTCGTTGATCGGAAACCGGATTTCTTCCGTCTTCTCATCGACGTGGATGTGCGCAACGCCGAACACCTCCATGCCGTGATGATGGCGGTCGAAGCGGACAGTGACGTGGCCACGCTGGCCCGGTTCCGTGATCTGGACCGCAGCCCGTAGGGCCCCATATCGCTGAAGATGGCAACGTCGGCCGTGCCTGGCCGGCGCAGGGGAGGCGACATCGGTGTTCAAGCGCCGTGATCAACGACCGTGGCTTCGGTGGTTTTCCGAGGTGCTCTGGCCGCGTGGCGGATGGGTGCGGGCGGCGACCTATGTCAAGCACCGGATGCGCCGCCTGCCCGGATCCCCCGAAGAAATCGCGCGCGGCATCTTCGCCGGGGCGTTCACGGTCTTCACCCCGTTCTTCGGGTTTCACTTCCCGATCGCGGCGGTCCTGGCCAAGCTGATGCGCGGCTCGATGCTGGCCGCGATCCTCGCGACCTTCCTGGGCAACCCGCTGACCTATCTGCCGATCGCCTATATCTCGTTGCAGACCGGCCATTTCATCCTGGGCAGTGACCCGAGGGGCGAGGTGGATGCCAGCCTGTTTCAGAAATTCGCCGGCGCAGCGGGGGATTTGTGGCACAATTTCAAGGCGATGTTCACGCCCGAACGCGCCCATTGGACGGCGCTGGAACAGTTTTACGACGACGTCTTCTTTCCCTACATGGTGGGCTGCCTGATCCCCGGCGTGATCTGCGGGGCGCTTTGCTATGCCATCAGCCTGCCCTTGATCCGGACCTACCAGAAGCGTCGTGCGATCAAGCTGCAACAGAAAATGGACAAGTTGCGCAGCCAGGCGGGCGCGGCGGAATAGGGGGCGGAATGGCCGGACATCTGCGGTTGGGGGTCAATATCGACCATGTGGCGACGCTGCGGAATGCGCGCGGGGGCGCGTTGCCCGACCCGGTGCAGGCGGCACAGGTGGCCGAAGGGGCAGGCGCCGATGGCATCACCGCGCATCTGCGCGAAGACCGCCGCCATATCCGCGACGCCGATATCGCCGCGATCATGGACGCGATCACCATCCCGCTGAATTTCGAGATGGCCGCCACCGACGAGATGCAGGGCATCGCCCTGTCGCACCGTCCCCACGCCGCCTGCATCGTGCCCGAACGGCGCGAGGAACGCACGACTGAAGGCGGGCTGGAGGTGGCGGGCGACCAAAACCGGCTGAGCCATTTCATCGGCCACCTCAGCGATGCGGGCATCCGCGTGTCGTTGTTCATCGCCGCCGATCCGGCGCAGATCACCGCGGCCCACAGGATCGGCGCGCCGGTGATCGAGATCCATTCCGGCGCCTATTGCGATGCCGCCGCCGAGGGCGATACCGCCACCCGCGACGCCGAGCTGGCGCGCATTCTGGACGGGATCAAACAGGCCGCGGACCTGGGGCTCGAGGTGCATGTGGGCCATGGCCTGACCTATGACACGGTCGGCCCCATCGCCGCGCGCCCCGAGGTGGCGGAACTGAATATCGGGCATTTCCTGATCGGCGATGCGGTATTCGTGGGCCTGCCCGCCGCCATCGCCCGGATGCGCGCGGCGATGGACGCGGCCCGCGCCTGAGGCGCGCCCGGCCCGGCCCTGCGGCAAAGCGGACGCGACCTATGCCATTGCGGTTGCAAAAGGAATGGGCGAGTGTCCGGGCATTCGGCACGACCCGATCCAGACCCGGAGGTTGCCCCCAATGCCGCGCCCAGTGTCGCCCGCCCAGCCGCGTGCCTTCGCCGCACTATCGGTTGCCCTGTGCTGGGCGGTCCCTGCCGCAGGGCAGACCCTGCGATCCTGCGACACGTTCGAGGCGAACGCCCGCAACCTGATGTCCCCGCCCGAGGTGGCGGTGCAGAGTTTCGCCGAGGGCGAGGTGCGCATCATGGGTCTGGACACCATCGAACCGGCCTGCTGCTACGCGCATCTTCTGGTGACGCACCCGGTGCTCGACGAACCCTACCCCGCCTGCACCCTGATCTCGGACACCGGGGGCATGGGCTTTGCGGGGGTCGACATGGGCGCGATGACGTCGCGCTACGACCCGGTGGACGGTTTGGTGGTGACGGTGCCCGTGGGCACATATGACGGGCAGGCCAGCATCATGTCGCCCCTGACCGTCATGGTCGACGGGGCGACGGGACAAGTGACCGCGTCGAGATGATCCTGGGCATCGGCACCGACCTGGCCAATATCGAGCGCATCCAGCGCGCGCTCGACAGGTTCGGCGACCGGTTCCGCGACCGCGTCTTCACGATCACCGAACAGAACCGGGCCGAACGCATGAAGGATCCGGCGGCCGTCTACGCGAAACGATGGGCCGCGAAAGAGGCCTGTTCCAAGGCGCTGGGCACCGGATTGCGCATGGGCATCGCGTGGAAGGACATGGCGGTCAAGAACATGCCCACCGGCCAGCCGGTGATGGAGGTGACGGGCTGGGCCAAGGAAAGGCTGGAACAGATGACGCCCGATGGCTACACCGCCATTCTTCATGTCAGCCTGACCGACGATCACCCCTGGGCGCAGGCCACCGTCGTGATCGAGGCCCTGCCCGAGGACGAGGCCGAGAAACGCCCCATCGTGGGCCCGGTGTCGCGGCGCAAGGTGCTTTGATCGCGGCCCCGGACGGGCGGCCGGTTTCCTTGACTTCGCCCCGGGTGCGGACCATGACACGCCTCAGCATTTCAAAGGCAATTCGGGCAGGGGGCGCAGCATGGCCACGTCAGCCAAACAGGACGGTGTGTGGGAAACGGTGAAAACCGTGGTCTATGCCCTTTTGATCGCGGGCGTCTTCCGCACCCTGTTCTTTCAGCCCTTCTGGATCCCGTCCGGATCGATGAAGGACACGCTGCTGGTCGGCGATTTCCTGTTCGTCAACAAGATGGCCTATGGCTATTCGCGCCATTCCTGCCCGTTCTCGATCTGCCCCTTCTCGGGCCGCATCTTCGGCTCGATGCCCGAACGCGGCGACGTGGTGGTGTTCCGCCACCCGGTCAACAACACCGATTTCATCAAGCGGGTGATCGGCCTGCCGGGCGACACGGTTCAGATGCGGGGCGGGGTTCTGTTTCTGAACGGCGAACCTGCCACGCTCAGCCCCGAGGCCCCCTTTGTCGAGGAATTCACCCGACAGGGTCCGCAACAGCAGCTGCCGCGCTGTTCCAATGCGCCGGTGGGCCAGGGCGGGCTGTGCGAAAAGGACCGCTTTACCGAAACCCTGCCCGGTGGCGTGACCCATTCCGTGCTCAGCATCGACGAGGACGGGCGCGGCGATGACACCCCCGAATACGTGGTGCCCGAGGGGCATGTCTTCGTGATGGGCGATAACCGCGACAATTCCATCGATTCGCGGTTCCCGCAATCGGTGGGCGGCGTGGGCTTCGTTCCCATGGAAAACCTGCTGGGCCGTGCCGACCGGGTGATGTTTTCCTCCGCCGGCCAGCGGATGATCTATTTCTGGACGTGGCGGTCGGACCGGTTCTTCGAGGCGATCGAGTGAAGCTGTCGAAAGACCTGTCTGCGTTCTCGGCCCGGCTGGGCCATGACTTCACGACCCCCGACCTTCTGATCCGCGCGCTGACCCATTCCTCGCTGTCTTCCGACACGCGCCCCGACAACCAGCGGCTTGAATTTCTGGGCGACAGGGTGCTGGGGCTGGTGATGGCCGAGGCGGTGCTGGCCCATGACCCGGCGGCTAAGGAAGGAACGCTTGCCCCCCGGTTCAATGCCCTTGTCCGCAAGGAAGCCTGCGCCGATGTCGCGCGGGACATCGACATCGGGTCGGTCCTCAAGATCGGCAAATCCGAGATGTCGACGGGCGGGCGCCGCAAGACCGCGCTTCTGGGCGACGCGATGGAGGCGGTGATCGCCGCTGTTTATCTTGATGCCGGATATGACGCGGCGCGCGGGGTCGTCCTGCGGCTATGGGGTGACCGGGTGGCTGCGGTCGAGGCCGATGCCCGCGACGCCAAGACCGCGCTGCAGGAATGGGCGCAGGCCCGTGGCCAGACGCCCCCCGCCTATACCGAGGTCGCGCGCACCGGCCCCGACCACGCCCCCGTCTTCACGGTCGAGGCCCGCCTGCAATCGGGTGAGACGGAAAAGGCCCGGGCCAGTTCGAAACGCCAGGCCGAACAGGCGGCGGCGGCGGCGCTCTTGGACCGGGTGCAGGCATGACGGCGGCGCTGGTCTTGGCCGCTGTGATCCCGTAAGGCCCCCCGTTATGTCAGACGCCCCCGCATCCCCCACCCGCGCCGGTTTCATCGCCCTGATCGGAGAGCCCAACGCCGGCAAGTCCACGCTGCTGAACCGGCTGGTGGGCGCAAAAGTGTCCATCGTCACCCACAAGGTGCAGACGACGCGCGCGCGCATCCGTGGCGTGGCGATGCGGGGCGCAAGCCAGTTGATCTTCGTCGACACGCCGGGCCTGTTCCGGCCGCGCCGCAGGCTTGACCGGGCGATGGTGGCCGCGGCATGGGGCGGGGCGGCGGATGCCGATATCGTGGTCCTGCTGGTCGAGGCGCATCGCGGCCTGACCGAAGGGGTGCAGGCGATCCTCGATGGCCTGGGCGAGGTGGCGGGGGGCCGCCCCGTGGCCTTGGCCATCAACAAGATCGACCGGGTCGAGGCGCCGGTGCTGCTGGGCCTCAGTGAAAAGATGAACGCCGCCTTCGATTTCGTGCAGACCTTCATGATCTCCGCCGAAAAGGGCTATGGCACGGAAGACCTGATGGACTGGCTGGCGGGCGAGGTGCCGGAAGGCCCGTGGCTCTACCCCGAGGACCAGATCGCCGATCTGCCGATGCGCATGCTGGCCGCCGAGACGACGCGCGAAAAGCTGACGCTGCGCCTGCATCAGGAACTGCCCTATCAGCTGACCGTCGAGACCGAATCCTGGGAGGAACGCAGCGATGGCTCGGCCCGGATCGACCAGGTGGTCTATGTCGCCCGCGACGGCCACAAGGGGATCGTGCTGGGCCACAAGGGCGAGACGATCAAATCCGTCTCCAAGGCCGCGCGCGAGGAGCTGGAGGCGTTTCTCGACCGCAAGGTCCATCTGTTCCTGCAGGTCAAGGTGCGCCCCGGCTGGCTGGACGAGGCGGCGCGGTATTCCGAGATGGGCCTCGATTTCAAGGATGGCGGGTAGCCATTGGCCCGCCTGACCGCCGAATTCTGGGTGCAGGCCTATCTGGCGCGGCTGCGGCTGGCCGACATCCCCGCCTTCGTGGTGCGCCATGGCGATGACACGGCCGGCGCGGTTCTGGTGAAGCTGAACACGCTCGACGGGCAGGCGGTACTGCATCAGCGCAGTTTCGACCCGATGACCGGTGACCGGGTCTGGATGGTGCTGAGCGACGGAGCCGAGGCCGAGGTGGATTCGGTGGTGGCGCGGCAGGCCGCGTCCGATCCCGACCTCTGGGTGATCGAGGTCGAGGATCGCGCCGGTCGCCACCTGCTGGGGGAGGAAGGGCTGGAATGATCCGCGCCCTTCCGGACACCCCTCGACAGCCCCCCGGCGCGCGCCGATAAACCGGTCATGGACTGGCGCGCCGACGGCATCCTTCTGGCCACGCGACGGCACGGCGAAAGCGCCGCGATCCTCGACGTCTTCACCGCCGAACAGGGGCGATACCTGGGCGTGCTGAAGGGCGGCGCATCGCGCAAGATGGCGCCCTTGCTGCAACCCGGCGCACAGCTCGACGCGACCTGGCGCGCCCGGCTCGACGCCCATATCGGCAGTTACAGCGTGGACCTGATCCGGGGCCGCGCGGCCGAGGCGATGTCGGACAGGGTGCAACTGGCCGGGCTGACCGCCGTCTGCGCGATCCTGTCCTTTGCCCTGCCCGAACGCGAACCGCACCCGGCGCTTTACGCACGGTCCCTGGCGCTGCTCGACGGGCTCGGGGCGGAGCGGTGGGCGGCGGCCTATCTGGGGTGGGAACTGGCCCTGCTGGAGGACCTGGGCTTCGGGCTGGACCTGACCACCTGCGCGGTGACGGGGCAGGCGGAGGACCTGATCTATGTCTCGCCGCGCACGGGCCGGGCGGTGTCACGGGGCGGCGCGGGGGAATGGGCGGCGAAGCTTTTGCCGCTGCCCCCGGCGCTGATCCGACCCGGGGGTGACGGCCTTGCCGAGGCGTTCCGGGTGACCGGGCATTTCCTGGCCACCCAACTCGCGGCGTCGCTCGGGGACAAGCCCCTGCCGCCCGCGCGCGACCGGCTGGTGGCGCTGCTGGTGCGCGCCTCAGACGGCTAGGGGATAGTCCGCCAGCGCCTCATGCACGGCCCCGTCCGGCCCCAGCTGCGAAGCGTAAAGCACCACGCGCTCCGCCACGAAACCCGGCACATCGCAGGGCATCCCCAGGGCAGCCGCCACCCGGTCCCGCGCCGGGCCCCTGGGCTGCCGCCCCGCGCGCATCAGCGTCACATGGGGCCGGAAGCGGCGGCGCGGCAGGTGGGCCCCCGCCGCCCGCGCGGCGCTGGCGACCCTGGCCTGCAGCGCGCTCAGCACCGGTGTCGTCTCCACTTCGGCAAAGATCAGCCCGCGTTCGATCTCGGCGAAGGTGCCGAGCCGGGTAAAGCCGATCCCGGGTGCGGGCAGGCGGGCAAGGCTCAGCTCCTCGTCCAGCGCCTCCAGAACCGCACCGGGCACATCGCCCAGAAAGGCCAGTGTCAGGTGCAGGTTTTCCTCGGGCACCGGGCGGCCGAAGGGCAGGGCCGCCTGAAGCGCCACCAGCGCCCCCGCCGTGGCGTCCGACACCGGAAGGGCCAGAAAGGCCCTCATGACGGTCAGGCCGCCTGTTTCGCTAGCACCGCATCCGCCGCGCGGTCGATGGCCACGATGGGCGAGGTGAAACTGATCCCCAGCACCTCGCGCGCTTTCGAATTGTCGAGCGTCGGCGCGCGGCCCACCTGCGGCAGCACCGTGCCGATGGTCGGGTCGAACAGCCCGATCAGGCGCAGCATCAGTTTCGGTGCGACGCGCGTGGCGATCTTGCGATCCGGATGGCGTGCCGCCAGGTGCTGCGCGATGCGGGGCATGGTGAAGGTCGCGCTCGACCCGATGAAACGATGCCCGATGGCGGCGTCGTTCTCCATCGCCGCGATATGCATCGCCGAGATATCGGCCACGTCCACGATCCCGAACCCGATATCGGGCAGCATCGGGTCGCGGCCCGACAACACCCGTTCGATCAGTTCCAGAGAGGTGCCGAACCTGTCATCCATCGGGGTGCCCAGCACCAGCGCCGGGTTGATCGCCGTCACCTGCATTTCCGGATGCGCGTCGGCGAAATCCCAGACGGCGCGTTCGGCCAGCGTTTTCGATTTGTAATAGGCGGTGGATTTCGGATGCGCGGGGTCGGACCAGTCGGCCTCGGTGAAGGCACCGGCCTTGTCCTTTGCCTCGATCGCCACCACCGACGAGGTCAGGATCACGCGGGTCACACCGGCGGCCTGCGCGGCAACCATCGCGCGGCGCGCGCCCTCGACGGCGGGCTTGATGATGTCGTCCTCGTTCTTGGGCTGCGCCATCGGAAAAGGGGAGGCGGTGTGCATCAGCACATCGGCGCCGGCCATAGCCTCGGCCCATCCGGCGTCATGGCTGAGGTCAAGCTCGACAAAGCTCAGCTGGTCGAGCGCGGAGGGGTCGGACAGATGCGGGCGCAGCGCGTCGCGCACTTCATCGGCGCGTGACTGGCTGCGCAGGGTGCCGCGCACGGAATACCCCGCTTCCAGCAGGTCAAAGGCGATGCGTTTGGCGATGAACCCGGTGACACCGGTGAGAACGACAAGCTTTGACATGGGCGACTCCTGTGGGGGGTGCCGCCCATATCGTCCGCTGCTCTGACAAAATCAAGATAAAATGTCAGAACGTCAGAATTTGAACGTCACGTCACCCCAGAATGCGGCGCGCGATCACCTGCGCCTGAATCTCGGCAGCGCCTTCGAAGATGTTCAGGATGCGGGCGTCACACAGGATGCGGCTGATCTTGTATTCCAGCGCAAACCCGTTGCCGCCATGGATCTGCAGCCCGTTATCGGCGGCGGCCCAGGCGACGCGCGCGCCCAGCAGTTTCGCCATCCCGGCTTCCACATCGCAGCGGCGGCCATTGTCCTTTTCCCAGGCCGAGAAATAGGTCAGCTGCCGCGCGACCATGATCTCCACCGCCATCATCGCCAGCTTGCCGGCGACGCGGGGAAATTCGATCAGGGGCTTGCCGAACTGCTTGCGGTCCTGCGCATAGCGCATCCCTTCGTCCAGCGCCGATTGCGCAACACCGATGGCGCGTGCGGCGGTCTGGATACGGGCCGATTCAAACGTCTCCATCAGCTGCTTGAAGCCCTTGCCTTCCTCGCCGCCCAGAAGGTTTTCGCCCTTCACTTTGAAATCGTCGAAATTGACCGTGTATTCCTTCATCCCCCGGTACCCCAGAACCTCGATCTCACCACCGGAAATGCCGGGGTCCTGCCACGGCGCCTCGTCGGTGCCCGGCGTCTTTTCAGCCAGAAACATCGACAGGCCCTTGTAATCGGTCGTGTCGGGGATGGTGCGGGCCAGCACGGTCATCACATGGGTGCGGGCGGCATGGGTGATCCAGGTCTTGTTGCCGTTGATCACCCAGTCGCCATTGTCGTCCCTGACCGCGCGGGTGCGCAACGACCCCAGGTCCGATCCGGTATTGGGTTCGGTGAAAACGGCCGTGGGAAGGATCTCGCCCGAGGCGAGGCCGGGCAGCCATTTGGCCTTCTGTTCGTCCGTGCCGCCCGCAAGGATCAGTTCGGCAGCGATCTCGGACCGGGTGCCCAGCGACCCCACGCCGATATACCCGCGCGACAATTCCTCGGACACGACGCACATCGACGCCTTGGACAGGCCGAAACCGCCGAATTCCTCGGGGATGGTCAGGCCGAACACACCCATTTCGGCCAGTTCCGCGATCACCTCCATCGGGATCAGTTCGTCCTTCAGGTGCCACTCATGGGCATGGGGTTCGACCTTGTCGACGGAATAGCGGCGGAATTGCTCGCGGATCATCTCCAGCTCATCGTCGAGGCCGGTGGCCCCCACGGTAATTTCCGCGGCACGTTCCTGCATCAGTTCCACCAGCCGCATCCGGGCGGCCTGGGTGTTGCCCATCTGGGTCAGGGTCATGAACTCGGGCACCATCAGCGCGCGCTGGTCTTCCTGGCTCAGACCGATGTCCTGCGGGCGCAGGATCTCGGTCTGGCTCATCGGAATGCCGCCATAGACCTGCCAGAGATACTCGCCGAAGGCGATCTGCTGGATCAACTGTTCAACCTCGCCGAACTTGCCCTCGCCTTCAAGACGGGTGGCCCAGCCCTGCATCTGGCGCAGCGCCTCGACATAGGTGGCCAGCCAGGCCAGCCCGTGCGCGGCGGTCTGGTTCGCCTCGACCGCGTCGCCCGATACCCGGCCTTCGACCACGACCATTTCGGCCACGCGGGATTTGGCGGTGTCCAGCAGCGCCTCCAGCGGCGCGATGGCCGCGCCGGTGAGGCTCAGCAGGTCGGGAAGGATGATCGGGGTGTCGTCAAGCGGTTGGCCGTCGCGGGGCATGAGCCTGTCCTCCGGGGATTCGTTTCGCACGCATCTTTCGCTCGGGTCGATCTAGGGCTTTTGCATGTGCAGCGCAACAAAAATGCCGGAATGCCGTAGGATACGAACGAAAGTGTCCCGTGCGTTTTTGCGGTGCAGCGGTCCCGGCACTGCGGTATGAGCCTGACGGGAAGGGAAAACCATGCTGCAAGACACGTTCGAGCTGATGACGATGGGCGCTTTCGTGGCGGCCTGTGGCGTCACGCTGGTGGCCGGGTTCGTCAAGGGCGCGATCGGTTTCGCGATGCCGCTGATCATGATCTCGGGCCTGTCGCTGTTTCTGGACCCGCTGGTCGCCATCGCGGGCATCATCCTGCCCATCGTGCTGTCGAACCTGATGCAGGTGCTCAGGTTCTCCTGGGCCGAGGCGTGGGCGGCCATCGTCGAATACTGGCGTTACATCCTGATTGTCTGCGTGATGATCGTGGGGGTGGCGCAATTCGTGACCCTGATCCCGGTGCAGACCTTCTACCTGATCCTCGGCGTCCCTGTCGTGGCGCTGTCGCTGATCCAGCTTTTCGGGGTGCGGTTTCATATCCCCCCGCAACGCCGCCGCGCCGCCGAATGGGGGGTGGGGGCGCTGGCGGGCGGGCTTGGCGGGCTGACCGGCACATGGGGGCCGCCCACGGTGCTTTACCTGATCGCGCTGGAGACGCCGAAGGCGAAACAGATGCTGGTGCAGGGGGTTGTCTATGGCCTTGGCTCGATCAGCCTTTTGGCCGGGCATCTGCAATCGGGGGTGCTGACCCTGGTGACGGCGCCGTTTTCGGCCGCGCTCCTGATCCCGGCGGTGGTTGGGATGCAGGTGGGGTTCTGGATGGGCGACCGGCTGAACCCCGACCTGTTCCGCAAGATCACGCTGATCGTGCTGGTGATCGCGGGCGCGAATCTCGTGCGGCGCGGGCTGTTCGGGTGAGTTCCGCTAAGACGTGAACGCCCCTGCGCAGGGCGACATCGACGGCGGCAGGGTTCCCGGCGGGGCCACCTCGAAGGTGATCTCGAAAATCTCCTCCTCGCCCTCGAAGACGCGGAAGGCCCAGGGGCCGGGCACCAGTTCGTAATCATGGTCGAAACTGAACCCCACCAGGTTCGTCACCGCGTCCGACAGGTCGGTGATATAGGTCTCCACCTCGACGCCGTTGGTGGGGTAGGGCGGATGGGTCAGTTCAACGATGGCCTGCCCGAAGGACCGGCCCGGCTGCATATCGACCAGCACGCCGAAGCCCACGCCCAGTTCGGCCGGGACCAGCAACTGGCCCGCCTGCATCACCGGCAGGTCGCTCACGATGTTGATGACGCCCGACACCGTGCCGGGGGCTTCGACCCGGTCGGCAGGCGGTTCGGCACAATAGACGCCGAAAACCATCTCGGCCACGCTGCCGCCGATTGCCGGGTTCGCGTCCTGCGCAGCCGCGGGCGCGGCCCAGATCAGCGCCGCCGCGACCGCCGCCCGGATCACGAGATCGCCGCCGCTTTCACGTCGTCGTCGATATAGGGCACGTATTGCGCGAAATTGTCGGCGAACATCTGCACCAGTTTCGCGGCCTGCGCGTCATAGGCGGCCGGGTCGGCCCAGGTGCGGCGCGGATCCAGCAGGATGTCATCGACACCCGGGCAGGACACCGGCACCTCAAAGCCGAAATTAGCATCCTTGCGGAATTCGCCGGTGGTCAGCGACCCGTCCAGCGCCGCCGTCAGCAGAGCGCGTGTGGCGCGAATGGGCATCCGCGACCCGGTGCCATAGGCGCCGCCGGTCCAGCCGGTGTTGACCAGCCAGCAGGTCGCGCCGTGGTCATGGATCTTCTTCTGCAGAAGCTTGCCGTAAACCTCGGGTCGGCGCGGCATGAAGGGGGCGCCGAAACAGGTGGAAAAGGTCGGCTCGGGCTCGGTCACGCCGCGCTCGGTCCCCGCCACTTTCGACGTGAAGCCCGACAGGAAATGATACATCGCCTGCGCGGGCGTCAGTCGCGCGATCGGCGGCAGCACCCCGAAGGCATCGCAGGTCAGCATCACGATGTTTTTCGGATGCCCCGCCAGCCCCGTTTCGGACGCGTTGGCGATCTGGTCCAGCGGATAGGCGCAGCGGGTATTCGCCGTCAGGCTGTCATCGTCGAAATCCAGTTCCAGCGTGTCCGGGTCATAGACCATGTTCTCGATCACCGTCCCGAAGGTCCGGGTGGTGGCGAAAATCTGCGGCTCGGCCTCTTCACGCAGGTTGATCGTTTTCGCGTAGCAGCCGCCTTCGAAATTGAAGATGCCGCCATCCGACCAGCCATGTTCGTCATCGCCCACCAGCGTGCGGCTGTCATCGGCGCTGAGCGTGGTCTTGCCCGTGCCCGACAGCCCGAAGAACACCGCCGCCTGCCCGGCATCGCCGGTGGCGTGGTTGGCCGAACAATGCATCGGCATCACGCCTTTTTCGGGCAGGATGTAATTCAGCAGGGTAAAGACCGATTTCTTGTTCTCGCCCGCGTATTCGGTATTGGCGATCAGGATCATCTTGCGCTCGAAATTCAGCGCGATCACCGTCTCCGACCGGCAGCCATGGCGCGCGGGGTCGGCCTTGAAGGACGGACAATTGATGACCGTGTAATCTGCGGTAAAGCTGGCCAGCTCCTCCGCCGTGGGGCGGCGCAGCAGGTGACGGATGAACAGGTTGTGCCAGGCCAGTTCGCTGACCACCCGCACATCGACGCGGTGCGCGGGGTCGGCGCCTGCATAAAGGTCCTGCACGAAATATTCGCGCCCCTTCATATGGGCCAGCATGTCGGCATGCAGCAGGTCGAAGGCCTCGGGCGTCATCGGGGCGTTGTTGTCCCACCACACGCTGTCGGCGACCGCATCGGTCTTGACCACGAACTTATCCCTGGGCGACCGGCCCGTGTATTGGCCGGTGCTGACCAGCATCGTGCCGCCCAGGCCGATCTTGCCTTCGCCCCGGCGCACCGCGGACTCGATCAGATGCGGCTCGAGCAGGTTGTAATGCACGGGCCCAAGCCCCGTCATGCCTTGGTGTTCGACGGTAAAGGACGGGTTCACGCGGGCCGATGTCATGTCACGGATGCTCCTGGAGCGAGGGGGCGCGCCTTGCCACCGGGCGGGCGCCGGACTGTCACGCGGCTATAACATGGCGGATTTGACGGTGAACAGGACGCGCAGACAAAGTTAGCGCAACCAGACGCAATTTTATGTCGCAACCCCGGTCTTCGGCGGCAGGTCGCCGATCCCTTCTTCATCGCCCGTTCAACAAATATGGCGCAGGTTGCCCCCCGATCCCCGCACGATTCGCAGTTTACGATTGATTCTCGGGGGCGGAACACGGACAATATGGAAAAAACAAGGCAACCGAGCACAATATCGAGGACATCGCCATGCCGCGCATCGCACTCGTCGACGACGACAGGAACATCCTGACGTCGGTTTCGATGACCCTGGAGGCCGAAGGCTTCGAGGTCGAAACCTATAATGACGGCCAATCGGCACTGGACGCCTTCAACCGGCGCCTGCCGGACCTGGGGGTGTTCGATATCAAGATGCCCCGGATGGACGGGATGGACCTGCTTCAGCGGCTGCGCCAGAAAAGCCGCGTACCGGTGATCTTCCTGACCTCCAAGGATGACGAGATCGACGAGTTGATGGGCCTCCGGATGGGCGCCGACGACTATGTCAAGAAACCGTTCAGCCAGCGGCTTCTGGTCGAACGCATCCGGTCGATCCTGCGCCGACAGGAGGCGATCGCGTCCGACGCCGCCGGCATGCCCGAGGAAAGCGCGGTGATGACGCGCGGGGACCTGGTGATGGACCCCCTGCGCCACGCCGTGAAATGGAAGGGCCAGGACGTGTCACTGACCGTGACCGAGTTCCTGCTGCTTCAGGCGCTTGCCCAGCGGCCCGGCTTCGTCAAAAGCCGGGACCAGCTGATGGATGTCGCCTATGACGAACAGGTCTATGTCGACGACCGCACCATCGACAGCCACATCAAGCGTCTGCGCAAGAAGATGCGCATGGTCGATGACGACTTTACCGCGATCGAGACGCTCTATGGTATCGGATACCGCTATAACGAGGAATAAGGGGCAGCCCGAGTGCCGTCCGACCTGTCGATAACCAATCGTCGCGCACAGCAGCGCGCCGATATCGTCCTCGGTGAGGATTGGGACCGCCCGCAGGGCGCGGTTGAGCAGGAATTGCGCGCCGCCCGCGCGCGCCGCAGCCTGTTTTCGCTCAACCGCTCGCCGCTTGCGCGCAAGATCATCATGTTCAACCTTCTGGCCATGGTGGTTCTGGTCGCGGGCGTGATGTATCTCAACCCGTTCCGCGACAGCCTCGTGGCGCAGCGCGAACAGACGCTGGCGATCGAGGCGCAACTGGTCGCCGAAGTGGTTGAGGCAAGCCTGCCGGATGCCGCGCCGGACGGTCCCGAAACGGGCGACGGTCTCGGCGATGGTCTCGGGCTTGATGCCGTGATCAGCCGGATCGGCCTGTCAGACGGGGTCGACATCTATGTCTATGACACGGCTGGCGCCCTTCTGACCTCCACCCGCACGGTGGCGGGCGACACGCCCCTGCCGGTGCGCGGCATCGACCGCCGCGACGCGGACCGGCTGGTCATTACCGATTTTCTCGACACGCTCTGGGCCGGGATGTCGGGCCTTCTGACAGGCGGCGCGCCCGAGGCGCCCGCGCAGGATGTCGATGACCTGCTGGCCCGGCTTGTCGCCGATGCGCCCGATGACGCCACCGTCCTGCGCCGTGGCGCGGATGCCGGGGGCATCCTCTATGCCGCCGCCACACCGATCCTCGGCGCCGACGGACCGCTGGGCACCATCGTCGTCGTCACCGCCGCGGGCGAGATCGACCAGCTGGTGCGCGTCGAACGCGAACAGTTGCTTCAGATGTTCGTGGTGGCGCTCTTCGTGTCGATCTGCCTCAGCCTCGTGCTGGCCTCGACCATCGCCAACCCGCTCAGCGATCTGGCCGCCGCCGCCGAACTGGGGCGTGACAAGAACGCCCGCAAGATGAGTCCCACGCGCGTGCGCATCCCCGACCTGACAGGGCGGCCCGATGAAATCGGCCGCCTGTCCGGCGCGCTGCGCGGCATGGTCAGCGCGCTTTACGACCGGATCGATTCCAACGAACAGTTCGCGGCCGATGTCAGCCATGAAATCAAGAACCCGCTTGCCAGCCTGCGCTCGGCCGTGGGCACGATGCGCGTGGCCAAGACCGATGAACAGCGCAACCGCCTGCTCGAGGTGATCGAACATGACGTGCAGCGGCTTGACCGGCTGGTCAGCGACATTTCCAACGCCTCGCGGCTCGACAGCGAACTGGTGAAAGAAGACGAAGAGGTGTTCGATCTCGTGAACACCCTGCGCAACCTGTCGCAATTCCACAGCCAGGAGGCGCAGAAGAAAGGCGTCGATTTCATCACCGACCTGCCGTCCGGCCAGATACCGATTTCGGGGCTGGAAGGGCGGCTGGCGCAGGTTTTCGTGAACCTGTTGTCGAACGCGATTTCCTTCTGCGACGATGGCGACGCCGTCCGTCTCTGGACGCGCCAGCGCGAAAACCGCGTGCTGGTCGTGGTCGAGGATACCGGCCCAGGCATCCCCGAAGAGGCGCTTACAAAGGTCTTCAACCGCTTCTATTCGGAACGCCCCGTCAAGCAGTTCGGCAACCATTCCGGCCTCGGGCTCGCGATCTCGAAACAGATCGTCGAGGCTCATGGCGGCGTGATCTGGGCGGAAAACATCCGCCCCACCGATGCCGATATCACCTCCGACCCGCTCGGTGCGCGGTTCGTGGTGGGCCTGCCGACCTGACCTGCCGATGGATGCGCCCGCCCCTGAACCGCTGATCGACCGGGCGGTGCAGGTCACGGCCACCGGCGCCGAATTCCACGCCACCGCCATCGCCCTGCAGGGCCGTGCTGCCCTGTTGCTCGGCCCTTCCGGCGCGGGCAAATCCGCGCTGGCGCTGGAACTGGTGGCGCTCGGCGCGGGCCTGATCGGCGATGACCGTGTCCTGATCCGCGACAGCGCCGATGGCCCCCTTGCCGCCCCCACCCCGATGACCCTTGCCGCCATCGAGGCGCGCGGCATCGGCCTGATCGCGGCGCCGCTCTGCCCGCCGGCGCCCCTGGCGCTGGTCATCGACCTGGCCCGGGCCGACGCCGACCGCCTGCCGCCCCGGCGCGACGCGCTGATCTACCGCCGCACGGTGCCGTTGATCCGCCCGCCCCGAACGCCGACCCTCGCCGCCGCGGTCATGCTGCTGCTGACCCACGGCTTTGCCGCGCTATAACCCCGTTCACCCGCAGCCATTCACGCGCCCGCCGATGACCGACCGCCCCGATCCCGCCGACCTGACCCGAATCGTGCTCGTCACCGGCCCCTCGGGCGCCGGGCGCACGACCGCGATCAATGCGCTGGAGGATGCCGGGTTCGAGGCGATCGACAACCTGCCCCTGACGCTGTTGCCGCGCCTTCTGGAAGGCCCGCCGCCCGACCGCCCCCTGGCGCTCGGCACCGATGCCCGCAACCGCGATTATAGCGCCCGCGCCCTGACCGCGACGCTCGACCGGTTGCAGGCCACGCCGGGGATCGCCGCCGATCTGCTGTATCTCGACTGCGCGCCCGAGGTGCTGCAGCGCCGGTATTCCGAAACCCGCCGCCGCCACCCGCTGGCCCCCGCCGCCGACCCGGGGCAGGGCATCGCGCTGGAACGCGACCTGCTGGTGCCGGTCCGGTCGCGGGCCACGGTGCTGATCGACACCACCCGGCTGACCCCCCATGACCTGCGGGCCGAGGTCACGCGTCTCTTCGCGCCCGATGGGGCGGCCCAGCTCGGCGTCAGCGTGGTGTCGTTTTCCTATCGCCGGGGCCTGCCGATGGGCGCCGATCTCGTGTTCGACTGCCGCTTCCTGCGCAACCCCCATTGGCAGCCCGACCTGCGCGCCGAGGACGGCCGTGACCCCGACGTCGCGGCCTTCATCGCCTCGGACCCGAATTTTGCCGGGTTCCGCGACCAGGTGCTGGACCTGTTGGGCAGCCTGCTTCCGGCTTTCCAGGATGAGGGCAAGACCCACCTGACCGTCGCCTTCGGCTGCACCGGCGGCAAGCACCGGTCGGTCGCGATGACGGAACTGGTGGCCGCCCATCTTGCAGCCGAGGGGTGGCGGGTGTCTAAGAGACATCGGGAAGTGGAAGACCGGCGCCCCGACGGAGCGGCAGGCGCGGCCGGGACGCAGACAGAGGCGAAGCGGTGATCGGCATCGTAATCGTGGCCCATGGCGGCCTGGCCCCAGAGCTCAAGCGCGCCGCCGAACATGTCGTCGGCCCGCAGGCCAGCATGGTCGCGATCTCGGTCGGCCCCGAGGATGACCGCGCCGCGCGCATGCGCGAGATCTGCGATGCCGCCGATGCCGTCGATGACGGGGCGGGCGTGGTGGTGGTCACCGACATGTATGGCGGGTCGCCCTCGAATCTCAGCCTGCGCGCCTGTTCCCCGCAGAACCGTCGCATCCTGACCGGGGTCAACCTGCCGATGCTGATCAAGCTGACCAAATCGCGCCATCTCAGCGTCGAGGATGCCGTCACCCGCGCCGCCGAGGCCGGACGCCGTTACATCAACAGTTTCGAAGGTGGCCCGGAATGAGCGATGACCGTATCTGCCGCACACTTGACATCGTCAACGTCAAGGGCCTGCACGCGCGCGCCTCGGCCCGCTTCGTCGAGGTGGTCGAATCCCATGACGCCGAGGCCACCGTGCGCCGGGATGGGCTGTCGGCTGCCGGGGACTCGATCATGGGGCTTTTGATGTTGGCAGCGTCCAATGGAACATCTATTGAGGTCGAAACCGAGGGACCGGAGGCCGAAAAGCTGGCCAACGCCCTGGCCGCCCTGGTCGCCGACCGGTTCGGCGAGGACAGCTAGGGCGGTCGGCTTGGCCCCGCAGACGGCAACGAACGGATGGGACGTGGGCCAGTGACCGATACCAGCCCCCGACGCGTGTCAGCACCGCGTCCGGCGCTTTTGCCGGGTCGCGAACGGGTCTATGACCGCGCCTCCCTGACCTATGCCAATTCCTTCGAAAACCCGTGGACGCGCAATTCGATCAAGGCGATCGAATGGCTGACAGGCAAGCTGACCGTGCTGCGCCGGGTACGCCGGTTCGAGAAGATGGGCGAATTCACCGGTCAGGCCTTCTGGCCCGCCACGATGAAGGCGATGGGCATCGCTCTTCAGACACCCGACCACCAGCTCGAACGTATCCCGACCGAGGGGCCGGTCGTGTTCGTCGCCAACCACCCCCATGGTCTGGTCGATGGCATGATCCTGGCCGACCTGATCGGCCGCCGCAGGCCCGATTACCGCATCCTGACCCGCGCACTTCTGACCGGGCTCGACGAAAGCGCCTCGGGCTACATGATCCCGGTGCCCTTCCCGCATGAGGCGGACGCACAGGAAAAGATGCTTCAGATGCGCGCCACCGCGATGGCGCATCTCGAGGCCAGCGGGCTGATCGCGCTGTTCCCATCGGGCGTCGTCGCCTCGTCCGACACGCTGTTCGGACCCGCGATCGAACGGGAATGGAACGTCTTCACCGCCAAGATGATCCGCAAATCCGGGGCCACCATCGTGCCGTGCTTTTTCACCGGATCGAATTCGCGCTGGTACCAGATCGCGGACAAGATATCGCCTATCCTGAGGCAGGGGCTGCTGATCCACGAGGTTGTGCACAGTTTCGACAAGCCGCAGGCCCCGATCATCGGCAAACCGATCACGCCGGACCGCTGGGCCGAACCGATCAAGAAACCGCGCGATTTCATGGCCTGGCTGCGCCAGCACACCATCAACCTGCGCGACACCCCCGACCAGGACTGACACCGCGCCCGGGCGGCGCGGGCGCGATTCCGGCCTGTTCAGCGGGTCGGCACCGGCGCCTCGCCGTGATAGTCGTAGAACCCGCGCTGCGTCTTGCGGCCCAGCCAGCCCGCCTCGACATATTTCACCAGCAAAGGGCAGGGGCGGTACTTCGTATCCGCCAGCCCGTCATGCAGCACGTTCATGATCGCAAGGCAGGTATCGAGCCCGATGAAATCGGCCAGCTCCAGGGGCCCCATCGGGTGATTGGTGCCCAGCTTCATCGCCTGGTCGATCGAGGTGACGCTGCCCACCCCTTCATACAACGTATAAACCGCCTCGTTGATCATCGGCATCAGGATGCGGTTGACGATGAAGGCGGGAAAATCCTCGGCTGTGGCGGCGGTCTTGCCCAACCGGTCGACCACCCCCTTGCAGGCCAGGAATGTGGGCTCGTCGGTGGCGATGCCCCGGATCAGTTCCACCAGTTCCATCACCGGCACCGGGTTCATGAAATGGAACCCCATGAATTTCTCGGGCCGGTCGGTGCGGCTGGCCAGTCGGGTGATCGAGATCGATGAGGTGTTTGAGGTCAGGATCGTGTCGGGTTTCAGATGCGGCAGCAGGTCTTCGAAAATCGCCTGTTTCACCGTCTCCCGCTCGGTCGCGGCCTCGATGATCAGGTCCGACGCACCCAGATCGGTCAGCGTCTGGGTGGTGCCGATCCGCGCCATAGCGGCTTTCATGTCGGCCTCGGCGATCTTTCCCCGGCTGACCTGGCGGCCCATGTTCCGTTCGATCAGCGCCATCGCCGCCGTCAGCGCCTCGGCGCTGATATCGGTCATCACGACGTCATATCCGGCCAATGCACAGACATGGGCGATGCCATTGCCCATCTGCCCCGCGCCCACGACCCCGATCCGGGAAATCTCCATCGCCGTGTCACCTTTCTCGCCGCGTCGATGCGCCGACAATAGGTGCAGGCAGGGGCCGGGGACAAGGGCGCGCCCCGCGTTATAGCGGCGCGGAGGCGGCGCCACGGATTATCGGAAAAATATTGTTAAAATAGCGGGTTAGGAAGTTCGCAACACCCCGCCGGCCAGAGTGGCACCGGGTGAATCCGGTGGTGTTGGAGCAGATCGGTCATGAGCTATGAAACACGGGGCGCCATGCCCCTCGATTACGATGTCGTCACCTATCGCGGATCGTCCTTGCAGTTTCGCGGGCCGCGCCATGATCTCGACCGTCCCTTCCTGCTCTGCCTTGGCGGCACCGAAACCTTCGGGCGTTTCATCGCCAATCCGTTTCCGGCGCAGATCGGGGCCCGTCTGGGCCGCCCCGTCGTCAATATGGGGGTGCCGAATGCCGGGCTGGACGTGATGCTGAACGACCCCGCGATCACACAGGCCCGCGCGCGCGCATCCGCCGTCGTGCTGCAGATCCCCGAAGCTGCGAACATGAGCAACCGCTTCTACACGGTCCACCCGCGTCGCAATGACCGGTTTATCAAGGCCACCACCCTGTTGCGCACCATCTTCCCCGAGGTCGATTTCACCGAGTTTCACTTCACCGGCCATTTGCTCGGCCATCTCGCCGCGCTGTCGGCGGATCGCTTCGCCCTTGTCCGGGCCGAGCTTTGCACGGCCTGGCTGGCGCGGATGCGGCGGATGCTCACCGAAACCACCTGCCCGGTGCACCTGCTCTGGCTCGCCACCCGGCCGCCCGTTTCGTCGGGCCGACCCGACGCGTCCCGGCCCACTCCCGCAGGCTGGTCACCTGCCGCAGGCTTCGTGGATCGCCGGATGCTCGATGACGCGGCGGCAACGGCGGCCTCGCTCACGCTGACCGTGCCCGGCCCCGATGACGGGGGCGCGCCGACTAAGGGCATG
This sequence comes from Paracoccaceae bacterium, assembly GCA_024742455.1. GTDB lineage: Bacteria > Pseudomonadota > Alphaproteobacteria > Rhodobacterales > Rhodobacteraceae > JANSYL01. The sequence continues at coordinate 13,571 of JANSYL010000013.1, read as the reverse complement.
TTTCACGCCCCGCAGGAATTGCGGGCCGCGCGCGCCTTGCCCGGCCCCCTGCTTCATGACCGGGCGGCGGCGGTCCTGGCGTCCCTGCTGAAATGAAAACGCCGCCCCGGCGGGGGCGGCGTCGATCGGCAATATAAGGACGGGGTCAGAGCTTGCCGGTCAGTTCCGGCACCGCGTCGAACAGGTCGGCGACCAGCCCGTAATCGGCGACCTGGAAAATCGGCGCCTCTTCATCCTTGTTGATCGCGACGATGACCTTGGAATCCTTCATCCCCGCAAGGTGCTGGATCGCGCCGGAAATGCCCACCGCGATGTAAAGCTCGGGCGCCACGACCTTGCCGGTCTGCCCCACCTGCCAATCGTTCGGCGCATAGCCCGAATCGACCGCCGCGCGGGACGCGCCCACGGCGGCGCCCAGCTTGTCGGCCAGCCCCTCGATCAGCGCGAACTGCTCCTCGGACCCGAGCGCGCGACCGCCCGATACCACGATGCCCGCGCTGGTCAGCTCAGGCCGGTCGCTTGCCGCCACCTTGTCCTCGACCCATTCGCTCAGGCCCGGGTTGCCCGCCGCACCGATCATCTCGACCGGGGCGGAATTGCCGGTGCCCGCCGCATCGAAGGTCGAGGTGCGGAAGGTCACCACCTTCTTTGCATCCGACGATTTCACCGTCTGGATCGCGTTGCCCGCATAGATCGGCCGTTCGAACGTGTCGGCATCCACCACGCCCGAGGCGTCCGAGATCACCATCACGTCCAGCAAGGCCGCCACGCGTGGCATGATGTTTTTCGCATCCGTCGTCGCGGGCGCCACGATATGGCTGTAATCGCCCGCCAGCTTCACGATCAGGTCGGCGGTCGGTTCGGCCAGCCGGTGGCCCAGCGCGTCATCCTCGGCGCACAGCACGCGTGCCACGCCGTCGATGGTGGCCGCCGCATCCGCCGCCGCCTTGGCCGACGCCCCGGCGCACAGCACCGTCACCTCGCCCAGCTTGGCCGCAGCCGTCACCGCCTTCGAAGTGGCGTCCATCGCCAGCTCGCCCGCGTTCACCTCTGCCAGAAGAAGAACAGCCATCAGATCACCCCCGCGTCTTCTTTCAGTTTCTGGATCAATTCATCGACCGACCCGACCTTGACGCCCGCCTTGCGGGCCTCGGGTTCGGCGGTCTTCACGACCGTCAGCCGCGGCGTGACATCGACGCCGTAATCGGCGGCGGTCTTTTCATCCAGCGGCTTCTTCTTGGCCTTCATGATATTGGGCAGCGACGCATAGCGCGGCTCGTTCAGGCGCAGGTCCACGGTGACGATGGCGGGCATCTTCACCTTGATCGTCTGCAGGCCCCCGTCGACCTCGCGGGTGACCATCGCATGATCGCCCTCGACCTCGACCTTCGAGGCAAAGGTGGCTTGGCTCCACCCCAGCAACGCCGACAGCATCTGCCCGGTCGCGTTCATGTCATTGTCGATGGCCTGTTTGCCCGCCAGAACCAGCCCCGGCTGTTCTTCGTCGATCACCGCCTTGAGGATCTTGGCCACGGCCAGCGGTTCGATATCGCTGTGCACGTCATCGGCGGCCACCACCAGGATCGCGCGGTCCGCACCCATGGCCAGCGCCGTGCGCAACGTCTCCTGCGCCTGTTTCACGCCGATCGACACCGCCACGACTTCCTCGGCCTTGCCCGCCTCTTTCAGGCGGATGGCCTCTTCCACGGCGATCTCGTCGAACGGGTTCATCGACATTTTGACATTGGCGAGATCGACGCCGGACCCGTCCGCCTTCACGCGGACCTTCACGTTGTAATCGATCACGCGCTTCACAGGCACCAAGACCTTCATTTGCACGTCTCCCTCATCTGTGGCGGCCCCGGGGCCGCCCCGCGTCATTCCCGGCGGGCCGCCCCGCGTATGTCATCTGCGGTGTGTTAGACCGTTCGGACCATACATCATAGGTCAAAACCGACGTGAAACAGGGGGGCTACGCCGCGTCAGATCGTCAGGTGGCCGCCGCAAGTTCGACCATGATGGCCGCATAGCACAGCGCCGTCGCCGCCAGCACGAAGACATGCCAGATGGTGTTGTGGTGCGGCAGGCGCGACCACAACAGGAACACCACGCCCGCCGAATACAGCAGACCACCCCCCACCAGCAGCCAGAACCCCACGCCTGTCAGGGCCGCCAGCATCGGCCAGCCCCAGACAACGCAGGCCCATCCGAGCCCCAGATAAAGTCCGATCGCCAGGCCAAGCCGCCGCCGCATGCTCAGGATGATGATCGAGGCCCCGGCCACGGCCCCGCCCCAGATGATCGCCAGCAGCCCGGTATGCCCGGCGCTCAGCGCGATGAAGGGCGTGTAGGTGCCCGCGATCTTCAGGTAGATAGCCGACTGGTCCAGTCGCCGCAGCCGGTCCGCCCAGTCGGGGCGCGGGATCATGTTGTAAAGCGCCGAACAGACCAGCATCGCCAGCATCGCGGCGGCATAGATGCCGATGGCCAGCGTCAGGTTCGCATCACCGGTCCAGATCGCGGCCAGCGCCACCAGGACCGGGCCACCGACCAGGGCCGCACCGATGCCCGTCACATGCACGGCGGCGTCAGACAGGTATTCGGCGCGGCTATAGGCGCGGATGCCTTCGGGTTTGCTCATGAACGCAGCCTAGCCCGGTCAGCCCGCCGCGCGAAATCAACTGTTGCCTGTGGATATGTCAGCGGCGTGATCGCGCCGGGCGCCGGGCCTTCAAAGGGCGTCCCCCCTTCTCACCGGTTCGCTCCGGGAACCCACAAGACATCCGCGCGGCCGTCGTCATTGGCGATCCGGCCCGCGACGAAGAACCAGTCCGACAGCCGGTTGAGGTATTTCACCCCGTCCGGGTTGATCGATTCCACCGTGCCCAGTTCCACGCTCAGCCGCTCGGCCCGCCGGGCCACGGTGCGGCAGAGGTGCAGATGCGCCGACAGGGGGCTGCCCCCCGGCAGGATGAAGGACCTCAGCGGCTCCAGCCGCGCGTTCATCCTGTCGATTTCCGCCTCCAGCCGCGTCACCTGCGCCGCTGCCATCCTCAGCGGCGGGTATTCCCGCTCGCCGTCCTTTTCCATATTGGGCGTGCACAGGTCCGCGCCCAGGTCGAACAGGTCGTTCTGGATCGCGGCCAGCTGCGCGTCCATCTCTCCCTCCGCATGCAGCCGCGCCAGCCCCAGCGCCGCGTTCAGCTCATCGACGGTGCCATAGGCCACCACCCGCGCCGAATGCTTGGCCACCCGGCTGCCATCGCCCAGGGCGGTTTCCCCGGCATCGCCGGTTTTCGTGTAGATCTTGTTCAGAACGACCATGTCACCCCCCGCTCTGGCGTCGGAAATACACGAAGGCCAGGATCAGCAGGATCGCCACGAATTGCGCGGCCAGACGCCAGCGCATGAACTTGTTGGAATTGTTCTTCGCGTATTCCCCGCCCCGGCGGAATGAATTGATGCCCATCAGCAGGATGACGAACACCCCGGCACAGGCCAGCAGCGCGATGATCAGCAGCGGATCGTCCATGATTTTTCCTTCCTTCGTGCCCCGCACCTAATGCGCGCGGGCGGCAGGGCTAGATGCGGTCGCTGATCCAATCCTGCGCCCGGTCGGGCAGGATACGGGTCAGGACCGCGGCGATATAGGCCGGGGTGGTTATGTAATACCGGGTGCGCGGGCGCGGCGCCTCGACCGCGTGGATCAGTTTCTTCACCACCGCCGTGCCGGGCAGTTCGAACCGGTCGGGCGCGTCGCTTGTCCGCCGCGCATTGAACACGGTGCGGTAATACTCGGCATGGCGCGACGCGTCGGCGTCGATCCAGCGGTCGAATTCCTTCGATGAATTGGCCCGGAACCCCGATGTCACCGGCCCGGTGTTCAGGATCGACAGGTGCACCCCGGTCCCGCGCAGTTCCACCCGCATGGTGTTGGTCAGCCCCTCGATGGCGTGTTTCGTCGCCACATAGGCCGACCGCCATTTCAGCGGCGTGTAGCCTACGACAGAGGAATGCATCACGATCCGGCCCGCCCCCTGCGCCAGCATCACCGGGATCGCCAGCCGCGTCAGCTGATGCACTCCGAAGACGTTCGAGGCAAAGACATGTTCCAGCGCCGCGCGCGGCACATCCTCGCCCGCGCCCGACATGCCGTGCCCGCCATTGTTGAACAGCGCATCCATGCGCCCACCGGTGACCTCCAGCGCGGCCCGCCACCCGGCCTCGACGCTGTCGGCATCGCCATGGTCGATCCGCACGACATCGAACCCCTCGGCGCGCCGCGCCTCCAGATCGGCGTCCTTGCGGCAGGCGGCGATCACGTGCCAGCCCCGCGCGCGCAATCCCCGCGCGGCGTCGAGCCCGATGCCCGAGGACGTGCCCGTGATCAGAATGCTGCGGCCCATCGACCACCCCCGTTCGCCTGACCCTTGCCTAGGGCAGGGGCCGCGTCAGGGCAACCGGGATCGGCGGGTCAGTCCAGCACCGCCAGGAACCGGTCGGACATGTAACCTTCGACACCGGTATCGACGGCCCGGATCAGCGCCCAGCCATCCCCCGACATGCCGATCAGTTCCGCCTGCGTCCCGGCGACAAGGGCCGAGACCACCGCATCGGCGGTCGAAGGCCCGCGGCGCAGGTTGACCTGATTGCCGGTCACCTCGACCACGGGAAAGACCGCGGCGCGCGTGGCCGGGGCGCTCACGCGCCCGGGCCCCGGCATCCGCCCCGAGGGCGTCGCGAAGATCGCCACCTCGGTGCCGCTGGCCACCCGGATATCGGACGAGGTGATCACCGCCGCCACCGCCAGCCGTTCGCCCGTGCTGGTCGCCAGGTGATCGCCCGCAGCCCGCGCGCCTTCGGTGTCCGAGGCGGGGGGTGCGGCGGGGCCCGCGACATCCGCCGCTTCGGGGGCGGTTTCTGAAAAGATCACCAGCAGCGCGTAAATCGCCACCGACAGCATCAAGGTCAGGCGCAGCATGGTCCGATCACCCCAAAGGTTGACCCACCTTACCGCCCCGGGGCCCGATTCGCCGACTCCGGATTCGCCTAACATCCTGCGAACAATCGGTTTCCTTGGCTTGCCCCGGCCCGCCCCCCAAGCTATCACCACACCTAGATGGATGAGCAGGACCACCCACAAGATCAGCGCCAAAGCGCGGAGCCTTTGGCCCGTGCCATCGGCACGCGGTATCTGCAATATGCGCTCAGCACGATCATGCACCGGGCGCTGCCCGATGCCCGCGACGGCCTGAAACCCGTCCACCGCCGCATCCTTTACGCCATGCGGGAACTGCGGCTCGCCTCCAATGGCGGCTTCCGGAAATCGGCGAAGATCTCCGGCGACGTGATGGGCAATTACCACCCCCATGGCGACAGCGCGATCTATGACGCGATGGCGCGGCTGGCGCAGGATTTCGTCATTCGCTACCCGCTCGTCGACGGGCAGGGCAATTTCGGCAATATCGACGGCGATAACCCCGCCGCTTCCCGCTATACCGAGGCGCGGATGACCGCGATGGCCGAGGCGCTGATGGAAGGCCTCGACGAGGACGCCGTCGATTTCCGAGACAATTACGACGGCACCCTGCGCGAGCCCGAGGTGCTGCCCGCCGCCGTCCCGAACCTGCTGGCCAACGGCTCCAGCGGGATCGCCGTGGGCATGGCCACCAATATCCCGCCCCACAACCTCGACGAGCTTCTGCGCGCCTGCGAACACCTGATCAAGGCGCCCGACGCCCGCGACGACACGTTGCTCAATTTCGTCAGGGGCCCCGATTTCCCCACCGGCGGCATCATCGTCGAACCGCCCGAAAGCATGGCGGAAACCTACCGCACCGGGCGCGGCGCCTTCCGCCTGCGCGCCAAATGGGAGGTGGAGGAGCTTTCGCGCGGCACCTGGCAGATCGTCGTCACCGAAATCCCCTACCAGGTGCAGAAATCCAAGCTGATCGAAAAGCTGGCCGAACTGATCCAGACCAAGAAGGTCCCGATCCTCGCCGATGTGCGCGACGAAAGCGCCGACGATATCCGTATCGTTCTGGAACCGCGCGCGAAAACGGTCGACGCGGATGTGCTGATGGGCACGCTGTTTCGCCAGTCCGACCTCGAAACGCGCTTCAGCCTGAACATGAACGTGCTGATTGACGGCCGCACGCCAAAGGTCTGTTCCCTGAAAGAGGTGCTGCGCGCCTTCCTCGACCATCGGCGCGACGTGCTGCTCCGCCGCTCCCGTCACCGGCTGGAAAAGATCGACCACCGGCTGGAGGTGCTGGAAGGCTTCATCATCGCCTTCCTCAACCTCGATCGCGTCATCGACATCATCCGCTACGACGACGATCCGAAGCCCGCGCTGATGCGCGAGGACTGGAGCCGGGATTTCACCCGCGCCACGTCCGAGGCCGATTATGTCACCCCGCCCCCCGGCGAAGGTGAACTCAGCGAGGTGCAGACCGACGCCATCCTCAACATGCGCCTGCGCAGCCTGCGGCGGCTGGAAGAGATGGAGCTGATCCGCGAACGCGACGCGCTGATGGAAGAACGCGCGGGGCTCGAGGATCTGCTGGCCGAGGATGGTCTGCAATGGGCCCGCATCACCGAGGAATTGCGGGAAACCCGCAAACGCTTCGGGGCCTCCGCTCCGAACGGCGCGCGCCTGACCGAATTCGCCGAAGCCGGCGAGGTCGAGGATGTCCCGCTCGAGGCGATGATCGCCCGCGAACCCATTACCGTGGTCTGTTCGAAAATGGGCTGGATCCGTGCGATGAAGGGCCACACCGACCTTTCCGCCGATCTCAAGTTCCGCGATGGCGACGAGGGGCGGTTCATCTTCCACGCCGAAACCACCGACAAGATCCTGATCTTCGGCTCGACGGGGCGCTTCTACACCCTGTCGGCGGCCAACCTGCCCGGTGGGCGGGGCCTCGGCGAACCGATCCGCCTGATGGTCGACCTGCCCAACGAGGTCGAGATCGTCACCCTGTTCCTGCACCGTCCGGGCGGCAAGCTGCTGCTGGCCTCCGGCGCGGGTGACGGGTTCGTCGTGCCCGAGGATGACGTGATCGCCCAGACCCGCAGCGGCAAACAGGTTCTCAACATGCGCGCGCCGACCACCGCGCAGGTCTGCCGCCCGGTGGCAGCGGGCGATGATGCCGTGGCCGTGGTGGGCGAGAACCGCAAGCTGCTGGTCTTCCCGCTTGACGATTTGCCCGAGATGGGGCGCGGCAAGGGCGTGCGGTTGCAGAAATACAAGGATGGCGGCCTGGCCGATGCCCGCACTTTCCGCCTGGCCGACGGCCTGACCTGGCTCGACCCCGCCGGCCGCACCCGCACCGAGGCCGCGCTCGAGGAATGGACCGCCAAACGCGCCAGCGCCGGAAGGATGGCGCCGAGGGGCTTCCCGAGGGACAACCGGTTTACCTGACGACCCGTCGACGGAGACGACCGTGACCGACATCATCACCCTTCTCGGCGTCAAGGGCGGCCCGGCGATCCGCCCCGGCTCCAACATGCCGACCGCGACGCTGGTCGAGATGGGCGGGCAACGCATCCTGGTCGACGCCGGGCTAGGCGTGTCGCGGTCCCTGTGCGCCCAGGGCGTGGCGCTGACCGCGCTCGACGCCATCATCATCACCCATCTGCATTCCGACCATTACCTTGAACTCGGGCCCCTTCTGCACACGGCCTGGACCGCCGGACTGAACCGTACCGTCCCGGTCTACGGCCCGCCGCGACTGTCGCATTACTGGCAGGCCTTCCTGACCTCGATGGAGGATGACATCCGGCTGCGGATCGAGGACGAAGGCCGCCCTGACCTGGCCGGTCTCGTCGATCTGCACCCCCTGGCTTCCGACGATGTCATCACCCTCGGCGATGTGCGCATGGATGTCCTCGAAAACCACCACCCGCCCGTGGTGCCCAGTTTCGCGCTCCGCTTCGATGACGGTGCAAAACGCGTGGTGCTGTCGGGCGACACCGCGCCCATCCCCGAGATGGTCGATTTCGCGCGCGGCGCGGACCTTCTGGTGCATGAGGCGATGCTGGTCGAAGGCGTCGACGCCCTGCTGGCGAAAACGCCCAATGGGGACGACCGGCTGAAAACCCATATCCTGCGCAGCCACACCCCGGCGGCTGAGGCGGGCCGGATCGCGGCCGAGGCGGGCGTCGGAATGCTCGTGCTCAACCATTTCGTCCCTGACGGGTTGCCGGGCTACGGGGCGGAGATGTGGAAGGCTGCGGTGCGCCAGACCTGGCAGGGTGATCTGGTGATCGGAGAGGACGGGATGCAGATCCCCTTCTAGCAGGGGGCAGCCGGGGGGTGCCAAGCGGTCAAATGCTCCCCGAAATCTTGCCAGCGGGTGAACAGGACCGCGAAGGCCGTTTCAGGACAACGGCTTCCGGGAAACGCTCAATCCTGATCACCCCTGATCAGGGCCCTCTCAGGGCCGCTGCAGCCCGCCCGTGTCCAGGTCGATCACCTCGGCCAGGTCCATCACGCTGTCATGCAGCAGTTGCAGCGCATAGGTCGGGTTATGCACCCAGGCGCCCGCGTCCTGTGCCACCACCTGGTAGTTATAGGCCGCCATCAGCAGCCGCGGCGTCCAGCTGGCATAGCGGTTGGGAAAGGCCGCCTCCGCTTCCTCGATGGCGCCGCTGCCGTCCAGATCGGTGAAGAAATACGGGAACCGTCCCAGCGCATAGGCCACCGGCGTTCCCGCCACCTCGGTCGCATAGGTCCGGATCGCGGCGTAAAGGATCGCGTGCAGCCCCTCGATCTCGTCGCGTATGCCGCCGCTGGTATTGCCATCCCCGTCGAAATCCCCGTGCCGCGTGCGGATCGCGGTGATGTCGTTCACCCCCTGGTGGCAGGCGATGCAGCCATCCTCGGCCACTTGCGTTGTATGCGGCTCGTGGCAGTCGATGCAGCTGTCGGCGCTGGGCACATGGGCGAATCGCCCGGCATAATCGGCGCCGGCATACTGGAACCCGCCCCGCACCTCCGACCCGTGCATCACCGCCGCCGCGATCCCGTAATGGACATTGATGAAGCCCAGGTCCGGCGCGACGGTATCCGGGTCCAGTCCGCCTGTCACCTCCATCACCCCGTCGGTCGAGGCGCGCCCGGCATGACACATCGAACAGGTTGCCGACCCGCCCAGCCCGGAGACCACGACGCCCGACGGGAAGGGCACCGCGTCCAGCGCCTCGGCCTCGGACACGTGGCAGGACGCGCAGCCGATCACCGTGTTGATCGTGCCCGGATGCTCCACCGACAGGGCCGGGGTGTCATCGGCGCCCAGCCAGTCCAGCATCCCGGTTTCCGAATGACAGGCCGCGCAGGCCGGCGGAACCTCTCCCTCCTCGTTCCAATGGGTGAAGGACGGCGACCGGTAATCGCCATGTGGTCCGATCAGCCAGGCCTCAGTGATCTCGGCGAGGGTCATCTCCTGGGCCGAGACCGGGGCCGGAACGGGCGTGGCGGCCAGAAGCGCGATGGCGGCAAGGCGGGGCAACAGGGCGCGAACTGGTGACATGACAGGCTCCGGGGTTACGATTTCGCGCAGGATGCCACGCCGTCCGCCCGCCACCTTAACCTAGATCAAGGTTGTCTCGACCTGCCTCGGCGAAGCAGGGCCCAGATGCCCCCCGACGGAGACCCGCAATGCCCGACACCGCCCCCGAGGCCCCACCCCGCAACCCGGGGCTTCCGGCCCCCGTCGTGGCGCTGCTTTACATTCTGGTCTGTGTGCTGCCGCTCATCCTGGCCGCCCTGCGCGTGACCAGCCCGACCGTCGCCTGGGAACTGGCGGCGGCAGGGGCCGGGCTGGCCGGGCTGGCGGCGATGGCGGTGCAGTTCGTCACCTCGGGCCGATTCCAGATCGTCTCGGGCCGGCTTGGCATCGACCACGTGATGGCCTTCCACAAGACCGCCGCGTGGTGGGTGCTGCTGGCGCTGATCCTGCACCCGGTCGTCTACGTCGTGCCCACCCTGCAGGCCAATCCGGCGCTGGCTCAGGAACGGATGATGGCCTATCTCACGCTGCCCCACTACCGCAGCGGCGTGATCGCGCTGGCGGCGCTGGTTCTGCTGGTGATGACCTCGGTCCTGCGGCTGCGCCTCGGGCTGCGCTACGAGACCTGGCGCGCCGCGCATCTGGTTCTGGCCGCCCTGGCGGTGGGAGCCGGGTTGCACCATGCCGTCACCGTCGGCCGGTTCAGCGCGGCGGGGATGGTCGAAGGCTACTGGTGGGCGATCGGTGTGGCGGTCGCGGCGGTTCTTCTTACGCTTTACGGGCTGCGCTGGGCGCGGCTCCATGCCCGGCCCTGGCGGCTGGCGTCGGTCGTCAGGCGCGCCGACCGGATGTGGGAGCTTGATATCCAGCCCGCCCCCGGCACGCCCGCCTTGCCCTATGAGGCGGGTCAGTTCGTCTGGATGACCGAGGGCCGCCGCCGCGTCCCCCTGTTCGACCATCCCTTCTCCATCGCCGACAGCCCCCTCCGGCCCGGGCTCAGCCTGATCGTGAAGGAGGCGGGCGATTTCACCGACACCATCGGCAGCCTCGCTCCCGGCACGCCCATCGGCCTCGACGGGCCCTATGGCACCTTCACCATGGCGGGGCAGGGCGACCGGGCGGTTCTGCTGATCGGCGGGGGCGTCGGCATCGCGCCCATTCTCGGGCTGCTGCGCGATCTCGTGGCGCGCGGGCACCCGCACCCGGTGCGCCTGGCCTATGCTGCCGGACGCCCTGAAAACTTCGCCTGTCTCGACGACATCGCGGCGGCAGAGGCGGCGCTGGACCTGCGGTCGCTGTTGGTCTGCGAAACCCCCGATGATGGCTGGCAGGGCGAAACCGGCATTCTCGACCGGGCGCGCCTCGCCCGGATGCTCGACGGGCTCGATCCCGACCGGACCACCGCCATGATCTGCGGCCCCGGCCCGATGGTCACCGCCGTGGCCGACAATCTGATCGATCTGGGCCTGCCGATGGACCGGGTGCGCTATGAACGCTTCGACTATGCCGAGTGTGCATCCCGGCAGGACCGGCGCCTGCGCCGCCAGTTCATGGCGCTGGGCGGGGTGCTGGCGCTGGCGCTAGCGGGGTTCGTGCTGGCGCTGGCCTGACCGTGTCCCGCACGTCAGGCGCGCGACACCTCCAGCCACACGCCGCCCTCTGGCCGAAGCGTCAGGATCATCACCGGTTTCGGGTCGCGCCCGCGCACCGCGGAAAACCGGAACCGCGCCAGCAGCGTGGCGAGGATCACCACCGCCTCCTGCATGGCGAACCGTGCCCCGATACAGATGCGCGGCCCGTCCCCGAAGGGCAGATACTGGAACCGGTCGATGCGGTCGCGGTCCAGCCAGCGGTCCGGGCGGAAGGCATCGGGCGCCTCCCACAACCTGCGATGCCGGTGCAGTCCGTAGACGGGAATCATCACCGTGTCGCCGGGCCGGATGATCGCGGGGCCCAGCCGGTCGGCCACTTGCGCCGTGCGCGACAGGAACCCGCCCGCCGGGTAAAGCCTCAGCGTTTCCTCGATGATCCGCCGGGTCTGCGGCAGCGCCCCGACATCCGCCGCCGTCGCTGCGCGGGGGCCCAGCACCGCCTGCGCCTCGTCCCGCGCTGCCGCCTGCACCTCTTCGTCGAAGGCACACAGATACAGCGCCCAGGCCAGCGTCAGTGCCGTTGTCTCATGGCCTGCCACGATGAAGGTCATCAGGTTGTCGCGCAGTTCGGCGGTGGTCATGCGCTGCCCGGTGTCGCGGTCCTCGGCCTCCAGCAGCAGGTCCAGCAGGTCCGCCTGCCGCCCGGGACCTGCGGCCCGGCGCCGTTCGATGGCGGCATCGGCGGCCTTCGTCGTCTCGGCCAGTGCCCGCGCTGCCGCCGCCCGTTCGGGGCGGGGCAGCCAGCCGGGGGCGCCCAGCACATCCAGCACGCTGACCCGTGCGGCCCGGTCGACATAGGCCTCCAGCCCCGCACTCACCCCTGTCCTGTCCACCCCCTGCCCATCGGCAAAGGTGACATCGGAAATCACGTCGAAGGTCGCGGCCGTCATCTCGTCCAGAAGGTTGGCCGCGCGTCCCACCTGCTCCTCCAGCCGCGCCGCGCTGGCCTCGGCCGCGCGCGTCATGATCGGGGTCAGCGCATCGACATTGCGGGCCGAGAAGGCCGGGGCCGCTGCACGCCTTTGCCATCGCCAATGCGCGCCCTCGGCCACGAACAGGCTTTCCCCGATGGCCGGGCGCAGAATCGATTTCGTCGCCTCGGACTTGGGATAATCCTCGACCGACTCGACCAGCATGCGCCGGATCGCCCCCGGATCGGCGATCATGTGCCAGCGTTGCGGCCCCGTCCGCCCCGAGATCGCGGGCTGGTGCAGGGCGCGCTGCGGGATGATTTCCAGGATGTTGCGCCGCGCGGTGCGGTAGCTGTCCCACAGTCCCATAGGCGCCTGCGCCAGCGGCGCGGCAACGGGGTTCGGGGCGGGATGTTCGGATCCGTCGGGCAAATTGCGGCCTCCTTGCGCCGAAAGCATAGCGCGCCCTGTCGGCACGACCATGCGCAGCCGGTTTGCGTCGGCGGCCCGCCTGCGCTATCTCCGCCGGGTATCCGCTGCGGAGCCTGCCATGAACCTGTTCAACCGTCTCGGTCTTCTGGCCCTTGCCTTTGCGCTATCTGCCTGCGCCGCAGGCGACCCGCTCGAGGATGAATTGCCCGACATGGGCAATTTCCGGCTGAGCCACAATATCGTGGTGGCCGACAACATGCAGCAGGTGCCGCCCTCGCGCGACGCCACGCCCGAGGAATGGGAAGACATCCTGACCGCCGAGATCGACCGCCGCTTCGGCGGCTACGAAGGCGACCGGCTCTACCATCTGGGCATCGCCGTGGACGGCTACGCACTGGCCCCGCCGGGCATCCCGGTGCTGCTGAACCCGCGTTCGATCCTCGTGCTGTCGGTCAATGTCTGGGACGACGCGGCGGGGGCGAAACTGCATGACCAGCCCGAACAGATATTCGTCATGGAAGGGGCCGCGCCCGAGACATTCCTGGTGGGCTCGGGCATTGCGCGCAACCGGCAGGAACAGATGCAGGTCCTGGCCCGCAATGCCGCCCGGCGCATCCAGCTGTGGATGCTCAACAACCCCGAGTGGTTCGATATCGACCCCAACGCCGCCGCCGATGACGCCGCCGAGATCGAGGCCCTTGTCGAGGCGTCGGGCCCCACGATCGACCCCGACGACCTCGATGCCGCCGCCGCCGGGGCCGTCGCCTGCGACCCGGCCGATGGCGCGGCCTGCCCCGACCCTGCCGACGGCACCTAGATCGCACCTTGATTTTTCGCCGATACCCAAATACCTCGCCCGCGATATTGACTCGGGCCACCGGCGCACGCCGCGCCAAGGCCCCCAAACGCACGAGGCGCCTGGGCGATGGCAAAGGAAAAGTTTGAACGCACGAAGCCGCATGTGAACATCGGCACGATTGGTCATGTTGACCACGGCAAGACGACGCTGACGGCGGCGATCACGAAGCAGTTCGGCGACTTCAAGGCCTATGACGAGATTGACG
>JANSYL010000016.1 GCA_024742455.1 Paracoccaceae bacterium | reverse complement strand
CGAAAAGGGCGGCCGCGCCGTCCGGGAATGGGTTGCCGCCCGCAATCAGCTGGCCATAATATTCGCCGGGCGCTTCGACGCCTGAACGTATCTGAAAACCGCATGGGCCCGCTCAGATACACAGAGGATCAGACACTCCCTGGGGCAGCGTCAGCCCGGCTTTGGCTCCATCTGCATACTCGATTGTGCCAAACGCGTTCTGTGGTGCCGGTGCTTCTGACTCGCCGAAAAAGCGATACCTCCAAAGATCAGAAACGTAACGAAGCACACCGCGCTTACTAAGTTGCGGAGTCCCAATCAGTGCAAGGTTCCAGCCAAAGTGTCGGTTCAACAGGTTGAGGATGGTGGTCTTGCCTGCACCGTTGGCCCCGGTCAGGATCGTCAAACGGTCGTGGAAATCGACCTTAACCGAGGCGAACTGGCGCCAGTCTTTAATCTCAATCGACCTAAACAAATGACTTCACCGCGAATGTCCATAACCACAATTCTACAGAGCGACGGTCAAAAACCAAGCCATGACAGTGCCTTGTCGGAACGGGAACTGCCAAGAGATGGAAGCAACTCCATCTTTTACCTTTAGGTTCCTCGTTCGGCAGGGAGCGCATTCTCAACGGCTGGAAACTTGACGTCCGCTCGATCGCTACTCTGACACGGATAGTGAACGGCCGCTACTGCGGGATGCGCTGGAGAATCCCAATCCGCAAGTCAACGGCAACTTAGGGCCGGTTACGGCGGTTGATGCCGTGTCGGTGAAGGTCTGAAAGGTCCCGCAACCCTGACCGTACCCGATCAGGTATCGTGTCATGAGACGTCCGGGCTGCCAGGGCCGCTGCGGCCCCGCGATCAGCGCCGCCTGTCGCGCCTGCTGCTCATCGGCTGGAAGGCCACGCCGACATGCGCCTCGCAATAGGGTTTGCCCTGCTGGACCGGCAGGCCGCAGAAGTAGAAATCATCGGTGGCCGGGTCGCCGATGGGCCATTTGCAGGTGCGTTCGGTCAGCTCCATCAGGGTGATCTTCTTGGCGTGTTTTTCCACCTCGCTGACCTTGGCCAGCGCCTCGGGGCTGATTTCATTGGCCGAGGGCTGCGGCGGCAGGGGCTGGCCCGCGGGCACGATCGGTTTGCGCAGATGGGTGACGTTCGAGGGGCGCGGCGCGGGCACGGTTTCGGGCGCGGCCTCGGGGGTCTTGGGTTCGGGGGCGGCCGCCTCGGCCTTGACCTCGGCCTCTTTCGCGGGGGCGGGTTTGGCACCGCTGCCGGCGCGGTTCGACAGGCCCAGCCGGTGCACCTTGCCGATCACGGCGTTGCGGGTGACGCCGCCCAGTTCCTTGGCGATCTGGCTGGCCGACTGGCCTTCGCCCCACATCTTTTTCAGCAGCTCGACCCGTTCATCGGTCCAGGACATGCCCATCTCCCGCAGTGTTTGCCTGATCGGTCCCCGGTTGCGCGCGGCGGGGCCATTGACCGCCCTATACTAAGCGCCCAAATGGCGGGTGCAAGGTGAAGGGGGCCGGAGATGGCGAAAGCGGCGGAGGATATCCCGCGCGGCATGGGCGTGCGGCGGTTCGGGGCGGTCAACTGGCTGGGCCTGCGGACGCTGATTGCGCGCGAAACGGCGCGGTTCCTGACGGTGTGGACGCAGACGGTGCTGGCGCCGCTGATCACGGCCGGTTTGTTCATGGTGATCTTCGCGCTGGCGATCGGGCCGCAGCGGGGCGAGGTGATGGGGGTCAGTTTCCTGCATTTCATCGCGCCGGGCATCCTGATGATGACGGTGATCCAGAATGCCTTTGCCAACACGTCATCGTCGCTGATGATCGCCAAGGTGCAGGGCAATATCGTGGACACGCTGATGCCGCCCCTGTCGGCGGGGGAACTGGTGACGGGCTATATCACGGGCGGGATCGTGCGGGGCGTGCTGGTGGCGCTGTCGGTGTCGGTGGTGATCTTCCCGATCCTCGGGATCGGGCTGGCGCATCCGGTCTGGGCGCTGGTCTTCGTGGTGCTGGGGTCGGCCTTCATGGGGGCGCTGGGGCTGCTGGCGGCGATCATCGCGCAGAAATTCGACCAGATCGCCGCGATCACGAATTTCATCATCGTGCCGCTGAGTTTCCTGTCGGGGACGTTCTATTCGGTGCAGGCGCTGCCCGATTGGATGAACACGCTGAGCCACTGGAACCCGATGTTCTACCTGATCGACGGGGTGCGCTACGGAAGCCTGGGCGTGTCCGACAGCGCGCCGGTGCTGGGGCTGGCCGTGGCGGGCGGGGCGACGCTAGCGGTGCTGGCGCTGGCCTGGTGGTGGTTCCGGACGGGGTACCGGTTGAAGAGCTAGGCGCGGCGGCGCACGCCCTCGCGCCACATCAGAAGCGCGGCCCCGGTCAGGATCACGCCCGCGCCCAGCAGGCTGAGCGGCAGGGGCACGACCCCGAAAAGCGCGAAATCGTAAAGCGCGGCGAAGACCAGCGTCAGGTAGGAAAACGGGGTGACGAAGCTAGCGTCGGCGCGGGCCATGGCGTTGACGAAACAGGCCTGGGCCGCGGCCATCAGCACGCCGAGCGTGGCCAGCGCGGCCCATTGCGCGGGCGTGGGCGGCTGCCAGACCCAGAGCACCGCAAGCGTCGCGATGCAGAGCCCTATGGAATTGTTCACGAACAGGATCTGCAGCGGGCGTTCCCGGCCCGACAGGCGTTTGATGAAGATCAGTTCAAGCCCCATTGCCAGCGCCGCGCCAAGCGCCACCAGCGCGCCGATCTGCATCGCCTCGCTGCCCGGGCGCACCAGCACCATCGCGCCGGTGAAGGCGATGGCGGCGGCCAGCCAGCGCCAGGGCCCCACCCGTTCCCCCAGAAGCGGGATCGCCAGCAGCATGCAGAACATCGGGTTGAGAAAGGTGATCGCGGTCGCATCGGCGAGCGGGATCATCGCGGCGGCCGCGAACATCAGCGTGGCCCCGGTCCAGCCGCAAAGCGTGCGCGCGAGGTGGGTGCGGAAATCGGGCCGGGTCAGGCGCGGGCGCAGCACGGCGAGCGTGGTGGCGATGGTCATCCAGGCGAAGAGGAACCGGCCATGGCTGACCTGAAGCGGGTGCAGCGGATCGCCCAGCGCGTCGGTGCCCACCGCCTTGGCCATCAGCGTCGTGCCCGCGATGAAACCTGCCGAGGCGATCATGAAGCCCACCGCCGCGCCGGGGGCGTGGCGCGTCAGATCGGGCAAAGGGGCGGGCACTGGGGCGATCCGGGACGAGGGGGCACCGGGGGGCACCGGGGGGCGGGGCCACTGGCACCGCCTGCAGGCGGGATTAATCCCGCCCTACAGCCCGAGGCAATAGCGCAGGATCGCCTTTTGGGCGTGCAGCCGGTTTTCCGCCTCGTCGAAGACGACGGAATGGGGGCCGTCCATCACCGCACTGGTCACTTCCTCCTCGCGGTGGGCGGGCAGGCAATGCATGAAGAGCGCGTCGGGCCTGGCATGCGCCATCAGGTCGTCATTCACCTGGTAGGGGCGCAGCTGGTTGTGGCGGCGTTCCTTGGCCGACTGGCTGTCATGCATCGAGACCCAGGTGTCGGTGACGACGAGGTCGGCGCCCGTCACCGCGCGCACCGGGTCGCGTTCGATGGTGACGGTCGCGCCCCTGGCGCGGGCCTCGTCCAGGAAGACCTGTTCGGGGTCGAGCGTGGGCGGACCGGCGAAGGTCAGGTCGAAGCCGAACTGACCGGCGGCATGGGCGAAACTGGCGAAGACATTATTGCCGTCGCCGCACCAGGTCACCTTTTTGCCCGCGATCGGGCCGCGATGTTCCTCGTAGGTCAGGATATCGGCCATGATCTGGCAGGGATGGCTGCGGTTCGTCAGCCCGTTGATGACCGGCACGCTGGCATGTTCGGCCAGTTCCAGAAGCACGTCTTCCTCGAAGGTGCGGATCATGATGAGATCGACATAGCGGCTGAGCACGCGGGCGGTGTCGGCGATGGTTTCGCCATGGCCGAGCTGCATTTCATTGCCCGACAGCACCATGGTCTGGCCGCCCATCTGGCGCACGCCCACATCGAAGCTGACCCGGGTGCGGGTCGAGGGTTTTTCGAAGATCAGCGCGACCATGTGGTTTTTCAGCGGCTGATCGGCGTCGGGCGTGCCCCTGGGCTGGCCTGCGCGCGCGGATTTCATCGCGGCGGCGCGGGTCAGCATGGCGCGCAGGTCGGCGGGGTCGGTTTTGTTGATGTCGAGAAAATGGGGCATCGGGCGGTGCCTTTGGCTGGCTCGGCGAGCGAGGGGGCGGTCTGCCCCCTCGCGCTCCCCCGAGAGGTATTTCGGGCAAGAAGAAGGGGCGGGGTCAGGCGGTGGCCATCTGTCGGCTGAGCGATGTGGCGGCGCGGTCGAGACGGGTGACGCCCTCGGTGATTTCGTCCTCGGTGATGGTGAGCGCGGGCAGGATGCGGACCACGTTGTCGCCTGCGGGCACGGTGAGGAGCTGGGCGTCGTAACCCGCATTGACCATATCGGTGTTCGTCACCCTGCATTTCAGGCCGAGCATCAGGCCCGATCCGCGCACGCATTCGAAAACATCCGGGTGGGCGGCGACAAGCCCTTCGAGTTTCTGGCGCAGGAAGCCGGATTTGCGCTGCACATCGTCGAGGAAGCCGGGCGCCGTGATCTCGCGCAGGACGGCCTGGCCCACGGCGCAGCCCAGGGGGTTGCCGCCATAGGTGGAGCCATGGGTGCCTGCCGTCATGCCCTGGGCGGCATCCTCGGTCGCCAGAAGCGCACCGAGCGGGTAGCCGCCGCCGATGCCCTTGGCCACCAGCATGATGTCGGGCGCGATGCCCGCCCATTCATGGGCGAACAGCCTGCCGGTCCGGCCCATGCCGCATTGGATTTCATCGAGGATCAGCAAAAGCCCGTGTTTGTCGCACAGGTCGCGCAGACCCTTCAGGCATTGATCGGGCAGGGGCTTGATGCCGCTTTCGCCCTGCACGGGTTCGACCATGATCGCGCCGACATCCGGTTCGGCGGCGGCCGCGCGCAGCGCGTCGTGATCGCCGAAGGGCAGGTGGCGGAAGCCGGGCAGAAGCGGGCCGAAGCCCGATACCAGCTTTTCCGCCCCCGAGGCCGAGATCGCGGCCATCGACCGGCCGTGAAAGGCGCCGTCGAAGGTCAGGATGGTGGTCCGGTCCGGCTGGCCTGTGACGGCGCGGTATTTGCGGGCCATCTTGATCGCCAGCTCGGCGGCTTCGGTGCCGGAATTGCAGAAGAAGACGGTGTCGGCGAAGGTGGCGTCGACCAGCATCTGCGCCAGCGCCTCCTGACCCGGGACCTGGTAGAGGTTCGAGGTGTGCCAGAGCCTGTCGGCCTGGTCCTTGAGCGCGGCGACCAGCGCCGGGTGGCCATGGCCCAGCGCCATGACCGCGATGCCGGAGGCGAAATCGAGAAAGCGTCGGCCATCGGCCTCGGTCAGCCAGGCGCCTTCGCCATGGACGAAGGACAGCTTTGCACGGGCATAACTGGGCAGAACCGGCGAAATCATCGCGCATCTCCTGTGGGGTGGCCAAAGCGTTGTCCTGCCCGAGGGGCGCGGGCAAGTCAAATCAGCGCCGGTCCGTCCCCGGCGTCATGATCAGGCAGGTGGTTGAACCTGTGGCGTAAAGCTTGCCGTCGTCTGCGCCCCGGATCGTGCCCTCGGCCACGCCGGTGGACCGGCCGGCATGCGAGGTGACGCCTTCGGCCACGATCTCCGTGCCCACAGGGATCGCGCGGGTGATGTTGATCTTGTATTCCAGCGTCGTGTAGATCGCGCCTTTCGGCAAATGGGTCATCACGGCGCAGGCCATGCAGCTGTCGAGCAGGGTGCCGTACCAGCCGCCATGAACGCTGCCGATCGGGTTCATGTGGGGGAATTCGGGGGTGCCGCGGAACACGACCCGGCCGAGCGCCACCTCGGTCACGCGGTAGTTCAGCGTTTTCGAGATCGGCGGGGCGGGCAGGCGACCCTCGAGGATGCCGGTCATGAAGTCGAGCCCCGACATCGACAGGATGTCGTCGGGGCCCAGAAGGTCCCGGGCGGTTTCGGCATAACGGGGGGTGGGCATGGCAAGATCCCTCACGCAGGTGGGAGGAGTGCGCCATGGATGGCCGGGGGCCGCAACCCCCGGATCGGGGGTCAGGCGGCATCAGGCGGCGTCAGGCGACCCGGGCCAGGTCTGCCTTGGCCGTCACGCCGAGGGCGGCGCAGATATCGCGGGTCAGCGCCGGGGTGTTCAGCGTGTAGAAATGCAGCGCGGGCGCGCCGCCGTCCAGCAGGTCGGTGCAAAGTTCGGTGCAGAGCGCGGTGGCCAGCAGATCGGCGCGCCCGTCGCGGTCGGCGCGGGCGAATGCCTCATCCAGCCAGGCGGGCACGGCCGCCCCGCAGCGTTCGGCGAAGCTGCGCACCCGGGTCCAGTTGTTGATCGGCAGGATGCCGGGGATCAGCGGCACATCGATGCCCGCCGCCGCGCAGGCGTCGCGGAAGCGGAAATAGGTGTCCGCCTCGAAGAAGAACTGGGTGATGGCCGAGGTCGCGCCGGCATCGACCTTGCGCTTGAGGTACTCGACGCAGTCCTGCATCGACGCGGCTTCGGGATGAGGGTCGGGATAGGCGCCGACGCGGATGTCGAATTTGCCGGTCGCAGACAGCGCCGCGACCAGGTCCACCGAACTGTCGAACCCGTCGGGGTGGGGGCGGAATGCGTCCGCGCCTGCGGGCGGATCGCCGCGCAGCGCCACGATCTGCGTCACACCGGCGGCGGCATAGCTTTCCGCGATCTCCAGCGTTTCCGCGCGGGTGGCGTCGACGCAGGTCAGATGGGCGGCCACCGGCACACCGTAATTCTTGTGAATGGTCTTCACCGCGTCATGGGTCAGGTCGCGGGTGGTGCCGCCCGCGCCATAGGTGACCGACACGAAATCGGGGCCGAGCGGGGCCAGAACGCCGAGCGTTTCCCAGAGCCTGAAAGATGCCTCGAGGGATTTCGGGGGAAAAAACTCGAAACTGATGCTGGGGGCGGGCATGGCGATTCTGTTCCTTGAAATGTCGCATTGGTGTATTGCATAGAATGGACCTTGCAGCAAATTCATAACCCTCAAGATGAATATGAGGCGGAGATGCATATCGAATTTCGCCACCTGCGCACGGTCAAGGCGATCCACGAGGAAGGCGGGCTGGCCCGGGCTGCCGACAGGCTGCACATCACGCAAAGTGCGCTGAGCCACCAGATCAAGGGGCTGGAGGATCAGGCGGGGCTGGAATTGTTCGTGCGGCGGTCAAAGCCGATGCGCCTGTCGGCGGCGGGCATGAAGCTGCTGAGGCTTGCCGAGGACGTGCTGCCGCGCGTAGCCGCGCTGGAGGAAGAATTTTCGGGGCTGAGGTCCGGCAAGTCGGGGCGCCTGCATATCGCCATCGAATGCCATGCCTGTTTCGACTGGCTGCTGCCGGTGCTGGAGGCGTTCCGGCAATCCTGGCCCGATGTCGACGTGGATATCCGGCCCGGCCTGCAATTCGAGGCCCTGCCCGCGCTGCTCAGGGAGGAGGTGGACCTGGTCGTGTCGTCGGACCCTGAATCGCTGTCGGGCGTCGATTTCAGCCCGCTGTTCGATTACGAGCCGGTCTTTGTCTGTGCCGCCGATCATCCGCTGGCGGCGAAGCCGTTCATCGAAGCGGAGGATTTCGCCGACCAGACCCTGATCACCTATCCGGTCGACCGGGCACGTCTGGACGTGTTCAGCCAGGTCCTGTTCCCGGCGGGGGTGGAGCCGAAATCGATCCGGCAGGTGGAGCTTTCCGCGGTGATCCTGCTGCTTGTCGCCTCGGGGCGGGGGGTTTCGGTCCTGCCCGACTGGGTGGTGCGCGATGTGGGGCGCGACAGTTCCATCGTCACGCGGCCCCTGACCGAAGATGGCGTGACCCGGCGGCTGTTCGCGGCGACGCGGGTCGAGGATACGGCCAAGCCTTTCATCGCGCAGATGCTGCGGCTGTGCCGGACCGAGCCCCCGAAGCTGCAGCGCAGGGGGTAAGGGGGCGTTTTCCGCGCGGGAAACGGGCGGGAAAAGGCGGGTTTTCCGCGCCCCTTGGCCCCCCGGGCGCAACCTCCTATACGCAGCGCCGGACGCTATCGAGGAATCCCCCATGCAAGGCTCGGCCAATCTCAACATTATGCTCAAGGCGGCGCGCCGGGCGGGCCGGTCGCTGGTCAAGGATTTCCGCGAGGTCGAGAACCTGCAGGTTTCGGCCAAGGGGCCGGGCGATTTCGTCACCCGCGCCGACAAGGCCGCCGAGGCGATCCTGGTCGAGGACCTGATGGAAGCGCGCCCCAATTACGGCTTTCTGGGCGAGGAAGGCACATCCATCGACGGCAAGGACCCGACGCGGCGCTGGATCGTCGACCCGCTGGACGGGACCACGAATTACCTGCACGGGCTGCCGCATTGGGCGGTGTCGATCGGGCTGGAACACAAGGGCGAGGTAGTGGCCGGTGTCGTCTACGACCCGGCCAAGGACGAGATGTTTTATGCCGAAAAGGGCGCGGGCGCCTGGCTGAACGACAGCCAGCGGCTGCGGGTGTCGGGCCGCACGAAGATGATCGAAAGCGTCTTCGCGACCGGCATTCCCTTCGCGGGACGGGGCGAGTTGCCCGCCACGCTGCAGGACCTGGCGCGGCTGATGCCGGCCTGTGCCGGGGTGCGGCGATGGGGGGCGGCGGCGCTGGATTTGGCCTATGTCGCGGCGGGGCGCTACGAGGGGTATTGGGAACGCGGGCTGAACGCCTGGGACATCGCCGCCGGTCAGCTGATCGTGCGCGAGGCGGGGGGACTGGTGGAGCCGATCACGCCGGGCCGCGACCTGTTGACGGATGGCACGATCATCGCCGCCGCCGAACCCAGCTTCGACGGGTTTGCGAAGATCATCCGCAACCCGTCATAATTTCGGACGATTCTGCGCCTATCCTCTGGCCCATACAGCCGAGGGAGAGTGCGCGATGCGCCGCTTCATCAGATCCGAATCCGGGGCCGTGACCATCGATTGGGTGGTCCTGACGGCTGCCACCGTGGGCATGTCGCTTGCGGTGATGAGCGTTGTGTCGGACGGGATCGAGGACCTGGCCGACCGGATTTCGACCCAGATCTCGGATATCCAGTTGCGGGACAGTTTCGATGAATGGGCGGCGTTCCGCGCCGAAAACGCCGCCGAGGCTGCTGCAGCGGCCGAGGCCGAGGGCCAGGACAGCAGCTGACCCGGCGTTTCCGGACCTGAAACACTGTGTTCTGCTTGCACGGCGAATACAGGCAATTTGACACAAACCCGCCGCTATTTCTGCGCCGCGTCGCCGAATTGCCCCGCTATCTCCCATGTGCTGCTTATCCGTCCCATCCCGCGAGAACCGACATGTTCCATCCTTTCCTGACCTCAGAATCCGGCGCGATCACCGTCGACTGGACCGTCCTGACCGCGTCGCTGGCGGGGCTGGGCCTTGCGGTGGGCTCGGTCGTATCGGGCGGCGTGCAGAACCTGTCGAACGATATCGCCGATTTCCTGAGCGGGGTGGAGATGTCGGACCGGTTCCGCGACCTGATCGAACAGGTCTGCGACAATGCCGGGGTCGGCAACGGAACGGCCGGCATGACCTACCAGGGGATGCCGGTGACCGCGCTGCTGATCTACCAGGCGGGCGATTTCATCGGCGGGCTGCCCGATGAGGCGCAGGCCAAGGCCGAGGGCGGTGTGCCGCTGACCCTGCAGCTCAGCCCCGATGCCAGCCCCGTGGTGCTGCTGATCGCCGATGACGATGACGAGATGCACGAGGTCGACAACAGCCAGCTCGTGGCCGCCGATGTCACGCTGGATGGAACCACCTATGGCGCCGGTTTCGACGTCAGTTCGGCTTATACGCTGTCGGATTCGAGCAGCGGCATGATGCTGTCCTCGCTGCATTTCGGCGATCCGTGGAACGGCACCCAGCAGGGCCCGGTTCTGGCCACCGCCGCGTCGAACCCGCTGGAGCCCGGCGAAAGCTACACGTTCGACGGCAACCAGACCACGCATAACAACGAACAGCCCTACGGCGCCTACCTGGGTTGCGGCGGCTAGGCGCGCCGCAGAATTGCCCTGCGCTGCCAAGGGTTTGCCACACCCTGTCCGCATCCCTGCCACGGCGCGCGGCAAGATTGACCCTAAGTCAACCGCGTCAGCGACAGAGGGTCATCATGCACGCGTTCCTGAAATCTGAATCCGGTGCCATCACCGTCGACTGGACCGTTCTGACCGCATCCCTTGCCGGGATGGGCCTGGCCGTGGGGTCGGTCGTGTCGGGTGGTCTGCAGGACCTGTCGAACGACATCCGCAATTTCCTGACCGGGGTCGAGATGTCGGCCGAGTTCCGCGACCTTGTCGGGCAGGTCTGCGCCGATGCAGGCCTGGGCGGCGGCACCGGCGGCATGACCCATCAGGGCATGCCGGTGACCGCGATGCTGATCTACCAGTCGAGCGATTTCATCGGCGGGCTGCCGGATGAAACCTCGATGTCGCAATGGGCGGCGGGCTCGGGCGGGGCGCAGCAACTGCAGCTCAGCCCGGACGCCGAGCCGATCGTGCTGCTGATCGCCGATGATGACGAGCTGCTGCACGAGGTCGACAACAGCCAGATCGTCGCCCAGGACGTCGAGATCGACGGCCAGACCTTCGGTGAAGGGTTCGATGTCAGTTCGGCCTATACCCTGACCGACACCGACAGCGGCATGATGCTGTCATCGCTGCATTTCGGCGACCCTTGGACCGGCACCCAGATCGGGCCGGTGATCGCGACGGCGGCCTCGAACCCGCTGGAACCGGGCGAAACCTACAATTTCGACGGCAACATTACCACGCATGGCAACGAACACCCTTACGCGTCCTACCTGGGCTGTGCCTGACGTCCGTCAGGCCTTTGGGTGGGCCGCGGCGTAGACCTGAAGCAGGCGGTCGGTATCGACGGCGGTATAGGCCTGGGTCGTGCTGAGCGAGGCATGGCCGAGCAGATCCTGGATCGCGCGCAGGTCACCGCCCCGGGCCAGAAGATGGGTGGCGAAGCTGTGGCGCAGCGCATGGGGCGTGGCGGTGGCGGGCAGGCCCAGCTGCAGGCGCGCCCGTTCCGCGACACCGGCGATGATCCGGGGGTTCAGCGGGCCGCCCCGGATGCCCCGGAACAGCGGCGCATCGGCATCGGCGGCCGGATCATGCGGGCAGAGCGCGGCATAGCGCGCCACCGCCGCGCGTGCGGCGGGCAGCACCGGCACCTCGCGTTCCTTCCCGCCCTTGCCCCGGATGCGCAGCACCTCGCCCAGCGGCAGATCGGCGCCGGTCAGGCCCAGCGCCTCGGCCCGGCGCAGCCCGCAGCCGTAAAGCAGCGTCAGGATCGCCACGTCCCGCGCCGCGACCCAGGGGCGCCCGTCCAGCGTGGCCGCGACCCCGATCATGTCGCGCGCGCCCGTCTCGGTCAGCGGACGGGGCAGGCGGCGGCCCTGTTTCGGGGCGCGGATCGCCAGCACCGCGCCGGCATCGATGCCGTCGCGGTCGGCCCACCAGCGAAAGAACGCCTTGACCGCCGACAGCCGCCGCGCCAGCGACCGGGCGCCCACGCCCCTTGCACGCTGATCGGCCATCCAGGCGCGGATGTCGCGCGGGGCGAGGCCGCCGAGGATCGCGGGCGTGAGCGCCGCGCCGGCATGGCGGGCCTGGAAGTCCATGAAATCGGACAGATCGGCGATATAGGCCGCCGAGGTGGCCTGTGCGGCGCCCCGGATCGTGGCCAGGTGGGTCTGCCAGTCCGCCAGCAGGTCGCGCGCCGCCGGGCTGAGCGCGAGGGTCATGCCCTCAGCCCAGCCAGCGCCGCATCTGGCGTTCGAACACCCCGGCGAAAAAGGTCAGAAGATCAGTGCCCTGGCTCGGCCGGAACTGGTGCGGATCCTCGGCGCCCAGGACCAGAAGGCCCGGCAGGCGCCGCTCGCCCAGGTCGAGCTGCAGCACCGCTTCGGAATTGATCCATTGCGCGGCATCGCCGAAGACGCGGGCATCGGCCTCGGTCACCTGGCGCAGGGTGACCTGGCGCAGGGGCACGGCGCGGCCGCCGGTGATGTAGCTTTCGACGAAACCCGGGGAGACGACGGTCAGCACATCCTCGAGCTTCTGGACCTGCGGCGCCTCGGTCTCGCTAGCCTCGACGCTTTCCAGCACCAGCCGCACCCGGTCGACGCGCAGCCCCAGCGCGATATCGCCCGCCAGGCATTTCAGGAAGCTGGTGAAATCGGTCTGATCCATCAGCGTCAGGATCGCCCGGTGGATCTGGTTGGTGCCCGCGAGGTTTTCATAGGCGGCCGCGATCACCGCGCGGTGGGTGTCTTCCAGCCGGTCCAGCCGGTGTTCCAGCCGTTCCATCGCGATGCCGCGCATGTCGACGATATTGCCGCCCATCTGCCGGTCATTTGCCGCGATCAGCGCGCGCATCAGGTCGCGGTCATCGAGGATCAGGTCGGGGTCGCTGAGGACACGGTCGCGCCAATCCTCACGGGGTTCCGGTCCGGTGTCCACGGCTTCACTGCTCATCGGGCTGCCTCGTCATTCTTGTTTGTTGGGCCACGCAATACCATGACCGGACCCCGTCTCGCCAGCTTTTTTGAATGTTGCGGCGCCCTTACCAGCCGCCCCGTGCCAGCCACAGGTCGACCTGATCGATCCGGTCCTCGCCCCAGAACGGCTCATTGTCGACGATGATCATGGGGGCGCCCCAGACGCCCGCTGCCAGCGCGGCCCGGGTCGCGGAGGCGATGGCGTCGGCCATGTCGGGGTCGTCCAGCGCGCGCCGCGCGGTTTCGGTGTCGATGCCCGCCCCGGCCACGAGACCCAGCAGGGTGTCGGGGTCGTCGATGGCGGCACTATCGGCGAAATAGGCCGCCATCACGATCCGGCAGACCGATTTCAGCGCGTCCTGCCCGGCCTCGGCCCCGGCGGCATAGGCGATGGCCATGGCGGGCAGGCTGCTGCGCCCGAACGGGTCGGGCATCCTGAATGGGTGGCCATGAAGCCGCGCCGTACGCGCCCAGTCATGGCGCGCATAAGCGCCCTTGCGCGGATACATCACATTGGGTTTGACCCCTTCGGCCTCCAGTGCCTCGCGGATGTTGAAGGGCCGCCAGCGCACCCTGCGCCCGTGCCGTTCGGCGACGGCGTCGATGCGCAGGCTGGCCAGATAGGAGGCGGGCGAGGTCAGGGCGAGCCAGAAATCGATGTCGGACGGCATGGCGGCATCCTCCGGGCGGCATGACCCGAGCCTAGCCTACCGGGGCCTTTCTGCGAACCCCGCCCTTCATCTTTCCAAAAATACGGATTGCGCGGGTTGCCCCCCGTGCGCCGGTCAGAGGATTTTCTGACCGGTCTTTTCCCAATCCTTCAGGAAGGCATCGAGCCCCTTATCGGTCAGAACATGGCCTGCCATCGCCTTGATCACGGCAGGCGGCGCGGTGGCCACATCCGCGCCGATCAGCGCGGCCTCTTTCATGTGGTTCACACTGCGGATCGAGGCGGCGAGGATCTCGGTGCGGAAATCGTAATTGTCGTAGATCGTGCGGATTTCCTCGATCAGTTCCATCCCGTCGAGGTTCAGGTCATCGAGCCGCCCGATGAAGGGCGAAATGAACGTGGCCCCGGCCTTGGCGGCCAGAAGTGCCTGATTGGCCGAGAAACACAGCGTCACGTTGACCATCCGCCCCTCGTCCGACAGCACCTTGCACGCCTTCAGCCCGGCCCAGGTCAGCGGCACCTTGATGGTGATGTTGTCGGCGATTTTCGCCAGTTCGCGCCCCTCGGCGATCATCCCGTCCGCGTCCAGCGCGACGGTTTCCGCCGAAACGGGGCCCGCGACCATGGCGCAGATCTCGCGCGTGACTTCCTTGATGTCACGGCCCGATTTCATGATCAGCGACGGGTTCGTCGTGACCCCGTCGACCATGCCGAGGTCATTGAGCTCGGCGATGGCTTCCACATCGGCGGTGTCCACAAAAAACTTCATCGCGCATGGTTCCTTTCACGGGACGGGCGTGGTCATTTGGGTGCCTTCTACCGCATGGGGCGGGGGCCGGGAAGGCCCGGGACAGGATGGTGCAAAGCTACTTCGAGGAAGGCCGGCTGGTGGGCGTGCTGACGCCCGAACCGCTCGACCGCGTGCTGGATTACCGCGCGCCCGAGGGGGGCTGCTGGCTGGGTGCCTTTGTCGAGGTGCCGCTGGGCCCGCGCAAGGTGCTGGGCGTGGTCTGGGGGCCGGGGCGCGGCGATTGGGATATCGCCAAGGTGCGGTCGGTCATCCGTGTGCTCGACGCCGCGCCGATGCGGGAAGAATTGCGGGAGTTCCTGGAACGGGCGGGCGCCTACACCCTGACGCCGATGTCGGCGATGCTCAGGCTGGCGACCCGGGTGCCGGGGCTGAGCGACCCGCCGTCGATGCGCAAGATCTATCGCCTGGGGCAGGGGGAGCCCGCCCGAATGACCGATGCGCGGCGGCGGGTGATCGACACGCTGGTCGAATACGGCGGGCTCGGGTTCACCCTGAAGGAGCTCAGCGATCTGGCGGGTGTGACCCCCTCGGTCGTCAAGGGACTGGCCGAGATGGGGGTGGTGGAGGAGGCCGACACCCCCCGCGACATGCCCTATCTGCCGCTTGACCCGGGGCGTCCGGGCAAGCCGCTGATCGGGGATCAGGCCGGGGCCGCCGCGCGGTTGGCCGAGGGGGTACGGGCACGGGCCTATGGCACGACGCTGCTGAAGGGGGTCACCGGGTCGGGCAAGACCGAGGTGTATCTCGAGGCGGTGGCGGAATGCCTGCGGACGGGGCGGCAGGCGCTGGTCCTGTTGCCCGAGATCGCGCTGACCGCCGAATTCCTGACCCGGGTGGAGGCGCGGTTCGGCGCGAAGCCTGCCGAATGGCATTCCGGCGTGACCATGACCGAGCGCCGCCGCTGCTGGAAAATGGTGGGGCAGGGCGAGGCGCAGCTGGTCGTGGGCGCGCGGTCGGCGCTGTTCCTGCCGTTCCGCGATCTGGGCCTGATCGTGGTGGATGAGGAACATGACCCCTCCTACAAGCAGGAGGACGGGGTGCTTTACAACGCCCGCGACATGGCGGTGCTGCGCGCGTCCTTGAACGCGGCGCAGGTGGTGCTGTCCTCGGCCACGCCGTCGCTTGAGACATGGTCCAATGCCGAGGCCGGGAAATACGCGCGCGTCGATCTGCCGAACCGGTTCGGGGCGGCGGTCCTGCCGCGGATGGAGGCGATTGATATGCGCAGCGAGGACCTGCCGGGGTCTTCGTGGGTTTCACCCACGCTACAGGCCGCCGTTGGCGCGCGGCTGCAAGCCGGCGAACAATCGCTGTTGTTCCTGAACCGGCGCGGCTATGCCCCCGTCACGCTGTGCCGGGCCTGCGGGCATCAGGTGGAATGCGCCGATTGCGATGCGCGGATGGTCGAACACCGGTTCCAGAACCGGCTGATCTGCCACCAGTGCGGGGCCAGCCGCCCGGTGCCCGAGGCCTGCCCGCATTGCGGGGTCGAGGGGAAGATGGCCGCCGTCGGCCCCGGCGTCGAACGGGTGGCCGAGGAAGCCGCGCGGCATTTCCCCGATGCGCGTATCGCGGTGCTGTCTTCGGACCTGTTCGGGTCGGCCCGCGCGCTCAAGGCCCAGATCGCCGAGATCGCCGGGGGCGACACCGATATCGTCATCGGCACGCAGCTGGTGGCGAAGGGGCACAATTTTCCCCGTCTGACACTGGTGGGGGTGGTGGATGCGGATCTTGGGCTGCACGGCTCGGACCTGCGCGCGGCGGAACGGACGTTCCAGCTGATCCGGCAGGTGGCGGGGCGCGCGGGGCGTGTCGAGGCGCAGGGCACCGCCCTGATCCAGACCTTTCAGCCCGATCACCCGGTGATCCGCGCCATCCTGTCGGGTGACGAAGAAGGGTTCTGGCGCGCCGAAGCGGGTGAACGCCAGGCCACCGCCATGCCCCCCTATGGGCGGCTTGCAGGCATCATCATCGCCGCCGAAGAGGCCGCCGCCGCGCATGAGCTTGGCGCGCGCCTTGCCCGCAATGACGCGCCGATCCGGGGCATCGGCGGCGTCGTCTATGGCCCCGCGCCCGCGCCCATCGCCCGGGTGCGCGGCTGGCACCGGGTCAGGCTTCTGGTCAAGACGCCCAAGGGTGCGCCCATCCAGCAGGCCATCGCCCAATGGACCGCAGGCCTGAAATTGCCGACGAAGCTGCGGCTTTCGGTCGATATCGACCCGCAAAGCTTCTATTGATAAGGCAATGCAACCCGGCGCATGCCGGATAACAATCGTGCAGTTGAACGCTTTACAGGCCCGCCCATGATCCGTCCGCAGCCCGGCATCCTCGACATCGCGCTTTACCAGGGCGGGGCCTCGAAGATCGCGGGCCATGCCGCGCCGCTGAAGCTGAGTTCGAACGAAAACCCGTTCGGGCCGAGCCCCATGGCGATTGCCGCCGCGCGCGACACCATCACCGACCTGCATCGTTACCCATCGACCGACCACGCGCCCCTGCGGGAGGCGATCGCCGACATCTACGGCCTGGATGCCGATCGCATCATCTGCGGTGTCGGGTCGGACGAGGTGCTGGCCTGGCTGGCGCAGGCCTATGCCGGGCCGGGCGACGAGGTGATGTTCACCGAGCACGGATTTTCCATCTACCGCATCGCGGCCCTGTCGGTGGGCGCGACCCCGGTCGAGGTGGCCGAGACGGAGCGGACCACCGATATCGACGCGCTGATCGCGGCGGTGACGGACCGGACCCGCCTGATCTTTGTCGCCAATCCAAACAACCCGACCGGCACGATGGTGCCGCTGTCCGGGCTTGAGCGGCTGGCCGCGGCGCTGCCCGATCAATGCCTGCTGGTCATCGACGGGGCCTATGCCGAATTCGTGCCCGATTACGACGGTGGCGCGGCGCTGGTTGCGGCGCGCGACAATGTCGTGATGACGCGCACCTTTTCCAAGGTTTACGGTCTGGGCGGATTGCGCGTCGGCTGGGGCTATGGCCCGCAGCCCGTGATCGACGTGCTGAACCGCATTCGCGGCCCCTTCAACCTGTCGGTGACGGCGCTGGCCGGGGCCGAGGCGGCGGTGCGCGATACCGGTTTCATCGACGCCTGCCTGCGTGTGAATGCCGAGGAACGCGCGCGGCTGACCGGTGGCCTGCGCCAGCTTGGCATCGCGGTCGATGACAGCCATGGCAATTTCGTTCTGGCCCGGTTCGCGGATGAGGCCGAGGCCGATGCCGCCGATGCCCACCTGAAATCGGCGGGCATCATCGTGCGGCAGGTCAAGGGCTACAAAATTCCCGAGGGTCTGCGCATCACCGTGGGCCGGCCCGAAGATGTCACCCGCGTGCTTGACGCGCTGGCGACCTTCAGGGGGGTGGCATGAGCGCGGTCTATACCCGTGTCGCGCTGATCGGGCTTGGCCTGATCGCCGGGTCGATGGCGCATGCGATGCGGCGTGCCGGGCTGGCGGGCGAGATCGTGGGCACCGCAAGGTCGGCGGAGACCCGGGAGATCGCGCGCCAGATCGGGCTGTGCGACCGGATCGTCGATACGGCGGCGGAGGCCGTGGAGGGCGCCGACCTGGTGGTTCTTTGCGTGCCGGTGGGCGCGATGGGGGCGGTCGCGGCCGAGATCGCCCCGGTGCTTGCCCCCGGTGCCACCGTCACCGATGTCGGATCGGTCAAGCGCGACGTGATCACCCAGGTCGGCCCGCATTTGCCCGGGGGCGTGCATTTCATCCCGGGCCACCCCTTGGCGGGCACCGAGCAATCCGGCCCCCGGTCGGGTTTCGCGGAACTGTTCGACAACCGCTATGTCCTGCTGACCCCGGTGGAGGGCACCGACCCCGACGCCACCGCGCGGCTGCGCGCGCTTTGGGAAGGCTGCGGCGCGCTGGTCGAGGAGATGGATGCCGATCACCATGACCTGGTGCTGGCCGTCACGTCCCACACGCCGCACCTGATCGCCTATACGATGGTGGGGGTGGCCGACGACCTGCGCCGCGTCACCGACAGCGAGGTCATCAAGTATTCCGCCGCGGGCTTTCGCGATTTCACCCGCATCGCGGCCAGTGACCCCACCATGTGGCGCGACGTGTTCCTGTCGAACAAGGACGCCACGCTGGAGATCCTGGGGCGTTTCACCGAGGAACTGTTCGCGCTGCAACGTGCGATCCGCACCGGCGACGGGGATCATCTGCACGCCTATTTCACCCGGACCCGGAAAATCCGGCGCGGCATCGTCGAGGCGGGACAGGATACCGATGCGCCGAATTTCGGGCGCAGCCCGGTGCGGCGCGACGGGGCGGCCGAATGAGGGCGGCCCGCGCGCTGCTCCTGGTGGTGGCCGCGCTGGCGCTGGCGCTGCCGACACTGGCGGGGGCACCTGACCGGTCATTGCGCCCCGAACTGCGCCCGGGCGGCGCGGCACAGGGTGCAGCGCAGGGTGCAGCACCGGGCGCGGCCCCGGGCACGGCACCGGGCGATCCGCCGGGTGTGACGCGCGTGGTGATCACCGCCACTCCCTTCGCCCCCCGCGCCAGCCTGCGCCCGCTGCGCCGCGACGGGGCCGAACCCCCCGCGCCGGTCGCGGGCACCGTCGCCGCCCCCACCGCCCAGACCTCGCCCGAGGTGGACATGGCGGGCCTGTTCACCGGCACCACACCGCCCGCCACGGTGACCCCGGGCGGCACGGCGCTGGCGACGCCGGTGTCGCTGCGCCCCTATCTGCGTCCGCCCGGGCTGGAACAACGGGTGCGCGCGGTCGCCGCGCGCCAGACGCCCAGCCGGGTCGCGCAATCCGGTCAGCGCGGCGCGCTGTGCGGCCAGCCGGGGCTGGTGGGCGACCGGCTGGAACCCATCACGGGCCGCATCTCGGGCTGCGGCATCGCCGAACCCGTGCGCCTGAGGGCCGTGGACGGTATCGCGCTGACGACGCCCGCCACGATCAACTGCGCCACCGCCGAGGCGCTGCAGAGCTGGGTGCAGCGCACGGTCATCCCAGAGGTCGGGCGGCGCGGCGGCGGGGTGGAAAACCTGCGCGTCGTCGCCTCCTACGCGTGCAGGACGCGCAATTCGCAGGCCGGGGCAAGGCTGAGCGAACATGCCACCGGCAATGCCATCGACATCGCGGCCATCGGGCTGGTCAACGGCACGGAAATCTCGGTGCTGCGCGACTGGGGCAACGGGCGCGAGGGGCGCATCCTGCAATCGCTGCATCGCGGGGCCTGCGGGACATTCGGCACCGTACTCGGCCCGAACTCGGACCGGTTCCACCGCGACCATTTCCATTTTGACACGGCCAGCTACCGGTCAGGGCCCTACTGCCGTTAAGGCCGATTTTCGCGCGCGGGGCGCAGGCGGTTTTTCTGCAGATTTTCCCGGTGCCCGCGGCCACCGGGTTTTGCCCGGGAAAACCCGGACGCAAAACCGCGCGGTTGCCGCGCCCTTACCGCAGAACGAAGCGCGGGCCTTCGCCCAGGGGAATGGGGCCAAGGAACACGAACCCGCGGTCAAAGCGCAGCGTGGCGTCGATATCCTCGGGGCGGCCCGACAGGCGCGCCACGAATCTCAGCGCCGCCTCGACCGTGTCGCGCACGGCCTCGGCCACCAGCCCGGCGCGGCTGCTGACCTCCAGCATCTGCTGCCAGTTCTCGGCCCTGACCGCGATCTCGCCACTGGCGCGGCCCTCGGCATCGACATCCAGCGTGCCTGCCGCGCGCAGCAGCATCGGCCCCCAACTGGCCTGCATCTCTTCCAGCGCGACCTGCGTGATCTGCGGCCGCGACACTTCGAGCGCGCTCAGGTCCCAGGGCCTGTCGAACGCCATTTCGGCGACATAGCGCATCTGCTCCATGGTGGCGGGCAGGGCGCGTTCGGGATCGAGCAGGCGCGCCAGCGCGGCGGGCGGGGTCACGTCGCGGGCGGTGAAGACGACATCATAGCGTGCCGCCTGGTCGGGCAGCCGCGTCACCTGCGAGCGTGCCTCGGCCACCGCCATCCTTTCGCCGCTGTCGCTTTCGATGACCATGTCGCGCATCAGGGTGGTCGAGGCATCGAGCGCGAGGTTTTCACGGAACGCCACGTCGAGGTCGGCGGTCAGTTCGTCCGAGGTGATCCGCAGCCGTTCCATCGGCGAGGCCAGCGTCTGTTCCGCGGGCCAGGTCGCGGTGATCCGGTCGAGGGCCCAGACCTGTTGGACCAGCGTGAAATCCGGCGCCGTCCAGACCCAGCCGGTATCGGGATCGGCCAGTTCCAGACCGGTGAACCCGGTCGTATAGCGCGTGGGATAGCCGCCGGTGTCGACGGCCGCCACATTGACCAGCCAGCCTTCTGCCGCGCGGGCGTCCAGCCAGGATTCGATGGCCCGTTCGGTCGACCGCGCGCCCAGAGCCCAGGCCCCCGAACCGACCGCCGCCAGCACCGCAAGAACCGCCAGAAGCGCCTTCATTCCGCACCCCCATTTCACTCGGCCCCGCCCTAGCCTAGAACGGGGCGCGGCAACAAGGATCATCGGGATGCAGGCAGGCGATCTCTGGGTGTTCGGCTACGGCTCGCTGCTGTGGGACCCGGGGTTTCCCGTGGCCGAAAGCCGGGTGGCGCGGCTGAGGGGGTGGCATCGCAGTTTCTGCATGTCCTCGATCCACCATCGCGGCACGGTCGAGCAGCCGGGGCTGGTGCTGGCGCTGGATGCGGCCGGTGACGCGCATTGCGACGGACTGGCCTTTCGCGTCGCGGCCGCCCATGCGGCTGAGACGATGGCCTATCTGCGCGCGCGGGAGCTGATTTCCTCGGCCTATGTCGAAACCGCGCTGTCCGTCGATTTCCATGACGGCGGTAGGCAGGACGATGTCGTGACCTATGTCATCGACCGCGCGCATGACCAATATCGCGGCGCGCTGAGCCTTGAGGAACAGGCCCGGATCATCGCCCGTGCCACCGGCGGGCGGGGGCCCAATGACGAATATCTCTACAACACCGCCGCCCATCTGGCCGCGCTTGGGCTGGCCGATGCCGATCTGGACTGGCTGGCCGCCCGGGTGCGCGAATTGACCGGTGACGGTGCCAACCCCGGCATTGGCAAGCGCGCGCCGGGCCGTTAGGGTGCCCACGTAAGAACAGGACGGTCCCTTCGCCATGTCGAGCAGCACAAACGGGGACGCAGCGCCCCGCATAACCCGACCCACGCAACAGATCGTCATCATGGTGATGATCTGCGCCGCCGTTGCCGCGGGCAGCGTGCTGATCTGGCCGCAGGTCGAGCCGGTATTTCTGACCAGCCCCTACCTGAACGGCACCATCGGGCTGGTGTTCCTGGTGGGGGTCTTCGCCTGTTTCCTGCAGGTGTTTCAGTTGTTTTCCTCGGTCGCCTGGATCGAACGGATCGCGGTGGCAGGCCCGCAGGACGACGTGGGCAAACCGCCGCGCCTGCTGGCGTCGATGACGGCGATCGCCCGGGTGCGCGGGTCGCGGATGCAGATCACCGGACCGGCGGCGCGGTCGGTGCTTGATTCGGTCGGCTCGCGGATGGAGGAAAGCCGCGACATCACCCGCTACATCGCCAGCCTGCTGATCTTTCTGGGCCTGCTGGGCACGTTTTTCGGCCTGGCCACCACGGTGCCCGCCGTGGTCGATACGATCCGCAGCCTGCAACCCGGCGAGGGCGAAGAGGGGATGGCGGTCTTCGGCCGGCTGATGGACGGGCTGGAGGATCAGCTGGGCGGCATGGGCACGGCCTTTGCCTCGTCGCTGCTGGGTCTGGCGGGGTCGCTGGTGGTGGGGCTTCTGGAGCTTTACGCGGGCCACGGGCAGAACCGGTTCTATCGCGCGCTGGAGGAATGGCTGGCCACGATCACGCGCGTCAGCTTTTCCTCGGGCGAAGGCGAAGGCGAGGGCGGGGTCGACCGCAACGCCATCTCGACCGTTCTCGATCACATGGTCGACCAGATGGACACGCTGCAATCGCTGTTTTCCCAATCCGAGTCGCGCCGGAACCAGACCGAGGCGCGGGTGGCCGCACTGACCGAGGCGGTGACGGCCCTGACCGAGAAACTGGGCCCCGGCCCGGTCGAGGCGACGCAGCGCCTGGCCCAGGCGCAGGAGCGTCTGGCCGAGGTGCTGGATCGTGGGCCGGGCGAGGCCGGGATGGACGAGGAAAGCCGGATGCGGCTGAGGTCCATCGATGTGCAGCTTCTGAAGATCCACGAGGATCTGAGCGGGCGCCGGGGGACCGACATGGACGGGGTGCGCGGCGATCTGGCCGCGCTGACCACTGCGCTGAAGGACCTGACGAAGATCGCCCAGCCGGGTACCGGCGGGCGGCGTCCGGCGCGGTCGGCCGGCAGCACCGGGTCCGGCAGCACTGGGGCCGGCACGGACAAGGACGGCTGAGCGATGGCCTTTCAACGCCGCGCCGGAAACCGGTTTTCCGCCACGATCTGGCCGGGCTTCGTCGATGCGATCACCTCGCTTCTGATGGTGATGATCTTCGTTCTGTCGATTTTCATGATCGTCCAGTTCGTGCTGTCCGAAGAGATCACCTCGCAGGACAATGAGCTGACGACCCTGAACGCGCAGCTCAATTCGCTGTCCGAGGCGCTGGGCCTGGAGGAGGCGCGCAGCGCCGAGTTGCAGACCCGTGTCGCCACGCTGGGCCGCAATCTCGCCCGGGCCGAGGATGAGCTTGCCGCCCAGACTGCGCTGGTGTCCTCGATCATGGCCGAGACCGAGGCGCAGGAGGCCCGTATCGCCGATTTCGAGGAGCAGGTGGCGGCGCTGATCGCGTCGAACACCGACCTGGAAACCGCGCGGGCGGCTGCCGAGGCGGACCGGGACGCCGCCCTGAGCGAGGCCGAGGCGCTGGAACTGGCGCTGGCCACCGCGCGGGCCGAAACAGATGCCGCCGCCGAGGCCGCGCGCCTGGCCGCTGCGCGGCGCGAGGCACTTGAGGCGATGGTCGCCGATCTGCAGGCGCAGGCCGAGGAAAGCGAACTGAGCCTTGCCCAGGCGCTGGCCCAGTTGCAGGCGCGCGAGGACGAGAGTGCCGCGCTGGAGGCGGAATTGTCGGAAGCCGAGGCCGCCCGCCTTGTCGAGGCCGCCGCGGCCGAGGCCCTGCGCGACCGGCTGGAGAATGCCGATGCCGAACTGACCGCGCTGACGCTGGCGCTGGAGGAACAGCGTGCCCGGGCCGAAGAAACGCTGACCCTGCTTGCCGCCGCCGAAGCCGCCCGCGAGAACCTGAACGCGCGCCTGGCCGCCGCACTCGCCGAGGCCGACAGCGCCGAGGATCTGCGCATCGATGTCTCGACCCTGGAGGATCAGCTGGCCGCCGCGCTGGCCGCGCAGCTGGCCGCCGAACAGAGCCTGAACGAGGCGGAAACCGAGGCGACCCTGCAGGAGGCGCTGTTGGCCCAGGCCAACCGCGAACTGGCCGAGGTCGAGGAACAATCCGCCGACCGGCAGCGCGAGATCGTGCTGCTCAACGAACAGATCGCGGCGCTGCGCGATCAGCTTGGCGGGCTGCAGGCGCTGCTTGACGATGCCGCCGAACGCGACGCCGCAGCCCAGGTTCAGATCGATAGCCTGGGCACCCAGTTGAACGCGGCGCTGGCGCAGGCCGCAGCCGAGGAACGCCGCCGCGCCGAACTGGAAGCGGAGCGCGCCAACAATCTTGAACGGTTCCGGTCGGATTTCTTCGGGCGGTTGCGCGACATCCTCGAGGGGCGCGAAGGCGTGCGCATCGATGGCGACCGGTTCGTGTTCTCGTCCGAGGTGCTGTTCCAGCCCGCCTCGGCCGATCTGGCGCCCGAGGGGCTGGCCCAGATCGAGAACGTGGCCGACCTGCTGCTGGAAGTGGCCGACGACATCCCGCCCGAGATCGACTGGATCATCCGGGTCGACGGCCATACCGATAACGTGCCGATCCGCAATTCCACCCAGTTCGCCAATAACTGGGAACTGAGCCAGGCGCGCGCGCTGTCGGTGGTGCTGTACCTGTCCGAGGACCTGGGCATTCCGCCCGACCGGTTGCTGGCGGCGGGGTTCGGCGAACATCGCCCGCTGGCCTCGAACGCGACGGTCGATGGCCGCGCGCAGAACCGCCGGATCGAGCTGAAACTGACCGAGCGTTAGTCGCCGGTCACGATCACCCGTCCCGCGCGCCGCGCGATCACCGTGCCGTCGCGGGTCATCACCACTTCGCCCCGGTAGAGGCCCACGGGCCAGCCGCCATCGGGCATGCGCCGCCCGAAAGCGCGGAAGGCCTGGGCCTGCGTGGCGTCCATGGTCAGGCTGTGGGCCATCACCTCGTGTCCGTCGGCATCTGTCACGCGCAAGCTGAGGGCGTCGCCTGCGCGCGGGCTGTGCAGATAGGCCCAGAGGACAAGGGCCCCGGAATCGATGGGCAATTGTGCCTGATCGGCGTCCCCTTGTCTGATATCGGCGAAGGACGGGACCGCGTCCGCAAACCCCACCCGCATCACGCCGCCCGCTGCGTGGTCGATCGGGTCGGTCCAAAGCTGCGGGGCCTGGGTGCCGCAGGTGGCAGGGTCGGTGGGGTTGAACGGGTCGACCAATGCCCCGTCGCGCAGGACCTGGAAATCGACATGGGGAAATTCGGTCAGGCCGGAATACCCGATCAGGCCCAGGGGAGTTCCGGTTTCGACCATATCGCCCACGCGCACCGTCACGCTGCCCTGCGCCAGATGGCAATAGGCGGTGCGCCAGCCCCCGGCATGGTCAAGGATCACCGCGTTGCCGCAGCCCTGGTCCTGCGTTGCGGTGGCCAGCCCCCCATCGGCCAGCCCGTCGCGGGTGGCAAAGACAGTGCCGGGGGCGGCGGCGATCACGGCATAGCCTTGGGCCATCGCCTCGAAATCGGCGAGGCGGATATCGGTGCCGGTATGCCCGTCATAGCTTTGCGGCCCGCAGGCGTAATCGCGCGCGCCGGGGCCGGGGTCACGGTCGGGAAATTGCTGCAGGAAACAGTCCTGGCCCAGGGTGCAGTCCACCGGGAAGGCCAGCGAGATGGTGTCCGCCGCCGCCGGGGCGGCCAGAAAGGCGAGGGCCAAAGAAAAACGCCCGATCAGCGACCGGGCGTTTTCACGTAGTCTGACAGGCTGCATCAATCGGCGGTCAGAAGCGGGGGCTTCTTGGTGCCGATCTGGGGGTTCTTCGGCTCTTCGATCTTCAGATCGATCTCGCCGTTCTTGACCCCGACCTTCACGTTGCCGCCCTTGGCCAGTTTGCCGAACAACAGTTCCTCGGCCAGGGGTTTCTTGATGTGCTCCTGGATCACGCGGCCCAGCGGGCGCGCGCCCATCTTGTCGTCATAGCCCTTGTCGGCCAGCCATTCGGCCGCCGGTTTGGTCAGTTCGATGGTCACGTTGCGATCCATCAGCTGCGCCTCGAGCTGGAGGACGAATTTCTCGACCACCTGCAGGATCGTGTCCTTGGGCAGTGGCTGGAAGCTGATGACGGCGTCCAGACGGTTGCGGAATTCCGGCGTGAAGGTGCGTTCGATCGCGGCGGTATCCTCACCCTCGCGGCGGTCGCGACCGAAACCGATGGCGGCCTTGGCCTGTTCCGCGGCGCCCGCGTTCGAGGTCATGATCAGCACGACGTTGCGGAAATCCACCGAACGTCCGTTATGGTCGGTCAGCGTGCCGTGATCCATCACCTGCAGCAGGATGTTGAAGACATCCGGATGCGCCTTTTCGATTTCATCCAGCAGCAGCACGCAATGCGGGTGCTGGTCGACGCCATCGGTCAGAAGACCGCCCTGGTCGAACCCGACATAGCCCGGAGGTGCGCCGATCAGGCGGGAAACGGCGTGTTTTTCCATGTATTCCGACATGTCGAAACGCAGCAGTTCCACACCCAGCGTATCGGCCAGCTGTTTCGCCACCTCGGTCTTGCCGACGCCGGTGGGACCGGCGAACAGGTAGTTGCCGATGGGCTTTTCGGGCTCGCGCAGACCGGCGCGCGCCAGCTTGATGGCCGAAGACAGCGCCGTGATGGCGGCGTCCTGCCCGAAGACGACGCGTTTCAGCGTCACCTCCAGGTCTTTCAGAACCTCGGCATCGTCTTTCGACACGTTTTTCGGGGGGATGCGGGCGATCTTGGCCACGACTTCCTCGATCTCCTTGGCGCCGATGGTCTTGCGGCGCTTGGATTCGGTGACTAGGTGCTGCGCTGCGCCGGCCTCGTCGATGACGTCGATGGCCTTGTCGGGCAGCTTGCGGTCATTGATGTAGCGCGCCGACAGTTCCACCGCCGTCTTGATCGCGTCGGCGGTGTATTTGACGCTGTGGTGATCCTCGAAATAGGGTTTCAGCCCTTTGAGGATCTTTACCGCGTCATCGACCGACGGCTCGTTCACGTCGATTTTCTGGAACCGGCGGCTGAGCGCGCGGTCCTTTTCGAAATGCTGGCGGTATTCCTTGTAGGTGGTCGAACCCATGCAGCGCAGGCCGCCGCCCTGAAGCGCGGGCTTGAGCAGGTTCGAGGCATCCATCGCCCCGCCCGAGGTGGCACCGGCGCCGATCACGGTGTGGATCTCGTCGATGAACAGGATCGCGTCGGGGTGATCCTCCAGTTCCTTGACGACCGCTTTCAGGCGTTCCTCGAAATCGCCGCGATACCGCGTGCCCGCCAGCAGCGCGCCCATGTCGAGCGAATAGATCGTGGCGCCCTGCAGCACCTCGGGCGTTTCGCCCTCGACGATCTTCTTGGCCAGGCCTTCGGCGATGGCGGTCTTGCCCACGCCGGGGTCGCCCACCAGCAGCGGGTTGTTCTTGCGGCGGCGGCACAGCACCTGGATGCAGCGTTCCACCTCGTGGCTGCGGCCGATCAGGGGATCGACATCGCCCTTCAAGGATTTGGCGTTCAGATCGACGCA
The DNA here is from genome assembly GCA_024742455.1 of Paracoccaceae bacterium. Lineage (GTDB taxonomy): Bacteria > Pseudomonadota > Alphaproteobacteria > Rhodobacterales > Rhodobacteraceae > JANSYL01. Next base: position 8,982 of record JANSYL010000016.1, on the reverse strand, counting down.
GTATTTGGCCAGCGCCGATTCCCTGTTTTCGCCCCCCGCCTCGCCGCGGTCAGAGGCTTGCGTTTCCTCCTGGTCCTCGCTGGCGCCGGTCACCGGGCGGCTTTCGCCATAGGACGGGTCCTTGGCCACGCCATGGGCGATGAAATTCACCGCGTCATAGCGGGTCATGTCCTGTTCCTGCAGGAAATAGGCCGCGTTCGATTCCCGTTCGGCGAAGATCGCGACGAGCACATTGGCCCCCGTGACCTCGGTCCGGCCCGAGGACTGCACATGGATGGCCGCACGCTGGATCACGCGCTGGAACGCCGCCGTCGGCACCGCCTCGGAGCCTTCGACATCGGTTTCGAGCGAGGCCAGTTCCTCGTCGATGAAGCTGATCAGGGTGTCGCGCAGGGCGTCGGTGTCGACGCTGCAGGCTTTCATCACCTTGTGTGCATCGGGTTCATCGATCAGCGCCAGCAGCAGGTGTTCCAGCGTCGCCAGCTCGTGGCGGCGCGAATTGGCATTGGCCAGCGCGGCGTGAATGGCCTGTTCCAGTGTGTTCGAAAATGACGGCACGGATGTGCTCCTTTCCGGTGCGTCGAGGGGGGCCTGGCCACCGCTCGATCATGGCCTCATGGTATGAAGGATCGGTTTTTACGGGCCGGTTTCAAGTGCAAACTGGCCAAACCCACCGCTTCTCTGCCGCTTGCCTGCCGAGTCCCGGGCCGTTGCGGCAGTGTTTTCTGGGCGCGACCGGGGCTGCACAAATCTTGTGCGCCGGTCGGATCGGATCAGAACTGATCCTTGCGCCGCCTTATGTCGGCGAACACTGCCGCGCCCCCATCACCGCCATGCCCGATGGCGGCCAGAAGGTCGGGGTGATCGGCGCGCAGGAACGGGTTGGTTGCGATCTCTTCGGACAGGACGGACGGCACGGTCGGCCTGTCGTCCCGACGCGCTGCCGCGATCCGTTCGAGACGTGAGATAAGATCGGAATTTTCCGGTTCAATACTCTGCGCGAAGCGCCCGTTCGCCATCGTGTATTCATGGCCCGAACAAACCAGCGTCTGGCCGGGCAGGGCGCGCAATTTCTGCAGGCTTTTCCACATCATGGGGGCCGTACCCTCGAACAGGCGGCCACAGCCGAGCGCCATCAGGCTGTCGCCCGTGAACACCGCGCCCGCGCCGGGAAAATGAAACGCGATATGGCCCACGGTATGGCCCGACACGTCGAGGACTACCCCCTCAAGATCGCCCACACTTACCCTGTCGCCTTCGGCCAGCGCATGGTCCAGCGCGGGCAGGCGGTGCGCATCGGCAGCCGCCCCCCAGACCGTCGCGCCATGGGCCGCGCGCAAAGCCTCGACCCCGTCGATATGATCATGGTGGTGATGGGTGATCAGGATGTCGGTCAACCGCCAGCCGCGCGCCGTCAGTTCCGACTGGATCGGGCCCGCCTCGGGCGCATCGACAAGCGCCGTTGCCCCGGTCGCGCTGTCATGGATCAAAAATGCGTAATTGTCGGCCAGACACGGCACGGTGACGATTTCGGCTGCCTGATGTTTGACCATGGCTTTCGTCTCGCGCTTGGTTAGGGTGTGGGGTGACCCTCGCGCAACGATCTGACCAGTGCAATGCATCTCGACGTTCTCGACCTGCGCCAGTTCTATTACCGCACCCGGCTGGGCCGGATCGCGCAAAAGGCGATCCGCGACCGGATGCTGGCGCTGTGGCCGGCCAGCGCGGTGAAGGCGCAGACGGTGGTGGGCTTCGGGTTCGCGGTGCCGCTGCTGCGCCCCTATCTGGCCGATGCGCGCCGGGTGATCGGGGTGATGCCCGCCGAACAGGGGGTGATGCCCTGGCCCTCGGGCCTCGATAATGTCTCGGTGCTCAGCCCCGAAAGCCTCTGGCCGCTGCAGACCGGTTTTGCCGACCGCATCGTGTGCCTGCACGGGCTGGAAACCTCGGAACACCCGGCAGCGGTGCTGGAGGAATGTGCCCGGGTGCTGGGCCCCGGCGGCAAGGCGATGTTCATCGTGCCCAACCGGTCGGGGATGTGGGCGCGGCGGGACGCGACACCGTTCGGTTTCGGCCGCCCCTATTCGCTCAGCCAGATCGAGGCGCAGATGAAACGCCACGGCTTCACCCCCGAACGCCATGCCGCCGCATTGTTCGCGCCGCCTTCGGGCAAACGGTTCTGGCTGAAGTCGGCCGACCTTGTGGAACGGGCGGGCGCGAAACTGTCCAGCTATTATGCCGGGGGCGTGATCCTTCTGGAGGTGGCCAAGCATTCCCCGGCGCCGACCCGCCCGGGCCTGGCCGAGGCGGTGCGCCGCCCGCTCAGGGTGCTCGAGGGCAGCCCGGCCCCCGCCGGTGCGGGCCTCAGCCGCCGCCAGCGCGCAGGCGCGGCATGCGCGAGGGCGCCAGAATCGTGACCAAAGCCGCCGCGCGGGCCGCCCCCGGGCCAAGCTTCAAAGCGTCGCAGACCTGTCACAAAGGCCCAATATCCTGAATTCAAAAGATTTCATGGAAAGCGGCCAAACCCCTATCGCGGTTGCAGCATGAAAACCGCTCTGCTACATCCTCGGCGATTTCTAGCGAATGCGCGGGCAGCCGTCCGCAACAGATGATCAGCCCGACCGCAACCGGGACCTGCGGGCCGGGCCTGTATATCGAAAGGGTGGATGTGAGCGAACCGGCTTCCATTTCGACAGGCATCGCCGCGCGCTATGCCACGGCACTGTTCGGCCTGGCCGAAGACGCCAAATCCATCAACGCGTTGGAGGCCGATGTCGCCACGCTTGCGGCGGCCCTGGCCGAGAGCAGCGATTTCGCCGACCTGATCACGTCGCCAATCTATGGCCGCGACGAATCCGAGGCTGCAGTCGCGGCCATCGGCAAGGGCGCGGGCCTGAGCGACATCACCACCAACACCCTGCGCCTGATGGCGCAGAAGCGCCGCCTGTTCATCCTGCCCGCCCTTCTTGTGGTGCTGCGCGACAAGATCGCCGATCACAAGGGTCAGGTCACGGCCGAGGTCGCCTCGGCAAAGCCGCTGACCAAGGATCTGGAAAAGAAGCTTGCCAAGACGCTGAAGGATGCTGTCGGCAAGGATGTGACACTGAATGCGACCGTCGATGAAACCCTTATCGGCGGTCTTATCGTCAAGGTGGGTTCGCGCATGATCGACACCTCGATCCGCTCGAAACTCAACACCCTGCAAAACACCATGAAAGAGGTCGGATAATGGCGATCCAAGCGGCAGAGATTTCTGCGATCCTGAAGGACCAGATCAAGAATTTCGGTCAGGATGCCGAAGTATCCGAAGTGGGCCGTGTGCTCAGCGTGGGCGACGGGATCGCGCGTGTTTACGGGCTGGACAATGTGCAGGCCGGTGAGATGGTCGAATTTCCCGGCGGCGTCCGGGGCATGGCGCTGAACCTTGAAAACGACAATGTCGGCGTCGTGATCTTCGGGTCGGACCGTGACATCAAGGAAGGCGACACCGTCAAGCGCACCAACGCCATCGTGGACGTGCCCGCCGGTGACGCGCTGCTGGGCCGTGTCGTGGACGCGCTGGGCAACCCGCTGGACGGCAAGGGCCCGATCGCAGCGTCCGAACGCCGCGTGGCCGACGTCAAGGCGCCGGGCATCATCCCGCGCAAATCGGTGCATGAACCCATGGCCACCGGCCTGAAGGCCATCGACGCCATGATCCCGATCGGCCGCGGCCAGCGCGAGCTGATCATCGGCGACCGCCAGACCGGCAAGACCGCCGTGGCGCTCGACACGATCCTGAACCAGAAATCCTACAACGACGCCGCCGGCAAGGACGAGAGCAAGAAGCTTTACTGCGTCTATGTCGCTGTCGGGCAGAAACGGTCGACCGTCGCACAGCTGGTGAAGAAGCTCGAGGAATCGGGCGCGATGGAATATTCCATCGTCGTGGCTGCCACCGCATCCGACCCCGCGCCGATGCAGTTCCTGGCCCCCTATGCCGCGACCGCGATGGCCGAGTTCTTCCGCGACAACGGTCGCCACGCGCTGATCATCTATGATGACCTGTCGAAACAGGCCGTGGCCTATCGCCAGATGTCGCTGCTGCTGCGCCGCCCGCCGGGGCGAGAGGCCTATCCGGGCGACGTGTTCTACCTGCACTCCCGCCTGCTGGAGCGGTCGGCCAAGCTGAACGAGGACAATGGCGCAGGGTCCCTGACCGCGCTGCCCGTCATCGAAACCCAGGGCGGCGACGTGTCGGCCTTTATCCCGACCAACGTGATCTCGATCACCGATGGCCAGATCTTCCTGGAAACCGAACTGTTCTTCCAGGGCGTCCGCCCGGCCGTGAACACTGGTCTGTCGGTCAGCCGCGTGGGGTCATCGGCACAGACCGATGCGATGTCGTCGGTTGCCGGTCCGGTGAAGCTGTCGCTGGCGCAGTATCGCGAAATGGCCGCCTTCGCCCAGTTCGGGTCCGACCTTGACGCCGCCACTCAGCAGCTACTGGCCCGGGGCGCACGCCTGACCGAGCTGATGAAACAGCCGCAATATTCGCCGCTGACCAATGCCGAGATCGTCTGCGTCATCTTCGCGGGCACCAATGGCTATCTCGACAAGATCGCTGTCGGTGATGTGGGCAAGTTCGAGGCCGCGCTGCTCAGCTTCCTGCGCAACCAGAAGGCCGATTTCCTCAAGTGGATCACCGATGAAGACCCCAAGTTCAAGAAGGGCGAACCGGTGGAGAAGATGAAAGCGGTTCTCGACGAATTCGCCGCCACCTTCGCGGCCTAGGGAAGGCGGCGAGATGCCCAACCTCAAGGACCTGAAAAACCGGATCGCGTCGGTCAAATCGACCCGCAAGATCACCAAGGCGATGCAGATGGTCGCCGCCGCGAAACTGCGCCGCGCGCAGGAGGCGGCGGAGGCCGCGCGCCCTTATGCCGACCGCATGCAGGCGGTGATGGGCGGGCTGGCGGCCTCGGTCGGCGGCTCGGACGGGGCGCCGAAACTGTTGTCGGGCACCGGCAAGGATGACGTGCAGCTGCTGGTGGTGATGACCGCCGAACGCGGCCTGTGCGGCGGCTTCAACTCGTCGATCGTGAAACTCGCGAAATCGCGGGCGCAGACGCTGCTGGCGAACGGCAAGACCGTGAAAATCCTGACCGTCGGCAAGAAGGGCCGCGAACAGCTGAAACGCGACTACGCGCAGTATTTCGTGGGCCATGTCGACCTGAGCGAGGTGAAGCGGATCGGCTATGCCAATGCCGCCGACATCGCCGCCGACATCCTGGGCCGCTTCGAGGCCGAGGAATTCGACGTCGCCACGATCTTCTTCAACCGGTTCCAGTCGGTCATCAGCCAGGTGCCTACTGCGACGCAGATCATTCCTGCCGAATTCCCCGAGGCCGAGGCCGAGGCCGACGGGGCAGGCACCGAATACGAATACGAACCCTCGGAAGAGGCGGTGCTGGAAGACCTGCTGCCGCGCGGCGTGGCGACGCAGATCTTCACCGCGCTGCTGGAAAACGCGGCCTCGGAACAGGGTGCCCGGATGTCGGCGATGGACAACGCCACCCGCAACGCGGGCGACATGATCGAGCGGCTGACCATCGAATACAACCGGTCGCGTCAGGCCGTCATCACAAACGAGCTGATCGAGATTATCTCGGGCGCGGAGGCGTTGTGACGTGACCGAGAAAGACCCCTCCGACCTTGCCGTGATGACGTTCGAGATGCTGAAAGGCATTCAATCGGATGTATCCGACATCAAGCGCGATGTCGGTGATCTGAAAGTCAGAACAAGCAATGTCGAGATGGTTCTGGGACATATCCAAGTGTCCATTGGCCAACTGAACGGTCGTATGGACGGCATCGATCAGCGGATCGGCCGGATAGAAACACGCCTCGATCTTGTCGATGGCACGAAACCCGCGGCTGAATAAGCGCGCAACTGGAGACACGACACCATGGCAAAGAAAACCGGGAAGATCACCCAAGTCATCGGCGCCGTCGTCGACGTGCAGTTCGACGACCACCTGCCCGAGATCCTGAACGCGCTGGAAACCGACAATGGCGGCAAGCGCCTGGTTCTGGAGGTGGCGCAGCACCTGGGTGAGGGCACCGTGCGCACCATCGCGATGGACGCCACCGAAGGTCTGGTGCGTGGCCAGGCCGTTTCCGACACCGGCGGGCCGATCACCATTCCGGTGGGCACCGCCACGCTGGGCCGCATCCTGAACGTGGTCGGCGAACCGGTGGACGAAGGCGCCCCGATCAAGGCCGATGAACACCGCGCCATCCACCAGCCCGCGCCGGAATTCAACGACCAGTCGACCGAATCCGAGGTTCTGGTTACGGGCATCAAGGTGGTCGACCTGCTGGCGCCCTACGCCAAGGGCGGCAAGATCGGCCTGTTCGGCGGCGCCGGGGTTGGCAAGACGGTTCTGATCATGGAGCTGATCAACAACATCGCCAAGGTGCATTCGGGCTATTCCGTGTTCGCAGGCGTCGGTGAACGCACCCGTGAGGGCAACGACCTCTACCACGAGATGATCGAGTCGAACGTGATCAAGCCCGACAACCTGGAAGACAGCCAGGTGGCGCTGGTCTATGGCCAGATGAACGAGCCTCCGGGGGCGCGGGCCCGCGTGGCGCTGACCGGCCTGACGCTGGCCGAACAGTTCCGCGATGCCTCGGGCACCGACGTTCTGTTCTTCGTCGACAACATTTTCCGCTTCACGCAGGCGGGCTCCGAGGTGTCGGCGCTTCTGGGCCGTATTCCTTCGGCGGTGGGCTATCAGCCGACGCTGGCCACCGACATGGGCCAGATGCAGGAACGCATCACCTCGACCAAGTCGGGTTCGATCACCTCGATCCAGGCCGTCTACGTCCCCGCGGACGACCTGACCGACCCGGCCCCGGCCACGACTTTCGCCCACCTTGACGCAACGACCGTTCTGTCGCGCGCCATCTCGGAACTGGGCATCTACCCGGCCGTGGACCCGCTGGATTCGACCTCGCGCCTGATGGACCCGCAGATCGTCGGTGAGGAACATTACAAGGTTGCCCGCGACGTGCAGGAGATCCTGCAGCGCTACAAGGCGCTTCAGGACATCATCGCGATCCTCGGGATGGACGAGCTGAGCGAAGAGGACAAGCTGACCGTGGCCCGCGCCCGGAAGATCCAGCGCTTCCTCAGCCAGCCTTTCGACGTGGCCAAGGTCTTTACCGGCTCGGATGGTGTGCAGGTCCCGCTCGAGGTCACCATCGACAGCTTCAAGCGCGTCGTCGCCGGCGAATTCGACCACCTGCCCGAGGGCGCCTTCTACATGGTGGGCGGCATCGAGGACGTGATCGCGAAAGCCGAACAGATGGCCGCTGACGCGGCGTAAGGGGCGGATATGGCCGATAAATTCACATTCGACCTCGTGTCGCCGGAACGTCGCCTGGCCTCGGTCCAGGCGACGGCGGTGATCATCCCGGGGGCCGATGGCGACATGACGGCGATGGCCGATCATGTGCCGACCATCACCTCGCTGCGCCCGGGCATCCTGCGGGTCGAAGGCGCCGATGGCGGGGATCAGGCGTTCCTGGTCACCGGCGGCTTCGCCGATATCGCGGGGCCGACCGCCACCGTGCTGGCCGAACAGGCGATGCCGGTGGCCGAGGTCACCGATGAGATCATCGAGGGCCTGATCGCCGAGGCGACGAAGAAACGCGATGCGGCAGGCGAGGACAGTGTCGACGCCGCCGCCAAGGTCGTGGCCGACCTGGTCGCCGCCCGCGACGGTCTGAAAGCGGCCTGACCCGGTTTCCCGGACGGCCCGCATCGCCTGTGCGGTGCGGGCTTTTCCATGCCCGCGGCTTGTGCGTAACGTGGCGTTACCATGAAACGCCTGCGCCACCACCTGACCGGCATCGACCAGGGCTCGGTCATCCTGTTCGCCGATTTCGAGGATAACGGCCCGATGTGGGCCGGGGACGGCCCGCGCGAGGCGCGCCAGCCGGTCGCCTTTTCAGAACCCTTCCGCAGCCCCCCCGCAGTGCAGGTCGGCCTGTCGATGTGGGACATCGCCGACGGCACCAACCAGCGCGCCGATATCCGGGCCGAGAACGTCACCACCGAAGGTTTTGATCTGGTCTTCCGCACCTGGGCCGACACGCGAATCGCGCGGGTGCGGGCGGACTGGCTGGCCATTGGTGAGGTTGCGGATGCGGGCGATTGGGAGGTGGGGTGAGGGAGGACGATTGCTGCGAACGCGGTTCATTGGGTTGGGCGCATGTCGACATGAAAGACGGTTGAACGCTTGCGCAAGCGGCTTTTGGGGATCGAATATCCGGCGCCTTCTTTCAAGCGAAGACGGGACGGGCGCAGCATCAATTCAAAAATCGTGTCTGCCAACGGGCGCTTTGCGTTTCTCAAGAATTCTCGGAGCCAAGAAGGGACAGTGTTCGCGTCCCGTTCGAAAAGCGAGTTCAACGGACACTCAACAAAACGCCCTCTCGCACCAGGCGACGGACAAGGACGATCTGCCCTTGTTCGTCGATTTGGCCATCAAGGTCACCCACACGGAAGCGCCGACCGCTCAGCGCCGCCCGCAGCGTTGTCTCGGCGATAGCAGGAAATACGATTTCGGTATCGTAGATGGATAGGACGATCTCGTCACCGTCGTCGTTCCGGCGGTTCGAGATGGAGAAAATGAGATCCGGTCGGCATTCGATCTCGCAACCTTCGTTGATCAAGTCGGCATCCGCGCTTTGCAGGAATTGTCCGGGCACAAGCGGAACCCGTCTGACGCGGAACGTATGGTTGAAGGCATCGATGGTGCCGCTTGGATCAATCGTGGTCGCGGCGCGCATCGGTAGTGTCCCTGGAGCTGGTGTAACTTTGCTCTTCGGCCTTGGCTCGGCCGTAGTTACAGGGCGGCGATTTTCGCCGGATCCATGGTTGTAGTGTCGCAAACGGCGGCGACGGTTTCCAGCGTCATGTAGCGCCGCGTG
>JANSYL010000002.1 GCA_024742455.1 Paracoccaceae bacterium | reverse complement strand
GAAAAGGGCGGCCGCGCCGTCCGGGAATGGGTTGCCGCCCGCAATCAGCTGGCCATAATATTCGCCGGGCGCTTCGACGCCTGAACGTATCTGAAAACCGCATGGGCCCGCTCAGATACACAGAGGATCAGACACTCCCCGAGCCGACACAACTTCAGCCGAACCGGTTGATTCGCCTGCTGCTCTGCCACTTGTCAGCCATCGACCCGCGCAAGTGCTTGATACAAGACTCTTTTACTCTTTTGATTCCGAAGAGTTTTTCTGATTCAAAATGAGGAAGGAGGCCTCATGACAGTCTGCGTTGCGTTAAAAGTACACGATTGCATCGTTTTCACAGCGGATAGTGCGACCTCACTTACGGGGGTCGATGCCGCTGGAAACCACGTCGTGGTCAACATCTATGACCACGCGAACAAAGTGTTCAATCTGCACAAAGGCCTTCCGATCGCAGGGATGACGGCAGGCATTGGTAACTTTGGTACAAGTTCGATATCGACGCTATCGAAGGATCTGCGTGTTGCACTTACCGGCAATCACATCAGCTCCGAATTCACCATAAATCCTGAAGCTTACACCATCGAAGAAGTGGCTCATAAGGCCCGCAAGTTCCTCTATGAGGATCGATTTCTTCATCTTGAAGAAGTACCAACTGGGACTTTCCAGTACTGGATTGGCGGCTACTCTGCTGGGCAGGACCTTGGCGAGGTCTGGAAGATTCAGATTCAGGATGGCAACTGCCCTGACCCCATCTGCGAAGCCGCCCCCACGATGTCCAGTGCCATCAGTTGGGGTGGCCAGACTGAGGCGATAAACCGTCTGCTACTCGGCTACGGTCAGGGCTTGCCAGAAGCTCTATTGTCAGCTGGCCTCCCACCGGAAAACCTCGACGCCGGCCTGCGACACGTTGCTGCGCGCACACAAGCAAACCTTGCAAACCCTGCAATGCCGACTCGAGATGCAATCGACTTGGCAGTTTTTCTCGCTGAGGCCCAAAAGCAGTTTGTGCGGTTCTCGATCGGGTCGAACACAGTAGGCGGCGAATTAGATGTGGCAACGGTAACGAAGCACGAAGGCTTTAAGTGGATAAAACGTAAGCACTACTACAGTCGTGAACTTAATCCTCTGGAGACTGACCATGCCTGAAATCAATAAAACTGAGTTGCTGTACGACCATGTTCCGAAACCAGACGCAAAGGTGCCGCCGATCCGTGAAACGCGCGCTACCGCTCAAGAGAGTCGGCGGATTGTGGATGAAAAAAGGGACAATGCGACGTCCGATCTCTTGTCGAGCCTCAACTTCGGCTGAGTAGTCGTAACTAAACCACCACTTCAACCCGTTCCTGCTCCCCCACCCCGAAGACCCGCTTGTACCGGGCGATCTCCACTTCCGGCCCCATCGCCTTCTCCGGGTTGTCGGACAGTTTCACCGTTGCCCGCCCGTTCGCGGATACAGCTTTGCACACCAGCGAAAACGGCGCCAGCGTGTCGTCCTTCACCAGCCCCCGGAAATCATTCGTCAGAAGCGTGCCCCAGCCGAAGCTGACCCGGACGCGGCCGGAGAATTGTTTGTGGAGCGCCTCGATCCTGTCCACGTCCAGCCCGTCGGAGAAGATCACCAGTTTCTCGCGCGGGTCCTCTCCCCGCGCTGTCCACCAGTCGATGGCGATCTCGGCGCCCGTGGCGGGGTCGCCGCTGTCGATGCGGATGCCGGTCCATTTCGTCAGCCAGTCGGGGGCGTTCTGCAGGAAACCTTGCGTCCCGTAGGTGTCGGGCAGGATGATGCGGAGGTTGCCGTCATGTTCCTCGTGCCAGTCCGACAGCACGTCATAGGGGGCGGCGGCCAGCGCCGCGTCGTCCTCGGCCAGGGCGGCGTAGACCATGGGCAGTTCATGGGCGTTCGTGCCGATCGCCTCAAGATCGCGGTTCTTGGCGATGAGGCAGTTGGAGGTGCCGGCGAAATTGTCGCCCAGGCCTTCCTGCATCGCCTGCACGGCCCAGTCCTGCCAGAGGAAGGAATGGCGGCGGCGGGTGCCGAAATCGGCGATGCGCAGATCGGGGAGGGATTGGAGGCGTTCGACCTTCTGCCAGATCTTGGTCATGGCGCGGGCGTAAAGGACCTGAAGCTCGAACCGGCCGAGGGAATGGAGGACGGCGCGGCCGCGCAGTTCCATCAGGACGGCGAGCGCGGGGATTTCCCACAGCATCACCTCGGGCCAAATGCCTTCGAAGGTCAGTTCGTACTGATCGCCGACGCGGTCGAGATGGTAGGGGGGCAGTTGCAGCCCCTCGAACCATTCCATGAAATCGGGGCGGAACATCTGGCGCTTGCCGTAGAAGGTGTTGCCGCGCAGCCAGGTGGATTCGCCCCGCGTCAGGCGCAGGGTGCGGATATGGTCGAGCTGTTCGCGCAGCTCGCCCTCGTCGATGAGGTGGGCGAGGGGGACATGTTTCGACCGGTTGATGAGGGAGAAGGTGACGGTGGTGTCGGGTTTGTTGCGGAACACCGACTGGCACATCAGCAGCTTGTAGAAATCGGTATCGATGAGCGAGCGGACGATCGGGTCGATCTTCCACTTGTGGTTCCAGACGCGCGTGGCGATGTCGACCATTGCGGCCTCCGGTTTGGGTCGGGGGGACTAGAGCAAGCGGGGGGCCGTGGTGCAAGCGGTCAGAGGCGGGCGCGGGTGAAGAGGCTGACGAGGAAGGCCGTGGACATGCCGAAGCCGAGGATGCCCGCGAAGGAGGCCATGGCGCCGAAGATGCGGACCTCGGGCCCGAGGGTGACGTCGCCGTAGCCCACGGTGGTGTAGGTGACGAGGGAGAAATAGACGGCGTCGTTCCAGTCGGCGAGATCGGCGGCGTAGGCATGCAGGACGGCAGCCCAGAGCAGGACCTGGCCCAGGTGGATGATGGCGAGCGTGGCGATCAGGCCGACCACCCGGTAGGTCTTGTGGCTATGGGTTTCGGCGTAGCTGTGGAGCCGCATCAGCCCCCAGAACTGCACCAGCGAGGCCACCACGAGAAGCGTGATGCCGAGGGCCATCTGCGCGAGAAGGGTCATCGTGGCGTGGTCTCCGGTGGCGACATGTGGCGGCTGGCCCAGCCGCAGCAGGTGTCGTAGAGGGCCGGGATGGCGGAGAAAACCACCCAAATTGACACGGGCAGCAAAGCGGGCGCGGGCGGCGGCCTGTTCCTCGTGACGCTGCCGGGGCTGGAGCCGGAGCTGGCGGCGGAAGCGGTGCGGCAGGGGTTTGCCGGGGTCACGCCGTTGGCGGGCGGTGTCGCGGTGGACGGAGACTTGGCCGAGGCGGCGCGGGCGAACCGCGAGCTGCGGACCGCCGTTCGGGTGCTGTGGCGCGTGGCGGGGTTCCGGGCGATGCACCTGGCGCAGCTCGATAAACGGTCGCGCAAGGTGGACTGGGCCGGGATCCTGCGCCCGGAGGTGCCGGTGCGGGTGGAAGCGGTGTGCCGGAAATCGCGGATCTATCACCACAAGGCGGCCGCACAGAGGGTGGCGGGCGCGATCGGGGCGGCGGGCGTGCCCGTTTCGGCCGGGGCCGGGATCGTGGTGAAGGTCCGGATTGAGGATGATCTGTGCACCATCAGCATCGACACGACCGGCGAGCCGCTGCACCGGCGCGGGCACAAGGCGTTCGTCGGCAAGGCGCCGCTGCGCGAGACGATGGCAGCGGCGTTTCTTTGGCGGCTGGGCTTCGACGGGACGCAGGCCGTAGTCGATCCGATGTGCGGGTCCGGCACGATCCCGCTGGAGGCGGCGCAGATCGCGGCGGGGTTGGTGCCGGGGCGGTCGCGGGCGTTTGCCTGGCAGGGGCTGGCGGGCGGGGATGCGCCCGGCCTGTCGGGGGAGGGGGCGGGTGACGACGCCGGGTTGAGGTATTTGGAAAGCAAAGAAGGCGGGGGGCGGTTTTTCGGCTTCGACCGGGACGCAGGCGCGGTCCGGGGCGCTGCGGAGAATGCGGAGCGGGCCGGGGTGGCGGGCCTGTGTCATTTCGCCTGTCAACCGATCAGCGACCTGCAGCCGCCCGGAGGGGCGCCGGGGATCGTTCTGGTCAACCCGCCTTACGGGGCGCGGATCGGACAGCGGAAACTGTTGTTCGGGCTGTACGGTAGCCTTGGCTCGGTTCTGCAGGAGCGGTTTGCCGGATGGACCGTCGGGATCGTGACCAGCGATGCGGGGCTTGCGAAGGCCACCGGGCTGGACCTGACGGACGAGGGCAGTGTCGCCCATGGCGGCATGTCGGTGACGCTGTGGACGCGGCGGGCCTGAGAAACCGTTGGTCAGTCGGGGCGGGGCGCGTTACACTGTCAGTCTGAGTTGACAGTTTATGGGCCCGCTATGTCCGATACCGTATCCCCTGCCCCTGCCGCTGCCCGCAAGCGGGTGCTTGTCCTTGGGGCCACCGGCACGGCGGGGCGCGGGGCGGCGCGGGCCCTGGCGGTGGCCGGGCATGAGGTGGTTGCGCTGGTGCGCCGGGTCGATCCCGACCTGCCCGGGCACGTGGAGCAGCGGGTAGGTAATGTGACCGACCCCGCCGCCGTGGCGCGGGACGGGCTGAGGGGGGAGGCGTTCGACGCGGTCCTGTCCTGCCTGACCTCGCGCAGCGGCGGGCCGAAGGATGCCTGGGCCCTGGATTACCAGGCGCAATCGGATGCGCTGGCCGCTGCGCGGGCCGGGAACGTGGGGCAGTTTATCTTGCTGTCGGCGATCTGCGTGCAGAAGCCCATGCTGGAATTTCAACGCGCCAAGCTGGCCTTCGAGGCGGAGCTGATCGCCTCGGGCCTGACATGGTCGATCGTGCGGCCCACGGCGTTTTTCAAATCGCTGTCGGGGCAGCTGGGCCGGGTGAAGGCGGGCAAGCCGTTCCTGGTGTTCGGCGACGGGACGCAGACCGCGTGCAAGCCGATCAGCGATGGTGACCTGGGGCGGTATCTGGCGGCCTGCCTGACCGACCCGGACCTGCAGAACCGGGTGCTGCCCGTCGGCGGGCCGGGGCCCGCGATCACGCCCCTGGACCAGGCGGCGATGCTGAGCGATCTGATGGGCCGCGAGGTGGCGGTGCGGCGCGTGCCTGTTGCGCTGATGAGCGCGATCATCGCGGTCAGCAGCGGTTTGGGCCGGGTCAGCGCAGGCTGGGCCGAGCGGGCGGAATTTGCCCGGATCGCCCGCTATTACGCGACCGAGTCGATGCTGGTCTGGGACGAGGGCGCCGGGCGGTATGATGCCGACGCGACGCCCGAATTCGGGACCGAGACGCTGGCCCAGCACTACGCCGGAGCGCTGGCAGGGGATGTGGCGGTCGATCTGCGGGAACACGCGGTGTTCTGAGGGCAGTCACTCCAACTGCACGATCACGCATTCGAAATCGGCGTCGCCGATGACGCGGGTGTGGTGGCCCTTGCCGGTCTTGTCTTCCATGAACCAGACATTGCCCCTGGTGATGCGGCGCACCTCGCCATCGCTGGCGGTGACGTCGACGGCGCCCGCGGTGCAGATCAGTTTCTGACGGATCGGGGTGGGATGGATCGGTTCGTCCCACCCGGCGCGCAGGCGCAGGTAGAGGAGGCGGGCTGCATTTTCGGGGTCGGAGACCTCGATGGATTTGGCGGGCGGAGCGAAGTCCCGGTCGGTGAGCGTGACCTCGACTGTCCGCCAATGGCTTTCGCCGGTCCCATCGGCGTAAAGGTGGTGATAGTGCATCGCAGCCCCGTCAGGTCAGAATCACGCCGGCCTCGCGCATTCCCGACCTTGCGGCGGCGAGCGAGCCGTTGAGGTCGATGGCGCGGCTGAGATCGCCGCGAACCTCGACCGCGAAGCCCAGTTTGGCGGCATCCACGGCAGAGAAATTCACGCAGAAATCGGTGGCGAGCCCGGCGACGGTGACAGAGGTGACGCCACGGCTGCGCAGGTAGCCCTCGAGCCCGGTGGGGGTGCGGTGGTCATTTTCGAAGAAGGCGGAATAGCTGTCGATGGTTTTGCGGAACCCCTTGCGCAGGATCAGGTCGGCGCGGTCGGTGTCGAGATCGGGGTGAAAGGCGGCACCATGGCTGCCCTGGATGCAATGGTCGGGCCAGAGCACCTGCGGGCCGTAGGGCATTTCGACCATGTCATAGGGATCCTTGCCGGGATGTTCTGAGGCAAAGGACGAATGGCCGGCCGGGTGCCAGTCCTGCGACAGGACGACGACCGGGAAGTCCTGCATCAGGGCGTTGATGCCCGGCACGATGTCATCGCCGCCGGGCACGGCGAGCGCGCCGCCGGGGCAGAAATCATTCTGCACGTCGATCACGAGAAGGGCTTCGGTGTCGGGGCGCATCGGGGCCTCCTGTCGGTTTGGTTGAGGCAAGCCTAAGGCTTGAGCGCGCGCATGCAACGGCGTATCGCAGCGGGTCATGATCACCATCGCCGCGCTGTACAAATTCACACCCTTCGAGGACCCCGCCGCGCTGAAGGCGCCGCTGGCGCGGCTGGCCTGCGGGCAGGGGGTGAAGGGCACGCTGCTTTTGGCGCGCGAGGGGATCAACGGGACCATCGCGGGGCCGCGGGCGGGGATCGACGCGGTGCTGGACCATATCCGCGCCCTGCCCGGCTGTGCCGACCTGGACTGGAAGGAGGCCGAGGCCCGCGCGATGCCGTTCGGCAAGCTGAAGGTGCGGCTGAAGCGCGAGATCGTGACGATGGGCCAGCCCGATATCGACCCGAGGGGCGCGGTGGGCACCTATGTGGAGCCTTCTGATTGGAACGCGCTGATTTCTGCGCCGGATGTGGCGGTGATCGACACGCGAAACGATTACGAAGTGGCGATCGGGAGTTTCGCGGGGGCGGTGGACCCGGAGACCGAAAGCTTCGGGGATTTTCCGGCCTGGTGGGCGGCGAACAGGGACCGGTTCCATAACAAGCGGGTGGCGATGTTCTGCACCGGGGGGATCCGGTGCGAGAAATCCACGGCCTTCCTGAAGGCGCAGGGGGTCGAGGAGGTTTACCACCTGAAGGGCGGGATCCTGAAATACCTCGAGCAAGTGCCGGAGGAAGACAGCCTGTGGCAGGGCGGCTGTTTCGTGTTCGATGAACGGGTGGCGGTGGGACATGGGCTGGCGCCGATGGATTACACCCTGTGCCGGGCCTGCAGGCGGCCGCTGGACGCGGCGGACCGGGCGCGGCCCGAATATGTCCGGGGCGAGCAATGCCACCGCTGCGTGGAGGAACACAGCGACGCCGACCGGGCGCGGTTCCGGGAACGCCAGCGCCAGATCGATCTGGCGCGCGATCGGGGGCGTGCCCATCTGGGCGGGGGAGATTCCGGCGCCCGACCCGGTGGGGACCAGTAACACTGACAGCCGGGCGCCGGACCGACCGCACCGTCGATTGGGTTGGGGGGTCGGAGTTGGGACCGGGAACCTGAGGACCGGTCTTGAGCATGGAATGGGACGGGCCGGGCCTGTCAGGCAATGTCGGCGCGCCGTTATCGGATGACAGCCGGCTGCCCCGGCCCCGCATCCCGGAGGCTTGGCATCGGCGGGAAACAGGTTAAGTGACGGCGATGCCCGATTTATCCCTCGACACCCGTACCGGTCTGCCCGACGCGCTGCGCGTCCTGCTGGCCGAACATCCCCGCGAGGCGTGGGAGGCCCATCCGCAGTTTCACGGGCTGGTCAGTTTCTGGCTCGACCGGCACATGATGTTCCGGCGCCTGCTCGAGGCGCTGGAGGCCGAGGCGCAGGGCGCGCTGGACGGCAACCGCGACGCGCGGCGGTTCGCGGCGGCGCTGTCGCAATATGGCGGGATGCTGGTGAACAACCTGCATGGCCATCACCAGATCGAGGATCATCACTATTTCCCCGTTCTGGCCGCCAGGGACGCGCGCGTGGCGCGGGGGTTCGAGATACTGGACGCCGATCATCATGCGCTTGACGGCATCCTGAACGGGTTCGTGACCACCACGAACGATGCGATCCAGACGCTGACGAAGACGGGCGCGGTCACCGATGCCGCGGGGGCGTTTCACGGCGATCTGACACGGCTGGCAGGCTTGCTGGACCGGCACCTGACCGACGAGGAAGAGGTCGTGGTGCCGGTGATCCTGAAATACGGCGCGGACGGGTTGGGGTAGCGGCTCCGCGACGGGGTAAAAGAAAAACTGCAGTTTTTCTTGCCGTTTTTCTGCAGAAAAACGTCCGCTTCAAAAATCCAGGTTCTCCACGCTCAGCGCGTTGGCCTGGATGAATTCGCGGCGGGGTTCGACCACGTCGCCCATCAGCTTGGTGAAGATGTCATCGGCCTCGGCCACGTCGTCGATCTTGACCTGCAAGAGCGTGCGCGCCTCGGGGTCGAGCGTGGTTTCCCAGAGCTGGTCGGGGTTCATTTCGCCCAGACCCTTGTAGCGCTGCATCTGCTGGCCCTTGGCGCCTTCGTCGAGAATGGCCTTGAGCAATTCGGTGGGGCCATGGATCAGCTGGTTGCGGTCCTTGCGCATAAGCGTGGCGGGGTCGCGATAGGCGCTGCGGGTGGTCTGGCTGACCTCGGCCAGTTTGCGGGCCTCGCCCGAGCGCAGGACGGCGCCGTCGAGCGTGCGGATTTCCTCGACCCCGCGCAACACGCGGCTGAGCCGGATGCCCTGGTCCTGGGTGATGCGGCCCGCCCAGCCGCGTTCGTATTCGACGGCGACAAGGTCCAGCCGTTTCGCCACGTCCTCGGCCACGCCCTGCAGGTTGGCATCCGCCGCGCCGGGGTCGAAGGCCCCGGCAAGGGCCGCCTGTTCGAGGATGTGGCGAGGGTAATGGGTGGGGAAGGCATCGAGGATGCGCTTGAAACTGCGCGCACCTTCGACGACGCGGTGCAGGTCCTGACCCGCGATTTCCTCACCATTGGGAAGGCGCAGCACCGCGCCCTCGATCCCCTGGTCGACCAGGTAATCCTCGAGCGCGGCTTCATCCTTGAGATAGACCTCGGACTTGCCGCGCGAGATTTTGTAAAGCGGCGGCTGCGCGATGTAGAGATATCCGCCCTCGATGATCTGGGGCATCTGGCGGAAGAAGAAGGTCAGAAGCAGCGTGCGGATATGCGCGCCGTCGACATCGGCATCGGTCATGATGACGATCTTGTGGTAGCGCAGTTTCGAGATGTCGAATTCATCGCGCCCGATGCCGGTGCCGAGCGCGGTGATCAGCGTGCCGATTTCCTGGCTGCCAAGCATCCGGTCGAACCGCGCGCGTTCCACGTTCAGGATTTTGCCGCGCAAGGGCAGGACGGCCTGATTGTGGCGGGACCGGCCCTGTTTGGCCGAGCCGCCGGCGCTGTCGCCCTCGACGAGGAACAGTTCCGATTTCGCCGGGTCCTTTTCCTGGCAATCGGCGAGTTTTCCGGGGAGCGACGCCACATCCATCGCCGTCTTGCGGCGGGTCAGTTCGCGGGCCTTGCGCGCCGCCTCGCGCGCGAGCGCGGCCTCGATGATCTTGCCGACGATTATCCTGGCCTCGTTCGGGTGTTCCTCGAACCATTCGGCCAGTTTCTCGTTCATCAGGGATTCGACCGCCGGGCGCACCTCGGAGGAGACCAGCTTGTCCTTGGTCTGGGAGCTGAATTTCGGGTCGGGCACCTTGACCGATAACACGCAGGTCAGCCCCTCGCGCGCATCATCGCCGGTGAAGTTGACCTTCTCGCGCTTGGCGATCCCGGAAGACTGGGCATAGAGATTGATCGACCGGGTCAGCGCGCCCCGGAACCCTGCCAGGTGGGTGCCGCCATCGCGCTGCGGGATGTTGTTGGTGAAGGGCAGCACCATTTCATTGTAGCTGTCATTCCACCACATCGCGACCTCGACCCCGATGCCGTCACGTTCGCCTTCGACATAGATCGGATCGGCCATGACCGAGGTTTTCGACCGGTCGAGATATTTGACGAATTCCCGCACGCCGCCCTCGTATTGCATTTCGACGCGGACGGGGTCGGCGGGGCGCAGATCCTCCAGCACGATCCTGACGCCGGAATTGAGGAAGGCCAGTTCGCGCAGGCGGTTTTCCAGCGTCCGGAAGCTGTAGTCGAGGTTCGAGAAGGTGGTGGTGGAGGCGAGAAACCGCACCTCGGTGCCGGTGCGGCCGCCGCTGTCGCCGACCACCTCCAGATGCTTGACGGTATCGCCGCGTTCGAAGCGGGCGTGATGCTCCTTGCCGTCGCGCCAGATGCGCAGGTCGAGCCAGTCGGACAGCGCGTTGACGACCGAGACGCCCACACCGTGCAGGCCGCCCGAGACCTTGTAGGAGTTCTGGTCGAACTTCCCGCCTGCGTGCAGCTGGGTCATGATGACCTCGGCCGCGCTGACGCCTTCTTCCTCGTGGATACCCACGGGGATGCCGCGGCCATTGTCGCTGACCGAGACGCTGTCATCGGGGTGGAGCGTGACCGTGACGGCATCGGCATGGCCGGCCAGCGCCTCGTCGATGCCATTATCGACAACCTCATAGACCATGTGGTGCAGGCCCGAGCCGTCATCGGTGTCACCGATATACATGCCGGGGCGTTTGCGCACCGCCTCCAAGCCTTTGAGAACCTTGATGGAATCCGCGCCGTAGTCGTCGGGCGCCGGGGCGTTTTCAGCCATGAAGCGATCTGCCTGTTTTGATTGTCAGTTTATACCGCCCGCGCGCGAGATTGTCACGCGTTGCCCCATATTTAGGGGCTGGAAAAGCCGATCACCACAGCCACGAGGATCAACAGCGCCCCGGCCACCTGGTTGGTGCGTTTGAGCGCGGCCGGCGAGGCGATCAGGCGGCGGGCCCGGTCGACGAAGATCGCAAAGCCCATATTGCCGACCAGCGGCACCGCCATGGAGATCGCGGCGATGGCGAGGATGTCGGGCGTGCCGATCCGGCCCAGATCGAAGAAGCCCGGCAGCATGCCCATGTAGAACAGGATCGCCTTTGGATTGGCGAGGATCGCGGCCAGACCTGCGGCGAAGCCCGCCCAGGCGCCGGGGCGGTTCAGGCTGCCATCGGCGGCGATGGTCTTGTCGGCGTGGCGAATGAGCAGAAGGCCCATCAGCGCGAAGACCGCGACGGCGAGCCAGCGCAGCGCGTCCATCACCCAGGGGTTTGCATCGACCACCCAGGCAAGGCCGAGGATGGCAAGGACCGACCAGGCGGTGTCGCCGATGGCGACGCCCAGCATCAGGGGCAATGCGCCCACGACGCCATAGGCGAGCGTGCGCGCGGTCAGCGCCAGCCAGACCGGGCCGGGCGTCAGGAACAGGATGAACAGCGCGCCTGCATAAAGCGCCAGTTGTGCGGTGGTGACGGTCATGGTGCGGGGTCCGGTCGGGCGATGCTGCCATCGGGGGTTTCGGAGACGCACAGGTGCTGCGCCCGGTCGCCAAGGTCGGTGAAAAGCTCGGGGCCGGTGCCGGTCATCCAGGCCTGGGTGCCGAGCGCGCAGATTTCATCGAAAAGCGCGGCACGGCGGCCCGCGTCGAGATGGGCGGCCACCTCGTCGAGGAGCACGAGGGGGGCATGGCCCGTCTGCGCCTTGAGCGCCCGGGCACAGGCGAGAACGAGCGAGATCAGCAGCGCCTTCTGTTCGCCGGTCGAGCATTGGCGCGCGGGCACGCCCTTGTCGGTGTAGATCGCGGCCAGGTCGGTGCGGTGCGGGCCGGTCAGCGTGCGGCCCGCGGCCATGTCGCGGACACGTCCGTCGGCGAAGGCCAGGGCGAGGGCATCGGCCGTCTCGGGCGCATCGGTGTCGAGGTCGAGATCGGCGCGGGGAAAGACCGTCGCCGCGTCCCTTTGCGCCTCGGCCAGCGCGGCGAGGGCGGTTCGGCGGTTGGCGGCGATCGCCGCCCCGGCTTCGGCCATGCGCCCTTCGAGCGCGGCGTACCAGCGCGCGTCGCCCACCTGATCCTTGAGCAGGCGGTTTCGTTCCCGCATCGCCTTCTCGTAGCTCAGCACGGCATCGGCATGGTCGGGCACGAAGCCCATGGTCATCCGGTCGAAGAACCGCCGCCGCCCCTCGGCCCCTTCGATCCAGAGCCGGTCCTGGGCAGGCACCAGCCAGACGATCCGCATCAGCCGCGACAGGGCGGTCTGGGTGGCGGATTTGTCATCGATGCGGGTCTGGCGGGGCTGGCCGGGTTCCGCCGAAAGCGTGACGTCATGGCCCGGGCCGTCGCCCGCGACCTGCGCGGTGATTTTCCAGCCGATGGCCTCCGGCCGGCGGATGATCTCCTCGGACGCCGCGCCGCGCAGGCCGCGCCCGGGCGACAGCAGCGAGACCGCTTCGATCAGGTTGGTCTTGCCTGCGCCGTTGGGGCCGTAGATCGCCACCGGGCGCGCGTCGAGATCGAGCCGCGTGCGGCGGTGGCTGCGGAAATGCGACAGGGAAAGATGCGTGATATAGCCGGTCATGGGGGCGTTTTTCTGCAGAAAAACGGCTGGGAAATCTGCAGATTTCCCGCACGAAAATCTCGAGATTTTCGGTGCGTCACACGCGCATCGGCATCACGACATAGATCGCCGTGGTATCGTTGCCTTCGCGCATCAGCGTGGGCTCACCCGGGGACGAGAACATGAACACCGCGTTCTCCCGGTCAACCTGGCTGGCGATTTCCAGCAAGTACTTGGCATTGAACCCGATTTCCAGCCGGTCGTCGCCATAGGCGACGGCAATTTCTTCTTCTGCGGCCCCGGAATCGGGGGCGTTGACGGACAGGACCAGCCGGTCTTCGTCCAGCGCCAGTTTCACGGCGCGGGAGCGTTCGGAACTGACGGTGGCGACCCGGTCGACGGCCTTGGCGAAATCGGCGGCGTCCACCTCCATCTTCTTGGTGTTGCCGGTGGGGATGACGCGGTTGTAATCGGGGAAGGTGCCGTCGATGACCTTGGAGGTCAGCGTGATCTCCGGCGTGGCGAAACGGACCTTGGTTTCCGACACGCTGACGGCGATCTTGGCTTCGTCATCATCCAGAAGCTTGCGCAATTCCCCCACCGTTTTACGGGGCACGATCACGCCGGGCATCCCGTCGGCGCCAGCAGGCAGCGGCGCGTCGATCTGGGCCAGACGGTGACCATCGGTGGCCACCGCGCGAAGCACCGGGCCATCGGGCCCGTCGGCGGTGTGGAAGTAGACGCCGTTAAGATAGTAGCGGGTTTCCTCGGTCGAGATGGCGAATTTCGACTTGTCGAACAGCCGGCGCAGCATCTCGGCGGAGGCCGAGAAATTGGCAGCGTATTCGGTGGCCGTCATCACCGGGAAATCTTCCTTGGGCAGCGTGGCGAGCTGGAAATTCGACCGGCCCGCCTGCACCACCAACCGCCCTGCCGCCCCATCTTCGCTGAGGCTCACGAGCGCGCCATCGGGCAGTTTGCGCACGATTTCATGCAAGGTGACAGCCGACACGGTCGTGGCGCCCGCACGCTCGACCTGCGCCGGAGCCTTGTCGACCACCTCGATATCCAGATCGGTGGCGCGGAAGCTGACGCTGTCGCCCTCGGCCTCGATCAGGACATTGGCCAGGATCGGGATCGTGTTGCGCCGTTCAACCACGGACTGTGCCTGATACACCGCCCGGAGCAGTGCTGCCCGCTCGATGGAAAACTTCATGCCCAGATGCTCCGACCAGATGCAGGAGCGACGAGACTACGTCCTTCGCCCGCAAGCACAATTGTTTTTTCGGAGTTTCCGCACTGACCGCCCGGCGTCAAGCCATAGAGGGCGGCGAGAGGGGCCTCATTCCTCCAGCATACGGCGCAACAGCTCGGCATCCTCGGCGATCTGGCTGTCGACGGCGATCAGTTCCTCGATCTTGCGCACACCGTAAAGCACGGTCGTGTGGTCGCGGCCACCGATCCGCCGGGCGATTTCGGGCAGGGAGCGGGGCGTCAGTTTCTTGCACAGATACATTGCCATCTGCCGGGGCCGTGCGACGGAGCGCGCGCGGCTGGGTCCGACCAGGTCGCCCTGCTTGATGCGGTAGTATTCGCAGGTCTTCTTGATGATCTCGTCCATCGTCACCTTGCGATCGCTGGCGCGCAGGATATCGGCCAGACAGTCCTGCGCCATCTCGAGGCTGATTTCCTTGTTGACCAGATCGGCGAAGGCCAGAAGCCGGGTCAGCGCCCCCTCGATCACGCGGATATTGGTCGAGACCTTCTGGGCGATGAATTCCAGCACGCCTTCCGCGATCCGGATCGACGGGTTGGCGGCACGGGCCAGATCGGCCTTGTGCTGCAACACGCCCAGACGCAGTTCGTAATCGGTCGGGTGCAGGTCGACGACGAGACCGCATTGCAGACGCGATGCGATCCGCGCGTCGAGATCTTCCATGTCGACGGGCGAACGGTCACCGGAAATGATGATCTGGCGCCCTTCTTCGATCAGGGCGTTGAACGTGTGAAAGAATTCCTCCTGCGTCGAGGATTTTCCGGCAATGAACTGCACGTCATCGACCATCAGCACATCGACCGACCGGAACAGCTGCTTGAAGGTCATGGTGTCCTGTTCACGCAGGGCGCGCACGAAGCGATACATGAACTGTTCGGCCGACAGGTAGAGGATCCGGGCGTCGGGGCTGCGTTCGCGCAGCTCCCACGCGATGGCGTGCATCAGGTGCGTTTTGCCCAGGCCAACGCCACCGTAAAGAAACAGCGGGTTGAAGGTGACATCGCGGCCCTCTGCAACGCGGCGGGCCGCGGCATGAGCCAGTTCGTTAGGCTTGCCGACCACGAAATTGGCGAAGGTATAGGCCGGGTTCAGCGTCGCACCCGGCAAGTCATCGCTGCTGCGGCGCGCTTCGGGCTGTGCGGGCGTGGCGGCCGGGGCTTTGGTGCCGTTGACGGCTTTCGAGGCATGAGCGGCGTCGACATTGAATTCCACGCGCTCGACGGGGACGCCCGCCGAGATCAGGTGGCGCAGGATGACGTCGCCGAAATTCTGCGACACCCAGCTGCCGATGAAATTGGTCGGCACGGTGAAGTGGGCGGTGCTGGCGTCGAGCGAGACAAAGCGGATCGGATCGATCCAGGCGTTGAAATTGTTCTCACCAACCGATGTCTTCAATGCGTTGCGAACCTGCCCCCAGGTTTCGTTCGTCATCCGTCTTCAAATCCTTCTGTTTTACCGCCGGTTCGTGCCGACGTTTTATCTGTGCCCGCCAGTGGCCCTTCCACCAATTCGTCACCACCCGCCAAAGACCGAACCGGCCCGAGATCCAGATGCTTCGCCCGGCAACACTCCATAGTTGCGGCACATAGGATGTGCCGCCGGACGCGGGGTTCACCAGATCGAAGGACCAGGCCGAGGGGACACGGATGCGGAACCACAGATGACATACCGGGCCTGTAATGGCCCCGATACATCCGGCCGGATATCGCTGTCTGAAAAGGGCCAGACGGCGGCAAACAAGCCACTGTAACCCACCCGACCGGACCTGTGCCGATCACCCCAGACGCGAGCCCGACCTCGCTCCAATCTCCCCCGAGATGGCTTGAGTCGCTTTGAAACTCTAGCGGGACTCGCTTCGGCGTCGCAACCGCTCTTCTTTCTTGACAGATTGATGAAATGCTACCGAATCTGAAGGGGCGTCTTTAGCCCGTTGTCACGCAACAATCTTTTCACGGGAAAAATCTTTGCGGCGGACCCGGGCCGCTTGTGGCCCGGTGCCGGGGACCGAACCGATCAGGCCTTGAGCGCCTTCACCCGCGCCGACAGGCGCGACATTTTCCGGGCAGCCGTGTTTTTGTGCAACACGCCCTTGGTGACGCCCCGCATCAGTTCGGGCTGTGCCGACTTCAACGCATCCTGCGCGGCCGCCGCGTCGCCCGAGGCGATCGCTTCTTCGACGCGGCGCAGGTAGGTGCGGATGCGCGACCGGCGCGCCTTGTTGACGGCGTAGCGCGCTTCGTTCTGGCGGGCGCGTTTCTTTGCCTGGGGTGAGTTTGCCATGTCGGCCCCTTTCGTATCTGAACATCAATTGATGCACGTCCGTCCGACGGGGACCCGGGTTTGAATACCGGTACTCTGGCCAAAGCGGGCCGCACGCGCATGTCTGGCGCGGCGTATAGGCGCGCCGGTCCGTGAAGGCAAGCGCGTGCTACTTGTCGCGGAATTGCGGCTCGCGTTTTTCGAGGAAGGCGGCCATGCCTTCGGACTGATCCTCGGTGGCGAACATCGCGTGGAACAGGCGGCGTTCGAAAAGCAGGCCTTCACGCAGGGTCGTCTCGTAGCTGCGGTTGACGGCCTCTTTCACGGCCATCGTGGTGACCATGGATTTCTCGGCGATCTTGGCAGCGGCGGTGAGCGCCTCTTCCTTGAGCTTCTTGGCGGGCACGACCCGCGACACGAGGCCCGACCGCTCGGCTTCTTCGGCGGTCATGAAGCGGCCCGTCAGGTGCATGTCCATGGATTTCGACTTGCCCACGAACCGGGTCAGCCGCTGGGTGCCGCCGATGCCCGCCACGACGCCGAGATTGATCTCGGGCTGGCCGAATTTCGCGGTGTCCGCGGCGATGATGAAATCGCACATCATCGCCAGTTCGCAGCCGCCGCCCAGCGCATAGCCCGCCACGGCGGCGATGATCGGTTTGCGGCAGGCCAGGATGGTTTCCACCTCGGCACCGAAGAGATCACCGGTGAAGACCTCGACAAAGGTCTTGTCGCTCATTTCCTTGATATCGGCGCCCGCGGCAAAGGCCTTGTCGGACCCGGTGATGACAATGCAGCGCACCTTGTCATTGGCTTCGGCCGATTTCAGGGCCGCCGACAATTCACCCAGCAACTGGCTGTTGAGCGCGTTAAGCGCGTCGGGCCGGTTCAGGGTGATGAGGGCGATGTGATCTTCGATATCGACGATCAGGGTCTCGTAGGCCATGGGGCACATGCTCCGGCGGTTACTGCGAGGCGCAGGACTAGCAGCGGCAGCGCCGGGCGCAACCTATCTTTGGCAGGACGCACAATAGAAGCTGGACCGGCCCGATTGGGTCTTGCGACGGATAATGCCAGCACAATCGGGGGTTTGGCAGGCTGCGCCCTCGCGCCCGTAGACCTGGAAACTGTGCTGAAAATATCCCAGTTCGCCGTCCGCCTGCCGATAGTCGCGCAGCGAAGACCCGCCTGCAGCGATCGCATCGGCAAGCACGTCGCGGATCACGGGGACAAGATGTGCGACTCGGGCGGACGAAATGCGGCCAGCATGGCGCAGGGGCGAAATGCGCGCGCGATAAAGTGCCTCGCAGACATAGATATTGCCCAGCCCCGCCACGACCCGCTGATCGAGCAGGACCGATTTCACCGGGCTGCGCCGTCCGGCGAAGGCGGCGACGAGGTAAGGTTCGTTGAAGGCATTGGCGAAGGGTTCCGGCCCGATCCCCTTGAGAAGCCAATGGGCATCGAGCGCATCGGTCGGCGCAAGGTCCATCGCGCCGAAGCGGCGGGCATCGTTGAAGACCACGCG
Source organism: Paracoccaceae bacterium (assembly GCA_024742455.1). Classification (GTDB taxonomy): domain Bacteria; phylum Pseudomonadota; class Alphaproteobacteria; order Rhodobacterales; family Rhodobacteraceae; genus JANSYL01. Next base: position 455,509 of record JANSYL010000002.1, on the reverse strand, counting down.
CGCGCCGGTGTCCGTCTGCAGCACCACGTGGTCATGTTTCGCGAGCCCGGGATGAAGGTGGTGAAATTCGCCCAGCATGTCGCGCCCGTCGCCTGCGGCGGGGTCCGAGACAATCATCCGGCCCGACATGCCGAGATGGATGATCAGGGTCTCGCCGGTGTCGAGATCGGCGAGGATGTATTTCGACCGGCGCCTGAGCGCGGTGATGGTGGCCCCGGTCAGCCGCCCGGCCATGTTCTCGGGCAGGGGCCAGCGCAGGTCGGGGCGGTTGACGGCGACATGGGCGAGGCGCGCGCCCTCGAGAACCGGGGCAAGGCCGCGACGGACTGTCTCGACTTCTGGAAGTTCGGGCACCTTGGGCTTTCCTGTTCCACGGGCCGCATTGTGCCGCCCCCGGGCGCGCCTATAACAAGGCGCGGCACGACGAAAGGACAAGGCCCATGGGCGAGACGCCGAACAGCGGACCCGAAACACCGGACGCCACCACCCATTTCGGTGACCGCATGGTGGCCGAGGCCGACAAGGCCGGGCTGGTCGAAGGGGTCTTTTCCTCGGTCGCCAGCCGCTATGACGTGATGAACGACGTGATGAGCCTGGGCATCCATCGGGTCTGGAAAGACGCGATGATGGACTGGCTGGCCCCGAGGAACGGCCAGCGGCTGCTGGACGTTGCGGGCGGCACCGGCGATATCGCGTTCCGGTTCCTGCGCCGCGCGCCCGCGGCCGAGGCGGTGGTCTGTGACATGACCGCGGCGATGCTGGAGGAAGGCCAGCGCCGGGCCGAGGCCGCGCAGCTGGCCGACCGCCTGACCTGGGTGGTGGGGGATGCGATGGCCCTGCCCTTCGAGGATCGCAGTTTCGACATCTACACGATCAGTTTCGGCATAAGGAACGTCACCCGGATCGAGGCAGCGCTGGCCGAGGCGTTCCGCGTCCTGAAACCGGGCGGTCGGCTGATGGTGCTGGAGTTCAGCCAGTTGCCCAATGACGGGTTGCAGCGGCTTTACGACCTGTATTCCTTCAACGTGATCCCCCGCATGGGCAAGGCCATCGCCGGGGACCGGGACAGTTACCAGTACCTGGTGGAATCGATCCGCAGGTTTCCCGACCAGGACCGGTTTGCCGACATGATCCGCGCGGCCGGGTTCGAGCAGGTGAAATACCGCAACCTGTCGATGGGGATCGCGGCGCTGCATTCGGGCTGGAAACTTTAGGTGCGCGGACCCCACAACATCTGGCGGCTGATCCGCACCGGGGCCACTTTCGAACGCACGGGCGCGATGGGCGTGGTGCTGGAGGCGCTGGAGGCGCCCCGCCCGGTGCGCATCGCGGCGCGCGTTCTGGGCTGGCCCTTCGCGTGGCTGGGGCTGAAGGGCGACCCTTCGATGCCGCCGATCACCCGGGCGCTGACGGCGCTGGGGCCTGCCTACATCAAGTTCGGCCAGATCCTGTCGACCCGGCCCGACGTGGTGGGTGCGGACCTGGCCCAGGGCCTGCAGGTGCTGCAGGACAAGCTGCCGCCCTTTCCCACCGATGTGGCCAAGCGCGTGGTGGCGCGGGAGCTGGAAAAACCGCTCGACGCGCTGTTCTCGGAGTTTTCAGACCCCGTGGCCGCGGCCTCGATCGCACAAGTCCACAAGGCCCGGCTGACCGGCACCGGCAAGCAGGTCGCCGTCAAGGTGCTGCGCCCCGGGATCGAGCGGGCGTTCCGCAAGGATATCGATGCCTTTTACCTGATCGCCTGGTTCGTCGAGACGCTGTCGCCCGCGTCGCGCCGCCTGCGCCCGACCGAGGTGATCACGCATTTCGAAGGCGTCGTTCTGCGCGAGCTGGACCTGCGGATCGAATCCTCGGCCGCAGGGGAATTCTTCGCGACCACCGAAGGCGATGCCGGGTTCGCCGTGCCCGAGGTGGAATGGATGCTGTCGGCGCGGCGGGTGATGACCCTGGCCTGGGCGGACGGGGTGCCGATGTCCGACATCGCGGCCATCGACGCCGGCGGCCATGACCGGCGCGCACTGGCCGAACGCGTGTTGCAGATGTTTTTGCGCCACGCGCTGCGCGACGGGTATTTCCACGCCGACATGCACCAGGGCAACCTGAAGGTGGCGCCGAACGGCGATATCGTGGCGCTGGATTTCGGGATCATGGGGCGGCTGGATGAATACACCCGCCGCGTCTATGCCGAGATCCTGTATGGCTTCATCCGCAAGGATTACCGCCGCGTGGCCGAAGTGCATTTCGAAGCCGGTTACGTGCCGGCGGATCGCGATATCGACGAATTCGCACAGGCGCTCAGATCGGTGGGAGAGCCGATTTTCGGCATGGATGCCAGCCGCATCTCGATGGCGCGGCTGCTGACCTACCTGTTCGAGGTGACCGAGCGGTTCGGGATGGAGACCCGGACCGAGCTGATCCTGCTGCAGCGCACCATGGTGGTGGTCGAGGGCGTGGCCCGGTCTCTGGATGCGCAGATCAATATCTGGCAGGTCGCGCGGCCCGTGGTCGAGGACTACATCACGAGCAATGTGGGGCCACGCGCCTTGATCCGCGATCTGGGGCGCACCGCGCAGGTTCTGGCCCGGTTCGGCCCGCGCCTGCCGCAACTGGCCGAAGCCGCGTTGCTGGCGCAGGCCAACCCGGCCCCGCCCGAGCGCCCGTCGCCCTGGCCCGCGCGGATCGGGCTTGCGCTGGGCGGACTGGTCGTGGGGGCGGCGGCGATGTGGGTCATCCTGTCGGTCTGACCGGTTCAGGCCGGGCTGCGCAGCCCGTCTACATCATCCGCCCGGAGGCTGAGCCCGTTCTGCAGGGTCAGCCAGATCTCGCCATCCACGAGGCTGGCCTCCTGCACGGTGGCATAGGACGACACGGTCCGGTCTTCGATCAGCGTTTCACCCGACCAGCTTTGCACGGTGATGTCATAGATGCCGTCCGGCAGGACCGCCTGGCCGGTCGGGTCCATCCCGGTCCAGTCCACGATGGCGGCGCCGCCGATGGGGATCGGCACGGTCTGCACGACGGCACCGGCCCCGTTGCGCACGACCAGTTCGGCGCGGTCGGCCAGGGGGTGGGGCGGCGCGGCAAGCGAAACCGGCGCGCCTTCGAAGACCACCGGCATCGGTGCCCTTGCGTCCCGGCCCAGCCAGCCGCCGAGATCGGCGGCAGACATCCGGGTGAGACCGGCATTCATCTGCGTCAGCAGGTCATTGGTCCGGATCTGCTGTTCGACCGCCGAGAAACTGGCCAGCTGCGCGGTGAACTCGGTCGAATCGGTGGGGTTCAGCGGGTCCTGGTTCTGCATCTGCGCGGTCAGCAGCCGCAGGAAGGTGTCGAAATCGGCGGTCAGCGCGGCGCTGGCGCTGGCGCCTTGGGGGGCGCTTGCGGCGGGGGGCGCGGGCCGGGCGGCGGTGCCGGGCAGGATCGGGTCGGGTTCCAACATCTTTCCCTTTCGTTCAGAGGCGCAGATCGAGGCCGCCATCGGCGGCGTTGCCCGGGGTGCCCGCCGCCGGACCGGGCGCCCCGGTCTCGGCGCCGCGATCCGGGCGGGACGCGGCAGGACGGGTCGCGTCGGCGCCCTGGTCGCGGCCGTGGCGAGCGGTATCGCGGTCGCCGATCTGGACCCCCGGCGCGTCGAGACCCGCGCGGGCGAATTCCTCGGACAGAAGGCCGAGGTGGCGGCGCATCAGATCGGCGGTTTCGGGACGGTCGGCGGTGATCGACAGGACCGGGCCCTGCACGTTGTCGAGCATGGCCAGGCGCACCCGGCCCAGTTCCGGCGGATCGAGCGAGATTTCGACCGGGGCCGTCGCCGAGGCGCCCTGCGCGAGGCCCCGGATGACTTGCTGCGCGATGGCCTGCGCGGCGGGGGGCGGCGGGAAGGGCGCGCTGTGGCCGGTGGCGGCCGGTGTCCCTTGCGACGCCCAGCCCGGGCCACCGACGCCTTCGGCAGCACGCAGGGCCAGCGCCGAGACATCACCCGAAAGGGGAGCCGGCGCAGCCCCGTCGCGGAACGCGGCGGAAAGCGACGGCACCGGCAGCGCGCCATTGCCGGCGGGCGCATGGGGGGAGGGGGGCATCGGGCGTACCATTTCCGGGCCTGCGGGCAGTGCGCCAACCGGCCCGGCCCTTTCGGCGCCCGGTGCGACCGGCCGCGCGGGCGGCGGTGCCGCGGGCGGCAGGCCGGGCGCAGCTTGGGGCACCGGCGCCGGGGCCGTCAGAGGGGGAAGGGAGCCGGTCGCCCCCGGGCCGGTGGATGCGGCGCGCGCAGCACGCAGGGCGCCGTCAGGTATTGAAGGCGCCTCCGGGGCCTGCCGGGCAACTGGTGGTGCGGGAACGGCGCCGCCAGCAAGCGCCCGTGCTGCGGGACCCGGCGCCGGGACAGCCCGGCCGCTGGCCACAAGGTCCGGCGCCGGTGCGCCGCCCCCGTCCGCCCGTCCACCGGACGAGGTGACCGGCGGCGGGACGCCCGGACCGGACGACAGATTGGGTGCAGCGACCACCGGGCCGGTCGCGGTGGCGGGCCCCGCGCCGATTCTTGATGGCGCTCCAGCGGCAAGGGTCACCGGCGTATCCGACACGCCGGCCGGCGGACCGCCCGGCCCGGTCACCGGCTGCAGGGCCAGCCCATTGGCGGAGGAACGCCGCGCCCCGGCGGACCCGACGACAAGCGGCGCGGGCAGCGCCGGGCCGTTCTCCACCGATCCGGCCCCCGGGCCGTGCGGCGGCCCCGACGCCGTTGTTTGCAACGCAAACGGAAGCGGTACGGCGGGCCCTGCGGCGTCCGCCGTATGCGCGGGGACTGGTGACGGGGCGGCGTCCGCGCCCGTGCGGGCGGGCGCATTGCCTTCATGGCCCGGGGGGTGCCGGTTTCATCCTCGGGGGGCGGAGCACCCGGGCGTTTCGGCGGCGCCCCCCCGTCGAAGGCCGCGTGAAACGCCGGGGCACCGGGCGCGGCGGTCGCGCTGTCGTGATCCCGGGGACGCGGCGGGCCGGGGGGCGCGCGAAACGGCCCCGGGGCAATCGGCAGATCATCCATTCTGGCTGTCCGTTCATGGGTCTATGCCGCCGTCCCTAACACCCAGCCCCTTACCAATTCTTTACGGCTCGGCCGCAGGATCGGGATATCCGACCCAACCGGGACCCGTTCGCCAATGTCCATCACCGACCCGATCACCCCCCTGCCCCCGCCCGATCCCGGGCCGGGCGCGCCGCAGACACAGCAGGAAGACGGGTTGCACCTGGCTGCCCGCGACCTGGAGGCCGCGTTCCTGTCGGAAATGCTGAAACAGGCCCGGATGGGCGAGGCCCGCGCAGCCTTCGGCGGCGGCCATGGCGAGGATCATTTCGCGTCGCTGATGCGCAGCGAACACGCCCGCGCGCTGGCCGCACAGGGGGGGATCGGGCTGGCCGAGGCGATCTTTCGCAGCCTTGTCGCCCGGACGGAGGGGGCGCGATGACCGGGGCGCTCGACCGGCTTGAACACGTGCTGGAGGCACAGCGTGCGGCGCTTCTGTCGGGCGACTTCGCAGCGCTCGACAGGCTGGCCCCGGAAATCGGACGCGCGGCCGCACGGATCGCTGCACTTGCGCCGGATGCGGCGCGGCTGGACGCGATCACGCGCCGCGCGGGCGAGAACGCGGACCTGATCCGCGCCGCACAGGCGGGGCTGGCCCGCGCCGGGCGCATCGCCGCCCGCGACGCGAGCGGGGCGGAGCTGTCAACCTATGGCGCGTCGGGTGCGCGCGCGCCCGGCGTGCCGCAACGGCCCGCCCATGAACGCCGCGTCTGACCCAGCGGGTGCTGGACGCCGGACGCGGACAACCAGATGCGTCCGGCGGGTCGCTAAAATACGCCGCATTCGGCGGCCCGGCCTTAGCCATGCCTTCAGTCTTTCGCCGCTAGCGTGACCGCGCACCTGCCAAAGGTGGCGTGACCCCGTCGCAAGGGTTGCACGTGTCAGAACGACGCTTCGTTGGGCCCTTGCGGCCCTCGTTGTGACAGGCGCCGAACGGCGCGCCACGCTCAAAGGAAAGGGACCGAAATGTCCAGCATTCTGACCAACACCAGCGCCATGGTCGCGCTGCAGACCCTCAAGCAGGTCAACACCAACCTCGGAAAGACCCAGTCCGAAATCTCGACCGGCAAGACCGTCGCCAGCGCGCGGGACAATTCCGCCGTCTGGGCGATTTCGAAGGTCATGGAATCCGACGTGAAGGGTTTCAAGGGCATCTCCGAAAGCCTCAGCCTGGGGGAATCGACCGTCGCCGTGGCGCGCAATGCCTCGGAAACGGTCACCGAGCTGCTGACCCAAATCAAGGGCAAGGTCGTCAGCGCGCAGGAAGAAAACGTCGACCGCGAAAAGATCCAGACCGATATCGTGGCCCTGCGCGACCAGATCAATTCGGTCGTCAACGCCGCGCAGTTCAACGGCCTGAACCTCGTCAAGGGCACCGAGGACGTCAATGTCCTGTCCTCGCTCGACCGGTCCTCGGACGGAACCGTTTCGGCGGCCAACATCACCGTGGCGCGTCAGGACCTGACGGGCACGGCAGGGTCCTACGGCAATGGCGACACGCTGGCCGGCAACATCACGTCGAGCGCGGCGGCCATCGATTCGACCGGTGCCTCGAACGATCTGCAACTGACCTTCGCGGGCACGGATGCCGACGACCTGACGCTGAACGTGAACGGCACGACCTTCACCCAGGCCTTTGACACCGATGCCGCGACGACCGTGGCCGCGCTGCGCGACCAGATCAACCAGGCCGGTCTGACCGGGATCAGCGCCTCGGCGGCGGGCGGGCAGCTGGACCTCGCCAACACCAATTCCTTCGACAATTTCGAAGTGAGCTGGGACACCAATGGCGCCAACACCATCGCGGTGACCAATAACGGCAATTCCGACGATGATGTCGGGGCCACCGGCGGGGCCGGCAGCGCCACCCTGGTCTACCGCGCCGAAGAGGTGGAGCTGTCCACCTCGGCCGTGGTGAACGAGGGCGACAGCTATCGCATCTCGGTGAATGGCACCAATTACGACTACGTGGCCGGCAAGTCCGAAACCATGGAAGACGTGGCCAGGGGCCTGAAGACCGCCGTGGATGGCGGCGGTGAAACCGGGGTGTCGACCCGGGTCGTTCAGGATGACACCAGCGGCGCCTGGAAGGTTCTGGTCGATTACGACGGCAGCGATGCCGATGCCGGTGCCACCATGACGCTGGCCGATGCCGGTCAGCAGGGCGGCACGGCCTCGGGCGGGTTGTTCGGCCTCGACAATATCGACGTGACCTCGGATGCCGGGGCGGCGGCGGCGCTGGAGAATGTCGAGACGCTGATCCAGAACTCGATCGATTCCGCAGCCGCCTTCGGGTCCGCCGAGGGCCGGATCGAGACGCAGTCGAACTTCGTGTCGACGCTGGTGGATTCGCTGAAATCGGGAATCGGCACGCTGGTCGATGCCAATCTCGAGGAAACCTCGGCCCGTCTTCAGGCCCTGCAGGTGCAGCAGCAGCTGGCCACCCAATCGCTGTCGATCGCCAACCAGGCGCCGCAGAACATCCTGTCGCTGTTCCGCTGACCGGCGCGGTCCCGGGGGGCTTCCCCGGGACCACCCCCACCCTTCCGCCCCGCCCCCGCCCCCGCCCCCGCTCTGAAGGAGCATTTGCGTGACCCAAGCCATCCTCGCCGAAGGCGCCTATGCCGCCGCCTCCACCCCGATCCGCACCGAACGCGGGACCGAATACGCCGCCTTCCAGAAAATCACCGCCGCCCTCGCCCGCGCCAGTCGCAGCGGGGCGCCGATGGCCGAACGCGCCGCAGCCCTGCATGACAATCGCAGGCTCTGGACGACGCTGGCCACCGACCTGGCCTCGGCCGACAACGCCTTGCCGCAACCGTTGCGGGCACAGCTGTTTTTCCTGGCCGAATATTCCCTGCTGCAAAGCCGCGCCGCGCTGCGCGACGTGGCGGCGATCACACCGCTGATCGATGTCAACCGTTCGGTGATGCGCGGTCTGGCCGGATCGGACATTGGTTCGGATGCGGCGCCATGAGCGGCCTGGTTCTGAAACTGGGCCCGAAGGAACGGATCCTGATCAACGGGGCGGTGGTCGAGAACGGCGACCGCCGGACCCGGCTGAGCATCGTCAGCCCCAACGCCCATATCCTGCGCCTGCGCGATGCGATCCATCCCGAAGAGGTAAACACCCCGGTACGGCGCGTCTGCTATATCGCGCAGCTGGTGCTTTCGGGGGATGTGCCGCTGGACGAGGCTCGATCGCAATTGCTGCGCGGGATCGAACAGTTGAGCCAGGTCTTCACCGATCCCGACAGCCGCACGCAGCTGGCCCGCGCCACCGCGCATCTGACCGGCGGCGAGGTCTACCAGAGCCTGAAGGCGCTGCGCTGCCTGCTGCCCCGGGAAGACCGGATGCTGGCCGCCGCCCCGGCATGAGCTTCACCCCGACCCTGCCGCTGACGGGCTATGCCGGGTGGCGCTATGTCTCGGCCACGCTGGAGGGTCAGATGGACCGGCTGCGCGCCAGCCCGGTCGTGGCGCGCGACATCGCCCATTTCCGGTCGGAGATCGGCACGGTGGCCACGCCCGGGGACCTGGTGGGCGACTACCGGTTGCTGAAGGTGGCGCTGACCGCTTTCGGGCTGCAGGACGATATCGCCAACCGCGCCTTCATCACACGGGTTCTGTCGGACGGGGTCGAGGATGCGGCGGCGCTGTCGAACCGGCTGGCCGACAAGCGATACCGCGATTTCTCGGCCGCCTTCGGCTTTGGCACCGGGCGCGCGCCGCGCACCGGCAGCCCGGGCTTTGCGCAATCGATCATCGCGCGTTTCGAACGCCAGAGTTTCGAACAGAGCGTGGGGGAACAGGACCCGTCGATGCGTCTGGCGCTCGACACGGCCCGGCGGCTGCCCGAGCTTGCCGCCAAGGGCCAGGCCGACACCACGGCCTGGCTTTCGGTCCTCGGCGACCCGCCGATGCGGCAGGTGTTCGAAACCGCATTCGGGCTGCCGCAAAGCATCGGCACGCTGGATCTCGATTTCCAGGTCACGGCGTTCCGGGACGCCGCCGCGCGCATCTTCGGCAAGAAAGACCTGGCGCAATTCACGGACCCAGGGGCGGTCGAGACCCTGATCCGCCGGTTCAGCCTGCAGACCGAGATTGCGGCGGGCCCGGCAGCAACGACGCGCGGCATGGCGGCCCTTGTCCTGCTGCAATCGGCAGGGCGGCCATGATCCTGCGCCATCACCGGTCAGCCGCAGGTGTCATGCGCGGTCGGCAGCCCCGAACGCGGTTGCCTGCGGCCCCGCCGGTGCGCGCGCCCGGTCGATGATCTCGGCCAGGCGGTCGAAACTGCCCGTGATCCCCCCCTCGGAGGCCGCCCCCACGAAGGCATCGAGATCGGGCCATGCGCGCACGGCAGCATCGGTCAGCGCATCCGCGCCGGGCGTGTAGAGCCCAGACTGCACCATCAGCGCGGCACGGTCGTAGGCGCCCAGAAGCTGCCGCGCCCGGGTCAGGATGGTGTTTTCCTCGGGGCTGGCCGCCACGGGCAGCGCGCGCGAGACCGAGCGCAAAAGGTCGATGGCCGGATACCGTCCGCGTTCGGCAATCCCGCGGTCGAGCACCACATGCCCGTCCAGGACCCCGCGCATGACATCGGCCACCGGGCCGTCCATGTCGGACCCGGCGACCAGCACCGACAGAACCGCCGTGATATCGCCCTGCCCCTCCGCGCCAGGACCCGCCCGTTCGCTGAGCGCCATGATCATCTGCGCCATCGAGGCCGGAAACCCGGACGGGCCGAAGGGTTCGCCCACCGCCGCCGCCACCTCGGCCTGCGCCTCAGCGAAACGGGTGATCGAATCTGCCAAGAGCAGGACATGCGCACCGGCATCGCGGAAGAACTCGGCCACGGTCATCATCGTCCATCCGCAGCGCGCCCGTTCCAGCGCCGGGCGGTCGGAGGTCGCGGCCACGATCACCGCGCGCGCCGCGCCGCAGGCGGTCAGAACCTCGGTTGCGAATTCGCGCACCTCGCGGCCACGTTCGCCGATCAGGCCGATGACCACCACATCTGCCGGTATGCCCGTGGCAAGCGACGCGATCAGCCGGGATTTGCCCACGCCCGATCCGGCGAAAAGCCCGATCCGCTGCCCCCGCACCAGAGGCAGGAAGGTGTCGAAAACCGCAAGCCCGGTGTCCAGCCGGGGGCCGAGGGCACGCCGGGCGGTTGCGGACGGCGGCAGCGCCACCAGCGGGCGCGGGCAGCCCCCCGCCATAAGCGGCCGCCCGTCCAGCGGGGCGCCGTCAGGGTCGATCACGCGGCCGAGCCAGGACGGATCGGGGGCGATGACGGGCGGCCCGACATGGCGCACCGGGGCGCCCAGCCGGACCCCGTCCAGGCTGCCTTCGGGCAACACCACAAGACCGGTCGGCCCGATCCGTAGCACCTCGCCCGAGACGCGGTCGGACAGGCGCACCCGGTCGCCGAGCGAAACGGCATCATCCAGCCCACCCACCTCGACCGCGTGACGGCCGATGGCGGTGACGACCCCGGTGCGGTGCGACACGCCCAGGCCGCGCATCGCGGCGCTGAGCGGGGCGAAAACGGGATCTGTCATCATGGTCTCCTTTCCTGCCTGCAAACCGCGCGCGGCCTTACGGATTGTAAAGGAATCGCAGTTAAGCATCCGTCAAAGCCGCAATGGGAGAAGCCCAGGTGTTCGACAGGCTCGACATGTTCCAGATGGCCAGTGGCCTGGCCCGGCACGCCGCCGCACGTCAGGCGGTGGTGGCCCGAAATATCGCCAATGCCGACACGCCCGGATACCGCGCGCAGGACATCGCCGATTTCCGGACCACCTGGCGGCAGCCGGACATGCAGGACAGGGGCGGCCCCAGTAATCTGAATGCCCGTGATCTGCATGCCCGTGGTTTGCGCCTCGTGCCCATCGATGCGGGCGGCGCCGCCGACCCCAATGGCAATTCCGTCAACCTGGAAACCGAGATGCTGCGCGGGATCGAGGCGCAACGCGCCCATTCGCGCGCGCTGCGCATCTATGGCAGCGCGCTGGGCATCCTGCGCACCAGTCTCGGTCGCTAAACACAGGAGCCGCGTGTCAGAATGACCGATTTCAGTTCCGCTCTTTCCGTCGCCGCCAGCGGCATGCGCGCCCAGGCGGCGCGCATCGGGCATGTCTCGGAAAACATCGCCAATGCCGACACGCCCGGCTATCGCCGCAAGCTGACCAGTTTCGAGGTCATGCGCGGCCCCGATGCGCCTGCCGGCGCGGTGCAACCGGGCCGGGTGATGCTGGACCGGTCCGAGCTGCCGCGCCTTTACGACCCCGATCACCCGATGGCCGATGCCGAGGGGCATTACCTTGGGTCGAATGTCGATCTTGTCGTCGAACTGGCCGATGCACGCGAGGCGCAGCGCAGCTACGAGGCCAATCTGCGCGTCTTCGACCAGGTGCGGCAGATGTCGAGCGCGCTCAACGATCTGTTGCGGCGCTGAGAGCGGAGGGTGCCATGACGATCCCCTCACATCTTGCCCTGACCGCCTATGCCGGGGTTCCGCAGCCGACCGCCGCCGCCCCGGCTCAGGGCGACGACGACGGCGACGCGTTCCGCCAGGCCGTGGTCGACCTCACCCAAACGATGGCCCGGGGCGAAGCGATCGCGCGGCAGGCGATGACCACCGGCGCCGATCCGCACGCGCTGGTCACGGCGCTGGCGCAGACCGAACTGGCGGTCGAAACCGCGGTGACCGTGCGCGACCGCGTCGTCGAGGCCTACCAGGAAATTCTCAGGATGCCGGTCTGATGGAGGAGGCGGTGTTTTTCGACACGCTCCGCCAGGGGTTGTGGGTCTCGGTCCTGATCTCGACCCCGATCCTGGGCGCGGCCCTTTTGTCGGGGGTCGTGGTAGGCCTGTTCCAGGCGCTGACCTCGATCCAGGAGATGACGCTGACCTTCGTGCCCAAGCTGCTGGCGATCGTGGCCGTGTTCTGGGCCTCGATGGGGTTCATGACGCAGACGCTGACCGGATATTTCAGCGGCGTTCTGATCCCGATCATCGGTGGCATGTGAGGGACGCGCGATGGAAATCACCACCTACACCACCCTGACCCGGCACACCGGCCTGATGCGCGAAATGGCGGTCGTGGCCAACAACATCGCCAACCTTTCGACGCCCGGGTTCCGGGCCGAGGGGCTGATTTTCGCCGAACATGTGACCGCCCGGCCCGACGCGGCCAGCGTGTCGATGGCCAAGGCCGAGGGCCGGATCCTGTCGCATGCCCAGGGCACACTGACCCAGACCGGCGCGCCGTTCGATTTCGCGATCGAGGGCGCCGGGTTCTTCCTGGTCGAAACCCCGACCGGGCCGGCGCTGACACGGGCCGGGCATTTCTTCCGCTCGGCCTTCGGCGAACTGACCACGGCGGACGGATACCCGGTGATGGACGCCGCCGGGGCGCCGGTCTTCGTGCCGCCCGATGCGGGCGACGTGACCCTTGGCGCCGATGGCACGCTCAGCAGCGACGGCCAGCCGCTGGGACAACTGGGCCTGTGGCAACCGGCGGGCGGCACCGAGCCCACCCGCCGCGCCGGTGTGTTGTTCGAGGCGACAGGCGGCGTCGAACCGGCCCCGGACGGTCGCATCCTGCAGGGATTTCTCGAACGCTCCAACGTCAACGCGATCGCCGAGATGGCCCGGATGATCGAAGTGCAGCGCGCCTATGAGCTCGGCCAGGGATTTCTCGACCGCGAACATGACCGGATCCGCGATTTCCTGCGCACCGTCGGCGCCCGATCCTGAGGAGGCAGACCATGAGAGCCCTTGATATCGCCGCCACCGGCATGAGCGCACAGCAGACCCGGGTCGAGGTCATTTCCAACAATCTCGCCAATATGAGCACGACGGGCTACAGCCCCCGCCGCGCCGATTTCGCCGACCTGCATTACCAGCAGATCACCCGGCCCGGCAGCATCGCCGCCGCTGATGGCACGGTCGTGCCCGCCGGGGTGCAGCTGGGCCTGGGTGTCCGGCCCGCGGCGGTATCGATCTCGATGTCGCAGGGCAGCCTGGGCCTGACCGGCGGGGTGCTGGATGTCGCGATCGAGGGGCGGGGCTGGCTGGAGGTAACGCTGCCCTCGGGTCTGGCCGCCTATACCCGCGACGGCGCATTGCAACGCACCGGCGACGGCCAGATCGTCACCGCCGATGGCTATGCCGTGGCGCCGGGGATCACCCTGCCCGATGACGCACGCCAGATCAGCATCAACGCCAATGGCGAGGTCTATGCCCATTTCGACGACAGCGTGGCGGCCGAGCTTCTGGGCCAGCTGACGCTGGTCGGGTTCTCCAATGACCACGGACTCGAGGCGATGGGATCGAACCTGTTCCTGGAAACCGCCGCCTCGGGCCAGCCGAACGCCGGGCAGCCGGGCCAGGACGGGCTGGGCACCTTGCGCCAGGGCTATCTGGAAGAAAGCTCGGTCGATGCGGTGCGCGAAATCACCGACCTGATCGAAGCGCAAAGGGGATATGAAATGAACGCCAAGGTCATCACGGCCGCCGACCAGATGCTCGGCGCGACCACGCAGCTGCGCTGATGCTGCGCGCCGTTCTCATCGCCGTCGCGATCGCGCTTGCCGCGATCGGCCCCGTGCCCGCCGACACGGTCGTGGCCAATGGCACGATCCGGGTTCACGCCGTTCTGGGGCCAGCCGATATCACGCTGGCGCCCGAAGCGGTGCCCGGTGCCCTCACCGATCCGGCGGAGGCCATCGGGATGGAGGCCCGGATCAACCTCTACCCCGGTCGCCCGATCCATCCCGGCGACCTGCGGGCGCCCGCGGTGATCGACCGCAACGAGATCGTCACCATGCGGTTCGACCATGGCGGGCTGCGGATCATCACAGACGGCAGGGCGCTGGATCGCGCGGCCAGCGGGGAACGGGTGCGGGTGCTGAACCTGTCGTCGCGGATGACCGTGACGGCGGTGGCGGCGGGCCCCGGCCTGGTGATCGTGGGGCCGGCCCGATGAGAGGGATCGCCCTGATATGCCTCATCGGCCTGGGGGCGGCGGGCTGCGCAAGGCTTGCCGATGTCGGTCGGGTGCCGGATTTCACCTCGGCGGTGAACGGCAACGAAGTGTTCGCGATGAACACGGCACCCCTGCCCGAAACCGGCGCCGTGCCGGATCGGCGGGGGTCGCTCTGGACCGCGGGGCGCGCTTCGCTTCTTGGGGACCGCCGGGCCGAGCAGCGCGGCGATATCCTGACCGTGGTGATCGAGATCGATGACAGCGCCGAGATCGAGAATTCCACCTCGCGCAGCCGGTCAGGGTCGGAACAGATGGGGGTCCGGGGGCTGTTCGGGCTGCCGCAACTGGCGGACCGGCGACTGGCCGATGGCGCCAGCAGCGCCGAGGCGGTCGATCTGGACAGCAGCAGTGACAATCAGGGCACCGGCGCCGTGCGCCGCACCGAGGAACTGACGCTGCGGATCGCGGCCACCGTGACCGATGTTCTGGACAATGGCGTGCTCAGGATCGAGGGCTCGCAGGAGGTGCGCGTGAATTTCGAGATCCGAGAGCTTCTGGTCAGCGGGTTCGTACGCCCCGAGGATATCTCGCGCCGCAACGAGATCACCTATGACAAGATCGCCGGAGCCCGGATTTCCTATGGCGGGCGGGGCCAGATCAGCGACATGCAGCAGCCCCGCTATGGCCAGCAGATCGCCGATATCGTTCTGCCGTTCTAGGAGGGGTCGATGCTGCGCCTGATCGTGCCATTGGTGATGCTGGTCCTGGGCCTGGGCGCGGGGATCGGTGCGGGCCTGATGCTGCGCCCCGGCGATATCGCAGGGGTGGACGCGCCTGACGCCGGGGACGACAGCACGACCGAAGCCGGTACCGATGCCGCCGCGACCGGGGGCAGCACGGAATACGTGCGGCTGAACAACCAGTTCGTGGTGCCGATCGTGCATCGCGGCAGCGTCCGGTCACTGATTGTGATGTCGCTTACGGTCGAGGTCGACAGCGGGCAGGCGCAGATGGTTTTCCAGCAGGAGCCGCGCCTCAGGGATGCGTTTCTGCGGGTGATGTTCGCCCATGCCAATGCCGGCGGGTTCGACGGCAGTTTCACCGATGCCGCCGCGATGGCGCCGCTGCGCATGGCCCTGTCGGAGGCGGCGGGGCGCATCATCGGCCCCGAGGCCCATGACGTTCTGATTGTCGATATCACCCGCCAGGACGCCTGAGCCGCAGCACCGGACGCAGGCATCCGCTTCATCTTCCCGGACTTGCTGCCCGGCCATCCAGACGTTTCTCCAGCCGCGCCAGGATGTCGGCGCGCGCGACGGCGCGGGCCGCCCGATGCTTCGCCGCATCGAGATCGGCCGCGACGCGCGCAAGGTCGGGCGCGGTATCCATCAGCATCCCGCGTAGCCGGCCCACATGCGCAGCGGCCCGCGCGGCGGCGCCAGGATCGGAAGGATCGGCGGCGAAACCGGCCAGCCGGGCCTGCACCCCCCTGCGCGCCGCCTCCAGCCTGGCGCGGTCGGCCAGAAGCCGGGCCACCGGATGCAGCGCCTGGTCGCGCTGGAGCCGCGCGATCAGGGAGAGGGCCTGCAGACGCGCCCGGTCGGTCATGACCGCCTCCGGCGGGCCTTGAGCCGCATCGCATCGGCAAAGCGGATGGCCGCGGCGACGGCAACGAAATGATCCGGCCGGATCGGGCCACCGATCTCGACGCCCGCATGCAGCGCGCGGGCCGTCGGAGGATCGCTGTGGATCGGCACACCCGTTTCGGCGGCGCGCGCGCGGATCCGGGCGGCGGTGGCATCGACCCCCTTGGCCACGCAGACCGGCAATGCCCCCTGGCCTCTGTCCCATCGCAAGGCCACCGCGTAATGGGTGGGGTTGACGATGACCACATCGGCGCCGGGCACATCGGCCATCATCCGGTTCATCGCCAGCGCCTGCCCCCGCTGCCGGCGCTGTTGCCTGAGCTGCGGATCGCCCTCGGAGGATTTGGTTTCGTCCATCACCTCCTGCCGGGACATGCGGTTCTTGTTGCGGTGCTGCGTCCATTCCCAGAGCCAGTCGATCGCCGCGATCACCGTGGCGAGCGCAGCGATCACGGCCTGGAAATCGAAAACCAGTCGCGCCAGACCGGTCAGCATCTGGCCCGCATCCGCATGCAGCGCGACAAGGATCGTCTCGGCGCGCAGATGCAGGAACAGGCCCAGCAGCACCGTGATGACCACCAGCTTGACGGCTGATTTTGCGAACTGGAACAGGCCCTGGGCCCCGTATTTCTGCCGGGCATTGGCAATGGGCGAGACCCGGTCGAGCCTCGGGGTCAGTTTCGAGGGTGTCACGAGGATCGCCCGCTGCGCGATCAAGGTCGCGAGCAGCAGGACCGCCGGGACGGCAACGACCCCGGCAACCGCAACCATGGGTACGGCGATCAGCGGCCGCGCGGCAGCCTGGCCGCCCGGCGACAGCAGGAGCGAGGCGAGCCTGTCGGCCTCGGCCCATGCATGGCGCGCGACGCCCCCGATCCGGTCCGAGGCCCACAGGCCCAGCCAGGCCGCAGCCGCGAGGAAACCGATATAGGTGACCGCCCCGTTCACATCCGCCGACCGCACGATGTCGCCCTTGCGCCGCGCCTCCTCCAGCTTGCGGGGGGTGGGTTCGTGCGGTTTGTCGGCGGGGGCCTGTTCGCTGCTCACGGCAGGTCCCCCATGGGCACGCGCAGCACAAGATCGAACGCGGCCAGCCAGACCGGCAGCACGAAGGGCACCGTCAGAGCCAGCAGGACGAGGCCGCCCCAGGTTATCGCGGGCGCGCCGACAAAGGCCACCATCAGCTGCGGCATGGCCTTGTTGATCGCTCCGAGCGCGAGATTGTAAAGGGTCGCGGCGATCAGGAACGGGGCCGCCAGTGACAGTGCGAGGCGGAAACTGGCGTTCACGACACCCACGCCCCAAGCGCCCAGATCGCCCGGCCCGGGCAGGCGACCGGCGGGCAGAACGTCATAGGAGCGCAGGAAGGCCCCGGTTAGGTGCAGGTGCAGGCCCGCCATCACCGCAAGCGTCACCCCCGAAAGCATCAGCAGCGCGGCCATCGCGGGCTGCGGGTCGGGCGAGGCGCCACCCATGATCTGCGACAGCGACGTGGCCTGCGCGGCCATGCTGCCCGCGACCTGCAGCGCATGAACCATCAGCCGAAGCGCAAGGCCCAGCACGAGGCCTGAAAGCGTCTCGGTCAGGAAGAAGGCAAGGCCCGGGACCTGTGCATCCATGGGCGGCAGAAGCGGGGCCACCGCCGGTGTCAGGATCAGGCTGAGCGCAAGGGCCGCGGCCAGCCGCACCCGGACCGGGATCATCATGCTGCCCAGCCCGGGCAGGACCAGGAAACAGGCGCCGATGCGCAGGAACACGGCGATCGCCGTGGCCAGCCAGATCTCGGTGGCCGAAAGGATCCAGGCCAGAAGCTCGATCATGGCGCGGCCAGCCCGACCAGCGCCGGTTTGGCGTCAAGGCCGATTTCCTCGAAGGACAGGACCGGGTTCGGGACGCCCCGCGCCGACAGGACCGTGCGGATGAACCGCCGCCGCGTCGCGGTGGTGACGACGGCGGCATGGTCGCCCTTCTCGCTGGCCGTGGCCAGTTTCTCGCCGATGGAGTCGGCAAGCGCGTTGAACAGATCGGGGGGCAGCGCGATGTCGCGCATGCCGCCATCGCCGGCCAGTTCATGCTGCAGGAAAATCTCCTCCCAGGCGTTGGCGACCTGGATCAGCGGCAGGGTTCCATCGGGGCGCTTGAGTTCGGCGACCAGCTGGAACCCGAGGCGTTGGCGCACATGTTCGCACACCGGGTCGGGCCCAGCCTTGGTGCCGTGCATTTCCGCGATGGCTTCCAGGATCAGGGGCAGGTTGCGGATCGAGACCTGTTCGCCCAGCAGCAGGCGCAACACCGCGTGCAGCATGTCGAGCGTCACCTTCTCGGGCACCAGTTCGTCCAGCAGGCGGCGGTTTTCCTCGGCCCGGCTGCCGTTCGACAGGGTGACGAAGGCATCGAGCTGGCGTTGCAGGGTCTTGAAGGTCAGAAGCCGCGACAGGTTGCGTTTGAGCACCTCGAGCAGATGTGTCGCCAGCACCTCGGTCGGGGTCACCACGGTCACGCCGTCAAGCGCCGCCGCTTCGCGGGCGCTGGCCGCGATCCAGCGCGCGGGCGCGCCATAGACGGGCTCGGCCACATCCTCGCCCGGGGGCAGGAGGTCGGCGGCGTCGCCTGCCAGGGCCAGGGCACGGCCCGGCTGAAGGACGGCGCGCGCCTGTTCGACGCCGAGCAGCCGGATCACATAAGTCCCCGCGGGCAGATCGCCCCGGTCGGTCAGGCGGATCTCGGGCAGGATCACCCCGAAGCCGCGCGCGATATGTTCGCGCATGTTGCGGATCCGGGCATCAAGCCCGGTGGCCGGATCAAGCACCAGCGCGACGAGATCGGGGGCAAATTCCACATGGATATCGTCGAGATCCAGCAGATCGCCCACGGTTTCGGCGGCGACCTCGGGCGGGGGGGCGGCGCCCGCGTCAGGCGGGGCGGACAGGTGACGGTATCGCAATGCGGCCAGCCCGCCCAGCAATGCGGCCCCGATGACAAAGGGCAGAAAGGGCAGGCCCGGGACGATGGCGAAGATCGCCATGAGAACCGCAACCGTGGCCAGAGCCGCCGGATGCTTGCCCAGCTGCGCGGCAAGTGCAAGATCGGTGGCCCCCGTCGCCCCGCCCCGCGCCAGCAGCAGGGCCGAGGCGATGGCGATGATGACGGCGGGGATCTGCGACACGAGCCCGTCGCCCACGGTGAGGATCGTGTAGGTCTCGAAGGCCTGCGCCGCCGGCATGTCGTGGATCAGGGTGCCCACCGCCAGCCCGACCACGAGGTTGAGCAGCGTGATCAGCAGGCCCGCGATGGCGTCGCCCTTGACGAATTTCGACGCCCCGTCGAGCGATCCGAAAAACGTCGTCTCGGCCTGTTCGCGTTCCCGGCGGGCCTTGGCCTCGGCATGGTCGATGGCGCCTGCGGCCATGTCGCTGTCGATGGCCAGTTGCTTGCCCGGCATCCCGTCGAGCGCGAACCGTGCCCCGACCTCGGCCATGCGGGCCGCACCCTTGTTGATGACGACGAAGTTCACGATCAGCAGCACGCAGAAAATTACCAGGCCCATCACCACGCTGCCGCCGATGACGAACATGGCGAAGCCTTCGATCACGCCTCCGGCGGCGCCCGTGCCGGTGTGGCCTTGCGAGATGATCAGCTTGGTCGATGACACGTTGAGCGACAGGCGGAGCATCAGCGAAGCCAGCAGAACCGTGGGGAAGGCCGAGAAATCCAGCGGCCGTTCGATGAACAGCGTCACCGTGAAGATCAGGATCGCCAGCCCGAAGGACGCGGCCAGCCCGATATCGACGATGAAGGACGGCACCGGCAGGATCATCATCACGATGACCGCCATCAGCGCCATGGCGAACAGGATCGTGGGCTGGAACAGGCTGCGCCAGGTCATGGCGTGATCACACCGGCGCGGGGATGGCCCTGCCAGAACAGGGGGCGTGCCCGGTCGGCCAGGGGCAGGCGGCGTGCGGTGGCAAGGGCCCGGTCGGGGGGCGCGGCGGGCCGCGGCGGGTCCCAATGGCATCCCGCCGCTGTCCGGCAGGCGGCGATCCTGCGGAACCGCGACAGGTATCGCTGACCCAGGGCGGGCGTGCGCGAATGGTAGGCCGCGACCGCATCGTCCCAGTTTCCGAATTCGCCGTGAAGCCGGGCCAGGAACCGCGCTGCATGGGCGGCATTGGCTTCGGGGTCGAGCATCGCCTGCGCCGAGGCAAAATGCGCCCCGTGCCAGCGGTGGTTCAGCTGGAAACACCCGATATCGACCGAGCGCCGACCCGAGGCGAGCGCGGCAGCAACGGCGGCGGCTGCGGTTGCGCGGTCCGGATGCCAGGCCCCCGTCCCGTCGATATTGGTGGCCCAGGGCCAGGTCACCGGGTCCGAGGCCGGATCGGAAACCGGGCCGCGTCCGGTTTCGACGCGGGTGATCGTGTGCAGCACCCAGGCCGGAACTCCCGTCGCCGCGGATGCGGTACGGGCGGCCCCGTCGCACAGCGCGGCATCGGCGCGGGCCGGGGGGATGGCGGCGGGCGCCGCGAGACACAGCGCCGCCATGCCGATCATGATGCCCATGCGCAGACTGGTCATTCTGCCCCCTCGCGATGCGGGGCCGGCGTGGCCAGAAGGGCGTCCAGCGTCGCACGCAGGTCGCGGCTGTCGGCGATGGCTGCGGCAATCTCGGGCAGGGCGGGGATCGGGGCGGCGGGCGGCGGTGGCGGGCGCTGCATGCGCAGGGCCACGGCCTGGTGCGGGTCTGACGCGCTGTCGGCGAGGCTGTCCCAGTCCGAGGCGAGCCATGCCTGCCGAAGCCTGTCCCCGGGCGAGGGGTCGGCGGCGGGGCGGGCAGGCAGGATCAGTTGCCGCTGCCCGCCGCGCAGCATGTCTGCCGCAGGCGACAGACCGGCGGCGCGCAGATGCGCCATGGCCGCGATCCGCGCCCGGCCTGCCGCCGACCCGGTCTGCGTCCAGGTTTCGCCGTGCAACCGGGCGAGAACCAGAAGCGCGAGGGTGTCGGAGGCGTCGGCCCGGTCGGCGATGATGGCGGTGAAGGTGGCCTGCCATTCAGGGGCGCTGCGCGGAAGGTCGATCGAACCCGAAAGGTGGATGAGCGCATCGTCGATCGCGCCGTCGGCCACGCGGGCCAGCACCACCTCGTGCCAGAGCCCGACCGCCGCCGCGCCGCCGGTTTCGCGCAGGAGCGCCTCGGCCGCGGTCAGGCGCCCGGGGTCGGGCGGGCGGCGCGCCAGCCGGTCATAGCGCATCAGTTGCGCCATCGCGCGGGCGGGGTCGGCCCCGCCGCTGGCGGCCGCCTCGGCAAGCCGGTCCCGGGTCCGTGCCGCGTCGCCGGGCGGCTGGATGCCGAGGTCGAGATCGAGATGCAGCAGCGCGGCCGAGGAGATCACGCCGCTCAGGTCCAGCAGATCGCGCACGGTATGGGCCGCCGCCTGCGCCCCGTCACCAGCCAGTCGCCGCGCGAGACGCGGGCCGATATGGGCGCGCAGCACCGGCGGCAGCGCGGCGGTGGCGCGTTCGATCGCCTCGACCGCCTGGGGGTGATCGGCGAGCGAGACCGCGCCGTCCAGGTAGCGCCAGAAGATCTCGCCATCATGGCAGCCTGACAAGTTGTCGATGGGCGGGAAATGCCCGGTCTCCTCGCCCGCGATCACGCGGGCGAGCGCCTGCAGCGGCGGGGACGGCGCGGGCAGGGTATCGAGCCAGTGGATCGCCTCGTCTGCGAAGCCGAATTGCAGGTAATGCCGGGACAGCGCGCGCGCGGCACCGGGAACGGGGCGATCACGATCATCGAAAAGGGCCGCGCGCAACGCGCCGAGGCCATCGTCGATCCGCGCAGCATCGCTCCAGCCCAGCCGCAGGTCATCGCTGTGACCGCAGGCGAAGGGATCGGGCGCGGCACCCGGCAAGGCGGCGCGCAGGGGCGGACGGGCATCCGCCTCGAGCGCGGTTGTTGCCCGGAGCGGTGGGGCAGGCGCCGCCATGTCACCGGCGGGGTCGCGCGCGGCATCGGGCGGGGGGTCGGGGCGGATCGGATCGGCGTCGGAAAGCGGGCGACCCCCGGCGGCCTCGAGCAGGCCCGAGGCGGCAGCGCGGGCCAATTGCTCGCCCATGATGCGCGCCGCGTCATCGAGGCTGATATCCGGGGCCGCCGGAGCCGCATCGCCGGGAGTACGAGCGGAGGCGGGCGGGACGACAGGCAGGGGTGGCCGCCAGTCGGGCAGGGCCTGGAGGGCGGTTGCGGCCCCTGCCCCCTGGTCGGCGGACGGCACTGGTGCATCGCGGGACAGGTCCGGGCCGTCCGGGGCGGGCGGCAGATCGGCGACATCGATGACCAGCAGAGTTTCGTCGAACCGGAACGCCGTGACGGAACAGGCGCAGGACAAACCGAGGGACAGGCCGGTATCGGTCCCGACCTCGGCGATCCGGTCCCGCGATATGCGCTCGAAAACCCCCGAGGCATCGATGCCGTCGAGCGCCGGGTCGAAGACGACCGTCCAGCGATCCTCCCCCCCTTCGAGCACCCAGTCGCGCCCGGCGCCGATGTCGAGGACGAGGCGCGAGAACCCGTCATGCTCTCCCGATCGCAGCTCGGCGGGCTGGGCCGAGGCGACCCCGGCCATCACCGCAAGCGCTCCCCCGAGGACGCGCCCGGTCATGCCGCACCGGATCGTCATGCGGGCACCTGCTTGAGGTCCCTGAGCGCGGTTTCGAGTTCGGGGAAACTGGGCCGGATATGCGACGGGGTGTTCTGGCGGCCCACTTCGATGCAGACCGCCGGGCTGTGCTGGTAGAGATTGGCGACAAGCACCTCGCGGATCAGCCCGTAGAACTGGTGATCGGCCTCGATGATCGCCTTCACCCGGCCGGCGAAGGGGCCGACGAACCCGTAGGACAGGAACACGCCGAGAAAGGTGCCCACCAGCGCCCCCCCGATCAGCCCGCCCAGAATTTCCGGCGGCTGGTCGATGGAAGCCATGGTCTTGATCACCCCGAGCACCGCCGCGACGATGCCGAGGGCAGGCAACCCGTCGGCGACGACCTGCAGGGCATGGGCGGTGTGCAGGCCGTGGTGCAGCCGCGCCTCCAGTCGTTTGTCCAGCACCTCTTCGACCTGGTGGGGGTCATCGTAATTCATGCCCGCCGACCGCAGGGTGTCGCAGATCAGCGCGACCGCCTCACCGTCGCCAGCGATCTGCGGGTAGCGGGCGAAAATATCCGAAGCCTCGGGAGCATCGATATGGGTCTCGAGCGCCACGGGGTTCTGCCGGGCGATGCGGACGAGTTCGAACAGCAGGCACAACAGGTCGCGGTAGTCGGCACGGGCCCATCTGGGGCCTTTGAAGACGCGCATCAGGTCCTGCAGCGTGTGCCTGATGACGGCGCTGTCATTTGCGATCAGGAACGCGCCGACTGCGGCCCCACCGATCATCGCCATCTCGTAGGGCAGGGATTTCATGATGATGCCGATCTTGCCCCCGGCCGCGATGTAGCCCCCGAAGACCATGACGAAGATGACGAAGATGCCGATGATGCCAAGCATGCGGGGGTCCTGCTCCTATTGGGTTTCGGGGGGAGCGGTCGGGTCGGTTCCGGGCGCGGCGAAGGTCGGGGCCGAGGCGTTGCGCGTGGCCATCACGACCGAGATCGCATAGGCGGTTTCGGTGTCGATCTCGGCCAGGATCGCGGCGCCGGAGGCCGGGGTCATCCGGGCGAGGAAACCGGCGGCGAAATGCGGCTCCATCTGGGTGAAAAGCGCCGCCGCGTCCTCGGCATCCATGGTTTCATAGACCCGGGTCAGCCGGTCCAGATCGTCCGCGGCGGCCTCGTCGGACACCGCGATCAGCGCGCTCAGCCGCGCCTCGAGCGCGGTCAGCGTCTCGATCTGCGCCGCAAGCAGGGTCTGCCCCGTCGCAACCGCGCGTTCCCGGTCCTCCACCTCGGCCTCGCGGGCGGCCAGTTCGGCCCGCAAGCCATCAAGATCGGAAAAGGCGGCCTGCAGGGCGGCGAAGACCATGCTGTCGCGCTCGGGCGCCGGTCCCGGATCGGCGGCACCGGGCGCGCCGTCATCCCCGGCACGCCGGACCTCGGCGAAGGCCGCGTCGAGGCTGCCCAGCCGCAGGATGGCCGACACCGCGAAAACAAGGCCGAGCGCGGTCAGCAGGCTTTTCTGCCGCCAGCGCCGCCGCAGGGGCGGTGGGGGCGCGCGCCGCCTCATTCCGCCGCCCCAGCGGTCATGCCATGGCGGAACACCGGCGCGGCGGCGGCGGCGCGGCGGCTGCCGAAGACGGGCACGGGCGGGGCATCCCCGGCGCCGGGCGGGGCGGCGTCCGCGGCATCCCCGGCGATGTCCCCGGGGGCCGCGCGGGTCCTGGCACCGCCGTTCTGTACCTCCAGAGCCTCTTCCGCGAAATCATGGCAGGCGGCGATCATCAGTTCCAGTTCGCCCGAGATGTCACGGGCCTGGACCACGAGATCGGACAGGTGCCGCCCGGCCCCGTCGGAGCCGGCCTTGGCATCGGCAAGGGCGGTTTTCATCTCGTCGACCTGCGCCGACAGCACCGCGATCGCGCCGCCGATGCCCTGGTCGAAACTGGTCAGCCGCGACAGCCGGCGCGACAGGATCATGCAGTAGACAGCCGCCCCGAGGCTGGCCAGCAGCATCAGGATATCGGCGAGATAGGCGAAAAACACGGGCATTCAGTTCACCACGAATTGCGTTACAAGAAGGTCATGCACCCGGTGCGGCCCGGTCACGACCTGCACCCGGCGCAGCATCTGCGCCCGCAGCCGCGCGAGGCTGGTGGGCTCGGTCAGTTCATCCAGAGCGACCACCCGCAGATAGCTGTTGAGCACGTCGAGGACCCTGGGCGTCATCCGCGTCACCTCGGCCTCGTATTCGCTTTCGACCTCAAGCTCGGCGGTAAAGATCAGGTGGCGCCCGGCCTCTTCGGGGCCGAGCGAGATGATGACGGTTTCGAGCGGAACAAAGGCGATATCCTCGCGCGTCGGGGGCGGGGCGTCGGGGGTTTCGGCGGCGGCCTCGGGATCGGGCGCGAAGGGGCCAAGCGTCACCGCCCAGAACCCGGCACCGCCTGCGGCGGCAGCCAGCAGAAGGCCGATCAGCAGCGGCAGCATCAGGCCGCGTTTCGGACGGGCGGCGGCAGGGGCGTCGGGGTCGGCCATGACGCGATGATCTCCTTCTGTTCTCTCTCTCGATAGCGCCTTGGAACTAACCGAATCTTAATCGCGGACGATCACGGTCGGCCTCGTCACCGGACCAGGACGGTCCGCCAGAACGGGGTGTTGACGTGCAGGCGCTGCTCGAGATGTGGAACGGGACGGACCGGCGCCAGAGCGCCGTGGCACTGGGGGGCGGTGCGGCCCTGGTGGTGGTGCTGGCGATCCTGGTGCGGCTGGCCAGCCAGCCCAGCTATGACCTGCTTTATTCCGGTCTCGAACCCGCCGCCGCGGGCGAGGTGATCGCCGCAATCGAAACGCGCGGCATCCCGCACCGGGTGCAGGGCGACGCGATCTATGTGCGCGGCTCCGACCGCGACGCTCTGC
This sequence comes from Paracoccaceae bacterium, assembly GCA_024742455.1. Classification (GTDB taxonomy): domain Bacteria; phylum Pseudomonadota; class Alphaproteobacteria; order Rhodobacterales; family Rhodobacteraceae; genus JANSYL01. Next base: position 430,221 of record JANSYL010000002.1, on the reverse strand, counting down.
GGCTCAGCCTTGCGGGCGACGGGCTGCCGGCGAATGGCACGGCGGGCTATGAACTGCTTGATACGCTGACCGGGTTCGGCACCACGTCGCAGATGTTCGATGCCGCTTATTGGCGGGCCAAGGAAGGGGAGCTTGCGCGCACCATAACCGGCAGCCCGCGGATCCGCGCCGCCCGTGTTCATATCGCCAATCCCGGATCCGATCCGTTTCAGCCCGCCCAGACCGTGACCGCCTCGGTGGCGCTGCGCCCGGCGGCGGGCGGACTTGCACCGGGCCATGCGCAGGCGCTGCGATACCTGGTGGCGTCCTCCGTGCCGGGTCTGGCGCCCGAGAATGTCACCGTGATCGATGCCGATAGCGGCCAGGTGCTGGGCGGGGCGGACCTGACCGATCCGGGGGCGGATGCGATGGGCCGGGCCGAAAGCCTCAGGCGCAATATCGAACGCCTGCTGGCTGCGCGGGTCGGGCCGGGCAATGCCGTGGTGCAGGTCAGTATCGAGATGAATACGGCGCGCGAGACGATCCTGGAACGCCGGATCGACCCCGACAGCCGTGTCGTCGTCCAGACCGATACCGAGGAACGCGCCGACAGCACCCGCGACAGCAGGGCCGATGGCGTCACCGTGGCCTCGAACCTGCCCGATGGCGATGCCGCGGCGGGCGGCGGCACATCCTCCAGCCAGGAAAGCGAGACACGCGAGCGCATCACCTATGACATCTCCGAAACCCAGCGTGAGATCGAACAGGGCCCCGGCGATATCCGCCGCATCTCGGTGGCAGTGCTGTTGAACGGGGTCCAGCAGGTGGGCGAGGACGGGATCGCCGAAACCGTCCCGCGCGACCCGGCCGAGATCGAGGCGTTGCGCGAGCTGGTCGAACGGGCCGTTGGCTTCGACGCCGCGCGCGGCGACGCGGTCAGAGTGCAATCGATGGTGTTCGACGAAACCGCCACCGCCGACCTGCGCCCGGCCAGCCTGACCGACCGGATGTCGTTCGACCTGGGGCGGGTTCTGCAAAGCCTCGTTCTTGCGGCGGCTGCGCTTTTCATCACCTTCGGACTGTTGCGCCCGATGCTGACCCGCCCCCCTGCCCCGCCCCCCCGCGACGCCCCCTCCATTGCCGGTCCCGACGCAACCGGGCCGGAGGTTGACGCGGACCCGCTCCCGGTGCCCGCCGACGCGGCCGAAGGTGACGGCGCGACCGGCGACATGCGGACGCTGGCAGGGGCTGGGGCCGAGGCAGGGGGTGCGCCGCTCGACCCGGTTGAACGGCTGCGCCGCCTGATCGAGGACCGGGAGGAGGAAACCGTCGAAATCCTGCGCGGCTGGATGGACGCCGACGAGGAGGCCCGGCCATGACCCGGCCCCTCCTGCTCGAGGATTTCGCGACCGAACGGCCCGGAGGCGCCGCGACACAGGTCCAGGCCGGGCCCACGTCGCCCGAAGAGGCGCAGCTCGACGCCTATGAAGCGGGCTACAAGAGCGGCTGGGACGATTGCATCGCCGCCGAGCAGGAGGTGCATCGCCGCATCGGCAGCGACCTGGCCGCGGCCCTCGGCGACATCTCCCTGACCCACGCCGCCGCGCGCGCCGAGGTCCTGTCGGCCCTCGGCCCCCTGTTCGAGGAGGTTGCACGCACGCTGCTGCCGCGTCTGGCCGCGGACGCGGTGGCCCCCACCATCATCGCCGAGTTGCGCGAGGCCGCCGAAGCCGCCGTCGCGCCGGGGCTGACGCTGTTGGTCGCGCCCGATGCGCTGCCGGTGCTCCAGCGGCTGGTCGAGGACAGCCTCGATTTCGAGGTGCGGGTCACGGCGGAACCCGCGTTCGCCCCCGCGCAGGTCTCGATCCGCTCGGCCAGCGAGCGGCGCGATATAGACCTGGCTGCCGCCGCCGACCGGATCGCGGCGGCCCTGCGTGATTTCATGACCCTGGCCGGCGAGGGCGACAGGATGCCCGAGGCCCCGAGGAGACAGGCCAATGACCGATAACGCGACCCGCAATCCCGCGCTCGACGCCGTGCCCATCGAGTTGCGCGTCTGCGTCGGCACAGCGCGCCCGCGCCTGGGCGAGATGCTTTCGATGGGGCCGGAGACGGTTCTGCCGCTCGACCGCCAGATCGACGACCCGGTCGCCCTTTACGTCGGCGACCGGCTGATCGGCGAGGGCGAGCTGATCGAGGCCGGACCTTCGGGATCTGGACACTTGGGGGTGCGGCTCACGCGCCTGGCCGGGCAAGGCGATGATCCGGCATAGGTGGCTTCTCCTCGCTTTTGCTCTGGCCGTCCTCGCGCCCGGGGCCGCGCTGGCGCAGGAAGTGCTGGTTGATTTCGGCGACGAGGGGTCGCTGACCGTCCGGGCGCTGCAACTGATCGCGCTGATCACCGTGCTCAGCCTCGCGCCCGGCCTGGCGATCATGATCACCTGTTTCCCCTTCATTGTCACGGTGCTGGCGATCCTGCGCCAGGCCATCGGGTTGCAGCAATCACCGCCGAACATGCTGATCGTGAGCCTCGCGCTGTTCCTGACCTATTTCGTCATGGCCCCGGTCTTTCAGGAGGCCTACGCGGCCGGGATCGCGCCGCTGCTGGAGGGACAGATGGCGCCCGAGGAGGCGATCGGCGCGGCCTTTGCCCCGTTCGAAACCTTCATGCGCGCCCGGGTCGACCCCGAGACGCTGGCCGGCCTGCGCGAGCTGCGCGGGCTTGGCCCCGACCAGCCGGGTGACGCGTCGGTGCTGATCCCCGCCTTCATGCTGAGCGAGGTCGAGCGCGCGTTCCAGATCGGGTTCCTGGTGTTCCTTCCCTTCCTGATCATCGACCTGGTGGTCGCCGCGATCCTGATGTCGATGGGGATGATGATGGTGCCGCCGGTGCTCGTCTCGCTGCCGTTCAAACTGGCCTTCTTCGTCGTCGCCGATGGCTGGGCCCTGATCACCGGCGCGCTCGTGCGCAGCTATTTCTGAGGACCGAGCATGCCAATCCCCTCGCCTCCATCTGCACCTGGCGCCCGCAGCGACAGCGCGGCCGAGAAACTGCAGGTGATCTCGGACCTGTTCGGCACGAGGATCGCCGCCCGCGTCGCCCCGGGGCCGACCGGGGCCGCAGCAGCGCAGGACCGGCCCGGGTCGCGCGATGACCAGCGGCTGGAATGGCAGAAAAACCGCCTGATCGAGCATCTGCGCCACAGCGGCGCGATGGGGGGCGCGGCACAGCAGGACCGGATCAGCGACCCGGCGGAGGAGGGGACGGGGGCCACCGGGCGCATGGCACCCCGGTCCGGAATGCCCGGATCCATGATCACCAAACCCACGGCTTCCCGGGTCAGGGCATCCGGCCCCGCGTCACCCACGGCACCCGCCCCGCTTGTCGGCGTCCTGTCCCGGGCGGGCGCGCCGGGCATGCTGGTGCATGAGCATCCCGCGATCTTGGCGCGCCTCTTGTCCGAGGCGGATCAGCCGACCCGCGTCACGGTCTTGCGACACTTGCCGGGCTCGCTGGCACGCGACGTCATGCAAAGGCTGCGCGCGCCCCGGTGAAGGGTCCGGACCCCGGGCCCGTCACCGGATGATGAACTCCGCATGCAGCGCGCCGGCTGCCTGAATGCTGCTGAGGATATCGATCATGTCGCGTGGCGCCACGCCCAGCGCGTTCAATGCCGCGACCACGTCGCTCAGCGACGTGCCTGCGGGAATCTCGGCCAGTTGCGTGCCCTCTCCGGCCTCGATCTCGGCCCGGGTCCGCGGCACGATCACGGTCTCCCCGGCGCCAAAGGGGCTGGGCTGCACGGCGACAGGACGTTCCTCGATCCGCAGGGTCAGGTTGCCCTGCGCCACGGCCACGCGCGATATCCGCACATCCTCGCCCATGACGATGGTGCCGGAGCGCTGGTCGACCACGACCCGCGCGCGCCGTTCGGGTTCCACGAGGAGGTTCTCGATCCGGCTGAGCGCATGGGCGGGCGACCGCATCCGGGCGGCCGGGATGTCCAGCGCCACGGTTCCGGCGTCCAGCATCAGCGCCACTCGGCGACCGAAATCGGCATTGATGGCGGCCTCGATCCGCAGCGCGGTGGTGAAATCGGGGGTGCGCAGGGCAAGCCGTATACCGTCCATGTCGCCAAGGTCGAAATCGACCTCGCGCTCGACCCTTGCGCCGGTGGGGATGACGCCCCCCGTCGGCACACCCTGCACCACCTCGGCCGCGTCACCGGCGGCGGCGGCGCCCCCGGCGATGACCGACCCCTGCGCCACGGCATAGATCTCCCCATCGGCTGCGGTCAGGGGCGTCATCACGAGGGTTCCGCCCAGCAGACTGTCGGCATCACCGATCGCCGAGACGGTAATGTCGATCTGGCTGCCCTGGCGGGCAAAAGGGGGCAGAACCCCGGTCACGATCACCGCGGCTACGTTCTGCGGGCGGAACTGTTCGCCGGTGACGTTCACCCCGAGCCGTTCGAGGATGTTGACCATGATCTCCTCGGTGAAAGGCGCGTTGCGCAACCCGTCGCCGGTCCCGTTCAGGCCAACCACGAGGCCATAGCCCACAAGGTCGTTTCCACGCACCCCGTCGAATTCAACGAGATCCTTGATGCGGATCGGGGTGGCGAGCGCGGGGGCTGTGGCCAGCGCAATCCCGAGGATGAGCGCGACAAGGCGCCGGAAACCGATCATCTGAGATATCCTGTCAGGCTGAAATTGGCGAGCCGGGCGGTCACCACGTAAAGGCTTTCGAGGCGGAACTGGGTTTCCTGCAGCGCCGTGGCGGTTTCGTAGGGATCGACGCCGACCAGGGCCGCATAGTCGAGCTCGAGACCCGCCCGCGTCGCCTCGGCGGTGGCGCGGGCCTGGACCAGGCGGTGTTCGTCGGCGCCCAGTGTTGCGCGCAACCCGGTCAGCTGCGCCTCGCCCGATTGCAGATACCCGGCAGCGGCTTCCAGCATGACGCGGCCGGTTTCGGGGCCGGGCGGCCCTGCATCTTCGGCGGCGAGCGCCGCAAGGGCGAGGCCCGTCAGCACGCTGCGCAGGGCGGGATCACGGGCAGTCACCGCCGCGTCGATGTTCCGACCCTCGGCCACCAGCACGGCGGGCGGCGGGCCATCGCCCCCCTGCCAGGCATGGGTATCGAACCCGCCCCCGGGGGCCTGCATCCAGTCAGCCACGGCGGCGATGGCCGCATCGGCATCGGGCGCAGCGGCCACGAGCGGGCGCAGCGCATCCAGCATCGCGCCAGCGTCGATCAGGGAACGGGCGGAAGGCGCATCCCCGGCCAGAACCGCCGATCCGCCGATCCGCGTGTTCAGGGCGCCGACAACGGCCTCCAGCCGGTCTTGGGCGCTGGCATTGGTCAGCATCAGGTCGTGGTAATCCCCGTTCAGGGAAAACTCGAGCAGGCGCGGGGCGATGCCGTCGATCTCGTCGCCGACAAGACCGAGGATCGCCTGCGTCGCCTCAGCCCGGCCGAGCGCGGCGTCGATGGCGCGGCCATAGCTTTCGGTCAGGTCCATCGCCCGGCGGTTGGCGGACAGCGCGCCGAAATCTCCACCGGTCGCGGCCCCCGGATCGGCGCGGGTGCCGGTGGACAGGTCCTGGGACAGGCGCGCCAGATCGGCGCGCAGCCGGGCGCCGGAGGCCCCGAGGCCGTGCAGGCGCGCGGCATCGCCGAAAGTCGTCAAGCTCATCGTCCGATCCCCATCAGGATATCCATCATGTCCTGCACTGCCGCGATCACCTGGGCATTGGCGGCATAGCTTTGTTCGATCTGCAGCAGGCGCTGCATCTGCGCGTCGGTATCGACACCTTGCGCCTTCTCCTCGGCCACCAGCGCGCCGTGCTGCGCGGCGATATGGCCAAGGTCCATCTCGGCGGCGGCGCGGGCGCGGCCGATCGTGCTGATCTGCGCAGCCACGAGGCCCGCCGCCGTCAGGACCTGGCCCGCCGCCGATCCGGTGGTCACCGGTCGCGGCGCGGCAAGGGCATCAAGGCCCGCGCGCAGCAGGTCGGACCGGCCCTCAGGGCCCGGGGCGGTCGCCCCGATCCCGTCGCGCAGGCGCCAGGCGCCGCCACCTTCCTCCGGTCGGAGGGCGGCATTGACCTGCAGGCGCCCGGCCAGGCCGGTGATCGCCGCAGCGTCGACGGCGGAACCGCCATCGGTGAACAGCCCGGCATCGCCGGGGGCCAGTGTCGGATCGACCGCCGTGTCCTGAAGGCGCAGGGCCAGATCGGCGGCGACGGTGTCGAGATCGTTCTGGATGGACGGGGCCCGGTCGTCGCGCAGCGCAAACAGCGCCGCCAGCCGACCGCCCGAGACTGTCGCGGCGGGGCCCTCGGTTTGGGTGGCGCGCCCGTTGACGGACAGGCCGGACAGGCCGGTGCCGGGCGCGAGGTCCGGGGTCATGACATGCACTGGGGTGAACGCGAACTGCGCCGGAACGCCGTCGAGAAGGGCCAGACCGTCATCGGTGAACACCTGCAGGGCGCCGAGATCGTCGCGCCGGGTATGGACGGGCACGAGGCCCGATATACGGTCGAGCAGTTGCGCCTGGCCGTCCTGAAGGGCCGAGATATCGCGCCCGCCGCCGGCCCCCTTGCGGATGCGGATGTTCAGATCGGACAGCGCCTGAAGCGTGTCGTTGAGGGTGGTGACGGCCTCCGCGATATCGCCATCGGCGGCGAGGCGCGCGTCCTGCACGCGGTGCTGCGCGTCATTCAGATGGGCGGCAAGTGCGACAGCGGCATCCACCGCCGCCGCGTGATGGGCCCCCGTCGCCGGGGCATTCGCGGCATCGACCAGCCTGGCCTCGAAGGTGGCGAGGCGGGCTGCAAGGCTGCCGGGCTGGTCCGGGGTGCCGATCACGGTCTCGATCCGGGACAGAAAGCCGGTTTCCACCTGCCTGCCCGACCGGTCGGCCTCGGCCACCCGGCGCGCCCCCGACAGGGCGGCGTCCTCGTGGCGCAGGATGCCCGCGACCCGGGCCCCGGCACCGGTGGTGCCCGTCACCCGCGAAACGATCTGCGCTTCGCGCAGCCCGTAGCCGTCGGTCATTGCATTGGCGATGTTGGACGACACGACGCCCGCGGCGCGTGACGCCACGTTCAGGCCGGAAATGGCGTTCGACAGCGCGCTGGACATGGTCATCGGTCAGACCCCCGGATCGCCGGATCAGCGTTTGATGTTGGTGGTTTCCTGCAGCATCTCGTCGACCGTCTGAATGATCTTGGCGTTCGACGAATAGGCCCTCTGCGTTTGGATCAGCTGGGTGAGTTCGGCGGCCACATCGGTGGCCGATTCCTCGCGGGCATAGCCCACCATCTCGCCGGTCGGTCCGTCACCGGCATCCCAGAGATACATCGCGCCGCTTTCTGCGGACATGGTGTAGGTCTGGTTGTCGCCCGCCGTCAGCCCGTTGATATTGGCCACGTCGACAACCGGTATCTGGTAGATCACGCGCGTGGTGCCGGTGTCGTAGATCGCGTGCACCATCCCGGCCTCGTCGATTTCGACACGGTCGAGATTACCGATGGGCGAGCCGTTCTTGACCACCGGCGCACGGGCGAAATTGTCGGAAAGCTGCGTCACCAGGCTGCCGCTGCCGGGGCTGCCGATCCGGATGTCGATCTGTCCCCCGGCCACGGCCACCGCCAGCGTGCCCGCCGTGCCGTCATAGGCGCCGCCGGAGTTGACCGTGACACCGGCCAGGGTGCCGCTGTCGGCGCCGGTGTCATCGAAGGTCAGCGTATAGGAGGCGACGACGGCATCGGCGCTGCCGGAATCGCGGATATCGACCGTCCATTCGTTGGACCGGCCCGCGGCCGGAACGGTCGGTGTATAGGTAAGTTCGAGCGACTGGGACGTGCCCATGTTGTCGAAATATTCCACCAGCATCACCTGGCCCTGCCCGTCGGCACCCGCATCGGTGGCGGTGGCGGGCAGGTTCACGCTCAGGTCCATCCGGGTGGTGGGATTCGAGACGAACTGGTTGGTGTTGATCGCAACCGGTTCCAGCCCGTCGAACGTGTCGCGTGGAAAGGACGGGACCGTGCCGTCGGGATCGGCGGGCCAGCCCAGCAGAACCTCACCGGTCTGGGTGCGCAGCACCCCTTCGGTATCGGGGCGGAAGGACCCGGTCGTCGTCAGCATGATCGGCATGTTGCCCCCGCCGGTCGCGCCGAACCCCGTGGTCACCGGCAGCAAGCCGCGCCCGCCGATGGCAAGGTCGGTGGGGTTGTTGGTGGAAATCAGGGTGCCGCGCTGGTCGATGAAGCGCTGCGTGGTCGACCGGACACCGCCCGCCGAATACCCGCCGCCGCCCTGCTGCACGACCATGGAATGAAAATCGGCGACCACGCGCTTGTAGCCATAGGTGCCGGAATTGGCGATGTTGTCCGAGATCGTAGCCAGCCGGTTGGCATTCACCATCAACCCGGAAACGCCCGAATTGAGCGAGGAGGAAATCGTCATCCCAGTCAGCCTTTCTGCTGCGTCTCGATCTGGGGCCAGTCTGACCGCCCTCCCTTAACCGCGGGCTAACGCCTAAAAACTTACGTTTTTTTGCGCCCTACCGTCGTGTGCGCAGCAGGATCACCTCCAGCCGGTCGTTGCGCACCGCCATCGGGTCGGGCACCGCCGGGTCGCGGTCGGCATGGCCGGTGACACGCGCGATCCGCGATCCCGACAACCCCGCCTCTTCCAGCAAGACGCGCATCGCCTGCGCCCGTGCGGTCGAGATGTCCCAGCGCGCCGCGTTGACCATCACAACGGGCGGCGCCGCGACATGCCCCTCGAGCGCTACGGGGTTGGTCACTGTCACGAACAGCGACACCATCGTTGCCGCCAGGTCCCCGGGCCAGGGCGCGGGCGCCCCGGTGTCGGGGTCGAAGAGCGGCGCACCGGGGCGCGAGAACACCTCGATCACCAGCCCCTCATCGGTCAGCCGCGTCTGGATATGGCTCAGCGGCAATTCGCTGCTGACCGCGTCGCCACCAGCCCCGGTCAGGGCCGCCTCGATGGCGGCAAGGCGCTCGGTCGCGGCGAGGCGTTCCGCCTCGGCGCGGTGGTCGGTGCCGCTGGTGCCAAGGCTCTGGCGCCCCTCGGTCGGGCGGCGATTGGTGGCGCCGGTGCCGTCCTGGGCGATCACGGTTTCCGAGAACACGGTTTCCCCGCCGAACGCCCCGTCGCCACCGCCCGAGATCCGCGTGATCGGGATCGTCGGGCTGAAGTAATCGGCGATCCCCTTGCGCTGCTGTTCGGTGGTCGCATTCAGCAGCCACATCAGCATGAAGAACGCCATCATCGCGGTGACGAAATCGGCATAGGCCACCTTCCACGCGCCGCCGTGATGGGCGGCGCCCTGGACCACTTTCTTGCGCTTGATGACAAGCGGGCGGGCCGTGCTGCCTGTGTCCTTCATCGCCGTCTCCCCGGGCATGGGGTGAGGCTAGGCGCCGAGGCGTCAACATCGCCTTAACGCCCGGCGGGCGGCGTGGACTGCTGCTTATGCCGCCTCGGGCCTCAGCCGGGCCGCGAAGAGCGATGCCAGACCCAGAAACACCGCCGCCACCGCCAGGCACAGCGCCACGCCCCCGACCTGGTAGGCAAGGCCCGACATCAGGGTGCCGATCAGGCGTCCGGCGGCGTTGGCCATGTAGTAGAACCCCACGTCCATCGTGACCCGTTCATCCCGCGTGAAGGTGAGGATGAGATAGGAATGGAGCGCGGAATTGACCGCGAACCCCGCGCCGAAACCCAGCAGACCGGCGACCACCATGGCGGTCAGCCATGGTGCCGGGCTGCCCGCCAGGAAAACCATCGCGGCCAGGGCTGCAGGCACCAGCGCCAGCCATCCTGCCCAGCCCCTGGCGGCGGCGATCAGCGCGGCTTCGGGGCGGGTGGCGGCGCGCAAAAGCCTGGGGGCGCTGGCCTGAACGGCGCCGTAAAGGATGATCCAGATCGCCATGAAACTGCCGATCATGAAAAAGGCCGCGCGGTTTCCCTCGGGCGTCCCGTCCGACAGCACGGCGTAGAAATAGATCGGGATGCCGACGACGAACCAGACATCGCGTGCGCCGAACAGGAACACGCGCGCAGCACTCAGCCAGTTCACATTGGCACTGTCGGAAAACACCTCGCGGAATTTCGCGCCCTTGCGGCCCCGGGGCAGGCCCGCCGGCATGAAGACGAGGACGGCCAGGAAAACCAACGTCAGGACCGCCGCCATGCCGAGGATCGCGGGGATGAACCCGAACAGCGCCAGCGCCCCCGCGCCCAGCAGAAAGCCCAGGCCCTTAACCGCGTTCTTCGACCCCGTCAGCACCGCCACCCAGCGGAACAAAGACCCGTCGCCCTTGGGCGCCAGAAGCTTCACCGCCGATTTCGACGACATCTTCGCCAGGTCCTTGGCGACGCCCGACAGGCCCTGCACCAGCATCACGAAGACGACCGAAACCGCGATGCCCCATGTCGGGTCGAGCTGCGCCAGAGCGATCAACGCCACGATCTGCAGCGCCAGCCCCGCGTAGAGCGTCGAGGTCAGCCCGAACCGCGCCGCGATCCACCCGGCGGACAGGTTCGTCACGATCCCCGCCACTTCGTAGAGGATGAACAGATACGCCAGCTGCACGGGCGAAAAGCCCAGCGTGTTGAAATGCAGCAGCACCAGCATCCTGAGCGCGCCATCGGTCAGCATGAAGGCCCAATAGGCTGCCGTGACGGCGATATAGGCGGCAAAGCCCTCGGGTCGGGTGCTCACGGGTTCGCACCCACCATCAGGGCGACATCGACCAGCCGGTGCGCATAGCCCATTTCATTGTCATACCAGGCGTAGACCTTCACCTGGGTGCCGTTCACCACCATCGTAGACAGGGCATCGACGATGCTCGACCGCGTGTCATTGGTGTAGTCGGAACTGACCAGCGGGCGTTCCTCGTAGCCCAGGATCCCCTGCATCGGCCCTTCGGCGGCGGCGCGGAACAGGGCGTTGACCTCTTCGGCGGTCGTCCCCCTCGCGACCTCGAACACGCAATCCGTCAGGGACGCGTTCAACAGCGGGACGCGCACGGCATGGCCGTTCAGCTTGCCGGTGAGTTCCGGGTAGATCAGCGTGATCGCCGTGGCGCTGCCCGTGGTGGTGGGGATCAGGTTGGTCAGCGCCGAACGTGCGCGGCGCAGGTCCTTGGCCGGGCGATCCACGATGGTCTGGGTGTTGGTGACATCATGGATCGTGGTGATGGAGCCGTGCCGGATGCCGATGGCGTCATGGATCACCTTGACCACCGGAGCCAGGCAATTGGTGGTGCAGGAGGCGGCGGTAACGATCCGGTGCGCGTCCCGGTCATAGACCCCCTCGTTCACGCCATAGACGATATTGGCGGTCGGCCCGTCCTTGACCGGGGCCGACACCACAACCCGCTTCACGCCCGCGTCGAAATAGGGCTGCAGCTTTGCCTCCGTCTTGAAGGCGCCGGTGCAGTCGATCACCACATCCACCCCCTCGAGCGGCAGGTTGGCCGGATCGCGTTCGGCGAAAACCGGCAGGCGTGTGCCGTCGATGCTCAGGCTGTCCGCATCGGCGGAAAACGCCGCGTCCCAACGCCCGTGCACGCTGTCGAATTCCAGCAGATGCGCGTGCATCGCCGGGTCGCCCACGGCGTCGTTCAGCCAGGCGACCTTCGCCCCCCGCTCCAGCAGCGGTTTCAGGGCAAGCTTGCCGATCCGGCCAAGGCCGTTCAGGGCATAGGTGGTCATCACGCCTTCTCCGTCCGGGAAATGTCATCGAGCGCGGCTTGCAGCGACAGCCGGTCCAGCGTGTCGAAAGGCAGCGCGGTGAAGGCGGTGATGCGGCGGCGCAGGGCACCATAGGCGTGCTGAAAGGCCAGCATCCGCTCGGCCTCGGTCCCTTCGGCCTTGACCGGGTCGGGCGTGCCCCAATGGGCGGTCAGGGGCTGTCCATGCCATGTCGGGCATTCCTCGTTCGCGGCCGCATCGCAGACGGTGAAGACGAAGTCGAAATCGAGGGCATCGGCGCCCTGGTATTCCATGACGTTCTTGGATCGCAGCCCGGCGATATCGTGGCCCTTGTCCTGCAGCATCGCCACCGCCATCGGGTTCAGCTCCGAGGTCGGGCGGGTCCCGGCGGAATGGGCTTCGAACCGGTCCCCGGCCTCATGGCGCAGGATCGATTCCGCGAAAATCGACCGGGCGGAATTGCCCGAACAGATGAATAGAACGCGGTAGGGGGTCTTGGTCATGGTCATGTCTCCTCCGGGGACGGGGGCGGGCAGCGGGGGGCAGATATCGGGACGGCCTCGGCAGCATTCTTCGAAAAGGCGCGCGTTCATGCTGTGCAGGCCCTGCATGTCGGCGCCATAGAGCCGCTGCGTGCCGTTCCGGCTCTGGCGGATCAGGCGGGCGCGCAGCAGATGGGACAGATAGGCCGACAGGGTGTTGGGCCTGATGGCGAGGGCCTCGGCGATCTCACCCGCCGGAACATCATCGGGATAGCGTCGCAGCAGAAGCCGGAGCACCTGATACCGGATGGGGTGGCTGATCGCCGCGAACTGGGATGTGAGAGCTATTTCCATATTTCGTGGATATACGAAATACGAAGCGTGACAAGAGGCGATTTGACCGGGCTGGCGTGATTGCCTTCGCCGGAAAAGCCGTGCAAATCTGTCGGGTATTCACGCAGCACCCGGACCCGCATGGCGCCCCCACCCTCCGCAAGACCCAGCCTTCTGGCCAGCATCGCCTGGCTGGCCGCCGCGATCTGCACCTTGCCGATGCTGGCCGTGGCCGTGGCGGCCCTGTCCGGCGGGCTCGATACGGTGCGCAGCCTCGCCGACACGGTATTGCTCGGCTTCACGGTGAACACGGCCTGGCTGGTCGTCATCGTCGGGACCGGCACGGCGGTCATCGGCACCGGGGCGGCCTGGCTGGTCACCGCCACCCGGTTTCCGGGGCACAGGGTGCTGGAGATCGCGCTGGCGCTGCCGCTGACCTACCCCGCCTATGTGCTGGCCTATGCCTATACCGATCTTCTGGACCATCCGGGCCTTGTGCAATCCACCCTGCGGGACCTGACCGGGTGGGGGCCGCGCGATTACTGGTTCCCCGAAATCCGGTCGCTCGGCGGGGCGGCGGCGATGCTGACCTTCGTGCTTTATCCTTACGTCTACCTGCTTGCCCGCGCGGCCTTTCTGCGTCAGTCGGCCACCGCCTACCTGGCCGCCCGCACGCTGGGCCAGGGCCCGTGGCAGGCATTCTTCCGCGTGTCCGTGCCGGTGGCGCGCCCGGCGATCGCGGGGGGCGTGCTGCTGGCGCTGATGGAGACGCTGGCCGATTACGGCACCGTCGCCTATTTCGGCGTCCGCACCTTCGCCACCGGCATCTACCAAAGCTACGTGTCCTTCTTCGACCGGGGGGCGGCGGCGCAACTGGCACTGTGCCTTCTGGTGCTGGCACTGACGCTGGCGGTTCTGGAACAACGCCAGCGCCGCCATATCCGCCATCACGACGCGGGGCGGCGGTTCGAACGGATCGCCCCGGTCCGGCTGACGGGGCGGCGCGCCTGGGGGGCGTTTGCCTTCTGTTTCCTGCCGGTGCTGTTCGGCTTTCTGATCCCGACACTGGTGCTGGTCGATCTCGCCTCGGGCGCGGATCGGCTCTTGATGGGGCCGCGCTACGGGCAGTTCCTGCAGAACTCTGTCACGCTGGCGGGGATCGCGGCGGTGCTGACGGTGGGGGCGGCGGTGGCGCTGGGGTCGAACAACCGGTTCTTCCGGTCGTCCCGGTCACAGGCAGCGGTGAGGCTGGCCGGCGTGGGCTATGCCGTGCCGGGCGGGGTGATCGCCATCGGCCTGCTGTTTCCCTTCGCCGCTTTCGACAACGCGCTGGACGCCTTCATGGAGGCACGGTTCGGCATCGATACCGGGCTGCTGATCACCGGGTCGATCTGGCTGATGGTGATCGCCTACATGGTCCGGTTCATGGCCATCGCGCTGAACGCCTATGATTCCGGGCTGGCGACGGTGAACCCGAACGTGGATGCGGTGGCCCGGACGCTGGGGCACGGGCCCGCGCCGATGATGCGGCGGGTGCACCTGCCGATCCTGCGGCCCAGCCTGCTGACCGCGCTGCTGATCGTGTTCGTGGACGTGATGAAGGAACTGCCCGCGACGCTGATCCTGCGCCCCTTCAACTTCGACACGCTGGCGGTGCAGGCGCACCGTCTGGCCGCCGATGAACGGCTGGCCGAGGCGGCGGTGCCCAGCCTGATGATCGGGGCGGTCGGCCTGCTGCCGGTGGCGCTCCTGTGCTGGAGCCTGGGCCGCGAGAGCCGCCCGCGCCCGGGCGGTCAGCAGGAGGGTGCAGGCCCCGAGGGGCAGCGGACGGCCTGAGCGGGGGCCGGGGGGTGTTCAGGATTGAACACCACGTTTAAGCCGCTGTTATGAAATGGATTTCAGCGCTTTGTTTGCGGTCTGGCAAGGGGTTTTGGCCTTAGCGACTTTGCTGCAACGCAATTCCGGCAACGCCTAGTGCATCAGCCCCGAGGTTGACCCATCGGACCGGATCAGGTCTTGTTTGGGCCGTTGACGAAGAAGGTAGACAGCCAAGTGAAACGGATCGTTCTTTTGCTTCTAGGACCCTGTGCGCTGCTCTTGTCGGGCTGCGACGACTACTGCGGGAGTGACTGTGATGTCTACCAATATAGTGGCGGCCAGCTTACGGGGATCTACAGGCAAGGCAGCGTGAGCTTCGAGCCGGCGCGCACCGATCCGGGCAACACGCCGATGGCAGATGGTGGTTTCGTGGCGACCCCCGAATACATCGACGCCCACAACGCGGCGATCCGCGGGAGCGGGTCTGGAGCCCGTTGCGCCGCCTCAGCCATTCCGATGGAGAAGCGCGATCCCGACGCGGTTCGTGTCTGCCCGCAGTAGATCATCTGTTGCTGCGGCGGGCGTCCGCCCGGGGCCCTGACCCGGCCTCGGCTATTACGCCACGCCCGACCTGCAACTGACGCTGGAAGCGGCGACGAACCCGTATGTTGACGAGATGTTCGGGTTCGGGCTCGAATGCGAGCCGCAGACGGGCGGGTTTGAAGGGGTGACGCTGTTTGCCGATGTCAGTTTCGGCAGCGACGAATACGTCGCGGCCTCGGCAGGGTTCCGTATCTATTTCGGTGGCTCGCAGGGGTCGCTGACCGATCGGCACCGCCGAGATGACCCTCAGGAGAACCTGTCGCTGCAGGCGATCTTCGATGGTGGCGCCTCTACGCAAAATCAGCCACCGCAACAGCAACAACAGTGATAACCTAGCGATAACCACCCCTGTCGCGGCGGGCCGGGACCGGCGAAAGCAGCCTGTTTCGGGATGGCGGGGCTTTGCCCGGTTACGCAAAAAGGCGCCCCGGTGAGGGGGCGCCTTCCGGGGCCGGTTCGCCCGGCTCAGACCGGGGTCATTCCCACCCGGCGCCGTTCAGCACCTCGACAGCCGCGTCGACATTTTCGGCGATATCGCTCAGGTCGATCGTGTCGGGGCGGAAGATGCCCAGATGCGCGACCGAAGGCGACAGGGCGACACCCGGAACCGCCGGATATTCGTCATTGCCGGCCGAGAAATATTCCTGCGCCTGGTCAGAGGCGAGGTATTCCAAAAAGGCGATGGCGTTGTCGCGGTTCGGCGCATGGGTCGCCACACCGCCGCCCGAGATGTTCATATGGGCGCCGATATCGTTCTGGTTCGGGAACACCCAGCCGATGTTTTCCAGTTGTTCCGGCGTCATCTGGTCATCGCCGCGGCGGAAGGCGCGGGCGTAGTAATAGGTGTTCGACATGGCGATGTCGCATTCGCCGGACGCGATGCCGCGCAGCTGGTCGGTGTCACCACCCTGCGGGGCGCGGGCGAAATTGCCCACCACGGCCTCGGCCCAGTCGGCCACGGCATCGGCACCCAGATGGGCGATCAGGGCTGCGGTGATGTTCTGGGTATAGACATTGGTGGAGGACCGGATGCAGATCTGGCCCGCATACTCGGGGCTGGCCAGGTCCTGGTAGGTCAGCGGCGGGTTTTCCACGTCGGTCTTGTCATAGAACAGGATGCGCGCCCGCTGCGAGAAGGCGAACCACTGGTTGTCGTCATCCTGCAGATAGGCGGGGATGCGCGCCTCCAGCACCGCGCTTTCGACGGACTGCAGCAGGCCGAGGCTGGCGGCGCGCGCGAGGCGCACGGTGTCGACGGTCAGGAACACGTCGGCGGGGCTGTTTTCGCCCTCGGCCTCCATCCGCGCGATCAGTTCGTCGGCATTGCCTTCGATGCGGTTGATGGTGATGCCGGTCAGTTCGGTGAAATCGGAATAGAGCCGTTCGTCGGTGTCGTAATGGCGCGAGGAATAAAGGTTCAGCTCCTGCGCCTGTGCGGCGGTCAGCGTGGACGCGGCAATGGCGGTGCCCAGAAGGGCAGCAAGCGTGCGGGTCATCGGGATCTCCCTGGTCCTTTGTAAAACGGAATGCCTGACTGTTTTACTCAGTTGGGTGAGGGTCTTTCACCGCAGCGGGGGCGCGATGTCAATGGTCTCTGACTGAAATGGTCGGGTTTTTCTTGCGTTGCGGTGGCGGCGCGTTGGCGGCACCGTCGCGCCGAAGACGGGAGGGGAAAATCATGCGCGCAGGTCTGGCCCTGCTGATCGTGGGTTACACGCTCAGCCAGTTCTATCGCGCCTTTCTGGCGGTGCTTGCGCCGGCGCTGGAGGCGGACCTTGGGGCAACGACGGGCGACCTGGCGCGCGCCTCGGGCCTGTGGTTCGCGGCATTCGCGCTGATGCAATTGCCGGTGGGCTGGGCGCTGGACCATCTCGGCCCGCGCCGGACGGCGGGGGTGTTGTTTCTGGCGGGGGCGGCAGGGGGTGCGGTGGTGTTCGCCACGGCGCAAGGACCGGGGGCGCTGACACTTGCCATGATGATGATCGGGATCGGCTGCGCGCCGGTGCTGATGTCGACCTATTTCATCTTTGCCCGGCAGTTTTCGGCGGCGATTTTCGGGACGCTGGCGGGGGTGACGGTGGGGGTGTCGTCGCTGGGAAATATTGCATCGGCGGCCCCGCTGGCGGCGGCGGTCGAAGCCTTCGGCTGGCGCGAAACGGTGTGGGGCTTTGCCGTTTTCACCACGCTGGTCGGGCTGGGCATCCTGGCCCTGGTGCGCGACCCAGTGAAGCCCGAGGGCGAGGCGAAGGGCAGCCTGCTGGACCTGCTGGCCATGCCCGCGCTCTGGCCGATCCTGGTGATGATGTTCGTCTGCTATGCGCCCGCGGCGGGGGTCAGGGGGCTTTGGATCAGCCCCTATATCGCCGATGGCTACGGCGCGAGCCTGGGCCAGATCGGGACCGCGACGCTGGTGATGGGGCTGGCGATGGTGGCTGGGAATTTCCTTTACGGCCCCATTGACCGGCTGACCAGGTCACGCAAATGGCCGATCCTGATCGGCAATCTGGGCGTGGCCCTGGTGCTGATCGGGTTCTGGCTGGCCCCGCCCGGCGGGCTGTGGCCCGCGATCTGGATGTTCGCGGCGCTGGGGCTGCTGGGGGCGTCCTACCCCATCGTGATCTCCCATGGCCGCGCCTTCCTGCCCGCGCATCTGACGGGGCGGGGGGTGACGCTTTTGAACCTGTTCGGGATGGGCGGCGCAGGGGTGATGCAATTCGCCTCGGGCCCCGCCTATGCGGGGCTGGCGGGCCGGATGGGCAGCGAGGCGGCCTATGGCGTGCTGTTTGCCGTCTTCGCCTTCGTGATCCTGCTGGGCCTCGTGGTGTATCTGTTCGCCCGCGAGGCCCCGGACTGACCCTCGGGTTCAGGCCGCCTTGCGCGCGCGGCGGGGGCGCCGGCGTTTGGTGGCGGGCGCGGGGCCGGTCTTGCGGGCTTGCGGCCTGGGGGCACCCCCACCGCCGCCGCCGCGGCGCCCGGCGGGTTTGGCGATGTCCTGCCGGGCCGGGCGGGTGCCTTCGGCCACGGGAATTTCCAGCCGCATGACCTTTTCCACATCGGCCAGCAATCCGGTTTCCTCGGGACTGCACAGCGTCACCGCCTCGCCCTCGCGCCCGGCGCGTGCGGTGCGCCCGATGCGGTGGACATAATTGTCGGGGGTGTCGGGCAGCTCGTAATTGATCACATAGCCCACGCCCGGAATGTCGATACCGCGCGCGGCGACATCGGTGGCGACCAGCACCTTGATGGTGCCCGCCCGGAACGCCTTGATCGCGCGGTCGCGCTGGCCCTGGGACTTGTTGCCGTGGATCGAGGCGGCGTCATAGCCATCGGCCACCAGCCCCTTCATCAGCTTCTCGCAACCATGCTTGGTGCGCCCGAAGACCAGCGTCAGGGCGTCGGGGTCGCGGTCGAGGATCGCGCGCAGCTTCGCGGGCTTGTCCGCCTTTTCAAGGAACACCACCGATTGGGTGATCTTGTCGGCGGCCTTGCCCGGGGGCGAGACCTGCACCCGCTGCGGGTCGGTCAGGTAGGCGCGGGACAATTCCTCCATCTGTTTCGGCATGGTGGCCGAAAACAGCATGGTCTGGCGCGGGGTGCCCAGCGCAGGCGCGATCCGGCGGAGCGCGTGGATGAAGCCGAGGTCGAGCATCTGGTCGGCCTCATCCAGCACCAGATGCGCGACGCGGCCCAGATCGACGGCGCGGCGGTCCATCAGGTCGATCAGCCGGCCCGGCGTGGCCACGAGGATATCGGTGCCGCGCGCCAGAACGGCGATCTGTTTGCTGATCGACTGGCCGCCGACCACCGTGGCGATCTTGAGCGGCGTGGGCCCGGTGAAGACCCGCAGACTGTCGGCGATCTGGCCCACCAGTTCGCGCGTCGGCGCAAGGATCAGCGCCTTGGCGGTTTTGGGTTCGGGTTTGCCGCCCTCCGCCGTCAGAAGCGCCTGCACCAGCGGCAGACCGAAGGCCAGCGTCTTGCCGGTGCCGGTCTGCGCGAGGCCCAGGATGTCATGGCCCTCGGTGGCCAGCGGGATCGCCTGCGCCTGAATCGGGGTGGGCGTGTCGAACCCTTGCGCGGCAAGGGTCTTGGTAAGGATCGGCTTTAGGCCGAGCGTGTCGAAGTCGGACAATGGAATACCTTTCGGGCGGCGGACAGGCCTGCGCGCCATGGAACAAGGCCACGCATGTCGCGCGGCGAACGAGGGGCGACCCGGACCACGTATCGGTCGGATCGTCAGAACCCTGCGTGAATGGACCCTGGGGAATGAAGCGCATCGCCGTCAGGCTTGCGGGACTTCGTAAGCTGGCGTCCCGCCCTCCGACTGCTCACGCGGCAGCGCGGCAATGCTGTGGGATGCACATGCGCCTGATGGGCACACAAGTCAAGCGCAGCGGTCCTTTCCCTTGCCCGTTCCATCCTTTATGTGCCGCGCATCTTTAGGGCCGAAGGACAAGGATCATGGGCTACCGAGTCGTCGTCGCAGGTGCCACCGGCAATGTGGGCCGCGAAATGCTGAACATTCTGGCCGAGCGCCAGTTCCCCGTTGACGAGATCGCCGCACTGGCGTCGCGCAAGTCGCTGGGCACGGAATGCAGCTTCGGCGACAAGACCCTGACGACCAAGGACCTCGACACCTTCGATTTCACCGGCTGGGATATCGCACTGTTCGCCATCGGATCGGAGGCGACCGAGAAATACGCGCCCCGTGCCGCCAAGGCGGGCTGCGTGGTGATCGATAATTCGTCGCTTTACCGCTATGACCCCGACATTCCGCTGGTCGTGCCCGAGGTGAACCCCGAAGCCGTCGACGGCTATGCCAAGAAGAACATCATCGCCAACCCCAACTGTTCGACCGCGCAGATGGTTGTGGCGCTGAAGCCGCTGCATGACCGCGCAACGATCAAGCGGGTGGTGGTGTCGACCTATCAATCCGTCTCGGGCGCGGGCAAGGATGGCATGGACGAGCTGTGGGACCAGACCAAGGGCATGTATGTCCCGGGTCAGGAGAAGGAGCCCGCCAAGTTCCAGAAGCAGATCGCCTTCAACGTCATTCCCCATATCGACAAGTTCATGGAGGACGGGTCGACCAAGGAAGAATGGAAGATGGTCGCCGAGACGAAGAAGATCGTCGATCCGAAAATCAAGGTGACCGCGACCTGCGTGCGCGTGCCGGTTTTCGTCGGCCATTCCGAGGCGATCAATATCGAGTTCGAGGAATTCCTCGATGAAGACGAGGCCCGCGATATCCTGCGCGAGGCCCCCGGGATCATGGTTGTCGACAAGCGCGAGGACGGGGGATACGTCACGCCGGTCGAATGTGTCGGCGATTACGCCACCTTCATCAGCCGCATCCGGCAGGACAGCACCATCGACAACGGTCTGAACCTGTGGTGCGTCAGCGACAACCTGCGCAAGGGCGCGGCACTGAACGCGGTGCAGATCGCCGAAACGCTCGGCAAGCGGATGCTGAAAAAGGGCTGATCCGACTGCGTTATTGCATAGCGGCGCGGCGCATCGGACATCATGGGTATTCCTGACCCAACGAGGTGTCCCATGCGCCGTGCCCTTCTTCTGCTTGTCCTGCTGCCGCTGCCCGCCCAGGCCGATGACCTGTTGGCCCGTGCCGATATCGCGGCGGCCACCGCCTATGCGGCAGGGGGCGAGGTGACGCGCCGGGTCACGGTGGACCTGCCCGCCGGGACCAGCCGCCTGTTGATCCCGATGCGCGACGCGGCCTGGGCCGAGCGGATGACGCTCACCTCGGAGGGCGATGTCACCCTTGGCCCGCCGCGCCCGGTCGAGACCATCACGCTGGCCGAAGGCGGGCTCGACACCCCCGACGAGGCCGCCGCGCGGGCGCGGGTGTCCGGGGCCGAGGCGGCACTGCAGGCGATCCAGGACGAACAGGCGGTGCTGGATGCACGCATCGCCGGGCTGGAGAGCCAGCTGGCCTATCTGCGCGCCCTGTCGCAGGGCGGCCCGGACGGCGCGGCGATGCCCGGGGATCCGGCCGCGCTGGCGCAGGTTCTGGCGGGGCTGGGGTCGGAGACGACCCGCGTCGCCACCGCGCTGCAACAGGAACGCATCGCGCGCCGGGCCTTCGCGGACCGGCTGGAGGCCGCCGCGACCGACCTGCGCGGGGCGCTGGCCGATCTGGCCGCGCTCCGCCCGCTGGACACGGACATGCCGGGGATCGAGGTCATGGTCACCTCGGAGGTGGCGCAGACCGTCACGGTGGATATCGCCTATCTCAGCCCCGATCTGAGCTGGCAGCCGGATTATGCGCTGTTTCTCGACAGCGAAACCGGCAGCCTTGGCATCGAGCGCCGGATCAGCGTCACCTATGACGGGCCCGCAGCCTGGCGCGACGTGGCAATGGTGTTTTCCACCGCCGATCCGAGGCGGCGGGCCGCGCCATCGCATGTGGGGCCCGCCCCGGTGCGGCTGGCGGAGCCCACACCGCCGTCCCCGATGGTGCGCGCGGAAACGGCCGATATGGGCATGGCCCCGGTCGTGATGCCCGAACCGGTTGTCGAGATGCAGGTTTCGGGCCTTTCGCTGAGCTATTCCTATCAGCCGCCCGTCACCCTGCAGACCGGCCAGCCGGCCACGCTGCCCTTCGACATGTTGCGGTTCGACATGACGCTGGAAAACCGGGCCGTCCCCCGCAGCGATGCCACCGCCTATCTGCTGGCCGCGGGGCGGAACATGTCGGGCGAACCGATCCTGCCGGGCGAGGCGGTGCTGTATCGTGACGGCGATGTGGTGGCCGGGACGTGGCTCGACCTGATCGCCGCCGGAGCCGAGATGGAATTCGCCTTCGGGCCGGTCGATCACCTGGCGCTCGACTGGCAGGACCTGTCGCGCGACACCGGGGACCGGGGCGTTTTCGTCACCTCGAACGAGGAACGCCGGGTGATCGCCTTTTCGGTGCAGAACACCTCATCCGAGGCCGAGACGGTGCGGCTGGTCTATGCCACGCCCTTCAGCGAGCAGGAGGACCTTACGGTCGATGTGGACCTGTCGCGTGCCGCCGATGTGACCGATCTGGACGGCGACCGGGGTGTTCTTGCCTGGGACCTGGAGCTTCAGCCCGGCGAGGAACAGCGCATCGAGATGGTGGTGGACCTGTCCTGGCCCGAAGGGTCGGACCTCGTCTGGTGGCCCTGAGCGGCATCAGGACGGCACGAAATGCCGGATGCGCCCGTCGAAGGCCTCCATTTCCATCTCAGCCAGGTCCACCCAGAGCCCGTGCAGCGTCAGCCGGTCGGCATCCACCGCCTCGGCGACGAAAGGATAGCCCATCAGGTTTTCAAGGCTCAGCTGCACGGCCTCCTTCTCCATTGCGGTGGGCAGGACGGCGGGGTCGGTCAGCCCCACGATCCGGTCATGGGCCGGACGCAGCAGTTCCAGCCACGGGCCCATGAAACTGTCGGGGCGGGTGAAGACATCGCCGCTGCCCTGGCACATTTCCAGGCAGCCGCGCACGCCGCCACAACCCGAATGGCCCATCACCACCAGATGCGCGACCTGCAGATGCAGCACCGCGAATTCGATCGCCGCCGCCGTCGCCTGGTACCGCCCGTCCTGAACATAGGGCGGCACCAGATTGGCGATGTTGCGATGCACGAATAATTCGCCCGCACGCTGCCCGAAGATCGCGTTAACGCCGACCCGGCTGTCGCAGCAGGCGATCACCATGGTGTCGGGATTCTGGCCCTCGATGGCCAGTTTGCGGAACAGGTCGCGATCCGAGGGAAACCGGTGTTCCTTCCAGTCGCGATAGCGCAGCAGAAGATCCTCGGGCAACGATTTGACGCGATGCATGTTCTGGCCCTCCCCTGCCGCCGAGACGCGCAGGATACCGCGCATTCGCGGCGAATTGCAGATGCATTTCACCGCCGGCGCAAGGCTTTGTTCAAGCGCATCGGGAAAGATGCGGGCGCCTGTGGTGGGGCCAAATGGTGGAGCGAAAGATGACAGCGGTCGTAACGGCCCTGCCGCTGGATGAACCTGCACGGTTCAACCCCGGCCAACTGGAACTGTTGTGTGAAAGGATCGGCGAAATCGGGGCCGAGGCGGAAGTGGCCGCAGCCCTCGACCGGATCACTGCCGCGCTGGGACGGCTCGGCGCGCAGGGATGTCCCGTGTTCGCCCCCGGGCTGCGCCCGCTTGTCGCCCAGATCGCGCGCGACGCCCAGTTGATCGGCATGGCCAGCCTTGCGCGGGTCGCGGGCGACGTGCTGAGCTGCCTCGATACCGGCGACAGGGTCGGCGCCGCCGCCACGCTGGCCCGGCTCGACCGGGTCGGCGACCGGTCGGTCCATGCGATCTGGGACTTCGAGGATGTGCCCTGCTGATCTGTGCTTGCAGTGGGTGGGGCCGCCGCTAGGGTGGCCCGGTCCTGATCCACCGGTCGCATTCCATGACGCCACGTTTCGCCACAGATATCGCCGGGGCCATCCCCGTCACACCGGTCGACGCCGCCACGCTGGAGAAGACGCGCGCCGGCCTGAGCGCCGCCCAGTCCGGCTGGACCGCAGCCATGGGATTCGCGGCAGCCCTGGCCGAAACCTGTTGCCTGCCCGGGCCGGACGGCCGGATCGCGCAGGTTCTGATCGGCCTCGGCAACGCCGAGGACCGGGCCCGTACACGGTTCGCCACCGGTGCCGCGATCGCCGCCTTGCCCGAAGGGACCTATCGGCTGGAGGCCGCCGGGCTGGACCTGGCCGCGCGGAACGAGATCGGGCTTGCCGCACTTCTGGCGGGCTACCGGTTCGACCGCTATCGCGATCAGCCGCCCGCGACGGGGCAGCTGATCGCGCCCGAGGGCGTGGATGCGCCCCGGCTTGAGGCCATCGCGGCGGGAGAATGCCTGACCCGCGACCTGATCAACACCCCCGCCGAAGACATGGGCCCGGCAGACCTGGCCGCCGCCGCCGAAGCGCTGGCGCGCGATTTCGGGGCGACCTGCACCATGGTCGTTGGCGAGGATCTGATCACGCAAGGCTTTCCAATGATCCATGCCGTGGGCCGCGCCGCCGCGCGCGCGCCACGCCTGATCGAGATGACCTGGGGCGACAGCGGCCCGACACTGACGCTGGTGGGCAAGGGCGTGTGTTTCGACACCGGGGGTCTGAACCTCAAGCCCGGCGCGTCGATGGCGCTGATGAAAAAGGACATGGGCGGGGCGGCCACGGTGCTGGGGCTGGCGCGGATGATCATGGCGCTGAAGCTGGAATTGCGGCTCAGGGTGCTAATCCCGGCGGTCGAGAACGCGGTATCGGGGGCGGCGATGCGGCCCGGCGACGTCCTGCGCGCACGCGACGGCAAGACCGTCGAGATCAACAACACCGATGCCGAGGGGCGGCTGGTTCTGGCCGATGCCCTGTGCCTGGCCAACGAAACCCCTGCCGACCTGACGGTGTCGATGGCGACGCTGACCGGGGCCGCGCGGGTCGCCGTCGGCCCCGATATCGCGCCCTTCTTCACCGATGACGACGCCCTCGCGGCGAGGCTGGCCCGGGCGGCGACGGAGGTGGCCGACCCGGTCTGGCCCCTGCCCTTCCATGCCCCCTACGAGTCGATGATCGACCCGGGCATCGCCGATCTGGACAATGCGCCCAAAGGCGGGTTCGCCGGGGCGATCACCGCCGCGCTGTTCCTGCGCCGCTTCGTGTCCGACTGCCCCGCCTACCTGCATTTCGATATCTATGGCTGGCAACCCGCCGCAGCCCCCGCCCGGCCCAAGGGCGGTGTCGGGCAGGGCGCGCGGGCGATCCTGCAGATGCTGGCGGATGGTCCGACACCATGACCGATCCGCGTGTCACGCCCAACAATGGCCGGGTGGCCCATGTCTCGCTCGAGGGGGTGGCCGAGGCCGAGCGCTTCGTCGAAGGCCGCTGGATGTCGGTGCAGCAACCCATCGTGAACCTGACCGACACGCCGCGCGGCAACCGGACCACGCAGCTTTTGTTCGGAGAACGGTTCCTGGTGCTGGACGAGGAAGACGGGCTGGTCTTCGGCCAATGCGAAAAGGACGGCTATGTGGGGTATCTGGCCGCGGGCGCGCTGGCGCCGGCCGAGGTGGCCACCCACTGGATCACCGCCCCGGCCACCCATCTCTATCCCCGGCCCGATTTCAAGGCGCCGCCCGACGTGTCTTTGTTCTTCGGCGCGCGCGTCACGGTCACGGGGGAGGAACGCAACGGGTATCACCGCATTTCCACCGGGCATTTCATCCCCGCGCAGCATGCAATGCCCGTCCGCGCGACCTTCGCCGACCCGCTGGGGGTGGCCGACCTGTTCCTCGGCACGCCCTATCTGTGGGGGGGCAGCAGCCGCTGGGGGCTGGATTGTTCGGGACTGGTGCAGATGGCGTTTCTGGCCTGCGGCGTGGACTGCCCCCGCGACAGCGACCAGCAGGAGGACAGCCTGGGCGAATTTCTGGGGCCGGAGGACGTGCTGCAGCGCAATGATCTGGTGTTCTGGGAAGGCCATGTCGGGATGATGGCGAACGAGACCATGCTGCTGCATGCCAATGCCCATCACATGGCGGTGGCCAATGAACCGCTGGCCGAGGCGCGGGCGCGGATCGCCGACCGGGAATTCGGGCCGATCACCGCGCGCAAACGGGTGCAGATCGGGCGCTGATCACTCGACGGCGCGGATCAGCTTGCGTTCGAGCACCCTGAGCACGGTCCGCAGGTCATGGCCGCGTTTCAGGATGCGGCCGTCCATGCCGATCACAGCATATTGCCCCTGCCGGTCGCGCAACTTTGGCCGTTTCTCGACCCGGTAGATCGGGTTTTCAGCCGTGCGGCGGAACACCGAGAACACCGCCACGTCGCTCAGATGCGAGATGCCGTAATCCCGCCATTCCCCCGCCGCCACCATCCGCCCGTACAGCGTGAGGATCACGCTGAGTTCGTGCCGGTCGAAGGCTACGGGATGGGCTTTGGCGGCGCCGAAGGCGGGGCTTTGAAACGTCATCGGGCGATGGTGGGCGGGATGGGCGGAGGCGTCAAGTTTTCTTGACGCTGTGATCGACGGGGATTCACAGAAACGCAACGAAGCTTTATATACTTGTATTATGGAACGTATATCCGACGCCAACATCATCGAGACGATCAGGAAGGTCGTGGAGGCTCAGCTGGCGCCTGCGCGTGTGGATCGCGTAGATGTGGCATATGATCTGGACCACGATGGCGATCCGCTTTTGCGTGTCCGTATCGTGTTCGAGATCGACGGTGACCGGCTTGATCCGAAAGCGGTACGAGGGCTTGCACGCCATCTGAGAGAGCCGCTCGAACGCATTGCCGTCGACGATTTCCCCGTGTTCAGTTTTGCAACAGTGAAAGAGGATCGCGCTGCAGCCGCTTGATCTGATCGCAACTGCACGTCGGTTGACCCGGGCGCGTTCATCGCGCCGCCCGCGGCAGGCCGATCTGAAACGCGCCGTAAGCACGGCATACTATGCTGTGTTTCAGGAAATCTGCCGCACAGTGGCGGACTTGATGATCGGAACATCGGGGTCCGACCGCAGCCTTCCCGCCTGGCGGCAGGCCTATCGGTCAGTCGATCACGGCTTCGCGAAGGGCCAGTGCCGTAGTCGCAGCGTCATGGCCAAGTTCCCGAAGGACATAGAAGACTTCGGGAACCTGTTCGTCGATCTTCAGGACGACCGCCACCGGGCTGATTACGATCCTTCGGCGATCTTCACGCTAAGTGACGTGGAAGGCGCGATTGATGCTGCTGAAGACGCCATTCGTGCCTTTCGGAAGACTTCGGTCAAGGATCGCCGAGCCTTCGCAGCGTGGGCGACGATGAAGACGCGGAACTAAGCCGCAGCTTAAGCCCGCACCTTCTCCTCGTATGCCTGGGCCATGTCGCGGGTCAGGGCGCCGACCTCGAAATTGTAGTCGCCGATCTGGCCCACCGGGGTGACTTCGGCCGCCGTGCCGGTCAGCCAGCATTGCTCGAAGCCTTCCAGTTCGCCCGGTTCGATATGGCGTTCATGGACCTTGACCTGGCGTTCCTCCAGCATCCCGATCACGGTCTGCCGCGTGATGCCGTTCAGGAAACAGTCGGGCTTGGGTGTGTGGACCTCGCCATCCTTCACGAAGAAGATGTTGGCGCCCGTCGCCTCGGCCACGTAGCCGCGATAATCGAACATCATCGCGTCGGAACATCCCTTCGCCTCGGCGGCGTGTTTGGACATGGTGCAGATCATGTAAAGGCCCGCCGCCTTGGCATGGCAGGGGATGGTGTCGGGCGCGGGGCGTTTCCACTGGGAAATATCCAGCTTGGCCCCCTTCATCTTGGCGTCGCCGTAATAGGCGCCCCATTCCCAGGCCGCGATGGCCAGACGGACCGGGTTCTTGGCGGACGCGACGCCCATATCCTCGCCCGACCCGCGCCAGGCCACCGCGCGCACATAGGCATCGGTCAGACCGTTGGCCTTCATCACCTCGTATTTCGCGGCCTCGATCTCGTCGACGGTCCAAGGGATGTCGACATCGATCATCCGCCCCGAGGCCAGCAGCCGTTCGGAATGCTTCCGGCTTTCGAAGATCTTGCCGTTATAGGCGCGCTCCCCCTCGAACACGGCCGAGGCG
Organism: Paracoccaceae bacterium; assembly: GCA_024742455.1. GTDB lineage: Bacteria > Pseudomonadota > Alphaproteobacteria > Rhodobacterales > Rhodobacteraceae > JANSYL01. The sequence continues at coordinate 402,628 of JANSYL010000002.1, read as the reverse complement.
TAATGCATCGCATGGGTCAGGATATGCACATTGGCGTCCCGCCACGGCTTCAGCTGACCATCCATCCAGATCGCGCCGTCGCGATCATCATAGGCACCCGCCATTGACCCGTTCCTTTGCTTCTGACGCCGGTCTCCCTCGGCGATTTATGAATGTTGCGCGAATTATGGCCACTTCGGACACATTGTTGCGCAAAACCCGCTGATCGCTACCAATTGATTCTTGGAAAGTCAACAAGGCTGACTTAAAATCGGTCGCAAGAGCTGCCGGAAGCGCCGCCGGAAGGGACAGATCATGTCGGACCGCCCCAACCTCGCCCCCCTGTCGCGTGGCGAAAGCCTGCTGTTTCTGACCGACGACCAGCTCAGGCGCGGCATCGAGGCGATGTTCTTCGCCTATCGCGGCTTCACCGCCGATCCCGACCGCATCCTACAGGAATACGGCTATGGCCGGGCCCATCACCGGGCGATCCATTTCATCAACCGCAGCCCCGGCACCACGGTGAACAACCTGCTGTCGATCCTCGGCGTCACCAAACAGTCGCTGAACCGGGTGCTCCGGACCGTGGTCGAGGACGGGCTGGTCGACAGCCGGGTGGGCGACCGCGACAAGCGCGAGCGCCATCTCTACCTGACCGAGGCGGGCGCGGCGCTGGAACGCAAGCTGAGCGAGGCACAGCGCAGCCGGATGCGCGATGCATTCCGCGCCGCCGGTCCGGACGCCGTGGCCGGGTTCCGCGCCGTGCTGGAGCAGATGATGGACCCCGAGATGAAGCGGCACTATCTTGACGACGCCGACGGGGGGAAATGATGGATATTGGCGCGCATCTGCTGATCGTCGACGATGACGAACGCATTCGCGGGCTGTTGCAGAAATTCCTGATCCGCAACGGATTCATGACCTCTGTCGCGCGCGACGCCGCCCATGCCCGCCGCCTGATGGAGGGGCTGGCCTTCGACATGGTGGTGCTCGACGTGATGATGCCCGGCGAAAGCGGGCTGGACCTGTGCCGCGACCTGCGGCGGACCCACACGACGCCGATCCTGCTTCTGACCGCCAAGGGCGAGGCCGAGGACCGGATTTCCGGGCTGGAAGCGGGGGCCGACGATTACCTCGCCAAACCCTTCGAACCCAAGGAACTGCTGCTGCGGATCAACGCCATCCTGCGCCGGATGCCCGCCGCGACCGATGCCCATGACACCCCGCAGGTCCTGCATCTGGGCCCGATCCGCTATGACCTCGAACGCGGCGAACTGCGGCAGGGCAATGACCCGATCCGCCTGACCGCGACCGAGGCCGCGCTGATGCGCATCTTTTCCGCCCAGCCGGGCGCGGCGATCAGCAGGAGCGACCTGGTCGGCATGCTGAACCGCGACAAGGGCGGGCTGGGCGAAACGGTGCAGGAACGCGCAGTCGACGTGCAGATCACCCGCCTGCGGCGCAAGATCGAGATCAACCCGAAACAGCCGCGTTACCTGCAGACGGTGCGGGGCGCGGGCTACATGCTGGCCCCCGACTGACAGACGGACCCCCGATGACGACGCTTCTGGTGGCCAATGCCCACGCGACCGACCATGCCATGCCGCAAGGCCATCCCGAACAGGTGGCCCGCGCCGGGGCGGTGACCGGCGCCTTGTCGGCGCCCGCCTTTTCGGGCCTGCTCCGGATGGCGGCCCCGACAACCGACGACGCGGTCCTGCGTCTTGGCCATCCGCAATCGCATATCGACGCGATCCGGGACGCGATCCCCGACACCGGTCTGCGCGCGCTCGACCCCGACACCCATGTCGGCCCCGGATCGCTGGGCGCGGCGCTGGCAGGCGTCGGCGGATGCGTTGCGGCGGTGGACGCGGTGCTGGATGGCCGGGCACAGAACGCCTTTGTCGCCACGCGCCCGCCCGGCCACCACGCCGAACGCGACCGCGCCATGGGGTTCTGCCTGTTTTCCAGCATCGCCATCGCCGCACGCCATGCGCTGGAAACCCGGGGGCTGGACCGTGTGGCCGTGGTCGATTTCGATGTCCATCACGGCAACGGCACCCAGGACGTGCTCTGGGAGGAGGACCGGGCGCTGTTCATCTCGTCCCACCAGATGCCGCTGTATCCCGGCACCGGTGCCGCATCGGAACGGGGCGGATCGGACAACGTCATGAACCTGCCCCTTCCGCCGGGATCGGACGGGGCCATGATGCGGCAGGTCTATACCGACCATGTGATCCCGCGCCTGACCGCATGGAAGCCCGACCTGATCCTGATCTCGGCCGGGTTCGATGCCCATGCCGATGACCCGCTGGCCAACCTCGGCTGGACCGAGGCGGATTTCGCCTGGGTCACCCGGGCCCTGTGCGAGATGGCCGATGCCGTCTGCGACGGGCACGTGGTCTCGACCTTGGAAGGCGGATATGATCTTGAGGCGCTGGCGGCCTCGGTCGCCACCCATGTCGACATGCTGCAGGAGGCGGGCCGATGAGCGATGACAAACCCATCGAGAAGATGAGCTTCGAAGAGGCGATCCGCGCCCTCGAGGATGTCGTGGCACGGCTGGACGGCAGCGAGGTGGCGCTGGAGGAGTCGATCAAGCTCTACGAACGGGGGGCCAAGCTGAAGGCGCGCTGCGAGGCCAAGCTGAAAGAGGCCGAGGAAAAGGTCGCCCAGATCACCCTCAACGCCGAGGGGCAGCCCACCGGCACGACACCTGTCGAAGGTCTCTGACGCCGATGTTCGTGCAGGCGCTTGCGGCGGCCCAGACCGCCATCGGCGCGCATCTTTCGGCGCAACTGGCCGCCTTCGGCGATGACCGGGTCGCGCAGGGCATGCGCTATGCCACGGATGGCGGCAAGCGGCTGCGGGGGTTCCTGGTGCTGGAGACGGCAAGGCTTTTCGACGTGGCGCAGGCGCAGGCCCTTTTTTCGGCCAGCGCCGTGGAATGCGTGCATGCCTACAGCCTTGTCCATGACGACCTGCCCTGCATGGACGACGATGGTCTCAGGCGCGGGCAGCCCACGGTGCATGTCAGATGGGACGAGGCGACGGCGGTGCTGGCCGGGGACGCGTTGCAGACGCTGGCCTTCGAATTGCTCGGCCATCCCGATGCCGGGGACGATGCGCAGCGCGTGGCGCTGATGCGCAGCCTTGCCCGGGCCTCGGGCGCGGCGGGCATGGTGCTGGGTCAGGCGCAGGATATCGCCGCCGAAAGCGCGGGCCGCGCCCTGAGCCTCGACGAGATCACCGCGCTGCAGCGCAACAAGACCGGGCGGCTGATCGAATGGCCGGCCGAGGCGGGCGCGATCCTGGGCCGGGCCGACGCCGCGCCGCTGACCGCCTATGCCCGCGCCATCGGGCTGGCCTTCCAGATCGCCGATGATCTTCTGGATGTCGAAGGCGATGCCGAAACGGCGGGCAAGGCCCTGCGCAAGGATGCCGAGGCGGGCAAGGCCACCTTCGTGTCGCATCTGGGCGTGGACGGGGCGAAGGCGCGCGCCGCCGTCCTCGTCATTGAGGCCAAGGATGCCCTCGCCCCCTATGGCGAAAAGGCGCAGGTTCTGCGCGGCCTGGCCGATTACATTATTGCCCGTGACCGATAGATTGACGTGACCTGACAGATGCCCGACCGCCCCCAGACCCCGATCCTCGACCGCGTCGCGATGCCCGCGGACCTCAAGCGCCTCAGCGATGCGGAATTGCAGGCGCTGGCCCGCGAGGTGCGGTCGGACATGATCTGGTCGGTCAGCCAGACTGGCGGCCATTTCGGGGCCGGGCTGGGCGTGGTGGAGATGACGGTGGCGCTGCACGCCGTGTTCGACACGCCGCGCGACAAGCTGATCTGGGATGTCAGCCATCAGTGCTACCCTCACAAGATCCTGACAGGCCGCCGCGACCGGATGCTGACGATCCGGCAGAAGGACGGGTTGTCCGGCTTCACCAAGCGTTCCGAAAGCCCCTATGACCCGTTCGGGGCGGCGCATTCTTCGACCAGTATCTCGGCTGGGCTGGGCTTTGCCGTGGCGCGCGATCTGGGCGGGGATTGCGACACCGGCCATGGCGACGTGATCGCGGTGATCGGCGATGGCGCGATGAGCGCGGGCATGGCCTATGAGGCGATGAACAACGCGGGCCATATGGGCAAGCGGCTGATCGTGATCCTGAACGACAACGAGATGTCCATCGCGCCGCCGACCGGGGCGATGTCGTCCTACCTGTCGCGGCTTTACGCGGGCGCACCGTTCCAAGAACTGAAGGCTGCGGCCAAGGGCGCGGTCAAGCTGCTGCCCGAGCCGTTTCAGGAAGGCGCGCGCCGGGCCAAGGAACTGCTGAAATCCGCGACCGTGGGCGGCACGCTGTTCGAGGAGCTGGGCTTTTCCTATCTCGGACCCATCGACGGGCATGACATGGAACAGCTTCTGGCCGTTCTGCGCACGGTCAAGGCGCGGGCGGATGGCCCGATGCTGATCCATGCGATCACCAAGAAGGGCAAGGGATACATCCATGCCGAGGGCAAGCCCGATGGCGGGCATGCGACCGCGAAATTCGACATCGCCACCGGCAAACAGTCGAAACCGCCGTCGAATGCCCCCTCCTACACCCGGGTCTTCGCCGAAAGCCTCATCCGCGAGGCCGAAGACGACCGCCAGATCACCGCCGTCACCGCCGCGATGCCGGATGGGACGGGATTGAACCTGTTCGCTGAACGCTTTCCGGACCGCTGTTTCGATGTCGGCATCGCCGAACAGCACGCGGTGACCTTTGCCGCCGGGATGGCGGCGGGCGGGCTGAAACCGGTCTGCGCCCTGTATTCCACCTTCCTGCAGCGCGGCTATGACCAGGTGGTCCATGACGTGGCGATCCAGCGGCTGCCGGTGCGCTTCGCCATCGACAGGGCCGGGCTGGTGGGCGCCGATGGCGCGACCCATGCCGGCAGTTTCGACATCGCCTACCTCGCGAACCTGCCGGGCTTCGTGGTGATGGCCGCGGCGGACGAAGCCGAGCTGGTGCACATGGTGCGCACCGCCATTGCCATCGACGACCGGCCATCGGCCTTCCGCTTTCCGCGCGGCGAAGGCGTGGGCGTGACCATGCCCGAACGCGGCGAGGTGCTCGAGATCGGCCGCGGCCGCATCATCGCCGAAGGCAACCGGGTGGCGATCCTGAATTTCGGCACCCGCCTGAAAGAGGTGGGCGAGGCGGCGGAAAACCTCGGCGCGCGGGGCATCACCCCCACGGTGGCTGATGCCCGGTTCGCCAAGCCGCTCGACCGCGACCTGATCCTGCAGCTTGCCCGCCACCATGAGGCGCTGATCACGCTGGAGGAAGGCGCCATCGGCGGCTTCGGCAGCCATGTCGCGCAGCTTCTGGCCGAGGAAGGCGTTTTCGACACAGGGCTGAAATTCCGGTCGATGGTCCTGCCCGATATCTTCATCGATCAGGCGAGCGCGACAGACATGTATGCCGTGGCCGGGATGAACGCGGCGGATATCGAGGCGAAGGTGCTCAGCACCCTGGGGGTCGCGCAGATTTCACAACGCGCCTGAGGGGGCGTTTATCTGCAGATCTTCCGGGCGCCTCAGCAGTCCGTGCAGGTCTTGAAACCCAGTACGCGGTAAAGCGGGCAGAAATTCATGACCGCAGTGGCCAGGAAGATCGCGCCGACATATCCCCACGGGCCGACAATGCCGGCATAGGCAAGAACGATCAGCAGAAGGCCAAGGGCGAAACGTGCCGCGCGGTCCCATTGGGCAAGGTTGCGTGTGATGGTCATGGGGCAATCCTACTCATGATGAACACGGGCAGTCTGCCGGGGCCGGGCGCGGATGTCCTTGATCTGCCGCAAGTCAGAACCGCATGGGTTCGCCGCCTGATAGCGGCACGGGCTGAACACCCGGCCTATTTCAGCTTTTCCTCGATCTTCCTCAGCCGTTCCAGCACCTCGTCGCGATAGGCATCCGTCGCGGCGTTCGATTCGGCGGAATGGGCGTCCTGCATCGAGTTCACCACGAGGCCCACGATCAGGTTCACCACCGCGAAGGTCGTCACCATGATGAAGGGCACGAAAAACAGCCAGGCATAGGGATAGACGTCCAGCACCGGGCGCACGATGCCCATCGACCAGCTTTCCAGCGTCATGATCTGGAACAGGGTGTAAAGCGACGCGCCGATGGTGCCGAACCAGTCGGGGAAGCTGGCCGCGAACAGTTTCGTGGCCATCACCGCGCCGATATAGAACAGCACCGACATCAGCAGGAACACCGACCCCATGCCGGGCAGGGCGTTGAACAGCCCCTCAACCACGCGGCGCAGGCTGGGCACCGCCGACACGATCCTGAGCACCCGCAGAATCCGCAGCGCGCGCAGCACCGACAACCCCTGCGTGGCGGGCAGAAGCGCGATGCCCACGATGATGAAATCGAAAAGGTTCCAGCCCGACCGGAAAAAGCGCGGGCCGAACGCGATCAGTTTCAGCGCGATCTCGATCACGAAGATGGTCAGGCACGCCCGGTCGAGCGCCAGAACCAGCGGCCCGGCCGCCTCCATCACGCTGGGCGAGGTTTCCAGCCCCAGGATGACCGCGTTGAACATGATGATGCCGATGATCGTGTTGCGCACCGGCGCGCTTTCGATCCAGTCGCCGAGACGGGTGCGGAAGGAACGATCGGTGGGCGCGGTATCGGTCATCGGGATCCCCGGCGGTTTTCCCTCAGATGGGCCAAAGCCCGCCGTCGCGCAAGATGGTCGCAACCCCGGTCATTCGGCGGCTTCCTGCACACCGATGAACCCGCCCGATTGCCGCGACCAGTATCGGGCATAAAGCCCGCCCTCGGCCAGAAGGTCCGCATGGGTGCCATCCTCGACGATCCGGCCATCGTTCAGCACCACGATCCGGTCGAGCGAGGACAGGGTGGACAGGCGGTGCGCGATGGCGATCACGGTCTTGCCCTCCATCACGTCGGCCAGCGTATCCTGGATCGCGGCCTCGACCTCGCTGTCCAATGCGCTTGTGGCCTCGTCCAGCACCAGCACCGGGGCATCTTTCAGGAACGCGCGCGCCAGCGCGATGCGCTGCCGCTGGCCGCCGGACAGTTTCACGCCGCGCTCCCCCAGGAAAGCCTCGTAGCCTTCGCGCCCGCGATGATCCTTCAGGCCGGTGATGAACTCATGCGCCTCCGCGCGTTTCGCTGCCGCGATCACCTCTTCTTCGGTCGCGTCCGGGCGGCCATAAAGGATGTTGGCATAGGCCGAGCGATTGAACATCGCGGTTTCCTGCGTGACCATTGCAATCTGCTGTCGCAGGCTATCCTGGGCCAGATCGCGCAGGTCGATCCCGTCCAGCGTGATGCGCCCGGCCTCGGTGTCGTAAAGCCGCAGAAGCAGCGAGACGAGGGTGGATTTCCCCGCACCCGAGGCCCCCACGATGCCCAGTTTCTCGCCCGGCGCGACGTGCAGAGACACATCCTCGACCCCGCCGATCTGGCGGCCATAGGCGAAGCTTACCTTGTCGAAGACGATCTCGCCCCTGGCGCGGTCGATGCGGGCCGCATCGGGTTTGTCGGTCAGCTGGTGCGGCGGGGTCAGTGTGCGCATCCCGTCCTCGACCTCGCCCACATTCGAGAAAATCGCCATCAGGGTGAAACTGACCCAGCCGGTCATCTGCGCGATGCGCATGGCGATGGCACCGGTCGCGGCGATCTCGCCGGGCGTGACGGACCCCGTGCGCCACAAAAGGATCGACCCGACCACGAGGAACACAGGCAGGACCCCGGCCGCCGTCATCAGCGCAAAGCGGAACCCGGTGGACAGGTAGCCGAAGGCCAGCGCCTTTTCCCGGAACCCGCGCAGGGCATCGAGCGCGGCCTCATCCTCGTATTCGGTATGGCCGAACAGCTTGACGGTTTTGACATTGGTGATGGTATCCACGATCTGGCCCGTGACATTGGCACGGGCGGCGGCGCGGTCTTTAGACCGGGCGCGGATGCGCGGCAGATACCAGGACATCATCAGGAAATAGAGCGCGAGCCAGACCACCAGCGCCCCCGCGATGCGCCAGTCGATCACCGCCAGCATCGCGACCGCCCCGATCAGGGTGGCCATCGCGAAGGTGACGGCATTGATCACCTCGGTCACGACATTGACCAGCGCGGTCGCGGTCTGCGCCTGTTTCTGCGCGATGCGGCCGGCGAAATCATTGTCGAAAAAGGTCACGTCCTGGCCCAGCGACCAGCGGTGCAACCGGCTTTGCACCATGGGCGCGAGGTTCGGGGGCAAGACGATGCCGTTGAACGCGGCAGAGACGCCGAAAAACAGCGGACGGGCGATCAGGTAAAAGGCGATATAGCCCAGGATCAGCCACAGGTGATCGTCGAAATAGGCGGCGGGGTCGGCGGTGCTGACCGCGCTGTCGATGACGACACCCAGCAGGTAGGCCGCGCCGACCTCCAGCATGCCGGCCAGACCCGAGACGAGACCGGCCAGCAGGATAATCGGCCAGGCCCCGGCCAGACACCAGCGCACGAAGGCGGCAAGCGTGCGCGGCGGCGGGCCGTCGGCGGGCTGGAAGCCGTCGATCAGATTGCCCAGCCATCGCAGGATACCCATGATCGTCGTCATTCCGCCGCCCCCAGTTCCGCCGCATCCGTTCCGATGAACCCGCCCGACTGGCGCGCCCAGAACCGGGCATATAGCCCGCCTTGCGCCAGAAGCGCGTCATGGCGGCCATCCTCGGCGATGCGGCCATCCTCGATCACCACGATCCGGTCCATATGGGCGATGGTCGACAGCCGGTGCGCGATGGCGATCACGGTCTTGCCCTCCATCACGCCGTAAAGCGTATCCTGGATCGCGGCCTCGACCTCGCTGTCGAGCGCGCTTGTCGCCTCGTCCAGCACCAGGATCGGGGCATCCTTCAGGATCACCCGGGCCAGCGCCACGCGCTGGCGTTGCCCGCCCGACAGTTTCACGCCGCGTTCGCCGACATGGGCGTCATAGCCGCGCCGCCCCTGCGGATCTTCGAGATCGAGGATGAAATCATGCGCCTCGGCCCGTTTCGCGGCAGCGATCATCTCGGCCTCGGTCGCATCGGGGCGACCGTAAAGGATGTTGTCGCGCACCGACCGGTGCAGCAGGCTGCTGTCCTGCTGCACCATGCCGATCTGCTGGCGCAGGCTGTCCTGGGTGACGCGGGCGATGTCCTGATCGTCGATCAGGATACGGCCGCCTTCCGCATCGTAGAACCGCAGGAGGAGTTTCACGAGCGTGGACTTGCCCGCCCCCGACCGGCCCACCAAACCCACCTTTTCACCCGGGCTTATGGTCAGAGACACCCGGTCCAGCCCGCCTCGGCCGCGCCCGTAATGGTGGCTGACCGCGTCGAACCGCACCTCACCGGCACCGAAGGCCAGCGGTTTCGCGTCCGGCGCATCGGTCAGGGTGACGGGTTCGGTGATCGTCTCCATCCCTTCGGCCACGACACCGAGGGACCGGAAGAAGGTGGAAACGGCCCACATGATCCATCCGGTCATCGCGTTCAGCCGCAGGGTCAGCGCGGTGGCGGCGGCGACGATGCCGACGCTGGCCGATCCCGCGCTCCACAGCCACAGCGCCCAGCCCACCACCGCGACGATCAGAAACCCGTTCAGCGCCACCAGCATCACATCCATCAGCGTGTAGATGCGCATCTCGCGCCCGAAGGTGCGGCGGGTGTGTTCGATCGCTTCTTTCGCGTAATCCACCTCGCGGTCGTGATGGGCGAACAGCTTGACCGAATGGATATTGGTGTAGCTGTCCACGACGCGGCCCGTGGTCATCGACCGTGCATCGGCGGCGGCCTTCGACGCAGGCCCGACCCGCCGCATCGTCCAGCGCACCAGCAGCCCGTAAAGCGCGAACCAGATCAGAAGCGGCACCGCCAGCCTCGGGTCCGCATCGGCCAGCAGGATCGCGGCCCCCACCAGATAGGCCAGCGCGAAGGTGATCGCGTCAAAGACCTGGAAAATCGCGTCGCCCGCGCTGGTCGGTGTCTGCATGATGCGGTTGGCGATGCGCCCCGCGAAATCGTTCTCGAAAAATCCCACCGACTGGCGCAGCACCTGCCGGTGCGCCCGCCACCGGATCAGTGCGCCGAAATTCGGCAGGATCGCGTTGTTCAGCAGCAGAACATCGAAGGTCTGGATCAGCGGGCGAAGGGCCAGAACGAAGATCGCGGCGAGGATGAATTCGACCCCGTGATCGGCGAAGACCTGCGCCGGGGACGTTTCGGACAACAGGTCCACCAGCCGCCCCATATACCAGATCAGCCCGATCTCGACCGTCGCGACCACCACCGACATCGCCGCCGTGATGGCGAAAACGCCCCGGAAGGGCTGCGCGTAATCCCAAAGGAACGCCCATAGCTTGCGCGGCGGCGCATCCGTTTCAGGATAGGCCACGTAGGGATCGACCAGGTTTTCGAAGAACCGGAACATCGGGCGCGCCGTCGCTTGGGGTTGGCCCGCATATAGGCCCGGTGCGCGGCAAAAGCCATGCGCCGCGGTCAGGGCGTGTCGAGCAAGGCGGCCTTGTCGAGGGTGAAATCCGACGCGATCCAGCGGTCTTCGAGCGTCTTCAGCCGCCGGCCCAGCGCGGCCCCGGCAAGCCGGGGCATCAGGTCGGCGGCGGTGACGGGAAACCGAGCCTCAGCCCCCCGCGCGACATCCGACAGCGCGGCTTGCAGATCGGCCGGCGCCTGCGTCGCACGCAAGAGCACGATATCGCGCCCCGCCTCCGCCCCTTGGCGATAGCCCAGTTCGGCGGGGCCTGCGGGTCCGGACCAGCCCGCGATCAGCAGGTCGCGCCGCTTGGCCTCGGCCCCGCTCAGGCGCAGGGCCCGTGCCACGTCCTGCCCGCCGATTGCCGCCAGCCGCCGGATCGGGTCGGCGGGATGGTCCGCATCAAGATGGGTCAGAACCGGCAACAGTCCCGGATCCGCCCCCGGCAACACCTGCGCCAGCACGCCCGAGGCCGCCATCGCCGCGACCGCTGGCGCCGGGTCAGGTGCGACCAGCAGTTTCTTCATCTCGGCCCCGATGCGTTCGCGCGAAATCCGCGCCAGGCCATCGGCATGACGCGCGGCGGCGGCCAGCCCCTCGGCATCCAGCCCGCCCTCCGGGTCGGCATACCATGCATGGAACCGGAAAAATCGCAGGATGCGCAGGTAATCCTCGGTCACGCGGGCATTCGCGTCCCCGATGAAGCGCACCCGGCGCGCGGCCAGGTCCTCCAGCCCCTGCCCGTTCGGGTCATGCACCCTGCCTTCGGGATCGGCATAAAGCGCGTTGATCGTGAAATCGCGCCGCGCGGCATCCTCGGCCATGTCGGTGGCGAACCGCACCTCGGCACGGCGGCCATCGGTGGCGATGTCCCTGCGGAAGGTCGTCACCTCATGCGCCCGGCCCCCGGCCACCACGGTGACGGTGCCATGATCGGCCCCCGTGGGCACGGGTTTCAGCCCGGCCCCTTCGGCCAGCGCCGTCACCTGGTCGGGCGTGGCATCGGTGGCGATGTCGATGTCATCGACCGGCCGGCCCAACAGGCCGTTGCGCACGCAGCCACCGACGAAATAGACCTGATGCGCCTTGCCCAGCGCGGCGGTCACGGCGCGGGTGCCGGGGTGATCCATCCATGGCAGATCAAGCTTCATCGCGCCGCGACGTCGGCCAGCGCCTTCAGCATGCGCGCCGTCGCCCCCCAGATGTAATATGGGCCGAAGGGCACCACGTAATAGCGCCGCCATTGGCCGCGCCAGCGGCGCCGTTCGATGGCGTAATTCCCGGGCTGCATCAGGAAATCGAGCGGCACCCGGAACACCTCGTCCACCTCGGCCGGGTCGGCACGCGCCACGAACCCCGGGTCGATCTCGGCCAGGACCGGTGTGACCCGGAACCCGGTGACGGTTTCATGGGGCGGCAGATGCGCTTCGATCCGCGCCGCGCCGGGATCGAGGCCGATTTCCTCACGCGCCTCGCGCAGCGCGGCAGCACGGGCATCGGCGTCGGACGGGTCCTGCTTGCCGCCGGGAAAGGCGATCTGGCCGGGGTGATGGGTCAGATGCGAGGCGCGTTTCGTCAGCACAACCTGCCCCGCCTGCACCCCGATCAGCACCGCCGCTGGGCGCAGCTTGCGCCCCTCGGGCAGGACGACATCGCGGTTGAGGTCGTAGTCGGACGAGGGCCGGGGCGGGGCCGCCGTCAGGCCCGCCGCCAGCGCCGACAGATCAATCCCTGGACGCGTCATCGGCCGGCACCTCCGCTTCGAAGCCCAGCGTTTTCGGGTCGAATTCGTAATGGGCGCCGCAGAACTGGCAATCGGCGGTGACGATGCCTTCCTCGGTCGTCATGTGGCCGATATCGCGGGCCGAATAGATCGACAGGCTCTGGCGCACGCGATCCGCCGAACAGGTACAGCCGAACTCAACCGGTTGCGGGTCGTAGACGCGGGGCTGTTCCTCGTGAAACAGGCGCAGCAGCAGGTCGGTGGGTGCGACGCGCGGCCCGATCATTTCCAGATGTTCGACCGTGTCGAGCAGGATATTGGCGCGGGTCCAGTTCTCGCCCTCGTCCTCATCCATCAGGTCGGTGGCGGCCAACAGACCCTCTTCGCCCGATCCGCCGCCCTGCATCAGCGGCGAGGCTTTCGGCATGTGCTGCAGCATCACGCCGCCCGCCCGCCATTCCGCCGCTTCACCGGGGGTCTGGCTCCGGCCATAGCTCAGCTCGAACCGCGTGGGCAGCTGTTCGGACTGGGCGAAATAGGCCTCGGCACAGGATTTCAGCGCCCCGCCCGCCAGCGGCGTGATCCCCTGGTAGGGCTTGGTCCCGCCACCCTGATCGATCAGGATCGCGAAATACCCCTTGCCGATCTGGCGGAACGGATCGACCCCGGGTTCCAGCCGGGTGGCGTCGAAACTGGCATAGGCGCGGATGCGCCCAGGCGCGCCCGGCTCACGCGGGGCGTAGAAATCCGTGGCGATCAGGCGCAGCGGCCCGTCGCCCCGCACCTGCAGCGACAGTTTCCAGCGCAGGTCGATGGTCTGCCCGATCAGCGCGGTCAGCAGCACCGCCTCGGTGATCATCGCCTCGACCTCGGCGGGGTATCGGTGCTGGTCAAGGATGCGCCCAAGCGTCTGGTCCAGCCGGGCGACCCGGCCGCGGATGTCGGAACGATCAAGTTGGAACGGCAGAACGGTGTCGTCCCAGGCGATTTTGGTGGTCAGCGTCATCGGGCGGTCCTGAATGGGGTCGGGGTTCCATATAGGCAGCCCGGTGACAATCCCAAATCGGGCCCAGATCGGACCAGAATCGCGGCCAGACCGCCCCCGGACCGCGCCGCGCTTGCCTCACCCAGCGCGATGGGGAAGACTCGGGCAAAAGCCAAGGCCGGGCAGCCCGATGAACATCCTTTTCGTCCACCAGAACTTTCCCGGCCAGTATCGCGAACTGTTTGCCTGGCTGGTGGCGCAGGGCGGGCACGAGATCGTGTTCCTGACCCAGCGCGCGGTGACGCAGCCGGTGCGCGGCGCGCGGGTGGTGCAATACCGCAGCCATCACAAAACCGCCGAAGATGCCTATGCCCTGTCAAAATACTGGGAGGAAACCTGCGGCAACGGGCTGGGCGCGGCGCTGGCGGCGGTGAAACTGCGCGAGGCCGGGTTCACCCCCGATATCATCCTCGGCCATGTCGGCTGGGGCGAGCTGACCTTCCTGAAAGAGGTCTGGCCCGACACGCCGATCATCGGATATTTCGAATACTATTTCCTGGCGCGCGGCGGCTCGGTGGGGTTCGACCCGGAATTCCCCGCTTCGGACCACGCGCCCTTCATCATGCATGCACGCAACGCGGTGAACTTCGCCAATATCCAGACCGTCGACCTGGGCCAGTCGCCCACCGCCTGGCAGCGCGACACCTTTCCCGAAAGCTTTCACTCCAGCATCTACGTCAGGCATGACGGCATCCGCACCGACATCCTGCGCCCCAATGCCGATGCATCGGTCATGCTGGGGCGGCTGAACCGGTCGGTGACCGTCGAGGACGAGATCTTCACCTACATGGCGCGCAACATGGAACCGACGCGCGGCTTCCACGTCTTCATGCGCGCGCTGCCCGATATCCTCGCCGCCCGGCCCGAGGCACGGGTTCTGATCATCGGCGGGTCCGAGACATCCTATGGCCGGTCGAGCGGGGCCAAGGGCGGCTACCGCGCCGAGATGGAGGCCGAGGTCGGCGACCGCGTCGATTGGGACAGGGTGCATTTCCTGGGCAAGGTGCCCTATGCCGATTACCAGAAGATCATCCAGATCAGCCGGTGCCATATCTACCTGACGGTCCCTTTCGTGCTGTCCTGGTCCCTTCTGGAATCGATGTCGATGGGCGCGACCATCGTCGCCTCGGGCACCCCGCCCGTGCGCGAGGTGATCACCCATGGCGAAAACGGCCTGCTCGTCGATTTCTTCGACCCGTCCGGTCTGGCCCGGCAGGTGGTCGAGGTGCTGGAACGCCCGGGCGATTTCGCGCATCTGGGCCATGCCGCGCGCGCCCATATGCTGCGCCATTATGATTTCCGCACCCGGTGCCTGCCCGAACATGTCGCCCGCATCAACGCGCTGGTGCCGCGCGCCAAGGCCATCGGGATCGCATAGACCCGGGCCTTGCATACCCGGCCCGGATGCGGTTTTGCGACTTGCACACCGGGGCCTGTCGGTCAAAGAGGGCGCCCGGGCGGCGCGCGGCAATGAGGTTGCGGCCGTTGCAGGGGGTGATCCCGGTCCGCGCGAGGAAAGACATCCAATGGCAAAGCGCATCCTGCTGACCGGCGGTGCCGGCTATATCGGGTCGCATACCTATCTGGCGCTGGTCGAGGCCGGGTATGATGTCGTCATCTTCGACAGTTTTGCCAATGCGCGCCGCGACGTGCCCGACCGGCTGGCGCAGGTGACGGGCAAGCCCGTGACCGTGATCGAGGGCGATGTGCGGTCGCGGCAGGCGCTGGACCAGGTGTTCGGGGACCGGTCCTTTGATGCGGTGGTGCATTTCGCGGCGCTGAAGGCCGTGGGCGAAAGCGTTGAACGGCCGCTCGACTATTTCGACGTCAACCTGGGCGGGCTGACGACCCTGCTCAAGGCGATGGATGCCGCGGGCTGCCGGCGGCTGGTGTTTTCATCCTCGGCCTGCGTCTACGGCATTCCCGATGAAACACCCACGCCCGAGACCGCCGAATACCGCGCCATGAACCCCTATGGTCAGACCAAGATCGTGGGCGAACAGGTGCTGACCGCGCTGACGGCGGCCAACCCGGACTGGGCCGCGGGCATCCTGCGGTATTTCAATCCTGCGGGCGCGCATCGATCGGCCCTTATCGGCGAAGACCCCAGGGACATCCCGAACAACCTGATGCCTTACATTGCGCGGGTGGCGCTGGGCGAACTGGACCGGATCTCGGTCTTCGGCGACGATTACGACACCCCCGACGGAACCGGGGTGCGCGACTACATCCATGTCGAGGATCTGGCGCGCGGGCATGTTCTGTCGCTCGACCGGCTTCTGGATGCGGGCGACAGCCATGTCGTGAACCTTGGCACCGGGCGCGGCCATTCCGTGCTGGAGATGATCGAGGCCTACAAACGCGCCTCGAACCGCGACCTGCCCTATACGATCACCGACCGGCGGCCCGGCGACGTGCCGGTCTATGTCGCGCGCGCCGACAAGGCGGCCCAGGTTCTGGGGTTCACGACCGAGAAAACGCTTGAAGACATGTGTTCCAGTTCCTGGGCCTGGATCACCAGCGACGCCGCACGGCGGGAGGATTAGGATATGGCAGGCACCGCGCTTGTGACCGGTTCGGCCGGGTTCATCGGATACCACCTGTGCCAGCGGCTGCTGGCAGATGGCTGGACGGTGGTGGGGCTCGACGCGCTGACCGATTACTACGATGTCCGGCTCAAGGAACGCAGGCAGGCGATGCTGCTGCAATCCCCGGGCTTCCGCGCCGTGACCGAACGGATCGAAACGCCGGGGGTGTTACAGGACCTGATGGCCGACCTGAAGCCCGACGCCGTCATCCACCTCGCCGCGCAGGCCGGGGTGCGGTATTCGATCGATGCGCCCGAAAGCTATGTCGAGGCCAACCTGGTGGGCACCTTCCGCCTGCTCGAGGCGATCCGCGCGACCCCGCCGCGCCATGCCCTGCTGGCCTCGACCTCGTCGGTCTACGGCGCCAACACCGACATGCCCTATGCCGAGACCCAGAAGGCCGATACGCAGCTTTCCTTCTACGCGGCCACCAAGAAGGCCAATGAGGCGATGGCCCATTCCTACGCCCATCTCTACGACCTGCCGGTGACGATGTTCCGCTTCTTCACGGTCTACGGGCCCTGGGGGCGGCCCGACATGGCGCTGTTCAAGTTCACCAAGGCGATCCTCGAAGGGCGGCCCATCGACGTCTACAATCACGGCGACATGCGGCGCGATTTCACCTATGTCACCGACCTGGTCGACGGCATCGCGCGGCTGATCCCGGTGGCGCCCGAACGGCCCGATGGTGCGCCTGAACCGGGCGACAGCCTCAGCCCGGTGGCGCCGTTCCGGGTGGTCAATATCGGCAATTCCGACTCGGTCAGCCTGATGGGTTTCATCGAGGCGATCGAGGCCGCGACCGGGCAGCGCGCGGAAAAGAATTTCATGGACATGCAGCCCGGCGACGTGCCCGCGACCTGGGCCGATGCAAGCCTGCTGCAGGCGCTGACCGGCTACCGCCCGCAGACCCCGGTGGCCGAGGGTGTCGCCGAATTCGTCGCGTGGTACCGGGACTATTACCGGGTCTGAGAGGGGACCTGACCTGCGCTCAGGTCAGCCCGGCGCGCAGGCAGTCATGCAGGTGCAACAGGCCGATGGGCCGCCCCTCCGCATCGATCACGAACAGCGCGGTGATGCGGTTTTCCGACATCTGCGCCAGCGCCTCGGCCGCAAGATCCCCGGGCGAGATGACGCGGGGGGACGGGGTGGCGACCTGACCTGCCGTGCTGGTCATCATGCGGTCCATGTTGCGCCTGAGGTCACCGTCCGAAATCACGCCGACCAGCCGGCCCTCTTCGACCACGCCCACGATACCGAAGCTTTTCTCGCTCATCGTGATCAGCGTGTCCGGCATCGGGGTGCCGGGGGGGACCAGCGGCAGTTCCTCGGCTCCGTGCATCAGCTGCGCCACCGTCGACAGCCGCGCGCCCAGCTTGCCGCCGGGATGAAAGGTGCGGAACTGGTCGGGCTGGAACCCGCGCCGTTCCATCACCGCCACCGCCAGCGCGTCGCCCAGCGCCAGCGTCAGCGTGGTGGACGTCGTGGGCGCCATGCCGATGGCACAGGCCTCGGGCGCGGCGGGCAGGGTCAGGCGGTAGTCGGCGGCCTGCATCAGCGTGCTGTCCGGGTTGCCCGATACACCCACCATCGGGATCTGGAACCGCGCGACATGGGCCACCAGGTCGCGCAGCTCCGCGGTTTCGCCGGAATTCGAGATCAGGATCGCAAGGTCACCGGGCATCACCATGCCCAGATCGCCATGGCTGGCCTCGGCGGGGTGGACGAAGGCCGAGGGGGTGCCGGTCGATGCGAAGGTTGAACTGATCTTGCGCGCGATATGGCCGGACTTGCCGATGCCCGACAGGATCACCCGGCCGCGGGTGGCCAGCACCGCCTCCACCACCGCCTCGAAATCGGCGGGCAGATCATCGGCCATCGCAGAGACGGCTTCCCCTTCGATCTGCAGCACCCGTTGCGCGGTGGCCCGGATCGCGGCTTTCTGTTCATCGGTCATGGCGGTCCCTTACCCCAGGGCGTAAGGCTTGGCGAGGGGCCGTGCGGGCCGTGAAAGGGGATGGCAATGAACCGACGTTTCGGACGCTGGCCCGAGCCGGGCAGGACCTATACGGCGCGTCCCGGCGTCTATGCGATCATCGATGCCGGCGACGGCATCCTCGCGACCTTCCAGGCCGACCCGTCTCCAGAACTGCAACTGCCCGGCGGCGGGATCGACCCCGGCGAGGCGCCGCTGCCCGCACTGATGCGCGAGGTGATGGAGGAAACCGGCTATCGCGTCCACCGGCCCCGCCGCCTCGGCATGTTCCACCGCTTCACCTACATGCCCGAATACGACCTGTACGCCCAGAAACTGTGCCACATCTATCTGGCGCGTCTGGGTCCCCGGCACGGCCCGCCGACCGAGCCAGGCCATGACGCGGTGTTCCTGCCCTGGGAGGTGGCCGCCGAACGGGTCGCAGTGTCGGGTGACCGGCATTTCATCCGTCAGGTGATGGCGCAGCGTCTGCGTCGCTAGGATCGGGGATATCGCCGCCCGCCGCCGACGGGTCGCGGTATTCGAGCAGAAGGGCCGAGGCATCGTCGGGGAAATTTTCGCCACCGGCAAATTCGGTCAGGTCCCGCGCCAGCGCCCCCAGGAAAGACGGCCCCTTCCGCGCGGCGTTCCTGACCAGCAGGTCCGCAAGCCCCGCATCATCCAGCGCGCGTCCGTCGCTGCCCGGCAATTCGGTCAGCCCGTCGGAATACATCAGCACCCGGTCCCCGGGCCAAAGCCGCACCTCGGTCGTGGTGTAGGTCGCCTCGGGGATCAGGCCGATGGGCAGGCCGCCGGTTCCGATCTGTTCGATCCGGCCATCGGCGCGCATCACCACGGGGTTCGGGTGGCCTGCCTGAACCAGCCTGAGGATGCCGGTCATCCGGTTCAGAAACCCAAGGCACATGGTGAAATACCGGTCCGACTGCAATTCCTTCAGGATCATCGCGTTCAGCCGCCACGCCGCCATGTCAGGCGGCAGCGCGGCCAGGCTGCCATCCTCACGCCGCATCAGCGCGATGTTCTGGTCGGGCGAGGCCACACTGAGGATGCCCGCCACCCGCGCCGCGATCATCGCCGAGGCGACACCGTGGCCCGACACGTCCAGGCTGAAGATGCCCAGCACCTTTGACGACACCGGGAAGAACCCGACCATGTCACCACCGACATGGCCCGAGGCCTGCAGCCAGACCGACACATCGACATTGCCGAAGCGGCGGAACCGGTCCTGCAGCAGCGATTGCTGCAGCCTGCGCGCCTCTTCCAGGTCATGATCGAGCGCGGAATACAGGCTGCGGATTTCCCCCAGCGCGCTGGTCAGAAGCCGGTTCTTCTCGACCACCTCGCGCTGCATCGCCACCACGCGGGCGCCCGCAGTCAGCCGCGCGCGCAGTTCGGGCGCGCGGAAGGGTTTGCTCAGGAAATCATCCGCCCCGGCCTCCAGCCCCCGGGCCAGCGCATCGCCATCGGAATTCGAGGTCAGCAGCAGGATATAGGCATATCCGTCCCGCGGATGGGCACGCACGGCGCGGCAGAATTCGGGGCCGGTCATGCCGGGCATCATCCAGTCCGAGATGATCAGCCCGACGCGCGGGTCGCGGGCCAGGGCCAGCGCCTCCACCGGGTCACCGCTGACGATGACCTCGTGGCCCCATCTCGACAGCAGCGATTGCAGCAGGGCGCGCTGCGCGTGGCTGTCGTCCAGCACCAGAACGGCCTCGGGCACGGGGTCAGGCACGGACCCGGGCGGTCGGGCCCGCTGCACCCCGTCGAGGTTGTCGAAGACGCGTTGCAACATGGCCGCCCCCTTGTCGTCGCGCCCCCTATGGCAGGCGCGGCGTTAACGGCGGGTGAAAGGTAAAATCGCACCGATTCCGTCTCTGTCCGGAAACCCTTCGTTCAGGGATTGCCCCCTAGGCTCATCGCGTTTGCAGCCTGTCGGAAGGGATAGTGATGATCGACTGGACCCGCCTCAATGCGCTGAAGGCCGATATCGGCGCCGTGGATTTCGCCGATGTGGCACAGCTTTTCGTGTCCGAGATCGACGCCACGCTGACCCGGCTGGCCGATGCTCCGGACCGGGCCACGCCCGCCGATTTCCATTTCCTGCGCGGCAGTGCGGCCAATCTGGGGTTCGAGGCGCTGTCCCAGCTCTGCAGCACCGCCGAAGAGGCCTGCAAAACGGGCGCCACGCCCGATATCGCCGCGATCGCGCAGGTCTTCCATGCCTCGGTCGCGGTGATCGCCTCGGACCTGCCCAAACCGGACGCGGCCTGAGACGCGCGTGCGTCAGATCAGGAAATCGGCCAGCACTTCGTCATTGGTGATGTCGCGGAACCCGAAGCCGCGGGCCATGACCCGTTCGATCATCGGGTCGAAGTTTTCGGCGGCTTCCGTCTCGATCCCGATCAGGACCGACCCGAAATTCCGGGAATTCTTCTTCAGGTATTCGAAACGGGTGATGTTGTCGTCCGGGCCGAGCAGGTCGAGGAAATCGCGCAAGGCCCCGGGGCGCTGCGGCAGGCGCAGGATGAAATACTTCTTCAGACCCTGCCAGTTCTGGGCGCGTTCCTTGACCTCGGGCAGCCGCTCGAAATCGAAATTGCCGCCCGAGGTGACGCAGACCACGGTCTTGCCCCTGATCTGGTCGGCGATGTCGCCCAGCACGTCGACAGCCAGCGCGCCCGCGGGTTCCAGCACGATGCCTTCGACGTTCAGCATCTCCTGAATGGTCACGCAGATGCGGTTTTCCGGGGCAAGCAGAACATCCTTGGGGTCGATATCCCTGAGCGCGGCAAAGGTGCGTTCGCCGGTCTTCGCGACGGCCGCGCCATCGACGAAATTATCGGTGATCGGCACTTCCACCGGTTCGCCCGCTGCCAGTGCCGCCGTCAGCGACGGGCCGCCCGCCGGTTCGACAAGCGTCACCCGGTTCAGCCCGCCGATCGCCTTGAGATAGCTGATCATCCCCGCCGACAGGCCGCCGCCGCCCACCGGCAGCACCAGGTGATCGGGGGCGCGGCCGAGTTGCTGCACCATTTCCACCGCCACCGAGGCCTGTCCCTCGATCACATGGGCATCATCGAAGGGCGACAGGAAATGCGCCCCCTGTTCGGCACAAAAGCTCTGCGCGGCGGCCAGCGTTTGGTCGAAGAAATCGCCCACCAGCCGGATCTCCACCGAGTCCCCGCCGAAGATCCTGGTCTTGGTGATCTTCTGGTCCGGCGTCGTCACCGGCATGAAGATCGTGCCCTGGCATCCGAAATGCGCACAGGCATAGGCCACGCCCTGCGCATGGTTGCCCGCGCTGGCACAGACAAAGCGGGTCTTGCCCGGCTCCGCCGCCAAACGCTTGCGCATCGCGTTGAAGGCGCCGCGGATCTTGTAGGACCTGACCGGGGCGAGGTCTTCGCGTTTCAGCCATATCTCGGCCCCGAACCGGTCCGACAGATGCGCGTTCAACTGCAACGGCGTCGGTTCGAACAGGTCGCGCACGGCTTGCGCGGCGGCACGGGCGGCATCGGCGAAATCGGTCATCGGCGCCGCTTGCCCGGTGGGTGCGGATTTGTCCAGCATCAGTTCAGTTGCCGACCTTCGATGAGATTGCCGTAAAGCGTGGTCATCAGGGCCAGGTTGATCAGGATCTGCAGCCAGGACAGCACCGCGTTGACCAGATTGCCGGGCAGGCTGAGCACGACCTGGTCCTGCACCACCCCGAAGCTTTCGACGGGAACCGTCTGGCCGAAAATCATCAGCACGACCTGCCCGATCAGGCCGAAGACGGCGGCGATCACGATCAGCGGCAGCAGGATCTGCCCCGAAACCGGCGCGGTGGCGCGCCAGCTTTCACCGATGGTCATCCGGGTGCCCAGCGCGGCGGCGGGCAGCACCAGCCCGATCCGGGTCGCCAGCCAGGTCAGGCCGAAGACAAGACCGATCCCCATGAAGATGGCGATGCCTTCGCTTTGCGTGATCCCCACCACGAGGCCCACGGCGATCCCCGCCGCGATCCCGCCCGCGATCACCACGAGGATCACGATGATGGCCCGCCCGAGATAGGCCATGACCTCGCCGGGGCGCCATTGCGGGAAAACCCCGGGCCCGATTTCCTCCAGCAAGACATAGCGGTGCCAGCCCACGGCGGCCCAGCAATAGGCCAGAACTGCGACCACGACGGTGACCAGAAGCGCCAGAACCAGCCCGCCGCCCACGGCCTCGGCCGAGGCGACGCTGGCAAATCCCGTGCCGCCGGTCAGCAGCAGGAACAGGATGACCGGGGTCAGGAACAGCGCCAGCGTCAGCCGCGCGGCCGGGCGGATGTTTCCGAAAACCTGCTGCACCGCGTGCCGCAGTAGCTGATAGCCATAATCCATGATCGCCGTCCCGGTGGTTGCTTGGGCCCTGTCTTGTCGTGCCTTTGAAAACCCGCTATCGCCCGCGCGGTCAACGCCCAATACTGCTGGAGATGAGGATGAGTGCGGTTTCCCCCACCCCGAAAAAGGTCGTGCTTGCCTATTCCGGGGGGCTCGACACCTCGATCATCCTGAAATGGCTGCAGGTCGAATACGGCTGCGAGGTCGTCACCTTCACCGCCGATCTGGGCCAGGGCGAGGAACTCGAGCCCGCGCGCAAGAAGGCCGAGATGCTGGGCGTCAGGGACATCTACATCGAGGACCTGCGCGAGGAATTCGTGCGCGATTTCGTCTTTCCGATGTTCCGCGCCAACGCGCTTTATGAAGGACAATACCTTCTGGGAACCTCGATCGCGCGGCCCCTGATCTCCAAACGTCTGGTCGAGATCGCCGCCGAAACCGGCGCCGACGCGATCAGCCACGGCGCCACAGGCAAGGGCAACGATCAGGTCCGTTTCGAACTCAGCGCTTATGCCCTGAACCCCGAGATCAAGGTGATCGCCCCCTGGCGGACCTGGGACCTGGGCAGCCGGACCCGGCTGATCGAGTTTGCCGAACAGCACCAGATCCCCATCGCCAGGGACAAGCGGAACGAGGCGCCGTTCTCGGTCGACGCGAACCTTCTGCACACCTCCTCCGAGGGCAAGGCGCTGGAAGACCCCGCGATCGCCGCCGAGGAATACGTGTTCCAGCGCACCGTCGCGCCCGAAGACGCCCCCGACACACCCGAGATCATCGAGGTCAGTTTTGAACGGGGGGATGCGGTCGCCATCAATGGCGAGGCGATGTCGCCCGCCACGATCCTGACCAGGCTCAACGAATACGGCGGCAGGCACGGCATCGGGCGGCTCGATTTTGTCGAAAACCGCTTCGTCGGCATGAAATCCCGGGGCATCTACGAAACCCCCGGCGGCACCATCCTGCTCGAGGCGCATCGCGGCATCGAACAGATCACGCTGGACAGCGGCTCGGGCCACCTCAAGGACAGCCTGATGCCGCGCTACGCGGAACTGATCTATAACGGCTTCTGGTTCTCCCCCGAACGCGAGATGCTGCAGGCCGCCATCGACAAGAGCCAGGAACATGTCACCGGCACCGTGCGGCTGAAGCTCTACAAGGGCTCGGTCAGCTGCATCGGCCGCTGGTCGGATCACACGCTCTATTCCGAGGCGCATGTGACCTTCGAGGAAGACATGGGCGCCTATGACCAGTCGGACGCACAGGGCTTCATTCAGCTCAACGCGCTCAGGCTGAAACTCCTGGCCGCCCGCGCGCGCCGCAACGGGGGCTGATCACGCGCCCGAGGCGTGGCGGCGGAAGGCCGTTTTCAGCATCTCGACCTCGTCGCGCAACAGCGCCAGCTCGGCCCTGATGTCTTCATCCAGCGGCGCGCCGGCCAGAACGGTGATCCGGTCCAGCACCTGCCCGGTGCTCACCGATTTCAGCGCGATCACCTGCACCCCGTCGGCCAGGATCGAGGCGGGGATATCCACCGCGACACGGAACTCGCCGGGCGCGGCGGGGTCAGGGTCGACATGGGCGGCAGCGACGACGCGGCCCAGATGCACCGCCTCGATCCCGTCGCAGCCTTGCGCGCTCAGACGGCCTTCATAGCGGCCGGCGCGCAGGCGGATCGGGGTCAGGATTTCGGTGGTCATAGGGTCCGCCCTTTACAGATCGGCGCGCGGCGCGCGCGTCAGAACCATGTCCCAGACCGCGATCCGGTTCATCTCGGGACCTTCGAAAATCAGGTCGATCCAGGCCTTTTCCAGCCGCTTCTCGTTCACGTCGGAATAGGCGAGGTCGAACTCGGCCAGCCCGTGCTGGCCCTTCATCGCGACCTGGCGCACCAGCTGATCGGTGTTGGGCCCGTGCTGGACGTTCAGCCGGGCATAGATCTCGCTCTGGTGCTCCCGGTCGGCCACCAGCCGCAGAGAGATGAAATGATCGCGCGTCAGCCCCCGCAGCGCGGCCTCGGGCAGGTCCTGCACGATCGACAGGAACGACCCGTCAAAGCGGTAGAACTCGAAGACCAGCCCGAACTGCGCGCCCGTCACCCCGGGCGGAACCGGGTCCTGGCGCACGCTCAGATCGGCATGAACCGCATCATGAAACAGCGTGACGCCGGCCCCCACCACCGTGGGAGATGGCAGGTTGATCCGCCCGCGCGGATGGATCGGCGCACGCCAGGGGGCCGGGCGGTCGGCCCAGTCGCATTGTTCGGGCCGCGCCACCGCATCGCCGCCCGCGCCCCGGTTCAAAAGCTCGGCCTTCAGCCGCGCGGCGGCGCGATCCAGCTCGGCCCGGGCATTGGTGATGTCGGTCAGCGTGTCGCGCAGGGTGCCGTCGCCGGCGTCCTCGGGCGATTGCAGCGCCCGGGTCCATCGCCGCGCGGGACCGGCCAGGGCCTTCCAATGGCGGAAAAGATGTCGGTCCTGGCCCATGTCGCGCCTTCTGCCGGAATCGCGGGTGCCGTCGGCGCGATCCGCAGGAACGGACCTTTCGTGACGGTCAGCCGAGTATGCGACGGAACAACCCGATGTTCCAGAGCTGTCCCCCGCCACCCGAAGGCGCGGCGCGGGGCGGTTCGGCGGGCGCGGGCGGCGGCCGGTCGGCCATCGGCGCGCTGTTGGCGCGTTCGACGGCGGCGATGAAGGCATTCAGCGTGTTCTGGCTTTGCGCGGGCGACAGGGCCTGCCCCTCCAGCCCCAGCACCGACAGGGTGGCGATCCTGTTGCCCACATCCAGATAGGCGCGCCAGTAATCGCTTTGCACACCGTCGATGGCCCCGGCGCTGCGATCCTCGGCATGCAGCAGAAAGGCATCGCCCGAAATTCCGGTGTCGAGCACCGTCACCGCATCGGCGCGACCGCTGCGGCTCAGCAATTCGCGCCCCTCGGCGGACCGGAAAAACGCCTCCATCCCGCCGAGGTTGTCGGCGATCCTGTCGGTCTGGCCGGGCCCCGAAATCGCCGCCGTCAGAACCGCCGGCACGGCGGGCTGCGCGTCACGGCGGGAATTGGAAATCGCCGCGCAATTGCCCAGCAGCACGAACCCGGTATCGCCGCTTTGCCGTGTCGCTGTCGGATCGACGCAAAACCCTTCGGGGCCCGCCACGACGATCCGGTCCGAGGTGACGGTGACATCGCGTGCCGCGCCACCGGAAAACACGCCGCCACCGCCCGTGCCCCCGGCGCCGCCGATACACCCCGACAGCGCCAGAACCAGCGCCAGAAGTCCCGCCTTAGATGTCGGCGTAGACATGCTTTTCGCCCTCGGCGCCGGGATGAGTGATCGCCCCCTTCACCGCCGGGCCGACAAGCTGCGCGTATTTCCACAGGGCACCCGAGGCATAGATCGTCTCGCGCGGGCCGGACCAGGATTTTGCCCGCTCCGCCAGCTCCGCCTCGGACAGGTCGACCGACAGCTCGCCCTTGATCGCGTCGATGGTGATCATGTCGCCATCCTTCAGCAACCCGATGGGGCCGCCGACCGCCGCTTCGGGGCCGACATGGCCCACGCAGAAGCCGCGCGTCGCGCCCGAGAACCGGCCATCGGTGATCAGCGCCACCTTCTTGCCCATCCCCTGGCCCGACAGGGCCGAGGTGGTGGCCAGCATCTCGCGCATGCCGGGCCCGCCCTTGGGCCCTTCATTGCGGATGACGATCACCTCGCCTTCCTCATAGGCGCGGCTGCGCACCGCCTCGAACGCGTCTTCCTCGCATTCGAAAACCCGTGCAGGCCCGGTGAAGACCTGGTTTTCAGGCGCGATCCCGGCCACCTTCACGATGGCGCCTTCGGGGGCCAGGTTGCCCTTCAGACCCACGACACCGCCTGTTTCCGTGATCGGCGATGCGGCGGGATAGATCACCTTGCCATCGGCCTCGCGGGTGATCAGGTCAAGTTCCTCGCCCATCGTGCGCCCGGTGGCGGTCATGCATTCCTCATGCACAAGGCCGATCTTGCGCAATTCCTTCAGCACGACCGGCACGCCGCCTGCCTCGTACAGGTCCTTGGCGACATATTGGCCGCCGGGCTTCATGTCGACGAAGTAAGGCGTGTCGTGGAAGATGTCGCAGACATCGAACAGGTCGAATTCGATCCCCGCCTCATGGGCGATGGCGGGCAGGTGCAGGCCCGCATTGGTCGACCCGCCGGTGCAGGCCACGACGCGGGCCGCGTTTTCCAGCGATTTCCGCGTCACGATATCCCGCGCGCGGATGCCTTTCTCCAGCAGCGCCATGACCGCCTCGCCCGAGGCCACGCCATAGGCGTCGCGGGATTCATAGGGTGCGGGCGCGCCCGAGGAATTGGGCAGCGCAAGGCCGATCGCCTCGGACACGCAGGCCATGGTGTTGGCGGTGAACTGGCCGCCGCAGGCGCCCGCGCTGGGGCAGGCGACACGCTCGATCACGGCCAGTGCCTCGTCCGAAAGGTTGCCGGCCTGGTGCTGGCCCACGGCCTCGAACACGTCCTGAACGGTGATGTCGCGGCCTTCCAGACGGCCCGGCAGGATCGACCCGCCATAGATGAAGACCGACGGCACGTTCAGCCGCACCATCGCCATCATCATCCCCGGCAGCGACTTGTCGCAACCTGCAAGACCGACCAGCGCGTCATAGCAATGGCCGCGCATCGTCAGCTCGACGGTGTCGGCGATGGCGTCGCGCGAGGCGAGCGAGGACCGCATCCCCTCATGCCCCATGGCGATGCCGTCGGTCACGGTGATCGTGGTGAACTCGCGCGGGGTGCCATTGGCATGCTTGACGCCCAGCTTCACCGATTGCGCCTGGCGGCCCAGCGCGATGTTGCAGGGCGCGGCCTCGTTCCAGCAGGTGGCGACGCCGACGAAAGGCTGGTGAATCTCCTCATCGCTCAGCCCCATTGCGTAGAAATACGACCGGTGCGGGGCGCGCGCCGGGCCTTCGGTGACGTGGCGGCTGGGTAGTTTCGATTTGTCCACGCGGCCTTTAAGCATCGCGCACCTCCCTTATCTCGATACATGGAACCCGGTCATTTCCATCGGGGATAAACCCTAGCCCCCGCCCGAACAAGCGCGATTGCCCGCAGGCCAGCCGCGGGATAGTCACGGAGCGCGAGCAGCCAGGGAGGCATCAGGCGCGTGTCATATCTCTATCCGGCCCATGGGGCGTTCGTGGCCCCCGCCCGGTTCAGGCCGCAACTCTGGCGCCTCGGCCTGGGCATCGCGCTCTGCGCGGCGCTTTATGCGGCGGTGTCGGTGCTGGTCTTCATGATCGCCACGCTGGTTCTCGGCGGGCAGGACGCGCGCGACTGGATCGACGGAACCGAGGCCACGCCGATCGGCACGCTGCTTCTGCTGTCGACCTTCATCGGCATGGCCATCGGCCCGTTCCTCGCGGCGCGCTGGCTGCACAAACGCCCGATGCTCAGCCTGTTCGGCGAGGCGCGGGGGTTCTGGACGGCGTTCCTGTGGTCGGTGGTGATCTGCGCGGGGCTCTACGGCCTCGTGGCGCTGATCCCCTCCGATGTCCGGCCGGCGCCGAACCTGTCCATCGAGGCCTGGGTGGTGCTTCTGCCCGTCGCCGTGCTGGGCGTGCTGATCCAGACCGGCGCCGAGGAGGTTCTGTTCCGTGGCTACATCCAGCAGCAGCTGGCCGCCCGTTTCGCATCGCCCCTGATCTGGATGATCCTGCCCTCGGTCCTCTTCGCGATGGGCCACTACCAACCCGATATCATGGGCGACAATGCCTGGATCATCGTCGCCGCGGCCGCCTTCTTCGGCATCCTCGCCGCCGACCTGACCGCCAGGACCGGCAGCATAGGCGCCGCCTGGGGCTTCCACTTCGCCAACAACTCGGTCGCGATCCTGTTCGTGGCGATGGACGGCCCGCTGGCGGGCCTGTCGCTTTACACCGTGCCCTTCGCGCCCATGGACACCGCCGAGATGCGGCCGCTGCTTTACGTGAATTTCGTGATGATGCTGATCACCTGGGGGCTGATCCGCCTGACCCTTCCCCGCCTGATGCGGCGCTGAGGCGTGGGGCTTCCGGCGTTGCATTTCAGCCTCACCACGAATATCTCAGCCCGGACGCCGCCGCCAATGAGCCGCCGATGAACTGGATCACCAACTACGTCCGCCCGCGCATCAATTCGATCTTCTCGCGCCGCGAAATGCCCGAGAACCTCTGGTCGAAATGCGACAGCTGCGGCACGATGCTGTTTCATCGCGAACTGTCCGATGCGCTGAATGTCTGCACCAATTGCGGGCATCACATGGGGATATCGCCGCGCGACCGGTTCACCGCGCTTTTCGACAACGGCGTCTTCACCGAGGTGCCGGTTCCCAAACCCATCGAAGACCCGCTGAAATTCCGCGACCAGAAACGTTACCCGGACAGGCTCCGCGCGGCCCAGAAACAGGCCGCCGAAGACGAGGCGATGCTGGTCGCCGAGGGCGAGATCGGGCGCACCCCAATCGTTGCCGCCGCACAGGATTTCGGCTTCATGGGCGGGTCGATGGGCATGTATGTGGGCAACGCGATCATCGCGGGCTGCGAACGCGCCGTGGCCACCAAACGCCCCTTCATCCTGTTCTCCGCCGCCGGCGGCGCCCGGATGCAGGAAGGCATCCTCAGCCTGATGCAGATGCCGCGTACCACCGTGGCCGTGCAGATGCTGCGCGAGGCGAACCTGCCCTATATCGTGGTCCTGACGCACCCGACGACGGGCGGCGTGACGGCCTCCTACGCGATGCTGGGTGACGTCCAGATCGCCGAACCCAATGCGCTGATCTGTTTCGCAGGCCCCCGCGTCATCGAACAGACGATCCGCGAAACCCTGCCCGAAGGGTTCCAGCGCGCCGAATATCTTTTGGATCACGGCATGCTCGACCGGGTGACACCGCGCGGACAGCTGCGCGATGAACTGATCTCGATCACCCGGATGCTGATGGGGCTGGCCCCGCCCGTGGCGGGGGATCTTCCCAAACCTGCCCCCCCGGCCGTCGAGGCCCCGACGCCGGAGACGGAAACACCCAAGGCCCCGTCCGAAACGTGAGCGTGCCCTCCTCCGACATCCTCCTTGACCGGATGATGTCGCTGCATCCCAAGATCATCGACCTTACGCTCGACCGGATGTGGCGCATCCTCGGCGCGCTCGGTCACCCCGAACGCCGCCTGCCCCCGGTCATCCATATCGCGGGCACCAATGGCAAGGGATCGACACTGGCCATGATCCGCGCGGGGCTCGAGGGCGCGGGGCATGTCACCCACGCCTATACCTCCCCCCATCTGGTGCGCTTCCATGAACGCATCCGGCTGGCAGGCGACCTGATCGCCGAGGACACCCTGTCCGACCTGCTCGACCGCTGCCTCGCCGCCAACGGCCCCGACCCGATCACCTATTTCGAGATCACCACCGCCGCGGCCCTTCTGGCCTTCGCGGAAACGCCCGCCGATTACTGCCTGCTCGAGGTGGGGCTGGGCGGGCGGCTCGATGCCACCAATGTCATCGACACCCCCGCCGTCACCGTGATCACACCCGTCGACATGGACCACCAGCAGTTTCTCGGCGACACGCTGGGCGCGATCGCTGCCGAAAAGGCCGGGATCATCAAGCGCGCCGTGCCCTGCATCGTCGGCCCGCAGGCCGAACCCGCGATGGAGGTGATCGAGGATCGCGCCGCGCGGATCGGCGCGCCGATCCTCGCCCATGGCCAGCACTGGCACGTGACCGAGGAACGGGGGCGACTGATCTTTCAGGACGAAACCGGGCTTCTCGACCTGCCGCTGCCGAACCTGATCGGCGCACACCAGGTGCAGAACGCGGGCACCGCGCTGGCGGCGCTGCGCGCGCTCGGCAAGGATGACGCGGCCTGCGAGGCCGCCGTCACCCGTGCCGAATGGCCCGCCCGGATGCAGCGCCTGCGTCACGGCCCCCTTGTCGATGCGGCCCCACAGGCGGAATTCTGGCTCGATGGCGGGCACAACCCCCATGCGGGCCGCGCGCTGGCGCGGGCGATGTCGGGCATGGCCGACCGGCCCACCTATCTGGTCTGCGGGATGCTGAACACCAAGGACCCGGTGGGCTTCCTGTCGCCTTTCGCCGATATCGCCCACCGGATTTACGCCATCGACATCCCCGGCCAGATCGCCACGCTGACCGCCGCGGACACGGCGGAGGCCGCGACCCGTGCCGGGCTGAGCGCAGATTTCGCCGAAGACGCGATGGATGCCGTGCAGCGCATCACCGGGAAGGCCCCCGCCGCGCGCATCCTGATCTGCGGATCGCTTTACCTTGCGGGCGACATCCTGAAGGAAAACGGCTAGCCTCATCGCAACCCTTCAGGAGTGCCCGATGATCCGCCCCGTTGTCCTGACGATTGCCGCTATTTCCATTGCAACGCCCCTTCAGGCCGCCCGGTTCCAGTTCTGCTGGATCGGCGGCGGCGGCTACACGATGGAAGGGATCATCGAGGTCCCGGATGAACTGGTGGGCACCGGCATCATCAACGAAACCCAGGTCACCGGATTCCGGATCTACGGCTTTCACAACGGCATCCCCGTGGGGTCCTGGACGCTGGATCAGCTGACGCCGCAGACGACATGGACCCTGTCCTTCGACACCACCAAGCTGGAATTTCCCACCGGCGGCGAACGCCTGCTGAACCGGTACCAGGCTTGGAACGCCAATGGTGCGGTCAATGATTGCGGCGTCGGCGGCTTCGGGTTCAACGCGGGCAACTGGGCGCAGGATGTCTGCATCGACAATACCTATATCGAGGTGTCCTCCATCGACCGCTACACGCCCCTGCCCGCCTTTGCGATGGACGTGGAGATGACCTGCAACGCCGTCCAGCCGATGAGCTGAGCCATGGCGGAAACCCGGATCGACCTCGCCACATGGCCCCGCGCCGATCAATTCCGGCTGTTCCGGACTTATGCCAAACCCCATTTCGCCACCACGGCGCGGGTCGACGCCACGCATCTGACGGGCAGGCGCAAGGCAGACGGTGTGTCGCCCTACCGCGCCTGTCTTTATGCCATCGGGGCGGGGCTGCATGCCGTGCCCGAGCTTCTGACCCGGTTCCGGGGCGACACGGTCGTGCGCCATGATGCGGTGGCCCTGTCGATGACGGTGCCGCGCGACGACGGCGGTTTCACCTTCGGCTACGTCCCCTTCGATCCCGATTTCCCCCGCTTCGACCCGGAAGCGGCTCGATTGATCGCTGAAGCCGCCGCAACGCCGGACTTCAAGGAAAACGCCGGACGGCGGGACGATGTGGCGTTCCTGTCCTGCCTGCCCTGGCTCGACTACACGTCGCTCGACAATGCGATCTCCGGGCCCGACGACTGCATCCCCCGCATCTCCTGGGGCAGGATCGTGGACCATGGCACCCGTTCGGACATGGCGATGACGCTGGAGGTCCATCACGCGCTGGTCGATGGCGTGCATGTTGGCCGGTTTTTTGCCGCCGTTCAGGAGGCGCTCGACCGGGTTTAGGGGAAAGGCGTGTATGCACGGGGTGTGCACGGGTTGTGTACGGGGTGTGACATGCCTTTCGGCCAGACTCTACGTAAGGGACCGCCCTAGCCTTCCCCCCAGTCCGCACCCTGCATTTCGCGCAACCGGCTGGCGGTGCGTTCGAACTCGAAACTGCCCGCGCCTTCCAGGTACAGCCGCTCCGGTTCGTCCTCAGCCGAACAGATCAGCCGCACATGCCCCTCGTAAAGCGCGTCGATCAGCGTGACGAACCTTTTGGCTTCATTGAATTTCGTGGCGTCCAGCCGGGGAACCCCTTCCAGCACCAAAAGCTTCACCGCGCCCACCAGCGCCAGGTAATCGGCGGGGCCAAGGGGCTGGCCGCACAGGTCCCAGAACGACGCCCGCGCCATCCCCGCCCAGTACCGCGGCAGATGCACCTCGCGCCCCTTCACCTCCAGCAACAGCTCCTCCTCCCGCCCCTCCGTCAAACCCTGCCAGAGCCGGTCAATCGCGCTGCGCGCAGCAGCATCTGCGGGGTGGAAATAGACCTGTTCGCCCGACAGGCGATCCTGGCGGTAATCGGTCATCGCCTCCAGCTGATCGACCCCAAGATTTTCTTGCAGAAGATCGATGAAAGGTAGAAATAACTGACGGTTGAGCCCGTCCTTGTACAGCTCGCCCGGGTGCCGGTTCGAGGTCGTCACGACATAGACACCGGCCTCGAACAACGCCTGGAAAAGGCGGCCCACGATCATCGCATCGGCGATATCGGTGATCTGCATCTCGTCGAAACAAAGCAGCCGGATGTCGCGCGCGATCTGCTCGGCCACCGGTTTGATCGCGTCATCGACCCCGGTCTTGCGGACTTCGTGCAGCGCGCTCTGCACCTCCTGCATGAAGGCGTGGAAATGCACGCGGCGCTTTTCGGCGATGCCGACATGGGCGTGGAACAGGTCCATGAGCATCGACTTGCCGCGCCCGACCCCGCCCCAAAGGTAGAGCCCGCGCGGACCCGCGACCTCGGCCTTGCGGAACCGGGACAGGAGGCCCTTTTTCACCGGTGCCTCCAGCGCCTCGCGGATCGGTTCCAGGCGGACCAGCACGGCCCGCTGCGCCGGATCGGGGCGCAGGATGCCCTCGGCCACACGGGTGTCGTAGATGGCAGTCAGATGTTGCGACATGGGACGCGACCTAGCCCCAAACCGCCGCGCTTCGCCAGTGCATAAGCGATCCTTGATGTCGGCCTCAAAACCTCTGATTTGACGGCGCGTGCGTTTCGGGGTCACGTCAGTGACGGACAGAGGACACGGCATGACGAAATCCGCACCGCTTCTGACGCCGGTCCTGATCGGCGGCTCGATCATCATCCTGATCAGTTTCGCGATCCGGTCGTCCTTCGGCCTGTTCCAGATCCCTATCGCCGATGATCTGGGATGGCTCCGGGCCGAGTTTTCGCTTGCGATCGCGATCCAGAACCTGGCCTGGGGCATCGGGCAGCCAATCTTCGGCGCGATTGCGGAAAAATACGGGGACCGGAAGGCGATCATCCTGGGCATCGTGCTTTATGCCGTCGGGCTGGCGCTGTCGGCCGTGGCGATCACGCCGGGGCAGCATAACCTGCTTGAGGTTCTGGTGGGTTTCGGGGTGGCGGGCACCGGGTTCGGCGTGATCCTTGCCATCGTCGGACGCGCATCATCGGACGAAAACCGGTCCCTTTCCCTTGGCATCGCCACCGCCGCCGGGTCGGGCGGGCAGATCGTGGGCCCGCCGGCGGTTGCGGCGCTTCTGGCGGTGATGTCCTGGCAGTCGGTGTTCCTGATCATGGCGGGTGTGATCCTTGCAGCGCTCTTGTTCCTGCCGCTGCTGCGGGCACCCGCGCGGGCCACGAAGGCCGACCTTGAGGAATCGCTGTCCGAGATCATCGGCAAGGCGCTGCGCGATCCGTCTTTCACGCTGATCTTCGTGGGGTTCTTTTCCTGCGGCTACCAGCTGGGCTTCATCACCGCGCATTTCCCGGCCTTCGTGACCGAGGTCTGCGGCCCGATTTCACCGGGCACGATCCTGCATGATATCGGGATCACCACGACCTCTGCGCTGGGCGCCTGGGCGATGGCGCTGATCGGGGTCGCCAATATCGCGGGCACGATCTATGCCGGGTGGCTGGGGGCGCGGGTGCCGAAGAAATACATCCTTGTGGCGCTTTATTCGATCCGAACTCTGATCGCGGCGATCTTCATCCTGCTGCCGATGACGCCGCTGACCGTGATCGTCTTCTCCATCGTCATGGGGTCGACCTGGCTGGCGACCGTGCCGGTCACGGCGGGGCTGGTCGGCTATATCTACGGGCTGCGCTACATGGGAACGCTCTATGGCATTGTTTTCTTCAGCCACCAGTTGGGCAGCTTCCTGGGTGTCTGGCTGGGCGGGTGGATGTATGACCTTTACGGCAGCTATGACGCCGTGTGGTGGATCGGCGTGGGCGTCGGTGCCTTCTCGGCCATCGTACATCTGCCGGTAAGGGAACAGCCCTTGGCCACGCAACCGGCGGCAGCCTAACCCCCCACGGCATCCAGGATGTAGCGGGCGCAGATCAGGTCGAGATGCGCGCCGCCGCCATTCTTGAACAGCGTGATCTGGTCAGGGCTGTCGCGGGTGAACGCGCCACCGGGCAGGTCGTAGTAATCGGCGCGCACCGCGTCGCGCCCGATCACGCCCTTGGACAACGGGATTTTCAGCTCGCCGATATGGTCGAGCGTGGTGTCCCGGCTGTCGACGAAGATGGTGGCACGCGTCAGCGCCGTATCATTGGCCTCACGCATGTCGGGTCTGTAGGCGCCGATCAGGTCGAGATGCTGCCCGGGGCGCAGCCAGGCCCCGTCGATCACCGGATCGGTGGACATGGTGGCGCAGGTCACGATATCGGCCTCGGCCACGGCGACGGGCAGGTCGGTGACCGCGCGGGTATCGGGGTAGCCCGCGGCCAGCGCCTCGGCCCGGCCAGCGGAGCGGTTCCAGACCATGAACCGTGCCCCGGGAAAGGCGGCGCCATAGGCCTCGCGCAGGGACCGGCCAACGGTGCCCGCTCCCACGATCAGCACCGTCCGGCTGTCGGGACGGGCAAGACGGCGGGCAGCCAGAAGGCTGTCACCGGCGGTTTTCCATTTCGTCAGCAGGTGAAAATCGACCATCGCGGCCAAGGTGCCATCGGTGTCGGAAAACAGGCTAGCCGCACCGTTGACGACAGGCAGGCCGGTGTCGGGATTGCCGGGAAAGATCGTGGCGGTTTTCACCAGCTGTCCCAACCCGTCGATCCAGGCCGCGCGGCTGAGCAGGGTGTCGGACCCTCGGTAAAGAAAGGTGTCGCCGATCTCGGCCCTGGGCAACGCATGGCCCGCAGCCAGCGCATCGGTCAGCGCCAGCCAGTCGAGCTGGGCCTCGGCCTCGGGCCCGATCATTACCACGCTCATGCCGCTGCCTCCTCAGCCGTCAGAACGCCGTGTCGGACGAGGCAGTCGGCCCAGCCCTCAGGCCCCTGGAACAGATGCGCGTTCCACCCGCGCGCCTTGGCCGCGGCGATATTATCGGCCCGGTCATCGGTGAACAGCAACGCCCCGGGGGCGATCCCGGAATGATCTTCGACCATGCGGTAGATTTCGGGATCGGGTTTGGCGACCCGCATATGACCCGAAACATAGGCATGATCGAAGTCTGACAGGAACGCGTACTGGGTCTGTGCATAGGCGAAGCTTTCGATCCCGAAATTGGTCAGCGCGAAGACCGGCACGCCCTTGGCCTGAAGCCGTTTCATCAGGTTCAGGGAATGGGGGATCACCGGCTGCGCCAGCTCGATCCAGTTGTCATGCCACTGGCGGATTTCATCGCGCCAGTCGGGGTGTTGGTCGGCCACCTCGTAGATGAAATCGCGGAACCCTTCGCCCAGATCGACCCTGTCGTTCATACCGTGCAGATCGACCTCGGCGAACATGGCGCGGCGGCGGTCTTCGCCCATCACGCGGTCATAATAGCGTTCCGGTTGCCATTCGATCAGGACATTGCCGATGTCGAAGATCACCGCCTGAATGGTCATGTGCGTACCCCGTAAAGCGCCTCGGCATGGAAGGTCAGGTGATCCTCCATGAAGGTCGAGACGAAGAAATAGCTGTGGTCGTAGCCCGGCTGCAGGCGGATGGTGGCCGGTTGCCGGCGCGCGGCGACGGCGGCTGCGAAGGCATCGGTGCCCAGGTGATCGCCGAACTGGTCGGAGGTGCCGGTGTCGATCAGGATGGGGCCGGGAAAGCCACGGTCCTGCATCAGAAGGGTGGCGTCGTGCGCCTCCCACAGGGCGGTGTTTTCGCCCAGATAGGCGGTGAACTGCTTGCGGCCCCAGTCGCCGCCGGTCGGGTTGCAGATCGGCGCGAAGGCCGAAACGCTGGCAAAGCGGGTGGGATGGGTCATTGCGATGGTCAGCGCGCCATGTCCGCCCATCGAGTGGCCGGTGATCGCCTGCCGCGCCTCGTCCAGGGCGAACCGGTCGAAAAGGGCGCGGGGCAGATCCTCGGTGATGTAGGTCCACATCTGGTAGTGCTCGGCCCAGGGGTCCTGCGTGGCATCGACGTAGAACCCGGCCCCCTGCCCCAGATCATAGGCATCATCGTCGGACACGCCCGCGCCGCGCGGCGAGGTGTCGGGAAAGACCAGCGCAATGCCCTGTTCCGCTGCCCATTGCTGTGCGCCCGCCTTCACCATCGCGTTTTCATGGGTGCAGGTCAGACCCGAAAGATACCACAGGACGGGCACCGGGCCGTCCGCCGCCTCTTCGGGCAGGAACAGGCCGAAGGTCATGGTGCAATCGGTGGCGGCGGAGCGGTGCGTATAAACGCCCTGGGTGCCACCGAAACACCGGTTCTCTGAAATCGTGTCCATGCTGCCCCCCAATGCCTGACCTCATGCGGCCTGCCTTGGCCTAGCCCGGGCGCGGGGCGACAGGCAAGCGGTCAGCCACCCGGGACGATACCGGCAAGGCCGGAGACCCAGGCGATGATCAGCGAAACGGTCACGATGCTGAGCGCGGTCGAGATCAGGATCGAGGCCGAGACCCGCTGCGGCGCGACCCCGTAATGCTGCGCAAGAATATAGACATTGCCCGCCACCGGCAGGGACGCTGCCGCAATCATGACGGCGGCATCGAAGATCGGCACCGGGAACAAAAGAAGCGCGGCGAAGGCCACCGCCGCCGGGTGCAGCACCAGCTTGCAGAAGGTCAGCCAGCCCGCGACCGATACGCGTTCGGCGGACTTGCCCGCCAGCGACGCGCCGATGGCGAACAACGCGCCAGGGGTGGCGGCGGCGCCCAGGATGGCCAGGAATTCATTCACCGGGCCCGGCACCGCCCATCCGGTGCCCGACCATGCAAGCCCGAGGGTGATTGACACGATCATCGGGTTTTTCACCAGACCGAGGCCCACGGTCTTCAGCACGCCAAGCGACATGCGTCCGTCCCGGCTGCCGGTGATCAGGATCACGATCAGGCTGGAGAACACGATCAGATCGAGCGCCAGCACCATCAGGACCGGCCCCGCCGCATCCGGCCCCATCAGCACCACCAGCATCGGCACGCCCAGAAACCCGGTATTGCCGATGACGGCACATTGCGCCTCGACTGCGGCCTGTTCGATGCCGATCCTGCGGATCAGGGCCACCGCGGTGGCGATCAGGTAAACGACGAAACAGCCCCAGAGATAGGCGGCGACGAACCACCAATCGAACACCTCGGCCACCGAAAGATTGGCCGAAAACCGGAACAACATGGCCGAAAGCGCGAAGTAGAACACGAACTTGGTCAGGTAGGCCGCGGCTTCCGCGGTGAAGAATCCGGTGCGGCAGGCCTGATAGCCGAGCGCGATCAGCGCGAAGAAGGGCAGCGTTTTCAGGAATATCTCGACCATGACCCTGCGCTAGCGAACCTGCGGGGCGGCGTCCAGATGGAGGATGGCACCAGCGGGGCCGGCCACTTGTTTTGCCCGCAACTTGCCCAAACTGAACGGATCAGTCTAAGATCGCAGCAGGAGAAGGGGACGTCTCCACATGACGATGGAAGCTCAGATCAAGAAGGGTCGGAAATACGACCAGGTCATCGCCGGGGCGCGCGATGTCTTCATGCGTGAAGGCTATGAGGGCGCCAGCGTCGACACCATCGCGCGGGATGCCGGCGTGTCGAAGGCCACGCTTTACAGTTACTTTCCCGACAAGCAGCACCTGTTTCTCGCGGTGCTGACCGCCGATTGCGCGCACCAGTCCGAGGTCGAACTGATGATCGAGGGGGGCACGATGGACGTGCCGCAAACCCTGCAATTCATCTGCAAGACCCTGGTCGAATTCATGCTGTCGCCCTTCGGGCAGGACATGTTCCGCGTCTGCGTGGCGGAATCGCAGCGGTTTCCGGAACTGGGGCAGGCGTTTTACGAAAGCGGGCCGAAACGCTGGACCCGCAAGATCGGCGATTACCTGCGGTCACCGGCGGCGCAGGCGGTGTTCGAGATCGACGATATCGCGCTGGCTGCCGATCAGTTGTGCCAGCTTTGCCGGACCGACCTGATGTTGAAGATCATGTTTGGCATCCAGACCGCCCCGCGCGACGCCGATATCGACCGCGTCGCCGAGGAGGCGGTGCGCACCTTCATGGCACGTTATGCGCGCACCTGACGGGTTTCAGTCCAGCCGCCGCACCTGAATCTGGCGACCCTGATCGCGGCGCACCTCCAGCGCCTTGATGCTTTCGATCAGGTCGCTGAGCTTGCGTTTTCCATAGGTGCGGGTGTCGAAATCGGGGTTCGCGGCCGTGATGTACTGGCCGATCTGGCCCAGCGAATACCAGTCATCATCCTGATCGATCGCCTCCATCGCGCGGAAGATGAGGTCGCGCGCGTCGGTCAGGGCCTTGGTGTCAGGCTTGCGGTCCGCGGCGGTCTTGGAATCATCGGCCTGCGGCAGGATGTTTTCGATGAAGATGAAACGCTTGCAGGCCTTTCGGAAGGGTTCGGGCGTTTTCTGCTGGCCGATCCCGTAGACCTCCAGCCCCTGTTCGCGGATGCGGCTGGCCAGCCGGGTGAAATCACTGTCCGAAGAAACCAGCACGAACCCGTCGAACCGGTTGGAATGCATGAGGTCCATCGCGTCGATCACCAGAGCGATATCGCTGGCGTTCTTGCCCACGGTGTTCGCGGGCTGATGATGCGGCACGATCCCGAATTCAGCCTGCACGTTCGACCAGCCCTTCATGTGGCTGGACGAGAAATCGCCGTAGATGCGGCGCACGCTGGCCTCGCCGAACCCCGCGATCTCGTCGAAGATCGCCTTGGCGTGTTTGTGGGACGTGTTGTCAGCATCGATCAGGACGGCGAGCAGCGGCGTGTCACTGGGCATTGGAAAAGACCTCCGGGCTGAGGGCGGCGCAACGGGTTCGACCCGACCACAGCGCGCGCATCGCCTCCCCCTCCTGCGCCGTGCGGTCGGCGATGTAAACCGTGCCGCTGATGACCGGCAAGGGCAGCTCGACGACGTCGACCGGGCGGCCGCAGATCGTCGCGCCGAGGGGTTCGGCCGCGGGCCCCGATGTGGCACGGCCCAGCGCAGCTGCTGCCGGGGCCCCGAGGCGGATGAACAGATCCGTACGCCCGCCGCTTTCCGAGATTTCGATATCGGTGATTTCCCGGGGCCCAGCGGCCACGACCTCAGGGCCGGAGCGCAGCAGCAGGAACGGCTCCGGTTGC
Organism: Paracoccaceae bacterium; assembly: GCA_024742455.1. Taxonomy (GTDB): domain Bacteria; phylum Pseudomonadota; class Alphaproteobacteria; order Rhodobacterales; family Rhodobacteraceae; genus JANSYL01. The sequence goes on along the minus strand of JANSYL010000002.1, from coordinate 363,119 downwards.
AGCATCGGTGCCTGATCGGCAAGGGCGTCCGCCGCAAGAAGAGCCGTGGCGAACACGATGCATGAAAACCCGCTGCGCATCCCTTACGCCTCCGTCAGATCGCGAAACATCACCAGCGCATCGACATAGCCGAGGCTTGGGTGGCGGTAGGCCCCCGGCAGGCGCCCGACGATGTCGAACCCGTTGCGCTGCCATGTCTCGATGGCGCGCAGGTTGCTGGCAATCACGAAATTGAACTGCATCGCGCGGTATCCTTCGGTGCGGGCCCGGGCGATGGAATGGTCCAGCATTGCGCGTGCGACGCCCCGGCCCGTGGCCCGGGCCGCCGTCACATAGCCGCAATTGCACACATGGGCCCCGCCGCCGGGCTGGTTCGGGCGAATGTAATAGGTGCCGAGGATGGTGCCGCTGCGTTCAGCCACGAACACGCGGCGACCGCCGCCGAACCAGTAGTCGAGCGCGCCAGCGGCATCGAGGCCGGGATCGACGGCATAGGTTTCACCCGCCCCGAAGACGGGCAGCAGGATATCGGCAATGGCGTCGCGATCCCCAGGCCCGGCTGGGCGGATGTCAGGCATCACTCCTTCGGGGCACCGGGCGAGGCCCCTGCTGCCACCGCATCCCAGGCTTCGGCCAGACGGTCGGCGATCAGGATACGAGCGTCGGTATCATCGTCGGAGTTGTGGACCACCAGCATAGGCGCCACGAGACCCGCAATCTCGGTGCAGACGAACAATCCGTCCACCACGTTGCCGCGCAGGCCGTATGCCCCGATGGTGCTTTGCGCGACCACCACGTCGACCGGTGCCGGGTAGGTCTGGCTGTAGACGCCGATCGCGGCCTCGGCATGGCTGACACAGGTCGCGATATCGGGCATCGACGTGAAATCGATCACGCTCCAGCCTTCGGCCGAGGCCGGAAGCGCGAGCGCGCAGGTCAGCAGCCCGGCGGTGAAAATGCGTTTGCTCATGGAAGGGTCCTTTCGTTCTGCGTCGGGCCGGGTCAGGCCGCAAGCCCTGCCTTGCAGGCTTCGTTCAGTGCCACCCATAACCCTACAGGCAGCAAAAGGGTGATCAGCAACAGCGACGTGACAAGGCGGGACTGGCCGAAACGGCGCAGCCCGATCATCACCAGAAGCGTGTCCTTGATGCCAAGCCTTTCGCGCCGTGCCACGACCACGGTGGTGACCAGAACCCCGATCACGAACAGGGCCGCAGGGACAGGCATGGCCGCCGCGCCGCAATCCATCGGTCAATACACCACGACGGACCGGATCGATTTGCCCTCATGCATCAGGTCGAAGCCATCATTGATGTCATCGAGGCTGAGCGTGTGGGTGATCATCGGGTCGATCTCGATCTTGCCGTCCATGTACCAATCGACGATCTTGGGCACATCCGTGCGCCCTCGCGCCCCCCCGAAGGCCGTGCCGCGCCAGGATCGGCCGGTGACCAGCTGGAAGGGCCGGGTCGATATTTCCGCACCGGCGGGGGCCACGCCAATGATGATCGACTCGCCCCACCCCTTATGGGCGCATTCCAGGGCGGCGCGCATCACCTGCACGTTGCCGGTGGCGTCGAAGGTGTAATCCGCCCCTCCCCCTGTCAGATCGACCAGATGGGGAACAAGATCGCCCTCGACCTCGGTGGGATTGACAAAATCGGTCATGCCGAACCGCGTCGCCGTGGCCACCTTGTCGGGGTTGATGTCGACACCGACGATCTGATCCGCCCCGGCCAGCCGCAGGCCCTGAATGACGTTCAGCCCGATACCCCCCAACCCGAAAACGACGGCGCGCGATCCGATCTCGACCTTGGCGGTGTATATGACTGCGCCGATACCGGTGGTGACACCGCACCCGATATAGCAAACCTTGTCGAAGGGCGCGTCCTTGCGGATTTTTGCAAGGCTGATCTCGGGCAGGACCGTGTGGTTCGAAAAGGTTGAGCAGCCCATGTAATGCAGGATCGGCGTGCCATCGAGCATCGAGAACCGGCTGGTTCCGTCGGGCATCAGGCCCTGCCCCTGCGTCGCACGCACCTTCTGGCAAAGGTTGGTCTTGGGATGCAGGCAGTATTCGCATTCCCGGCATTCGGCGGTGTAGAGCGGGATGACATGATCACCGGGCTGAAGGCTGGTGACACCGGGCCCCACCTCCAGCACGACGCCCGCTCCTTCATGGCCCAGGATGGCCGGGAAAAGCCCCTCGGGGTCGGCGCCCGACCGGGTGAATTCGTCGGTGTGGCAGATGCCGGTGGCCTTGATCTCGACCAGAACCTCGCCTGCCTTCGGTCCGTCGAGATTGACCTCCATCACCTCCAGCGGTTTTCCCGCCTCCAATGCCACGGCTGCACGCGTGCGCATGGTCGTCCCTCCCTAGATTTGTTTTGAGGGAAGCGTGGGCCAATCCGGCCCGCGTTGCAACACAAGCGTGCCGTCTTGCGCCCCCATCCGATTCCCCCTATATGCGGCTCAACAGCGGCGCTTGAGACCCTCAGGCTCCACCGGAAAAGCAACGGGCCGCCTGGCCCGTTTTTTTGTTTCAGGACCTCGTTCAGACACCATGTCGGACCTTATCGCCAAAACCGCCATCGACCGGCGCATGGCCGAAATCCTGACCCCCGTGATCGAACACATGGGGTTCGAACTGGTGCGCATCCGCCTGATGGGCGGCAAGACCAAGACCCTGCAGATCATGGCCGAACGGCCTGATGGCGGGATCGAGGTGGATGAATGCGCGCGGATTTCCACGCAGGTCAGCGCCGTGCTGGATGTGGAGGACCCGCTGGAGGACGCCTATACGCTGGAAGTCTCAAGCCCCGGCATCGACCGACCCCTGACACGCCTTAAGGATTTCGCGAGTTTCGAAGGCTACGAGGCCAAGATCGAAACGACCGACACGATCGACGGGCGCCGCCGTTTCCGCGGCGTGCTGGCCGGGGTCGAGGGGGACGAGGTTCTGCTCAATGTCGAGGAAGGCACGATCGGCCTGAACTTCGACTGGCTGAGCGACGCCAAGCTCGTCCTGACCGACGACCTGATCAAGGAGATGCTGCGCCAGCGCAAGGCCGCGGGCGTCATCGACGAGACCCAATTCGACGAGATCGAAACCGAAGACGCTGGTGGAGCGGATGAGGTATGAATGGGATGAGGACAAACGCCGCAGCAATCTGGCCAAACACAGGCTCGATTTCGCCGATGTGGAACTGGGGTTCGATTGGGAACTTGCGCGCTTTGCCGAGGACGATTTCCGCGGAGAACAGCGCGGCCAAGCGATTGGCTATCTTTTCGATACCGTCGCGGTCGTCGTCTACACCCTTCGAGGCGACAAATGTCGCCTCATCTCGTTAAGGCCAGCAGCGCCTAGGGAGCGCAGAGCATATGAAAAAACCATTGCATCATGACCCCGAGAACCCGCCATTCGATTTGGCGGGATCGCGCGGCTGGCGCGCTGGCGATCCGATATCGTCGGACAGCGCGCGGCTGTTTCGCAACCTGCGAACCATCGTGAAGGCCCGAGAGGCGGGCGAAACGCAGACGCTTGGCAAAGCGGTCCACGCTTTCAAAGGCGTGCTGGACGAATTCGTAAAAGGATAACACCCATGGCCATCACATCAGCCAACCAGCTTGAACTTCTGCAGACCGCCGAGGCGGTGGCCCGCGAAAAGATGATCGACCCCGGTCTGGTGGTCGAGGCGATGGAGGAATCGCTCGCCCGTGCAGCCAAGTCGCGCTACGGGGCCGAGCTCGACATTCATGTCTCGATCGACCGCAAAACCGGCAAGGCCAGCTTTACGCGCGTCCGCACGATCGTGGACGAGGAAGAGCTTGAGAACGAGAAGGCCGAGTTCACCACCGAGACCGCCAAACCCTATTTCTGCGCGCCCGCCGAGGGACGTGACGAATACTGGCTGCGGGACGGGCAGCGGATCGACCCCACCGAAACCGAACCGCAGATCGGGGACGCCTTCTACGAGGCGGTGCCGCCCGTCGACATGGGCCGAATCGCGGCGCAATCGGCAAAGCAGGTGATCCTGCAGAAGGTGCGCGAGGCCGAGCGCGAGCGCCAGTACGAAGAATTCAAGGACCGCGTCGGAACGATCATCAACGGTGTCGTCAAGCGCGAGGAATACGGCAACATCATCGTCGATGTCGGCCGGGGCGAGGCCGTGCTGCGCCGCAACGAAAAGATCGGTCGCGAGGCCTATCGGAACGGCGACCGCATCCGCTGCTACATCAAGGACGTGCGGCAGGAGCTGCGCGGCCACCAGATCATCCTTAGCCGCACCGCGCCCGAATTCATGGCCGAGCTGTTCAAGATGGAGGTGCCGGAAATCTATGACGGCATCATCGAGATCAAGGCCGTCGCCCGCGACCCGGGCAGCCGCGCCAAGATCGCCGTCATTTCCTACGACAACTCCATCGATCCGGTGGGCGTCTGTGTCGGTATGCGCGGCAGCCGTGTGCAGGCCGTGGTCAACGAGCTTCAGGGTGAAAAGATCGACATCATCCCGTGGAACGAGGATGCGCCGACCTTCCTGGTGAACGCGCTTCAGCCCGCCGAGGTGTCGAAGGTTGTTCTCGACGAGGACGCCGAGCGCATCGAGGTGGTCGTGCCGGACGAACAATTGTCTCTGGCCATCGGCCGCCGCGGTCAGAACGTGCGGCTGGCCAGCCAGCTGACCGGGCTCGATATCGACATCCTGACCGAGGAAGAGGAATCCAAGCGCCGCCAGGCCGAGTTCGAGGAACGCACGCGTCTGTTCATGGATACGCTCGACCTTGACGAATTCTTCGCGCAACTCCTGGTCGCCGAAGGCTTCACCTCGCTCGAAGAGGTGGCCTATGTCGAACAGGATGAGCTTCTGGTCATCGACGGTGTCGATGAAAGCACCGCCGAGGAACTTCAGGCCCGCGCGCGCGATTACCTTGAGGAACAGAACAAGAAGGCCCTCGAAAAGGCCAGGGAAATGGGCGTCGAGGACAGCCTTGTTGAATTCGACGGGCTGACCCCCCAGATGCTGGTGGCGCTGGCTGAGGACGGCGTGAAGACGCTGGAAGACTTCGCCACCTGCGCCGACTGGGAGCTGGCGGGCGGATGGACCACGGTGGATGGCGAACGCCACAAGGATGACGGGGTGCTGGAACCCTTCGATGTCAGCCTTGAAGAAGCCCAGAACATGGTGATGACCGCGCGCCTGAAACTGGGCTGGGTCACCATCGAGGAACTGGAAGCCCAGGCCGCAGCCGAGGCGGAAGCCGCAGCCGCCGAAGCGGAGGCGGCAGAGGCCTAGGCCCTGCCGGAAGGCCCGCAGATCATGAGCCGGGGCGGACAGGCAAAAACCCGTGAGGACGGGCCCGAGCGCAAATGCATCGCCACCGGTGAGGTGCAGCCCAAGCAGGGGCTGATCCGCTTCGTGGTGGCCCCCGATGGCCAGATCGCCCCGGACCTTGCGGAAAAACTGCCGGGGCGGGGCATCTGGGTGGCCGCCGACCGCGAGGCGCTCGATCTTGCAGCGCGCAAGAACCTTTTCGCCCGCGCCGCGAAGGCGCAGGTGACGGTGCCCGATGGCCTTGCCGACCGGGTAGAAGCGGGGCTGGCGAAACGCCTGACCGATCTGGTCGCGCTGGCGCGCAAGGCCGGTGAGGCCGTGGCCGGGTTCGAGAAGGTGAAGGACTGGCTCGCCACCAGGAAAATCGGCGTTCTGCTTCAGGCCAGTGACGGGTCGGAGCGGGGGAAATCCAAGCTCTGGACGCCCGAGGGCGCCCGGTATTTCAACGTCCTGACCGCCCGGGAATTGGGTTTGGCATTCGGACGTCAAAGTGTGATACATTGCGCGCTTGCCGCTGGTGGTCTGGCCCCCCGTGTTGTAGAGGGAGCCGCGAAACTGCAGGGCCTGCGCAAGGCAGACGGCGGAGGGACCGCCGGGAAAGACGATCGAAACGCATGAGCGACCAAGACGGAAAGAAACCCCTGGGCTTGTCGGGCGGCGCCCGTAGCGGACGTGTGAACCAAAGCTTTTCACGCGGCCGGACGAAGAGCGTGGTGGTGGAAACCAAACGTAAACGGGTCTCCGTGCCCAAGCCCGGTGCGCAAAGCGCCGCAGCGCAGAATGCCGAGGGCGGCAAGCGCGAGAAATCGGTCCCCGATGCCGAGCTCGAGCGTCGCCTGAAGGCACTTCGGGCCGCCAAGGCGCGCGAGGCTGAAGATGCCGAACAGCGCGAGCGCGAGGAGAAGGAGCGCGAAGAAGACCGTGCCCGCCGCCGCGCCGAAGCCGAACAGCGCGAGCGCGAGGAGAAAGAGCGCGAAGAAGCTCTGAAAGCCCGCGCCGAGGAAGAAGAGGCGCGCCGCCGCGCCAAGGAAGAGGAAAAACGCGCGCCGAGCCCGGCAGAGGCTGCAGCGCCCGCCCCGGACCGGGGGGCACCGGCAAACCGGGGCGGCGGTGGTCGTGCCACGCCCGCACGGCGCGAACCCGAACGCGATGACCGGTCGAACCGCAGCAAGGGCGACCGTGATGGTGGGCGCCGGTCCGGCAAACTGACCGTCAACCAGGCACTGACGGGTGGCGAAGGCGGGCGGCAGCGCAGCCTTGCCGCGATGAAGCGGAAACAGGAACGTGCGCGCCAGAAGGCGATGGGCGGCAGCCAGGATCGCGAGAAGATCGTTCGCGAGGTTCAGGTACCCGAAACCATCGTCGTTTCCGAACTGGCCAACCGGATGGCCGAACGGGTCGCCGACGTCGTCAAGGCGCTGATGAACAACGGCATGATGGTTACGCAGAACCAGCCCATCGATGCCGACACCGCCGAACTGATCGTCGAGGAGTTTGGCCACAAGGTACAGCGCGTGTCCGACGCCGACGTCGAAGACGTGATCGACACCGTGCAGGACAAGCCCGAAGACCTTCAGCCGCGTCCGCCTGTCATCACGATCATGGGCCATGTCGACCACGGCAAGACCTCGCTCCTCGACAAGATCCGGCAGGCCAATGTGGTGTCGGGCGAGGCCGGGGGGATCACGCAGCATATCGGCGCCTATCAGGTGACGACCGACAGTGGTGCGGTTCTGTCCTTCCTCGACACGCCCGGCCACGCGGCCTTTACCTCGATGAGGGCGCGGGGCGCGCAGGTCACCGATGTCGTAGTTCTGGTCGTGGCCGCCGATGACGCGGTCATGCCGCAGACGGTCGAGGCCATCGCCCATGCCAAGGCCGCCGAAGTTCCGATGATCGTGGCGATCAACAAGATCGACAAACCCGATGCCGATCCGCAGAAAGTACGGACCGACCTGCTTCAGCACGAGGTGATCGTCGAGGCGTTGTCGGGCGATGTGCAGGATGTCGAGGTGTCGGCGCAGACCGGGCAGGGTTTGCCCGACCTGCTGGAGGCCATCTCCCTGCAGGCCGAGGTTCTGGAACTTAAGGCCAACCCGAAACGCGCCGCCTCCGGTGCCGTGATCGAGGCGCAGCTCGACGTGGGGCGTGGCCCGGTGGCCACCGTTCTGGTGCAGAACGGTACGCTGCGTCAGGGCGATATCTTCGTCGTGGGCGAACAATGGGGCAAGGTCCGCGCGCTGGTCAACGACAAGGGCGAGCGGGTGAAGGAAGCCGGGCCGTCGGTGCCGGTGGAGGTGCTGGGCCTGAACGGCACGCCCGAGGCGGGCGATGTGCTGAACGTGGTCGAAACCGAGGCGCAGGCCCGTGAGATCGCCGAATACCGTGCGCAGGCCGCCAAGGACAAACGCGCCGCCGCAGGGGCTGCGACCACGCTGGATCAGCTTCTGGCCAAGGCCAAGGCGGATGAAAACGTGGCCGAGCTGCCGATCGTGGTGAAGGCCGATGTTCAGGGTTCGGCCGAGGCCATCGTGCAAGCGCTGGAAAAGCTCGGCAATGACGAGGTGCGCGTGCGCGTCATTCATTACGGGGTGGGCGCGATCACGGAATCCGATATCGGTCTGGCCGAAGCCTCGGGCACGCCGGTCATCGGGTTCAACGTCCGCGCCAACGCGCCTGCGCGCAATGCTGCCAACCAGAAAGGCGTGGAGATCCGCTATTACTCGGTGATCTACGACCTTGTCGATGATGTGAAGGCGGCGGCGTCGGGCCTGCTTGGCGCCGAAATCCGCGAGAACTTCATCGGCTATGCCGAGATCAAGGAGGTCTTCAAGGTCTCGGGCGTCGGCAATGTCGCCGGCTGTCTGGTGACCGAGGGCATCGCCCGTCGCTCTGCCGGGGTCCGCCTGCTGCGCGACGACGTGGTGATCCATGAAGGCACGCTGAAGACACTCAAACGCTTCAAGGACGAAGTGAAAGAGGTCCAGTCGGGCCAGGAATGCGGGATGGCCTTCGAGAATTACGAGGACATCCGCCCGGGCGACGTCATCGAGATCTTCGAACGGGAAGAGGTCGAGCGGACGCTGGCCTGACGGCACTCATTTAGTCTGATGTGAAAGGGGCGCCGTTTGGTGCCCCTTTTGCTTTTCCGAAGCGTAGTGCTTGGCACGACCTACCCCGTCGCAAGGGGGTATTGGCGCTCCTCGGCGCGCCCTACTCGGCAGGTTGCGCCACCACCCCCGGGTTCCGCATCCAGACACTTGCGTTGAGCGCCCCGGCCACAGTCACCCAGATCAGATACGGAACGAACAGCGCGCCCGCGATCCAGTCAAGCTGGAAAAAGGCGATGGTGGTGCCGGCCACCCCGGTCCAGAGCCCGACCATGACGACGAGCGCCGCCTTGATCCGTTTCAGCCCGAAAAAGATCGGGGTCCACAGCGTGTTGAACGCGATCTGCATGGCCCAGAAGGCCATGCCGTACTGGCTGCCCTCCAACGGGGCCACGCGCGTGGCGGCATAAGCGGCGGAAAGATATAGCAACGTCCAGACCACCGGGAACATCCAGTCGGGCGGAGTCCAGGGGGGTTTGTTCAGGTCGCGATACCACTGTCCGGGCATGAACATGGACCCGGTTGTCGCGGCAGCGCCGCAGGCGGCGAGGAAAATGGGAAACAGCAACCAGTCCATGGGACGCATCTAACCCATCAGACGGCGTGGTCCAGCCCCCGCTGCATCCGGTCCTGCGCCTCCAGCTGGCCCAGAACGCCCAGAACACGATCGCTCCACTCTGCCCGCGCGGTGTCGGGCGCGGCAGCGGCGTCGACCAGAAACTGCGTTTCCGGCAAGGCCGGTGCATAGATCACCGGGCTTTCAGGCAGGATCGTTTGCGTCGCGGCGCGGGCGACCGACAGACCCAGCAGCGCGATCTTGTGCGGCCGCGTGGTGAAAGCGCGGGTCGTCACGCTGTCGAAATCCTGCCGCCTGAGCCTGGACCCGATCGCCGCGTAGCAATAGCGCGCTGCGAATATCCCCGGCCGGACCGACACGGGAAGGCGCCCGATGCCGGGTTCGGACCGCCAGTACAGCCGGTCGGCCTCGAAAAGCAGGCGCTTGACCATGCGGCGAATGCCCGGGTCGGGGCGCGGATCGGCCAGAAACGCCTCAGCGTCGCGGCGCTGGTCGGCGAACCAGTCAGTCGGCAGGTAGAGCCGCCCGGCGCGGGCGTCCTCACCGACATCGCGGGCGATATTGGTCAGCTGCATCGCCACGCCCAGATCGCAGGCCCGGGCGAGCGCGTGCCGGTCACGGATGCGCATCAGCACGCACATCATCGCCCCGACCGCCGAGGCGACGCGCGCGGAATAGGCGCGCAGATCGCCAAGCGACGCATAGCGGCGACCCATCCCGTCCCAGGCCAGCCCCTCGAGCAACGCCTCGGGCAGCGCGCGCGGCATGTCATACTCCGCCACGATCGCGGCAAAGGCGCGGTCGGCCGGAGCATCGATGGGGGTTCCGGCATAGGCCAGGTCCAGCCGTTCGCGCAGTCGCAGCACGGCGGCGGGTTTGTGGATGCCGTTATCGACCTCGTCATCGGCTATCCGGCAGAAGGCATAGAGCGCGAGTGCCGCATCACGCACCTCTCCCGGCAGCAGCCGCGAGGCGGCATGGAAGGAATAAGATCCTTCCTGGATCGCCGCGCGGCAATGGGCGAGATCGGCGGCGTCCATCATTCGGCGGCCAGTTTCGGTGTCGTCAGGTCGATGGGATGCGGCGCGGCGGGCACCATGCCCGCCATCACCTCGGCCGAGGCGATCACGCCCGGCACACCCGCGCCCGGGTGGGTGCCTGCACCCACAAGGAACAGGCCGCTTGCCTCTTCGCTGACATTGTGGGGGCGGAACCAGGCACTTTGCAGAATGCGCGGCTCGATGGAAAAGCCCGACCCGTTGGGCGACAGGTACCGGTCACGGAAGGTTTCGGGGGTGAAGAAGCGCGACGCGGTGATCTTGTCCTCGAAACCGGGGATCAGTCCTTCGAGGACCTTCGCGACCTTCCTGCGATAAACCTCACCTTCCGTCGCCCAGTTGACCGGTGTGTCATGGCCCAGATGCGGCACCGGTGACAGCGCATAGAAGGTATCGTCGCCCTCAGGCGCGCAGCTCGGATCGGTTAGAGACGGGCGATGGACGTAAAGGCTCATGTCCTCGGCCAGATGGCCCTTGATGAAGATGTCCTTCAGCAGGCCTTCGTAGCGGGGGCCACTGACAATGGTATGATGGCCCACATCGGCCCACTGGCCGCGCGTGCCCCGGGTGCCGAAATACCAGACGAAAAGTCCCATCGACCATTTCCGGCTTTTCAGTTTCGCGTCGGTCCAGCGACGTCGCCGCTGCTTCTGCAGGAGCTTGGCATAGGTGTGGCCCGCATCGGCATTGCTGACGACAAGCGGGGCATGCAGCGTTTCGCCCTTCGTCGTCCGCACACCCCGGGCGGCGCCCTTGTCGATCAGGATTTCATCCACGGTTTCGCCCAGACGCATCTGTCCGCCCTGCGCCTCGATCACGCGGGTCATCGCATCGGCGATGGCCTGCACCCCGCCCATCGCGTAGTGGACGCCAAATTGTTTCTCGAGGTAACCGACCAGCGCATACATCGATGTCACATGCATCGGGTCGCCACCGATGAAGAGCGGGTGGAAGGACAGAGCCATGCGCAGGCGCGGGTCGCGCACGCGGGCCTTGGCGAGGCCGAGGATCGACCGGTCGGCGCGCAGCAGGGCAAACTCGGGCAGGACCTTCAGCGTTTCCCATATCCGGTGCATGGGTTTCAGGAGCATGCCCTCGAACCCCACGACATAGCGGCGTTCGGCATCCTTCATGAAGCGGCGATAGCCTTTGACATCGCGCGGCGACAGGCGATGAACCTCGGCCTCCATTGCCTCGGTAGATTGGCGCGCGGTGAAGGTTTCGCCATCGGGGAACCGGATCTCGTAGAACGGGTCCATCGGTTTGAGCGTGATGTCGGCGTGGAAATCCCGCCCGCAGGCGGCCCAGAGATCCTCGTAGATTTGCGGGACGGTGATGATGGTCGGTCCGAGGTCGAACCGGTGCCCGCTTTGGGTAATCGACGACCCGCGCCCGCCCGGACGGTCGAGCTTGTCGAGCACGGTAACCCGGTAGCCCTTGGCTCCAAGCCGCATGGCGGAGGCGAGGCCGCCGAGGCCCGCGCCGATCACGATGGCCTGGGACGGCGCCCCATCGGGCATGTTGGAATCGGTCATTCTGTGCCTCGGTCTGTAAGGTCTAGTTGACAATATGCGATACAGGGCCGGTTTGCCAAGGCATTAGGGGCAGGTTTCCCTTTCCATCTGGGGGACAATATGTCAGACTAAGTTGACACATGGAGAGACCGGCCATGCAATCCGTAACCTTGAGCCTGTTCCGCTTCGGGCCTCTGAGCGCACGCCTATGGGCCTTTGCGCAGATGGGGCTTGCGCGGGGGGCATTGTCCCGCGTGAAGGGAATCGGCACCGCCAAGCTGTGCGGGTCGGGCACGGGCGAGGGGTTCACCCCGATCCCCAACACTGCCGTCTACGCGATCCTGGCGACATGGCCCGACCATGACACCGCGCGCCGCGCATTTTTCGGGGCGGACGTGTTCCGCCGCTACTCCGCGCGCGCCGAAGAACGGCTGACGATATTCCTGACACCCTGTTCCAGTCGCGGCCAATGGGGCGGGATCGCGCCCTTTGTCTCCGATGCCGCCGCCACGCCCGATGGCCCGATCGCGGCGATGACCCGGGCCAGTATCCGGCCGGGCCGCGCATTGCGGTTCTGGAAGCATGAGCCGTCGATCACGCAGGCCATCGGGGCTGACCCCAACGTGCTGTTCAAGATCGGAATCGGCGAGGCGCCGCTGTTCCGGCAGGTCACCTTTTCGATCTGGCCCGACACGTCCACCATGGCGCAATTCGCCCGGGCCGATGGACCCCATGCCGAGGCCATCCGTGCCGTGCGCGAGGGACGGTTGTTCTCAGAAGAGCTTTACGCCCGGTTCCGGGTCGATGCCATTGAAGGCACCTGGGAAGGTCAGACGCCCCAGGTGCCGCTCCACCAGACAGAGATGAAGGTAGCCGCCGAATGACCGCATTCCCTTTCTCCGCCATCGTCGGCCAGGACGAGATGAAACGTGCCATGGTGCTGACGGCCATCGACCCCGGCATCGGGGGCGTTCTGGTATTCGGCGACCGGGGCACCGGCAAATCCACCGCCGTGCGCGGGCTGGCCGCGCTGCTGCCGCCGATCGAAGCCGTGGCGGGCTGCCCCGTGAACTCGGCAGCCGAGGCTGACATTCCCGATTGGGCCAAGGTCGAGGACCGGGCGGTGGTCGAGAAACCCACCCCGGTGATCGACCTTCCGCTCGGCGCAACCGAAGACCGCGTCGTGGGCGCACTGGATATCGAAAAGGCCCTTACACAGGGCCAAAAGGCGTTCGAACCGGGCCTGCTGGCGCGGGCCAATCGCGGGTATCTCTATATCGACGAGGTCAACCTTCTGGAGGATCACCTGGTCGATCTGCTGCTTGACGTGGCCCAGTCGGGACAGAACGTCGTGGAGCGTGAAGGGCTTTCCATCCGCCATGCCGCGCGGTTCGTCCTGGTGGGCTCGGGCAACCCCGAAGAAGGCGAGCTGCGTCCTCAGCTTCTGGACCGGTTCGGCCTGTCGGTCGAGGTGGCCAGCCCGAAAGACATCGATACAAGGATCGAGGTTGTGCGCCGCCGCGATGCCTACGACCGCGACCCCATCGCCTTCACCGCAGCCTGGCATGGCGAAGACCTGGCCCTGCGTGACCGTATCCTTGCGGCCCGCGCCGCGTTGCCTGTGGTCGATGCCTCCGACGCAATCCTGCGCGATTGCGCCGAGCTTTGCGTGGCGCTTGGCTCGGACGGGTTGCGCGGCGAGCTGACCCTGTTGCGTGCCGCGCGGGCCTTTGCCGCCTTTGACGGCGCGCCATCGGTGAGCCGCGAGCATATCCGCCTTGTCGCCCCGTCGGCCCTGCGCCACCGATTGCGCCGCGACCCGCTGGACGAGGCCGGATCGGCCACCCGCGTCTCCCGCACGGTGGAGGAGGTTCTGGCGTGAGCCAAGCCGAGGCCCGCTGGCTGAACGCCAATCTGGCGGTCGCGCTGTTCGCGCTGGACCCGGCGGCCTTGGGCGGAATCTGGCTGCGGGCCCGGGTCGGACCGGCCCGCGACCGGGTGATGGCCGGGCTGGAGCTGGCCCTGGCGGGGCAGCGCGCCGCCCGTCTCAACATCAATCTGGCCGACGATGCGCTGTTCGGTGGTGTCGATCTGGCGGCAACGCTGGCCGAAGGTCACCTTGTGCGCAGTCGCGGCCTGTTGGCCGACCCCACGGTCATGATCCTGCCGATGGCCGAACGCGCGAGCGCGGGCTTTGCCGCGCGTCTGGCCTCGGCGCTGGACGGACCGGTGCGCCACGGGCTGATCGCACTGGATGAAGGGGCGGAACCGGACGAACGCCTGCCATCATCCCTGGTGGATCGGCTCGCCATTCATCTGGACCTTTCCGACATTCCCCTGTCCGAAGCCCTTGATCTGTCGATTGATCGCGACGCCCTGCGGGACGCCCGCGCGCGCCTGCCCCATGTAGAGGTACCCGAGGCCGTCATCGCCGAACTGGCGCAGGTGGCCTTTCGCCTCGGCATCGACAGTTTGCGGGCGCCGATGCAGGCGCTGGCGGTTGCGCGCGCCTCGGCAGCCCTGTCGGGTGAGACCGAGATCGAGCAATCCGATCTGCTGACCGCGATCGAGCTGGTGCTGGCCCCCCGGGCCACGCAGATCCCCGAAGCGCCAGAGCAGGAGGCACAGGACGACACACCGCCCGAGCCGCAAACCCCGGACCCTGACAATCAGCCGCCGCCGGAGGAGACGGAGCAGGACGAAACGCTCGACCTGCCGCCGGTGGAGCTGCTGCTGGAAGCCGCCCGTGCAATGCTGCCGCCCGATCTTCTGGCCCGCCTGCAGGCGGGAAAGGCCGCGCGACCCTCCGCTTCGGCCAGCGGGTCGGGCGCGGCCAAGAAAGGCAACCATCGCGGACGGCCATTGCCCTCACGCCCCGGCCGGATCGGCGGCGATGCGCGGGTCGATCTGGTCGCCACGCTGCGCGCAGCCGCGCCGTGGCAGCCGATGCGGCGCGCCGTGGCGATCAACAAGGACAAGCTTCTGCACATCCGCATGTCCGACATCCGGGTGCGCAGGTTCCAGGAAACCTCGGACCGGGCGATCATTTTCGTCGTCGATGCGTCCGGATCATCCGCCATGGCGCGGCTGGCCGAGGCCAAGGGCGCGGTGGAACTTTTGCTGGGCGAGGCATATTCCCGCCGCGATCATGTTGCGCTGGTCGCGTTCCGGGGCACTGGGGCCGATATCCTTTTGCCGCCCACCCGGTCACTGGTGCAGACCAAGCGGCGCTTGGCGGGATTGCCGGGCGGTGGGGGAACCCCGCTGGCCTCGGGATTGAAATCGGCGCTCGAACTGGCGGGGCTGGCCAAGGGCAAGGGCATGACGCCTTCGGTGGCGCTGCTGACCGATGGACGTGCCAATGTCGATCTGAGCGGCGCGGCCAATCGCGGACAGGCTGCTGCGGATGCGTCGCTGATGGCGCGCGCGATCCGGGCGCAAGGCGTGCCGGGGCTGGTAATCGATACCGGGCTGCGTCCGACACGTGGCCTTGACGGTCTGGCGGGCGAGATGGGCGTACCCTATCTGCCCCTGCCGCGCGCCGACGCGCGGAGCCTGTCGGCAGCGGTGGACGCATCGCTCAACCCGGCATGACGGCCGGCCTGCCACCCGAAGACTGGCCGGGCCGGGCCTTCAGCCGGATCGTGCCCTGTGCACCGCATCGCTGGCATGTGCAGATCAGGGGCGAGGGTCCCGATCTGCTGTTGCTCCACGGTGCGGGGGCATCGCTGCATTCCTTCTACAAGATCGTTCCTGGGCTTGCCCGCGACTTCCGCGTGATCGCCGTCGATCTGCCGGGCCACGCCTACACGAAAAGCCCGCGCGGTCGCACCCGCCTGCCGCAGGTCGC
The DNA here is from genome assembly GCA_024742455.1 of Paracoccaceae bacterium. GTDB lineage: Bacteria > Pseudomonadota > Alphaproteobacteria > Rhodobacterales > Rhodobacteraceae > JANSYL01. The sequence goes on along the minus strand of JANSYL010000002.1, from coordinate 347,677 downwards.
CGCCGATATTGCCGTTCTGGTCACGCAGGAAGGGTGGCAACCGAAAGCCATTATCGGCCATTCCGCCGGGGCCGCAATCGCGTTGCAGTTGCAGCTTGACGGGTCGCTGTCAGCCGATCGGCTGGTGGTCATCAACGGGGCACTGGAAAATTTCGAAGGCACTGCCGGGTGGCTCTTTCCGATCCTGGCGCGGGCCATGGCGCTGAACCCGCTGACCGCCTTCATGATCGCTCATGCCGCCGTGCCGATAACTCAGGTGCGGGGGATCATCAAATCTGCCGGAAGCGTGCTGCCCGAAGAGGATCTGCAGCTTTATGCCCGGCTGATCGGCAACCGTCGGCATGTGGACGGGGCGCTGTCGATGATGGCGCAATGGTCGCTCGATGCCCTGGGCGCGGCGCTGCCGCGTGTGGACGTGCCGGTGCTGATGCTGCATGGCGAGAAGGACGGTGCCGTGCCCATCAAGGTTGCGGAGCGCGTGGCCGAGGCTCTCCCCCGGGCGCGTCTGGAAATCCTGCCGGGGGTCGGTCACATCGCGCAGGAGGAAGCGCCGGAGCGCGTGGCCGAGGCGCTCGATCAGTTTCTCGCACCCGTGCGTGACCCGCGCAACGAAACGGCACCTCAGAAAGAATAGAGGCGCCCCATCGCAGGGCGCCCCGATCCGTTCGGACGCGAAAGTCTTCGCGCCTTGCGCCGAAGGTGGCTCAGCCCTCCTGCGCGGCCTCCCCGGCCTCTTCCTCGACGGGTGCGAGGGAGCGCAGATAGGCATAGAGATCAGCCGCGTCCTGTTCCGAACGCGCACGGAACGCCATCGCGCCGCGCAGCCGGTTGTTGCCGGAGGCCTCGCGGATGAAGCCGGTGGGATCCTGTGCATAGGCGATGAAGTTCGCCTGATCCCAGACCATATCCATTTCGCCCAAAGCGATCAGACCGTCGGAATAACGGAAATCCTCGATGCTGCCGATTGTGCGGCCGGACACGGCGTAAAGGTTCGGGCCGGTCCGCATGTTCGGACGCCCGGCCAGGACATCGCCCTCGGCATTCGTGACGTTGTGGCAGGTCGAGCACTGGTTGAACAGGCGCTCGCCATTGGCTGCGTCACCGGTCACGTCCTGCGCGAATGCAGCCGGTGAGGCCAGCATCAAAAACAGCGTGGCAGCCAGAGCGGTACGGATGTGATTCATGGTTTCGTCTCCCAATTCCTTGGTCCCCGATTCTGGCTAGGTGGTCTGCCCTTGACGGTCAAATCAAATCCGCGCCTCAGGCCACGGCATGGGCGATCGCACATTGCTTCCACAGGGTCGACAGCGCCATGACGAGGTAATCGATATCCTCGTCCGTGTGCAGCGGGCCCGGCGTGAAACGCAGACGCTCGGTGCCCTTGGGCACGGTCGGATAATTGATGGGCTGCACGTAGATGCCGAACTGTTCCATCAGGATGTCGGACAGCATTTTGCACTTCACCGGGTCCTTCACCATCACCGGTATGATGTGGGAGGGATTGCGGACATGCGGGATGCCCTCGGCATCCAGCCGGGCACGCAGCCGCGCTACCTGGCGCTTCTGCATGTCGCGTTCGACCGAGCTTTGCTTGAGGTGCCTGATCGACGCTGTGGCGGCGGCCGCGACAGAAGGCGGCAGCGCGGTGGTGAAGATGAAGCCCGAGGCGAAGGACCGGATGAAATCGCACAGCGCATGTGACCCGGTGACGTAGCCACCGACCACGCCGAAGGCCTTGCCCAGCGTGCCTTCGATCAGGGTGATCCGGTCCATCAGACCTTCGCGTTCAGCCACGCCACCGCCGCGCGGGCCATACATGCCAACGGCATGGACTTCGTCGATATAGGACATCGCGCCATGTTTCTCGCAGACATCCAGAATCTCGGCGATGGGGGCGATGTCACCATCCATCGAATAGACGGATTCAAAGGCCACGATGGGCGTGGAATTGGCCGGCAGCGCGGCCAGTTTCCGGTCGAGATCCTCGGGGTTGTTGTGTTCCCAGATCACCTTCTGGCAGCGGGCGTGGCGGATTCCCTCGATCATCGAGGCATGGTTGAGAGCATCCGACAGGATCACCGCGTTGGGCAGGCGTGCCCCGAGCGTCGACAGCGCCGCCCAGTTAGACACATAGCCCGAGGTGAACAGCAGCGCCGCTTCCTTGTTGTGGAGATCGGCCAGTTCGTCTTCCAGCCGCTTGTGGTGATAGGCATTGCCCGAGATGTTGCGTGTGCCGCCCGCGCCCGCGCCACAGGATTGCGTGGTTTCGACCATTGCGCCGATCACGTCGGGGTGGTGACCCATCCCCAGATAGTCGTTTGAACACCAGACGGTGACCTTGTCCTGCGTGCCGTTGTGATTCTTGACGCGCGGAAACGACCCGCATTCGCGCTGTAATTCGGCGAAGACGCGATAGTTGCCCTCTTCCTTCAGGGAGTCCAACTGGGCCTGGAACATCTTGTCAAAATTCATCGGGCATCCTCGCTTGTCGTTATCGCTTGGGGGGGCTGGGGCCGCGCGGGCAACATCCAACGCCAGAGTTTTTCATCGGGAAGCGGAAGCACCATGAACCAGTGTTCCAGCAGGGCCAGCGCGGTCAGGGCGCTGAGAAGAGCGTAGCCGACGATGTCGGCCGCGCTCTCCGCGACCCAGAGCCGTTCGAGCCACAGGCCCGTCGCGACGCTGAGCGCGGTGATCGAGATCGGGAAAAGCCAGTTCATCCGTGCGGTGCGGAAATGGCTGGGCAAGTGATTGAGGGGTTCGGGAATGAACTCCACATTGATCTTGCGCACCCCGAGATAGAGGTTGAGCTTGGCCGATACCCGGGCACCGAACAGCACGCCGAAGGTGAGCACCGCGATGGTGTTCGCCTGCCCGTAGCTGAGCACGATCATGGTCAGAAGGGTCACGGCGAGCAGGATCTCGTGATAGGCGACGGTGCCCCAGGCGCGGATGAACCGTTCCCATTCCGGGACGCCGGGTTCGAGGATGGTCCTGACCGGGCCGGTGACCACCCCGGTCAGGAAGGTCAGCTCGATCCAGCCCCACAGCGCCAGCGCGGACAGAAAGCCCAGATAAACCCCGCCGACCGTGGCCTGATCGAGACTGTCGAGAAAGCCGACCCCGGCCAGAACCAGGATCGGCAGATGCCACAGCACCGCCCAGATACGCGCGGCCGGGCCATGCCGGTCGGCGCGGCGCACTGCCAGCAGGATCGCCCCGGTGGAGAACCACCAGAGGAAAAGGGCCAAGGCGGCCGCGATCCAGGGCGAGTCGAACATCAGTACGCGGGCTCCAGTCGGGTGCTGACCGGCACATCATGCTGCTTGGCGGGGATGGTGTAGAGGCTGATGAAGGCCGAGGCGGCCCGCGCCGAGGCGCCGATCCGCTTGAAGATGTTGCCGGACTGCTTTGCCTCGGCAAGATCGGCATTGGCCTTCTGCAGGCGTTCCAGACCCCGCTGCCAGCGCGGATGGTCGATATCCAGCGTGATCGGGAAGACCTGCTTGGAAATCTCCGAGGTCTTGGTGAAGACCTCATGCGCGTACCAATCCGGGTCCACGCCAAGGGCCGCGTGGAACGCCGGGCGCTGGTGATCGCGGACATACATCGTGGAATAGACCGCCGTCAGGAAGAACTTGATCCACCAGACATTGCCGCCCGAGGTCAGTTTCGGGTCGGTCTTCATGAGCAGCGCAAAGGCTTCGCCATGGCTGAACTCGTCGTTGCACCATTCCTTGAACCACTTGAAGATCGGGTGGAACCGATGTTCCGGGTTCGCCTCGAGGTGGCGATAGATGGTGATGTAACGGGCGTAGCCGATCTTCTCCGACAGATAGGTGGCGTAGTAGATGAACTTGGGCCGGAAATAGGTGTATTTCTTCTTCTGCGTCAGGAAGCCGAGGTTCACCGCGATCCCTGCTTCACGCAGGGCATCGTTGATGAAACCGGCATGCCGCGCCTCGTCGCGGGCCATCAGCTGGAACAGGGTGACGATGTCTTCATTGTTCCCGCGCCGCTTCATTTCCTTGTAAAGCACGCAGCCCGAAAACTCGGCGGTGCAGGAAGACACCAGGAAATCGATGAATTCGGCCTTCAGCTTGGGCTCCATCCCTTCCCAGTCGATATGGTCCCAGTCCTCGTTCTTCTTGAAATGGCCCTTGTTCGGATCGGCCTGCATCTGGCCGATGAGCACATCCCAGTCTTCGCGGACGGGTGAAACGTCGATGGCGTCCATCTCGTCGAAATCGGTGGTGTAGAAGCGCGGCGTCAGCAGGGTGTTCTGCATGGCCAGCGCGGTCGCGCCTTCGCTGTCGACGATGGCCTGTTCGTAATTCTGCGCGGCCATCGCCTCTTCGACGGTGGATGCGTCTGCGGAATGCTGCAGGTCTTTCATACCGAAACCTCCTCGGAGAACGAGAACTCGCACAGTTCCATGAATTCGAAATCGCCGGTCATCCGGGTCCAGGCCCGCTCGATGCCGGAGGCGCGGGTGATCGTGGCGGTGCGTTCCTCGCGCACGACCTCGCCATACGGCGCCATGACCGGCGCGCCATGCACCAGCACCTCGTCACCGGGGTGGATGATGGCGCCGTTCAGAAATTTCACATGCGCATGAAGGCTGTCGAAGCGATGGCTCACTTCCACCTCGCAGGGCGCGGTTTCGGTCGTTCGGGTAAACAAACCCATGGTCATTCCTCCAGCTTGCGGGACAGTCCCGCGATCAGGGTGGTTCCCTGCCCCCGGACACCGCGGTCTGAATGCGGGATCACGTAAAGGGGAAAGGGACAGGGGCGGCGCATGAGTGTCACTCCGCCGCTGTGGCCGCTGCCGCGTAGGCAGGCGTCCGGTCGATGGTGGGGGTGGTCAGCGCGGTTTCAGCCGCTTCAGCCAGAAGCTGCGCCACGTCCTGCGCCCCGGCGATACAGCGCAGCGCCGGTTGCATGGGCCTGGTGTGCCAGGGCCGCACATGCGGCCAGGACAGGATGTGGGACAGGTTGCCCGCCCCGGTGATATCGAGCGCGATGGTTCCCGCGCCCGATCGCCCGATCGACAAGGCCGCATTGCGGATGCGGTTGAACGGGATCTGAAGTTTCATCGTCTGCATGACGCCAAAGCGCATGACGACGCGGCCCGTGGTCAGGGTGTAGACCGTCTCGCGCGCCTGCAGCCAGGCCGCCAGACACAGGACCGCCGCAAGGCCACCGCCAAGAATGGCGATGGCAATGGCGAGCGCGATGTTCGCCTCCCACGGTGCCCCTGCGAAGGCGGCGATGACACGCCACGCCGCAAGGCCCAGCGTGATGGCCGCGACCCAGAGGACACCGAACGCCTCGACCGCCAGCGCGATCCAGGATGGGCGACCTTGCCACAGGATCTCCTCACCCTGAGGCAGGGCTTCGGGCAATCCCGGGATCGGTTCCACCTGGAAATCGTCGTGGTGATCATGGGGCATCGGTCGGGTCCTTCGGGTCTTGGCAGGGTCGGATCAGGCGTAGGGGTTCAGACGATCCTCGGAGGCGTAAAGATTGCCGCTGGCGTAGTAGGCGGTGATCTTGTCTTCCTCGAGCAGGGTCACCTGGGTGCCCGACTTGATCTGCGGCACGTTGGCGAAATGCTTGCCGAAGATGGACCGGACCTTGACGCGGTCGCTGCGGATGACGGCCAGGTTGATCGGGATCAGGCGGGTGCCGCCCCCGTGGTCGTCGTTCAGCGTCACCTCAAGATAACGAACCAGCTGTTCCGGGGTGTCGATCCAGATATCGGTGATCTCACCCACGGTTGCACCGTCCCCGGCGACGACCGGCAGACCGCGCGGGTCGCGCCCGGCGCTGACGCGGTAGGCTTCGGTCTGGGCCATCGGCACGATTTTCGGATGGCCGTGGCCGTCCAGTTCCGGCGCGTCACGGCGCGGGGCCCAGGACGCCGGGCCGACACCGTCGAGCATCGGATCGCCGGTGGGTGCGAAGGGGAAGCCGCCGGCCTTGGAGGTCTGTTCCAGCGCGAGGTTGGTCCGGCGATGGGCCGCTTCGTTCTCGGCGGAGGGAACGGTGACCTCACCCCGGCCATGGGGCAGCTTGAAGGTCTTCGCCTTGGGCAGCGGGAAGGGACCCTGGTTGGCGGCTTCGCCGCCGTCATCGGCTTCCAGCGGGTAGCCTTCGCGCATGTTCTCGGTCTGCAGGTAGTAGACCAGCAGCGCAAAGAAGATCCAGAACAGCCAGATCGACAGGCTGGCCAGGTCGAAATTGCCGAAGAATGGGGTGTCTAAGGGTGTCATCGTAGGTTCCTTTCGGGTTCGGCGGTCAAGTTGGCAGGTCGGCGAGCCCGATCTTGCGTGCCGCCCCGCGTGGGGTTGATGAGGTGGCGAACCGGACCAGGGGTCCGAGCGCCACGAGGGTTGCGAAAATGAGAAGGATCTCGAGGTGATAGACGACCGAGTATCCGGTCGCCGGGTTGTTCAGCGCCTCGCCGAGGGTGCCGTTCAGTGCCAGCCCGTTGACGAGGTCGCGGATGCCGCCGCCAAGGGCGATGGACAAACCCGCCGCCGTTGCCTGCGCCGCGCCCCAGGCCCCGAGCGCAAGGCCCCGGCCCGCCCGGGTGGCGGTCGGCATGGTCATCGCCGCCGTCAGCGTCGAGACCGAGAACAGGCCGCCGCCGAAGCCGATCATGCAGGCCCCTGCAAAGAAGACGCCCGCGCTGTCCATCGGGTTGGCGAAAATCACGGCGGTGAAGGCGAAAAGCCCCGCCAAAAGGGCGCGGGCCACCATCCGGTAGGGTGACAGGCCCGCCGCCAGCCATTTCGCGGCCAGTGCGAACCCCACAAGCGCCCCGCAGGCCCAGGTCGCGGTCAGCAGCGTGGTGGCGGAAACCGACAGCCCGAGGATATCGCCGCCATAGGGTTCCAGCAGAACGTCCTGCATGTTGAAGGCCATCGTGCCAAGGAACACGACCGCCAGAAGGCGACCGGCCTCTCCGCCACGGCCATATTCGGCCCAGGCATCGGCAAATTTGGGGGCCGGTGCTGCGCGTTCCTCCGCGCTCATCGGGCGGATGCGTTCCTGTTTCCACAGCGCGATGACGTTCAACACCACGGTCAGGACGGCGGTGCCCTGTATCACCTGGATCAGTTCCAGCGGCGTGAACTGGCGCAGGAGATACCCGATCACCACCGCCGATACGGCCATGCCGATCAGGAACATCACGTAAAGCAGCGCCACGACGCGCGGGCGGGTCTCATCCGTGGCCCGATCTGCCGCCAGCGCCAGACCGGCGGTCTGCGTCATGTGCATGCCGAGGCCCGTCATCAGGAAGGCGATCGCGGCCAGGGCTTCCCCGGCGAAGGGAATGTCATACCGGACCTGCGTGACCTCTCCGCCCAGAACCAGCAGCGCGGCGGGCATGATCGCCAGCCCCCCGAATTGCCAGAGCGTGCCGAACCAGAGGTAAGGCACCCGTTTCCACCCGATGGCGGACTTATGGGTGTCGGACTTGAAGCCGAGCAGCGCGCGGAAGGGCGCGATCAGAACCGGCAAAGCCACCATGACGGCCACGAGGAAGGCGGGCACCTGCAGTTCCACGATCATCACGCGGTTGAGCGTGCCGAGCAGCATCACCGCAGCCATCCCGACGGAAACCTGGAACAGGCTCAGCCGCAACAACTGGCCAAGCGGCAGATCGTCGGACGCCGCATCGGCGAAGGGGAGGTATCTGATCGAAAGGCGCTTGAGCGTGCTCATTTTGCATACTCCAGGCAGGTCGAGATGTAGAAACCTCGGCTGACCCGTTCGATCTCGGTCAGGGTGCCGGTGCCGCCCCCGGCGGCGATGGCGCGCGACAGGCGCGCGGGCGCATGCGGGATCATGCTGGGCGACCGGTCCGATTGCGGGAACAGTTTGCCCATGCCCCAGAAGGCCATCAGGAAAGCCGTGCGTGGCGCCACCGTGAACACGATGCGCCCTGTAACGCGTCCGGAAAGCGCGGTGATCGCTTGCGCGAGGTCCGGGGCCTCGTAATAGATCATCGAATCCATCGCGACGGCATGGTCGAACCGGCCGAGGGCAGGCGACAGCATGTCCCCGCTGAGAAAGGTCACCCTGTCCTTCAGGTCTGCGGGCAGGCGGCTGCGCGCAATGCCGATCAGGGCAGGCGAGATGTCGATTGCCACTACCTCGGCCCCGCGACGGGCCAGTTCCTCGGTCATCGCGCCGGTGCCGCATCCGGCGTCCAGCACCCGCTGCCCGGACAGGTCTTCGGGCAGACGGCCGAGCATGATGGCGCGCATCCGGTCACGGCCTTCGCGGACGGTCTGGCGAATGCCCGATACCGGCGCGTCCGAGGTCAACCGCTCCCACGTCTTTGTAGCGGTGCGGTCGAAATAGGCTTCGACCCGGTCGCGCGTGCGCCCGTATGTCGGCGTGGCCACCATCAATCGAACCCCAGAAGTTCGAAGATATCGCGGTCTTCCAGCGGCTGGGGCGTCAACGGATCGGTTCCGGCCCAGAGCAGTTCGGCCAGCCGGATGTATTCGGCCCGGCATTGCACGATGTCTTCGTCATCGGGCATTTCGAACAGCGTCTTTTTCTTCAGACGCGAGCGGCGGATCGCATCCACATCGGGCATGTGGCCGATGCGCTTGAACCCGGTGCGGTCGCAGAACCGGTCGACCTCGTCGGTGTCTTTCGAGCGGTTGGCGACGCAGCCGGCCAGGCGCACATTGTAGTTCTTCGACTTCGCCTGCACGGCGGCGATAATGCGGTTCATCGCGTAGATCGAGTCGAAGTCGTTGGCCGTCACGATCAACGCGCGGTCGGCATGTTGAAGCGGCGCGGCGAACCCGCCGCAGACCACGTCACCCAGCACGTCGAACAGCACGACATCGGTGTCTTCCAGCAGGTGATGCTGTTTCAGCAGCTTCACCGTTTGCCCCACGACATAGCCGCCGCAGCCGGTGCCCGCGGGCGGGCCGCCCGCCTCGATGCACATGACGCCGTTATAACCCTGGGCCATGAAATCCTCGGGCCGGAGTTCCTCAGCGTGGAAATCTACCTCTTTCAGGATGTCGATGACCGTGGGCTGCAAATGCCCGGTCAGGGTGAAGGTGCTGTCATGCTTGGGGTCGCAGCCGATCTGCAGCACCTTCTTGCCCAGATGCGAGAACGCCGCCGACAGGTTCGAACTGGTCGTGGATTTGCCGATGCCGCCCTTGCCGTAAACAGCAAAGACCTGCGCCCCCTCGATCTTCATCGAGGCGTCCTGGTGGACCTGCAGAGACCCCTCACCATCCTCGCCCTTCTTCAGGACCGGGGGCGCGCCGAGGCCACGCTTTTCCAGACCTGCGGCTTCGCGCATGGCGGCGCGGGCAGCGGGGGGGTTGCGTTCATCAAGCATCGGTCGTCTCCCTCATTCGGCGGCCACGGTGAGACCTTCGAGCGTGTCTTCCAGCTCATCCGCGCCAGCCTGAAGCGCAGCCAAGGTTTCATCGTCGGGTTGCCAGTAGTTGCGTTCGAACGCCTCGATCAGGCGGTTCGCCATCCGGGCCGAAGCCTGGGGGTTCAGCTCCGCCAGGCGGCGGCGCATGTCTTCATCCAGCACGAAGGTCTCAGAGAGGCGCTGATAGACCCAGGGGTCGACCTGTCCCGTGGTGGCCGACCAGCCCAGCGTGTTGGTCACCTGCGCCTCGATCTGGCGCACGCCTTCATGGCCGTGTTTCAAAAGCCCTTCGAACCATTTCGGGTTCAGGCTGCGCGACCGGGTTTCAAGTGCCACCTGATCCTGCAAGGTGCGGACCTTGCCTTCACCCCGGGTCTGGTCGCCGATGAAGACGGGGGCTTCCTTGCCGCCCTTGGCGCGTTTCACCGCGCGGGAAATGCCGCCGAGCGTGTCGAAATAATGGTCTACCGTGGTGACACCCAGTTCGACGCTTTCGAGGTTCTGATAGGCCAGATCGACGTCTTTCAGGGCGCTTTGCAGAAGCCCCGCATTCTTCGTGGCCTTGCCGTCCATGCCGTAGGCGAAACACTTCCGCGCCTGATAGGCGTCAGCCAGTTCGTCTTCCTCGGCCCAGGCGCCGCTGTCGATCAGACCGTTGACGTTTGCGCCATACGCGCCTTCGGCGTTGGAGAAGACGCGCAAAGCAGCTTCCTCGATCCCGACGCCCATCTTGTCCATGTAATCGAGCGCATGGGCGCGGACGAAGTTCCGCTCCACCGGTTCATCGGCCGTCGCCGCCTTGTAGGCGGCTTCGGCCAGCATCCGGGTCTGCAGCGGCAGGAGGTCGCGGAAGATGCCCGAAAGCGTCATCACCACGTCGATGCGCGGGCGGCCCAGATCCTCGAGCGGGATCAGGTCGGCGCCGCAGAGACGGCCGTAGCCGTCGAAACGGGGGGTCGCGCCCATCAGCGCGAGGGCCTGGGAGATCGGGCCACCATCGGACTTGATATTGTCCGAGCCCCAGAGAACCAGTGCGACCGATCGGGGCATGTCGCCGGCCGCTTCGATCAGACGATCCGCCTGTTTCGCACCGTCCTGCAAGGCAAAGGCGGTGGGCATGCGGAACGGGTCGAAAGCATGGATGTTGCGGCCCGAAGGCAGCACTTCGGGCGACCGGATCAGGTCACCGCCGGGCACCGGTTCGATATATTCGGCCGACAGCGCCCGCATCAGCCCGGTCAGTTCCGTCTCCTGCCGCAAGAGGTCGGCAACCCGGGCGCGTGTCTCGTCATCGGTTGCGGCCATCACCCGCAGATGTTCGGCCAATTCTTCCTCGGTGATCGGGCGACCGACGACATGCAACCCGTCAGGGATCAGCGCGTCTTCGGTTTCCAGCAGCGTCAGCCACAGGGCGTCGGGGTCGTGGCCCGCAAGGTCCACAGCTTCGGCCTGCGCGGCGATCAGCTCGGCCAACTCACCCCGTTCCGGCGCATCGGGGCCAAGGGCGCGCCAGCGGGTCAGGCTGTCCTTCAATTCGGACAGACCCTTGTACAGACCCGAAGCCGCCAGCGGCGGGGTCAGATGCGTGACGGTCACAGCGCCCGAGCGGCGCTTGGCCAGTGTCGCCTCGGACGGGTTGTTGGAGGCGTAAAGGTAGACATTCGGCACTTCGCCGATCAGCCGGTCAGGCCAGTCCCGGGCACCGAGGCCCGCCTGTTTGCCGGGCATGAACTCCAGCGCGCCATGCATGCCGAAATGCAGCAACACATCGGCCTGCCAGGTGTTGCGGAGCCAGAGATAGAACTGGGTGAAGGCATGCGTCGGTGCAAAGCCCGTTTCGAACAGCAGGCGCATCGGGTCACCTTCGTAGCCGAAGGTTGGCTGGACACCGACGAAGACCTTGCCGAAATGCGCACCAAGAACGAACACGCCCTGCCCGTCCGACTGTATCTTGCCGGGGGCCGGGCCCCAGACCGCCTCGATCGCCTTCAGGGGCGGGGTCGTGCGGACGATGGTGTCGGCATCGACATGGGCGGCGACATTCGCCTCCTGGCCGTATTGCTTGGCGTTGCCCTGCAGAACCGCCATGCGCAACGCGTCGATGCTGTCCGGCACCTCGACGTCATAGCCTTCGGCCTTCATCCGCGTCAGAGTGTTGAACAGGCTTTCGAACACGCTGAGATAGGCGGCGGTGCCCACGGCCCCGGCATTGGGCGGGAAGCCGAATAGGACGATGCCCACCTTCTTATCCGCGTTTTCCTTGCGGCGCAGGATGGCGAGGCGCCGGGTCTTTTCCACCAGCGACGTCACCCGTTCGCGGCAGGGTACCATCGCCTTGGTTCCGCCCTTGGCGGTGCAGGCATGGGTGCAGCCGGTGCAAGGCTCGGGCCCGAGCCGCCCGCCGAAAACCGTGGGGTTGGTCGCCCCGTCGATTTCGGGAAGAGCGACCAGCATCGTCGTCTCGACCGGGCCCAGGCCCTGGCCCGAGCCGGACCACTGGTTCAGCGTCTGAAACTCGATCGCATGCGCCGCGATGTAAGGGACGTTGAGCTCCTTGAGCACCGACACGGCGGCGTTGCTGTCATTATAGGCCGGGCCGCCGATCAGGCTGAACCCGGTCAGCGACACCATCGCGTCGACACGACCCTGATCGAAATACTGCGCAATGGCCGGGCGCCCGTCGAGACCACCGGCAAAGGCCGGGATCACGGCCAGGCCCGCCGCCTGCATCCCGCGGATCACCGCGTCGTAATGCGCAGCATCCGAGGCCAGGATGTAGGAGCGCATCATCAGCACCCCCACCGTGGCCACCGGGTTTTCCGGGTTCGGCAGATCGGCCACCTCGGTGGTGATGTGATGGCCGGGCAGATCGGGATGATAAAGCCCGACCTCGGGGTACTCGATGGGCGCCTCGGCCTCGGCCCCCTGGAACGCGCTGTCCTTGGCGTAGCGGCCCACAAGGAAACGGATCATCTGTTCGACATTGTCGTCGGACCCGCCCAGCCAGTACTGCATCGTCAGGAACCAGGCGCGGAGGTCCTGCGCCTTGCCCGGAATGAATTTCAGTATCTTTGGCAGACGGCGCAGCAGTTTCGCCTGTTTCTCGGCGCTGTCCGAAGACGGCTCCTTGCTGCCACGCAGCTTCTTGAGGATCTTCATCGGCCCGGAGGCCGGTTTGCGCATGTCCAGCTCACCCATCTTGGTGAGCGTGACGACCTGCCGGTCCGAGATGACGCCGATCATGGCGTCACATGCCTCGCGACGCGCCTCAAGCTCGGGCAGGATGGCGGTGATATGTTCCTCGATGAACAGCAGGTTGGCGACGATAATGTCGCCATGGCGCACGGCGATCCTGGCCTCTTCCAGCGCCTCGGGCGTTTCCGCCCATTCGGCGGCGGCATGGATCGACACGTTCAGGCCGGGGAATTCATCCCCCATCCGTTCCATCGCACGCGCGGCGGGACCGGCGGCATGCCGGTCCAGCGTGACAATCACGACCCGGTAGCCGGGGATATGATCGCCGTCACCGCGCATAATGGGCTTTTGCCTCGTAAAGAGTATCGACGCTGATCTCGCTCAGCCCCTGTTCGGCCGCGAAGGTTTCGGTGTTCCGCTTGGCCTTGCCGCGCACGAAGAAGGGGATCTTCTTCAATTCCCTCTCTGCGTCAGCCAGCCAGACCATCACATCCGATCCGGTCTCGGCCGGGGCGTCCTCGCCCGCTGGCTCGGCGGTGGCACCAGCCGCCGCAACCGGTTTTGGCGCGTGACCACCATTATGGCTTGGCCCGGCTTCGTCGTGGAATTCGAAATCTTCCCGGAACATCGCCAGAAGATGTTCTTCAAGCCCCATCACCAGCGGGTGGATCCATGTGTCGAAGATCACGTTCGCGCCTTCCCAGCCCATCTGCGGGGAATAACGCGCCGGGAAATCCTGCACGTGCACGGGGGCCGAGATGACAGCGCAGGGAATACCCAGACGCTTGCCGATATGGCGTTCCATCTGGGTGCCAAGGATCATCTCGGGCGATGCATCCTCGATGGCTTTCTCGACCTCGAGGTAATCGTCGCTCACCAGCGCCTCGACACCGAACTCCTTTCCAAGGGCCCGGATATCGCGTGCGAATTCACGGTTGTAGCAGCCAAGCCCCACCACCTCGAACCCCATCTCGTCCCGCGCGATACGGGCGGCGGTTCTGACATGGGTGGCGTCGCCGAACAGGAACACGCGCTTGCCGGTCAGGTAAGTGCTGTCGACCGATTTCGACCACCAGGGCTGGCGCAGCCGGCCGAGGTCCTTCTTGGGCTCGACCCCGCAGATCGCCGCAACCTCGGCGACGAAATCATGGGTCGCCCCGACACCGATCGGGACAGTCTTGGTGTAGGGAATGCCCAGTACCCGTTCCATGTGCCGGGCCGCCGTTTCGGCATGCTCGGGATACATCAGGATGTTTACATGGGCCTGACCCAGTTTGGTCAGGTCCTCGGGTGTCGCGTCGAAGGGGGCCACAACATTGATGCCGATCCCCATTTCGTAAAGCAGGCCCTTCACCTCTTCGATATCGTCGCGGTGGCGGAAGCCGAGCGCGAGGGGACCGATCAGGTTGGCGGTCACCTCGGGCGTCTTCTCCATCGGCTGCGCCAATGCGCGGACCAACTGGTAGAACGTCTCGTCGGTGCCGAAGTTTTCCTTGCGCTGGTAGGACGGCAGTTCCAGCGCCACGACCGGCACGGGGATGCCCATCGTCTCGGCCAGACCGCCGGGATCGTCCTGGATCAGTTCGGCGGTGCAGGACGCCCCGACGATCAGGGCCTGCGGCTTGAACCGGTCATAGGCGTCCTGGCAGGTTTTCTTGAAAATCCCTGCGGTATCTTCGCCAAGGTCACGGCCTTCGAAGGTCGTGTAGGTGACCGGCGGGCGATGGTCGCGCCGTTCGATCATCGTGAACAGAAGATCGGCATATGTGTCGCCCTGCGGGGCGTGAAGGACATAATGCAGGCCCTTCATGCCGGTGGCGACGCGCATGGCGCCCACATGCGGGGGGCCTTCGTAGGTCCAGACGGTGAGCTTCATCGCGCGACCTCGCGCGTTTCAGACGGCTGGTTTGCGGCATCCAGTTTCAGGAGGTCACGGCGGCGCAGCGGGCGGCTGAAAAGACCCGCCAGATCGCCTGCCTGATCGTAGAAATGGACCGGCGTGAAGACCAGTTCGATGGCCCATTTGGTTGTAAGCCCCTCAGCCTCCAGCGGGTTTGCGAGGCCGAGACCACAGACCGTCAGGTCGGGGCGGGCAGCGCGCACACGGTCCAGCTGCAGGTCCACATCCTGCCCTTCCGAGATCACCGGACCGGCCGGCATCAGGTCCAGGTCGGGGCCGACGAGGCCCTTGTGGATATAGGGCTGGCCGATCTCGACCGCCTCCATCCCGCATTCGCGGGTCAGGAAACGGGCCAGCGGAATCTCCAGCTGGCTGTCGGGCATGAAGAAGATCGTCTTGCCGCGCAGATGGGCGGAGGCGTTGGCGATCGCGGTGCGCGCTCGGGCACGGGGGGCCGCCGTGACCTGCTCGAACGTTTCGTCATCCACGCCGAATTCATCGGCGATAGCGCGCAACCACAGGGTCGTGCCCTCTTCGCCGAAGGGGAACGGCGCCTGGATCATCCGGGCGCCCCGACGCTCCATCGCGGCAGCGGTGTCGCCGAGGAAAGGCTGCAGGCAGGCGAAAACGGTGTTGGGTCCCACGGCCAGGGCGCTGTCGGCACGCGGCGCGGGCAGCACGCGGATCGGGCCGATGCCCATTTTCGTCAAAAGCCCGACGGCCTGATCCTCGACCACATCGGGCAGCGCGCCGACCAGCACCAGTTCGCGCGCATCGGTTTCCGGCAACACCGGCACCATCGAGGAAAGACAGGCATCTTCGCCCTGGGTAAAGGTCGTCTCGATGCCCGAACCCGAATAGTTCAGCACCCGTACATGCGGGGCGTGGACCTGCGTCAGCCGTTCCGCCGCACGGGCGAGGTCCAGCTTGATCACCTCGGACGGACACGAGCCGACAAGGAACAATTGTTTGATGTCGGGACGGCGGCTGAGCAGGCGCTCAACCTCGCGGTCCAGCTCGTCATGGGCGTCGGCCATGCCGGCCAGATCACCCTCCTCCAGGATCGCGGTGCCGAAGCGGGGTTCGGCGAAGATCATCACGCCGGCGGCCGATTGCAGCAGATGCGCGCAGGTGCGCGATCCGACCACGAGGAAAAATGCATCCTGCATCTTTCTATGGAGCCAGATGATACCGGTCAGACCGCAGAACACCTCGCGCTGGCCGCGTTCCTTCAGAACGGGAGCATCGCGGCAGGTCGAGGACGGAAGGGCGGCGGGCTGGTTCATGCCATCACCTCCGGCCCGGAGTCGGCCTGCGCGTCAGATTGCAGGCGCGCGGCGCGAAGCTTGAGAAGGAACTGCGCGGCGTTCACCACATAGGCGGCATAGGCCGCCAGCGCGATCCACATCTGATCGGCATGCGGCCATCCGGCCAGCAGCGCCCAGACATAGGCGAGATGGAGCGCGATGACCGCGAAACTGACCACGTCTTCCCAGAAGAAGGCCGGCGCGAAAAGGTACTGACCGAACACGACCTTTTCCCAGATCGCGCCGGTCACCATGATCGTCAGAAGAACGAATGTTTTCAGAATGATGGAGATTGTCGCGGCCTCGTAGCCCAGGCCGGTCAGCATGAAGCGGATCACAAGCGCCAGCGACACGAGGAACACCAGGAACTGCAGCGGCGCGAGAACGCCCTGGACCGTCGTCCAAGGGGTGGCATCACGCCGGGCGCGTTCCTCGGGTGTGTATAGTGGCCTTGACGGCTTCGGGTCGGATTGGGGCCTGGACATGACGCGCAACGATTCCTCCGGTCGGTATTGGAAAACTATCGCTGTAAACTCGAAAGTGTCAATTCAAACTTACACATTTCTCTGTCCGTCATGAAAATGCTGAACAGGCGGGCGCGGCGGGCGCCTTGAATTGCGTCAAATCACCACCATATCTCAGGTCATGCACGCGATGGGCGTCTTCACGCCGCCGGGTGTCAATTTGATTTGACACATGGGTTGGTTTCAGGAAGACTTTCGGTGACGACCCGTTGCTCACGACCCGGAGCGAGGGCGCAATCCTGCGCCAAGTGAGCCATTGTGGTGACGATCAGATGAAGGACGAAACGCAGTATGTGCGGAGGCCGTCCCCGGGTGTGCCCGAGGATGAGATCCGCCGCCTCGCCAGGACGGCGCTGACGGTGCTGGCCGGTTCGGTGCCAACCGACGTCGATGTGCTGAATGCGCGCCTTGCCGACATTACCACCGCCTTCATCGCCCCCGATGAGGAAGACCGGCACCGGGCATTGCTTGGCCTCAGGCAGGACGGGATCGACCCGCACGACATCATCGATCATGTCATTCCCGCCGCCGCACGGCTTCTGGGTGAGCAATGGATGGCAGACACGATCAGCTTTGCGCATGTCACCATCGGCGCGGCCCGCATGCAGGAGACAGTGCATGCGCTCTCCATCCGCCCGACCGCTGCTGTTGCGCGGGATCGGCGCCGCGACGTTCCCACCGTCCTTCTGATCGTGCCGCGCGGCGAACAGCACACTCTCGGGCCCTGCGTTCTGGCAGATCAGTTCCGGCGGCTCGGATACCGCGCCGTGATCATGGTCGATTCCAAACCGGACGAGATCGTCGCACAGCTGCGGACGCAGCGCTTTGCCCTTGTCGGGATTTCCGTGGGCGCGCGCAGAACCCTTGCATCGGTAAAGGATTTGGTTGAATTAATTGCATCTGTCGTCACACGCGTGACCCCTGTTGTCTTGGGCGGGGCTTCCTTGGATCGAGCCGAAACTGAACTGCACCTGACCGGCGCGCATGGCGTGGCCGGCGACGCCCGCGAGGCGCTGCGCGTCTGCGGCTTGCCGGTTTTGGCCGAGGACGGTCCGGTCCGGTCACATACCGGCGGGGTGACGGCATGAATTCCCGTGGATCGGATTTCTGGGATCAGCCCAGCGGCCCGCCGATCGGGCCAGAACAGTTCAACGAGATCGTCACCACGGCGGCGGATCTTGCCATCGTTCTCGACACCGAGGGCACGGTGAAATCGGTTATCGTGAACCCGCTGAATCCGACACTCGGCCAGCTCGACCATTGGAAAGACCGCGATATCCGCGAGTTCATGGCCGATGACAGCCTGTCGAAACTGGAAAAACAACTCGAAGCCTATCGCGCGGGCGTCGCCCGTCCCACGGACGCGATCGAGGTCAACCATTTCGACAATGCGAACTGGGAATTCCCGATCCGCTACACGCTGCACAAGACGGGGCGGGACGACATCATCCTGATGCTGGGGCGCGACCTGCGCCCGATCGCCGAGCTGCAGCACCGGCTGGTCAAGGCGCAGCTGGCGCTGGAAAAGGATTACGAGACCCATCGCGACTACGAAACGCGTTACCGTGTCATCCTCGAAGCGGCGCGCGATGCGCTGGTGCTGGTCGATGTGGCCTCGGGGCGGATCGTGGACCTGAACGGGGCAGCGGCCCGTCTGTTGGGTGGCGATCTGGATGCCCTGAATGGCAGCGCCTTCACCCAGGAATTCGAGGGGCGGCGGCGCGGCGAGTTTATCGAGGGCCTGATCATGGCCGCCGGGGACGAGTCCATCGGACCTGTCACGGTCACCACAAGGCGCGGCCAGGCCGAAGCGACCATCGAACCGATCGTATTCCGCGCGGCAGGCGAGAAGATGTTGCTCTGCCGTCTGCAACCTGCCGCGACGGATCTGTCCATCGCGGCGGAATTGAGCCAGACATTGGGTGGCCTGTTCCGCAAGGCCCCCGACGGCATGGTGTTCACCGATGCCTCGGGGATCATCCGCACCGCCAATGACGCCTTCCTCAGCCTGTGCGACGCCGGGCGCATGGCCGATGTGAAGGGCAGGTCCCTTGCCGAATTCCTCGCGCGCGGCAGCGTCGACCTGAAGGTGCTTCTGGACAATTCCGCGCGCAACGGCACCATCCGGCTCTATTCCACCCGGCTGGAAGGCGCCCACGGGGCGCAGCTTTCGGTCGAGATTTCGGCCACCCATCTCAACCAGTCGGGCGGCGAAGGGTTCGCCTTCATCTTCCGGGACACCTCGCGGCTCGAAGTGATGCGGGACCCCGGCGCAACCACAGCGCCTGCGCTGCCCGGCCCCGCGCCGGTCTCCGATGATGCGATGCGCAACGTGATGGACCTCGTGGGGTCGGCCCCGCTGAAGGAAATCGTCGCGGCCACGACCGACGTAGTCGAGAAGATGTGCATCGAAACCGCCGTCGAACTGACCGACAACAACCGCGTGGCGGCGGCCGAGATGCTGGGCCTGTCGCGGCAGTCGCTTTACGTGAAGCTGCGCAAGTACGGCTTGCTGAACAAGAACGCCAACTGACCGGCAATCTGTTCGCGTGAAATACGGCCCTGCGGGGCCGTTTTTTTGTGTTTGGCACGGGTTCGTCAGGGCAAGTTTACACTTGCCGAGTCGCAATGTGTAAGCTTAAGCTTACAGTCATGAGTGTAACGACCGACCTCACCCCGCCAAGCGCTCGTAGCCTGCCGGATCTTCGATCCGTTCTGACGCTGCTGAAGCCGATCACCTGGTTCCCGCCGATGTGGGCCTATCTGTGCGGCGCCTTGTCCGCCGGGGTTGCGCCCGCCGGAAACTGGGCCCTGCTGATCGTGGGTGTCGTGCTGGCCGGTCCCGTGGTCTGCGGGATGAGCCAGGCCGCCAATGACTGGTGCGACCGACATGTCGACGCGATCAATGAACCCGACCGCCCGATCCCGTCCGGCCGCATTCCCGGCCGTTGGGGTCTCTGGATCGCCATGGCCATGTCGATCTTTGCCGCCGCACTGGGCCTGACTCTGGGCCCCTGGGGGTTCGGCGCGACGCTGGTGGCGATCGCGGCTGCCTGGGCCTATTCCGCCGAACCAGTGCGATTGAAGAAATCCGGCTGGTGGGGGCCGGGTCTTGTCGGGCTCAGCTATGAAACCCTGCCCTGGTTCACCGGGGCCGCGGTTCTGGCGGCCGGCGCGCCAGGCTGGCCGGTGATCATCGTCGCCGTGCTGTATGGTCTTGGCGCCCATGGCATCATGACGCTCAACGATTTCAAGGCGCTGGAAGGTGACCGCAAGATGGGGGTGAATTCCCTGCCGGTCACGCTTGGCCCCGAACGCGCTGCGAAACTGGCCTGTATCGTGATGGCCGTGCCGCAGATCGTCGTCTTCGCCCTGCTCTATTTCGTCTGGGACCGGCCCTGGCACGGGCTAGTCATTGCCATCTCGCTGATCGCGCAATTCTACGCGATGCAGGTCCTGCTGCGCGATCCCAAGGCCAAGGCGCCGTGGTATAACGGGGTCGGTGTTGTGCTTTACGTCTCGGGCATGATGGTGACGGCCTTTGCCGTCCGCACGCTGGAGGTCTGGCCGTGACCCTGGGTTGGGGCACAACGGCACGGCTGTGCCTGGCCAATGCTGCCATTGGCGGGCTTGCAGCCCTGCCGGTCAACCTTTTCAACCGGTTGATGACGGTCGAACTGTCCTGGCCCGCCCTTCTGCCCGGAATGCTTGTCGCGCTGCATTACGGGGTTCAGTTGACGAGGCCCTTCTGGGGCCACCGTTCCGATGCCAAGGGCGGGCGTACGCCTTTCATCCTCGGTGGCATTGCCCTGGTCGGGCTCGGACTAGTTTCGACCGCTTCGACCATCGCTTATGTCTCCGACCCGACCATGGCCCTTGTCATCTGGATCATCGCCTATGCCGCCATCGGCCTCGGCATCGGGGCAGCGGGCACATCCTTTCTTGCGCTTCTGGCCACCGGTGCGCCCGATCAACGCAAGGGGGCCGTGGCCACCGTTGCCTGGCTCGGCCTGATAATGGGGGCCATTGTGGCCTCCGTCGGCACGGGAATCGCTCTGGAACCTTATTCACCTGATCGCCTCGTGCCGGTCGTTACCGGGGTGGCCGTCATTGCCTTTGTCCTGGCGGTGATCGCCACCATCGGCGTCGAATCCCGGCTCGGCCCCGTGCCGCCTCCGTCCGAGCCGAACCTGCGGCTTGCCCTGCGCGCCACATGGGCCGACCCGGCGGCACGCGCCTTCACCGGCTTCGTCTTCCTGTCGATCCTTGCCTTCTATCTCAGCGAGTTGGTGCTCGAACCCTTCGCCGGGCACGTTCACGGACTGCCGCCCGAGGACTCGACCAAACTGTCCGGGGGCAAGGATGGCGCGTCGCTTCTGGGGATGATCGCGGTCGGGGCCTTGTCGGCCTTCGGTCTGGGGTCTCTGCGGATGTGGGCCGTTGTGGGTTGCGTGGTCTCGGCCATCGGCCTGACCGGCCTTGGCCTTGGCCTGGCCCTTGTGCCCTTCACCGTTATCCTCGGCCTCGGAAACGGGTTGTTCGTGGTCGGGGCCATCGGGTCGATGATGCGCCTTGCCGCTGCTCAACAGGGGGCCGCAGGCACCCGCATGGGTGTCTTTGGCGCGGCTCAGGCGATTGCCGCAGGTGCGGCGGGTCTGATGGCTACCGGAATTCTTGATATCGCCCGTCTCTCCCTGCCTTTGGAGGCCGCCTATGGCGTCGTCTTCGGCCTCGAGGCGGTTCTGTTCCTCGCAGCCGCGCTTGTCGCGCTGCGTCTGCTCGACCCGCGTGAGGCGACGCCCGCGCTGCAACCAGGAGAATGACCATGGTTTACGATGTAGTGGTGGTAGGTGGCGGTCCCTCCGGGGCAACGGCGGCGACGGATCTTGCGCAATCGGGACATTCGGTGGCGCTGATCGACCGCGCCGGGCGGATCAAACCCTGCGGCGGCGCTATTCCCCCGCGCCTGATCCGCGATTTCGACATTCCCGACGATCAGCTCGTCGCCAAGATCACCACCGCGCGCATGATTTCCCCCACGGGTCGGCGCGTTGATATCCCGATCGAAAACGGCTTCGTCGGCATGGTCGACCGGGAACATTTCGACGAGTTCCTGCGTGTCCGTGCCGCCGAAGCCGGGGCAGACCGGATGACCGGCACCTATACCGGCATCACCCGCGACAAGGATGGCACCCATGTCCATTACCGCGACAAGGAAAGCGGTGAGGAACGGGTTCTGACGACGCGCATGGTGATCGGCGCCGATGGCGCCCGGTCGAACGTGGCGCGCACCGAGGTCAAGAACGGTGACAAGATCCCCTATGTCATGGCCTATCACGAAATCATCGAAAGCCCGGGGCCACGCGGCGACTACCACCCCGACCGCTGCGACGTCATCTATGACGGCCGCATCAGCCCTGATTTCTACGGATGGGTCTTTCCGCATGGCAAATCGGCCAGCGTGGGCATGGGCACCTTCCACCGCGACGTCGATCTGAAGAAAGCCACTGCCGATCTGCGCGTGGCCTCGGGGCTTGACGATTGCCCCACGATCCGGCGCGAAGGTGCACCGATACCGCTGCGCCCGCTTGATGACTGGGACAATGGCCGCGATGTCGTCCTGGCCGGCGATGCCGCCGGGGTCGTGGCGCCATCCTCGGGCGAAGGCATCTACTACGCGATGATGGGGGGGCGGGTGGCGGCCATCGCGGCGGCGGCCAAGTTGCAATCGGGGATGATCAAGGACCTGAAACTGGCGCGGAAACTGTTCATGCGCGAGCACAAGAACGTCTTCAAGATCCTGGGCGCGATGCAGGATGCCTATTACAAATCCGACGAGCGCCGCGAACGGTTCGTCAGCCTGTGCCATGATGTCGACGTGCAACGGCTGACTTTCGAGGCTTATATGAACAAGGAACTGGTCAAGGCACGGCCGCTCGCGCATCTGAAGATCGGCGTGAAGAACCTCGCCCATCTGACCGGTGTGGTGGCCCCGACATACGCATGAAGATCGAAATACCCGCCTGGGTCGATGGCAAACTGACCCCCGTCGAAAAGCTGGAGGCGCATGTGAAGGGCCTGCGTCACAAGGCCATCTCGGTCTTCGTGATGCGTGGGGATCAGGTGCTTTTGCAGCGCCGGGCGCTTGGAAAGTACCACACGCCAGGGTTGTGGGCGAATACCTGCTGCACCCATCCGTTCTGGGGCGAGGACAGCGAAACCTGCGCCTTGCGCCGCCTGGATGAAGAGCTTGGGATCAGGAAAACAAGGCTGATATTCCGTGACACTGTGGAATACCGGGCCGATGTAGGTGGTGGCCTCATCGAACATGAAGTTGTGGATATATTTGTGGGTGAAGTGGGCGCTGATGACCAGCCGCAACCAAATCCCGAGGAAGTGATGGACACGATCTGGGTGCCGCTTGCCGATCTGGCCGAAAAGGTCATCGAAACGCCCGAGGTGTTCACGCCCTGGCTGCGGATCTACATGCGTGACCATGCCGGCGTGATCTTTCAGACTGCCTGATCTGGTCGTCCTGTCGCGAAACGGCTCGCGCGTCAGGCGCGGGCTTTTCTGTTCTGGCTCAGGTCCACGGCACCAAGGGCGCTCAAGGCCTCGGCCGCGATATAATCGGCGCTGAGGCCCGCATCGGCATACATCTCGGACGGGCTGGCCTGGTCGATGAACCGGTCGGGAAGATGCATCGTTCGCACCGAACACCGCCCGTCGAGCCGCGCCGACGCTGCAAGATGATGCAACACCAGCCCACCGAACCCCAGCACCGCACCCTGTTCAACGGTGATCAGGGCGCGGTGGCTATCCGCAAGCTGATCCACAAGATCGGTGTCGAGCGGTTTGGCGAACCTGGCATCGGCCACCGTCACCGAAATGCCCCGGGCGCGCAGCGCCGTGGCGGCTTCTTCGGCCTCGGACAGATGCGCACCGAACGACAGAAGCGCCACATCGCTGCCTTCGGACAGGATGCGCCCCTTGCCGATCGCGAGGACTTCGCCCGTTTCGGGCATGGCCGCCCCCGTGCCCTCGCCGCGCGGGTAACGCAGTGCGATCGGTCCGCTGTCATGCGCGGCCGCGGTGGCCATCATATGCACCAGTTCCGCCTCATCGGCGCAGGCCATCACCACCATGTTGGGCAAGGCGGCCATGAACCCGATATCGAACGCCCCGGCATGGGTCGGGCCGTCGGCGCCGACCAATCCCGCGCGGTCGATCATGAAGCGCACAGGCAGGTTCTGCAGCGCCACGTCATGGACCACCTGGTCGTAGCCGCGCTGAAGAAAGCTGGAATAGATCGCGCAAAAGGGCCTCAGCCCGCCTGCCGCAAGCCCGGCACTGAACGTCACGGCATGTTGTTCGGCGATCCCCACGTCGAAGACCCGCGACGGCAGCGCCTTTTGCAACGCCGTCAGGCCGGTACCGCCCGGCATGGCCGCGGTGACGCCGACGATACGGGTGTCCTGTTCGGCCAGCTTCAGCAATTCGTCCCCGAATACGCCTGTGTAATTCGGGGCATTGGCGGCGGATTTCTTCTGCTGGCCGGTCGCGACATCGAATTTCGCAACGCCATGGTAGCAGCAATCGGACCCTTCGGCCGGTGCATAGCCCTTGCCCTTGACCGTGACGGCGTGGATCAGAACCGGCCCGGTGGCGCGCGCCTTGGCTGCGCGCAGAACCGACAGAAGTTGGCCCATGTCATGTCCGTTGACCGGGCCGACATAGGTGAAGCCCAGATGTTCGAACAGGGTCGCGGATTTGGGATGGCCAGTGACCAGTTCGCGCGCACGCTCTGCGCCCTGACGCAGGGGTTCGGGTAGGTGGGACGCGACGCCATCGGCGATGTCCTTCAGCGCGGCCAGCGGCGATTGACCGGAAAGACCGGCGAGGTAACGCGACATCGCCCCGGTGGGCGGTGCGATCGACATGTCGTTGTCGTTCAGGATGACGAACAACCGGCGGCCAAGATCGCCTGCATTGTTGAGCGCCTCATAGGCCATGCCCGCGCTGATCGACCCGTCGCCGATCACGGCGATCGCATCGCCTGTTGCCTGGCCCAGTTCGCGCGCCATCGTGAAGCCGAGCGCGGCGGAAATGCTGGTCGAGGAATGGGCCGCGCCGAACGGGTCGTAATCGCTTTCGGACCGCTTGGTGAATCCACTCAAACCGTCCTTCTGGCGCAGAGTCCGGATGCGGGCGCGGCGGCCGGTAAGGATCTTATGGGGGTAACATTGGTGACCCACGTCCCAGACGAGCTTGTCATAGGGGGTGTTGAACACCGCGTGGATCGCCACGCTCAGTTCGACGACACCAAGCGAGGATCCAAGATGGCCGCCCGTCTGCGACACGGCCGAGATCGTTTCGGCGCGCAGTTCGTCGGCGCATCGGGCCAGTTCGGCGTCGCTCAGCCGTCGCAGGTCGGCGGGCCAGGTCACCCGGTCCAGCACCGGGGTGTCGGGATTGTCGGCATATCCGGTTGGTCGTGTCATTCGGGGGTCCTCCCAAACCCGCATCATCTGCGAGGATCGGGCCACGAGCGGGGTCTGTGGTCGCTCGGTCGAGACGAAAGATCGGCTCTCGGGGCCCTGAATTTGCTGCGGGCGAGGCGGACACGCGCCGCCCGCAGCATCTTTAGATCGCAATCGTGATCAGGTCGGCTCAGTTGCCGAAGCCTGCAGTCATCGCGGCCGACTCGAACCAGTTCAGGCCGGACGACAGAACCACCAGGTGGATCATCGCTGCCAGCAGGAACAGGAAGACGCCCTGAGCCACGAACACGCGGCGGGGGTCAAAGATCAGCCAGATCTTGTAGAACTTTGCCATTCTTTAAATCCTTCCTCAGAACCAGGGAGCCCAGATGTACGTGGCGAGGTGTGCGACCACGGCGACGGCCGCGAAGAGGTACAACCCGCTCATGTACACCGCGTGCAGCTCTTGAGCCTGCTCGTCGGTCAGACCCGTGAACGACAGGTCGGTATTGTCAGCCATTTAACTTTCCTCCGGAACGTCTAGGACTGATGCCGCAATCCCTGCGGCGGGGCCCCGACAGAACGTCATTGTCCTGTCGGCGTTTCCCGGGCCGGATTGCTCCGCCCCCGGAAAATTCAGTCTCGGCTCCGGTCGTCACGCCGAGGGTTTGGGTGAGGTCCGTTTCGCCGGCCCGGGTCTGGTCGGGCATTGGGTGACGAAACGGAACCTGCATCAGGCCGAAAAGATCATCGGGGTGATGATCCGCGCTTGAGTCCAAGCACGTTTGACCGGCCCTTTGTCGGTCAGGCTGCCTTGCCGGATCGCAGCCAGAGCCCAGGACAGGGTGGCCAGCGGCAGGGTCGCCAGAAAAATGATCCCGAAATAGATCAGGTATTCGGTGCGCGGCGGCTTGTGGGCGCGCGTGCAATGGGTGTCGGGGCTGATATCGGTCATGCCGTCTCCTCCTCCGTCACGAAACCGGCAGGGGCCAGTTTGGCGACCGTGTTTTTCATCACCCGCTCCGCCCCATCGGCGAGCGCGGCCTTTTCAGCGGCATCGCGCAGCGTCTTCGCGGCGGAAATGCGTGTAAGAACCGGGTGTTCGGCCACGATGCGGTCCAGAAGCGCCTGCGCGTCATCATCCCAGGGAAAGTCGCGGCGCAGTGTCGTGGGGGTGGCGTCGGCGGCATCCATGTCGCTGCCCAGCGGCAGGATATGGAACAGTGCATCGAACAGGCCGTTGCACACCTCCTGGATCAGGTAAGTGGCCCCGGCATAACCCATCATCGGCGTGCCCGTGGCGCGCCGGATGGCAGCGCCGGGAAAGCTGGCCGGGATGAAGGCGGGTTTCGGGCCATGTCCGGCAGCCATTTCCGCCAGATACATCTTTTCGTTGATCGACCCCATCAGGATCAGTGGCCGCTTTTCCGCGATCATCGCGCGGACCTTTTCATTGTCGGTCTTCTTGCCGGCGGTCCGTGCCACGGCGAAGGCGCAGGGCAGCCCCATGTCTTCTTCGAGGAACAGGCGGATGCCGCGCGAATAGGTTTCGTTGGCGACGATGCCGAAACTGGCCGTCGCGAAGAAATCCTGTGTCACTGACCGCCAGAGATCCCAGACCGGTTTGATGGTCGAATGTTTCTCTTTTTCGATGAAGGGTTCGGGGTCGAGGCCCAGAAGCTCACCCAGTTTGCGCAGGAATTTCGTGGTGGATTCCACGCCGATCGGCGCCTGGAGGTAAGGCTTGTCCAGAACCTCGCACAGCCCGCGCCCGAACTCGCGATACATGCAGATGTTCACATCGGCATTCACGAGGTTGCGCATCTCGGCGATATGGCTGCCAAGCGGCATCACCATGTTGACCTCGGCCCCGATCCCTTCGACGAGGCGACGGATCTCGGCCAGGTCCGAAGGCATGTTGAAGGTGCCGTACATCGGACCAAGGATGTTGACGCGGGGGGCAGCTCCCTCTTCGCGCTTCTTCTCGGGCGGCATCCGGCCCTTGGTCATGCCGAATTCCGTGAAGATCCAGGTCATCGCGCGGTCCGCGCTTTCCCATTGGTCCTCATCGATGGTGCGCGGCAGAAACCGCTGGATCGAGGTGCCTTGCGGCGTGACACCGCCACCGATCATCTCGGCGATGGACCCGGTAACCACAACGGAAGGCAGGGCCGGATCAAGTGTATCCCAGGCGCGTTTCATCGCGCCCTCTGTGCCATCGCGACCCAGTTCTTCCTCGGCCAGGCCTGTCACCACGATAGGCAGCTCATGCGGCGGCAGGCCATCGGTGTAATGCAGGACCGAGGTCACCGGCAGGTTCTCACAGCCGACCGGGCCGTCGATGATGCATTGCAGACCCTTCACGGCGGTGAAGGCGTAGACGGAGCCCCAGTAGCCCCCGGCGCGGTCATGATCCTGGATCAGCATTTCACACCCCCGTTCGCTGCGACCCGGGCCTTTTCGGCGCGTTCGAGTTTCTTGAGGTTCTGATCGCGGAAATCGGGGCGCAGGTTCGGGGCGCCTTCCCAGATGCCTGCCGTGTCGCCGTGGCCGACGCCTTCGAAAAACGCCTTCATGTGATCCATGCGGCCCTTGTTGGCCATGGCGGCGTTGACGACCTGTTGCAGGCTGCCTGCCCCCATCGGCCCCATCAGCGGGCGTGCGGAGATCAGGTTGGTGAAATAGAGCGAGGGGATGCCAAGCTCCTTGCCCTTCTGCACGACCGGCGTGGTGCCGATGGCGAGGTCGGGCTTCACCGCCTCCATCGCGGCGCAGTCATCTTCCAGTGAAGCACGGAATTTGACCTTCACGCCCTTGCTTTCCAGCCATTCCACATCCGGGGCGGACCATGGCGTTTTCGGGCAGGCGGAACCGACATATTGCACATCTGCCCCGCTTTCGATCAGCAGACGCGCGACCAGCAGTTCAGAGCCTTCATAGCCCGACAGGGTGATCGTGCCCTTGATCGGGGTTTCCGCCAATGCCGCCTTGATCGCGGGCAGGAACGCGTTCTGTGCCGCGGCGACCTGATCGGCGGCGACACCATAGGCGTCACCAATCGCGGCCAGCCAGGCGGCGGTGCCGTCATGACCCACCGGGCCGGAGCCCACGATCTTGCGGCCGGCAGCCTCGAACTCGCGGATCGCGGCAGTGTAGAACGGGTGGATCGCAGCCACCACTTCACTGTCCAGCGCAGCATAGAGCTCGCGCCACTCACGGCAGGGAACGACCGGACCTGCCGCCAGACCGAGTGGCGCGAGCATCCCTCCAATACCCAGAGGGTCTGCAGGGAACATTTCGCCCAACAGGGTCACTGTCGGACGGTCTGATTTACCCGAGACAGGGGCTTGCACGGGACCGGCCTCCACCTCCTGTCGGGCATAGTTGAGCATGGCACCGGCCAGGACATCCTTGGCCTCGGCATGCGTGGGGATCCCGAAACCCGGCACATCAATGCCGACGATGCGGACACCGTTGATCTCGTTCGGGAGCAGGCGCAGCGGCACGCCGGAGGCGGTCGGCACGCAAAGGTTGGTCACGACGATGGCGTCATAGCGTTCCGGATCAGCCATTTCGTGAACCGCGTCGCGGATGTCTTCGAACAGCTTGCCGGTAACCAGCGTTTCGGAATTGAAGGGCACATAGCCCACCGACCGGCGCGCGCCGTAGAAATGGCTCACGAAGGTCAGGCCGTAGACGCAGCAGGCCGAGCCCGAAAGCACGGTCGCGGTGCGGCGCATCCGAAGACCGACGCGCAGCGATCCGAAAGCCGGGCACATGGATTGCGGCTTGTCATGGGGGCCTTGCGGATAGTCCCTGGCGTATTGGTCCAGGATCTCTGACTTGCCCGCCATTCGGGCCGCCTTTTCCATCTCGGCGGCGCCGGCATGGCATCCCATGCCGTCGACCGGTTGCGCCGGTGCGGTTTCCACAGCCTCCGAGCGCCCTTCACCGAGGATCACCTCGGTGTCGGCGGCATCGTCATATCTGACTTCTTTGAAATCCTCCGACATCGCTCAGGCCTCGTCGTAAACGACTTCGAGCGAAGCTTTGGGCTTGGCGTCCTTGCCCCGCATGTCCTGATCGGTGGCGGGTTCCAGCACGACACCCGCGCCGGTATCGGACCCGTCGAAAAGGGCAAGCAACTCGTCCTGCGTCAGGGCCGCAGGTCGCATCGGCGGTGCTTCGGCGACGTTCATGCCCAGTTCGGCGAACAGGGCGCCCCACTGGCTTTTGGCGGTGCCGACGATCTGATAATTCGCGGATTTCTTGCGCAGGTCGTCATCCTGCGGGATTGACGCAAGCACAGGGATATCGACCGCCTTGGCAAAAGCCTGCGCTTCGCCCGAGCCGTCATCCTTGTTGATGACAAGGCCCGCCACGCCGACATTGCCACCCATCTTGCGGAAGTATTCCACCGCCGAACAGACGTTGTTGGCCACGTAAAGCGACTGAAGGTCATTGGACCCGACAAGGATCACCTTCTGCGCCATGTCGCGCGCGATCGGCAGGCCGAAACCGCCGCAGACCACATCGCCCAGGAAATCAAGCAGGACGTAGTCGAAATCCCAGTCATGAAAGCCCAGCTTTTCCAGCAACTCGAAGCCGTGGATGATGCCGCGACCGCCACAGCCGCGACCGACCTCGGGGCCGCCGAGTTCCATCGCGAAGACGCCGCCGCGCTTGAAGCAGACATCGCCGATCTTCACGTCCTCGCCCGCCAGTTTCTTCTGGGTCGAGGTTTCGATGATCGTCGGGCACGCCTTGCCGCCGAAGAGCAGGCTTGTGGTGTCGGATTTCGGGTCACAGCCGATCAGCAGGACACGTTTGCCCTGCTCGGCCATCATGTGGCTGAGATTGGCCAGCGTGAAGGATTTGCCGATGCCGCCCTTGCCGTAGATCGCGATGATCTGCGTCTTGCTGGTCGGCTCGCCCTGGGGCACCTCGAGCGTCGGCTCGGCGGCTTCTTCGCGCAGCTTGTTGTCATAGTCGCGCAGGTTCGGCGGATTATCGAGGCTCATGCGGCGTTCTCCCAATTCAAGATCATCTTCAGGCAAGCCGGATCTTCGAACGCCGTCTGGTAAGCGTTCGCGGCTTCACTGGCGGGAACCGAATGCGTGATCAGTCCCGCGAGGCTCAGTGCCCCGTGGTCGATCAGATCGCGTGTGGCGATCAGATCATCGCGCGTCCATTCGGCGGCGATGCGGAACCGCGCCTCCTTCATGAAGGCGGGCGGAAAGGCGAATTGCAGAGGCTCGGGGTAGAACCCGGCCAGCACGATCTCCCCATGTTTGGCGAGGCGCATGACCAACTGGTCGAGCAGGCTTCCGACACCCGAGGCGTCGTAGATGCATGTGTAATCGCGACGCTCGTCGGCGTCGGGGTGGATCACCTGGTAGCCCTCGGCCCCGGCGATCCGGTCTTCGTCGATTTCCCAGACGGTGGGCGCGGCGCCACCAGCGGCGATCGTCAGGCGCGCAAGCAGGCGGCCAAAGACGCCATGACCGACGATCAGTTCCGGCAGGCGGCTGTCGAGCCCCGCGATGGCATGGCGGGCCGTTGCGGCCAGCGCCAGAAGCGCCCCCTCGGCCCCAAGCGCCGGATCGATCCTGACGACACGGTCGGCAGCGGTGATCAGGCGGTGCGTGGCCCCGCCGAACAGGCCCTTGACGTCCTTGTAGCAATTGGCACCCGGCACGAAGACCGTATCGCCGATGGCATAGCCTGTGGAAGGGTCGGCTTCGACGACTTCGCCTGCCGCCTCGTAGCCCGGGACCAACGGGTAGCCCATGCCGGGAAAGGGCGGCATCTGGCCGGACCAGAACAGTTTTTCGGTCCCGGTCGATATGCCCGAATGACGTACATCCACGACCAGATCACCCTTGGCGGGCTCGGTCAGGTCGACCGTGCCGAGACCCAGCTTCTTGGGCGCCTCAAGGATGATGGCGGTGGTCTGCACTGTGATCCCCTTCGGTCGGTTCTGGGTCGGGCAAGAATCTATAGACCTGCGACAACCTGACTGTAAGTTTAACCTGACACTTTGTATTGTCAATCGTAATAGACATCATTCCTGTCAGGACGGCGTTTTTCGCGCCTCGACCAGCCCGGTCACGAAAGGCCGGCCAGTCTTGTGGCGTCTGACGCGCGAAAACCCGGCATCCTGCAGCAACGCCGCGATCTGGTCGGCGCTGCGTGCGCGGCCGGTGCCCATGGCCATACAGTAAAGGCCGAAATACGCATCGCCTGCCCGGCTGGGCGTCTGCCCGCCCGCCATCGGCTCGGCGATGATGATGCGTCCGCCATCGGGCAGCGCAGCATAGGCCTTGGCCAGAAGCGCGCGCACCGTGTCATCAGTGTGATCGTAAAGCACGCGAACCAGGCTGATCGCATCCGCGCCCATCGGCAGGGCATCGGCCCGAAAGCTGCCACTGCTGATGGTGGCGCGTGCCGACAGGCCCGCCGCTCCGAACCGGGCCTTCGCCGCCGGGGCGACTTCGGGCAGATCGAACAGGTGCAGCTGAAGATCAGGATATGATGCGGCTACCGCAGCAAGAAACACCCCTGATCCGCCACCCACATCCAGCAGGCGATCCACGCCGCGCAGATCGAGATGTGCCAGAACCTCTTCGGCGATCAGGGTCTGGCTTTCGGCCATAAGGCGGGAATACCGGGCCGCGACCTCGGGGTCGATGTCGCCCGCAGCCCCGAAGACATAGGGCCAGAACCGCGCCAGTTCCGTGTCGCTGCCATCGCGGAAAAAGGCCACCGGGTCGGCCATGTCCCGGTAGAGCACGTCGTGATGCCGAATCATGTCGGCCAATCCCGGCACCCCCGGCAGGGCTGCGCCGAGCCGCCCGAGACCATAACGTCCGTCGCGTCGTCGTTTCAGAAGGCCAAGCGCCGCCGCACCCTGGCAGAATACCTGCATCCGGTCGGCAGGCACACCGCAGCGCGACGCCAGTTCCCCGGCGGTAGCGGGGACATCCGACAGCAGGGCCGGGATATCGAAGACGACAAACGCCCGCAGGATCTGGCTGTGCAGGAATCCCGCCGTCAGGTCGAACAGGCGTTCGCCGTCGCGGCGTGCAATGGCCGAGGCTACAGGCAGTCGTGCCGCGCGCGCTTGAAAGCGTCGGTTGGACAGCAGACGCGTCCATGTGGCGTACAGGCGGTCGCCCCAGCCCCGGGGCGGAGGTGGCACGGTCGGTTCCGCCAGCGCCACCGGGTCAGGCCAGGTGATGAGCGGGCAGAACCGGGGTCAGGCGTTCGGCTGTCTTGCGCACCATGTCGCAAAGGGCCGCCTCGCCCGGGCAGGACGGGATCGAGGCGATGGCCCCGGACAGGATATCCTCAAGCCGCCGGATCGCGCCGCGCACCCCCAGCTGATGGACGGCATTGGGGCGATTGTTGATGGCGTCCTGTCCCGCAGGCTTACCAAGTGTATCCGCGTCGTAAAGCGCATCGCGCAAATCATCGGCGACCTGGAACGCCTCGCCGATCCGGGCCCCAAGCTCGGTCCACGCCGTTTCATCGGCCCCGGCCGCCGCGGCCCCCATCCGGGTGGCGGCAGTGAACAGGGCGCCGGTCTTGGCGCGGTGATAGGCGCCAAGATCGATCTCGGCTTCGCTTTCCCAGCCCTGCCCGGCACAGATGCCGCCGGGCATGCCGGTGCTTTCGCCAAGAACCCGAATCAGGGTGACCGCTCGTTCCGTATCGGTCGCCGCCGCGCGGGCCAGAACCTCGAACGCCATGATGATCAGCGAATCGCCCGTCAGCAGCGCCAGCGGTTCCCCGTAGGCCTTGTGGACCGCCGGTTTGCCCCGGCGCAGCGGCGCGTTGTCGAAACAGGGCATGTCGTCATGCACGAGAGAGGCGCAGTGAATAAGCTCGATCGCGCAGGCCGCCGCATCAGACACCGCCGGGCGGTCATCGCCGCAGGCCATGGCTACGGACAGGCAGATCGTGGGGCGAATGCGGGCCCCGCCCGGGTTCACCGCATAATCAAGCGCCCGCGCCAGTTGCGGTGGCGCCTTGCCCGCCTGACCTGTGCGGATGGCCGTATCGACGGCAGTCTGGATGCGGGAGGTGAGCGGCATGGAACAGGCCCCTTGCACAAGGCGTCGGATGGAATGGACAATCAACTTGTAAATTACAGTGGACAGCTTGGCCATATCTGTCAACAATAAGTGACACTTTTCAGGCCTTCGCCGGGAGACGGCCGTGCCCGACCACAGCCAAACCGCCATCATCGGCGCCGGGATCGGCGGCCTCGCGACCGCTTTGCGCCTTGCGCAGGCGGGGATGTCGGTGACCGTGTTCGACAGTCACCCGGCCCCCGGCGGCAAGATGCGGACCCGCGACTCGGCGGCGGGGCCCGTGGATATCGGCCCGACCGTCATGACAATGCGGCCCGTGTTCGAGGCGCTGTTCACCGATTGCGGAGAACGGCTGACCGATCACGTGACGCTTGTGCCCGACGCGATTCTCGCCCGGCATTTCTGGCCGGATGGAAGCAGACTGGACCTGACCGGCGACCGGGCGGCAGACGAACGCGCGATCGCAGCTTTCGCGGGCTCCGGAGAAGCACGGGCCTTTGCCCGGTTCTCGGACAGGGCGCGTGCGCTTCTTGATGCGTTCGATGCCCCGATCATGCAGGCCGCTCGGCCCCGGTTGCCGGGTCTTGTCGCGCGGGTTCTTGGCATGCCCCGGCTCTGGCCCGCGCTTCTGCCGGGTCTCACCCTGGCGGGCGTATTGGCGAAAGAGTTCCGTGATCCTCGCCTGCAACAGCTTTTCGGTCGTTATGCCACCTATGTCGGCGGGTCCCCCTACCAAAGCCCCGCCGTCCTCGGCCTGATCTGGCAATCCGAGGCCAACGGGGTATGGAGCATCAAGGGCGGGATGCATGCTCTCGCCCGCGCCCTGCACGATCTGGCCGTCGCCAAGGGGGTCCGGTTCGAGTTCAACACCACCGTGGCGCGCATCATCCGCGAGAACGGACGCGCCGCAGCCGTGGTGCTGGCCGATGGCACCCGGTTCGCGGCCGATCAGGTGGTGTTCAATGGCGACCCCAAGGCCTTGGGCGACGGCCTGCTCGGGCCGGAGCCGCGTCGCGCCGTCCCGCGCAGCGGTGTGACACCGCGCAGTCTGTCGGCATTTGTATGGGGGTTCGCCGCGAAACCCCACGGCGTCGATCTCGCCCATCACAACGTGTTCTTCGGCGCCGACCCGAAACA
The DNA here is from genome assembly GCA_024742455.1 of Paracoccaceae bacterium. Lineage (GTDB taxonomy): Bacteria > Pseudomonadota > Alphaproteobacteria > Rhodobacterales > Rhodobacteraceae > JANSYL01. The sequence goes on along the minus strand of JANSYL010000002.1, from coordinate 313,609 downwards.
GGAATTCGACGACCTGGCGGCGGGGCGGATGCCGCAGGACGGCACCTTGTATGTTTGCGCCCAGGACCGGGGCGCAACGCCGCCCGGAAGCCTGGAGCGGTTCGAAATCATCCTGAACGGCCCCGCCGGGCACAAGTCGACCGAAGAGGACGCGAAAACGTGCAAAACCCGGACCTTCACGCAACTGGCGCGGCAGCGGCTGAGCTTCACCCCGGAACCCGGGATCAACGCCCTGACCATGCCGATGGATTTCAACGCGGCCTTCCCTGGGTCGGACGGTTCCCTTTACGGGCGGAGCCCGCATGGAATGACGGCGACCTTCCGGCGGCCGACGGCACGCACGCGGATGGCGGGCCTGTATCTTTGCGGGGGCGGGGCGCATCCGGGGGCGGGGATTCCCATGGCCTGCCTCTCCGGCAAGCACGCGGCCGGGGCGATCTTGAGCGACCGTGCTTCGACATCGACGTCCCGCCCGACGGCTACGCCTGGTGGTACATCGACGGAATCAGCGACGATGGCGCGCGGGCGATCTCCATCATCGGTTTCATAGGGTCAGTTTTCTCGCCCTGGTATCGGTGGAGCGGGCGCCGCGACCCGGCCAATCATTGCTGTCTGAATGTCGTCACCTACGGGCACGGCGGGCGCTGGACGATGACCGACCGGGGGCGCGACGCGCTGCGGCTGGGCGCGGACCGGATCGAGATCGGGCCGTCGGCGATGGAATGGCGCGACGGCGCGCTGGTGATCGAGATCGACGAGATGTCGACGCCGCATGCGCAGAAGGTCCGGGGCGCGGTGATCGTGCGGCCCTCGGCGCTGACCAGTGTCGAACTTCCGCTGACCGGGGACGGGGCGCATATCTGGCGGCCCTTTGCGCCCAAGGCCGATATCGAGGTGAGGATCGACCGCAAGGGATGGTCCTGGACGGGGCACGGGTATTTCGACGCCAATTTCGGCACCCGGGCGCTGGAGGCCGATTTCAGCTACTGGAGCTGGGGACGGTTCCCCCTGCGGGACGGGGCAGCCTGTTTCTATGATGCCGTCCGGCGGGATGGATCGACCCTGAACACCGCGATCGGCTTTTCCGAGGATGGAAAGCCTATGGCGATCGACGCGCCGCCGGTCGCGCATTTGCGGCGGCCCGGCTGGATGGTCCGGCGCGAAACCCGGGCCGATGCGGGGTATCGGCCGCGGCAGGTCAAGGCGATGCTGGACGCCCCCTTTTACAACCGCAGCGCCATCCGGACGCAGATCAATGGCGAGGAAACGGTGGGCGTCTACGAGGCGCTGGACCTTGACCGGTTCCGGGGGCCTTGGCTGATGCCGATGCTGGCCGTGCGGGTGCCACGCAGGCCCGGCTGGCCCGGCTGGTTCTGAGTGATCAGGATCGAGGATCTGGCCGAACCCGATGATTTTCGGGAAGATATGCGGTATTCGTAACCTTCGGGTAACCTCTTGCCGTCCCGTCAGAAGCGATCGACCGGCCCCCCGGCCCCGCTTGCGACCCTGCGGCCCGGCCTTCATATAGGCACAAGCAACGGAGGCGGCATGGCAGACACGGATTTTCCCGGTTGGCATGGCACGACGATCATCGGCGTGCGCAAGGGCGGCGAGGTCGTGATCGCGGGCGACGGGCAGGTGAGTCTCGGCCAGACCGTGATCAAGGGCAGCGCCCGCAAGGTGCGTCGGCTCACCCCCGGGGGCCACGACGTGTTGGCCGGTTTTGCGGGATCGACCGCCGATGCCTTCGCCCTCCTCGAACGGCTGGAAGCCAAGCTGGAAGCCACGCCCGGCCAATTGCAGCGCGCCAGCGTCGAATTGGCCAAGGATTGGCGCACCGACAAATACCTGCAAAAGCTTGAGGCGATGCTGATCGTCAGCGACGGACGCGACCTTCTGGTGATCACCGGCGCAGGTGATGTTCTGGAACCCGAACACGGGATCGCGGCCATCGGGTCGGGCGGGAATTACGCGCTGGCCGCCGCGCGGGCGCTGATCGACAGCGACAAGGACGCCGAAACCATCGCCCGCCGCGCGATGGAGATCGCCGCCGATATCTGTGTCTATACCAACGGCAATCTGACGGTGGAGCGGATCGCGCCGTGACCGACATCACCCGCGACGACCTGCGCGCCGCCGTGACCACCGGTGCGATCACCGAGGCGCAGGCCGCGTCCCTGATCGTGCTGGCCGAAACCCGATCCGGGCAGCGGGCCAAGGTCACCGGGCTGGATGAACCCTTCGAGCTGTTCAAGGGGTTCAACGAGATCTTCATCGTCGTCGGCCTGACGATCCTGTTCATGGGCTGGCTGGGGGTGACGGGGCTGGGCGTCTTTTCGGCAGCGCAGACCGGCTACATCACCGGCCTGATCTATGCGCTGGTGGCGATGGGCGGCTGTGCCTTTCTGACGCGGTATTTCACGCTGACCCGGCGGATGGTGGCCCCGTCCATCGCGCTGGTGGTGATGTTCGCGATCAGCGCGTTCCAGTTCGGCATGTCCTTTGCCGCGATGCTGGATGCCAACACGCAGGGCGCCATCGCCTGGGCCTTCGGGATCACTGCGGCAGCCGTCGGCGGGTTCTATGCTGTGTTCCGCGTGCCTTTCGCCGTCGCCATCGTGGCGGTGTCGGTTTTCGGCTGCGCCTTCGGGCTGGCCACGCTGGGCGGCACGTTCCCGGAAACACCGCTCGACATCTTCCTGCTGTCTGCGGACGGGCCTTTCGCGGTTCTGACGATTGTCCTGGGGCTGATCGGGCTGGCGGTGGCGCTGTCTTTTGACATGAGCGACCCGCACCGGGTGACACGACGCGCGGCGGCGGGGTTCTGGCTGCATATCATCGCGGCGCCCGCGATCGTGAACACCGTGGCGCTGACCCTGTTTTCAATGGAAATGCCGGGCGCGCAGGCGATCCTGCTGCTTTTCCTTTCGGTGATGGCGCTGTTCGCCGTTGTGATCGACCGCCGGTCATTTCTTGTGGCGGGGGTCGGGTATTGCGTGGCGCTGGCCTTTACGGTGATCGAAGGGGGTGCCTTTGTGATCATCCTGGCCCTTGGAGCCGGTCTGGTACTGCTCGGCGCGAAATGGGACGCGCTGCGCCGCGCGCTCATGCGCGCCCTGCCCGATTTTCCCGGCAAGACGCGCCTGCCGCCCTTTGACGTGACCCAAGCCGAGGCCCAGTGACATGACCGACCTGACCCCCCGCGAGATCGTCAGCGAACTGGACCGGTTCATCATCGGGCAGAAGGACGCCAAGCGCGCCGTGGCCGTCGCGCTCCGCAATCGCTGGCGGCGCAAGCAGCTGGCCGATGATCTGCGCGACGAGGTCTATCCGAAAAACATATTGATGATCGGTCCCACCGGCGTCGGGAAAACCGAGATCAGCCGCCGCCTGGCCAAGCTGGCGCGCGCGCCCTTCATCAAGGTGGAGGCCACGAAATACACCGAAGTGGGCTATGTCGGCCGGGACGTCGAACAGATCATCCGCGATCTGGTGGATGCCGCGCAGGTCATGGTGCGCGAGCATATGCGCGAAGAGGTCAAGGCCCGGGCCCATGACGCTGCCGAATCCCGCGTCATCGACGCGCTGGCGGGGCCGGATGCGCGCGATCAGACGCGCGAAATGTTCCGTCGCAAGCTGCGCGGCGGTGAACTTGACGACACGATGATCGAGCTTGAGGTAGCCGATACATCGAACCCGATGCCGATGTTCGAAATTCCCGGCCAGCCGCCCGGCGCGATGGGCGGCAGCATGATGAACCTGGGCGATCTGTTCGGCAAAGCCTTCGGCGGGCGCAAGGTGAAGCGGCGGATGAGCGTCGCCACCAGCTATGACGTGCTGATCGAGGAAGAAGCCGACAAGCTTTTGGACGCGGAAACCGTCGCCAAGGAGGCGCTGCGCGCCGTCGAGGAGAACGGGATCGTCTTCATCGACGAGATCGACAAGGTGGCCGCGCGCCAGGACATGCGCGGCGGCGACGTGAGCCGCGAAGGGGTCCAGCGCGACCTGCTGCCGCTGATCGAGGGCACGACCGTCAGCACCAAGCACGGGCCGGTGAAGACCGACCATATCCTGTTCATCGCCTCGGGCGCGTTCCACATCGCCAAACCGTCGGATTTGCTGCCGGAACTGCAGGGGCGGCTGCCGATCCGGGTGAACCTGCGCGCGCTGACCGAGGCGGATTTCGTGCGCATCCTGACCGAAACCGACAACGCCCTGACCCGACAATACGTGGCACTCATGGGCACCGAGGATGTGGCTGTCACCTTCACCGAGGACGGGATCGCGGCGCTTGCCCGGATCGCGGCGGATGTGAACCAAACGGTCGAAAATATCGGCGCGCGGCGTCTTTACACGATCATGGAACGGGTGTTCGAGGAGTTGAGCTTTGCCGCGCCGGACAGCCCGGGCACCGAGGTGACCGTCGATGCCGCCTATGTGGAAAAGATGGTCGCCGAGCTTGCGCAAAGTGCCGACCTGAGCTGGTATGTGCTTTAACGCCGCCGCCTGAGATAGACGTAATAAGCGCCGCCGCCGCCGTGGCGGCGGTGGGCCGGTCTGACTTCGAGGATCATGGGGCCGATGGGCGGGGCGTGCAGCCAATGCGGCACCTGCTGGCGAAGGACACCGCGCCGGATCGGGATCGGGTCGGATACCTCTCGGTCCTGCCCCTTGCCAGTGATCACCAGTACCAGTCGTTTGTCCGTGTCATGGGCAGTGCGGATGAACCGGATCAGAGCCGGATGGGCCTGCGCGAGCGTCATGCCGTGCAGGTCGATCCGTGCCTCGGGCTGAAGTTTGCCGCGCAGCATCTTGCGGTGGGTGGCATGATCCATCCGCGGGGCGTCTGGGGCGTGGGGCTTGTCCGGCGGTTTGCCCGCATGGCTGTTGGCGGCCTCGCCTACGCGGAACGGACGCAGGCGTTCAAGTGGTTGCTTGGATTGGGGGTCCGGCGGCAGGGGTGGCGGGACCTTGTTGGTCGTCACCGTCTTGTGGTCGGATTTCAGGGGTTTGGCTGTCTGACGGACCTGGTCCCAGATGGCACGATCCGCCGCGGTTGGCTGTTTTCCCGTGCGGCGGGCCATGGCTCAGGCGTCGGGGACGCTGCGATGGGCCTGTTCGATCGGCAGCAGGACGATCATCCGGCCGGAATCGCGGATTTCGCCGGCGGCCCGGCCCGCGTCATCGCCGAAGCCGAAAAAGATATCGGCGCGTTGCGGACCCCGGATAGCGCCGCCGGTGTCCTGGGCGATCATCAGGCGGTGCATCGGTTCCCGCCCGGCCTTTTCAATCCAGACCGGCGCGCCGAGAGGTGTGTAGCCGGGATCGACCGCGACGGTCCGCAGCGGGGTGATCGAGCGGTTCATCGCGCCCAGCGGGCCAAGATCGGGATCGGCGATCTGCACCCGGCGAAAAAAGATATAAGAGGGGTTGTGGTTCAGAAGCTCGGCCCCGGCGACCGGGTTGCGCTGCACCCAGGACTGGATGACGCGGGCCGAAACCTGATGAGGCTCGTAGATGCCGCGCCGGACCAGTTCCTGGCCGATCGAGCGATAGACATGGCCGTTGCGCCCGGCATAGCCGACGCGGATCACGCGGCCATCGGGCAGGCGGATACGCCCCGATCCCTGGATATGCAGAAAGAACAGTTCCACCGGGTCATCGACCCAGACCATTTCCAGCCCGCGCCCTTCGAGCGCGCCCTCAGCGTCGATCTCACGACGGGTCAGGCGGCGCAGTTCAGGATCTTCGGGCAGATGGTAAAGCGGATAGCGATAGCGGGCGGTTGGTGTGAGCGAGCCCTCAAGTTCAGGCTCGAAATATCCGGTGAACAACGCCGGGTCATCGCCGCCCACCAGAACCGGGCGGAAGAACAATTCGAAAAAGGTGCGCGCGTCGGGGGCGGTTTCGGCCACCGCGCATAGCGCCGCCCAATCGGGGTCGGTCAGATCCGGACAGGTGGCGCGAAACACCTCGAGCGCGGCGGCGTGGTCATCGTCTTCCCAGCCCACGAGGTCGTTGAAATCCAGCAGGGTATGGGTGGTTTCGGCAGGCACGGGACAGGCAGCCAGGGTCAGGACGAAACCGATTGCCGCACCACGTCCCCGCACAATGTCACCCGTCGGTCGCCACCAGATGCCAGTTGGGATCATTGGACCCCATGGTGCGCGCGAAGGTCCAGACATCGCGCTGGCGCTTGATCTCGTTCGGATCGCCCTCGACCACCTCGCCATCGGCGTTCTTGACCACCGAAGTCAGTTCACCGACGAAGCGCACGGTTATCTCTGCCTCGGAGGTACCGCGATCGAACCGTGCGGAGTCCAGGCTGATATCGCGCAGGCCCACGAAGGACGCCTCGATCGTCAGGCCCTGTTCCTCGCGGGCGGCGATGACGGTTTCGAAGGTTTCCATCACGTCATCGGCGAGGAAATTGCGCAACTCGTCGATGTCACCGTTTTCGAACGCCATCAGGATCATTTCATAGGCGCCCCGGGCCCCCTGCAGAAATTCGCCCACGCCAAAACCGGGTTCGGCCAGTTTCATCGCCGCCAGTGCCTTGGCGCTGTCGCTGCCGTCTTCGACATGGTCGGTGATATCGAGATCCGGGCCACCTTCGATCACCTCGAAATCGCGGCGCGGATCAGGCCGCGACGGGGCGGCGGTGCTGCGCGGTTTTTCGAACCCCTCACGCGTGCCGAGAACGCTGCGCAGGCGGAGGATCAAGAAAATGGCAATCCCGGCCAGAACCAGCAGGGACAATAGAGAGGAGTTCATGAAGGGCACCCGGATGCGGCGGAGGGTTATCTTGGCGATGCAAGGCACATATGTAAGCCAGCGGGGGGGTCAAGTCCATCATCTCGGTGATGGCCCGACGCCCGCGTGAAAAGATCGCAAGGATCACGAGGAGACCGATCATGTGGCTGTTCCTGGCATTCCTTCTGGTGCCGCTGATCGAGATCGCGCTGTTCATCCAGGTCGGCGGGCTGATCGGGCTCTGGCCGACACTGGCGATCGTTGTTCTGACCGCGTTCGCGGGCACGGCGTTGGTGCGGTCGCAAGGCAGCCAGGCCCTGCATGATATCCGGGCGCGTTTCGACCGGATGCAGGACCCGACCGACGGGCTGGCCCATGGCGCCATGATCCTGTTTTCGGGCGCGTTGTTGCTGACCCCGGGCTTTTTCACAGATGCCATCGGGTTCGCATTGCTGATTCCGGCTGTCCGCCGCCGGATCATGGCGGAGGTCCGCCGCCGGATCACCGTGCACGAGACGGTCCATCACCGGGGCCATCACGGGGGCCATGGTCAGGCTCAGGGCGATGTGATCGACGGCGACTATGTCGTCGCGCCCGACCCGGGCGCGGGCGATCGCCCATCGGGGTGGCGCCGGGATTGAGGCGGGCCGCCCACGCTGCTAGAGCCACGCCCAACACAAGCTGGAGATTGAGATGACCGAGACCAATGGCGGGACAAATCCCGCGGACAAGGCCCAGGCCGCGCTGCCCCGGATGCAGATCCTCGGCCAGTTCATCCGCGACATGTCCTTCGAGAACATCGCGGCGCAGAAAGCGATGTCGAACACCGTTCAGCCCGATGTGCAGGTGCAGGTCGCACTGGATGCCCGCAAGCGCGACAGCGAAGACCAGTTCGATGTCATCATGAAGCTGAAGATCGAAAGCAAATCCAAGGAAGAGACGCCGCAGCCGCTGTTCCTTCTGGAGCTGGAATACGGCGGCATCTTCAAGGTCGACAACATCCAGCCCGAACAGTTGCACCCCTATCTGCTGATTGAATGCCCGCGGATGATCTTTCCCTTTGTGCGCCGGATCGTGTCGGACATCACCCGGGACGGCGGGTATCCCCCGCTGAACCTGGAAACCATCGATTTTCTCGGGCTTTACCGGCAGTCGCTGGCGCAGAGACAGCAACAGGCACCGAAGGCCGACGCCTGATCAGGGGCGGTTGCGCCACAGCGCGGCATCACCGAGTTCGGCGATGAACGCGTCATGGGCGGTTTTTTCCGCCTCGCTCAGCCGCGGCGGCAATGCGTGCGGCCGGGGTTTCGGCCGCCAGCTGCCCCCGGCCTCGGTTCCCGGGCCACCCGCATCGCCGGCGGTCAGCCCCAGACCCTGCTGCCGTCCGCCGGACAGTTCCAGGTAGACCTCGGCCAGGATCTCGGAATCGAGCAATGCGCCGTGCTTGGTGCGCATCGAGTTATCGATGAGAAAGCGCCGGCACAGCGCATCGAGCGAAGCCTGCGCGCCCGGGAAAAGACGCTTGGCAATCGCAAGTGTATCGACGGCCTGTGCTTCGGGCAGAAGGGGGCGGCCCGCCCAATCCAGTTCGGCGTTGAGGAAACGCATGTCGAAGCTGGCGTTGTGAATCACCAGCGGCGCATCGGCGATGAAGGCAAGGAAGGCATCCACGACATCCCGGAACAGCGGCTTGTCGGACAGGAAGGCGTCGCTGATTCCGTGAACGCGGAACGCGCCTTCGGGCATGTCCCGTTCAGGGTTAATGTATTGGTGATAGGTCTTGCCCGTGGGCACCTTGTTCCACAATTCCACCGCGCCGATTTCCACGATGCGGTGGGCGGGGGTTTCGAACGGGTCCAGCCCGGTGGTTTCGGTATCCAGAACGATTTCGCGCATGGGGTCAGGTTGCCTTGTTTTGCAGGTGTGCGACAAGGGCTTCGACCTCGGTCCGGGTGCGGTCGAGATCATAGGTTTCGATGATGTAATCGGCCCGGGCGCGTTTTTCCGCATCAGGCATCTGGCGGGCGAGGATGTCATCGAACAGCGCCGCCGTCATTCCGGGGCGGGCCATCACACGGTCCCGTTGCGTGGTCTTGTCGACGCTCACCACAAGCGTGGCGTCCACCTGCGCCTCACCACCGGTTTCGAACAGAAGCGGGATATCGACAACGACCAGCGGCATGGTCTGGTGGGTGGCAAGGAAAGCGGTACGGTTTTCGGCGACGAGGGGGTGCACGATCTGTTCCAGCGTTCTGAGAAACCCCGGGTCGGTGCGCATCACGTCCTTCAGCCGGTTCCGGTCGACCCGGCCATCAACGATGGCATCGGGGCATTCCGCCGCCAGCGGCGCGACGGCCTTTCCGCCCGGTTCATAAAGCACATGCACGGTGGCGTCGGCATCCCATACCGGAACACCCAGCGCCCGGAACATCGCAGCCGTGGTGGATTTGCCGGTGCCGATGGAGCCGGTCAGGCCGAGCACGAAACTCATGGCGCAAGAACGGCGGTGCGCAGGGCCGTATCGATTTCAGGCTCCTTCCCGAACCATCGGGCAAAACCGGGGGCGGCCTGGTGAAGCAGCATCCCCAACCCGTCCACAGCCGTTGCGCCCTTGCGGCGCGCAGCGGCCAGCAGATCGGTTTCCAGCGGGGTGTAGACGATGTCATTCACCACGTGGGATTCATTTAATTTATTGAAATCAAATGATAATTTTTCTTTCCCCTCCATTCCCAGCGCGGTGGTGTTCACGATCAGGGCGGCGGCGGATAGCCGGTCATCGACATCCTCCCAGCCGAGAACGGCAACCGGTGGGCCGAAAAAGGCGGACAAGGCCTCTGCCTTTTCGCGGGTCCGGTTGGCCAGCCAGATTTTCGGCACACCGGCATCGATCAGGGCGGCGAGAATGGCGCGTGCGGCGCCCCCGGCGCCCAGCACAAGCGCGGGACCGGCGGCGGACTCCCAACCGGGCGCCTGTTGCAAAAGCGCGTTCAGAAAGCCGATGCCGTCGGTATTGTCCGCCTCGAACGTGCCATCGGGACGGAAAGTCAGGGTATTCGCCGCACCGATGCGGCGGGCACGGTCGGTGACCGCGGCCGCCAGCGGCAGGACGGCCTCCTTATGGGGGATTGTCACATTGGCGCCGACGAACCCCATGCGGGGCATGACGGTCAGCACCGTCGCCAGATCGGCGGCGACGACAGGCAGCGGCAGATACGCGCCGGGCAGGCTGTAGCGCTGAAGCCAGTGATGATGGAGGCGCGGTGACCGGGAATGGGCGACCGGATCGCCAAGAACACCGGCGAGAGGAAGCGAAGGATATGTCATGATGGCGAGCCCCTCAGACGCAGAAAGCTCATGACCTGCAGAAGCGGCAGGCCAAGCACGGAATACCAGTCGCCATCGATGCGGGAGAAGAGCTGCGCGCCGAAACCTTCGGCATGGTAGGCCCCGACCGACCCTGCGACTTCGGTCCAGGCGTGATCGAGATAGGCTTCGATCTGGGAGGCTGAAAGGCTGTGCATAGTCATCCGGGCCTCTCCCACCGCGCGCCAGACGGGGCTGTTGTCTTCATAGATCACCGCGGCGGAATAGAGGTTGTGCGTCGCCCCTTGCAAGCGGTGCAGCTGATCCGCCGCCGCGTTGCGATCGGCTGGCGGTGCGATGACCTCGCCCGCCAGCGCAAGGATCTGGTCGCTGCCGAGAACGAGATCGGGTGCGCCGCGGCCGGCGACCTTGCGGGCCTTGGCCTCGGCCAGAAGATCGGCCAGGTCGCGGGGTCGGAGGGGATCGGGCCCGGACATGGCCGCGCGCAGAACCGCATCCTCGTCGACCCGGGCCGGCATGATCTGGTGGTCGATGCCGACCTGTCGCAACAGGCGGGCGCGGGTCGGCGAGGCGGACGCGAGAGTGATCTGCATAAGTCTGCGTATAATCCAGAGGAAAGCGGATGGGACAGAGCAGTGAACCTTTTGCCGTTGTCGCGCCAGTCCCTGGTTTCAGAGCATGACGGCCAGGTTGTCCGCGTCTCTGGGAGAGTTATCCCTTGGTGCGACCTATCCCGTTTTTGTCCAGATGCCGGGATGCGTTCATGATGATCAACATGTCATCCACATATCACTCCGCATCGATATGCCGGGCAAAGTTCTGAAAACAGGCCCGTCTGCGGGTTTGTCCGTTACTTGGGGCAGATGGGGGTGTGGGCAAACAGGGTGTGAGCCGGATTGGGGGTAAGACGTCCATCCCCGGTTTCCCCAGTCCTACAAGATCTACAACCTTTCTTAATTCTCTTCCTTATTGAGATTTCTTGACTCCGTCTGGCTTTCCCCATAGCCACGCCGCGACACCGTCCGGTGATCGCGCTTTTCCACATATAGCCGAGAGACACCCATTTCCGTGGGTGGCACATACCCCATGACATCTGAACGCCTGACCCTGGCCGAGCTGAAGGCTCAATCCCCCAAAGACCTTCTGGCCATGGCCGAGGATCTGGAAATCGAAAACGCCTCGACCATGCGGAAGGGCGAGATGATGTTCGAGATCCTGCGCGAACGCGCGGATGAAGGGTGGGAGATTTCCGGCGACGGAGTGCTGGAGGTGCTGCAGGATGGGTTCGGTTTCCTCCGTTCCCCCGAGGCCAATTACCTTCCGGGCCCCGACGACATTTACGTGTCGCCCGAGATGATCCGTCAGCATTCGCTCCGTACCGGCGATACCGTGGAAGGGGTGATCGCCGCGCCTAAGGAAACGGAACGGTATTTCGCGCTTGTGGCGGTTCAGGCGATCAATTTCGAGGACCCTCAGCGCGCCAAGCACAAGGTCGCCTTTGACAACCTCACACCGCTTTATCCCGACGAACGTCTGACGATGGAGATCGAGGACCCAACCATCAAGGACCGGTCTGCCCGGATCATCGACCTGGTCGCGCCCATCGGCAAAGGCCAGCGGTCGTTGATCGTTGCGCCTCCCCGGACGGGGAAGACGGTGCTGTTGCAGAACATCGCGACCTCGATCGAGAAGAACCATCCGGAGTGCTACCTCATCGTTCTTCTGATCGACGAACGCCCGGAGGAGGTGACCGACATGCAGCGGTCGGTGAAGGGTGAGGTGATTTCCTCGACCTTCGACGAACCGGCGACACGACACGTGGCTGTCAGCGAGATGGTGATCGAAAAAGCCAAGCGCCTGGTCGAACACAAGCGCGATGTCGTCATCCTGCTCGATTCGATCACCCGACTGGGCCGAGCCTTCAACACGGTGGTGCCGTCCTCGGGCAAGGTTCTGACCGGGGGTGTCGACGCCAATGCCCTGCAACGGCCCAAGCGGTTTTTCGGCGCGGCGCGTAACATCGAGGAAGGCGGCAGCCTGACCATCATCGCCACGGCGCTGATCGATACCGGCAGCCGGATGGACGAGGTGATCTTCGAGGAATTCAAGGGCACTGGTAACTCGGAAATCGTGCTCGACCGCAAGGTCGCCGACAAACGCGTCTTCCCTGCAATGGACATCCTCAAATCCGGCACAAGGAAAGAGGATCTCCTCGTCGACAAGGGCGATCTTCAGAAGATGTACGTGCTGCGCCGCATCCTGAATCCGATGGGCACCACGGATGCGATCGAGTTCCTGATCTCGAAGCTGAAGCAGACCAAGACGAACTCCGAGTTCTTCGATTCGATGAACGCCTGATAGGCCATGGACACGGTCTTTGCCCTGTCGACCGTACGCGGCAGGTCGGCGGTCGCGGTGTTCCGGATTTCAGGACCTGAGGCGCGCATGGCCGCCGAGGCACTTGGTGCAGGTCTGGGTCTGCCGAACAGGGTGCGACTGACCGAGTTGGTGGATGCAGACGGTCGACAGCTGGATCGGGTGCTGGCGATCTTTTTCGAGGGTCCGCGCAGTTTCACCGGCGAAGACATCGTCGAGCTGCAATGCCATGGCGGACCGGCGGTGATCGCCGGGATCGAAAAGGCTTTGCTTGCGCTGCCGATGCTGCGGCCCGCCGAACCCGGGGAATTCACGCGACGCGCGCTGGAGAACGGCAAGATGGATCTGGCCGAGGTTGAGGGGCTCGCCGATATCATTGACGCTGAAACCCAGGCGCAGCTGGATCAGGCACAACGCATGGCCGAGGGCGGATTGGCACGTCTGGCGCAAGAGGTGCGGGGTGATCTTCTTTCGGCGCTTGCGCTGGTCGAGTCCTCTATCGACTTCGCTGATGAGGAGGTTCCGCAGGATCAGTCGAAGCAAGTCCAGGCGATCCTCGGCAGTGTTCTGGAGTCCTTGCGGCACGAGGTTGATGGCGTGGATGTTGCGGAACGTCTGCGGGACGGATTTGTTGTCGCGATCCTGGGTGCGCCCAACGCGGGGAAATCGACCTTGTTGAATCGGATCGCGGGGCGCGAGGTGGCCATCACATCCGATCTGGCAGGAACGACCCGGGATGTGATCGAGCTGCGCATAGATCTCCGTGGGCTGCCCGTGACTTTTCTTGATACGGCAGGCCTGCGTGAAACCGATGACGCGATCGAGCGGGTGGGCGTCGACCTGGCGCGTAAACGCGGGGCTCAGGCGGATCTGAGGGTGTTGCTGGATGACGGGTCCGGGATCGGCGACTGGGGTATTCAGCCTGACGATATCGTCGTTCGGGCGAAGGCCGATCTGGCAGGGTCTGCGGATGGTATCTCGGGCTTGACCGGTGCGGGCGTGTCCGAGCTTCTGAACCGGGTGGCGGTGTCTCTGGAGTCGCGCGTCGCCCGGGTGGGGGTGGCAACCAATGCGCGTCACAGGCGCGTTCTGGAGCAGGTCGTGGAGAGTGTGGACCGGGCGCGTGCCGGGCTGGAAGCGTGCCGGGATGTGGAGCTGGTCGCGGAAGATCTTCGGATGGCGTTGGATCAGATCGGGGCGCTGGTTGGCAAAACCGGTGTCGAGGATATATTGGGCGAAATCTTCAGCAGATTCTGTATCGGCAAATAGGCGTGTTTCACGTGAAACATCATGACGTCATCATCATCGGTGGAGGCCACGCAGGCGCAGAGGCGGCTTTTGCTGCCGCGCGGGCAGGGGCGGATACCGCACTGATCACGCTGTCGCGCGACGCGATCGGCGTGATGTCCTGCAACCCGGCGATCGGCGGTTTGGGCAAAGGACATCTGGTCCGTGAAATCGATGCGCTTGGCGGGCTGATGGGCCTCGCCGCAGACCGGTCGGGTATCCAGTTCCGTCTTCTCAACCGGCGCAAGGGCCCTGCCGTGCGCGGGCCGCGCACCCAGTCGGATCGTGCGCTTTATCGGCAGGCTGTGCAGGATATCCTGTTCGGGCACCTTCGGCTGACCGTCATCGAGGCGGAGGTCGAGGATATTCTGGTTGCCGATGGCCGTGTGGCTGGTGTCGTGCTTGGCGATGGGTCAGAGGTGCGCGCGCGCGCTGTCGTCCTGACCACGGGCACCTTTCTGAACGGTGTCATTCATATCGGTGACGAGAAACGGTCCGGCGGGCGTATCGGTGAACGGCCGTCCATCCGGCTGGCTGACCGGCTGCGCGATATGGTGTCGACCATGGGGCGGTTGAAAACCGGCACGCCGCCTCGGCTGAGGACCGGCAGCATCGACTGGGACCGGCTGGAACGGCAGGAGGCCGACGCCGAGCCGGTGTTGTTTTCCTTCCTGTCGACCGCCGCGGCCTGCCCGCAGATCGCCTGTGGAATTACCCATACCAATGCGCAAACCCATCAGATCATCCGGGATAACCTGGATCGGTCGGCGATGTATGGCGGCCATATCGAAAGCAAGGGCCCCCGGTATTGCCCGTCCATCGAAGACAAGGTGGTCCGCTTCGCCGAGAAGGAGTCGCACCAGATCTTTCTGGAGCCCGAGGGGCTGAGCAGCGATCTCGTGTATCCGAACGGGATTTCGACCTCGCTGCCGATGGATGTGCAGCAGGATTATGTCCGGTCTATCGCGGGGCTGGAGGCCGCCGAGATCGTGCAGCCGGGATATGCGATCGAATATGACTATGTCGATCCCCGCGCCTTGTCCCGATCGCTGGAGTTGCATGTGCTGCCGGGGTTGTTCCTGGCGGGGCAGATCAATGGCACGACCGGCTATGAAGAGGCCGCCGGTCAGGGCCTTTTGGCCGGGGTGAATGCCGCCGCGGAAGCCCTTGCGGGTGAGCCGCTGCATCTGCCGCGTGATGCGGCCTATCTGGGCGTGATGGTTGATGATCTGGTCACCCGGGGGGTGACCGAACCCTACCGCATGTTCACGTCGCGGGCGGAATACCGTCTGCACCTTCGGATCGACAATGCCGATCAGCGCCTCACGCCGCTGGCGGAAAGCCGGGGCTTGGTATCCGAGGATCGAGTGGCGGGTTTCGCGCGGAAGATGGAGGCGTTGGAAGGCGTAAGGGCGGTGCTGCAGGGCAGCCGGTTCAGCCCGCAACAGGCCGCTGTCGCGGGCCTCACGCTGAACCAGGATGGCCGGTTGCGCGATGGCGAGGACCTGTTGGCGCTGGAGGGCGTGGAGATCACGGACCTCATATCCTTGTTGCCGGAGCTGTCGGAGGTCGATACGGCGACTGCGGCGCAGCTCAAGATCGACGCGACCTACAAGACTTACCTGCAACGGCAGGCGCGTGCGGCGGAAGGCCTGAAACGGGATGAGGCACGGCGCATTCCGGAAGGGTTCGACTATGACGCCCTGCCAGGCCTGTCGAACGAATTGCGGTCAAAGCTGAACGTGGTGCGTCCGGAATCTGTCGGCCAGGCGGGTCGGATCGAGGGAATGACCCCGGCGGCGCTGACACTGATCCTGTCGACGATCCTGCGCGATGCCAGGAAAACCGCCTGAGGCGGCCGTGACCGGCATGGATGTTTCACGTGAAACACGTGCCGATCTCGAACGCTTCGCGGCGCTTCTGAAGAAATGGCAACGCTCGATCAACCTGATCGCCCCCAACACGCTTGACGATCTCTGGGCACGCCATATCGAGGACAGCCTGCAATTGCTGCCCCTGCTGCCAGAGACGGCGCGGGTTTTCGTCGATCTGGGGTCCGGCGGCGGGTTCCCGGGGTTGGTTCTGGCCATCGCCCTCAAGCCCACCCGGCCTGACGCCCGGATGACACTGATCGAAAGCGATGCCCGCAAGGGCGCCTTTCTGAATGAGGCAATCCGGGCCACCGGGGCAAATGCCCATGTCATCACCGGGCGGATCGATGATGTTGCGCCATCAGGTGCCGATGTGGTGACGGCCCGCGCCCTTGCGCCGTTGCGCCGTCTTCTGGGATTTGCCGCGCGTCACATGGCACCGGAGGGCACCGCGCTTCTGCAGAAAGGCGGCAAGGTCCACGAAGAGCTTGCAGCGGCCCGGGCAGACTGGCACTTCGATTACGCGCTCTACCCGAGTCTCACTTCGGAGGACGGCGTGATTCTTCAGATCCGGGAGCTTTCCGATGTCTCTGCCAAACCAGCCTAGGGTTCTCGCCGTCACCAATCAGAAGGGTGGGGTGGGCAAGACGACCACGGCAATCAACCTCGGTGCGGCGCTGGCGGATGCGGCCGCGCCGGTGCTGATCATCGATATCGACCCGCAGGGCAACGCGTCCACCGGCCTGGGCATCGAACCCGATCAGCGGTCGCTGACGACCTATGATCTGATGCTGGAAGGCGCCGATATCTCCGACGTGATTCAGAAGACCGCTTTCGAAGGTCTCGATATCGCACCTGCGACCACCGATCTCAGCTCGACCGATATCGACCTGGTCGACCAGGAGAACCGTGTGTTCATGCTGAAAAGCGCGCTGAACCGGGATGCGCTGCAGCGCTATGCGTTTGTTCTGATCGATTGCCCGCCCTCGCTGAGCCTTTTGACGGTGAATGCATTGGCTGCGGCGGATGCCGTCCTGGTTCCCCTGCAGGCCGAGTTCTTCGCGCTTGAGGGCCTGTCGCAGCTGATGCTGACGATCCGCAATGTCCGCGAAACCGCGAACCCTGATCTCAGGATCGATGGCATCGCGCTGACCATGGTCGATCAGCGCAACAACCTGGCCAAGCAGGTCGAGGATGATGTGCGCAATACCTTGGGTGATCTGGTGATGCAGACGATGATCCCGCGCAACGTCCGCGTCAGCGAGGCGCCGTCCTTCGCCGTGCCGGTCACGGTCTATGACCCGTCCTCGAAAGGCAGCCAGGCCTATCGCGACATGGCCAAAGAACTTCTGGACCGTGCCGCCACCACAGCCGAAGAGGCCGTGTGATGGCAAAACCGGCGAAGAAGGGACTGGGGCGCGGCCTGTCGGCCCTGATGGCCGACATCGAACCGGCGGCCACTCCGATATCTGCCGAGGCCCCGGCGCCGCGTGCGCCCGACCGGGTTTTTCCCATCGACCAGGTGGTCGCCAATCCCGACCAGCCCCGGCGCCAGTTCGCCGAGGAGGCGCTGGATGAACTGGCTGCCTCGATCCGGGAAAAGGGGATCATTCAGCCGCTGATCGTGCGCCCCGATCCGTCTGTCGCCGGGCGGTTCCAGATCGTGGCCGGGGAACGTCGCTGGCGCGCGGCGCAACGTGCGAACCTGCATGAGGTCCCCGCCATCATCCGCGACTTCAACGACACCGAGGTGCTGGAAGTCGCGATCATCGAGAATATCCAGCGCGCCGACCTGAACCCGCTGGAAGAGGCGCAGGGTTATCGTCAGCTGATGGACCGGTTTGGCCATACCCAGGACCAGCTGGCGCAGGCCATGGGCAAAAGCCGCAGCCATATCGCCAACCTGATGCGGCTGATGTCCCTGCCCGACGCGGTGCAGGAAATGCTGCGCAAGGGGGAACTGACAGCCGGTCATGCCCGCGCGCTGATCACCAGCGATGATCCGACGGCGCTGGCAAAGACCATCGTTGCCAAGGGCCTGTCGGTGCGGGAGGCCGAGAAACTGGCCAAGACCGCTGCGGGCGGCGGGTCGAAGCCACCCAAATCCGCATTGGGCAAGGATGCCGATACCGCCGCTCTGGAGGGGGATCTGTCCGCCGCGCTCGGCATGCCGGTGGCGATCCAGCACAGCGGCGACACCGGCAAGGGCCAGGTCGTGATCCGCTACGGTGACCTTGCGGCGCTGGATGATCTGATCGCGGTGCTGACCCGGGTGCGCGGTTAGGCCAGAAGCTTCGCGAGGATTGCGTTCAGCAGGGGGCGGCCCCGGGGCGTCGTCGTCATGCGGTCCCCATCGATGTGGAGCAGCCCAAGCGCCTGCATCTCGGCCAGGGCGGCATGGTCGATTTCGGTTTCATCGATCGCGATGATGTCGGACAGGGATATCCCCTCGGCAAGGCGCAGGCCCATCATCACCCGTTCCTCTGCCTCTTCGCGGCGGCTCAAGCCGGTGATCGATGTTTCGCCGGACCCCCGGGTTTCGACTGACGACAGCCAGGCCTCGGGTATGCGTTCGGTTTCGGTGGCATGGCGGATGCCGTCCCGCGTCAGCCGTCCATGTGCGCCGGGTCCGATGCCCGCGTAATCGCCACCGCGCCAGTAGATCAGGTTGTGGCGTGACTCCGCGCCGGGGCGGGCATGGTTCGACACTTCATAGGCCGGCAGTCCCGCCGCCTCGCAGATCCGCTGGGTCAGGTCGAACATGTCGGCCGCGGGGTCTTCGGCAGGGAGGCCGGGCAGCTGGTTCTGGTCGAACCGGCGCTGGAACACGGTGCCGGGTTCGATCGTCAGCTGGTAGAGCGACAGGTGATCGGGCTCGAAGGCCAGCGCGCGGTGCAGTTCCGCTGCCCAGTCGTCAGGGGTCTGGTGCTGGCGCGCATAGATCAGGTCGAAGCTCACCCGGTCGAAGACCGCGCGCGCGGTGGTCAGCGCCTGCAGCCCCTCCGCGGCGCTGTGCATCCGACCCAGGCGGCGGAGGTCGTCATCGTTCAGAGCCTGCAGCCCGAGCGATACACGGTTCACCCCGGCCTCGCGGAACGCGCGGAAGCGACCGATCTCGACCGAGCTCGGGTTTGCCTCCAGCGTGATCTCGACATCATTGGCCTGCGGCGCGGCAGTCTGCAGGGCCGACAGGATTTCTGCTACAAGATCGGGGTCCATGAGCGAGGGCGTGCCGCCCCCGAAAAAGACCGTTGTCAGGATTCGCCCCGGATTTTCCGAAAAAACACGTTCAATTTCAGATAGATAAGCGATTTTCCATCGCTCCATGTCGATCCGCGCGGCGACATGGGAGTTGAAATCGCAATAGGGGCATTTGGCCTGGCAGAACGGCCAGTGGATGTAGAGGCCGAGCGCTGACGCCGCCGTGTCACGCAAGGGACCGGTCATTCAAAGATCGTCACCAGCCTGTCGAAGGCGCGGCCGCGGTGGCTGATCCGGTTCTTTGCCCAGCGGTCCATCTGGGCAAAGGTCACGTCATGGCCCTCGGGCTGGAACATCGGGTCGTAGCCATGGCCCTGTTCGCCGCGCGGCGGCCATACCAGCGTGCCCTCCATCCGGCCTTCGAACACCGCGTCTTCGCCATCAGGCCAGGCCAGCACCAGCGTGCAGCAGAACCGACCCGTCCACGGTTGCGGGGCATCGCGGGCGATCAGCGCATCATGCGCGCGGGTCATGGCCAGCGTGAAATCGCGCCCGTTCGAGGTTTCGGCCCAGTCGGCGGTGTAGACGCCGGGCGCCCCGTCCAGCGCGTCGATTTCCAGCCCGCTGTCATCGGCAAGGGCGGGCAGGCCCGTGGCCTGCGTGGCGGCATGGGCCTTGATCCGGGCGTTTTCCACGAAACTGGTGCCGGTTTCCTCGGGTTCGGGCAGGTCGTGATCCCTGGCCGACACGACGCGCAGATCGAAGCGGGACATCAGATCGGCGATCTCTTCCAGCTTGCCCGGGTTATGGGTCGCGACCAGCAGGGTATCGCCGGTGAAGCGCCGCATTCAGGCGACCGCCGATTTCTGCGCGGCGACCAGTTCGGCCACGCCCTTTTCGGCCAGACCGTATAGCGCGTCGAATTCATTTCGGCTGAAGGTGGCCCCCTCGGCGCTGGCCTGCACCTCGATCAGGCGGTTCGAACCGGTCATCACGAAATTCCCGTCGGTGCCGGCCTCGCTGTCTTCGGGATAGTCGAGATCGAGCACGGCCTGCCCGGCATAGATCCCGCAGGACACCGC
The DNA here is from genome assembly GCA_024742455.1 of Paracoccaceae bacterium. Lineage (GTDB taxonomy): Bacteria > Pseudomonadota > Alphaproteobacteria > Rhodobacterales > Rhodobacteraceae > JANSYL01. The sequence continues at coordinate 293,715 of JANSYL010000002.1, read as the reverse complement.
CGCGACATGGTCGGTGATCGGGTCGGAGGTGATGTCCCCGGCTTTCAAGAGCTTGTTCGTCGCCAGACGCAGCGCCACCCAACCCCCGGTGATCGCGGCGCAGCGCGTGCCGCCATCGGCCTGAAGCACGTCGCAGTCGATGGTGATCTGGCGTTCGCCCAGCGCGGAGCGATCGACCCCGGCCCGCAGCGCACGTCCGATCAGGCGCTGGATTTCCTGCGTGCGGCCCGATTGCTTGCCTGCGGCGGCCTCGCGCCGCATCCGGCTGTGGGTGGCGCGCGGAAGCATCCCGTATTCCGCAGTCACCCAGCCCAGCCCGGTGTTCTTGAGGAAAGGCGGCACCCGTTCCTCGAGGCTGGCGGTGCACAGAACATGGGTGTCGCCGCAGCGGATCAGGCAGGACCCTTCGGCATGACGGGCGAAGCCCGGCTCGATGGAAATCGGCCGCATTTCATCTAGGTTTCGACCGGACGGACGCATAGATATCTCCCATTGATGCCGTTGGGGCATAGTCCGCTTTGCGCCGCAGCCGCAAGGGGCCTATCTTGCCCCTGTCTGGACCGGACGGGATGCGATGAATTCGGATCGGAACGCCAACCTGCCACCGCTGGAAAGCCTGAACGACCGCGCGCGCGAAGTGTTCCGCCGCGTCGTCGAAGGCTACCTGTTGTCCGGTGCGCCGGTGGGCTCGCGCAGTCTGACGCGCAGCCTGACCGAACAGGTATCGGCGGCGACCGTGCGCAACGTCATGCAGGACCTGGAATATCTCGGGCTGCTGGACAGCCCGCATGCCTCGGCCGGGCGGGTGCCGACAGAGCTGGGCCTGCGGATGTTTGTCGACGGGTTTCTCGAAGTCGGCGACCTCGATGACAAGGACAAGGCCAGCCTCGACAGCACGGTCAGTTCAAACTCCGCGGATGTGGCGGCGCGGCTGGACATGGTGGGTGCGGCGCTTTCGGCGGCGACGCAAGGGGCCAGCCTTGTGCTGTCGCCAAAGAAGGAAGCGCCGATCAAGCATATCGAGTTCGTGTCCCTGTCATCGGACCAGGGGCTGGCGGTTCTGGTCTTCTCGGATGGCCAGGTCGAAAACCGCCTGTTCGCCCTGCCACCGGGCCATACGCCCAGCGCGCTGCGCGAGGCGGCGAATTACCTCAATGCGCGGGTTGCGGGCCAGACCGTTTCGGGTCTGCGCGCCAGTATCGAACAGGAGGTGGCCGAACGTCGCCGTGACATCGACGAAGCGGCCAACCGGCTGATCGATGCGGGGCTTGCCGTCTGGGATGATGGTTCATCGGGCACCGAGCGTCTGATCGTCCGGGGCCGCGCCAATCTGCTGGCCGAAGGGGCGGGCGCGGCCGAGCTCGAACGCATCCGGATGCTGTTCGACGACTTGGAACGCAAACGTGACATCGCCGAGTTTCTCGAATTGGCCGAAACCGGTGACGGTGTGCGTATTTTCATCGGCTCGGAGAACAAGTTGTTCTCACTTTCGGGTTCCTCTTTGGTGGTGTCTCCATATATGAACGCCGACCGAAAGATCGTGGGCGCGGTGGGGGTGATCGGACCCACCCGACTGAATTACGGACGGATCGTGCCGATCGTGGATTACACAGCCAACCTGGTCGGACGCATCATTTCCGACCAGACCTGAAGAGGGAACCGATGGAAGACGCCAAGAAAGAGCAGCCGGTCGAAGACATGACGGATACCAACAGCGACACCGTCGAGGCTGACCCCGAACCGGCCGCACCGTCGACGCCCGATGACCCGTTTGTCGAGCTCGACCTGCTGCGCGCCGAACGCGATGATCTGAAAGATCGCCTGCTGCGCAGCCTGGCCGAGGCGGAAAATGTCCGGAAACGTGCGGCACGCGACCGGCAGGAGGCGCAGAATTACGGCGGCTCGAAACTGGCGCGGGACCTGTTGCCGGTCTATGACGCGCTGCGCCGGGCGCTGGATGCCGCGGGTGAGGATCAGCGCGCCGCCGCCGAGGGCGTGATCGAAGGGGTCGAGCTGACCCTGCGCGAATTGCTCAGCGTGTTTTCCAAGCACGGCGTGACGCCCATCGAACCGGAAGTCGGCGAGACGTTCGACCCGCAGCTTCACCAGGCGATGTTCGAGGCGCCGCTGCCCGGCACAAAAGCGGGCGAGATCATCCAGGTCGCGGCAACCGGGTTCATGCTGTATGACCGCCTGTTGCGCCCGGCGCAGGTCGGCGTCTCATCCACCCCGGCCGGTTAATCGCCTGCCGCGATATCTTTGAGCCGGTACAGCATCTCAAGCGCCTGCCGCGCGGTAAGGTCGTCCGGGTTCACCTTGTCCAGGGCCTTTCGCAGGGTATCGGGCGCGGGATCGGGCGGTGTCGGGGCATGGGTGGAAAACAGCGGCAGGTCGTCCAGCAGCCCGGTTTCCCCCCCTGCCGCCGTTTCGCGGGTTTCCAGCTTGTGCAGAACCTCCTGCGCGCGGGCGATCACCGGCGCGGGCAAACCCGCCAGTTTCGCCACCTGCACGCCATAGGACCGGTCGGCCGCCCCGTCCCGCACCTGGTGCAGGAACACGATCTCGCCCTTAAATTCCTTCACCGCCACGGTGGCGTTGCGCACGTTGTCCAGTTGCCCGGCCAGTGCCGTCATCTCGTGGTAATGGGTGGCAAAGATCGCGCGGCAGCGATTGACCGCGTGCAGGTGTTCCACCGTGGCCCATGCGATGGACAGCCCGTCATAGGTCGCCGTGCCCCGCCCGATTTCATCGAGGATCACCAGAGCCGTCGCATCGGCCTGGTTCAGGATCGCGGCGGTTTCGACCATTTCCACCATGAACGTGGACCGCCCGCGCGCCAGGTCATCGGCGGCGCCCACCCGGCTGAAGACCTGGCTGACGATGCCGATGCAGGCCTTCGTGGCGGGCACGAAACTGCCCATCTGCGCAAGGATCACGATCAGCGCAATCTGCCGGAGGTAGGTGGATTTGCCGGCCATGTTGGGCCCGGTCAGAAGCAGGATATGGGCAGAATCCTCGGTGGCGCTGAGCTCGGCATCATTCGGCACGAAAGTCGCCCCCGAGGCGCGCAGCGCGGCCTCGACCACCGGGTGACGTCCGCCTTCGATCATCAGGTCGCGCCCGGTGGTGATTTCCGGCCGAACCCAGTCACCCTCGGCGGCGCGTTCGGCAAGGCCTGCGGCGAGATCCAGTTCGCCAATGGCGCGGGTCAGGGTGGCAAGCGGTCCGGCCTCGGCCAGAACGGCGGCACGCAGGGTTTCGAAGATCTCGCGTTCCAGGGCGCGGGCCCGGTCGGCGGCGTTCAGGATGCGTTTTTCGAGCTCGGACAGGTCCAGCGTGGCAAACCGCAGCGCATTGGCGGTCGTCTGGCGGTGGATGAAGGTATCGGCGAGCGGCTGGCCCAGCATCCGTTCGGCATGGGTGGCCGGAGTTTCGATGAAATAGCCGAGAACGTTGTTGTGCTTGATCTTCAGGGCCCCGATCCCGGTCGCCTCGACATACTGCGCCTGCAGCCCGGCGATCACGCCGCGCCCTTCGTCGCGCAGCTTCCGCGTCGCATCCAGATCGGGGGAATGGCCTTTGGCCACCATTCCGCCATCGCGCAGCGTCACGGGCAGGTCGTCGGCCAATGCACGGCCGAGCAGGTCCGACAGATCTCCCGGCCCGTCAAGCGCGGTGGCGATCCCGGCAAGGGCGGGGTCCCGCTGCCGGTCGAGGGCTGCGCGCAGATCGACGGCATGGCGCAGGCCGTCGTGCACCGCACCAAGATCCCTGGGCCCGCCCCGGTCAAGCGCAAGCCGTGACAGCGCGCGGTCAAGATCGGGGACATGGCGCAGGATATCGCGCAATGCGCGGCGCAGGTCGGGCCGGTCGACAAGGGCCGCGACCTTGTCATGGCGGTCGGTGATGATGGAGGCATCCGTCGCGGGGCTGGACATCCGGCGTTCCATCAGCCGGGCGCCGGGTGCCGTCAGCGTCCTGTCGATGCTGGCCAGCAGCGTATTCGCCCGCCCGCCTCCAAGGGCCTCGGTCAGTTCGAGGTTGCGCCGTGTCGCGGGGTCGAGCGCCATCGCCGTCGCCATCGACACCCGGACCGGCGGTCGGAGAAGCGGCAGGCTGCCTTTCTGCGTGACCTCGAGGTACCGAACCACTGCGCCCATCGCGGCAAGCTCGGCCCGTTCGAAATTCCCGAACCCGTCCAGGGACGCGACGCCGAACGCGTCGCACAGGGCAGGCTCGGCGCTGCGGCTGTCGAACTGGCCGTTGGGCAGGCGGGTGGCGGGAACTCCCAGATCCGAAAGGATGCCCTCGACCATCTCCAGCCCGGTTTCCGGGATCAGAACCTCGCCCGGGCACAGCCGCGCAAGCTCGGCGCCAAGCCGATGTGCGGGCAGGGGCTGGACCGAGAAATCCCCGGTCGAGATATCGCACCAGGCCAGCGCGGTGGCGTCGCGCACCCGCGTGATGGCGGCCAGGAAATTGTGGCGCCGCGCATCCAGCAGCGTATCCTCGGTCAGGGTGCCGGGGGTGACAACGCGCACCACGTCCCGTTTCACGACAGCCTTCGAGCCGCGCTTCTTCGCCTCTGCCGGGTCTTCAAGCTGCTCGCAGATCGCCACCCGGAACCCCTTGCGGATCAGCGTCAGCAGGTAGCCATCGGCGCTGTGGGCGGGCACGCCGCACATCGGGATGTCGTCGCCTTCATGCTTGCCGCGCCGCGTCAGCGCGATATCCAGCGCCTCGGCCGCCGCGACCGCGTCGTCGAAGAACATCTCGTAGAAATCGCCCATCCGGTAGAACAGCAACGCATCCGCGTGCCGCGCCTTGATGTCGAGATATTGCGCCATCATCGGCGTGATCGTGGCGGTCATGCCCATCCCCCGTGCCGCATGGGCCGAGCGTATCCAGTGCGCGGACGGGATTGAAGCGGCAATTCCGTCGGTTGCCCGCGCCGGGGCGCGCCGCTATCCAGATCGGCGGCGAGGGAGGACAGCCGACATGACCGACAAGACTCGCATCACGCGCGACGAGGCTCTGGCCTATCACCTCGAACCGCGTCCGGGGAAGATCGACATCGTGTCCTCAACCGCGATGACGACGCAGCGCGACCTGAGCCTTGCCTATTCCCCGGGCGTCGCCGTGCCCTGCGAGGTGATCGCCGAGACACCCGAGACGGCCTATGACTACACGACCAAGGGCAATCTAGTCGCCGTCATATCGAACGGGACCGCGGTTCTGGGTCTGGGCAATCTGGGGGCGCTGGCGTCAAAGCCCGTGATGGAGGGCAAGGCGGTTCTGTTCAAACGCTTCGCCGACGTGAACTCCATCGATATCGAGCTGGATACCGAGGACGTGGACGAATTCGTCAACGCCGTGCGGCTGATGGGGCCGACCTTCGGGGGCATCAACCTCGAAGACATCAAGGCCCCCGAATGTTTCATGATCGAAAGCCGCCTGAAGGAGGTCATGGATATCCCCGTGTTCCATGACGACCAGCACGGCACGGCGGTGATCTGCGCGGCGGGCCTGATCAACGCGCTGCATCTGTCGGGCAAGAAGATCGAGGACTGCCGGATCGTTCTGAACGGCGCCGGTGCGGCGGGGATCGCCTGTATCGAATTGCTGAAAACGATGGGGGCGCGGCACGAAAACTGCATCGTCTGCGACACCAAGGGGGTGATCTACCAGGGTCGCACCGAGGGTATGAACCAGTGGAAATCTGCCCATGCCGTCGCCACCGAACTACGCAGCCTCGAGGAGGCGATGAAAGGGGCCGACGTGTTCCTCGGCGTTTCGGTCAAGGGCGCGGTGACGGCCGAAATGGTCCGGTCGATGGCCGACAACCCGGTGATCTTCGCAATGGCCAACCCCGATCCCGAGATCACGCCCGAAGAGGCGCAGGCCGTGCGCGCCGATGCGATCGTGGCGACGGGACGGTCGGATTACCCCAACCAGGTCAATAACGTCCTGGGCTTTCCCTATCTCTTTCGCGGGGCGCTGGATATCCATGCCCGTGCGATCAATGACGAGATGAAGATCGCCTGTGCCGAAGCGCTGGCCGCGCTGGCGCGCGAGGATGTGCCGGACGAAGTGGCGATGGCCTACGGGCGGAAGCTGAGCTTCGGGCGCGACTACATCATCCCCACACCCTTTGACCCGCGCCTGATCTATACCGTGCCGCCCGCTGTTGCGCGGGCCGGGATGGATACCGGTGTCGCGCGGCGCCCGATCATCGATCTGGATGGCTATGCCGACAGGCTGCGGGCCAGGATGGACCCGACAAGTTCCATCCTGCAGGGCATTTATGCGCGGGCGCGGAATGCGCAGGCGCGGATGATTTTCGCTGAGGGGGATGACGTGCGCGTGTTGCGCGCGGCGGTGGCGTATCAGCGGAACGGGTTGGGCCGCGCCCTGGTCGTCGGGCGCGAGGGTGATGTTCGCGACAAGCTTGCGGCGGCGGGGCTGGCCGACGCGGTGGCGGAGCTCGAGGTGGTGAACGCCGCGAACACCCCGCATCTGGAAGGCTACAAGGAATTTCTCTATCGCCGCCTGCAGCGCGCGGGGCATGACCGGACCGATATTCACCGGCTTGCGGCCCGCGACCGGCACGTGTTTTCGGCACTGATGCTGGCGCATGGGCATGGGGATGCGCTGGTGACGGGGGCGACGCGGAAATCGGCGCATGTGCTTGACCTGATTGGAAAAGTCTTCGACGCGAAGGCGGAACACGGCGCGGTGGGGATCACGGCGCTGGTTCACAAGGGCCGGATCGTCTTGATCGGGGACACGCTGGTCCATGAATGGCCCGAAACCGAGGATCTGGCGCTGATCGCAGAACGCGGCGCGCAGGTGGCGCGCGACCTCGGGCTGGAGCCGCGTGTCGCCTTCGTCAGTTTCTCGACCTATGGCTACCCTGTGTCGGAACGCGCCGAGAAAATGCACCGTGCGCCCCATGTGCTGGACGAAAAAGGCGTTGATTTCGAATATGATGGCGAGATGGCTGTTGATGTCGCGCTGAACCCGGATGTGCTGGCGCAGTATGAATTCAGCCGCCTGTCAGGGCCTGCGAATGTGCTCGTGGTGCCGGCGCGGCATTCGGCGTCGATCTCGGTCAAGCTTATGCAGGAGATGGCGGGCGCGACGGTGATCGGGCCGATCCTGACGGGCCTGGACCGGCCGATCCAGGTCTGTTCGACCGTGTCGACGGCCAGCGATATCCTGAACATGGCGGTGATGGCGGCCTGCGAGATCGGGCGGAACTGACCGGTCACACCGCGTACACAAGCCGTGCACACCCCGTGCATACGCGACCGCGCAAGCCGATTTGGCCTGCACGGAAAATGTGTGTATGAATCAAGCACACGAAAGGGTGTGACATGGGCAAACAGCGGACGAATATCTCGGTCGATGCGGAGTTGTTGGCGGCGGTGCGTGAGATGGGGCTGAATGTTTCGGCGATTGCCGAGGATGCTTTGCGCAAGGCGCGGCAAGAGGCGTGGGTGAAAGAGAATGCCGATGCGTTGGCGGAGAGGCGGCAACTCTATGAGACTGAAGACACGGTTCTTGCCCCGTATCGCGCCTGGAAGATTTAGTCTTTGCAGTATGACGTCTACCAATTGGCCGGCGGACAGTTGGTCCTGGACCTGCAAAGCGATCTGGTCGATGTCGGCACGCGCGTCGTCGCTCCGCTTGTAGACAAGCCCCGGGCAGCGACACAGCTTCCGACGTTGGAGCCGGTTCTGTTCGCGGATGGCCAGGAGCTAACGCTGCTGGTGACGGAGATGACGGCGATCCCGGCGCGGTTGCTCGGTCGTCCGATCACGAACCTCAAAGCACACGACTATACCGTTCGCCGCGCGATCGACCTGATCTTCACCGGCGTCTGACGGTCACTTCGCGATATCGTCCCAGAAGCTTTTGACCTTGTCGAAGAACCCGGACGCATGGGGGTTGTTCGATTTGGCGCAGGACTCTTCGAACTCGCGCAGGATGCGTTTCTGCTCGGCGGTCAGTTTCACCGGGGTTTCGACCTGGAGCTCGATATACATGTCGCCGACGCCGGGGCCGCGCAGGGCGGGCATGCCCTTGGATTTCAGACGCATCTGGCGGCCCGATTGCGATCCTTCGGGCACCTTCACGCGCGACCGGCCGCCGTCGATTGTGGGCACCTCGATCTCGCCGCCCAGCGCGGCCGTGACCATCGACACCGGCACGCGGCAGAACAGGTCATCGCCATCGCGCTGGAACAGGCTGTGATCGGCCACTTCGATGAAGATGTAGAGATCGCCCGGCGGCCCGCCACGCAATCCGGCCTCGCCCTCACCCGACAGACGGATGCGGGTGCCGGTTTCGACACCGGGGGGGACATTGACGCTGAGCGCGCGGTCTTTCCGGGTGCGTCCGGCCCCGCCGCAAGTGCCGCAGGGAGTCTTGACGATCTGACCCATGCCCGAACAGGTCGGGCAGGTGCGTTCGACGGTGAAGAACCCCTGTTGGGCGCGCACCTTGCCCATGCCCGAACAGGTCGGGCAGGTGGCCGGTTCGGCGCCGCCTTCGGATCCGGTGCCGTTGCACGACCCGCACGCCACCGAGGTGGGCACGTTGATCTGCTTGGTCATGCCCCGGAAGGCATCCTCCAGGCTGATCCTGAGATTGTAGCGCAGGTCCGAGCCACGCGAGGCGCGCGACCGTGCGCCGCCGCCGCCCCGGGGGCCGCCCATGAAATCGCCGAACAGGTCTTCGAAGACATCCGAGAAGGCGCTGGCGAAATCGCCCTGGCCGGGCGCGCCGCCGAACCCGCCTGCGCGGGCGCCGCCGGACATGCCGCCATCAAAGGCCGCGTGGCCGAACCGGTCATAGGCGGCTTTCTTGTCGGCATCCTTCAGGACGTCATAGGCCTCGTTCACTTCCTTGAACTGGGCCTCGGCATCCGGGTTGTCGGAATTGCGGTCGGGGTGCAGTTCCTTGGCCTTGGCGCGGTAGGCCTTTTTTATTTCCTCGGCCGAGGCGCCCTTGGACAGGCCCAGAACCTGATAATAGTCGCGCTTTGCCATCGCCAAATCGCCTTTCGGGGAATGCAAATGCCGGCCCGCGTGTCATCGGACCGGCATTTGCGTCCTGCAGCCGGTGTCAGCCGCGCTTGCGGTCGTCGTCGAGATCCTCGAAATCGGCATCGACGATGTCGTCATCGACGGGCCGGGCCTCGTCTTCGGCCTCGGCGCCCTCGCCTTCTTCGGCCTGGGCCTTGTAGATCGCCTCACCCAGTTTCATCGCCGCTTCGGTGACGTTCTGGATACCGCCGCGGATCTTGCCCGCATCTTCGGTTTCGATCTGTTCCTTGAGGTTCTTGATCGCAAGTTCGATCGCCTCGACCGTGGACGGGTCGACCTTGTCGGAATGTTCCTCGAGCGATTTCTCGGTCGAATGGATCAGCGCCTCGGCCTGGTTCCTGGTTTCGACCAGGTCCTTGCGCTGCTTGTCGCTTTCGGCGTTCTCTTCCGCCTCGCGCACCATCCGTTCGATATCGTCGTCCGACAGACCGCCCGATGCCTGGATCGTGATCTTCTGTTCCTTGCCGGTGCCCTTGTCCTTGGCGCCGACCGACACGATGCCGTTGGCGTCGATGTCGAAGGTCACTTCGATCTGCGGCATGCCGCGCGGGGCCGGCGGGATGTTCTCCAGGTTGAACTGGCCGAGCATCTTGTTGTCGGCGGCCATATCGCGTTCGCCCTGGAAGACCCGGATCGTCACCGCGTTCTGGTTGTCTTCGGCGGTCGAGAAGATCTGCTGCTTCTTGGTCGGGATCGTGGTGTTGCGGTCGATCAGGCGGGTGAAGACACCGCCCAAGGTCTCGATCCCCAGCGACAGCGGGGTCACGTCGAGCAGGACCACGTCCTTGACGTCGCCCTGCAGAACGCCGGCCTGGATGGCCGCGCCCATGGCGACGACCTCATCGGGGTTCACGCCCTTATGGGGTTCCTTGCCGAAGAAATTGGTGACTTCCTCGACCACCTTGGGCATCCGGGTCATCCCGCCGACCAGCACGACCTCGTCGATGTCACCCTTGGACAAACCCGCATCCTTCAATGCGGCGGCACAGGGTTTCAGCGAGTTCTTGATCAGGTCGGAAACGAGGCTTTCCAGCTTTGCGCGGGTCAGTTTCATGACCATGTGCAGCGGCTGACCGTTGGCCCCCATCGAGATGAAGGGCTGGTTGATTTCGGTCTGGCTGGCCGAGCTCAGTTCGATCTTGGCCTTTTCCGCCGCTTCCTTCAGGCGCTGAAGCGCCATCTTGTCCTGCGTCAGGTCGGTGCCGTGTTCCTTTTTGAACTCCTCCGCGAGGTAGTTCACGATCCGCATGTCGAAATCTTCACCGCCGAGGAAGGTGTCGCCATTGGTCGATTTGACCTCGAACAGGCCGTCATCGATTTCCAGGATGGTAACGTCGAAGGTGCCGCCGCCAAGGTCATAGACGGCGATGGTGCGGGTTTCCTTCTTGTCGAGACCATAGGCCAGCGCGGCCGCTGTCGGTTCGTTGATGATCCGCAGCACTTCGAGACCGGCGATTTTGCCTGCGTCCTTGGTGGCCTGGCGCTGGGCGTCGTTGAAATAGGCGGGCACGGTGATGACCGCCTGCGTGACGTCCTCGCCCAGGTAGCTTTCGGCGGTTTCCTTCATCTTGCCGAGGATCTGCGCCGAGATCTGGGCGGGGCTGTATTTCTCGCCCTTCACCTCGACCCAGGCGTCGCCATTGCCGCCATCGACGATCTTGTAGGGGACGAGTTTCTTGTCCTTCTCGACCTCGGCGTCGGTCAGGCGGCGCCCGATCAGACGCTTGACCGCGAAGATGGTGTTTTCCGGGTTGGTGACGGCCTGCCGTTTGGCGGGCTGACCCACCAGGCGTTCATCATCGGTGAAGGCCACGATGGAGGGGGTGGTGCGCGCACCTTCGGCGTTTTCGATCACCCGCGGCTGGCTGCCATCCATGATGGCCACGCAGGAGTTGGTCGTGCCGAGGTCGATGCCAATAACCTTTGCCATGTCGGTCGGTCCCTTTCTTCAAGCGAACGGCGGAAAACAGGCCTGTTGCAGCCCCTGCCTCCGCCCTAATCAAAAGGCCGGGAGAACACGCCCGGCCGGGTTGACCGGTATATAAGGAGCGGGTCTGGGCCCTGCAAGTTGCGCCCGCCCGCCAAAATTCGCAGAAACCGGCATGGACCGGATGAACCTGAACGGAGTTGCGATCTGGCCCGCGTTCCTGTCGCCCGAGGCGCAGGCCGCGGTCGTGGCCGCCACGCGCGAGATCGTGCGGGTCGCGCGGCTGTTTCATCCGGTCACGCCGCGCGGGCAGCAGATGTCGGTCCGCATGACATCGGCGGGGGCCGTCGGCTGGGTGTCGGATCGCAACGGGTACCGGTATCAGCCGCGCCATCCCGCAGGGATGGACTGGCCGCCGATCCCCGATTGCGTTCTGCAGGTCTGGCACGCTTTGGCCGGAACGCCGGTTGCGCCCGATACCTGCCTCGTCAATTTCTATGCCCCCGATGCCCGGATGGGCCTGCACCAGGACCGGGACGAGGCCTGCCTCGATCATCCGGTCGTGTCGATTTCGCTGGGGGATGCGGGCCTGTTCCGCGTCGGCGGCCCGGCCCGGCGGGACCCGACACGGTCGGTCTGGCTGAGTTCGGGGGATGTGGCGGTTCTGTCGGGATCATCCCGGCTGGCCCATCACGGCATCGACCGGATCAAGCCGGGCAGTTCGACCCTGCTTGACCAGCCGGGCCGGCTGAACCTGACGCTGCGGGTGGCGCGCTAGCGTTTCGCCGACCAGCTGGCCGATTCATGCTTGCGGGTATAGGCCTCGAGCATCATGCCGAGCACCAGAAGCGTCAGCATGAAATACAGCGGATACTGCCAGTTCGAATAATTCGGGAAGTAGTTCACGAAGACGAAGCCGCGCGCCTGATCGATGATGTGGAACAGCGGGTTCCAGTCGAACCATTCGAGGATCGCGGTGGGCATGGTATTGGCCACGAACATCTTGCCCGAGGCGATCATGTTGAGCCGGATATAGACCATCGAAATGATCCCGATGAGATCCGGGATCCACGGTTTTGCGGCATAGAAGACCAGCCCCAGCACGCAGCCCGTGCCCCAAGCCAGAAAGAACATCGCCAGCGCCCCGGGCCAGTAATGGATCGAGATCGGGTTGAAGACGGTGTGCAGCAGCATCAGGATGAAGAACAGGCTGAGCAGCTTGATGTAAAGGATCGAGAAGGCGCCCGACAAAAGGCTGATCAGCGTGTTCATCGGGGCGTGCTGCATCATGCCCGAGGTCGAGCTTTCGGTGCCCATGATCTGCCGGATGGTCTGGATATGGGTCAGGAAGGCAAAAACGCCCGTCATGAGATAAAGCAGGAAATCCCCCCTGATCCCCACGCTGCGCACGCCCATGATCGCGAAAATGCCGTAGAAGGCGGCGACGAAAAGCACGCTCTGAACAAGGCTGATCAGGATCGAAAGCACCGCGTTGCCGTGTTTTTCACGCACCTTGCGGGCGGTGGCGTGCTACGTGACCTCGATCGTGTTCAGGGCCAGGCTGAAGGTGGATTTGGGTTTTGCTGCCTGGAACATGGTCTGCCTGTTCGTCTTCCCGCCACCGGGGCCGGGTCTGCCCGCCGCAATGGGTCCCGATCTTTGGTCGGGTGACTTGCCCCCCCGGCGTGCGAACGGTAACCGCAGCAGCATGAATTTTCAATTAGCGAGGGGGTTAGCCGTGGATTATGCCCATTTGATGGCCGTGATGCGCGATGCCGCGCTGGAGGCGGGCGCGGCGATCCTCGCGGTCTATCGCTCCGACGATTTCGAGGTGCGCGCGAAATCCGACGACAGCCCCGTGACCGAAGCCGACGAGGCGGCGGATGCGCTGATCTCGGCACGGCTGCGCGCGGCCTTTCCTGAGATCACGCTGGTGACCGAGGAACAGGCGGCCTCGCACGCGCAGAGCGCCGATGTGTTCCTGATCGTCGATCCCCTGGACGGGACCAAGGAATTCGTGCAGCGGCGCGGCGATTTCACGGTGAATATCGCGCTGGTCGAACATGGCGTGCCCACGCGGGGGGTGGTTTATGCACCCGCCAAGGACCGGCTGTTCTATACCGATGCCGACGGCAGAAGCGTCGAGGAAGACGGGCCGTTCACCCGGGGCGCGCCGGGCGCCATGCGTCCGATCCATGTACGCCGCCCGGACAATTCCGCGCTTTACGTCGTGGCGTCGAAATCCCATCGCGATGCCGCGACCGATGCCTATATCGCGAAATACCAGGTCGCCGATCTGAAAAGCGCCGGATCGTCCCTCAAGCTCTGCCTTGTCGCGACGGGGGAGGCCGATCTTTACCCGCGCCTCGGCCGCACGATGGAATGGGACACCGCCGCCGGGGACGCGGTGTTGCGGGGGGCCGGGGGACAAATGGTCCGGTTCGAGGATCACGCGCCGTTCGATTACGGCAAACCCGGATTCGGCAACGGGTTCTTCATCGCCCATGCCCCCGGGGTGGAGCTGAAACCCGCATGAGCGTGATCTGCGTCATCCCCGCGCGCTATGCCTCGCAAAGGTTTCTGGGCAAGCCGTTGGCCATGCTGACCGGGGCCACCGGTGTCAGCCAGAGCCTGATCGAACGCAGCTGGCGCGCGGCAGAGGGCGTCAATGCCTTCGACGCGGTCTATGTCGCCACCGATGACGACCGCATTGCCGAGGCGGCGCGCGGGTTCGGGGCCGAGGTGCTGATGACGTCCGAGGCCTGCCGCAACGGCACCGAACGCTGTGCCGAGGCGCTGGGGATGCTGGGCGAGGGGGTCGAGATGATCGTCAACCTGCAGGGCGATGCGCCGCTGACCCCGCCCTGGTTTCTCGAAGCCCTGGTCGACGGGTTGCGCGCCGATACGCAGGCCGCCGTCGCCACCCCGATCCTGCGCTGCGACGGTGAGGCGCTGGCCGCGTTCAAGGCCGACCGCGCCGAAGGCCGTGTGGGCGGCACGACCGTCGTGGTCGATAGCGCGCGACGGGGGCTCTATTTCTCCAAGGAGGTCATTCCTTTCACGGAAAAGACCTATGCGCCCGACGCAGACACGCCGGTGTTTCACCATGTAGGCGTCTATGCCTACCGGCCCTGGGCGCTGCATGCCTATCCCGATTGGGCGGTCGGACCGCTCGAGACGCTGGAAGGGCTGGAGCAGCTGCGGTTTCTGGAAGCCGGGCACCGGATCGCCTGCGTCGAGGTCGAGGCACGCGGGCGCAAGTTCTGGGAGCTGAACAACCCCGAGGACATCCCCCGGATCGAGGGGATGCTGCGCGAGATGGGGGCGCCTTAGTGACCGCGCCGTTGCGGCTGTCGGTGGTGGTGGCCAGCCATGACCGGCCCCGCGCGCTGCGCCGGTGCCTGATCGGATTGCATCAGCTGGCCTACCGGGAGGTCGAACTGGTGGTGGTGGCCGATGCCGCGGGGCGCGGGGCGATCGCGGACCTGCCCTTCGACGAGCGGGTGATCGTGCTGGATCAGGCCGAACCGAACCTGTCGCGCGCGCGCAATGCCGGGGCCTCGGCCGCGGGCGGGGACATCATCGCCTTCATCGACGATGACGCGGTGCCCGAACCGACCTGGGCCTTGGCGCTGGCGGGGGCGTTTGCCGATCCGGATCTCGCCGCCGCGACCGGCCCGGTTCTTGGGCGCAACGGGATATCGCTGCAATGGGGGCGGATGGGCGTCGATGCCTGCGGGCGCGATCTGCGCCTGGATGGGGGCAAGCCCCCTGCGGGCGCGGCGCTGAAGCTGCATGGCACCAACATGGCCATCCGCCGCGCCGCGCTGCAGGCGGCGGGCGGGTTCGACGCGGCCTTCGGATTCTACCTCGATGACACCGACCTGGCGTTGCGCCTGTGGCAGGGCGGGGTCCGCACCGCCTATCTGCCCGGCGCGGTGGTGCATCACAGTTTCGCCGCCAGCCCCCGCCGCCGTGCCGATCGTGCCCCGCTGAGCCTGTTCGATATCGGCGCTTCGTCCGCCGTCTTCCTGCGCAAACATGCGCCCGATGACCTGGAGGACATGCTTGGCAGGCTGCGCCGGGATCAGACGGACCGGCTGAAGGGTCTCGGGCGGCGCGGGCGTTTGACGGGTGACAGGATCACGTCCCTTCTGGCCGGTCTGGACGACGGGATCGCCGCCGGACGTGAACGGCCGTTCGGTGCGCGGGCGGAGATCGCGCCGCCGGTGCCCTTCCGTCCGGTCCGGGATGCGCCGCCGCCTGCGATGACGATGCGCGCAGGCTGGACATGGCAGGCCGGCCGCCTGCGCCGCGACCGAGTCGGCGACAACCCGTTCAGCCTGTTCCTGTTCGAGCCGACACCGCGCAAGCATAAGGTTGTCTTTACCGAGGACGGGATATGGGAACAGCGCGGCGGGCTTTACGGGCCGTCCCGGCGGGATCAGCCGCGGCTGCAGCCCTGGCGGTTCGGGTCGCGGGTGGCCGCCGAGGTCGCGCGCGTCGCGGCTCTGCGCGGATTGACGGCAACCGGGGATGATCCGGGCCGAGCTTGGTGACTTTCCCGTGCGGGACGTTTAGGTTCGGGCTGCTATTCGAGAAACTTGCGATTATGCGGCAAAAGGTTGAGCAGATGAAAAAGAAGGTCACCAAGGCGATTTTCCCGGTGGCGGGGCTTGGCACCCGGTTTCTTCCGGCGACGAAATCGGTGCCGAAGGAGATCATGACGCTCGTCGACCGGCCGCTCATCCAATACGCCATCGACGAGGCGCGGGCGGCCGGGATCAAGGAATTCATCTTCGTGACATCGCGCGGAAAAAGCGCGCTGGAGGATTATTTCGACCACGCCCCCGAGCTGGAGGCGTCGCTCCGCAAGAAGGGCAAGACCGAGCTGCTGGAGGCTTTGAAGGCCACCAACATGGAATCTGGTGCCATCGCCTATGTCCGCCAGAACCGGGCGCTGGGTCTGGGTCATGCGGTGTGGTGTGCGCGGCGGCTGCTGTCGAACGAACCCTTCGCGGTGATCCTGCCCGATGACGTGATCGCCGCCGAAAAACCCTGCCTTCAGCAGATGGTCGAAGCCCATGCCGAAACCGGGGGCAACATGGTCGCCGCGATGGAGGTGCCTGCCGACAAGACCTCGGCCTATGGCGTGCTGGACATCAAGGAGGACATGGGCACCGTCGTTTCGGTCAAGGGGATGGTCGAAAAACCCGCCGCCGGGCAGGCACCGTCCAACCTGGCCGTGATCGGGCGCTACATCCTGACTCCAGACATCATGAGCAATCTTAACAAGATCAAGTCCGGCGCCAATGGCGAGGTGCAGCTCACCGATGCCATCGCGCAGGAGATCGCCGCCTCGGACAATGTCTACGGATACCGGTTCAAGGGCGAGCGGTACGATTGCGGCTCGAAAGCCGGGTTCCTGCAGGCGACCGTCGCCTTCGGCCTGGCCCGCGATGACCTGCGCGCCGAGTTTTCCGCCTATCTCGCCGACATGATGTCGGCCCGCAACGCCGCGCAGTGACCCGGCCCCCGGGTCCGGTCTGGCTGGACCTGACCCGGTCGCTCAGCCGGGCGGGACGGCCGGTGGGCACCGGGATCGACCGGGTCGAACGGGCGTATCTCGATCACCTTCTGGCGGCAGGGGATGCGCGGACGCGGTTCCTTGTGCGCAGCACGCGGGGCGTCCTGTTCTTCGGAGCCGATGGGGCCCGCGCCCTTCGCCATTGTCTTGACGATCCCGCCGCTTTGCCGAGGGCCGACCTGATGTCACGGCTTGCCGGACGCGGCGGGCGCCCCCGCCATCGCGCCGAGGCGCTGTTGCGCCGCCATGCGCTCGACCGCGCGCCGGCCTGGGGCATCGGCCGGCTGATCGCGCGCCATGCCGGCCCCGGTGTCATTTTCCTGACCGTCGGCCACAGCAACCTGACCGGGCGCCTTCTGGGCCCGTTGCGCAAGGCGGGGGTCCGGGTGGTGGCGATGGTCCATGACCTGATCCCGCTTACCCATCCCGACACCGTGCCGCCCGACATGCCCGCGCGCTTTGCCACGCGGATCGAAACGCTGCGCTGCCATGCCGACATGGTGCTGTGCAACTCGACCCGGACGGCGGAAGAGCTCGGGCGCCACTGGCAGGATGCGACCCGGCAGCCGGACAGGGTTGTCGTGCCCCTCGGGCTCGACCCGGTGGCGCGTCCGGATGTCGAAAAGGACCCGGCGGCTTTCGTCATGCTGGGCACGATCGAGCCGCGCAAGAACCATGTCCTGATGCTGGAGGTCTGGGAGGCGCTGGCTGCCGATCCCGGTCTGCCCCGGATGCCGGTGTTGCACCTGATCGGGCCGCGCGGCTGGCATGACCGCGCGTTCTTCGACCGGCTTGCGGCGCACCCGCTTTATGGCCGGCAGATCATCGAACACGGCCCTCTTCCCGAACCGGAGATGCGGGCCCGCCTTGCCGCCGCCGGGGCCTTGCTGTTTCCCAGTCTCACCGAAGGCTACGGATACCCGCCGCTCGAAGCGCAAATGCTGGGCACGCTGCCTGTTGTGGCCGATATTCCCACCCTCCACGAGGTTTTGGGGCCACACGCCGTTTACCTGCCGCCTGACCGCGCGTATCCTTGGGTCGAAACGATAAAGAAATGTCTTTCCGGCACGCTGCGGCTGCCGGAGCCACGAGCAGACCCGCCCCCGAGCTGGGAGGATCATTTCCACGCCGTGCATCGGGCGATCCGGGACGACAGGACGAAGGACAGTCGATGAAGGCCATTCGGCGATACCGCCTTCGGCTGGAGCGCAAGAAATACCTGCTGCGCGCCTGGCGGAAGGGGCGCGGTCTGCGCCCTGTCGCCGACCGCACCGGCGGTATCCGGCGCGGCGATGTGTTGTGTTTCGTGACGCTGCGCAACGAACGGGCGCGGCTGAAATACTTCCTGTCCTATTACCGCGACCGGGGCGTGTCGCATTTCCTGATCGTCGACAATGACAGCACCGATGGCAGCCGCGAGATGCTGGCCGAGCAGCCCGATTGCTCGGTCTGGACCACGCCCGACAGCTACAAGCGGGCGCGGTTCGGCATGGACTGGATCAATCACCTGCTGCGCCGCCATGGCCATGACCATTGGTGCCTCGTGGTCGATCCTGACGAATTCCTGGTCTACCCGTTTTCCGATACCCGCCCCCTGCCCGCGCTGACCGACTGGCTGGATGCATCCTCGATCAAGAGCTTCGGCGCGATGTTGCTGGACATGTATCCCAAGGGGCCGATCACGGCGCAGACCTATGCCGAGGGGCAGAACCCGTTCGATATCGCCTGCTGGTTCGACACCGGCAATTACGTGATCCGGCGCAACTGGGATTACGGCAACCTGTGGATCCAGGGGGGGCCGCGCGCCCGCAGTTTCTTCGCAGAACAGCCCGCCCGCGCGCCCGCGCTCAACAAGATCCCGCTGGTGCGCTGGCAGCGCCATTACGCCTTTGCCAGTTCCACCCATATGCTGCTGCCGCGCGGCCTGAACCTGGTCTATGACGAATGGGGCGGGGAAAAGACGTCGGGCGTGCTGTTGCATGCCAAGTTCCTTGATACCTTTCCCGAAAAGGCCGCCGAGGAACTGGGCCGCAAACAGCATTATGCCGCCAGCGCCGAATACCGGGCCTATGCCGCCGGGCTGAACGAGAACCCCGATTTCTGGACCAAGTGGTCGGAGAAATACATCAACTGGCGCCAGCTCGAAATCCTCGGCCTCATGTCCAAGGGGAACTGGGCATGAGCACGCTGGGCTTCGTGATGCTGTGCCACACCGCGCTGGACCGCGCGGCAGAGGTCGCGCGCCACCTGGCCGAGCGCGATTGCCCGGTGGTGCTGCATGTCGACCGTTCGGTATCGCGCAGCCGGTTCGACGGGCTGCGCCGGGCGCTGGCCGATCTGGACAATGTGCGGTTCTGCAAGCGGCGGCGATGCGAATGGGGCACTTGGTCGCTGGTGGGGGCGTCGCAGGCAGGGTCCGAGATGCTGCTGGAACAGTTTCCCGGCGTGCGCCATGTCTATCTTGCGTCGGGGTCGTGCCTGCCGCTGCGCCCGGTGGAGGAGCTGCGCGATTATCTCGCCGCGCGCCCGATGACCGATTTCATCGAAAGCGTGACCATCCGCGATGTCGATTGGACGGTCGGGGGTCTGAATGACGAACGGTTCCAGTTCCGGTTCCCGTTCTCGTGGAAACGGCAACGCTGGCTGTTCGACCGGTCGGTGGACCTGCAGCGCCGTCTGGGCACAAGGCGTGCGATCCCCGAGGGCGTGGTGCCGCATCTGGGCAGCCAGTGGTGGTGCCTGACGCGCCAGACCCTGTCGGCGATCCTGCAGGACCCGCGCCGCGCCGAGATCGATCGGTATTTCCGGCAGGTCTGGATCCCCGATGAAAGCTATTACCAGACGCTGGCGCGCCGGTTCGCCCGCACCATCGAAAGCCGGTCGCTGACCCTATCGAAATTCGATTTTCAGGGCAAACCGCATGTCTTCTATGACGATCACCTGCACCTGCTCAGGCGGTCCGACTGCTTCATCGCGCGCAAGATCTGGCCCCGGGCCAACCGGCTTTACCAGACCTTCCTGACCGATGCCTCGGACGCGCCGCGCATGGCCGAACCCGCGCCGGGCAAGATCGACCGGGTGTTTTCCAAGGCGCTGGAACGGCGCACGCGCGGGCGGCCCGGGCTTTACATGCACAGCCGGTTCCCGAACCGCGACTGGGAAAACGGCAAGACCGCCGCGCCCTATTCGGTGTTCCACGGGTTCAACGACCTGTTCGAGAATTTCGAGATCTGGCTGTCGCGGCGTCTGGGCACGGCGGTGCATGGCAACCTGTTCGATCCGAAACGCGCCCGGTTTGCAGGTGATGCCGACATTTATGCCGGGGGGATCAGCGCGAACGCGACGCTGCGCGATTACGACCCGGAACATTTTCTGACCAACCTGATCTGGAACACCCGGGGCGAACGGCAGGTGTTCCAGTTCGGCCCCGCCGATGCGCAGAGGGTGGGCGCCTTCATCGCTTCGGATTCCAATGCGCAGATTTCGGTGATCACCGGCGCCTGGGCGGTGCGGCTTTATCGGTCGAACCGGGATTTCGCCGATATCCGCGCCGATGCGGCGCGGCTGCAGAAGCGCGAGACCGAGTTCGTCAACACGCTGCGTCATGTCAAATCGCGGGCCGAAATCCGTGTCTGGACGCTGGCCGAATTCGTCGAGGAGCCGATGGAAAACCTGCAAAGCGTGCTGGACGGGATGGAGGGGGTGCAATCGGCGCATCTGACGGAGGCGCCGCAGATGGCCGATCTTTCGGGGTTTCCCGCCTTTCTGCAGGCGCTGAAAAACCAGGGCATGAACCCGATGACCGTGGGCGATTTCCCGCAGGAGGGTATCGACCGGTCGCGGCTGGCCTCGGTTTCGCGGCCTTACGTGGTGCGATAGGCCATGGCGGGACGGTTCGACGCCTTCGTGATGTTCGCCGAGATGCGGACCGGGTCCAACCACCTGGAGGCATCGCTGAACAGCCTGCCCGATGTCACCGGCTACGGGGAGGTCTATAACCCCACCTTCCTGGGCAAGCATAACCGGTTCGAGCTGTTCGGCTATGACATGGCGCGGCGCGAGGCCGACCCGCTGGGGCTGCTGGACCGGATGATCGCCGAGACGGACGGTTTGCCGGGGTTCCGCCTGTTCCATGACCATGATGACCGGGTGGTGGAGCGGGTGCTGCCCGATCCGCGCATCGCCAAGATCATCCTGACGCGGAACCCGCTCGACGCCTATATCTCGCGCAAGATCGCGACCGAGACCGGCCAGTGGCAGCTGCGCGATGTGCAACAGCGCAAATCGGCGAAAGTGTCCTTCGACGAAGGCGAATTCCGCGCGATGCTGGATGCGCTGCAGGGGTTTCAGCTGCGGGTGCAGCGGGCGTTGCAGGTGACCGGGCAGACCGCGTTCCATATCCGTTATGACGACATCAATGATGCCGGGGTCCTGACCGGGCTGGCGCGGTTCCTGGGCTCGGATCACGAGATCGCCGCCCCGGCGCCGACCCTCAAGAAACAGAACCCGGGCGGCGCGGCGGAGAAAGTGGCCAACCCCGCCGACATGGCAGCGGCGCTGGCGCGGATCGACCGGTTTGACCTGAACGCGACCCCGAATTTCGAACCGCCGCGCCCCCCCGCGGTTCCGGGTTTCGTGGCTCATCCCGGGGCGGGGTTGCTGTTCATGCCGATCAAGGCCGCGCCCGAGGACGCGGTGACAAGATGGATGGCGGCGATCGGCGACGGCACGGCGCAGCTCATCACGGGGATGACGCAGAAGGACCTGCGGCAATGGATCAAGGCGCGGGGCGCCTATCGCAGTTTCACCGTGGCGCGGCATCCGGTGGCCCGCGCCCATGCCGCGTTCTGCCGGCTGATCGGACCCGATGCGCCTGGTGGCGCGGACGATCTGCGCACCATCTGGACCACGCGGTTCGATATGCGCCTGCCCGAAGGTGCGGTTCCGGGCCCCGGTGCGGGCCATGATCTGCACGCCCATCGCGCCGCCTTCCTGTCCTATCTTGGCTTCGTCAAGGCGAACCTGAACGGACAGACCAGCCTGCGCACCGATGCGATCTGGGCCAGCCAGACGGCGATCCTTCAGGGGGTGGCGAATTTCGCCCTTCCGCACCGGATCGTTCCGGAAGACCGGATGGATGACCTGCTGCCCGCGCTGGCCGCCGAACTGGGCGTGGCGGCGCCCGAACCGGGGCCGGAGAGGCCGGGACATGGGTTCGATCTGGCGGCGATCTATGACGATGCGGTCGAAAAAGCGGCTCAGGCGGCCTATCGCCGCGATTACCTGACACTGGGTTTCGCGCCCTGGGGCGCGCGGTAGGCGCCCCGGTCAGGCAGCCTCGCTCGTGGTATGTTCGGTCAGCAGGGTATGCAGCGTGCCCGCGTCGTCATTGGCGCGCAGCTTGGCGCGCAGCGCCTGATCGCGCAGCGTGCGCGACACCAGCGCCAGCGCCTTCAGGTGATCGACACCGGTATCGGCGGGCGCGAACAGCGTGAAGACAAGATCGACGGGCTGCCGGTCTGCCGCGTCGAAATCAATCGGCTTTTCCAGCCGGAAGAACGCGCCGTGAACCTCGGTCAGAACGGGCAGACGCGCATGCGGCAGCGCCACGCCATGCCCGACCCCTGTGGGGCCGAGGCTTTCGCGGTCCTGCAGGGCGTCGAAGATTTCGCCCGCGGGCAGGCCGATCAGGCCCGATGCCACATCGGCCACGCCCTGCAGCAGGCGTTTCTTGCTCGACACATCGGTCAGGACCCGCACCGCGCGGGGCTTCAGAAGCTGAGACAGGATCATGGGTACCTACCCCGCCGCATCCGCGACGCCATGTTCGAAGATAAAAGCCAATCAGTCCTTGCGCGGGTCGATCCAACCCACATTGCCGTCATCGCGACGGTAGACGACGTTTACCCCGTTATGGCCTTCGTTGCGGAAAACCAGAACCGGCGCGCCTGCAATTTCCATCTGCATAACCGCCTCGCCGACGGAAAGCGACGGGATTTTCGTCTCCATTTCGGCAACGATGATCGGCTGCAGGGTTTCGGGTTCGGCGTCGTCCTCGCCCCCCTCGGACCCGGCCAGCACGTAAAGCGGGGCATTCATGGCATCAACGGGGTTCTGCCGGTCGCGGTGATGGTCCTTCAGGCGACGCTTGTAGCGGCGCAGCTGTTTTTCCATCTTTTCGCAGGCGCTGTCGAAAGCGGCATAGATCTGGTGGTCATGGCCCTTCGCGGCGGCGGTCAGACCGGTCGACAGGTGCACGGTGACCTCGGCCACGAATTCCCCGCCATGCTTGGAAAACACGATATGCGCGTCGGTCGGACGCTCGGCATATTTGCCCATCACATCGTTGAGGCTGGTCTCGACATGGGTCTGCAAGGCATCGCCGATGTCGATCTGTTTTCCGCTGATTTGGTACCGCATGCATCCTCCACTTGGTCTGCGTGCCCGCCGTCATCCGTGCTGTCGCAGGCGCGATTCTCAGGCTGACGGCCGCTCGCTATGAGACGGCCTTGGCCGAGACGCTGTCAACGCACCAATGGTCACGTGCGCTCAGCCGATCTTGAAACCCTGGCCTAGATAGACCCGCCGGACATCGGCATCCTGCACCACCTCGTCCGGGGTGCCGGACATGATGATCTCGCCATCGTGCAGGATGTAGGCCCGGTCCACGATTTCCAGTGTTTCGCGGACGTTATGGTCGGTGATCAGCACGCCGATCCCCCGGGTCTTCAACTCGGCCACAAGGCTGCGGATATCCCCGACCGCGATCGGGTCGATGCCCGCGAAAGGTTCGTCGAGCAGCACGTATTGAGGCCGCGATGCGAGGCAGCGCGCGATTTCGACGCGGCGCCGTTCGCCGCCCGAAAGCGACAGCGCGGGCGCGCGGCGCAGATGGGCGATGGAAAACTCCGACAGCAGGTCCTCGAGCCGGTCGCGGCGGACCGAGCGGTCCTTTTCGACCACTTCGAGGATGGCGCGGATATTTTCCTCGACCGACAGGCCGCGAAAGATCGACATCTCCTGAGGCAGATACCCCACGCCGGCGCGGGCGCGCCGGTACATCGGGTAAAGCGTGACGTCGCGCCCGTCGATCAGCACGGTGCCGCCATCCGGCGTGATCAGCCCGGCGATGCAGTAGAACGACGTGGTCTTGCCCGATCCGTTGGGGCCCAGAAGCGCCACGACCTCGCCCCGGTGCAGGTCCATCGACACGTCGCGGATCACCGGGCGCTTGCGATAGCTCTTGCGCAGGTTACGGACGGTCAGACCCTGGTCACCTTCGGTGACGGTGAACGGCGCGCCTTCAATCATCGTCGCGGCTCAAGACCGTGCGCACCCGGCCGCTGACCACGCCGTCCCCGGTGTTGAGGTCGATCGTCAGGCGCTCGCCGGCCACCGTGGTGGCGCCCTGGGTCACCAGGACCGACCCGGTCATCACCACCTCGCCGCTGTCGACGGTATAGACGGCGTTCTGCCCTTCGGCGGCATCCTCGCCCCGCGTCATCAGCACGCCGCCGCTGGCCAGAACCCGGTCAACCTCGGTGCCGTCGGCATTTTCGAAATAGGTCACGCGCACCTCGGCGGCGGCCATCCTCAGATCGCCCTGCACCACGACGACATTGCCGGTGAACACGGCCAGCCCGGTTTCCTGGTCGATGCGCAGGCTGTCCGACACAACTTCGACCGGCTCGTCCGAATCATGGGGCGTGCCGCCGAACCCGATGGCGACCTGCGCCGCGACGGCGGAGGCCATGAAAACAAGGGCGATCAGCCCCGTTGCGGTGATACGGGTCAGGCGTGGCATCGGACCTCCTAGTTCGGGCGTTCGTATACCAGCCGCACGCCGCCGGTGAAATGCGCAACCTCTCCTCCCGGCGGGCCGGTCAGGACCATGGCCCCGGCTTCGAGGGTCAGGCCGGGCCCCGTCCCCCGCACGGCACCCGGCGAGGTGATGGTCAGAGTGTCGCCGCCGGTCGAAACCGACATCGCTTCGCTGCGCAGGTTATAGCCGGCATCGGTCTGCGCCAAGACATCGCCCAGAAGATCGACATATTGCGCGTTCAGGAACACGGTGCCGGTGTCGGAGCGCACAAGCGCGCGGTCATCGCCCGACATCGCCATGTCGAGCCAGACATCCACCAGCGCGATCTCGTCGGTCTGGGTGACGGTCTGCACGGCGCTGTCGGCCACCAGCGTGACCTCGCGCCCGTCGCCCAGAGTGCTGGCAAAGCGCGGCTGCGACAGGCGCTGTTCGTTGGTCACCTGTTCGAGGTCGATATCGGCGAAGGGCAGCGCGCCCTCGGGGTCGGTGGTGTCCGACAGCAGGAACAGCGACGACAGGAGCGCAAGGCCAAGGGTCGGAAGCACGATCTTGACCCAGGTGACGAGGGTGGAATATCGGTTGCCCGTGTCCATCGCGTCAGTGGCTGAAGATGTCGATCTCGGGCCAGCCGGCCAGGTCGAGGGCTGCGCGGGTGGGCAGGAAATCGAAGGCGGCCTGCGCCAGGTCCATCCGGCCCTCGCGCAGCAGGCGGGCATCGAGTTCCGTCTTGAGCCGGTGCAGGTAAAGCACGTCGGAGGCGGCGTATTCCTTCTGCGCCTCGCTCAGCACGGGGGCGCCCCAGTCCGAGCTTTGCTGCTGTTTCGAGATGTCGATATCCAGAAGCTCCTGCAGGAGGTTCTTTAGTCCGTGCCGGTCGGTATAGGTGCGGATCAGTTTCGAGGCGATCTTGGTGCAATAGACCGGCCCGGCCAGCACCCCGAACCGGTGTTTCAGCACCGCGATGTCGAAACGGCCGAAATGAAACAGCTTGAGGGTGCCGGGGTCGGCCAGCATCTGGGCGAGGTTGGGGGCCGGGGCCCCGGTCTGGTCGATCTGCACGAGATGCGCGTCACCGTCGCCGCCCGACATCTGCACCACGCAGAGCCGGTCGCGGTACGGAACAAGGCCCATCGTCTCGCAATCGATGGCGACAGACGGTCCGAGGACGATACCGTCCGGCAGGTCGTTTTGATGCAGGTGGATGGTCACGCAATCCTCACCAGCGCCGGGCGCCTGTCGACGCGAACGGGAATGGTGCCCAGGAGAGGACTCGAACCTCCACGTCCATACGGACACTAGCACCTGAAGCTAGCGCGTCTACCAATTCCGCCACCTGGGCCGGTGCCGTGGAGGTGTCGTTTATGGCGCTGCCCGGGGCGTGTCAACGGCGCTTGTGTTGAATTCGTCGCGCGGGCCGCGCTTGCCCGATCTTTCGCGCCCGCCTATGTCACGGACTGGCAAGGAAAGGGCCTTTGGCATGACGAACCTGGTGACGATCTTCGGCGGCTCGGGCTTTGTCGGGCGATACATCGCCCGGCGCATGGCAAAGGCCGGGTGGCGGGTGCGGGTGGCGGTGCGCCGCCCGAACGAGGCGATCTTCGTGCGCACCTATGGCGTGGTGGGCCAGGTCGAGCCGATACTGGCCAATATCCGCGATGATGCCTCGGTGCGCGCGGCGATCCACGGGGCCGAAGTGGTCATCAACTGTGTGGGCATCCTGGCCGAGACCGGCAAGAACCGGTTCGACGCCGTGCAGGCCGAAGGGGCGGGCCGCGTGGCGCGGATCGCGGCCGAGGAAGGCGCGGCGCGTTTCGTGCAGATCTCGGCCATCGGGGCGGATGCCGAAAGCAAAAGCGCCTATGCCCGGACCAAGGCCGCAGGCGAACAGGCCGTGCTGGAGGCGTTTCCGCAGGCCGTGATCCTGCGCCCCTCGATCGTGTTCGGCCCCGAGGACCAGTTCTTCAACCGCTTCGCCGCGATGACCAGGACCAGCCCGTTTCTGCCGGTGGTGGGGGCGGAGACCCGGTTTCAGCCGGTCTATGTCGATGATGTCGCCGGGGCTGCCGAAAAGGCGGCGCTGGGTACGGCGAAACCGGGTATCTACGAGCTGGGCGGCCCCGACATCCGCGATTTCCGCAGCCTGATGGAGATGATGCTGACGGTGATCCGTCGCCGCAGGCTGATCCTGTCGGTCCCGTTCTGGGCGGCCAACCTGATGGGTGGCGGGTTCGACCTTTTGCAGAAGGTGACCTTCGGCCTGTTCCAGAACGGGCTTCTGACCCGCGACCAGGTGCGCAATCTGCGCAATGACAACGTGGTGAACCCCGACCGGATGACGTTTTCCGATCTGGGGATCGAGCCGACCCCGCTGGAGGCGATCCTGGACGAATACCTGTGGCCCTATCGCCGCGACGGGCAATATGCCGAGATGAAGGACAGCGCCGCCGACCTGCGCGGTCAGGAATAGGCGATCACCAGAAGGATCACCCCGAGGATCACCCGGTAGATCACGTAGGGTGTGAAGCTGACCGATTTGAGAAGCCGCATCATCAGGCTGAGTGCGCCGAGCGCGGCGACAAAGGCGAAACCTGCGGCGATGGCGCCCGCGCGGGCCGCTTCCCAATCGGCCTGCCCCGCGACATCGACCCCGATCAGCAGGCCCGAGGCCAGGATCGTGGGGATCGACATCAGCATCGCCAGCCGTGCCGCCCCGTGCCGGTCATACCCCAGAAGCCGCCCGGCGGTGATGGTGATGCCCGAGCGTGAGGTGCCGGGGATCAGCGCGACGGCCTGCCAGAGCCCCATCACCACCGCGTCGCGCAGCGTCCAGTCGGTGTGGGTCCTGGCCTCGGGCCGGGTCCGGTCGGCCCAGTAGAGAAACAGACCGAAAATCAGCATCGTCCAGCCGATCACGGCAATGGATCGCAGCGCATCCGACAGGCCGGTGACGAACAGGATCAGTCCGAAGGCAATGACCGGGACGGTCGAGATCAGAAGGTAGAAGGCAAGCCGCGCGCCCGGGTCGTCCAACCGTCCGCGCAACATCTTCGGCACCCCGAGGATCGCCATCCGGACATCCGACCAGAAATAGAGGACGACTGCGCCCAGCGTGCCGACATGCACCGCGACGTCGATCACGACGCCCTGATCATCGAGCCCGGTCAGCTGAGGCAGAAGGATCAGATGGCCCGAGGAGGAGATCGGCAGAAACTCGGTCAGGCCCTGGATCAGGGCCAACAGAATCAGGTGCCAGAGGGTCATGCCGATGCCCCTTCATGGTGCAGACGGACCACGTTAGGTAACTTTACCTGACCCAAATTCCGCAAGGCGGCCTGCCACCGACCGAAAAATCGCTCTGAAAATGCATTAAAGGTCAGCATTGCTGTCTTTTTATCCGAAACGGCTCTGAGTATAGCGAGGCTTCTTAGCGGCTGGAGGGACCCTTGGCCAAGCAACCCATGCTGAAATTCGTCACCGTTGACAAGGCGATGCCGGAAAAGCGGCCGCCCGACCTGCGGGTCGGCGATTTCGACGAGATTTACGGCGAATATGCCCGCGAGAAGGCAGCGGAGCAGGCCGGGCGCTGCAGCCAGTGCGGTGTGCCCTATTGCCAGTCGCATTGCCCGCTGCACAACAACATTCCCGACTGGCTGAAGCTGACCGCCGAGGGGCGGCTGCGCGAGGCCTACGAGATCAGCCAGGCGACCAACACCTTCCCCGAGATTTGCGGCCGGATCTGCCCTCAGGACCGCCTGTGCGAAGGCAATTGCGTGATCGAACAATCCGGCCACGGCACCGTGACCATCGGATCGGTCGAGAAATACATCACCGACACCGCATGGGAGGAAGGCTGGGTGCAGCCCATCGCCCCGTCGGTCGAACGTCCCGAATCGGTCGGCGTCATCGGTGCGGGCCCCGGCGGTCTGGCCGCCGCCGACATGCTGCGCCGCGCCGGCCTGCAGGTCACGGTCTATGACCGCTATGACCGGTCGGGCGGGCTGATGATTTACGGCATTCCCGGTTTCAAGCTTGAAAAAGACGTGGTGATGCGCCGCAACGCGCAGCTGGAACAGGGCGGCGTGACTTTCCGGCTGAACTGCGATGTGGGCGCGGACATCAGTTTCGAGGACATTCGCGCCGCGCATAATTTCGTCGTCATCGCCACCGGCGTCTACAAATCGCGCGACCTTCAGGCGCCCGGGATCGGCGCGGGCGGGATCGTACGCGCGATCGATTATCTGACCGCGTCCAACCGCAAGAGCTTCGGCGACGATGTGCCGGAATTCGACTCGGGCGAGCTGAACGCCGAAGGCCGGCGGGTGGTGGTGATCGGCGGCGGTGACACCGCGATGGATTGCGTGCGCACCGCCACGCGGCAGGGGGCGAAATCGGTCAAATGCCTCTATCGCCGCGACCGCGCCAACATGCCCGGCTCGCAGCGCGAGGTGCAGAATGCCGAAGAGGAAGGCGTCGAATTCGTCTGGCTGACCGCGCCCAAGGGCTTCGCCGGCGACACCGCCGTCGAAGGGGTGATGGTGCAGAAGATGCGGCTCGGCCCGCCCGACGCGACCGGACGGCAGGCCCCCGAGGTGATCGAAGGCGCCGATTACCTGGAAGAGGCCGACCTGGTGATCAAGGCGCTGGGCTTCGAGCCCGAGGATCTTCCGACGCTCTGGGGCTGCCCCGAGCTGGAGGTGACGCGCTGGGGCACGATCAAGGCCGATTTCCGCACCCACCAGACGGCGCTGGAAAACGTCTATGCCGTGGGCGACATTGTGCGCGGCGCCTCGCTTGTCGTCTGGGCGATCCGCGACGGGCGCGAGGCCGCCGAGGCGATCTTGGCCAAACTGGCCGACCGCGCCGTCGTGGCGGCGGAATAGGCGTGGCCCGGAGGTCTGTCGGATGATGCTGCGTTTGCCCATGCTTGCCCTGTGCGCCGCCGCCCTTCCGGCGGTGGCCCAAGCGCAATCCGCTGAACGCCTGTTCCTGGTGCCGCAGGGCTGCAACGCGTTTCTGACGGTTCAGGCGCGCAGCTGCGTGGTCAGCCATCACTGGACCTGTCCCGGCGATCCCGCGGGCACTCATTGGCGCGTGGCGATCAATGAGGATGGCCCGTTCTACCTGAGCTACACCGATGCCGAGTTCCGCTGGCTCAGGTCCTGGGAGTTGCTGAGCGAGGTGACCGGCACCCTGATCGAGCCCGAGGAAGACCCCGCCAGCCTGACCGAGCTGTTCGAGACCGGCAGCGACAGCATGGTGTACTCCATCGTCTATTCCGGCCCGCGCGGCACGCTGCGGCGCGATTTCACCGGGTTCGACCGTCTGACCGGTGAACAGGTGGTGGTCGATGGCCGCACGCTGCTGGTGACCGAGTTCACCTATCAATACGAAACCTCGGAAGGTCTGCGCCGGACCGCGGGCAACCAGTTCGTGCATGAAGGGTGGCGGATGTTCTTCGGCGGCATGGAGACCACCACGCTGCCGTCGGGCGAACAGATCGAGGAAAACAATTCGCCGATGGAATTCGCCGAACCGGGCGAGCAGGGCTTTTTGACGATGGACCCGATCTATGACTGCGGCGCCGTCATGAGCGCCGTTGAAACACCCGTTTGGCCCGCTGCCGACCGCTAGAGACACATCCTCGGGCCGCGTGCCGCGCCCGACCCGCATGGAGGGATTTCCGATGACCAAGTATGACGCCGAATGGGCCGCCGCCGAGGACGCCAAGCGCAAGTGGATGGCCGAGCATTCCTTGTTCCGCGAGGAAGACGAGCATTCGTCCTGCGGTGTCGGGCTGGTCGTGGCCATCGACGGCAAGCCGCGGCGGCAGGTGGTTGAGGCGGGGATCACCGCGCTCAAGGCGATCTGGCACCGGGGCGCGGTCGATGCCGACGGCAAAACCGGCGATGGCGCGGGCATCCACGTGCAGATCCCGCCCGCCTTCTTTTATGACCAGATCAACCGTACCGGGCATGAGCCGCGCCGCGATCAGCTGATGGCCGTGGGCCAGGTGTTCCTGCCGCGCACCGATTTCGGCGCGCAGGAGGCCTGCCGGACCATCGTCGAGGCCGAGATCCTGCGCATGGGCTATTACATCTATGGCTGGCGGCACGTGCCGGTCGATGTCAGCGTTCTGGGCGAAAAGGCCAACGCCACCCGGCCCGAGATCGAGCAGATCATCATCTCGAACTCGAAGGGCGTGGACGAGGAAACCTTCGAACGCGAGCTTTACGTGATCCGCCGCCGGATCGAGAAGGCCGCCGCCGCCGCGCAGATCCCGCAGCTCTACATCTGTTCGCTGTCGTGCCGGTCGATCATCTACAAGGGCATGATGCTGGCCGAGCAGGTGGCCGAGTTCTATCCGGACCTCAAGGACGACCGGTTCGAAAGCGCCTTCGCCATCTATCACCAGCGCTATTCCACCAATACCTTCCCGCAATGGTGGCTGGCGCAGCCCTTCCGCATGCTCGCCCATAACGGCGAGATCAACACGCTGAAGGGCAACGTGAACTGGATGAAGAGCCACGAGATCCGGCTTTCCTCCAGCTATTTCGGCGAGATGGCCGAGGACATCAAACCGATCATCGCAAACGGCGCGTCGGATTCGGCGGCGCTCGACGCGGTGTTCGAGGTGCTGGTGCGCGCGGGCCGCAACGCGCCGATGGCCAAGACCATGCTGATCCCCGAAGCGTGGAGCCAGACGGCGACCGAACTGCCGAAGGCGTGGCAGGACATGTATTCCTACTGCAATTCGGTGATGGAACCCTGGGACGGTCCTGCCGCGCTGGCGATGACCGACGGGCGCTGGGTCTGCGCGGGGCTTGACCGGAACGGGCTGCGCCCGATGCGCTATGTCGTGACCGGGGACGGGCTGCTGATTTCGGGGTCCGAGGCCGGGATGGTGCCGGTCGATGAGACCAGGGTCGTGGAAAAGGGCGCGCTCGGCCCCGGCCAGATGATCGCGGTCGACATGGTCGACCAGAAACTGTTCCACGACACCGAGATCAAGGACGCGCTGGCCGCCGCGCGGCCTTTCGGCGACTGGGTCGAGAAGATCACCGATCTGGGGGCCGAAACCGAGGGCTTGGCCGAGGCGCCGCTGTTCAGGGGCAACGACCTGCGCAAGCGCCAGGTGGCGGCGGGGTATTCCATCGAAGAACTGGAACAGATTCTTGCGCCGATGGCCGAGGACGGCAAGGAGGCACTGGCCTCGATGGGCGATGACACGCCCTCGGCTGTCCTGTCCAAGCAATACCGCCCGCTCAGCCATTTCTTCCGGCAGAACTTCAGCCAGGTGACGAACCCGCCCATCGACAGCCTGCGCGAATACCGGGTGATGAGCCTGAAGACCCGGTTCGGGAACCTCAAGAACGTGCTGGACGAGGATTCGAGCCAGACCGAGATCCTGGTGCTCGACAGCCCCTTCGTGGGCAATGCCCAGTTCGATGCGATGGTGCGCCATTTCGAGGACAGCGTCACCACCATCGACTGCACCTTCCCCGCGGGCGGCCAGAAGGGCGCGCTGCGCGACGGGCTGGAACGTATCCGGCTCGAGGCCGAGGATGCGGTCCGGTCGGGTGCCGGTCACATCATCCTGACCGACCAGGGGCAGGGCGACGACCGCGTGGCGATGCCGATGATCCTTGCCACCTCCGCCGTGCATTCCTGGCTGACGCGCAAGGGCCTCAGGACCTTCTGTTCGCTCAACGTGCGGTCCGCCGAATGTATCGACCCGCATTATTTCGCGGTTCTGGTGGGCTGCGGTGCAACGACCGTCAACGCCTACCTCGCGCAGGACAGCATCGCCGACCGGATCGATCGCGGCCTGATCGAGGGCAGCCTGACTGACGCGGTGGCGCGCTATCGCAATGCCATCGACCAGGGCCTGCTCAAGATCATGTCGAAGATGGGGATTTCGGTGATTTCCTCCTATCGCGGCGGTCTGAATTTCGAGGCCGTGGGCCTCAGCCGCGCGATGGTGGCCGAGTATTTCCCCGGCATGCTGTCGCGGATTTCCGGCATCGGGGTCAGCGGTCTGCAGGTGAAGGTCGAGGAAATCCACACCAGGGCGTTCCGTCTTGGCCAGGAGGTTCTGCCCATCGGCGGGTTCTACAAGGCCCGCCGGTCGGGTGAGACCCACGCCTGGGAAGCCACCTCGATGCACATGATGCAGGAGGCGTGCAACCGCGCGTCCTACCAGTTGTGGAAGCAGTATTCCGAAAAGATGCGGAGCAATCCGCCGATCCACCTGCGCGACCTTCTGGATATCAAGCCGCTGGGCAAGCCGGTCCCGATCGAAGAGGTCGAATCGATCACCTCGATCCGTAAGCGGTTCGTGACGCCGGGCATGTCGCTGGGGGCCCTCAGCCCCGAAGCGCACAAGACGCTGAACGTGGCGATGAACCGGATCGGCGCGAAGTCTGATTCGGGCGAGGGTGGCGAGGACCCGGCGCATTTCGTGCCGGAACCCAATGGCGACAACCCGTCGGCCAAGATCAAGCAGGTGGCCTCGGGGCGGTTCGGCGTGACCGCCGAATACCTCAACCATTGCGAAGAGCTGGAGATCAAGGTCGCGCAGGGCGCCAAGCCCGGAGAGGGCGGTCAGCTTCCGGGCATGAAGGTCACCGATCTGATCGCGCGGCTCCGGCATTCCACCAAAGGGGTGACGCTGATCTCGCCCCCGCCGCATCACGACATCTATTCGATCGAGGATCTGGCTCAGCTGATCTATGACCTGAAACAGATCAACCCGCGCGCCAAGGTGACGGTGAAGCTGGTGGCCTCCTCGGGCGTCGGCACCATCGCCGCCGGTGTGGCCAAGGCCAAGGCCGACGTGATCCTGATCTCGGGCCATAACGGCGGCACCGGGGCGAGCCCCGCGACCAGCATCAAGTATGCCGGTCTGCCCTGGGAGATGGGCCTGACCGAGGCGCATCAGGTTCTGGCGATGAACAACCTGCGCGACCGGGTCACGCTCAGGACGGATGGCGGCCTGCGCACCGGGCGCGATATCGTCATGGCGGCGATGATGGGGGCCGAGGAATACGGCATCGGCACCGCCGCTCTGATCGCGATGGGCTGCATCATGGTGCGCCAGTGCCAGTCGAACACCTGCCCGGTGGGCGTCTGCACGCAGGATGAACGCCTGCGCGCGAAATTCACCGGCAATGCCGACAAGGTGGTGAACCTGATCACCTTCTACGCGCAGGAAGTGCGCGAGGTTCTGGCCTCGCTCGGGGCGCGGTCGCTGGACGAGGTCATCGGGCGCGCCGATCTTCTGACCCAGGTCAGCCGGGGGGCCGCGCATCTGGATGATCTCGACCTCAACCCGATGCTTCTGACCGTCGATGGGTCTGACAGGATCGTCTATGACCGCTACAAGCCGCGCAACGCTGTGCCCGACACGCTGGATGCCCAGATCGTCAAGGATGCCCACCGCTTCCTCGAAGACGGCGAGAAGATGCAGCTGTCCTATGCCGTGCAGAACACGCTCAGGACCATCGGCACGCGGACTTCCAGCCACATCGTGCAGGCCTTCGGCATGCGCAACCAGCTGCAGCCCGATCACCTGACGGTGCGCCTGCAAGGGTCCGCCGGGCAGTCGCTGGGGGCTTTCGCGGCGCCGGGGCTGAAGCTGGAGGTCACGGGTGATGCCAATGATTATGTCGGCAAGGGCCTGTCGGGCGGGATCGTGGTGGTGAAACCGCCGCAGGAAAGCCCGCTGGTCGCCGCCGACAATGTCATTATCGGCAACACGGTGCTTTACGGCGCGACCGACGGCCACCTGTTCGCCGCCGGTCGTGCGGGCGAACGCTTTGCCGTGCGGAACTCGGGCGCCAGGGTGGTGGTCGAAGGCTGCGGCTCGAACGGGTGCGAATACATGACCGGCGGGGTCGCCGTGATCCTCGGGCCCATCGGCGCCAATTTCGGCGCCGGGATGACCGGGGGCATGGCGTATCTCTACGATCCGACCGGCGAGGCCGAGGTGAACATGAATCCCGAAACGCTGGTGACCTGCCCCGTGGTGACGCCGGAATGGGTGGACCAGCTGAAAGGCCTGATCGAGGCCCATGCCACCGAGACGGGCAGCCGCCGCGCCTTGGAGATCCTGCGCAACTGGGACCACGAACTGGCCCATTTCGTGCAGGTCTGCCCGAAGGAGATGCTGGACAAGATCCCGCATCCCCTGGGGATCGAGGAAAAGGCGGTGCCGGCGGAATAGGTCTTAGCGCGTGACGAAATCCGCCCGCGCGTAGCCCTGCACGTAAAGAAGCGCGGTCAGGTCGCCATGGTTGATCCTGTGCCGCGCTTCCGCCTGCACGGCGGGCTTTGCGTGGACGGCGACACCCAGACCGGCCGCCGCCAGCATGCCCAGGTCATTCGCCCCGTCGCCGATGGCCAGCACATCCCCGGCCCCGATGCCGAGACGTGTGGTCAGGTCTGCAAGCGCATCGACCTTCGCCTGGCGTCCAAGCACCGGATCGGCCACGGTGCCGGTCAGCACGCCCTTTTCGGACACCAGGACATTGGCCCGGTTTTCATCGAAGCCGAGGCGCGCGGCGACCTTTTCGGTGAAGGCGGTGAACCCGCCCGAGACCAGCGCGGTATAGGCCCCCTGCGCCTTCATTGTCGCCACCAGCGTCGCCGCACCGGGCATCATCGTGATGCGGGTCTTCAACACCTCGTCGATCACCGCCTCGGGCAGGCCCTTCATAACGGCCACGCGTTCGCGCAGCGCGTCCTCGAAATCCAGTTCGCCATTCATCGCCCGGGCCGTCACCGCGCGCACGGCATCGCCATGGCCCGCAGCCTCGGCCAGTTCGTCGATGCATTCCTGCTGGATCATGGTCGAATCCATGTCGGCCAGCAGCAGGCGCTTGCGCCGGTTCGCGCCAGGCTGCACCACCAGATCGACGCCTTCGGCCTGCAGGCTTTCCCAGACCGCGTCGATGTTTTTCGGCACCGAGTTCATCGGGAACTCGGCCGCGCAGTTCGGATCGAGCCAGAGAGCATCGCCGCCGCCCATCGCAAGTCGCAGCGCGCGCACCATCGCGGGTTCCAGAACCATCGCGGGATTGGTGATGAGGGTTGCGGTGAACATGCCCGGCTAGCTATGCGACGGGCGCGGGCAAGGCCAGCGCCGATTGCGCTGGGCAGGTCGCGAGATGACCCTAATTCTGGACGACCATGACCAAGACATCCCGTGCCCCGCGCCGCCCCCTGATCCTCGCCGCGATCTCGATCGCCGCGGTCCTGCTTGGCCTGTGGCTGCTGGAGCGCCCGCGCCAGGGGCTGGAAATCACGCCGCTGTCGGTCGGCACGACGCCTGCCACGGTCATGCGCCTGCCCGGGGCCGAGGGGCCGGTGGTGATCATCGCCCATG
Organism: Paracoccaceae bacterium; assembly: GCA_024742455.1. Taxonomy (GTDB): domain Bacteria; phylum Pseudomonadota; class Alphaproteobacteria; order Rhodobacterales; family Rhodobacteraceae; genus JANSYL01. The sequence goes on along the minus strand of JANSYL010000002.1, from coordinate 257,886 downwards.
GGTTCGCCGGATCGCGCCAATTGATGGCCGCCTGGCAGCTGACGCTGGCGCGCGCGGGTTACATCACGGTGGCCTTCGATTTCGAAGGTCATGGCCGCAACCCCGTTCCGATGTCGGGCGACGTCGATTCCATCGAGGGCACCACGCGGCTTCTGGTTGATGAAACCCGCCGCGTGACCGATGCGGCGCTTGCCCTGCCCGGCGCGGATGGCCGGGCGGCCCTGCTGGGCCATTCGATGGCTTCCGACATCATCGTGCGCGCCGGTCTGGAGGATGACCGGGTCGCGGCGTTGATTGCCATCTCGGCCTTTTCCGAGGCGATCACGGCGGAGGAACCGGAAAACCTGCTGATCCTGAACGGCGCCTGGGAGGGGATGCTGCGGCAGGCCGCCGTGCGCGCGATGGCGCCTTTCGGCGTGGCCGAGGGGGAAACGGCGGGCACCCCCGGCGACGGGTTCGCCCGGCGCGCGGTCGCGGTGCCGCTGGCCGAACATGTCACGGTGCTTTACGCCGCCCCGGGACTGGAGGAGGCGGGCGCGTGGCTGAACGCCACCTTCGACCGCCCGGGCCCGGTGCCCGTGGCGCGGATCGGCGCGCCGATCCTGCTGATGCTTTTCGGGGTGGTTCTGCTTGCGCTGCCCCTGGCGCGTCTTCTGCCGCGCGGCCCGCGGCCATGGTCGCCCGACCGGGGCCGGTTCCTGGCGCTGGCGATCCTGCCCGCACTGGTCACGCCCCTCGCCCTCAGCTTTGTGGAAACGTGGTATCTGCCGGTGCTGGTGGCCGATTACCTGGCCTTGCATCTCGCTCTTTACGGGGTCTTGGTGCTGGCCGGTGCAGCCTATCTTGGCGGCTTTCCGAAAGGGCGCGGATGGGTCTGGGGCCTTGTCCTGGCGCTTTACGGGGTTCTGGTCTTCGGCGGGCTGCTCGACCGTTACGTGGCCAGTTTCGTGCCGCATCCCGGGCGGGTGCCGGTGGTGCTGGCCATCGTTCCGGGTGCGATCCTTGCGATGCTGGCCGATGCGGTGCTGCTGGAAGGCGCGCGCGCACCGCTCTGGCGGCGATCTGTGGCGCGGGTCGCGTTTCTCGTGTCGCTGGCCATCGCCGTGTCGCTCGATTTCGAACGGCTGTTCTTCCTCATCCTGATCCTGCCGGTGATCGCGCTGTTCTACGCAACCTTCGGCATGATGGGGCGTGCCGTGGGGCGGCGCACCGGGTCGGTGGTGGCGATGGGACTGGGGCTTGGCCTTGTGCTGGGATGGGCGCTTGGCGTGAGTTTCCCGATGTTCGATCCGACCCTCTAGGGCGCAATCCAGCCGCCGCGCCAGCCATCGGCGGATTGAAACCGCGCGCGCCGCTGCGGATCGCCGAGGTGCAGGATGTCGATTTCCTCCAGATCGCAGAGGATGCAGGTAAAGCGTGCTGCCTCGCCCTGCCCCTCGCCTGCATCCGGCCCGTCATCCTGCAGGGGCGAGCCCGGCACCGGCCCGCCATAGTTGACCGCCGCCTGCGGCGGCAGCGACGCGAAAACCGCCGGGTCCCCCGGGGCCAGCCGTGCCACTGCCCGGATCCGCAGTTGCAGCCTCGGGCCCGGCAGCCAGGCGTGGATGGCGACGCGGGGATCGGCGGTGATATGGGCGCATTTCGGGCTGAGCGCGTCGGTGTGAAATTCAAGCTGTGCGGCCCCGGGCCGTGCGGCGCGCAGCACCACCGTGCGCATCTCCACGCCCTCAGGGCCCATCGTGGCCAGCGTCGGGTGCCGCGCGGGATGCCTGCGGTCGGCGACGCCCCGCCCAAGGTGCTGCCAGGCCTGTTTCAACAGATCGGCCAGCGGATCATTCATAGCCCGTCATCTCCAGATACCCGCGCCCCTCATGGGTTCCGGAAAACCGGATCGGCCCTTCCCAGTAGGAGACTGACACATCCATCCAGCTTTGCGGGTTCAGCGGCACGGTGGTGATGTCGACGCCGCGGGCGGGCAGTTCCAGCCGCCATTCCACCGAGACGCGCCGCCCTGCCACCTCCGCCCAGCCAAGCGGGGTCAGCCGCAGCGCGCCATCGGGGTAGGGGGTGGCCGTGCCATCGGGCGTGATCCAGGTGGCGGCGGTGTAGGTGTCGCCCGACCGGTCGCGCAACCCGAAGCCCATCATCCGCGACCCGTCCGCGAACTGCAGCGAGAACCAGTCCCACCCGTCCTGGGTTTCCGACAAGGGTTGCGAGGACCATTCCCGGTCGAGCCATGCCGTGCCGGTCACGGCAACGGGGCCTTCGGGCAGGGTGAGGGTGCCGGCCACCTCGTAGAAAGGCTGCGAATAGTAATAGCTCGCCTGCCCCTCCGCCGATTTCACCGAGTATCCGGCGTCGCCCTGAAAGACGAGGGGGCCGTCGGCGGTCAGGGTCAGGTCATAGGAGAACCCGTCGCCGTCGGCAAAGAGGTCCAGCGCCGACAGCGCGTCAGCGCCGGCCGGGGCGCGCGAGGTCATGTGCCAGTTGTCGATCCACGCCTCGAACGGGGCGGCCGTGACGCCCGCCTGCCCGATCGCGCCGCGCGCGAGGCGTTCGGCGCTGAAATGCCGGTCGGCGGTCGTCAGACCCGCATGGCCCATCCAGAGCTGGGGCGATTGCCAGCCCGCCCCGGTTTCGGGTGCAAGGGCCGACCGGAACAGCGTCCATTGCACACCGTATTCCGCTCCGTCATCCCCGGTCAGGGTCGCCGTCAGATACCACCATTCGATCCGGTAGGTTGGATGCGGGCCGTGATCGGCGGGAAAGTCGAACTGGGTAGGCCGGGTGGGGATCGAAAACCCCTCGGCATCCGTGCCGAGCCCGGCAAAGCCCTGCGCCACGGCCGCCTGCCCCAGCATCAGGAAGGCGAAGGACCATCTAGCGATCATTGGCGAATACCCGCAAAAGCCTGTCCGGCCCCAGCCGTGCGAGGCGACGGGCCGGGAAGGCGGCGGCGATCAGTGCCGCCACGAGCGCCAGCGCCAGAAGACCCAGCCAATCGCCCGGGAAAAGCCGCATCGGCAAACGCCACCCGAAGGCTTCGACATTGACCACGGCCAGCAGGGCCCAGGCCAGTGCCAGCCCCACGGGGACAGACAGAAGGAAGGTCAGCCCCGCCAGCAGCACCGCGCGCCCCAGTTCCATGCGGGCCAGCACCCGCCGGGTCATGCCCTGCGCCCAGACCGGTGCCACCTGCGGCAGGCGCATGTTGGCCAGCGTCAGCAGGCTGGTCCAGATGGCAAACCCCGCGACGGCCAGCGTCAGGACGTTCAGCGCGCCGGTGATCTGAAAGGTGCGTTCGAACACCCCGATGGAGAACGCCTTGACCTGCGCCTGGTTGACAACGGCGTCGGCGGGCAGGCCGACCTCCTCCCGCAGACCGGCGGTCACCGCATCGACTTGCTCAGGCGGCACCCGCAGGCCGAAGCGCAGGATCTCGACCTCGGGGTAGAGCGCGCGGAACAGGTCCAGCGCGATGATCGCCTGCCCGTTCGGGTTGCCGTAATCGGAATAGATACCGACCACGGGCAGGGCGACATCGGGCGCAATGGGCAGCGGATCGCCGAGCGACATGGTTTCGCGGCGGGCGGTCTGTTCGTTGACCAGCGCGCCGGTACCCCGGGCCACCGCGTCCCAGACATCCGGGGTGGCCGACAGAAGCGGCCAGTGATCGCGATAGGTCGGGTGATCGACGATCCCGTAGATATCCGCCGGGCGGCCGAACAGGTCGGTTTCGGCCCAGACATTCGGAAGGATCGTCTCGGCGCGGCCTTCGAGATAGCGCCGCGTGGCCTCGGCCTCGGCTGGTGATGCGGTGGTGACGTAGATCTCGGCGGCCAGCCGTTGATCGAGCCAGCCGATGAAGGTCACCCGGAAAGACCCAACCATCGTCGAGACGCCGATATTGGCCGCCAGCGCCAGAAGCAGCGCCATCAGCGCCAGGGACAGGCTGGGCATCTGCTGGCGAGCATCGGCCAGCATCCATTCCGCCCGCACGCCCCAGGACAGGCGGCTGATGCGCCCCAGAAGCCAGGACAGGACCACCGGCAAGGCGATGGCCGACGCCAGCAGAAGGGCTGCCAGAAAGGCAAAGCCCGCGACAAGCCCGTCGCCCAGCCCGAGGATCGCCAGTGCCACAAGGCCGAGCGCCAGCGCCGCAAGACCCTGCCGCGCCATGCCGCGGCCCGAGGCCACGGCCCAGGCCCGTGGCTGTGCCGGTTGCAGAAGCGGCATCGCCGCGATCCGGGCGAAGGCCTGCGCACCGGCCATGGCCGCGCCCGCCAGCGTCATGCCGCCCGCCAGCGCCGCCCATTCCGGCGAAAACCGCAGGGTCCCCGGCACATCGGCGCCGTAGAGCCCCTGCAGGGTGCCCGCGACCCCCGGCATCAGAAGTCCCGCGATCAGGTAGCCCAGGATCAGCCCGGCGGCCCCCGCCAGAACCGCGATCACCGCAAGTTCCAGCGCCAGCGCTCCCAGAACGGCGCGCAGGGGCACGCCCAGCGCGCGCAGCGTCCGGATACCCGTGCGCCGCTGTTCGGTGGCCAGCCCGATTGCGCCATGCACGATGAACAGCCCCACCGCGAAGGCCAGAAGACCGAAGGCCGTGAGGTTCAGGTGGAAGCTGTCGGTCAGACGCCCGATATCGTCGCCCGACCGGGGCGGTTCCAACCGCAGGCCCGTATCACCCGGCAGCATGCCCGAGTGATCGGGGGCAACCAGCAGGTAGGTCGGGTCCGACGTTTGCAGAAGCCGCCCGGCGGTCGCGATATCGGTGAAGGCCGAACCGGGCGGCACGTCGCCGCTGACCTGCAGTCCGGGAAAGCCGGGGGGCAGATCGTTCAGCACCGTGCCCTCTGCCACCAGCAACAGACCCGGTTCCGTAAGAAACGCGGCCAGGTCGATCTGGCCCTGTCCCTCGTCGCCCGGGGTGACCCGCGGCGCGGCCGCTTGCGGGATGGTCAGGGGGTCATACCCCCAGATCCGCAGCCGTTGATCGCCCAGCCGCAGCACACCCGTGATGACCGGCGATACCTCGACCCCCGCACGCCGCAGCGCGACATAGGTCTCTGCCTCCACCGCGCCGCCCGCCGCGCCGGTCAGCCGGGCCAGCTGATCCTGGCCAAGCGTGGCGGCCGCCCGGTCATAGGCGCTCCGCGCCTCGGCGTTGATCGCCTGCACGCCGGACCACAGGGCCGTGGCCAGGGCCAGCCCGGTCATCAGCGTGGCGAGCTGGCCCGGGTGCCGCCGCCAATGGGCAATGAGGCCGGAAAGCGCGTGCCGGATCATCTCAGGTCGCCGCCAGTTGCCCGTGCGACAGATGCAGCCGCCGGTCCAGCCGCGCGGCCAGGCGCGGCGAATGGGTGACCATCATCAGCGCGGCGCCGGTTTCCGCCACCAGCGATTGCAGCAGGTCCAGCACGGCATCCCCGGTCGCCTCGTCGAGGTTTCCGGTGGGTTCGTCGGCCAGGATCAGCGCGGGCCGTGCGGCGATGGCGCGGGCGATGGCGACGCGCTGCTGTTGCCCGCCCGACAGCTGTTCGGGATAGCGCGTGCCAAGGTCCGACAGGCCCAGGCGCTGCGCCAGATCGGCGGCCCAGTCCGCGTCGAACCGGCCCGCCAGCCGGGCCTGGAAAGCGATGTTCTGTGCAACCGTCAGCGACGGGATCAGGTTGAACTGCTGAAACACCAGCCCGACCCTGTCGCGCCTCAGCGCGGCGCGCCCCGCATCGCCAAGGCCCGCTACATCCTGCCCCGCGATCAGGACGCGACCGGCATCGACGACGTCCAGCGCCCCGGCAAGATGCATCAGGGTGCTTTTGCCCGACCCGCTTTCGCCTGTCAGGGCCAGCGTCTCGCCCCGGTCCAGCCTCAGGTCGACACCGCGCAGCACCGGCAGCGGGCCCTCGGCGGTGGCATAGGTCTTTTCGGCGGCGTCGATCTGCAACAGCGTCATGGCGCGGAACCTAGCGGGTGCCTGCGCCGCGCCCAGTGGCCGGTCATTCCGCCGCGCCCCACCCGCCGCCGCCGGGGGTCAGCATTTCGACCGCATCGACTGCCGACAGCGCGGCCTCGTCATTGCCGGATAGCCGCCGCCGCCCGCCATCGGCCGCAATCACCCAGTTCTCGCCAATGGCCCCCGGCCCGCCCCCCGCCCCGCCCGGCACGGGCACCTGCCGGTGGGAGGTCAGGGTGGTCACCGTCACGGGGTCGAGGAAGCGCAGCACCCGCCGCATCCCTTCGCCGCCGCGCCATTCGCCGGACCCGCCGGACCCCTGCCGCACCTCCATCGCCTCGACCCGCACCGGGAACCGGGTTTCCAGAACCTCAGGATCGGTGGCGCGGGTGTTGGTCATGTGGACCTGCACGCAATCGGCGCCGTCAAAACCCGGCCCGGCGCCCGACCCGCCCGCGATGGTTTCGTAATTCTGGAACTCGTCGTTGCCCCAGATGAAGTTGTTCATCGTCCCCTGGCTGCCCGCGATCACGCCCAGCGCGCCGAACAGGCAATCGCAGATCGCCTGACTGACCTCGGTATTGCCCGCGATCACCGCCGCGGGATGCACCGGGTTGATCATGGACCCCTCCGGCAGCACGATCTTCAGCGGTTTCAGACACCCCTCGTTCAGCGGGATGTCGCGGCCCACAAGCGTGCGGAAGACATATAGCACCACCGCCGTGGCGATGGCGGCGGGGGCGTTGTAATTTCCGGGATTCTGGGGCGAGGTGCCGGTGAAATCGATCACCGCCTCGCCCGCCCGGGCATCGACCCGCACTGACACCGCGATCCGGCTGCCATCATCCAGCGGATAGCCGTTGGCCCCGTCCGTCAGCCGCCCGATCACCTGCCGCACCGAGGCTTCGGCATTGTCCTGCACATGGCCCATATAGGCCAGCACGGTGGGCAGCCCGTGGGTGGCGATCATCTTGCGCACCTCGCGGATGCCGGTTTCGTTCGCCGCAATCTGGGCGGCGAGATCGGCCATGTTCTGATCGATGTTGCGACAGGGGTAGCGGCCCGAGGCGAGCAGCGCCCGGGTTTCCGTGTCCCGCAGTCGTCCGGCCTCGACCAGTCTGAAATTGTCGATGACGACGCCCTCTTCCTCGATATGGGTCGAATCAGGCGGACCGGACCCGGGCGTGCGTCCGCCGATATCGGCATGGTGGCCGCGCGACCCCACCCAGAACAGGATGTCGGAGCCGTCTTCGTCGAAAACCGGGGTGATCACGGTGACGTCCGGCAGATGCGTGCCGCCGTTGAAGGGCGCGTTCAGCATGAAGGCATCGCCGGGCGCGATCCGGCCCGCGTTCAGCCGCGCGACGGTGCGCACCGCCTTGGACATCGAGCCCAGATGCACCGGCACATGGGGCGCGTTCGCCACCAGGTTGCCGGTCGCATCGAACAGCGCGCAGGAGAAATCCAGCCGTTCCTTGATGTTCACCGAATAGGCGGTGTTGGCCAGCGTCGCCCCCATCTGTTCGGCGATGTTCATGAAGAGGTTGTTGAACACCTCAAGCAGAACCGGGTCGGCCTCGGTCCCGGGCGCGGTGTCGGCGGCTTTCGCCTCCACCCGTTCGAGGATCAGGTTGTTCAGACCGTCGACGCGCGCCCGCCAGCCGGGTTCGACCATGTTGGTTCCCGTCGCTTCGGCGATGATTGCAGGCCCGGCGATTTCGGCGCCTTCCGGAAATGCCGCGCGGTCATATAGCGGACAGGCCTGGCGCGCCCCGTCGATATGGATGTCCACGTGACAGGCCGGGGCGGGCGGATCGGCGCGGACCGGGGCGGGCGGGTCCGGGGCATCGGTGGCGCCGATCGCCTCGGCCTCCAGCATTTCGAAGACCAGCGCACCGTCGCCGGGGACAAAGCCGAACCGAGCCCGGTGCGCGGCCTCGAACCCGGCCTGAAGGGTGGCCGCATCGCCGAACGGCACGGCCAGCGCCTGATGCGCGCCGTCATAGCGCAGATGCGCCCGCCGCTCGATCCGGATCGCCCCGGGCGCGATGCCCTGGCCCGCGACCTCGGCCCGCGCCGCCTCGGCCAGGTCGTCGAGCCGCGCAGCAGCCTCCGCCACCCTGTCCAGCCCGCCGCCGAACTGCGCCTCGCGCAGGGCGCGGATATCGGCCAGGCCCATGCCATAGGCCGACAGCACCCCGGCATAGGGGTGGATCAGGACCGAGGTCATCCCCAGCGCATCGGCGACAAGGCAGGCATGCTGCCCGCCCGCGCCACTGAAACTGGCCAGGGTATAGCGGGTCACGTCATAGCCGCGCTGCACGCTGATCTTCTTGATCGCGTTGGCCATATTCTCCACCGCGATCCGCAGAAACCCCTCGGCCACATCCTCCGCGCTGCGCCCGTCGCCGATCTCGGCGGCCAGCGCCGCGAATTTCTGCGCCACCACGTCGCGGTCCAGCGGCTGGTCGGCGTCCGGGCCGAAAACGGCCGGGAAATGCCCGGGCGTCAGCTTGCCCAGCATCACGTTGCAATCGGTCACCGTCAGCGGCCCGCCCTTGCGGTAACAGGCCGGGCCGGGATCGGCCCCGGCGCTTTCGGGGCCGACCTGGAACCGCCCGTCCCGGTAGCTGAGGATCGAGCCGCCACCCGCGGCCACCGTGTGGATATGCATCATCGGCGCCCGCATCCGCACGCCTGCCACCTCGGTCTCGAAACTGCGTTCGTATTCGCCCGCGAAATGGCACACATCGGTGGATGTGCCGCCCATGTCGAACCCGATCAGCCGGTCGAACCCGGCCTGCCGCCCGGTGCGGGCCATGCCAACGACACCGCCCGCCGGGCCCGACAGGATGGCGTCGCGCCCGTGAAACAGCCGCGCATCGGTCAGCCCGCCGCTGGAGCGCATGAAATAAAGCGCCTCGCACCCGCCCTGGTCGGCCTGCAGCGCACCGGCCACCTGGTCGACATAGCGGCGCAGGATCGGCGAGAGATAGGCATCGACCACCGCCGTATCGCCGCGCCCGACCAGCTTGATCAGCGGCGAGGCGGCATGGGACGCGGTGATCTGGGTATACCCGATTTCGGCCGCGATCTCGGCCACGCGCGCCTCGTGCGCGGGGTTGAGATAGCTGTGCAGGAAGGCGATGGCGACGGCGCGCAGCCCGTCGCGATACCCGGCCTCCAGCACCGCCCGGGCGGCAGTTTCGTCGAGCGGGACAAGGACGCTGCCATCGGCGGCCATCCGTTCGGGCACGTCCACCGTCCGGGCCGCCAGCAGCTCGGGCCGCCGCACATGCAGATCGAACAGCCGTGGCCGGGCCTGGGTGCCGATACGCAGCAGGTCCGCGAAGCCTTGCGTCATCATCAAAAGGACCGGCACGCCCTTGCGTTCCAGCAACGCGTTGGTGGCCACGGTTGTGCCCATCTTGACCGCGGCGATGGGCGCGGGATCATCGCCGCGCAACCGCCGGATCGCTTCGACGGCGGCATCACGGTATTGTGCGGGATCCTCGCTCAAGAGCTTGGTGGTCACGATCCGGCCATCCGGGCGCAGCGCCACGACATCGGTGAAGGTGCCGCCGCGATCGATCCAGAACTGCCAGTTTCCCATTGCACCCTCCGCCCCTGGCGGTCTTGCTAACAGCCGGACCGGTGCAACGCCAAGGGGAGGGGCCGATGCCGATCACGGATTGGGACGATGCCTATGCCAACGCCCCCTATATCGAGGGGGCGGACGCGATCGCCGCCGCCTGGCCGGACCGGTCGGCGGCCCTGCATGCGCGCCACGCGCCCGAAACCCATGCCTACGGTGATGCCGACCGCCAGGTTTTCGACCTCTACCGGCCCGCCGGTCCTGCCCTCGGTCTGGCGGTGTTCGTGCATGGCGGATACTGGCAGCGATTCTCGGGCCGGGATTTCGCTTTCGTGGCCGAAGGGGCGCTGAAGGCAGGCTTTGCCGTTGCCATGCCGACCTACACGCTCGCCCCCGCCGCCTGCGTTGCGGCAATCACCGGCGAAATCCGGCAGGCGATCACGATGGCCGCGGGCCTGATCGACGGCCCGGTCCATCTGGCGGGGCATTCCGCAGGCGGGCATCTGGTGACCCGGATGGTCTGCGCCGACGGGCTGGCCGCGCCCTTTGCCGACCGGGTGGCGCGGGTCCTGTCGATCTCGGGGGTTCATGATCTCCGACCCCTTCTGCGCACGGCGATGGCCGGACCTCTCGGTCTGACCGATGCGCTGGCCGAGGCCGAAAGCCCCGCCTTGATGCGTCCGGCCACCCGGGCGGGCATCGCCTGTGTCGTGGGGGCCGATGAACGGCCTGAATTCCTGCGGCAGACCGATCTTCTGGCGAATATCTGGACGGGGCTTGGGGCCGATATCCGGGCGATACACGTGCCCGGCCGCCACCATTTCGACATCATCGACGACCTTGCCGACCGGGGCAGCGCCCTGTCCCGGCTCTGGCTGGATCAGCGGATATCGTAAAGTTCGTTGATGGTGGTCTTGAGGTTGGCCCGGTCCTCGGGGCCAAGCCCGCCCAGAAGGCGCGTTTCGATATCGCGCGCGGCATTGCGCAACCGCGACACTTCCATCGCACCCTTGTCGCTCAGCTTGACGACCAGCCGCCGCCGGTCGTCCTTGTCGCGCACGACCGAGATCATCTGCAGGTCTTCCAGCCGACGCTGGGCGCGGCTGACCCGGGCGGCATCCATCGCCGTCAGGATGCACAGATCGTGGGAGGAACAGGGTTGATGAGCCGGCAACGCCATCATGATGCGCCATTCGGGCACCTGCAGCCCCGCACTGTCGAGGATCGAGCTGAACACCCGGCCTGCGATCACGGACATCTGAAACGGCAGGAAATCCGTCAGGTCGAATGGGGGGGTGTGGGCCTGGTCTTTCACGTGACCGCGCCTTCAATCGCTACCGTTGCCATCACCCGATTTGTAGCGGCGCAAAACCCACAACCGCAAGAAGAATGTCCAGTCGGGCAGACAATTCTGGATTGACACTTTCATTGTCGGCCCGATTACATCGCAGAAACAAGACCCTAGCCCGACATCCGCACCTCATGGCGTAATGCCGCAGAACCCGTCCGGCGTTTCCGATAGGCGGCGGCGCGCCCTCTACGGGCCGGAAAGCCGCCGGTTCCGGGGCGGATTCTGCGTCGAATGCCGCTTGCTGCGGGCCGTGCCGCTGCTGTAGAGGCGTCCTTGGGACACCCCTCCCCAACGAGGGGCGCATATCTGAGAGGGTATCAGTGATGGCACTGACCAAACCGGGCGCGCGGCCCGCCAATCCGCGTTTTTCCTCTGGCCCCTGCGCCAAGCCCCCGACGTGGACGCTCGACAAGCTGACCGACGCCGCCCTGGGCCGGTCGCACCGCGCCGCTGTCGGGAAATCCAAACTCAAGGATGCGATCGACCGTACCGGCGCGCTGCTCGGCGTGCCCGAGGGTTACAGGATCGGCATCGTGCCCGCCTCCGACACGGGTGCGGTGGAAATGGCGATGTGGACGATGCTCGGTGCGCGGCCCTGCACCCTGCTCGCCTGGGAAAGCTTCGGCGCGGGTTGGGTGACTGACGCGGTGAAGCAGCTGAAACTCGACGCCGAGGTGAAGACCGCCGATTACGGCGACATCGTCGATCTCGCGACGGTCGATTTCGATACCGATGTCGTCTTTACCTGGAACGGCACCACCTCGGGCGTGCGGGTCCCGAACGGCGATGCGATCCCCGCCGACCGTGCGGGCCTGACGATCTGTGACGCCACCAGTGCCGCCTTCGCGCAGGACCTGCCCTGGGACAAGCTCGATGTGATCACCTTCTCCTGGCAGAAGGTTATGGGCGGCGAAGCGGCGCATGGCATGCTGATCCTGAGCCCCCGCGCGGTGGAACGGCTGGAAAGCTACACGCCGCCCTGGCCGCTGCCGAAAATCTTTCGCCTGACCAAGGGCGGCGCGCTGATCGATGGCATCTTCAAGGGTGAGACGATCAACACCCCCTCGATGCTGGCGGTCGAGGATTACCTTGTCGCGCTCGACTGGGCCGAGGCCATCGGCGGCCTGCCCGCCCTGATGGCGCGCGCCGATTCCAACGCGCAGGCGATCTGGGATTTCTGCGCCGCGCGCGACTGGATCGACAACCTGGCCGGGGATCCGGCCACGCGCTCGAACACCTCGGTCTGTCTGAAATTCACCGATCCGCGCATCGTGGATGGCGCCGGGTTCGCCAAGGCGGTGGCCAAGCGGCTGGAGGCCGAGGGCGTGGCGCTGGATATCGGCGCCTATCGCGACGCGCCTCCGGGCCTGCGCATATGGTGCGGCGCGACGGTCGAGACGGCGGATATCGAGGCGATGCTGCCCTGGCTCGACTGGGCCTTCGAAACCGAGATCGCGGCCCAGGCCCAGGCGGCCTGATCCCCACGCATATGCACGGGGTGTGTACGGGTTGTGCACGCCCTGTGACCCCTGGAATTCGTCAAAATGAAAGGTGCCAAGATGGCCCCCAAAGTGCTCGTGAGCGACAAGCTCTCTGAAACCGCCGTGCAGATCTTCAAGGATCGCGGCATCGACGTCACCTTCGACCCCTCCATCGGCAAGGACAAGGACAAGCTTCTGGAGGTGATCGGCGATTACGACGGTCTCGCCATCCGGTCGGCTACCAAGGTGACCGAGAAAATCATCAATGCCGCCACGAACTTGAAGGTGATCGGGCGCGCGGGCATCGGGGTCGACAATGTCGACATCCCCGAGGCCTCGAAGAAGGGCATCATCGTGATGAACACGCCCTTCGGCAATTCGATCACCACCGCCGAACATGCCATCGCGATGATGTTCGCCGCCGCGCGGCAGATCCCCGAGGCCAACGCCTCGACCCATGCCGGGAAATGGGAAAAATCCCGTTTCATGGGCGTCGAGCTGACGAACAAGACCCTTGGCGTCATCGGCGCGGGCAATATCGGGTCCATCGTCTGCAACCGGGCGCTGGGGCTGAAGATGAAGGTGGTGGCCTATGACCCCTTCCTCAGCGAAGAACGCGCCAGGCAGATCGGCGTGACCAAGGTGGAACTGGACGAGCTTCTGGCGCGGGCCGATTTCATCACGCTGCACGTCCCTTACACCGACAAGACCGCCAATATCCTGAGCGCGGAAAACCTCGCCAAGACCAGGAAGGGCGTGCGCATCGTCAACTGCGCCCGGGGCGGTCTGGTCGATGAGGCGGCGCTGGCAGAGCTTTTGAAATCGGGCCATGTGGCGGCGGCTGCCTTCGATGTGTTCGCCGTCGAACCGGCCACCGAAAACCCGCTCTTCGGGCTGGAAAACGTGGTCGTCACCCCGCATCTGGGCGCCGCCACCACCGAGGCGCAGGAGAACGTGGCGCTCCAGGTGGCCGAACAGATGTCGGACTACCTGCTGACCGGCGCCGTGACCAACGCGCTCAACATGCCGTCGGTCACGGCGGAAGAGGCGGCGGTGATGGGCCCCTGGATCAAGCTGGCCGAAAACCTTGGGGCTTTCGTGGGGCAGCTGACCGAGGATCCGATCAATTCCATCGAGATCGTCTATAACGGATCGGCGGCCACGATGAACCTGCAGGCCCTGAACTGCGCGGCCATTGCCGGGGTGATGAAGGCCACCAACCCGGACGTGAACATGGTCTCGGCCCCGGTGATCGCCAAGGATCGCGGGATCGAGATCGCCACCACCACGCAGGACAAGACCGGTGTTTTCGACGGCTATATCCGGCTGGTGGTCAAGACCGATGCCAAGACCCGCACGATCGCGGGCACGGTGTTTTCCGACGGCAAGCCGCGCTTCATCCAGATCAAGGGCATCAACATCGATGCCGAGATCGGCGAACACATGCTCTACACCACCAACAAGGACGTGCCGGGTATCATCGGGACCCTGGGCCAGACGCTTGGCAATGGCGGCGTGAACATCGCCAACTTCACGCTCGGCCGGAATGCCGCCGGGGGTGAGGCGATCGCGCTTCTCTATCTCGATGCGCAGCCCCCGCAGGAGGTTCTGAAGGCGCTGAAGGACACCGGGTTGTTCCAGCAGGTCCGTCCCCTGCAGTTCGAGGCGGCCTGACGCCCGCGCCCGGCCCCGCGACAACGGGGCCGGGTTTGCCTGTCTTGCGCACGGGGTGCGATCACGCGACGATGTCGCAACGACGAAAAGGCCCCGCGACGATGCCCGACAGTTTCGCCCTCGGCACGTTTCTGCCCTACAGGCTGGCCGTTCTGGCCGGGCAGATCAGCCGCGAATATTCGCGCATCTACCAGGAGAAATACGGGCTTTCGCGCGCGGAATGGCGGGTGATGGCGCATCTGAGCCAGGAAGACGCGGTATCGGTCCGCGAAATCCATGCCCGTGTCGATATGGACAAATCCAAGGTATCCCGCGCCGCCGCCCGGCTTGAGGAAACGGGTGTGATAACAAAATCCGTCAGCGCCGAGGATCGCCGCCTCGTCGTGCTGGCCCTGACCGACAAGGGCCGCACGATGATGGAGGATCTGGCGCCCATCGCCGCCGCATTCCACGCCGATCTCGTGGCCCGCCTCGGCCCGGATGCCGCCCCGTTCCTGCGGGGCCTCGATGCCCTGACCATTGCGACCGACACCTGCGCCGACCTGGAAGAGCGGCGCGCCTGACCCAGTACGGAGGAGACCTGACATGGACGATATCGTGATCCTTTCCGGTGCCCGCACCGCCATCGGCACCTTTGGCGGCAGCCTTGCCGCAACGCCACCGATCACGCTGGGTGCTGCGGCCGCCCGGGCCGCGCTCGACCGCGCGGGCGTCGAGGGCGGGCAGGTCGGGCATGTCGCCATGGGCCATGTGATCAACACCGAACCGCGCGACATGTATCTCAGCCGCGTCGCGGCGATGGAGGCTGGGGTGCCCGACACCACGCCGGCGATGAACGTCAACCGGTTGTGCGGGTCGGGGGTGCAGGCGATCGTGTCGGTGATCCAGTCGCTGGCGCTGGGTGATGCGGATTACGGCCTTGCAGGCGGCGCCGAAAGCATGAGCCGGGGGCCCCATATCCTGCCGCAGGCCCGGTTCGGCCAGAAAATGGGCGATGTCGAGGCGCTCGACATGATGATCGGTGCGCTGCATTGCCCCTTCGGTACGGGGCATATGGGTGTGACGGCGGAAAACGTCGCCGCCGAACACCAGATCAGCCGCGAAGACCAGGACGCCTTTGCCCTGGAAAGCCAGAACCGCGCCGCCCGCGCGGTCGAGGAAGGAAGGTTCAAGGACCAGATCGTGCCGGTCGAAGTGCGGGTGAAGCGGGACATGGTTCCCTTCGACACGGACGAACACCCAAAGGCGACCAGCGCCGATGCGCTGGCCGGTCTCAGGACGGTGTTCAAGAAGGACGGCACGGTAACCGCCGGCAACGCCTCGGGCATCAATGACGGGGCGGCGGCCATCGTTCTGGCGCGTACCGACGCGGCCGAGAAGGCGGGGCTGAAACCCCGCGCCCGCATCATCGGCTATGCCCATGCCGGGGTGCGGCCCGAGGTAATGGGCATCGGCCCGGTGCCCGCCGTTGAAAACCTGCTGGCGAAAACCGGCCTGTCGGTCACCGATTTCGACGTGATCGAATCGAACGAGGCGTTCGCCGCGCAGGCCTTGGCGGTGACCAGGAACCTGGGCCTCGACCCCGAAAAGGTGAACCCGAACGGCGGCGCGATTGCCCTGGGCCATCCGGTGGGCGCGACCGGCGCGATCATCACGGTCAAGGCGTTGTATGAACTGGAGCGTATCGGGGGCGACAAGGCCCTGATCACCATGTGCATCGGCGGCGGCCAGGGCATCGCGCTGGCCATCGAAAGGGTTCACTAAGCCGCGCCGCATTTACCGATTGTTCAGCTTGGCCTGACAGCCTGCGTCCCGGTTCCCCTCGTTTAGAGGAAATGGGGGTGCAGGATAGGGCAGGTGATGAGCTATATCGGCGTCGATGACCGTCTCGCGCGCGAACGCCGCGCCCGGCTTCAGGCCGAACGCCTGCTCGCGCAACGGTCCGAGGAGCTTTATTCCGCCAACAAGAAACTGGCCGAACACGCCCATGCCCTGTCGCATCAGGTGATCGAACAGCGCCAGGAGAACGCGGCCCTTCTGGGCCGCACCACCCAGACCGAGGCGGCGCTGGAGGTGGCCACAGAAAAGGCCGTCGTCGCCGAACGCCGGCTTTGGGATGCCCTGCGCGCGGTCGAGGACGGGTTTGCCATCTTCGATCGCGACTGGCGGCTTGTCACCGCCAACCCCGCTTATCTCAGTGCCTTTGACGGTGTCGCCGACATCGCCCCCGGCGCGTCTTACGATGCGGTTCTGCGCATCGCCGTGGACGAAGGCGTGGTCGATCTGGATGGCGCGGCCCCGGCCCGGTGGATCGCGTCCATGATCGCCCGCTGGGAAGCGCCGGAGATCGCTCAGACAGATATCCGGCTCTGGAACGGCTCCTATGTGCGGCTGATCGACAAGCGCACCCCGGATGGCGATATCGTGTCGCTGGCCGTCGATATCACCCAGACCATCCGGCGCGAACAGGATCTCAGCCGCGCCCGTGACGCCGCCGAGGCCGCGGCACATGCGAAATCGACCTTCCTGGCGAACATGAGCCATGAAATCCGCACGCCCATGAACGGCATCGTCTCGATGGCCGACCTGCTGTGCGAAACAATGCTGGCCGAAGACCAGAGGCTTTACGCCGAAACGATTCGCAATTCCGGTGACGCGCTCCTGGTGATCATCAATGACGTGCTCGATTTCTCCAAGATCGAGGCGGGCAAACTGGCGCTTCACCCCGAAAGCTTCGATCTGCAATCCATGGTCCACGAGGTGTTCCGCCTGCTGCAACCGGGTCTGCAGGGCAAGGATGTGACGCTGGAGCTCGACTACGACATCTTCCTGCCCGACCGCATCCTGGGTGATCGCGGGCGCATCCGTCAGATTCTGATCAACCTGATCGGCAACGCGGTGAAATTCACCGAGCGCGGCAGGGTGACGGTGCAGATCGTTGGCGTGCCGCGCCTGCACCCGCCCGAGGAATTGCCGCTCAGGATCGTGGTTGAGGATACCGGCGTCGGCATCCCCCGCGAGATGCAGAAACATATCTTCGGGGAATTCAACCAGGCCGACAGCGCCCAGACCCGGCGCCATGACGGCACCGGTCTCGGCCTCGCGATCACCCGGCGGCTGGTCGAGATGATGGGGGGCGAGGTCTGGCTGGACAGCGAACCGGGGGTGGGGTCGGCCTTTGGCGTGTCGCTGATCCTTGCGCCCGATCCGGCCGCAAGCGACGACCCGGTGCCGCCCCTGCCCGAAGGCCGCCGCCGCATCGCCGTTCTGGGCGCCGCCGCCCATCTGCCGCCCGCGATCCTCGACCATCTTCTGCATGTCCGGGCCGAGGTGGTCGACTGGCCCCCCGGCGGACCGGCGCCGGGTGGCGATCCGGTGGATGCCATGCTGATCGCCGATCACAAGGCAGTCGCCGGACTGTCCGCGGACGGGATGCCGCACCGCCTTATCGGGTTCGGCCCGCCCGATCCTTCTGTCGATGCGGCGGTGACCTGGTGCCCCGCCGATATCACCCGCGCGGGGTTTCACGCCCTTCTCGCTGCAGTGCCCCCGCCTGCCGCCGTTGCCCTGCCTGCACCATCCCCCGCCCCGGCGGAGCCCGCGGAACTGGGCCCTGTCCAAACCGCGCCCAAAGCCTCCCGGCGCAGGCTTCGCGTGCTTGCCGCCGAGGACAACAAGACCAACCGGCTGGTGTTCAAGACCATGCTGAAACCGCTCGATATCGATCTGCTGCTGGTCGAGAACGGCCGCCTTGCGGTCGAGGCCTATCGCAACCACCAGCCCGATCTGGTTTTCACCGATATCTCGATGCCGGTGCTCGACGGGATCGAGGCGACCCGCCAGATCCGCAGGATCGAGGCCGAGGAAGGCTGGCCCGCGGTCAGGATCGTGGCGATGACGGCGCATGCCCGGCCCGAAGACGCCGAGCGCATCCTGGCGGCCGGTCTGGATGTCTGCCTGACAAAGCCCCTGCGCAAGGCCGACCTCTGGGCCGAACTCAAATCGGCCAGTCCCGAAGGCGTTGATCCGTTCCCCACGGCCTGACCCGGCGCCGGGGCTTCATTATCGCGCCGCGCCAACCGTTTATGGCGCATGGCCCCGCGGCGGAAATCCGCCACGGGGCCTTTTGTAACCGGAAGGTTTCAATTAATGTCAGCAGCGACAATCGCTCGCCATGCAGGCCGAAACGGCCCACCCAATGCAGGCGGACCCGAGGCAGATCATGGAGCGGAGGCTCTGACCATGAACAGGTGGCCCATGAACGGACGGCTTGCCATGACGCTGGCGGCGCTGGCCCTCGCGGCCTGGCCCCTTGCCCTTTCGGCACAGGAAGAATCGACGAACCGCGTGAACGCGGAACGCGACTGGTCGGTTTTCGTGTCCGACAACCCGACCCAGTGCTGGGTCGTGTCGACGCCGCGTGAAACCGTGAACACCCGCGATGGCCGCGTCGTCTCGGTCCGGCGGGGCGAGATTCTGCTTTTCGTGAGCTTCTGGCCCTCCGAGGATCGTCTGGCCGAAGTGTCCTTCACGGGCGGCTATCCTTTCGCCGAAGGCTCCACCGTCGCCCTCGAGGTCGGGACCACGAGTTTCGAACTGTTCACCGAGAACATCCGCAACGACGCCGGTGAACTCGTCGGTCATGCCTGGCCCGCGACGCCGCAGGACGACCAGCGCATCATCACCGCGATGAAGCGCGGCGCCGAGGCGGTGCTGACCGCGCGCTCCAGCCGCGGCACCCAGACCCAGGATACGTTCTCGCTTCTGGGGTTCACCGCCGCGATCGAGGATGCCGAGGCCCGCTGCGCAGGCTGATGCGTTGAACAGGGGGCGGCTCCGGCCTATGTGATTGCCACCGGATCGGAGCGCCGTCATGTCCCCTGCCACAGCCCCCGTCACCCAGGACGTTCTGACCCTGCCGCGCAAGCTGCCCGAGGGTCCGGTGAACATCGTTGGTCTGACGCGGCCCGCCCTACGTCAGGCGCTGATCGACATGGGCACGCCCGAGAAGCAGGCCAGGATGCGCACGGGCCAGATCTGGCAATGGATCTACCAGTGGGGCGTGCGCGACTTTGCCGCCATGACGAACCTGTCCAAGGCCTATCGTTCTGATTTAGCTGAGAATTTCGTGATCGCCCTGCCCGAGGTGGTCAGCCGGCAGGTGTCGGCCGATGGCACCCGGAAATACCTGATGCGCATCGCAGGCGGGCATGAGGTCGAAGTGGTCTACATCCCCGAAACCGATCGCGGGACCCTGTGCATTTCCAGTCAGGTGGGCTGTACCCTGACCTGTTCGTTCTGCCATACCGGCACCCAGCGGCTGGTGCGCAACCTGACCGCCGGGGAAATCGTGGGTCAGATCATGGTCGCCCGGGACGATCTGGGCGAATGGCCCGAACCGGGCGAAGGGATGGGCACGCGGCCCCGGCTTCTGTCCAACATCGTTCTGATGGGCATGGGCGAGCCGCTGTATAATTTCGAGAATGTCCGCGACGCGATGAAGATCGCCATGGATGGCGAGGGGATTTCCCTGTCGCGGCGCCGAATCACGCTGTCGACCTCGGGGGTCGTGCCCGAGATCGCCCGCACCGCCGAGGAAATCGGGTGCATGCTGGCGGTCAGCTTTCATGCCACAACCGACGCGGTGCGCGACACGCTTGTGCCGATCAACAAGAAATGGCCGATCGCCGACTTGCTGGACGCGCTCAGGGCCTATCCGAAACTGTCGAATTCGGAGCGCATCACCTTTGAATACGTGATGCTCGACGGGGTGAACGACAGCGATGAAGACGCGCGGCGGCTGGTGGAGCTGATCAAGGGCATCCCGGCCAAGATCAACCTGATTCCCTTCAACGAATGGCCCGGCGCCCCTTACCGGAGATCGTCCTGGGACCGGATCGAACGGTTTGCCGACATCATCTACAAGGCCGGTTATGCCAGCCCGATTCGCACCCCGCGGGGCGAAGACATCATGGCGGCCTGCGGGCAGTTGAAATCGGAAACCGAACGCGCGCGAAACGCGCGGCGTGCGCAGACGACCTGATCGCGGCGGGCGGCCTGCGCGGCAGCTTCGGCCCCGGCGGGTTCAGGTCTGGCAAACCCAAGGTAAAAAAGAAAAAGCGGGGCGCAAAGCACCCCGCTTTTCCTTTGGATCTGTCGCGAAACTTAGTTGTTTGCGGCGACAGCAGCTGCGATCAGAAGCAGTGCCAGGATCGGAACCAGGATGCCGCCGGCCGAAGTCGACGTATCCTCGGCGATCACGACCGGTTCGATGACCGGTGCAACACCACCGGCGTAAGCGCCAGTAGCAAGAACGGCCAGAGCAGCAGCGAGTGCGAGTTTCTTCATAGTATCCTCCAAGATACGCCCCTTTTCACGCATCATTGCGCAGGTTCGGGGCACCCAAGACTGTACCTCGTGTGCGTGTTTAAGCAGCTATGCCATACGATTGCAATGCCACGAAAATCGCCGCGAGGGCCGGATTGGCCCGATGTCGTCAAATTAGCAACACTTGTGTGCCAACTTTTGCCAGGGCGTACAATTCCGCGATATGTTCGTTGAACAGACCGATGCATCCGTTCGACGAGCGGCGCCCTATTTTGCGCGTGTCATGGGTGCCATGGATTCGGTAATATTGCCAGGTCAGGTGCAGCGCATGGGTGCCCAGCGGGTTATCCGGCCCCGGCCCGATGAAGTCGGGCCATTCCGGGTTACGTTCACGCATAGCGGGGGTCGGGCTCCAGGACGGGCCTTCGACAAGCCGCGTCACCGCCGTGCGACCCGTGCGCGTCAGATCCTCGGTCATCGGAACGGACGTGGGGTAAAGCCGGTAGATCGATTGATCCTCGCTCCAGAAATGCAGCGCGCGCGAGGTGATATCGACAAGGATGGCGCCGTTCTGCGTGTCGGGAAAGAACGGCCGCCAGTCCAGCGTACGGAAGCTCGAGATATTGCGCGCGACGGTGGCCGTGATCTCGGCCTCCATCTCGGTGCTGCCGGGCGTCTGTGCCAGCGCCGGGGCGGCCAGCGCGCCCGCGCCAGCCAGGATCAGGCCACGCCGGGTCACCCCGGGGCGATGTCGGTCTGTCATTGCTCTGCCTCTTGGTTCCGGGCGGCTTTCCGCCACTTTTCCCGTATATTACCAGAAAATCGGGCGCTGTGCAGCCCATGCGCTGAGTCTGCACTGCAACGCGCGCGCTTGATCTGATGGCCGGGCTGCGGTCCCGCTTGTAAACCGAATCGCAACGGTTTTTCCTAAACTCATGTTCATGTCGTTCCTGCGTGCCCCTGCCGCCCTGTGCGCCGTCCTTCTTCTGGCCGGGTGCCTGCCCATGGCGCAGGGATTTGCACCCGCGTCCGGGGATCAGCCGCGCATCTACCGCATCGACCCGGCAGATACCGGTGAGATCCAGCTGCGCGTCACCGACAACGTGAACGCGCTGCGGTCGGCGGCCGGTGTCGGGGACCTGGTGCTGAACGCCGCCCTGAACGCGGCCGCGGCCACCCATGCTCGCGACATGGCGCTGCAGAACCGGCCCTGGCATTTCGGATCGGACGGGTCCTCGCCCATCGACCGGGCCATCCGCGCGGGCTATGGCGGCACGGTGTTGGGAGAAAACATCTCGGAAACCTACGAATCCGAGCTCGAAACCGTCGTTGCCTGGATGCAGGAGGATGCCACCCGCGCTGTCCTTCTCGATCCCGCAGCCCGTGATCTTGGCGTGGCCTTCTTCCAGGAAGACACCGGCAAGATCTGGTGGACGCTGGTGACCGGAGATGGCGGGGCTGCGGGCCCGGCCAATGCGCCGTCGGGCTGAGGCGGGGTGATCAGGCGTAAAGCGTGATCGGCGTGCCGACGGCGACCATCGCGTAAAGCTGGCGCATCTCGCGATTCGTCACCGCGATACAACCCGCAGTCCAGTCCTCCTTGCCCCGGAACGGCCAGGTGGTTCCGTGGATGAAGATGTCTCCGCCCGGGTTCACCCCACGGGCGCGTGCCTGCGCAACATCGGCCTCGTTGGGGTAACTGATGCCGAGCGACAGGTAATACTCGCTGTTCGGGTTGCGCCGGTCGATCAAGTATTCGCCCTCGGGCGTGCGCCCGTCACCGTATTCGGTCTTGTGACCCGTAGGTGCGAAGCCGAGGTTCATGTCATAGACCTCAAGCATCTCGCCATGATGGAAGGCAGCCAGAAGCCGCTCGCTCTTGTAGACTTCCAGCCGCGTCACCTCAGGGCCGTGATAGGTGGCGAAACGGGAACAGGCCGACAGGGCGGCGGTCGATCCCAGAAGTGTCAGGGCGTGGCGGCGGTTCATGGACAGGTCCGGGGCTGCTCGTGTTATCCGGGCATGCTTTAGCGCAGCTTTTCACATCGGCCAAAGCTCATTTTCCCTCCTCGGCGGCAAACAGCGCATCCAGACCGCTGCGGTAATCGGGATAGCGCAGCCGGACGCCCAGTTCCTCCTTGATCAGCCGGTTATCGACGCGCTTCGATTCGGCATAGAAACTGCGGGCCATGGGCGTCATCTCGGCGTCTTCAAAGCGAACCGGCGGCGGCAGCGTCACGCCCAGCAGTTCGGCGGCATAGGTGATGACATCCTGCGGCGGGGCGGGGTCATCATCGGCGATATTGTAGATCGCACCGGCGCGCGGCGCCCGCATGGACGCGGCCAGCGTCTGGGCGATATCGGCGACATGGACGCGCCCGAACACTTGCCCGTCCTTGATGATCCGCCGCGCCGTGCCCGCGCGCACCTTGGCGAAGGGGCCGCGCCCCGGCCCGTAGATGCCCGGCAGCCGAAAGATATGCAGCGGCAGCCCGTGGTCCTTCATCAGCGCCTGCCATTCCGCCTCGGCCGCGACACGCGCACGCCCGCGCGCGGTGGACGGGGCGACGGGGGTGGTTTCATCGACCCAGCCCCCCTGGTGGTCGCCGTAGACGCCCGTCGTGCTCAGGTAGCCCACCCATTCCAGATCGGCCGCCGCGAACGCATCGCGCAGGTCGGCCAGCACCGGGTCGTGCCCGTCCTCGGGCCCGGCGGAGATCAGAACATGGCTGGCCCAGTCGATATCCGCCGCCAGATCGTCACCGGGAAAAATACGGGGGTCCACGCCCAGCGCCCTGATCGCGCCGGTCTTGTCCGGGCTGCGCGTGGTGCCCCGGATGCTGCCCGGGGGGAAGGGGCGCAATTCCTCGATCAACGCCTTCGACGTGAACCCCATGCCAAACACCAGAAGTTTCATGGCAATCGTTCCACCGCCCATCGTGCCGCGTCGGCGACCGCCGGATCGGGGTCGTCCAGTAGCGCCTCTGCCGCCGGTTTCAGCCGTCCCGCGCCGCTGTTGCCAATCGCATAAAGCACATTGCGCACGAACCTGTCGCGCCCGATCCGCTTGATGGGGGACCCGGAAAACATTGCCCGGAACCCGGCATCATCGAGGCCCGCGAGCGCCTCGAGCGGCGGAGACACCCGGTCGGGCTGCGCGGCATAGCGCATCTCGGTCGCCTCGGCCGCGAACTTGTTCCAGGGGCAGACCGCCAGACAATCGTCGCAGCCATAGATGCGGTTGCCCATCAGCGGGCGCAGCTCGGGGTCGACCGGGCCCTTGTGCTCGATCGTCAGGTAGGAGATGCAGCGCCGTGCATCCAGCTGGAACGGTGCGGGAAACGCATCGGTCGGACAGATGTCGAGACACGCGGTGCAGGATCCGCAATGGTCGGTTTCCGGGGCATCGGGGGGCAGGTCCAGCGTGGTGAAAATCGCGCCAAGGAAGAACCAGTTTCCCAGCTCGCGCGACAACAGGTTGGTGTGCTTGCCCTGCCAGCCGAGACCTGCCGCCTGCGCCAGCGGCTTTTCCATCACCGGCGCGGTGTCGACGAATACCTTGATTTCCGGTGACGCGGAAAACTGTAGTTTTCCGTCCCGAAAATCTGCAGATTTTCGCTCCTGCTCGGCCCGCTCCAGCAGCCAACGCCCGACCCGTTTCAGCCGTTTCTTCACCACGTCATGGTAATCGCGGTTCCGGGCATAGACGCTGATCGTCGCCTGCTCAGGACGTTCAAGCGCCTCCAGCGGATCGTCGCCGGGCGTGTAGAGATCGGCCAGCATGATGACCGACCGGGCCGCGGGCCACAGCGCCGCGGGATCGCCGCGCCAGGCCATCCGGTCCTCCATCCAGGCCATCTGCCCGTGCCGCCCTTCGCCCACGAACGTCCTGAGCCGCGCCGCCGCATCGGGGATCGCCCCGGGCCTGCAGATGCCGATCCCGGCAAAACCTGCGGCGCGCGCCTCGTTCTGCAATGCGGTTTTCAGATCGGTCAAAAATCCAGGTTCGTGTAATGGACCGGCGGCCGGAACCCGGTGATCTGGTCGGCCAGGATGGTCCGGAAGGCAGGGCGCGATTTTATCTTGGCGTACCAATCCTTTACGATCTCCGAGCGGTTCCAGGGCACATCCGAGATGTAATCGAGGCAACTCAGATGCGCGGCGGCGGTGAAATCGGCAAGGCTCACCCGGTCGCCCGCCAGCCAGCGGCGATGATCCAGCAGCCATTGCATGTAATCGATATGCTGCTTGATCCGCATGATCCCGGTCTTGACCGCACGTCCGTCCGGATAGCCGCCGGCCATCAGTTTCTTGTTCACCCGTTCATAAACCAGGTTGGCCGTCACCTCGTTGTGGAACTTGTCGTCGAACCAGCCCACCAGCCGCCGCACTTCTGCCCGGCCCTTGGGGTCCGAGGGCATCAGCGGTGGTTCGGGATGAGTTTCCTCCAGATATTCGCAGATCGCCGATGATTCGCTCAACATCATGCCGTCGATACGCAGCACGGGCACCTGCCCGGCCGGGTTGCGCCGCAGGAATTCGGTGGTCGGTTCCCAGTAGCGTTCATCGACCAGTTCGACGTCGATCTTTTTTTCCGCCAGCACCAGGCGGACCTTGCGGCAGAACGGGGACAGCGCGAATTGATATAGCCGGGGGGTCATGCTCGATCTCGGACGTTTACGGCCGGTGTTGTTGACCCCTGTCTACCCGATCACGTCCCCCGGGCAAAGCATCCGTCGCGTCCATCGGCGGCGATGGTCGCTGCGCCGTCGGCGATGGATGTCGCACGATCCGATACCCAGGCACTGGGGCGGCTGGCCGACCGGTCCTGCGGGTCGGGCAGGACCGCAGCCAGAAGCGCGGCCTGCCGGGGGCTGAGATCGGCCGCCGCCACCCCGAAGTGATGCCGCGCGGCGGCCTCGGCGCCGAAAACGCCTTCGCCGAACTCGGCCACGTTCAGATAGACTTCGAGGATCCGCCGCTTGGACCAGATGATTTCGACGATCGGGGTGATCGCCGCCTCGATGGCCTTCCTGATCCATGAGCGCCCGTGCCACAGAAACGCGTTCTTCACCGTCTGCTGACTGATGGTCGACGCGCCGCGCGTGGCGCCTTCTTCGATGACCTCGCGGATCGCGGCCATGTCGATCCCCCAATGCAGGCAGAAATTGGCATCCTCGGCGGCCACCGCCGCGCGTTGCAGGTGGATCGAGATATCCTCGATCGGCACCCAGTCGCGCGCGATATCCCCGATCCGCGCCCGTTCCGACAGGATGTAGGGCGTCGTCGGCACCGGAACGACCGCATAGAGCGCGACCCAGGCCACGATGACCAGAAACACCGCTGCGACGCCGCGCACCAGCTTGCGCTTGAACCAGCGCCACGCGGCCCAGAGACCGGTGTCCCGGCGTGTCGTTCGCCGCGCCTTGGATGCCTTCGGCACGTCCTGCTCCTGCCTGTCGAAAGAGAACGGGGTGCCCATACCTCAGTCGACCGCGCAAACCAATGGGTCCGGACAGGCCGCACCGGCGCGCGCGGGCCCGCCTAAAGCCGCCGCACCCCGCCCAGCACCAGGTCGGTCACCAGCTCGCCATAGGCCTCGCGGCTGATCCCCTTGCCCGGGCGATGCCACATGTAGAACCAGTTCAGCATGCCGAACACGGTCATCGTCACGGCCCGCAGATCGCCGCCTGCCCTGACATCCCGCAGGGCGCTGCGCATCGTGTCGACCAGCTGGCGCTGCAGCTCGATCAAGGGCGCCTGCATCTCAGGCGGCAGCGTCGCCAGCGCGTCGATCTGCAATTTATGCTCGGCATCGGCATCGCGATATTCGGACAGGATGGTGTGGATCAGCGCCCGCAGATGCGCCTCGGGGCAGGCCGCATCGGGCATGGTCGCGACCGCCTGCGCCAGGTCTCCCAGGTGGTTGTCGAGAATGTCGAACAGCAAGGCCTCCTTGCTGTCGTAATAGTGATAAATCAAAGCCTTGGAGACGCCGCAGGCCGTTGCCACCGACGCCATGGACGCTCGGTCAAATCCGCGTTCGGCGAAATGCGCCGCCGCCCCCTTGCGCAGTGCGGCGCGCTTTTCCTCGTGATCCCGGGCCAGCCCGCGCGGCACGGCGTCAGCCCTTTGGCCGGTTGTCGATGATCCGTACCGCCTTGCCCTGGCTGCGGGGCACGCCGCGCGACCCGTGCGCGGTAATGTCGACGCTGATCCCGACCCTGTCCTTGATCCGCGCCTTCAGCTCCTCGGCCGATTGCGTCAGCGCCTCGGACCCCATCGGCCCTTCGACTGCTTCCACATGGATCGCCATCGCATCCATCCGCCCGTCACGGGTCAGTTCGATCTGGAAATGCGGGGCGAGGCCTTTGACCGCCATCAACTGTTCCTCGATCTGGGTGGGGAATACGTTCACACCGCGCAGGATGATCATGTCATCGGATCGCCCCGTCACCTTTTCCATCCGCCGCATCGACCGCGCCGTGCCGGGCAACAGACGCGTCAGGTCGCGGGTGCGGTAACGGATGATCGGGAATGCCTCCTTCGTCAGCGAGGTGAAGACCAGTTCGCCCTTTTCGCCGTCTGGCAGCACCTCGCCGGTCTCGGGATCGATGACCTCCGGGTAGAAATGATCCTCCCAGATATGCAGGCCGTCCTTGGTCTCGACACATTCATTGGCGACGCCGGGCCCGATCACTTCACTGAGGCCGTAGATATCGACCGCGTGCATATCGAAGGCCTGTTCGATCTCTTCCCGCATCGCATTCGTCCAGGGTTCGGCCCCGAAAATCCCCACCTTCAGGGGGCTCTTGCGCGGGTCCAGACCCTGCGCGCGGTATTCATCGAGGATCGACAGCGCGTAGGACGGGGTGACCATGATCGTCGTCGCCCCGAAATCCTCGATCAGCTGGACCTGCCGGGGGGTCATCCCGCCCGAGACGGGCACCACGGTGCAGCCCAGTTTCTCGGCGCCATAGTGGGCGCCGAGGCCGCCGGTGAACAACCCGTAGCCATAGGAGATATGGACGACATCGCCGGGGCGCGTCCCGCTGGCGCGCATCGACCGGGCCACGCAGCTGGCCCATGTGTCGATATCCTGCGCCGTGTAGCCCACCACCGTGGGCTTGCCCGTGGTGCCCGACGATGCGTGCACCCGGACCACCCGGTCGCGCGGCACCGCGAACATGCCGAAGGGGTAGTTGTCGCGCAGGTCCTGTTTGACGGTGAAGGGAAACCTGGCCAGGTCCGACAGGTCGGTCAGGTCTGCCGGATGCACGCCTGCGCTGTCGAAGGCGTGGCGGTAGAACGGCACGTTTTCATAGGCATGGGTCAGCGACCAGCGCATCCGCTGCAGTTGAACGGCCGTGATCTCGTCGCGGCTGGCGATCTCGATCGGGTCCAGGTCCTCGCGTCGTGGCGTCAGGTCCAGCATCATTCCCCCTCCTCGAAATGGGTGCCTCCGATCTGGCGGGACGCGCCGCGAAACAGCGCCACCTGCCGCCCGTCGCCGCCCGTGACTACCACGTCCGTTACGCCCGACCGGCCTGTCAGCGCCACCTCCCGCGCGACGGCGGTCAGAACTTCGCCCGGCTGGCCGGGGCTGAGATAGGTGATCGAATTGTGCTGCGCGACGGCGACGCGGTTGTGCGAATTGCAGGCAAAGGCGAATGCGCTGTCGGCAAGGGTAAAGATCACCCCACCATGGCAGATGCCATGCCCGTTCAGGTGATCGTCGCGCACCGTGCAGGTCATCCGGGCGAACCCCGGGCCAACCTCCGCCAGTGTCAGCCCCACCCATTTCGACGCCGCGTCCGAGGCCCACATCGCCTCGGCCGCGCGGCGCGCCCGTTCGGTCGCGTCCATCTTGGTCCTCCCTCGCCGCGCAGCTTGACGCAAAGCCGACCGATCGGTCAAGAATATTGAAGGGAGGATCAGGGATGCTGCAGCTTGGGGCCTATGCGGCCGGTCGGTGGATCGACCCGGATGACAGCGCGCGCAACATGCACTCCGCCGTGACGGGTGCGGTGGTCGCGCGCGGCGGTGCGCGGCTGGATATGGGCGAGATGATCGACCACGCGGTCACGGTCGGCGGCCCCGCGCTTCGCGCGATGGATTTCCACCAGCGCGCCCGCATGCTGAAGGCGCTGGCGCAATATCTCGACGGAAGGAAGGAAGAGCTTTACGCGCTCAACCCCCTGTCCGGCGCCACCCGTGCCGATGGCTGGATCGACATCGACGGCGGTATCGGCACGATGTTCGTCTTCGCCTCGAAGGGCCGCCGCGACATGCCCGAGGGGCAGATCCATCTGGATGGTGATCTGGAACAGCTCAGCCGGGGCGGCACATTCCTCGGCCAGCATGTCGCGGTGCCGCTGCATGGCGTCGCCGTCCATATCAACGCCTTCAACTTCCCGGTCTGGGGGATGCTGGAGAAACTGGCGCCCACCCTGCTGGCCGGGGTTCCCGCCATCGTGAAACCCGCCACCGCAACGGCCTATCTGGCCCATGCCGCGTTCCGAATGATGATCGACAGCGGCCTTTTGCCCGACGGGGCGGTGCAGCTCGTGATCGGCAGCACCGGTGATCTGCTCGACCGGCTCGGGCCGCAGGACGTGGTCAGTTTTACCGGCTCCGCCGATACCGCGTTCCTGTTGCGCTCCAACCCCAGCCTGCTGCGCCGCGGCACCCGTTTCATCGCCGAGCAGGACAGCCTCAACTGTTCCATCCTCGGGCCGGATGTCACGCACGACGCCCCGGAATTCGACCTTTTCGTGAAGGAGGTCGCGCGTGAGATGACGGCGAAAGCGGGCCAGAAATGCACCGCGATCCGCCGGATCATCGTGCCTCGGGCGATGCTGGACCCCGTGGGTGACGCCATCGCCGCACGCCTCGCCCAGACACGCATCGGCGACCCGGTGTTGGAGACGACGCGCATGGGCGCACTGGTCAGCAAGGCACAGAAGGCGGATGTGAGCGAAAAGCTCGCGGCGTTCGCCGGTGAGGTGCAACCGGTCTTCATCGGCGACACCCTGACCATCGAGGCCGAGGCGCCCGAGGCGGGCGCGTTCCTGCCCCCGTCGCTCTACCGCTGCGCCGATCCCGATGCCGCCACACGCGTCCATGAGATCGAGGCCTTCGGCCCCGCCGCCACCCTGATGCCTTACCGCGACCTGGCCCATGCCGCGCAGATCGCCAATCGCGGCGGCGGCAGTCTGGTGGCGTCGGTCATCACCCATGACACGGACGTCGCCCGCAGCATCGTCCAGCACTCCGGCCCCTGGCATGGGCGCATCTACATCAACGATCGCGACAGCATGGGCGAGGCGACGGGCCACGGCTCGCCCCTGCCGCACATGACGCATGGCGGCCCGGGCCGTGCGGGCGGGGGGGAGGAGATGGGCGGCATACGGGGCGTGATGCATTACATGCAGCGCGTCGCGGTGCAGGGGTCACCCCGGATGATCAGCGCCGTCATCGGGCAATGGGTCACGGGTGCGCCCGAAATCGACCCGCCGACGCACCCGTTCCAACTCACCTTCGACGAGATCGAGATCGGCCATACGATCAACACCGACAAACGCATCATCACGCTCGACGACATCGAACATTTCGCCCGGTTCACCGGCGACACGTTCTATGCCCATATGGACGAAGCCGCCGCCGCCGCAAACCCGTTCTTCCCGGGTCGTGTCGCCCATGGCTATCTGCTGCTCAGCTTCGCGGCGGGCCTGTTCGTGCAGCCCGATCCGGGGCCGGTTCTGGCGAATACGGGGCTCAACGCCCTCAGCTTTCAGAAACCCGTCAGCCCCGGCGATGCGCTTTGGGTGCGGCTGACCGCCAGGCGCAAAACCCGGCGGACAGAGGCCTATGGCGAGGTCCGCTGGAACGCGACGCTCTACAACCAGAACGACGAACAGGTCGCCGAATATGAGCTTTTGACCATGGTCGCCTATTCCCGTTAGATCACGGGCCATGGCCCAGGCGACGCTCGACACCCTGACCCCGCTTTTGCGCGACCACCTGCACCACGAAGGCCGGGTGCGGGTCTGGTCGTTGATCGTTACAATTCTCGGGGATGCGGTCGAATTGCGCGGGGGCGAAGTTCCCACGGCGCGGCTGGCCGACCTGCTGGAGGCGATGGGCATCAGCCTTGCCGCGCAGCGCACGGCCCTGTCGCGCCTCGTTGCCGATGGCTGGATCGAACGCCGCAAGGACCCGCGCGACAACCGCGCCACGCGCTACAGGTTCACCGAGGCCGGGCGCGCCGAATTCGTGCCAGCCGCACGCCTGATCTATGCTGCGCCGGGCATGGTCGCGCGGGAGCCTTGGATCATGGCCGCCGACGGCCCGGCGCGTGGCATTCCCGTGGGCGATGGTATCGCGCTCTGGCCAGCCGATTTCGCGCCGCGCGATCTGGGGTTCGCGATGGTCGGCACCTTCACCACACCCACCAGGGCGCTGCGTGCCGGAACCGTTACGGACGCGCATGCGGCCTCCGTGCAGGACTTGCAGGCGCTGCTGCGGTTTCTGGAAACGACCTTCGACCCGGTCACCGGCCGCGATGCGATGGTGGCCCGCACCATCCTGATTCATCGCTGGCGGCGGCATGTCCTGCGGTTTCCGGAGCTGCCGAAGGAGCTGGCGCCGGAGGGCTGGACCGGGCTGTCGCTGCGCGCCGATGTCGGGCGGGCTTATGCGCGGCTGCAATTGTATTCCGACACCTACCTGAACGCATACGGGCCGGGGTTCGAGGCGATGGCGCCCGCCGATCCGGAATTCTACGACCGGTTCAAGCCGCGCCTCGGAGACCGAAAATAGATTACAAAGATTCGTTGATTTCAGGTTTTTTGTAATCTATTTTTCGCCCCAAGCTCGGGTGGGAGGCCTGCCAATGTATTCTCAGGGACTGATCGGAGCCGAGACCGCGACGGAGGAGACGCCGGAGTTTCTGGCCCGGTTCCAGGCGCGGATCGATGCCGAGGAAAAGATCGAACCCAATGACGCGATGCCCGAGGGCTATCGCCGCACGCTGATCCGCCAGATCGGCCAGCACGCCCATTCCGAGATCGTTGGCATGCTGCCCGAGGGCAATTGGATCACCCGTGCCCCGTCGCTGAAGCGCAAGGCCGCGTTGCTGGCCAAGGTGCAGGATGAAGGCGGGCACGGCCTGTATCTTTACGCCGCCGCCGAAACGCTTGGCGTCAGCCGCGAGCAGATGACCGAGGAACTGCTGGACGGGCGGGCGAAATATTCCAGCATCTTCAACTACCCGACGCTGAGCTGGGCCGATATCGGCACCATCGGCTGGCTGGTCGATGGCGCGGCGATCATGAACCAGATCCCGCTCTGCCGGTGTTCCTATGGGCCCTATGCCCGCGCGATGATCCGCGTCTGCAAGGAAGAATCGTTTCACCAGCGGCAGGGCTACGAGATCGTCATGACGCTGGCCCGGGGCACGCCCGCGCAGAAGGAGATGGCACAGGATGCGCTGAACCGGTGGTGGTGGCCGTCGTTGATGATGTTCGGACCGTCGGACGCCGACAGCCAGCACTCCGACCAGTCCATGGCGTGGAAGATCAAGCGGTTCACCAATGATGAGCTGCGCCAGAAATTCATCGACGCGACTGTGCCGCAAGCCGAATTTCTTGGCCTGACGATCCCGGACAAGGATCTGAAATGGAATGACGAAAAAGGTGGCTACGATCACGGGCCGATTGACTGGGACGAGTTCTGGCGCGTGGTCAAAGGCGGCGGCGCGATGAATGTCGATCGCGTGCGGGATCGCAGGAAGGCCTGGCAGGACGGCGCCTGGGTGCGCGAAGCAGCGCTGGCCCATGCCGAAAAGCGCCGTGCCCGCAAGGCGGCACTGGCGGCGGAGTGAGGGAGCGAGGGGTTTTGCACCCCTCGCGCTCCCCGCACCGGTATTTTTGGAAAGATGAAGGGGACGGGCATGTCTGGAGAGACGCCGCTTTGGGAAGTGTTCATCCGGCCCCGCAACGGGCTCAGCCACAAGCATGTGGGTTCCCTCCATGCCGCCGACGAGGTGCTGGCGCTGCAGGCGGCGCGCGATGTCTATACGCGGCGCGGGGAAGGGGTGAGCATCTGGGTCGTGCCGAGTGCCGCGATCACGGCGAGCGACCCGGACCAGGCGGCGGAGAATTTCGAGCCTGCGGCGGACAAGATCTATCGCCACCCGACCTTCTACGACATCCCTGATGATGTGGGGCATATGTGATGGCAATGCAGGCGGCTGTTCTGGAACTGGCCGATGACCACCTGATCCTTGGGCATCGCTTGAGCGAATGGTGCGGCCATGCCCCGATGCTGGAGGAAGATCTGGCGCTCCCCAACATGGCGCTGGACCTGATCGGGACGGCGCGCGCGCTTTACGATTACGCGGCAAGGCTGGAGGGCAAGGGGCGCAGCGAGGATGACCTCGCGTTCCTGCGGGTGGAGCGGGAGTATCGCAACCTGCTTCTATGCGAACGGCCGAATGGTGATTTCGCGCAGACGATGCTGCGGCAGCTTTATTTCGCGGCCTTCATGGAACCCTATTGGCAGGCGGCGACCGGCAGTTCCGATGAGGTGATCCGGGGCGTTGCCGGCAAGGCCGTGAAGGAAATGGCCTATCACATCCGCCATGCGGGGGAATGGGTGATCCGGCTGGGCGACGGGACGGATGAAAGTGCGGCGAAGATGCGGGCGGCGGTGGAAGAGCTGCACCGTTTCACCGGCGAGATGTTCGAGGAAAGCGACGCCTCTGCTGCATTGGAGGGCATGCTGCCGCGACGGGCCGACCTGCGCGCGGCCTGGGACCGCGTGATCGGCATGGTGTTTTCCGAGGCGCTGCTGGAGGTGCCGGAGGTGCGCTTTCCGCAGACCGGGGGACGGCAGGGGCTGCATGGGGAACAACTCGGGCATCTGCTGGCCGAGATGCAGTATCTGCAGCGCGCCTATCCGGGGGCGACATGGTAGCGGTGCTGGATCAGGCGCGCGCCTGGGATGCAGCGGCCGCCGTGCCGGACCCGGAGGTGCCTTGCGTGACAGTGGCCGATCTGGGCATACTGCGGGAGGTGATAGTTGACGGCGAGGTGGCTGTCGCCCGCGTATCCCCCACCTATTCCGGTTGCCCGGCGGTGATGGCCATCGAGATGGCGGTCGAGGCGGCGCTGCGCGACGCCGGGTTCGAGGCGCGGGTCGAACGGGTGATGTCGCCCGCCTGGACCACCGATTGGATTACCGATGAAGGCCGCGAGAAACTGCGCGCCTACGGGATCGCGCCGCCGGTCGGGGCGGCGGGCAAGCGGGCGCTGTTCGGCGAGGTCGAGGTGCCTTGCCCGCGCTGTGCGCGGGTGACGACCGAGAAGATCAGCGAGTTCGGATCGACCGCCTGCAAGGCGCAGTATCGCTGCACGTCCTGTGGTGAGCCGTTCGATTACTTCAAATGCATCTGAGGGGGCGGGCATGTTCCACGAATTGACGGTCAGCGCCGTGCGCCCCGAAGGCACTGAGGCCGTGGCGATCTCCTTCGATGTGCCCGAGGCGCTGCGCGAGAGCTTTGCCTTCAAGCCCGGGCAATACCTGACCCTGCGCGCGCCGGGAATGGGGCAGGACCTGCGCCGGTCCTATTCCATCGCGTCGCTGCCGGGCGAGCCGCTGACCGTGGGCGTCAAGCGGGTGCCGGACGGGGTGTTCTCGGGCTACGCCCAGACACTGACCCCGGGCGCGGTGTTGGAGGTGATGCCGCCCGAAGGCCGG
Source organism: Paracoccaceae bacterium (assembly GCA_024742455.1). GTDB lineage: Bacteria > Pseudomonadota > Alphaproteobacteria > Rhodobacterales > Rhodobacteraceae > JANSYL01. Next base: position 223,741 of record JANSYL010000002.1, on the reverse strand, counting down.
TTCGTGGACCCGGGTTGCGAAAAGCTGGTGCTGGTGGCGGCGGGGTCGGGGATCACGCCGATAGTGGCCCTGGCCGGGGCGGCGCTGGCGCGCGGGGCCGAGGTGCAGTTGATCTATGGCAACCGGCGCAGCGACACGATCATGTTCCATGACCGGCTGGAGGCGTTGAAGGACCGCTATCTGGGCCAGTTCTCGGTCATCCATGTGCTGAGTCGCGAGGCGCAGGATGTGCCGCTGCTGAATGGCCGGGTGGATGGCGACAAGGTGGCGCGGCTGGCGCGGGCCGGGGCGCTGGATGTTCCGGGCGCCGACGGGGTGTTTCTCTGCGGGCCCGGCGGGATGATCGATGATGTGAGTGCCACGTTGCGCGGGATCGGGGTGGCGCCGGAGCGTATCCATCAAGAACGGTTTTTCGTGGATGACGGGGGTCTGCGTCTGCCCCGGTCCGCTGCGGCGGAGACGGCGGCACGTTCGGGCGTGTCGGTGACGGCGGTGCTGGACGGTGTATCGCGCGCCTTCGACATGGGGGCCGGGGATGGCTCGGTGCTGGAGGCGGCGGCGCGGCAGGGGATCGACTTGCCCTATTCCTGCAAGGGCGGCATGTGCTGCACCTGCCGCTGCCGGGTGACCGAGGGCGCGGTCGAGATGGCGGTGAATTACTCGCTGGAGCCGTGGGAGGTCGAGGCGGGCTTTGTCCTGGCCTGCCAGGCGCGGCCCGTGACGGAGCAGGTGGCGCTGGATTTCGACGCGGCCTGACCGGGGCGGGCGCGTTTGCCTTGATGCGGGGTCAGGCGACCGAGGTGCCGTATTCCTTGGTGAAGCCTTCGGGCAGCGGGACGCCGAGGCGGGGGAGAACCGTCTCGGAGGTTCGGCAGAGTCTGACGCCGTTCTTGCAGGCCACGATCGGCCGATTCACGAGGATCGGGTGGTCGAGCATGGCATCGAGCAGCGTGGCCTCGGGGATGGCGGTGTCAAGCAGGCCGAGGTCTGCCGCCGGGGACCGGGTGGTCCGCAGCGCGCTGCGGATGGTAAGACCGGCGGCCGCGAAGAGCGCCAGAAGCTGCGGGCGCGTCCAGCCGGTTTTCAGGTAGTCTATGATGACCGGGTCATGGCCCGCTGCCCGGATCATCGCCAGAACATTGCGCGATGTGCCGCAATCGGGGTTGTGGTGGATGACGATATCCACCCCGCTCAGGCCGCGTAGTCAGGCTCGTCCGCGTCCAGAACCTCGCGCATGCCCTTGAGGAAATCGGCCTCGGCCACGCGGTCGCGGTCCTGCTGGCTGGCGGTGAGTTCGGCGACCTCATGGGGCAGTTCCCGCAACTCGCGCCCGGTCGACAGCGCGATGATGTAGGTGCGTGCGGCGCGTTCGAAATAATACATCCGCATGAAGCATTCTGCGACGGTGTCGCCGATGAACAGCACACCGTGATTGCCCATGATCATGGTGCGGACTGACGGGTCCTGGAACATGCGCGCGCAGCGCGTGCCTTCTTCTTCCAGGGCGAGTCCGCCGAAATCCTCATCCACGATCTGGCGGTTGTAGAACATCGCCGTCGACTGGTCGATTGCGGGCAAGCGGCTGTCCTTGAGGCTGGCGAGCACCGTGGCGTAGGTCGAATGGACATGCATCGCGCAGCGGGCATGAGGGACGTGGCGGTGCAGGCTGCCATGCAGCCCCCAGGCGGTGGGGTCGGGCGCATCCTCGCCCTTTGCGCTGTCGGGGTCGTTCGCGTCGAGCAGCCAGAGGTCGGAGGCCTTGATGCGGCTGAAATGCTTTTTCGGGTTGATCAGAAACTCCGTGCCGTCCTCGTTCACGGCAAGCGAGAAATGGTTGGCGACGCCTTCATGCATGTTTTCCCGCGCGGTCCAGCGGAATGCGGCGGCGAGGTCTTGACGGGCTTCGGCGTGGTTCATGGCGGCCTCCTGGTCAACTGGGGTCACGCTAGGGGGCGCCGGGACGACAGGCAATTCCGTTTGCGACCTGAGCCTGTAAAGGAGCGGTGAATTTTTGTTGCGCGGTCACGAACGATCCTAGCAAAAAACAGTCTTTGGTCCGCGCCGTTCCGCAATCGCGCCGCATTTCGGGGGCAGATACGACCCAACGAAAAGACCCGAGCAGGTGAACAAGATGGATCGACTGACGGAAATGGAGGCCTTCGCGATGGTGGTGGACCAGGGCGGGTTCACCGATGCCGCGCGCAAGATGGGCATTTCCAAATCGGCGGTGTCCAAACATGTCTCGAGCCTCGAGGCGCGTCTGGGCGCCCGGCTTCTGAACCGGACGACGCGCCGCGTCAGCCCCACCGAGATCGGGCTGGCCTATTACGACCGTGCCCGCCGGGTGCTGAACGATGCGGGCGAAGCCGATGCGCTTGTCACGGCCATGCAATCCGCACCCTCGGGGCTGCTCAGGGTGTCGATCGCCACCGATTTCGGCGTCGGACATGTGTCGCCGATCCTGGGCCAGTTCCTCGTGAAATACCCCGAAATCACCGTGAACATGGTGCTCAACAACCGCTATGTGGAGCTGATTTCGGAAGGCTTCGACATGGCGATCCGGGTGGGTGAGCTGGAGGATTCGAGCCTGCGGGCGCGCAAGATTTGCGAGACGCAGCGCCGGATGATCGCCGCGCCGTCCTATTTCAAGCGCTATGGGCGGCCGCAGAAGATAGATGATCTGAACGATCACAAGCTGCTGCATTATTCGAACGCCTCGAACGCCAATGTCTGGAAGATCATGGCCCCCTCGGGCGAACAGCGGCAGGTCCGCACGTCGGGCGCGCTGACGGTCAATGACGGCCAATCCCTGCTGAACGCAGCCATCGGTGGCCTGGGGATCGCCTATCTGCCCAGCTACCTTTACGCCGACGCGATGCGGCAGGGCCTGGTGGAGGACGTCATTCCCGACCTGCCCGCCGATATCCAGGGCATCTACGCGCTTTATCCGCCGGGGCGCTACACGCAGCCCAAGGTGCGCGCCTTCATCGATTTCCTCGTCGATCAGTTCCGCGAGAAAGGGCCGCTGGACTGGTAAGCCCGGTCATCCGGGCAGGGTGGCGATGACAACCTCGACCCGGCGGTTGGCCTCGCGCCCTTCGGGCGTGGCATTACTTTCACGCGGCGCAAGATAGCCGATCCCCTCGGCTTCAACCTGTGCCGCTGCGACATCCAGTTCTTCGATCAGGTAGCGGCGGACGGCCTGCGCCCGGGCGCGGCTGAGGCGGATATTCGTCTCAAGCCCCCCCTGCGCATCGGTGTGGCCCACCAGAACCACGCCGGTCGTCGGGTTGGCTGCAAGGTAGGCGGCCAGAGTGGTCAGGCTGTCATAGCGCGCGCCCGACAGGGACGCGGCGCCGATATCGAAGGACAGGTCCTCCAGCACCGCGCGCCCCTCGGTTTCCAGAAGATCGGCCAGCGATGTTGCGGGCACCACCTCGATCTCGAGCACCTCTTCCGGCGCGGCCAAAAGACCGGGCGGCAGGTCGCCCGGCGGCGTCACGACGGCAAGATGGGCAAAGCCTGTGGTCCCGCCCCGTGACACGGTCAGCGCCAGGTGGGTCCGGCCGTCGGGGTCGTCGCGGCTGGCGGCGAGGTAATGAAAATCGGTCAGGTCGACGAACATGTCACCCGAGACCGCAATCGGCAGGGCGTGGCGGAAATCGAACCCGCCGCAGGCGCGCGCGGCACAGGTAAAGTCAATCTCGAACCCCCCGTCCTCAAGCTGTTCGCGCAGCAGGCGCAAAAGGACAAGCGGGTCGCTGGCTGCGCCTTCGACCTGCCAGATCTGTTCGCTGAGCACACCTTCGACGCTGCGCGTGGGCACGCGGCCGTTCTCGAACGGGCCGGTGGCAATGGTGAAGCCTGCAAGCGCGGGCGCCCCGGCGGCTGCCAGCCGGGCCCCCTCGGGCCAGCGCAGGTCAAGCGCCTGGGCAGGCAGGGCCATCGCCGTGATGATCAGCACGACAAGGAGACAGCGCGGTCTGCGCATGGCTGGCATGGGGGCCTCTATCCTTCGGTTGGCGGCGTGCGGTAATGGTATCGTCCCACGGGCTGTAGTCCCAGGGAAGCGTAAAGCGTGCGCGCAGGTGCGTTCTCCTCGGTCACGAGAACCACGAGCTGCCGGGCACCGGTCTGCATGGCCCAATCGGCGGCGGCGCGGACCATGTGCCGGGCGAGTCCCTTGCGCCGTGCCGCGGGCGTCACCTCGACCGCGTGCAGCATGGCGATGGCCCCGTGACAGGCGAGAAACGCGGTGCCGGCGGGGCGATCCGCGATCCGACCGAACAGGCTGATTTTCGGGGCGGCAGCGCGCGCCATGACGGCCTGCCGATCTGGGCCGATGCCGCCCTCGGCCCAGATCTCGGCCTGGATCGCCAGCGGCGGCCAGGTCTCGAAGACGGTGACCGGGGGCGGTGCGGCGGCGACCGAGGCCGCGGCACAACCAAGGATCAACGTGGGGTCGCGGATGATGTATCCCGCCTCGGCCAGCGCGGTGTCGAGCGCGGATTGCCCCTCACCCACCATGAAGCGGACGGGTTGGCCCCTGTCCCGCATCCAGTCGGCGGCCGTGTCGATGATCCTGGTTGTAAGGGGGATATCCGGGTCGGCGAGGCGCGCGGCGCGCACGCGGCTGCCGCCGCCAGCGGACTGGCACATCAGGAACGGCCCCTGCCGTGTCATGCCCGCAGGCGGCCACGTGGCGGTGATCGCGTCCAGAAGGTCGGCGGCGTCGGGCGTCATGCGCCTTGCGCGAAGTGCCGATGCAGTTCGGCCATCACGGCATCGATGGCGGCAGCGTCCTGGCTGCGCACCACCACGTTCACGCCATGCGCGCCGTTGCGGTAAAACGGATAGGATCCGATCGAGACCTGCGGATGCGCTGCGGCGAGACGGCCCAGGGTATCGGCGATGTCGCCCTCGCCCTTATCGACACGCAAGGATTGCGACAGCATCGGGGCACCGCCGGTGATCGTCGGCAGGACCGAGGCGACCATCGCCTCGAAGATCGCGGGCACCCCGGCCATGACATGCACATTGCAGACCGAGAATCCGGGCGCCGCCGAGATCGGGTTGTCGATCAGGCAGGCCCCTTCGGGGATGCGCGCCATGCGCAGGCGCGCCTCGTTCAATTCCATGCCTTGACGGTCGTAATGGGCCTGCAGCAGGGCGCGGGCATCCTCGCGCACGCCGAAGGGCAGATCGAAGGCGGCAGCGACCGCTTCGGCCGTGATGTCGTCATGGGTGGGGCCAATGCCGCCCGAGGTGAACAGGTAATCCCACGCACCCGAAAGGTGCCGGACGGCGGTGATGATCGCATCGCGGTCATCGGCCACGACCCGCGCCTCGGCCAGCTGGAGCCCGTGTTCCGTCAGCGCCTTGGCCAGGTGGTTCATGTTGCTGTCGCGGGTGCGGCCCGACAGGATTTCATCGCCGATGACCAGCATGGCGGCGGTGGGTCGGGTCTGGGTCATGGCATCCATCACGGGTTGTGAACCGGGTCGTCGCCGGTATAGGGGGCCGCCGATGCGCTTTCAAACCCCACCTTACGCCCAAGACGCGGATCACGCATCAGAACCGGTTGCGCACCGTGACCCGGGTGCAGGACGGGCCGGCAACGGTCTCATGCCGGGGCCATGATCGCGACCGGCCTGCAAACGCGACGCCGGGCGTGACTGGAAATTGTCATACGCCTGCCTTACCTTCGGGCCAAACGCACACGGAGGTCGGTTTGGACGACTTCAATGGCCGCCTGACCAAGGACGGCATCCGCATCCACGACGCCCCTGATTTCGCCGGTATGCACCGCGCGGGGCGGCTGGCTGCGGAAATTCTCGACGAGATCGCCGACATGGTGGTGCCCGGCGCCACCACCGCCGATATCGACGCCGCGATCGAGGCGAAGGTCACGGCGGCGGGCGCGACCTCGGCCACGATCGGGTATCGCGGGTATCAGCACGCCAGTTGTATCAGCGTGAACCATGTCGTCTGTCACGGCATCCCTGGGACGAAGACGCTGAAGGACGGGGACATCCTGAACATCGACGTCACCGTGATCGTTGATGGCTGGTTCGGTGACACCAGCCGGATGTATGTGGCCGGAAAACTGGGCCGCAAGGCCGAGCGGCTGATCCAGGTCACCCATGATGCGCTGTTCAAGGGGATCGAGGCGGTGCGGCCCGGCGCGACCTTCGGCGATATAGGGCATGCCATCCAGACCTATGTCGAGGCGCACCGGATGAGCGTGGTGCGGGATTTCTGCGGCCATGGCCTTGGGCAGGTGTTTCACGCGCCGCCGAATGTGCTGCACTACGGGCGCCCCGGCACCGGCCCGGTGCTGGAGGAAGGCATGTTCTTCACCATCGAACCAATGGTGAACATCGGGCGGCCCGAGACCAAGGTTCTGTCCGACGACTGGACCGCCGTGACCCGGGACAAGTCCCTTTCGGCACAGTTCGAGCATTCGGTCGGCGTGACCGCGACCGGCGTCGATATCTTCACCCTTTCCCCTTCCGGGCGGTTTTACCCCACCTGGATCAACGCTTGACCCGGCCTCCGGGGGTCCTGCACCCTGACACAAACGTTCAGCGGGGGAGCGCATGTTCAGGGCAATGGCGATCATCGCGGCGGGGCTTGCGGCCACCGCACCTGCAGCGGCGCAGACGGCGTCCGCCGAGGGCGAATTCAGCTTCAATCTTTTCGAATTTTCCGGCGTCACCCTTTCGGATGTCTATACCTTTGACGAAAGCTATACCGAGCGGTTCGGGATTGCGGTGCCGGTGCCATTCCGTCTCGACGTGCCGCGCCGTGACGGGGTGGGGGTCATCGCCGATGGTCGCCCCGATGGCGGCGGTTTCGTAAGGTTCACGTTCTATACCGAAACGGATGCGGGCGAGCGTGTGTTCCTGGAAAACATCCAGGTCGTGACCGCGACGATCCCGCTTTTGCCCGAGGCGCAGGACCCGGCCGAGGCCCGGATCGGCACCATGATCGACCTTGTGCAGAACATCGTTTACCCGCGCGCGGTCGAGGGTTTCGTCAGCCCCGAGATCCTTGCGCTGGAGGAAATCCCGCTTGGTCCCGACGTGCCCAACGCCGTGCAACTGATCGGGCGCTATGTCGATCCGCCGCTGGGCGAGATGTTGCTGCGGATCGTGGCGATGCCGCACCCTGCGCAGCCCGAAAGCTATGTCACGATCTCGAACATCCGGCTGGCCATGGTGCCGGTCAATGACGGCGAGACCCTGCGCCAATCGATGACCGGGCGGGTGATGGAAAGCTGGGATTACCTCGACCACCCCTAGGCCTCTGCGCGCAGGCGACTGCCGCGATAACGCCGTGTTAACCAAATGCCGCCAGGCTGCGGGCATGACCGATCAGGGGCAGTTCCAGTTCGCCGAAGAGGCACAAAGATTCGGCGGGGCCGTCGTGGTGACCCCCGAGCCTGCCGGTGGGGCCGACCTGCACCGCCATGCCCATCGCGCGCGCCTGCGGCAGCGGTTCGAGCAGGGCGGGGCCGACGCCGTTCCGGACTACGAGCTGCTGGAGATGGTTCTGTTCCGTGCGCTGCCCCGCGGCGATACCAAGCCGCTGGCCAAGGCGCTGCTGAAACGGTTCGGTGATCTCAACCATGTTCTGGCTGCCCCTGCAGCACGGCTGAAGGAGGTCGGCGGAGTTGGCGACCGGGTGGTGTTCGAGTTGAAGCTGGTGCAGGCCCTTGGCCACCGCATGGCCCGCGCGCGCATCCTGAAACGGCCGATCCTTTCGTCATGGGATGCGCTTCTGGCCTATTGCCAGACGGCTATGGCGCATCGGGACCTGGAACAGTTCCGGGTGCTCTACCTCGACCGAAAAAACGTGTTGATCGCCGATGAGGCGCAGGGCGAGGGCACGGTGGACCATGTGCCGGTTTACCCGCGCGAGGTGGTCAAACGGGCGCTGGAACTGAACGCCTCGGCCCTGATCCTGGTGCATAACCACCCGTCAGGCGACCCGCAGCCGAGCCGGGCGGATATCGACATGACCTTCGCGATCCGGGACGCCGCCGAGGTGTTGGGACTGGTGCTGCACGACCATCTGGTGATCGGGAAGGCGCGCGAGGTCAGTTTCCGCGCCGAAGGATACCTCTAATCACGACAGCAAGGCCCGTCAGTCGAGCCAGACCTCGACCCGGCGGTTGACCTGCCGCCCCCATTCGCTGTCGTCGCAGGCCATCGGCATCGCCTCGCCGAAAGCGGCGACCTCCATCGTCACCCTGCCCGGTGCGGCGTCGCCCGACAGGGTCTGCACCGAGGCCATCACCGCTTCGGCGCGGCGCAGGGCGAGGCGTTCGTTGATCTCGGCGCTGCCTTCGCCATCGGAGAACCCCGCGAAAACCAGCCGCCGCCCATCGAAGACACCACGTTCGATCGCCGCCGCAAGGCGCGCGGCCGAGGCGCGCGATTGCGCATCAAGATCGGCGGCGCCGCCCGCGAACCGGAAGGTCGCAGACAGACGTTCGGTTCCGCGCATCGCCTCGACCAGGGACTGCAGATCGTCGAGCCCGATATCCTCGCCCCCGGCCGCGATGGCATTGGCCAGCCGGTGCCCCTGCAAGGCCAGCGGCGTGCGGGTGAGGGTCTGGTTGACAAAGCCCGAGGCGGCCACGGCCCGCTCGGCGGCCGCGGTTTCGGTGAAGGCGAGGAAGTCGCGCAAAAGCTGCGGCAGGCGTTGCGGTGCAAGATAGACGAAGACCGGTGCGGTCAGCGGATAATCCTCGGCCTTGACGGCATCGGTCGTGGCCATCTGCACCAGCCCGCAGGCCCCCGTCAGCGGCAGGACCCGCGCCAGCCCCCGTGCCGATTGCGCGGTGATGCCGATGGCGTAAGGGTCGCGGGCGACCGCATCGGCCAATCCGGCGGCGCTGGTGTGGCGTGTGACCGGAAGGCTGTCGTCTTCGGGCAGGCGCAACCTGTCCGACAGGCTTTGGGCGAGGCCGAGGCCCGGGGCCAGCAGGTGCAGGGCCACAGGCGCATCGGGCCCACCCAGGTCGGCCCAATTGTCGATCTCGCCGGAAAACAGCGAGGCCAGCATCGGCAGCGAGACGGTATCGATCGGGTTGTCGGGCGAGACCACGGGCACCAGCGCATCCAGCCCGATCACCCGCACCCGCCGGTCGAGCGGCGGATCGTCAGGTGCCTGAGCGCGGTCGGCGCGGCGTTCGAGATCGGTGGGCTGGCGCAGCGACAGCGCAAGGTCCGTGTCGCCGTTCAGCAGCGCAAGAAGCCCGTCATCGGACCTGCCCGGCGTGACATGGAACCGCGCGGCAAGGCCCCCATCGGCCCTGTGCAGCGCGTAGACAAGCGCCCCGGCCCGGTCGTCCTGCACGACCAGCATCATGCCCTGCGCGGTGGCAAAGGCGTCGAGAAGCGCGGGCAGCAGCCCCTCGGCCACGGTCGCGGCCCCTGCGATCCGGGCCTCGGCCACGAAACTGTCGAGATCGGGGCAGCCGGGGCCTGCACAGGTGACGCCCTCGGCGGACACGGTGAGCGGGCCGTAAACGGTGTCGAGCCGGTAATAGGCCCCGTCATAGGAGATCAGGTCGCCTTCCAGTTCGACGCTGCCGTCGAAGGACCGCAGCGCCACGTCCTGTGCAGGCGCGGCCAGCGGGCAAAGAAGCGTGATCGCGGCGGCGCAGACCGCCCGCAGCGGATAAGGCATACCGGCAAGAAGGCTTTAGGGGTCAGTTCTGCGCGACTGTCAGGTCCGCGAAGAGATTTTGCAACACCAGATAGTCGCCCACCGCATCGCATCCGGGCAGGGTCAGGTTCAGCGGCACCACCTCGACCTCGCCGGACCGGGCCAGTTCGATGGCGCGGGCCTCGACGGGTTTGCCGCAGGTCGTATCGGTGATCGGCGCATCAACGGACAGGGCCACGGGGGCGGCCTCGGTCAGCGCCCGGCGCGGATAAGTGATGACCTGCGCAAGCATCGGCGTATCGACTTCGGCGCTGCCCAAGTTCATCAGCACGCCCGATCTGCCGGTGACGGCATCGTCCAGCGATCCGGGCGCTTCCTGCCAGATATGGCCAGGGGCGCCGAATGCCGTGCCCTCGGGGATGGCATGCAGCATCAGTTGCCGGTCTTCTTCCCATTGCACCGCGACCCGGTCGAAGGCGTCGAGGTCGGGGATGTGGACGAGCGCGTTGCGGCTGTCGCCCTCGGGCAGGCGCACCGTCAGGTAGGCGGGCGACTGAAACGCGGGAAGATCCATCACCATCAGGCCCATCGCATCCGTGCGACCGGTCAGCGTCAGGCCGGAATGTTCGATCAGGACCCGCGCTTCGGGCTGACAGGGCGCCATGACATCGACGGCAATCAGCGCCCCGGGCAGCGCGCTTGCGCTGACGGTCACGTCACAGGGCAGGCCGAAATCGCTGACCTCGGGATCGGTGTCGCGCACCACGGCGCGAATCACCGCGTCCGCAAGGGCTGCGGGCAGGTCGGGCGCGGTCGTGACCGGCGCGGCGGCGGGCTCGGCATCGGGCAGACTGACAAGGCTGGCCGAGGAGGTCACCGGCAACGCCGGGGCAACCGGCGCCGTCGTGAACAGCGCCGGGCCGACGGTGGCCGCGCGGGTGACCTGGGCCCCGGACCCGGCGGTTTCCGCGGTCGAGGCGGAAAACAGCGTCGCGGCGGAGGTGTCGGGTGCCCCGCCCCGCGTATTTCCGCCGCCTGCCATCAGGCCGCCCTGCACCGCGACAACGGCGCCACCCCCGGCCAGCATGGCCAGCGAAAGACCCCGCATGATCATTTTCGCGACAGACATGTCTGTCCTCCTGCACATCGACAGGATGGGCATGCCCCCGCTTTGGGGCATCAATCAGTTCGGAATTGTGCCGTTTTCAAGGAGACGGGTCACCGGCGGGTCCGCTTGTGCAGGGTCAGGCAAGCCGCCCGTGGCAATGCTTGAACTTCTTGCCCGACCCGCAGGGGCAGGCGTCGTTGCGGCCGGGATTGCCCCAGCTGGCGGGATCGTTCTCGTCGAACCCTTCGACCAGCGGGGCGGGCGCGTCGGCCGGCGCATCGCCCGCGCTGAACGCATCCGCAGATTGCAACGCGGCGGCCTGTTGTGCCTGCAACTGGCGGATCAGTTCCTGCTGCTGTTCCGGCGTCAGCGGCTTGATGCGGGCCAGTTTCTCGGTCACGTCGCTGCGCAGGCTGTCGAGCATCGTCTCGAACAGCTGGAACGCCTCGGTCTTGTATTCATTGAGCGGGTCACGCTGCGCATAGCCCCGGAACCCCACGACCGAACGCAGATGTTCCAGCGTTACCAGATGTTCGCGCCATTTGGCGTCGATGGTCTGCAACAGAAGCTGCTTTTCGATATTGCGCATCTGTTCGGCGCCGAATTCGACTGCCTTTGAGGCCATGAATTCATCGGCGGCCAGTTCCAGACGTTCCCGCACGACGTCCTGGTCAACGCCGTCTTCCTCGGCCCATTGATCGACCGGTGCGTCGATGCCCAACTGGGTTTTCACGGCCTCGCGCAGGGCCTCGGCCTCCCATTGTTCGGCATAGGTTCTCGGAGGCATGTAAGTGTCGACCAGGTCGTCGATCACCTGGTGGCGCATGTCGCGGGTGATTTCGGCCACCTCGTCCGACCCCATCACCTCGCGCCGCTGGTCGAAAATGACGCGGCGCTGGTCGTTCATCACGTCGTCGAATTTCAACAGCTGCTTGCGGATGTCGAAATTGCGCCCCTCGACCTTGGCCTGCGCACGTTCGAGGGATTTGTTTACCCAGGGGTGCACGATCGCCTCGCCGTCCTTCATGCCGAGGGTCGACAGCATCCGGTCCAGCTTGTCCGAGCCGAAAATGCGCATCAGGTCGTCTTCGAGGCTTAGGAAGAAGGACGACCGGCCCGGGTCGCCCTGACGGCCCGAACGGCCACGCAGCTGATTGTCGATGCGGCGGCTTTCATGGCGTTCGGTGGCCAGAACGAACAGCCCGCCTGCGTCCTTGACCGCCTGCTCGTCCGCCTCGTGTGCGGCCTCGATCCGCGCGCGGATCGCCTCATGGTCCCCATCTGGATCGGCGGCAATGGCCTCCATCACCTTGAATTCGACATTGCCGCCCAGTTTGATGTCCGTGCCGCGCCCGGCCATGTTCGTGGCGATGGTGATCGCGCCAAGCTTGCCGGCATCGGCCACGATCTGGGCTTCCTGCTCGTGCTGGCGGGCGTTCAGGATGCTGTGGGGCAGCTTGGCCTTCTTCAGCATCTCGCCCAGCATCTCGGATTTCTCGATCGAGGTGGTCCCGACCAGCACCGGCTGGCCCTTGGCATGCGCCTCGCGGATCTGTTCGACGATGGCTTCGTATTTCTCGCGCCCGGTGCGGTAGATCGCGTCATCCTCGTCCACGCGCGCGATGGGACGGTTGGTGGGAATTTCGACGACGCCAAGGCCGTAGATCGCCATGAATTCCTCGGCCTCGGTGGCGGCGGTGCCGGTCATCCCGGCCAGCTTGCCATAGAGGCGGAAGTAATTCTGGAACGTCACCGAGGCGAGGGTGATGTTTTCGGGCTGTATCTTGCAGCCCTCCTTGGCCTCGATGGCCTGGTGCAACCCGTCCGACAGGCGCCGGCCCGGCATCATGCGGCCGGTGAATTCATCGACCAGTACCACCTCGCCGCCGCGCACGATGTATTGCTGGTCCTTCAGGAACAGCTTGTGGGCCCGCAGCGCGTTGGTGACGTGGTGGACGATGGTGGTCGACTCGGGGTCATAAAGGCTTTGGCCCTCGGGCAGCAGGCCCGCGGCGAGAAGCCGGTCCTCGAGGAAATCGTTGCCCTCGTCGGTGAAGGTCGCGTTGCGCGTCTTCTCGTCCAGCGTGAAATGATCTTCCTGGATGTCGGGGATGATCTTGTCGATGGCGACATAAAGATCGCTGCGGTCCTGGCTCGGCCCCGAGATGATGAGCGGCGTCCGCGCCTCGTCGATCAGGATCGAATCGACCTCGTCCACGATGGCGAAGTTATGCCCCCGCTGGGCCATGTCACCGAGGCTGGCGCGCATGTTGTCGCGCAGGTAGTCGAAGCCCAGTTCGTTGTTCGTTGCATAGGTGATGTCGGCGGCATAGGCCTCGCGCTTTTCGGCGTCGGGCTGGCGGGGATAGACGACGCCTGTGGTCAGGCCGAGCGCTGCGAAAACCTGCCCCATCCATTCCGCGTCCCGTTTGGCCAGGTAGTCGTTGACCGTCACGATATGGACGCCCTTGCCGGTCAGCGCGTTCAGATAGGCCGGGAAGGTGGCGACAAGCGTCTTGCCCTCGCCGGTCTTCATCTCGGCGATGTTGCCCTTGTGCAGGAAATAGCCGCCGATCAGCTGCACATCGAAGGCGCGCAGGCCCAGCGCCCGTTTGGCGGCTTCCCGGCAATTGGCAAAGGCTTCGGGCAGGAGGTCATCCAGGGCCTCGCCTTCCAGGGCGCGGGTGCGAAGCTCCTGCGTCTTGGCGATGATGCCGTCATCGCTCAGTGCCTCGAATTCGGGCTCCAGCGCGTTGATCCGGTCGATGATCGGGCGGACCGACTTGACCTTGCGGTCATTTGCCGTGCCGAAGACTTTTTTCGTGATCCCGCCCAAGCCGAGCATGCTGCCGCCCTTTTCCCTGTGCCGCGACCGGCGTCTGGCCGCGCGTCAAGCAATCGTGTGGTGTATCCGGGTTGTTCGGCCTGACGCGCCGGTCTATCAACCGCGAGAAAGACGGCCGAGACCCCGATACAGCGCCGCTGAGGCACATAAGGGGCGGTCCATGGACTGTCAACGCAGGCGGCTGGACGCCGCCGCAGCCAAAGGATTCCCGCATCATGAAATCGTATCTGACCGGCGCAGCCTTCGCCGCGCTTCTTGCCGCCCCGGCGCTTGCCCAGGATGTCACCGCCGATACCGTTCTGGCCGAAGTGAACGGTGAGGAAATCACCGTCGGCCACCTTATCGCGATGCGCGCGATGCTGCCCGAGCAATACCAGGAACTGCCCGACCAGGTTCTGTTCGACGGGATGCTGGAGCAACTGGTCCAGCAGCAGGTCATCGCCAGCGTGGCCGAGGATGATATCACCACGCGGATGGAACTGGGGCTGGAGAATGAACGGCGCGCGTTCCTGGCGTCGATGTTCCTTGACGGGATCGCGTCCGAGGACATCACCGAAGACGAGATCGCGGCCGAATACGACGCCGTGTTCGGGTCGGCCGAACCGGTGACCGAGCTCAACGCCTCGCACATCCTGGTCGAAACCGAGGCCGAGGCCGAGGCGCTGATCGCGCAGCTGGCTGAAGGCGCCGATTTCGCCGAACTGGCACAGGAGTTCTCGACCGGCCCGTCGGGCCCCAATGGCGGACAGCTTGGCTGGTTCTCGGCGGGCATGATGGTGCCGGCCTTCGAGGAGGCCGCGTTCGCGCTGGACGTGGGCGAGGTGTCGCCGCCGGTCGAAACGCAGTTCGGCTGGCACGTGCTTGTGCTCAACGACACACGCGAACAGGCCGCGCCCAGCCTTGACGAGGTGCGCGACGAGATCGTCGAAAGCCTGCGCCGGAGCCGGGTCGATGAGCGTATCGCCGAGCTGACCGATGCCGCCGAGGTCGAGATGGCCGAGGTCGAGATCGATGTCAGCGTGATCCGCAACACCGATCTGATCGCCGACTGAGCCGCGATGACGGGTGACGCTTCCGGCGCGGGCAATGTCGGCAAACCGGGTCTGGCCCGGTCGCCGCTGGCCCCCGACCGGTTTCCGGACCTGCCGGTGATCGACGGGGTGCGCTTTGCCGCGACAGCGGCAGGCGTGCGCTATGCCAACCGCACAGACCTGATGTTGGTTCACATCGCGCCGGGTGCGGCCCTGGCCGGGGTCTTCACACGTTCCTCGACCCGGTCGGCGGCGGTACGTGACTGCCAGGCGAAACTGGCGGCCCTGCCGGGCATGTCCGAAAGCGGCGCAGCGTTCTTCGTCAATTCCGGCAACGCCAACACCTTTACCGGTGCACGCGGGGCCGAGGATGTCGTTCGTCTTTCCCAGGCAGTGGCGAAGGCGGCGGACCTTCCGGCGGGGCGGGTCTTTACCGCATCGACGGGTGTGATCGGGGAATTGCTGCCGCGCGACAGGATCGAGGCGGCGATCCCCGCCCTGATCGGCGGGCTCGATGCCTCGGGTGCTGCGTCGGCGGCCCGCGCGATCATGACAACCGACACCTTCCCCAAGGGGGCCTGCGCCGAGGCGCGGATCGGCGAGACGACGGTGCGCATCATGGGCATCGCGAAGGGGTCGGGCATGATCGCCCCCGACATGGCGACGATGCTGGGGTTCGTCTTCACCGATGCGGCTGTGGCGCAGCCCGCCCTGCAGGCCATGCTGTCGGAGGCGGTTGAGACGACCTTCAACGCGGTCACCGTGGACAGCGACACCTCGACCTCGGACACGGTCCTGCTGGCCGCGACGGGCACCGCCGGGAACGCACAGGTCAAGGGTGCGGATACGCCGGATGGCCGCGCCTTTGCCGCAGCCCTGCACGCGGTGATGCACGATCTGGCGATCCAGCTTGTGCGGGATGGCGAAGGGGCCACGAAACTGGTCGAGATCCGCGTCACCGGCGCGGTCAGCCGCGATGACGCCCGCAAGGTGGCGCGCAGCATCGCCAATTCACCGCTGGTCAAGACCGCGATCGCGGGCGAGGACCCGAACTGGGGCCGCATCGTCATGGCTGTGGGCAAATCCGGTGCCGAGGCCGACCGCGATACGCTCAGCATCCGCTTCGGCGACATTCTGGTGGCCGAGAACGGGTGGGTGGCCCCCGGCTATAAAGAGGCCGACGCCGCCGCCTATATGCGCGGTCAGGAGCTGGTGATCGGGGTGGATCTGGGCCTTGATGACGGGGCGGACACGGTATGGACCTGCGACCTGACCCACGCCTATATCGACATCAACGCGGACTACCGGTCGTGAAAACGGTGCTGGTGTCGGCGGTCGCGCTGATCGACGCCGAGGGCCGGGTGCTGCTGGCGCAGCGGCCCGAGGGCAAGGCGATGGCCGGGCTTTGGGAGTTTCCGGGCGGCAAGGTCGAACCCGGCGAAACGCCCGAGGCGGCGCTGATCCGTGAATTGCACGAGGAACTGGGCATCGACACCTGGCAAAGCTGCCTGGCCCCGCTGACCTTCGCCAGCCACAGATACGAGGATTTTCACCTTCTTATGCCGCTTTTTGCCTGCCGCAAATGGCAGGGCATTCCAACGGCACGCGAAGGTCAGCAACTGGCGTGGGTCAGGCCGACCGCGTTGCGCGACTATCCGATGCCTGCGGCCGATCTGCCGCTGATCCCGGTCCTGCGCGACTGGCTCTGACGGCGCGCGCCGCCGCGCCGCCAAGGCTCAGTCCAGCCAGCCCTTGAGATTGTCTTCGACCACTGTTGCCAGCGCACGCATATGGGCGTCGTCATCGTTGAGACAGGGGATGTAGGTAAACTCTTCCCCGCCCGCTTCTTCGAAGCTTTCGCGGATTTCCTCGTTGATCTCTTCCAGCGTCTCGATGCAATCGGACGAGAAGGCGGGCGCGATCACCGCGATCCGCTTCTTGCCCCGTTCAGCCAGCCGCGCCACCTCTTCGACCGTGTAGGGTTTCAGCCATTCCTCCGGGCCGAACCGGCTCTGGAAGGTGGTCACGATATCGGTATCGTCCCACCCCAGGCGTTCCTTCAGCAGCCGCGTCGTTTTCTGGCACTGGCAATGATAGGGGTCGCCCTCCATCAGATAGCGTTTCGGCACGCCGTGATAGGAAGCCACCAGCACGTCGGGCCGGGTTTCCAGCGCGCCATAGGCACGTTCCACAGATTGCGCGAGCGCATCGATATAGTCGGGATGCTCGAAATAGGGTTCGACCGTGCGCACGAGCGGCTGCCATTTGATGTTTTCCAGGCTGCGGAAAAACTGGTCGCAGGCCGTGGCCGAGGTGGCGCCCGCATATTGCGGGTAGAGCGGGAAGAACAGGATCTTGGTGCAGCCCTGTGCGACCAGCGCATCGACCTTGGATTTCGTCGAGGGGTTGCCGTAGCGCATGCAGAAATCGACCACGACCTGATCGCCGTAACGCTCCTGCATCATGGCGGCCATTTTCGCGGTCTGATCCTTGGTGATCGTCATGAGGGGGCTTTCATTGGCCTCCTCGTTCCAGATCGATTTATAGGCCGCACCCGAACTGAACGGGCGTTTCGTCAGGATCACGAGCTGCAGAAGCGGCTGCCAGATCCAGGGGCTGTAATCGATCACCCGCTTGTCTGACAAAAATTCGTTGAGGTACCGGCGCATCGGCCAGTAGCTGTAATGGTCCGGCGTGCCCAGGTTGGCCAGAAGGACGCCGACCTTGCCGAAACTGACCTTGGGATGGTCCGCCGGCAGGTGGCTTTTGGCTGGGGCAGTGGCGTCGTCGCGCATCATGTTCATTGCTTTGGTCCCTCGCTTGCCGGGGGATGTAGGGCGTTTGGGGTGTTTGGGTCAAATTCCGTGACATTTAATGCGTCGGCAAGCCGGGTTTTTGCGCTGCCGGGGCGCAGAGGTTTCTGCTGGCTGTCATGCGGCACCCATCCTGCAAGGAACACAAGCTCGAAGGTGGCGCGGATACGGGATGGGTCGCCGAAGGCCGGAAACCCGACCGCGTAAATCGCCTCGGCCCGCAAAAAAAGCCCGCGTGGCGCGGGTTTGCGGTGCCGGTCGGCCAGGGTGTTGGCTTCGCCCATCGCCCGCAGGTCGTGCATGAGGGCGCGGGCATCGGGATAGGTCACGGTCTGCGTGACACGGTCGCTGACCGGCAGCGCCAGGCCGGCGCGCTGCAAAAGCGCGGCCATATCGCGCAGTTCGGCCATCGGTGCCACGCGGGGGCTGAGCCCGCCGAGGGTGGCGATTTCGGCCTCGGCCAGAACCTGACGCAGCTCGGTCAGGGTTTCGCCGCCGAAAGCGACGGCCAGGAACAGGCCATCGGGCTTCAGGGCGCGGCGGCATTGCACGATCTGGCCGACAGGATCGTCGGCCCAGTGCAGCGCCATCGCGTGGATGATCAGGTCATGGCGCTCCGGTTCAAGGTCCAGAACAGGCCCTGGCACGATGCAGCGGGCGCCGGGCAGAAGGTCCGCCCACGCGGCCGGGAAAGGCGTGATGATCGCGGGTGCGGTAAAGGTTTTGTTAACATCCGCCAGCCTTTCCTGAAGCTCGGCCCGCGCAAGGTCGTGCAGGAACCCGGCACGGGTCAGATCGGCCCGTGCCCAGGCGCCGCGCCGCGCGGGAAGGTCGGTGAGTTTCGGGGGCGTCTGGGTCACGCGGGCCTGCCATCGGAACGGGTTGGTCTCAAACCTAGGGAGCCGCAATGCGATTGCAAAGCTTGGTCCAGGCGGTGTTTCCGCCCGAATGTCTGTCCTGCGGGGCGCGCATCGATGCCGATTTCTCCCTTTGCGGGGCCTGCTGGGCCGAGACCGATTTCATTCTCGGCGCGGTCTGCGACCTCTGCGGGGTGGGATTGCCCGGGGCCGCCGCGCCCGATGAACGCCTGATCTGCGACGATTGCCTGAGCGTTGCCCGGCCATGGGATGCGGGCCGTGCGGTGATGGCCTACCGGGGCGTCGGGCGGCGTCTGGTTCTGGGTCTGAAACATGGGGACCGGGCCGATGTGGCGCGGGCCGCCGGGCCCTGGATGGCGCGCGCGGGGCGCGGGTTCTGGGAGGACGATCCATTGCTGGTGCCGGTCCCGCTGCATTGGCGGCGGCTGGCAGCGCGGCGGTTCAACCAGTCGGCGCTTCTGGCGCGGGCGCTGGCGCGCGAGACCGGGCTGAGCGTCGCCGCCGATGCCCTTTTGCGCTGCCGCGCGACCGGCACCCAGGACGGGCGCGACAGGGACGGCCGGTTCGAAAACCTCGAAGCCGCGATCGCGCCGCACCCGAAACACGGGCACCGCCTGTCAGGGCGCGCGGTCGTGCTGATCGATGACGTGATGACGTCGGGCGCGACCTTCAGCGCCGCGGCGCAGGCCTGCGCGCAGGTCACCGATGGTCCCATCCGCGTGATGGCTCTGGCACGGGTCAGCAAAGACCCTTAAGTCCTGTCTTCAGAAAGTGTTTTCGGGGAGTGATGGGATGCAGACCGTCGAGATCTATACATCACCGCTCTGCGGCTACTGCCATGCCGCCAAGCGTCTTCTAACCGAGAAGGGCGTCAGCTTTGCCGAGTTCGATGTCGCCGCCGACCCGGCGAGGCGTCAGGAAATGACGACGCGGGCGCCCGGCAGCCGCACCGTGCCGCAGATCTTCATCGGGGACACGCATGTCGGCGGCTATGACGACATGGCCGCGCTGGAGCGCGACGGAAAGCTCGACCCGCTTTTGGCCGGCTGATCCCCGCGACGCCGAGGCCCCTTGCCGCGCGCGTCAACGCGCGCCTTGATGCCGACCATGTCCACTGCAGATGATCCGCTTTCAGTCGCGCTGTTCAGCGAGATGTTCATGGCCGACCAACTGGCCCGGAACCGGCTGTCGCGCGCCCTGCCCAAGGGGATGGAGCTGAGCCATTTCGGCGTGCTCAACCACCTGGCCAGCTCCAGCGAGGAAAAGACACCGGCGCAGCTGGCGCGCGCCTTCCACGTGACGCGGGGGGCGATGACCAACACGCTCGCGCGGCTCGACTGGGCCGGGTATGTCCATATCCGCCCCGACTGGGACGATGCGCGGCGGAAACTGGTCAAGATCAGCCCGGCCGGATTACGCGCGCGCGAGGAAGCGCTGGCTGCCATCGCCCCGATCCTGTCGGAAACGGTGAAAGAAATCGGACCGGACCGCGTGCGCGCGGCCCTGCCGGTGATCCGCGACATGCGGATGCGCATGGAAAACGGCGAGGATTAGGCCGGTTTCACCGCCGTGACGATGTAGTTGATGCCGAGGTCCCGGTCCGACAGGGACCATGTCCCCGACAATGGGGCAAAGACCATCCCCTTGCGATCTACCGGGTCAAGCGCGGCGGTGGTCATCATCGCCTCCATCTCCTCGGGCGTGATGAATTTCGACCAGTCATGGGTGCCCTTGGGCAGCCAGCGCATCACCCATTCCGCGCCCAGGATGGCCGCGGCAAAACTTTTCGGGGTACGGTTCAGCGTCGACAGGATGGTCAGGCCGCCGGGGCGGGTCAGCGCGGCGCAGGTGGTCAGGAACGCCTGCGGTTGGGCGACATGTTCGATGATCTCCAGCGCGAGCACCCCATCGAACTGCGCGCCTGAGGCCGCCAGATCCTCGGCCGTGATCTGCCGGTAATCGATGTTCAGGCCCTGGCCTGCCGCATGGGTTGCGGCCACGCCCACCGTCGTTTCTGAGGCGTCGATGCCGGTTACGTCGGCCCCGAGCCGCGCCATGGGTTCGGCCACCAACCCGCCGCCGCAGCCGATATCGAGAACCCGCAGCCCGTCGAAAGGGCGGTCGGCGGACCTGTCCCGGCCGAATTCGGCGGCGATCTGGGCGGTGATGTAGTCCAGCCTGCAGGGGTTCATCGCGTGCAGAGGGGCGAATTTTCCATGCGCGTCCCACCACTCGGCGGCCATAGCGTCGAACTTCGCCACTTCGGCGGTATCGAGGCTGGCGGCAGTGGTGTTCATGGACATCCCTTCCGGTTGTTGACAGTGTCGCGTGCGTAGCCCGTCGCTTCGGTCTATATAGGAAGCCGATGGACAAGTTCTCCGGCCAAAAGCGCGCAGCGGCGCATCTGTTCCCGCCGATCGACCCGTTTGACCAGCGTATGCTGGACGCGGGCGACGGCCATCATGTCTATGTGGAGCAATGCGGCAATCCCGAGGGGGCGCCGGTGGTGGTCCTTCATGGCGGTCCGGGCGGCGGCTGCAGCCCCGCGATGCGGCGGTATTTCGACCCCAAGGACTGGCGGATCATCCTGTTCGATCAGCGCGGCTGCGGCCGGTCGCGGCCCCATGCCAGTGTGCGGGCGAACACGACCTGGCATCTGGTCGCCGATATCGAACGCATCCGTCATACGCTGGGTATCGACCGCTGGGCGGTATTCGGTGGGTCATGGGGCGCGACGCTGGCCCTTATCTATGCCGAGGCGCACCCGGAGCATGCGGCCTATCTGGCGTTGCGCGGTGTGTTCCTGTCGATGCAGCGCGAGATCGACTGGTTCTATGGCGGCGGTGCCGGGCAGTTCTGGCCGGATCAATGGGCGCGGTTCTGTTCCCTGATCCCCGAGGAAGAACGCGGCGACATGGTCGCGGCCTATAACCGGCGGCTGTTTTCCGGCGATCTGATGGTCGAGACACGCTATGCCCGCGCCTGGGCCGCGTGGGAGAACGCGCTGGCCTCGATGGACAGCGACGGGGCGGGGGGCGAAAGCCCGGCGGAATATGCCCGCGCCTTCGCGCGGCTGGAAAACCATTACTTCACCAATCGCGGCTTTCTGGAGGAAGACGGGCAGATCCTGCGCGACCTGCACCGGATCGCCCAGATCCCGGGGACCGTGGTGCAGGGCCGTTATGACATGATCTGCCCGCCCCTGTCGGCGCATCGGCTGATGTCGGGCTGGCCGTCGGGGCGGCTGCACATGATCAAGGGCGCGGGACACGCGTTGTCCGAACCCGGGATCAGCCAGGAACTGGTGCGGGTGATGAAGACCGTGGGTCAGCGGCGCGACCATTACGGGTTATAGGCGTCAGGTCTTTCGAAAGACCCGGCCAATCCCTTCGACGGGATTGGTGCAACCTTGAGCAACCGCCTGTCGATCCGGGGACTCAGCCGGTCGCGGATCAGGGCCACGGGGTGGCTGCGCAGGGTCAGGCGCATCGACACGTAATCCTCGACGACCTGTTCGCCCTCGGTCATCTCGGGCAGGCGGACGGCGGCCTCCACGATCCCCTCGCCGTCCAGATCACCCGAAAACAGCGGCAGTTCCTTTTTCGGGCTCAGCGCACGCGCGGCCCAGAGCGCGTCGCGGCGGCTGAGCCCAAGGACGGCGAAGGCATCCGCCTCGGCCAGAACGGTCAGCGTCTTCGCGTCAACCCCGGCGCGCCGCCACACATCCTCGACCGCGCGGTAGCCGTTGCCACGGGCGGCGGTGATCCAGTCGGCCTCGTCCTCGCGCAGGGATCTGACCTGCCGGAACCCCAGGCGCAGCGCCAGGTCCCCGGTTTCGGTCCGCTCCATCACGTTGTCCCACTGGCTGCGGTTGATGCAGACCGGGCGCACCTCCACCCCGTGTTCGCGGGCATCGCGCACGATCTGGGCGGGGGCGTAGAACCCCATGGGCTGCGAATTCAGCAGCGCGCAGGCGAAGATCCCGGGGTGGTGGTGTTTCAGCCAGGAAGATGCATAGACCAGCAGCGCGAAGGACGCCGCGTGGCTTTCGGGAAAACCGTAGGACCCGAACCCTTCGATCTGAGAAAAGCACCGCTCGGCGAAATCATCGTCATAGCCATTGGCCCGCATCCCGCGCAGAAACCGGGTGCGGAATTCGCTGACGGACCCATGTTTCTTGAAGGTCGCCAGCGCCCGGCGCAGCCGGTCCGCCTCATCCGGGGTGAAACCCGCGCCTGTGATCGCGATCTGCATCGCCTGTTCCTGAAACAGCGGCACGCCGAGCGTCTTGCTCAACACGCGGCCAAGGGCGTCGGAGGGGAAGCTGACCTGCTCCTCCCCGTTCCTTCGGCGGATGAACGGATGAACCATGTCGCCCTGGATCGGGCCGGGCCGGATGATGGCGACCTGGATCACCAGGTCATAGAAACAGCGCGGCCGCATCCGGGGCAGGAAATTCATCTGCGCCCGGCTTTCGACCTGGAAAACCCCCAGGCTGTCGGATTTGCACAGCATGTCATAGACGCCCGGGTCCTCGGGCGGCAGCGTGGCGAGGGTATAATCGACCTGATGGTGCAGCTTCAGCAGACCGAAGGCTTTCCTGATACAGGACAACATGCCGAGCGCCAGAATATCGACCTTCAGGATACCCAGCGCGTCGATATCGTCCTTGTCCCAACAGATGACGGTGCGGTCCTCCATCGTGGCGTTCTCGATCGGCACCAGTTCATCGAGCCGCCCCTCGGTGATCACGAACCCGCCGACATGCTGGCTGAGATGGCGGGGAAAGCCGATGATCTCCTCGATCAGATGGATGGTCTGGGCCAGGCGCGGGCTGTCGGGGTCGAGGCCGATCTCGCGCATCCGCGCGATCTCGGGCCCGGTTTTCGACCATGATCCCCATATTTGCGACGACAGCGCCGACAGCACATCGTCGCTCAGCCCCATCGCGCGGCCCACCTCGCGCACCGCGCGCTTGCCGCGATAATGGATCACCGTCGCGCATAGACCCGCGCGGTGGCGTCCGTAACGGTCATAGATATGCTGGATCACCTCCTCCCGTCGCTCATGTTCGAAATCGACGTCGATATCGGGAGGTTCGTTGCGGGCCTCTGATACGAAGCGTTCGAAGACCATCGTGCCGATTTCGGGCGAAACGGACGTGACGCCGAGCGCGTAGCAGGTGATCGAATTGGCCGCCGACCCGCGCCCCTGGCACAGGATGCCGCGCGACCGGGCGAAGGCGACGATGTCGTGCACGGTCAGGAAATAGGGCTCGTATCCCAGTTTCGCGATCAGCCTGAGTTCATGGTCGAGCTGTTTCTGCGCATGGTCCGGCACCCCCTGGGGATAGCGCCAGTCGAGCCCCGCACGTGCCAGCCGGGTCAGCCGGTCAGAGGCGCTTTCGCCATCGGCGATTTCCGAGGGGTATTCGTAGCGCAAGCTGCGGATGTCGAACTGACAGCGCGCGGCAATCGCGCCCGCCCGGGCCACCGCGTCCTCGAAGCCTGCGAAGATGCGCGTCATCTCTGCCGGGCCGCGCAGGCGCTGTTCGGCATTGGCCTGCGCGGCGCGGCCCAGATCCTCGATCCGGATACCCCGGCGGATGCAGGTCAGCACATCGGTCAGCCGCCGCCGTGCCCCGTGATGCATCAGCGGACGGGCCGAGGCGACCGTGTCGAGGTTCAGTTGCAGCGCCAGCCGGGCGGAACGGGCAAAGCGGGCGGTATCCTCGCCATCGTAGGACGGCGCCATCAGCAGGTGCATCTGCGGGCGCAGGCGATTGGTCAGGGTCCGGGCGGATTTGCGCCAGGCTGTATCGGGCCGGTCGGGGGCGTGGAGCAGCAGCTCCAACCCGTCTGGAAAGGCGAGGATGTCGTCGATGCCCAGATGACACGCACCCTTTTCCGCCCTGAGCCGCCCGGCCGACAGGATCCGGCACAGGCTGGCCCACCCGGTCCGGTCGCGCGGCAGGGCGGTCAGCGTCATGCCGTCCGTCAGCACCAGGCAGGCGGCGGGCAACAGGCGCGGCACATGGTCGATGGGGGCACGTGGGGGTGCGGGCAGATGCGCGGGTTTCGGCGGGCCGATGGGATCGGCTGCAGCCTGTTGCGCCTCCTCGATCTCCTCCTCGATCTTCTTCAGCTCCGACCACGCCCGCACCACCCCCGCGACGGAATTCACATCGGCGATTGCAACGGCGTCGATGCCGAGCAGCGCCGCCCGACGGGCGTATTCCTCGGGATGCGAGCCGCCGGTCAGGAAGGTGAAGTTGGAGGTGATGGAAAGTTCCGCGAATCCCATGGGACGGGATTATATTCACCTTTTGTTCTCATTTGGAGTCGCGCGTGAGGGGAGAGTTTTCCTGCAGGAAAACCTGAAGAATTTCGCGCGAAATTCTGCGTGGAAAACGCGCGTTTTCCGGCGCCTAGAGCAGCCCGAACTCGCCCAGAACCGCCGCGTAAATCTCCCGCTTGAACGGCACGATGGCGTCCAGCATCGCGGCCCCGGTCATCCAGCGCCAGTCGGAAAACTCCACATCCTCATGGGTCAGGTCGATCACGCTGTCGGGCGCGGTCAGTTCGAACCGCACCCATTTCTGCGTCTGCCCGCGATACTTGCCGCGGTAGGGCAGAACCTCGGGCGGCAGGTCATAGGGCAGCCAACCGGCGGTTTCGCCGAGCAGCCTTACATGGTCGCGCCCGACGCCCGTTTCCTCGCGCAACTCGCGATAGGCGGCCTCCAGCGGGGGCTCGCCCTCATCGATACCGCCCTGGGGCATCTGCCACGCCGGGGTTTCCATATCGGCGCGCTGTCCGGCGAACACCCGTCCGTCGGCATGGGTCAGAACCACGCCGACGCAGGGCCTGTAGGGCAGGCGCGTGACCTCTTCCGGGGTCACTGACGCGGGGCCAGCGCGCCAAGCCCGGTCAGGATGTCGATGGCATAGGCCAGCTGGTAATCCTCGTTGCGCAGTCGGGCCGTGGCCTCGGCGATCGCGCGTTCCTCTTCCAGCTGGCGCCGCTCATCCTCGGTCAGCGTGGCGTTCTCGATCGAGCCGCGCAGGCTTGCCTCGCCCCGGGTGGCGCCGCTGTCTTCCTCGTCCACCTCGATGGGTTCGCGCTGTTCGACCAGAATATCGGGGGCCACCCCGAGCGCCTGGATCGACCGGCCCGACGGCGTGTAATAAAGCGAGGTGGTCAGACGAATGGCGCCCTCGCCGGCCAGCGGCATGATCGACTGGACCGAGCCCTTGCCGAAGGAATTGGTCCCCACCACGACTGCGCGGCGGTGATCCTGCAGGGCGCCCGCCACGATCTCGGAGGCCGAGGCGGACCCGCCATTGATCAGCACCACCATCGGGGCGCCTTCGATCATGTCGCCGGGGGTGGCGTTGAACCGGTCGCCATCCTGCGGTTCGCGCCCGCGGGTCGAGACGATCTCGCCCTGGTCGAGGAAGGCATCGGTCACCCGGATCGCCTGGTTCAGAAGCCCGCCGGGATTGTTGCGCAGGTCCAGCACCACGCCGGACAGGTTATCCAGCCCGCCGACCTCTTCGATCATCCCTTCGAGGCTGTCGCGCAGGTTCACATAGGTCTGGTCGCTGAAGGTCGACACGCGCAGGACGGCGGTGGTGCCCTCGAGCCGTCCACGTACGGCGGTCAGCGTAATGACGTCGCGGATGATCGTCAGGTCGAAAGGTTCATCGGCCCCTTCGCGCACGATGGTGATCACGATCTCGGACCCCGCCGGGCCGCGCATCATGTCGATGGCTTCCTCAAGCGTCAGGCCCAGCAGCGCCTCGCCATCGACATGCGTGATGAAATCGCCCGCTTCCACGCCAGCCTCATCGGCCGGGGTGCCGTCGATGGGCGCGATGACGCGGATGAAGCCTTCTTCCTGGGTCACCTCGATGCCCAGCCCGCCGAATTCGCCCCGGGTCTGCACCTGCATCGAGTCGAAATCGCGCGGCGGCAGGTACCCCGAATGCGGATCGAGCGAGGTCAGCATGCCGTTGATCGCCGCCTCGATCAGTTCGGCCTCGTCGACCTCTTCCACGTAGTTCGACCGGATCCGTTCGAAAATGTCGCCGAACAGATCCAGCTGTTCATAGACCGACGCATTGCGCTGGTCTTCCTGGGCGATCAGCGGGCCGGCCACCTGAGTGGTCAGCAGGATAGCGCCTGCGATGCCTCCGGCGGCGGCGACGAGCAGCTTTTTCATGGGCGGTCCCTTGTCCTTTGTCATCCCATCTCACGGTCGGGCGACACTGTGCCCGGATCAGTTCGCGGGTGCAAACCATGCCTGCGGATCGACCGGGGCGGCATTCACGCGCAATTCCATATAAAGGCTTTCGGTCAGCCGTCCGCCAGTTTCTGCAGCCTCCGGGGTGATCAATTCTTCGCGCGATGCCGCGCGCGACGGCATCAGCCCGACCGGCGCGTCGCGGCCCACAAGCTGCCCGGCGCGCACATAGAGATCGCCGAGGCCCGCCAGAACCAGCAGGTGGTTCGCCTCCGGTTCCAGGATCACCACGTTGCCATAGTCCAGCAAGGGTCCGGCATAGCGCACGGAACTGGGCCACGGGGCCGTCACCAGCGCGGCGGGGCGCGTCGCCAGAACCAGACCGGGCCGGGCGACCCCGGCGGCATCGGCTTCGCCGAACCGTCGCAGGACCGTGCCGATGACGGGCAGGGGCAGGCTGCCCCGTGCGTTTTCCAGCGTTGTATCGGATGCGGCGGTATCGGGCAGGGTGGCGGTGGCGGCGAGACTGGTAGCGAAGGCATCCAGCGTATCGACACTGTCGACGAGGTCGCGCATCGCGTCCTGGTCCAGCACGAAACGCGGCGGCAGCGCCACCCGGTCGGCGATTGCCTGGCTCAGTGCGCTGCGCGCCGCCTGCGCATCGGCCAGCGCCTCGGTCAGCAGATCGATGGCGCTGGTCTGGACATCCCGCATCAGGGCAAGTTCGTTCAGTTGCGCCCTGAGTGCGGCGGCCTCGCGCGCAACGGCGGGCGTGACATCCGCCACGATCATGCCCGCGCGTGCCGTGCTGAGCGGTCCCTCGGGATGCAGCAGGATGACCGGCCCCTGCGAGCTCTCGATGCCCTGCAACACACCCAGAAGCCGGGCCAGCCGGTCGCGTTCGGCCTCGAACACCGTCAGGATCGTCTGTTCGCGCAGGACCGCCTGCCTGAGCCCTTCACGCAGGGCCAGAAGCCCCTCTTCATAGGCGCGCACGGTCGCGGTCAGGGCCTCGACGCGATCTCGGGCGCCATCGGCCTCCATCAGTGCAAATCCCGCCTGTTCCAGCATCTCGGCGGCGCGGCGGGCGGTCTGTTCGGCATCGGCCCGCAGCGGGGACGGCGCCGCGAACAGCGCAAGCGCCAATACCAGGACCAGCGCGCGCGCCTTCATTCGATCAGGCTCTGCCCGGTCATCTCGGGCGGCTGGTCGAGCCCCATGAGCGCCAGGACCGTCGGCGCCAGATCGGCGAGGCGCCCGTCGCGCAGGCGCGCGCCCTCGGGCCCGCCGACAAGGATCACCGGCACCGGGTTCAGGGTATGGGCGGTATGCGGGCCGCCCGTAGCGGGGTCGATCATGGTTTCGCAATTGCCGTGATCGGCGGTGACGATCATCGCGCCGCCTGCCTCGGCCAGAGCCGCGCGCGCGGCCCCCAGCCCGGCATCCACCGCCTCGCAGGCCCGGATCGCGGCGGACAGGTCGCCGGTATGGCCCACCATGTCCGGATTGGCATAATTCACCACGATCAGGTCATAGCCGTCCCGGATCGCGCCGACGAGGGCGTCGGTCACCTGTGCCGCCGACATCTCGGGCGCCAGATCGTAGGTCGCCACCTTTGGCGAGGGCGGCATGTGACGATCCTCGCCCGCCTCCGGCATCTCTTTCCCGCCGTTCAGGAAGAAGGTCACATGGGGGTATTTCTCGGTTTCGGCGACGCGGAACTGCCTCAGCCCATGCGCTGCGACCCAGGCCCCCAGCGTGTTTTCCACGGGACGTTTCGGAAAGGCCGCGGTCATGAATCCGTCATGGGCCTCGGAATAATCGACCATCCCGAGACAGGCACCGGGCAGGGCGTAGCCGGTGCGGTCGAAGGCGTCGAAGTCCGGGTCGGCCAGTGCGCTGAGGATCTGGCGCGCCCGGTCGGCGCGGAAGTTCAGGCAGAACAGCCCGTCGCCCTCCTGCATCCCGGCGTAGTCGCCCATCACGCTGGCAGGCAGGAATTCGTCGGTTTTTCCGGCCGCATACCCTGCGGCAACCGCGGCCTCGGCACTGTCATGGCGGCTGCCCTCGCCAAGTGCGATGGCGCGCCAGGCCTGCTCGATCCGTTCCCATCTGTGATCGCGGTCCATGGCGAAATATCGCCCGATGACGGTCGCGATGCGTGCCGTGGCGGGTAGCCCCGCGCGCAGGTCGGCCAGATAGGTTTCGGCCGAGCTTGGCGCGACATCCCGTCCATCGGTGACCGCATGCAGCTCCACGGGCACGCCCGCCCCGGTGATCATCCGCGCAGCGGCAAGGATATGGCGCAAATGTCCATGCACCCCGCCATCCGAAAGCAGACCGAACAGATGCGCGGTGCCGCCGGTGGTTTGCAGCCGGGCGATGAAATCACGGATCGCCGCGTTCTCGAAAAACGTGCCGTCCTCGATCGCCAGGTCGATCTGTCCGAGGTCCATTGCCACCACGCGGCCTGCGCCAATATTCGTATGCCCCACCTCGGAATTGCCCATCTGTCCCGCAGGCAGACCCACGTCGCGGCCATGCGTTGTCAGCGTGGCATGGGGGCAGCCGGTCCAGAGCGCATCGAAGTTCGGGGTTGCCGCGCTGTGCGGGGCATTGGCGCGCGTATCCGCGCTCAGACCCCAGCCATCGAGGATGCAGAGGACCACGGGCCCGGGGTTCGAATCGGTCACGGGGGTATCCCTTCGTCACACCAGCCTGTCCCGTGATCTCTAGGCGTGCTGCCTCGGACAGACAACACGCCTTCGCCAGACCGGATGACATGGCATGAAACTGCCGCTAAGCAGCTTGGGTCTGCCGTTTCAGGACCGCCCGCCCATGTCCGACCCGACCGCGACGGCGCGCAACGCCCGCCCCCGCCTGCCTGGCCGCGCCGCAGGTTGACCCGCATGGTGGGAGCCGGACCGCAGGTGCATGAGTGGCAACTGGCCTATCGCCGGCGCCTTGGCACCGAAGCGCCGCAGGCGATCCTGTCCGCCCATCCGCAGTTCCAAGCGATCCCGGCGGGGTTCTGCGTGGGCGCCTATCTGGAAAAGAACGGCGATGTCGCCGATATCGTCGCCTCGCCCGGTGAGGCGATCCTGCATTACCTTGAATACGGTATCGCCGAGGGGCGCGACGGCCTGCCCGACCGCGCCGAGCCCGGCTTTCTCGCGGCCCGCTATGGTCTGACCGATCCCGGGGCGGTGCCGCCGGTCGACATCCCGGCCCGGCTGCGCGCTGCGGGCATCGATGAGGCCGATATCGTGCTGACCGAGGCGCAGCTTTGGTTGCTTCACGGCATCCACGGCCCGGTCATGGAGCGGCTGTTCCAGCACGAGGTGTATTTCGGCCTTGCGACGCGGGCGGGGATGCCGCCGCCCTCAGCCGACCGGCTGGATTGCATGCTGCATTACGCCACGCAGGGGCTGGCGGCCGGACTTCCCCCGCATCCCGATCACCGCTTCGACGCGGGCTTTTTTCGCGCGGCGGCGGACTGGCGCGGGCTCGATGTGCCGCCCGGCGATCTGCAAGGTTTCTGGGCACGTGTCGGGCTCAGGGCCGGGGCGCATGCAAATCCACGGGCGCAGGTGGCGATGGAGGATGGTCTCGACCTGCCCGAGGCCATCCTGGGCGGTTTGAAGGATTTCGCGGTCGCCGCGCCTGATCTCGACGACCGGGCCGGGACACCCGAAACCCTCGCCCATCTGGTCAACGCCCCCTGGCCGGGGGCTGCGGTCTACGATCCCGCGACACCGGGCGTGGCCCCGTTCCTCCTGGCACTGGCGCAGAAACGGCGGCGCAGGGGCGACAGCCCCGGGGCCGAGGCACTGCTGCGCCATGTGCTGCATGCCGACCCGGACAACCCCCATGCCCGGATCGACCTGGCCGACCTGATCCACCCGCAGCGCCGCATCGACGAGGAAATCGCGCTGCGCGCGCCTGTCGGCGCGGGCCATGACAACGGCGCCAATGCCGTCACGCTGGCCGAACGCCTGCTGGACAAGGGTGCCTTATCCGACGCGCTCGACATTGCCGAGACGCTGCCCGCCACCCTTTTCGGCGATGTCACGCTGCGCAGGCGGCGGCTGACGATCGGGCGGCGGGCCTTCAACCGGATCTGGTCCGATCTGCCCACCTGGATCGACCGGGCAGGCGTTGCGGGGGTTCAGGCGCTTGTCGCCCGAGCCCTGACCATACTGACCCCGCCCGTAGCCTCACCCGGTCCGCGCCGGGCAATAAGGCGGGTCGCCATCCTGACCAGTTCCGACATCTACCAGTGCAGGCTCTACCGCGCGGATCAGAAGGCCGATCAGTTGCGCCATGCAGGCTATGCAGTGACGGTCTTCGACCAGGCCCGCGATCTGCAGCAGCTCGATGACAGGCTGGAGAGCTTCGATGCGGTGATCTTCGTCCGCCTCGCGGCCTTCCCGCAGACCGTCGACCTTATGGTGCGCGCGCTGTCGGAGGGGCTGGCCACCTTCTACGATGCCGATGACCTGATTTTCGACGCGGCGCATTTTCCGCCGCCGCTTGACAGCTATGCCGGCACGATCACCCCGCTCGATCACAAGGCCATCGCCTGCGGTGTGCCCTTGTTCCGTCACGCGATGGGTCTGTGCGATTTCGGCATCGCCTCGACGCCGGCGATCCGGGACGCCATGGAAGGGGTCGTGCGCAGCGGGCGGGCCTTTCTGCACCGCAATGCCCTGGGGCAGCCACATATGCGGGCCATCGCAGCGGCGGAGCCGACCGGGGACCGGGACAGGGTGGTGATCTTCTACGGCTCGGGCACCAAGGCCCACAAGCGCGACCTGGCCACGCTTCTGGAACCCGCCCTTGAACGGGTGCTCGCCGCGCGGCCCGGCAAGGTCGCGCTGCGCATCATGTGCGAGATGTCGGGCCTGACCCGGCTGTCGCCCGATCATCCCGACATCACCGTGATCCCGCCGGTCTGGGATTTCGAGGCCTATTGCGCCGAGCTCGCGCGCGCCGACATCAACCTTGCCGTGCTGGAGCGGTCGCCCGCGACCGACGCCAAGAGCGAGATCAAGTGGCTGGAGGCGGCGATGTTCGCCATCCCCTCCGTGGTCAGTCCGACGGCGCTTTACCGCGATGTCATCCGTCCCGACGAAACCGGGCTGTTCGCCGAAACGCCCGAGGCCTTCGCCACCCAGATCTTGCGCCTCGCGGATGATCCCGGGCTGCGTCGGCGGATCGGCGGGGCGGCACGCGACCGGGCCCTGTCGGCCTACGGGCTCGATGCGTTGGCCAACAATCTACGCGGGATCTTCGACGCCGCCGTTCCGCCCGTGCCGCCCGCTGCGCGCAGGACGCGCCTTCTGATCGTCAATGTCTTCTACCCGCCGCAGGATATCGGCGGGGCCACCCGCGTGGTGCGCGATACCGTGCGCGACCTGGTGGACCGCTACGGTGATGCGTTCGAGATCGATGTGATCACCACCACCGAAGGCGGGCGCGTTCCCTACACGGTGTCCGTGCATGCCGAGGCCGGGGTCCGGGTCTGGGCTGTCACTGCGGCCGATGGCATCGAAACGATGCAGGTTCAGGACCCCGCGATGGGCGATGTGTTCGACCGGCTTCTGGACCGGATCGGCCCCGACATCGTACATTTCCATTGCATCCAGCGCCTGACCGGGTCGGTGGTCGATACCGTCCGCCGCCGCGCCCTGCCCTACGTGATCACGCTGCATGACGGGTGGTGGGTGTCGCCGCACCAGTTCATCACCGACCAGACGGGAATGATCGAAACCTATGATTTCAAACGGCCCGATCACGCCCTGCCCGTCCGCGCGCGCCTGACGCGCCGCTGGCTGACTGGGGCCGATGCGGTTCTGGCGGTATCTCCGGCCTTCGCGGACCTGCACCGGGCCGCGGGCCTGCCGAAGGTCGAGGTGAACGAGAACGGGGGGCCCGCGCCCGCGCCGCGCAAGGCAGGCCCGGACGGCATGTTGACGCTGGGCCTGATTGGCGGGGCGTCCCGCCACAAGGGCTACATGCTTCTGCGTGCCGCGATCGAGGCGGTGAGGCTCAGCAATATCCGGCTTTTGGTGGTCGATCATGGGATGCCGCCGGGCCGGGTCCGCCACGGCATCTGGAACGGCACGCCGGTCGAGTTTACCGGGCGTGTGGCGATGGACCGGGTGGATGAGATCTATGCCCGAATAGACGTGCTGCTGGCGCCGTCGATCTGGCCGGAAAGCTATGGCCTTGTCACCCGTGAGGCCTTGCAGGCGGGGCTATGGGTCATCGCCTCGGACCGGGGCGCCATCGGCGCACCGGTGATCGAGGGCAGGAACGGCCATATCGTCGGTGTCGAGGACCCGATGCCGCTGGCTGCGCTTCTAGGGCGCATGGATGCCGCGCCCGCCCGCTACAGGCAGGCCCCTGCCATCTCACCAAACCTGCGCGACGTCACGGCGCAGACCGATGAGCTTGTCCGGGTCTACCGGCGGCTGAGCCGCTAGAACAGGAAATCGGTCGCGTCGAGATCCACCAGGCTCGTGTCCAGAAGCCAGATTACCCCGCCGCCGGTGTCGATGCGCACGTCAGTGCCCAGCTGCGTGGCGCCTCCGCCCGGGCCCAGCAGATCGGCGATGCCCGTCAGGGCCGCGACCCCCGACAGATCGATCACCTCGGACCCGTCACCGGCGTCGAAATCGACGATGCTGTCCTCGCCATGGCCATCGGCGAAAACGAACACGTCCGCATCGCCCCCACCGGTGAGAAGGTCATTTCCGGCACCGCCCTCCAGCCGGTCGGCGCCCGCATCGCCGCGCAGCTGATCGGCGCCGTCGCCGCCGATCAGCGTGTCATCACCGTCGCCGCCCGACAGGTCGTCGGCATTGCTGCCACCATCGATCAGGTCGTTTCCGTCATCGCCCGCGATCACGTCGAAGCCGCTGCCGCCGGTGATCACGTCGTCCCCCGCGCCCCCCCAGATCCGGTCGTCGCCACTGTCGCCCTGCAGATGATCATGGCCCGCATCTCCCCAAAGCCGGTCGGCGCCGCGCCCCCCCTCGATGGTGTCATCCCCGGCGCCCCCCGACAGCAGGTCCGCATTGGCCCCTCCATGTATGATGTCCTCGCCCGCGCCCCCGTCGATCGTGTCGAAGCCGCCGCCCCCGAACAACTCGTCATCGCCCGCGTCCCCCGCGATCAGGTCATCGCCGCCCTGGCCCATGATATAGTCGTTGCCGTCGCCGCCCCGGACGGTGTCATCGCCCGCTTCGCCCGCGATGATATCCCGCCCGTTGCCGCCCTCGATGCTGTCCCGGCCGGCCCCGCCCTCGATCCGGTCCGCGCCCTCGCCGCCGAGGATCGTGTCGTCGCCCGCCCCGCCATAAAGGATGTCGGCCTCGCCGCCCCCGTCCACCAGGTCGTCGCCCTCGCCACCGCTGATCTCGTCGAACCCGCTGTCGCCGAACAGCGTGTCATCGCCGTTTGCCCCGTCGATTGTGTCGTGCCCGGCGCCGCCATGGATCACGTCGCCGAAAGGGCTGCCGACAAGGGTCTGGTCGCCCGCCGTCGCGCCCAGTTCGGCCAGGTTCGGTGGCCGGTGCACACCGGACATGATGCTGCCCAGCACCTGTGCGGCACTCAGTGACTGGCCCGTCTCACTGTGCAGGTCCAGCGTTTCGCCCCGCCAGATCACCGTCGCCCCGAAGGCGGTCGCATGGATCGTCAGGCTGGCGGGATCATAGAAAAAGGGCCAGTCGGACAGGTCGAGCCGATCCTCGGTCCAGTCGAAATCGGTGATGATGTCATGGCTGGCATCGGCGCGCAGGCTGAAGAGATCGGCACCGCTGCCGCCGGTCAGATGGTCCGTGCCCGCCCCGTCCTCCAGCACGTCGTCGCCCGCCCCGCCCGATATCGTGTCATCGCCGCCCCCGCCGATCAGGATGTCGTTGCCCGCACCCCCGGTAGCGATTCCGTCGACCATCCGGGTCTGGCCCTGCCCCGAGGCGTCGAGCGTCAGGGTCGTCAGGCCGGGTCCCGTTTGGGACGACACGAAAACATGCAGGCCGTCCCCCGCCGCCACCGCTGCGATCGCGGTCACGTTGTCGAGCCCGCCTGACGGCGGATCGGCAATGACATCAGTCAGCAGCAGGCGCCCGTTGGGCATCAGCACGAAAGCGGTCAGCCCGCCGTCACCCCCGGCTGCCAGCACGTAGGTCCGGCCGTCCAGGTCGATCGCTTCGATGCTTTGGGTAGCGCCGAACCGCGTGTCACCCGTGTCGATGACGTGATCGGTGGGGGTCAGGCTGCCGTCACCGGCCAGTTTCATGACCGTCACTGCACCGGACTGGCCGATCCCGTCATCCGGGGCCGAAGCCAGAAGAACGAACGTGGTCCCGTCCACTTCGGCCAGGGCCATGTCCGTGGGCGTCATGATGCCCAGCCCCTCGGCCGCGCCCATGCTGCCGGTGGCCATCAGGCCGGTGCCGTCGATCCGGTAGGCCGTGACCCCGCCTTCCGCCTGACAGGCGCCAATCAGGAAATCCTGATCCCCGACGCGCGCGGTTTCGAGGGCGAAAACCGAACTGGCATAGGTGGTCGCGCTGTCGGGAACGCTGAATTGCAGGCTCAGCCCGTCATCGGCGCCTATGGCATAGCCCGAGATGCCCGGCTGGTCCGCCGATGACACGAACAGCATGTCATCGCCCCACTGGCTCAGGCTGATGACCGGCGGAAGTGCTGCATCAGGGGCGAAAAAGCCGGTGGTCCCGAAGGTGCCGTCGGCCTGCACCGCCAGCCACACGAGCCCGTCGACCTCATCGGTGGCGATGATCAGGCTGGATGCGCCATCCGATCCGTCCACCAGTGTCAGGCCGGACATCGTGCCTCCGACCCATGCCCCGTCGAAATAGGCGCTGTCCTGCAGGGTCAGTGTCCCGTCGGACCCGACGAGATAGGCGGCAACGCCGCCCGCCGGCCCCGAAATGGTGAAGAGCATGACCCCGGCATCCGTCTGGGCCACCATGATATCGCTGATGCCCTGGTCGAGCGCGGTTTGCCCCGATCCGATATTCCCCGTAACCGTAAGCGCAGACATGTGAAAACTCCGTACGCCCCCGCAACCGAGACTGATCCGGACACAAGGACGAACGGCGGTGGTTTTGCGGTGGGCCTTGGGCAAACCGCCGGGATTTTTGGCGTTGCGTTAACCCTGAACAGGCGCGGCGGCGGATCATGCGTGGCGCATATTGGCGCGGTGTTGCGCGATGGCCTCCTCCAGGTCGTCGAAGTAACTGAGTTTTCCGTTTTCCAGCAGGATGGCCGCGTCGCAGTATTCGCGCAGTTCGGGCATGTTGTGGTTAACCATGATCGCGCTGGCATTGCGGATGCGGTCGCGGAAAATCTCCTGGCTCTTCTCGCGAAAGGCGGCATCGCCCGCGCCCGTCACCTCGTCGATGAGATAGATGTCGAAGGCGATCCCCATCGAAATGCCGAAGGTCAGCCGTGACCGCATTCCGCTCGAATAGGTGCGCACCGGCATGTGAAAATGCGCCCCCAGCTCGGCGAAACCCTGCACGAAATCGCTCAGCTCCCCGGTGTCGACGCCATAGACACGGGCCAGGAACCGGGTGTTCTGCGCGCCCGACAGGTTGGCGTGGATCGCCCCGGCAAAGCCGATCGGCCAGGACACCGACCCCTCGATCAGGACCCGGCCGCAATCGGGGCGGATATTGCCCGCGATGATCTGCATCAGCGTGCTTTTCCCGGCCCCGTTGCGCCCCAGCAGCGCCAGCGACTTGCCGGTCTGCAAGCGGCAGCTGAGGTTGTCGATGACCAGCTTTCGCCCGGCATGGGTGGCGTAGGATTTCGTCAGGTTCTCGAAGATGACCATGGGACGGGCGCGCTACTGGCGGTCACGGATCGAATAATAGACGATCGTCAGGATCGCCCATCCGAGGCTCAGGAACAGCAGCGCCAGTCCGAGGATCGTGCCGCGCCGTGGAAATTCGGCGCTCTCGGGCAGCGTGGGATGGATGAACACGGCCAGATACCGGCTTTGCCGTGCCGCGTTGGTGCGCGTGACATCGACCGCGGTCAGGGCCGCGCGATAGCTTTCCTCGGCGAATTCGCGGTCGACGACGAGACCTTCGAACTCGGCCATCAGGGTCGGGTAATCGGTGCCCCCGGGCCCGGTTTCATCGCGCGCGAAGGTCTGGCGTTCCGCGGCGATGCGATCGCGGATCACGGTGATGCGGCGGTTGATCTGCCGCAGGCGCGGGTCGTCGGGGTTCGATGTCGTTTCCGACAGCAGATCGAACTCGATCAGCGCCTCGGCCAGTTGTTGCTGCAGGGTGTTCAGCACCCCCATCCGGCCCTGCAGGTCGGATTCGGGATCGACGATCTGGGTGCGGATACGAAACGCAGTCAGCGCTTCGCGCGCGGCCCTGAGCCGGGCCAGCGCGGCGGCGAGGTCGGCCTCGGCAAATCGCATCGAATCGGCGCGGGCCTGCGCGTTCAACTCGTTGATCAGGGCCTGCGATACCGCCACGATGCCCGAGGCCAGCGCCTGGGCGGTGGCCGGATCGAAGGCCAGGACCTGCAGCTCGATCAGCCCGCCCGACTGATCGAACGAAACCCGCACCACGCGCTGCCAGTGGTCGACCACATCCTCGATCGTGGCCCTGTCGGTCAGCGAAAAGACCGGGTCGATGGCGTGGAACTGGCTGTAGTGGGCGGCGAGGTCAATTTCCTCGTTCAGCCGCCGGACCATCTCGTGACTGGTGATGAATTCGAACAGGATGTCGGAATCGCCGCCGGTGCCGCCGCCTGCGATCTGCTGCAGCCCGCCCAGAAGATCGGTCGCGGCGCTGCCTTCCTCGCTGCGTACGGTAAAGCCCGCGCGCGATCCGTATTGGTCGACGGCAAAGGCGGTGAGGTAGAACCACAAAGCCGCGACCGGCACCGCGACCACCGCGATGAAGGATGCAAGAAGCCCCCAGTGCCGTGGCTTGACCCGGGCCTTGCCCGCCGGCTGCGGAACCATGTTCGCGGGGCTGCGCGCGGCCCCGGTGTCGCGCACGGACCACTGGGCGCCCGGCCGTTTGCCGCCGCCGATCTTGCGCCCCGGCTTGCCGTGACGCACGCCCCGGCCGTCGGGGCGGAATGTGTCCACCATGCCCGTCACAAGACCCCATGCTCCTTGCCTCGACTTCGGTGCTCCTATCGGGCGCGCGTTTACATTCTCTTACGGGTCGGGCGGCTAAACAGGGCGGCAACAGCCAGAAAGGTGCCGCAGGTCTTGGCCGGACGCCCCCACCCCTTGCCGCAGAAACCCGCGCTGTCGGCTCACGACACGCCGGTCGGGCTGATCGCGCTCCGCTCGATCGGCGCCCTGATCCTGCGCGAGATCTCCACGCGGTTCGGCCGCACGCCCGGCGGCATTTTCTGGATCTTCGCACAGCCCATCGGCGCGATCCTGATCCTGTCGGTCGCCTTCGGGCTGCTTCTGCGCAACCCGCCGCTCGGCAACAGCTTCATCCTCTTCTACGCCTCGGGGATGCTGCCGTTCCTGATCTATTCAGGAATCCAGTCCGCGGTTCAAAGCGCGCTGAGATATTCAAGACCGTTGCTGATGTATCCCGCCGTCAGCTGGATCGACGCGGTCTTCGCGCGCGGGATCGTCGAGGCGATCATCGGGCTATGCGTCCTGATCCTCGTGCTTTGCGGCGCGCTTGAATATGCCGGGATGTCGGCGGCGCTGCGGATCGGCCCGATGGTGCAGGCGGTGGTCATGCTGACGGTTCTGGGCTTCGGTATCGGGGTGTTCAACTGCGCCCTTGCGGGGCTTTACCCGGTCTGGGGCACGATCTGGTCTATGCTGTCGCGGCCGATCTTTCTGGGGGCGGGGGTCATCTTTCTTTATGACGGTCTGACACCGGTCTTGCAGGCGATCCTGTGGTACACGCCCTGGGTCCACATGACCGGGCTGTTCCGCAGCGGCGTCTACGCGACCTATTCCCCCGACTATATCGAACCGGTCGTCGTCATGCTCTGGGCGCTTCCGGTCCTGCTGCTGGGGCTGTTGCTTCTGCGCAGGCACCACAAGACCATTCTGATGGAATGATCTAGGCGCGATGATAGGGCGTGCCGGCCAGGATCGTTGCGGCACGGTAAAGCTGCTCGGCCAGCATCACCCGCACCAGCATGTGCGGAAACACCATCGGCCCGAGGGAAATCAGCCGGTCCGCCCGGTCGCGGAATTCTGGCGTGAACCCGTCGGCCCCGCCGATGCAGACCGCCACATCCGGCCCGCCCCGGTCGCGGTTCCGGGCCAGCAGATCGGCGAAGCCGGGCGAGGACAGCGTCGCGCCCCGTTCGTCCAGCGCCCAGATCGCAGCCCCCCCGGGGATCAGCCGCCCCAGTTCCGACGCCGCCGCCCCGGGCGTCCGTGCCTTGCGTTCGTCGGCCTCGCGAACACCGCCGAACCCCAGGCCAAGGCCGCGACCGGTCGCTTCGAACCGGGACAGGTAATCATCGACAAGGGATTTCTCGGGGCCCGGCTTCAGCCGCCCCACCGCGCAGAGATACAGGCGCATGGCCCCGGCGCGTTACTGCCCGGCCTGGCCGGGCAGCCACATCTTTTCGAGCTGGTAGAAGTCGCGGACTTCCGGGCGGAACACGTGAACGACCACGTCCCCGGTGTCGATCAGGACCCAGTCCCCGGTATCCTTGCCTTCGATCTTGCAATGCAGCCCGTAGGCCTGCTTCAGCCGATCCACCAGTTTTTCCGAGATCGCCGCGACCTGCCGCGACGACCTGCCCGTGGCGATCACCATGGCGTCGGCCATCGCCGATTTGCCGCGCAGATCGATCTGCACGATGTCTTCGGCCTTGTCGTCGTCGAGAGAGGTGAGCACCGCCTCCAAGATCATGTCGCTGGTCAGGGGCTCGGTCGGAATGGCACCATGGGCGCCGGGTGCGGGTCGGTCTGCCACCGCGTGAACAGGTCCGGTCAGGACAGCGTCCTCCTATCATCTGCACCGGGGCCAACCCCCGATGTCATGTGAAAGGTAACATCGGGCGGGCCCATTCTCAAGATTTCGCGCAGGTCGGGCGGCGGCGTTGAGATTCGGCAACAGGGGCACGGCACCCCCCGCGTGAGAGCCGCAAACCGCATATATCTTGTGGATAAGGCGGCCGAACCGACGAGATGCTGGGTTGCTGCGTTGACCCGGCCGCCTTGCTTCCGGCAACATGCCGGGACGTTTCGCATTGGGGGAGGATCCATTTGCGCTTTGCCCGGCTTCGCCTGAGTGGCTTCAAGAGCTTCGTCGACCCCACCGATCTGGTCATCCAGGACGGGCTGACCGGGGTTGTCGGACCGAATGGCTGCGGCAAGTCGAACCTGCTCGAGGCCTTGCGCTGGGTGATGGGTGAAAACCGTCCCTCCGTCATGCGCGGCGACGGGATGGAGGATGTGATCTTCGCGGGTGCCGCCACGCGCCCGGCCCGGAATTTCGCCGAGGTGGCGCTCAATATCGACAACACCGCCCGCACCGCGCCGGGGGCGTTCAACACCGAAGACCATATCGACATCACCCGCCGCATCACCCGCGACGCCGGGTCCGCCTTCAAGCTGAACGGCAAAGATGTGCGCGCCCGCGATGTCCAGATGCTGTTCGCAGATGCCTCGACCGGCGCGCAGTCGCCCGCATTGGTCCGGCAGGGCCAGATCACCGAACTGATCAACGCCCGTCCCAAGGCCCGTCGCCGCATCCTCGAGGACGCGGCCGGCATCGCGGGCCTGTTTCAGCGCCGCCATGAGGCGGAACTGAAGCTGCGCAACGCCGAGACCAATCTCGAAAGGCTGGATGATGTCATCGGTGCGCTGGCCGCGCGCATGGCCAGCCTTGAAAAACAGGCGCGTCAGGCCGCGCGCTATAGGGATCTCGCCAGCCATCTGCGCCAGGCCGAGGGGCTCTTGCTGTTCCTGCGCTGGCGCGACGCCGATCTGGCGCGGGCCGAGGCCGATGCCGCCCTGACCGGCTTTCTGCAGGACACCGCCCGCGCCGAAGCCGCCGCGCGCAAGGCCCATGCCGCGCGCGAAGCTGCCGAGGCCGCCCTGCCGCCCCTGCGCGAGGAGGACGCGATTGCCGCCGCCGTCGTGCAGCGCCATGTCATCGAACGCGACGGGATCGAGGCCGAGGCTGAGCGCGCCGAATCCCAGATCGCCGCCCTCACCGTGCAGCTGGACCGGATCGCGGGCGACCTTGATCGCGAAACCACCCTGAATGCCGATGCCGATGCCTCGATGGTGCGGTTGCGCCAGGAACAGGCCGCGCTGGAAGGCGAGGACGGCGGCGAAGAGGCCGAGATCGCCGCGAAAACCGCCGAGGTCGAGGCCGCGACCGAGGTTCTCGGGCAGGCCGAGGCCGATCTCACCGGTCTGACCCAGCGCCGCGCGGATGCCCGTGCGCGCCACGAGGCCGTCGCCACCGCATTGCGCAGCGCAGAGGCCGACGTGGAGCGGCACCGGGCTGCGGCCGAGGCCGCGCGCAGCGCCGGGCAGGCGGCCCGGGACAAGCTTGAAACCGTCCGGGTGGACACCCGCGCGGCCGGCGATGCCCTGAGCGCCGCCGAAGACGCCGTCGCCGAGGCCGAGGCGCGCATCGCCGACACCGAAACCACCCGCGCCGACACCGAGACCGAGACCGCAACGGCACGCGCCGCGGTGTCCACCGCCGAAGGCCGGGTCAAGGCGCTGGTCTCGGAACGCGACGCCGTTGCCGCGATGCTGCGCGAGGCCGGGGACGGGGCCGATCGGGTGCTCGACAGCATCCGCGTCGAGCCGGGTTACGAGGCGGCGCTGGGCGCGGCGCTGGGCGATGACCTGGAATGGGGCAGCGTTGCCGGTGCGGAAGCATCGGGATGGCACCCGCTTTCGGGCCCGGACACGCCCGAGCCCCTGCCCGAGGGGGCCGAACCGATCGCGGATGTCACCCGGGCGCCCGCCGCGCTGGCGCGCCGGATGGCCCGGATCGGTGTGGTGTCCGAAGACCTCGGGCAGGCTTTGCAGGGTCAGCTGCGCCCGGGGCAGCGGCTGGTCAGCCGCGCGGGCGACCTCTGGCGGTGGGACGGGTTCACCTGCCGGGCGGGCGATCAGGCCTCGGGCGCGGCCCGGCGGCTGGAACAGAAGAACCGGCTGGACGCGCTGGCGCAGGAACTGGAACGCGCCGAGGCGGAGCTGGCCGGGGCGCAAGACGTCCTGACCCAGGCTGTCGCGCGGCGCGACGCGGTGATCGAGGCGGACCGCGCCGCCCGCGCCGATCGCAAGGACGCCGAAGCCGCCGTTGCCCGCGCCCGGCGCAAACAGGCCGAGCTTGAGGCCGAGGAGTTGCGCCTTGCAGGAACCGTCGAGACCCAGGCGCAGGCGCTCGAACGCTATGAGGCCGAGGCGGAAGCGGCGGAAAAGGCCGTCGCCGATATCCGCGCCGACCAGGGCGGTCTAGCCGACCTGTCCGAAATCGACGCCGAAGTGGCCACCGCGCAGGCCCGCGTCGACGAGGCGCGGAGGGTTCTTCTGGATGCCCGCGCCGCGCGCGATGCCGTGGCCGAGCGGGCGGCGCGGCGGACCGAACGGCTGAGCGCGATCATCCGTGAGCTTGCAACCTGGACCGAGCGCGCGGGCACGGCGGCCACGCGGCTGACCGATCTCGAGGCGCGCAAGGCCGAGACCGAAACCGCCCTGGCCGAGGCGCGGCGCGGTCCGGCCGACATCGAAACCCGCCGCGCGAAGCTGGCCGATATCATGCAGGCCGCCGATGCGCGCCGCCGCGCCAGCGCCGATGCGCTGGCCGAGGCTGAAACCGTGCTGCGCGACGCGATCCTGGCTGAGCGTGAGGCCGAACGCGACGCCTCGGCCGCGCGTGAGGCCCGGGCGGCGGGCGAGGCGCGTGCGGGTGCGGCGCGCGACGCCGTGGAACAGGCCGCGGGCCGCATCCTGGAAGACCAGCAACAGACCCCGGAGGCATTGCGCGATGCGCTTGGCGACCTGCCCGACCCGCTGCCGCGCCTGGCCGAGATCGAGGCCGATGTCACGCGGTTGCGGCGGCAACGCGACAGCCTGGGCGCGGTCAACCTGCGCGCCGAGGAAGACGCCCGCGAGGTGGCCGAGGAACATGACAGCCTGACCGTGGAAAAGGCCGATCTGGAGGCCGCCATCGCCAAGCTGCGCAGCGGGATCGCCGCGCTTAACAAGGAAGGGCGCGAACGGCTGCTGGCCGCCTTCGAGGAGGTGAACGCCAATTTCGGTCAGCTCTTCACCCTGCTTTTCGGCGGCGGCGAGGCGCGGCTGGTCATGGTCGAATCCGACGACCCGCTGGATGCGGGGCTGGAGATCCTGTGCCAGCCGCCGGGCAAGAAGCTGTCGACCATGTCACTCCTGTCCGGGGGGGAGCAGACGCTGACCGCGCTGGCGATGATCTTTGCCGTGTTCCTGGCCAACCCCGCCCCGATCTGCGTGCTGGACGAGGTCGACGCGCCGCTGGACGATGCCAACGTCACCCGGCTGTGCGACCTGCTGGACGAGATGACCCGCCGGACCGAAACCCGGTTCCTGATCATCACGCACCACGCTGTGACGATGGCCCGGATGGACCGGCTGTTCGGGGTGACGATGGCCGAACAGGGGGTCAGCCAGCTGGTCAGCGTGGACCTGAACAAGGCCGAGCAGTTGGTGGCCTGAGGTCACTCAATCGTCAGAATGCGGAACGCCCGGGCATGCTAGGCTTCCGGCATGCGTTTGGATGTT
Organism: Paracoccaceae bacterium; assembly: GCA_024742455.1. Classification (GTDB taxonomy): domain Bacteria; phylum Pseudomonadota; class Alphaproteobacteria; order Rhodobacterales; family Rhodobacteraceae; genus JANSYL01. Next base: position 180,355 of record JANSYL010000002.1, on the reverse strand, counting down.
CTGGGTATCTTGATCTTTGTGTCAGCGGCCGCCCAGGCGCAGACTTGGTCTGACCGCGCGGGTGACGCAGCGCTGACGGGTGCCGCGCTCCGGCATGCCTTGCTCGGCCGCACTCATGTCTTCTTCGATGGGGGGCAAGCCCGATTCTCCGATGGCGGGGCGTATTCCTACACCTATGGCAGCGGCGGCACGGCTTTCGGGACCTTCGAAATTTTCGACGATGGGCGTGTCTGCACGGTCTTTCGCCACGGGTTCGAACGCTGTGACCGCTACGTGGTGAACGCAGGCCGCCTGGTGTTGCTCACCGAAGACGGCCTGCGCTTTCCGATCCGTTAAAGCGCGTTCAGCAGCGCCGCCGTCGGCCAGGCGTCGGCGGGCAGGCCCAGTTCACGCTGCATTTCGCGGACGGCGGCGCGGGTGTTGCGCCCGAGGATGCCGGTGGTGCCGCCGGTGTCATAGCCGCGCGCGGTGAGCCGGCGCTGCAGCTCCTGCATCTGTTCGCGGGACAGGCCGGGTTCGGGGTTGCGGGGGTCGAAGACCGGTGCACCCTCCAGCCGCGTGCCGAAATAGGCGGCGGTCAGGACATAGGTGAAGCTCTGGTTCCATTCGAAGAGCACGTTGAAATTCGGGTAGGCGATGAAGGCCGGGCCGTTGCGCCCCTGCGGCAGGATGAGAGAGGCCTGGGCGTTCGACATGGGCAGGTTGCCGCCCGCACGTGCGCGGACGCCGTCGGCCTCCCATGCCGACACGCGGCGGGACGTGTGGATGCCGGTGTCGTACCAGTCCAGCGTGTCCGGAATGGTGACCTCGACCAGCCAGGGCTCGTTCGCGCGCCAGCCCAGCGAGCTGAGCAGGTTGGCCCCCGACATCAGCGCGTCGGGGGCTGAGGTTTGCAGCCTGACATGGCCATCGCCATCGCCATCGACGCCATGGGCGATGATGTCGGCGGGCAGCATCTGGACCATGCCGATTTCACCGGCCCAGGCGCCCACGGTGTTGACCGGGTCGAAATCGCCCATCTCGAACAGTTCGAGCGCGGCGAAGACCTGCGGGCGGAAGATATGCGGGCGGCGGCAGTCATGGGCCAGCGTGACCAGCGCGTCGAGCGTGTTGTAGTCGCCCTGGAATGCCCCGTAATCGGTTTCGAACGCCCAGAAGGACAAAAGGATACCGCGGCTGACGCCGTAGCGGCGGTCGATCTCGTCGAAAACGGCGGCTTGGCGTTCGGCGTTGCGGCGCCCGTTATCGAGGCGGCCCTGGCTGATCAGCCGACCGGCGAATTCCGTGAAGGGGAGCGTGAAGAACCCCTGCCTGCGGTCGGCGTCGATCGCGCTTTGAAGATAGCTGGCGTGGCGGAAGAAGGCATCGATATTGGCCTCTGCATGGCCGCGCTGGGCGGCCTCGGCGCGCAGGTTCTGGACGAACTGGCCGAAATCCCCCCCGCATTCCTGCGCGGTGGCGGCGGTGCCGGAAAAGCCGAGGGCAAGGGCGAGGGCGAAGGCGGGTAGACGGCGCATGACATGTCCCTTGGAAATCGCTGTTGCCGGGCACAGTAGCAAGGTCGCGCCACCTGACAAGGTCAGAGAATCCAGAGGATCGCCACGGCGGCGGCCAGGATCGCCCAGGCGCGCCACAGGACCTCGGCCGCGGCCTCGATGTCGATGGCGGCCGGGCTGCGCGCGCCCCGGGCATTGACGAACGGGTAGTCCCGGACGGTGCCGTCATAGCTGCGCGGCCCGGACAGGGCGACATCCAGCACGCCCGCCATCGCCGCCTCGGGCCAGCCGGCATTGGGCGAGCGGTGCTTGCGCGCATCGGCGCGGATCACCGCCCAGGCCCGCGTGCCGCGATGGGTGGATGCGATCAGCACCGCCGTCAGGCGCGCGGGCAGCCAGTTCAGCAGGTCATCGAGCCGGGCGGCGGCCCAGCCGAATTCCTCATGCCGGGGGGTGCGGTGGCCGATCATGCTGTCGGCGGTGTTGATCATCTTGAAGAAGATCAGGCCGGGCAGTCCCGCGATCAGGAACCAGAAGGCGGGCGCCACCACCCCGTCCGACATGTTTTCGGCCGCGCTTTCGATGGCCGCGCGGCTGATATCGGCCGCGTCCATCGCGGCGGTGTCGCGGCCGACGATCATCGCCACCATCTGGCGCCCCTGTTCGGTCGATCCGCGCAGCGCATCGGCGACGGCAAGCACGTGATCCGACAGGCTGCGCTGGGCCAGAAGGATCGCGGCGACGAGGATCTGCCACAGCCAGCCCAGCGGAATCAGCGCCAGGATGACGCCGATCCCGATGGCCAGGACCGACAGGCCGAGGATGACGGCAACGCCGGTGGCCTTTGGGTGTTCGCCGATATTGAACCGGTCGTCGGCCCAGTCGACCAGCCGCCCCATCAGCACGGCGGGATGCGGCACGCGCGACCAGATCGCGCGGGGTTCGCCGAAGATCGCGTCGAGGATCAGCGCGGCCAGCAACAGCGGCGCGTGGAAGAGGATGACATCAAGGATCACAGGGCCGCCTCCAGTCGCGCCCAACCGGCCTCGCTGCCCGGAAGCCCGAGGCGCAGCCAGCTGCGTGAATAGGGAAAGATGCGGGTCCAGATATGGGCGCGCGCCAGCCGTGCCTGCCAGGCTGCGGCATCCTCGACGGCATAGGTGCGGAACAGGCTGGTGCCGCCTGTGATCATGGCCCCTTTGGCGGTAAGGAGACGGTCGAGCCGCGCGGCATCGCGGTCGAGACGCGCCCGGCTGCGTGCAGCCCAGTCGCCATCGCGCAAGGCCCGCGCGCCGATGGCCAGCGCAGGCCCGGACACCGCCCAGGGGCCAAGCCGGTCCGACAGGCCCGCGCGTCCGGGCGGCGCCAGCGTATCGGGATGGCCGATGGCGAAGCCAAGCCGCAGCCCGGCCAGCCCCCAGAACTTGCCAAAGCTTTTCAGGACCACGAGGCCGGGGTCACGGGTCAGGCCGACCTGGCTGAGATCGGGGCAGGTGTCGCAGAAGCTTTCGTCGATCACCGTCAAGGCATGGCCCCGGCTGCCATCCCACAGACGCCCATCGGGATTGTTGGGATGGACATGGACATGGACCGGGGCGCCGGGGTCATCGGCAAGTGGCCGTCCCCGGGCGGTAAAGGCTGCGGCATGTTCGTTATAGGTGGGGCCGGGAATGAAAGCCGCCCCGTCCGCCATGTCGGGCATCTGCGCGATGATCGCCGAGGCTCCGGGTGCCGCAATCACGCAGGCCCCGTCGGGCACCGACCAGAACCTGCGGGCCGCCCCGATCAGGTCGTCCATCGCGCCGGTATCGGGCAGGGCCGTCCAGGCCCCGTCGGCCAGATCTCCCACCGGGTAGGGCACCGGGTTGATACCGGTCGACAGGTCCAGCCAGTCGGCCCGCGCACCGCCGAACCGGCGGACCGCAGCGTCAACGCCGCCGCCATGGTCGCGCAAAAGGGATACCGGGCCGGTCATGGCCCGGTAAAAGCCCATTTTCAGGCGGCCCGCAACGCCTGCCGCCCATGCGGTTCAAGCCAGTCGATCACCGGGTTGGTGGGGATGATCCGGTACGGGTTTATGCTGTCGTGGCTGTAATGGTAGTGGCGCACGATATGGTCGAAATGGATCGTGTCGGCGACACCCGGCCATTGGTAAAGCTCGCGCGTGTAGGCCCAGAGGTTCGGATAGTCGATGATCCGCTTCCGGTTGCATTTGAAATGCAGGTGATAGACCAGGTCGAAGCGGGCGAGCGTCGGGAACAGGCGCCAATCGGCCTCGGTCACGCGGGGGCCGGTGAGGTAACGGTTCCCGGCAAGGATGCCCTCGAGCCAGTCGAGCGTATCAAACAGCGGGCCGACCGCGGCGTCATAGGCTTCTTGTGTCCGCGCGAAGCCGGACTTGTAGACGCCGTTGTTCAGCGTGTCATAGACGCGGTCGTTGATGGCGTCGATTTCCGGGCGCAGGGCGTCGGGGTAGTAGTCATCGCTGTTGCCGGTCAGCCCGTTGAAGGCTGAATTGAACATCCGGATGATCTCGGAGGATTCGTTCGACACGATCGTGCCGGTTTCCCTGTCCCACAGGATCGGCACCGTCGCACGGGTGGTCACGTTCGGGTCGGATTTCACATAGATGTCGCGCAGGAAGGGCAGGCCGAATTGCCGGTCGCCCGTGGCGCCGTCGAAATCGGTGGCAAAGGTCCAGCCATCATTCAGCATGTCGGGATGCACGACCGAGACATCGATCATGTCGTTGAGGCCCTTGAGCGCGCGGAAGATCATCGCCCGGTTGGCCCAGGGGCAGGCATGGCTGACATAGAGATGATAGCGCCCCGCCTCGGCCTTGAAGCCACCTGTGCCGGTTGGCCCGGGGCTGCCATCGACGGTCACCCAGTTGCGGAATACCGACGCCTTGCGCTCGAACGCGCCCTTGCCGCCGCCCTTTTCAAGGTCAGCCGCAAGGCTGTCTCCTGTCCATGTTCCGTCGATCAGCATTCCCATCGGGGCGTCCTTTCCTTGGCGTCAGGGGGCAAGGTAGTGCATTTGACCCTCCGGCGACACCGTGGCCCGTGCAGGGCCACCCCGGCACCGGCGCACAAAACGGGGTCAGCCCGGTGCGGCCTTCTGCCTGCGGCGAAAGCTTTCGGATTTGGCGCGGTTGCCGCAGCGCGCCATGGAACACCAGTGGCGCCCGGGGCCGCGCCCGTGATCGAGGAACAGATGCGTGCAGCGGCGGCATTCCCTGAGCCGCCCGATCGCGGGGCTGCGCAAAAGGTCGATGAGCGACAGCACCAGAACGTCATGGAGCCCCGCCAGCGGCCCCGGCGCGATATCGAGCCCGGCTTTCGAAAAGCGGAACTGGCTATCGGCCAGCACCGCCTTGATCGCGGTTTCCATGTCCAGTGCATCTTCGCGCCCGGGCCTGCGCCCGGCAGCCATCGCCGACAGCGTGGCATAGGCGGTTTCGCGCAGCATGAGCGCCTGGTCCAGCTGTCCCCGGTTCGGGGGTGGTACGCCGATCCACAGGCCCGCCCGGTCCAGCTGGACGATCAGGTCCTCGGGGGTGGCGAAACTGTTCAGCCGCCGCGTCTTGCCGTCATCGCGCACGGTGTTGAGGAAGGCCAGGAACGGATGACCGGGTCGGTCGTCGGAAGCGCTTTGCATGGATCGGTGGTGGATCAGGGGTGGATCGCTGTCCGGACAGGGCCCCGACAGCGCGTGATCTTGCGTGGTTTTCCGCCGACAGGCAATTCCCCCTGCGCTTCCCCTGTGGCGGGGACGCGACGTTTCCCGATCGCGACCTAAATCACGGTTGACCCGGGGCCGGTTCCGCCTGCCTTATCCACAGTTGAGGAATGGGAGGTTCCGATGACAGGTTTTCTGCCGGATGCCGTGCAGCAGGAACTGGCTGCATCCCTGCGCCAGACCCGGCGCCGCAAGGCGAAGCGGGTCGTGCATGTGGGCGATGAAGCCGTACCCATCCTGGAAATGTCCGAGGACGGGTTCGCGGTGGCTTTCGAGGATGCCCCCAACCTGCGCGGTCTGATCGACATCCATGAAGGCGCGCGGCATCTGTATCAGGCGCTGATCGTGGCCTCGGAACGTGATGGCGACCTGATGCGGTATGAATTCAAGCGCAACACCGCCACCTCCAGCACCCCGCCGCGCGATTTCGCCGATGAGGTCGCAGCGCCGGTCCTTTTGCCGCCGCCGGACTGACCGGCTGGTCGTTTGCGGACGGTTCCCTCGGCTGGCCGGGGCGTTATGCTGATGCGGCACATGTTCACGCGAGGGCCGCTTCCATGATCCAGAAACCCTATCTGCTGTTTCTCGGCGATGCGCCGGACCCGCTGGCCGCCAAGGTCGCGCAGGGCATCCGGGACTGGCGGCCCGACAATGCCGTGGGCCAGTTCCGCCTGCCGGGCTGCAAGGCCGATCTGGGCCTGCCGGACATGGACCTGGCCGAGGCCCGCGCCGCCGGGGCGAAGACGCTGGTGATCGGCGTGGCCAATCGCGGTGGGGTGATCTCGCAGAGCTGGAAGAAGGTGCTTGTCGGTGCGCTGGAGGAGGGGTTCGACCTGGCCTCGGGCCTGCACAACCTGCTCCGCGATGAACCGGACCTGGTCGCGGTGGCCGAGGCCACCGGCCGCAGCCTGCATGACGTGCGGGTGCCCGATGTCGACTATCCGATCGCCAATGGCAAAAAACGGACCGGCAAGCGCTGTCTGGCGGTCGGGACGGATTGCTCGGTCGGCAAGATGTATACCGCGCTGGCGATGGACCGCGAAATGAAGGCGCGGAGCCTGAAGTCGAGCTTCCGGGCCACCGGGCAGACCGGCATCCTGATCACCGGTTCGGGTGTGCCTCTGGATGCGGTGATCGCCGATTTCATGGCCGGCGCGGTGGAATGGCTGACCCCCGACAACGACCCCGACCATTGGGACCATATCGAGGGGCAGGGCAGCCTGTTCCACGTATCCTATTCCGGGGTGACAATGGCGCTGATCCATGGCGGTCAGCCCGACGCGATGATCCTGTGCCATGAACCGACGCGCCCTCATATGCGCGGCCTGCCAGATTACGCCCTGCCGAGCCTCGAGGATCTGCGCGATACCGCCTTGCATCTGGCCCGTGTCGCCAATCCCGCCTGCCGGGTGGTCGGCATTTCCGTGAACACGGCCAATATGGGCGAGGATGAGGCGCCGGCCTATCTGGCCGAGGTCGAAGGCCGGATGGGCCTGCCCGCGGTGGACCCGTTCCGCTATGGCGCCGGGCGGCTGGTCGACGCGCTGCTGGCATCATGATCGCGGTCACGCGCGACGCTTTCCCGCTGGCGCAGACCTTCACCATCGCGCGGGGGTCCCGGACCGAGGCGCAGGTGGTGACCGTGCGGGTGATGCGCGACGGGGTGACCGGACAGGGCGAATGCGTCCCCTATGCGCGCTATGGCGAAACCGTCGACAGCGTGGTGACAGAGATCGCGGCGCTGCCGGGGGACATCACAAGGCGCGATCTGCAGGACGCCTTGCCGCCCGGGGCGGCGCGGAACGCCGTCGATTGCGCGCTCTGGGACTGGCACGCGAAACAGTCGGGCACGCCGGTGTATCGGCTGGCCGGTCTGCCCGCGCCCGGCCCGGTCCTCAGCGCCTATACCCTGTCGCTGGATGCGCCCGAGGCGATGCAGGCGGCGGCGGCCCGGCACAAGGATCGCCCGCTTCTGAAAATCAAGCTGGGCACCCCCGACGACATGCCCCGGCTGGAGGCGGTGCGCGCGGGCGCCCCCGGGGCGCGGATCATCGTGGATGCCAACGAGGGCTGGACGGCCGAGGTCTATGCCGAGCTTGCGCCGCATCTGGTGCGGCTGGGTGTCGAGATGGTGGAACAGCCCCTGCCCGCCGATGCCGATGGAATGCTGGCCGAGATCGACCGCCCCCTGCCGGTCTGCGCCGACGAGGCCTGCCATGACCGCGCCAGCCTGCCCGGGCTGCGGGGAAAGTATGAAATGGTCAACATCAAGCTGGACAAGACCGGCGGTCTGACCGAGGCGCTGGCGCTGCGTGATGCGGCCCGGGCCGGGGGCTATGCGGTGATGGTTGGCTGCATGGTGGGATCGTCGCTGGCCATGGCGCCCGCGCATCTGGTGGCGCAGGGGGCCGATATCGTCGATCTGGACGGGCCGCTGCTGCTGGCGACCGACCGCGACCCGGCAATGGTGTTCGAGGGGTCGGTGCTGCACCCGCCGCCGATGGCCTTGTGGGGCTAGGCACGGATGCATGCCGTGATCTTCGATTGCGAGCAGTTGACAGATGCGGCCCCGCCGACACGGCCATCGGCGGCGGCGGCGGCGGCGGCGGCGGCGGCGGCGGCGGCGGCGGCGGCGGCGGCGGCGGCGGCGGCGGCGGTCCGGATGACGGGTCTCGGGGATCTCACGCGAATGTTCTGCGCGCGGGCGCGGCGTCTGTGCCATGCTTGCCGCAGGTGCTGACCGGAGGGATATTCATGCGTGCCATAGCGTTTCTGCTGGCCGTTCTGGCGGCCGGCCCGGCCATGGCCTGCGGGCCGGAAAGTGATTGCGTGGTCGCGGGCGAACGGACCTATCGCCTGTATCTGCCCGAAAGCGACGGACCGATGGGCGCGATCCTGCACGCCCATGGTTATCGCGGCGCGGCGGCCGGTTCGATCCGCAATGCCGGGCTGCGCGGGGTGGCCGACCGGTTGGGCATGGCCTTTGTCGCGCTGGATGCCGGGGCGGATGACTGGAACCTCGCCCACCGTCCGCGCGAGCCCGGACAAGCGGAGGCGCGGGAATACGAGTATGTCCGCGCCGTCATCGCGGACCTTGGTGACCGGATCGACCTCGATCCCGACCGGTTGATTGCCACCGGGTTTTCGGCAGGCGGGATGATGACCTGGACGCTGGCCTGTGGCATGGGCGACGTCTTCGCGGGGTTCGTGCCCTATGCCGGCACCTTCTGGGCGCCGGTGCCCGAAACCTGCCCGGCCGCGCCCGCCCCGGTGATCCATATCCACGGCGATGAGGACCCGACGGTGCCGCTGGCTGGTCGCCCGATCGGGCCGACTTGGCAGGGTGACGTGGCCGTCGCGATCGAAATCTATGGTGCGCATGGCGGGTTCGGCGCGGCGCAGCCCGTGCCCTTTCCCCATGGCACCGGCTGCACGGTCCGGACGGGACCGCCCGGGGAATTGGCGCTGTGCCTGTTTCAGGGCGGCCATTCCTATGATGCGCGCCGCGTCGAATGGGCCATTGAACGCATTCTGGCGCCGTCCTAGACCACTCGAAACACCGCCAAGGGAGAGACCCGCATGACCCGCACCGTCTATGTGAACGGAGAATACCTGCCCGAGACCGAGGCGACGGTGTCGATCTTCGACCGGGGGTTCCTGTTCGCGGACGGCGTGTATGAGGTGACCAGCGTGCTGGACGGCAAGCTGGTGGATTTCGCCGGGCATGCGAAGCGGCTGGAACGGTCGCTGGGTGAGCTGGAGATGACGAACCCCACGACCGAGTCGGAACTGCTGGAGATTCACCGCGAACTGGTGGCGCGCAACGGCATCGAGGAAGGGCTGATCTACCTGCAGATCACACGCGGCGCCGCCGACCGCGATTTCGCCTATCCCGAAGATGCCGCACCCACAATCGTCCTGTTCACCCAGGCCAAGCCGGGGCTGGCCGACAGCCCGGCGGCGAAGGCGGGGATCAAGGTGATCACCATCGAAGATCAGCGCTGGGGACGGCGCGACATCAAGACGGTGCAGCTGCTCTACCCGTCGATGGGCAAGATGATGGCCAAGAAGGCGGGCGCCGATGATGCCTGGATGATCGAGGACGGGTTCGTCACCGAAGGCACGTCGAACAACGCCTATATCGTCAAGGATGGCACGATCATCACCCGCCACCTCGGCACCGAGATCCTGCACGGGATCACCCGGGCGGCCGTCCTGCGTTTCGCGCGCGAGGCGCAGATGAAGGTCGAGGAACGGGCATTCACGGCAGACGAGGCGCGGGATGCCGACGAGGCGTTCATTACCTCGGCTTCCAGCTTCGTGATGCCGGTGGTCGAGATCGATGGCAGCGCCATCGGCACGGGCAAACCCGGCCCCGTCGCCACCCGCCTGCGCGACATCTACCTGGACGAGATGCGCAAGGCCGCCGTGTAACCGGCGGCCCCGCGCGGATCAGATGAAGGTGACGTTGGCGGAGACCGTGACCGGCGTGCCGGTGGTCACCCCGGCCAGCACCGCATAGACCGTCCCGTCGACCAGCACCTCCAGCCCGGCGGCACTGTCCTGCGTGGTGATGGGCAGCGGGGGTTCGCCGGTCAGCTGGGTGATCTCGATCACCAGTTCCTCGGTCGCGACATCGAAATCCTGGATTGTCGCGGGGCCGTTCGCGGCACCGGTATCGAAGAACAGCTGGAACGTGTCGGTGCCGTCACCGCCGGTGACCGTGTCGCCGGTGTCGAATTGCAGGGTATCGTCGCCGAACCCGCCGCTGATCAGGTCGGAACCCGGCGCCGCGCTGGTCGCCTCGACGCCGTTGATCAGGTCGTTTCCGGCAAAGCCCGACAGCGTGTCGCTGCCGTCGCCGCCGATGACGGTGTCGCCGCCGCCGCCGCCGGTGATCGAATCGTCGCCTGCATTGCCGTTCAGGCTGTCGGCGCCGTTGTTGCCGAAGATGACGTCATTTCCCTCGCCGCCGGTGGCCACATCGCGGCCATCGCCGCCGCGGATCGTGTCATCGCCGGCATCGCCCTCCATCGTGTCATTGCCGAGCCCGCCGGAGATCGAGTCGTCGCCGGTATTGCCGCTCAGGCTGTCATTGCCGGTATTGCCGAACAGGGTGTCGTCCCCGTCGCCGCCATCGGCCACGTCATCGCCCGCGCTGCCACGGATGGTGTCGTTGCCCAGGTCCCCCGACATCGTGTCGGCGCCGATGCCGCCGGTGATCGAATCCGCGCCCGCGCCGCCGAGCATGAGATCGTCCCCGTTGCCGCCGGCCAATGTGTCGTCGCCCGCTTCGCCTTCGACGGTGTCCGCCCCGGCGCCTCCGGCAAGGCGGTCATCGCCTTCGCCGCCCACCAGGCTGTCATCGCCGAAGCCGCCGCCGATATTGTCGTCGCCGATGCCGCCGGTGACCGTGTCATCCCCGGTGGAGGCCTGCACATCGACAGTGGCATTGGTGGCGGTCAGCTGGTCATTGCCCGATCCGAGCAGCGCGGCCAGCAGGCCGCCCTCGGCCAGGATGGTGTCGTTGCCATCCCCGGCCTCGACCGTGTTGTCGCCATCGAGGAAACTGGCCGCGTCATCGCCCGTGCCCAGCCGCAACAGCAGGTTGCTGGGGGCCGTGGAGGTGATGACGTCATCGCCGCCGAGCGCGTTCACGGTTCCTTCGGTGGCATCGGCGAGGTCGAAGCTGTCGGCCTCGGCGGTGAGGTTCTGCGCGCCGCCCGAGCCGCCGCCGCTGCTCCCGGTGTCCTCGGTTGCCTCGTCCCCGTCATCGTCCAACAGGAAGGTAAGCGCGATACCTGCAAGCAGCAGCGGAATGATCGTGAACATATGTGTCGTCCCCAGTGTCGGTCAGCGGCGCAAGGCGGCCGGTCGTTGCCGCGCACAGGTTGGGGGGACTGCTCGGCCCGGGTTGTTGGACCCCGGTTTACCTGGCCGCCCGGTGGGGGCGGCCGCCCGAAAATGTGTGCGGCGCAGCACAGGTTAGCAAAGTGTTAATGGGGCGAGAAAGCGGCAATGGTGGTTAACGCCGATTATCTGCGAAACAGTGCGCAGGCTTCGGCGCGATTTGTCGAGGAATGGAAAACAGTAGGCCTTTAAAGGTGGTTAACAGAAATCGCCCTGGCAAAACCAGCCGCCTGATATCGCCCCGCCATGGGCATAGAACAGCCACAGCCGGTGCCCGCCCGTGGTGGTGATTCGCCAGTAATCCCGCACGCCGGAGCGCCAGTTCGGATCATCCAGCCACCATTCCGGGGCAATCCGTTCGGGGCCGGACGCGCTGTGCGTTTCGAAGTCCCGTCCGCGCCAGCGGAACGTGGCGGGCGGAACGGGGCCGTCGGGCGCGCGCACGGGTTCGGGCCGGAACAGGGTCAGGGGACGGGGGCGCGGCGTTTCGGGCCAGTCGGTGGCGGGCCCGGACCAGGCGGCGGCCAGGGTGGTGCTGGTTTTCTCGGGGATATGGCTGTCGGCGGGTCGTTCGCGGGTGATGTTGTCCAGCCCGACCCGCGCGCCGATCCGCGCGATCAGGTCCTCCAGGCCGTGACCCGCCTTGTCGCGCAGGCGCGCCTCGGCCGCGTCGCTGACGGCCCACCCGCCCTTGTGGGTCCGGGCATGCAGGGGTTCGGTCACGGGGGCGATGACCCGCACCCGGTCGAAGCCGAACCCGGCCTCCAGCCCGTCGAGTTTCAGCGCCAGGAGCGGGCGGATCGTGTCGGGCCGGTCGGCGGGGCGGGCAAGGCCCACGGTGATGCGGTCCACCCCGCCTTCGGCCCGGGTCAGTTCCAGCCGGACCTGCCGCGCGCCGCGGCCCTGCGCGCGCAGCTTGTCGCAGAGCACTGGCAGCAGGCGGTCCAGCGCCGCGAGGATGTCCTCCTCCAGCCCGATGGGGTCGGGCAGGTTCAGCCGCACCGCGAAATGCAGCGGCGCGCGGGCCGGGGCGATGGGTTCCGGCGTGACGCCCAGCGCCTGATCCAGCCGCAGCACCAGCTCCTGCCCGAACCGCCGGGTCAGCCCGGCCCGCGGCATCCCCCAAAGATCGCCGATCCGCCTGAGCCCCAGCCGCGCCAGCCCCGTCACGATATCGGGCGGCAGGCGCAGCGCGGCGATGGGCAGGGGCGTCAGCGCCTGCCGTGTGCGCCCGGGCGGCGCGATCCGCGCGATCGCTTCGCCTGTGACGCCCGCCTCGGGCGCCGGGCCGCCCCTGACCCAATGGCGTTTCTGCGCGCGCGACCGGGTGGCCCGCGCCTCCTGGTCGATGGCATCGCCGCTGCGTGCCCGGGCCAGCCCGCCGCCGCCCGCGAACCGCGCCAGCCCCCAGGCCGCGCCCGCCGTATCGGCGATGCCCGCCGCCACGCTCAGGCCAAGATCGGCGCAATCCTGATGCACCTGTTCGAAAAGCCGGTCTTCACCCCCGAACAGATGCGCGCATCCGGTGAGGTCGATCATCAGCGCCTCGGCCCCTTCCTCGGCTACCCAGGGGCTGAACTTGCCCGCCCATCGGCGCAGTGCCGACAGGAACTCGGCCTCGCGCAGGGGATCGGCGGGGCGCGTCACCAGGTCGGGGCAGATCGTCACCGCCTCGGCCAGGGCCTGGCCCCGGGCCAGCCCCGCGCGGCTGGCGGCCCGGGTCAGGCTGGTGATCTGGCGCAGGTTGCCGACCTCGCCCACCACGGCCAGCGGGTGATCGGCCAGGATCGGCGCGTCGCGTATCAGCCATTCGGCGGCCAGCCGCGGGAACCACAGCGACAACACCCGGCGATTGCCGGACAGGTTTGGCAGGTCGGACGGATCGGGCGGAGCGGACATGGATGCGGCAGCAGCAGATGTTCCTGTTATGTTCCATACCTATGCCGGGTCGGTATGGGAGTCGAGTCCGCCCGTGCTATGCTCAGCCCGATGGAGACCCTCGCCAGCCTCACCGCGCGCTATGCCCGGCCCGGGCAGATCACCTGGATCGGCCTGCGCCCGGCCCGGCTGGCCGGGATGAAGGCGGTGGCGGAGGCAGACCTGGCCGGAGACGGCCTGACCGGCGATCATGCCCGACCTGGCAAGCGGGCGCTGACCCTGATCCAGGCCGAGCATCTGCCGGTGATCGCGGCGCTCGCGGGGCTGGAACGGGTCGCGCCGGACACCCTGCGCCGCAACCTTGTGGTGGCGGGTCTGAACCTTGGGGCGTTCCGGGGCAAGTCCCTGATGATCGGCCCCGCGCTGGTCGAGATCACCGGCCCCTGTGCGCCCTGTTCCCGGATGGAGGCGGCGCTGGGACCCGGCGGCTATACCGCGATGCGGGGTCATGGCGGGTGGTGCGCGCGGGTGCTGGTGCCGGGGCGCATCGCCATCGGGGACAGCGTGCATCCCGCCGCGCCTGAAAGCTAGGCTCTGGTCCCGCCCCCGCTTCCGGTGCATGCTGGGCCCTCGAACCACAGCGGAGGGCATCCATGGGCATCCTTATCTCGATCCTGATCGGTGCGCTGGCGGGCTGGATCGCGGGCTGGATCATGGGCACGCGCCAGACGCTTCTGATCAATATCGGGGTCGGCATTCTGGGCGCGGTGATCGGCAACGGCATCCTGCGGATGGTCTTCGGCACCACCGCCGCCGGGCTGGTCGGGCAGATCATCGTCGCGGCGGCGGGGGCCTGCCTGCTGATCGCGGTGGTCCGGGCCGTGCGACGCTGAGGCGGGGGATGACGGAGAAGGTCAAACCGGTCCGCGCGGTTTATACGCTGGTGGTGGAGGTCGGGCGCAAACCGGATGACGGGCTGCCCGAGACGGCGACCGGGGCCGCGCTGATGTGCTATGCCAGCGGCGTCGACGAGGCCGAGGCGGTGCGCGAAACGGTGGCGGTCCTGAAACAGGCCGGCCTCGCGCCGCTCGATGTCACCGGGCATGGCACGCTGGAGGAGCGGCTGGCCGAGGGGGACGAGATCGGACCCGACGAACGCGACCTGATGGACCGGGCGGGCGCGGAGAACGCCGTGATCGTGGTTCAGACCACCGCCTTTTACGATTGAGCGGTCATCCGGCGGCGCGCCGGGCGAGGGTTGCGCTGGCCAGGGCCTGCGCGCCCGCACGGTCGAGCGTGATGAGACGGTCCCCGTCGGTCTGGCCGAGACCCGCGCGCGGGACGAGACCCTCGGCCGTGACGACATCGTCCAGTGCCGCGGTTTCCACCGTGCAGCGGTCCACCCGGAGGCAGGCGCGGTCGTCGAGCATCAGGTGATAGACCTGGCGCACCGGGGCGCGCCGGTCATGCAGGGCCGCAGGCCCGCCGACAAGGTCGCGCGCCCGCACCAGCACCGCGTCTTCGCCGAAGATGTATTCGACGGTCGGCCCGGTCCGCTGGATGCGCGTCTGGGGGGTCACGATCAGGTCGGCGCGTAGCCCGAAATAGGGCGCCTTGAGCCGCACCGGCGCAAGCCGCCCGAGCGACAGGCGCGGACGGGCCTCGATCCATTGCAGCGGCTGCGGCGTGCCGGTCTCGGTGATCACCAGATCGCCCGGCGTCAGCGTTGAGACCGGGCGCGGTCCGTCCGGGGTGGCGACCGGCGCGTCGCCGGACAGGCCCGGCAGATCGGGGGATCCGATGCCGAACGGCGCGATGGCCGCGACATGGCAGATGCTCAGGAAGCGCGGGTCGCGCGGCATCGCATCCTGCGCCCGGATCGGGTGCGCGATCGCGGCGCGCAGGCGCTGCTGCATGTCCCGGTCGGCATTGCGGAACAGGGCGAAATCGTCCCGCCCCCGGGCGCAGGCGCGGTAATGCAGAAGCACCGTTTCCCCGGCACGGGCGAAATCGGCCCCGGTCTGCAGATCAAGTTCGCCATGGATCAGGCGCAGCGCACCCTCGCTCGTCAGGTAGAGCGCGACGGCCCCGGCCCCCTCCCCCTGCCACAGCCGCAGCGCCTGCCGGGGTGATCGCGGCGGCATCACGCATTCGAGGCAGAGCGTCATGCCCGGCAGGGGCCGCGACAGGTGCTCGGGCGCGGCGGCGGCGACCAGCGGCCAGCCATCCTGCCAGATCGCGCTCCACCGCATCGCTCAGCCGAGGATCGCGCGGGCTTCGAAACCCCTGAGCGCGGGGCGCGCGCAGGGGCCGTAGCCGAGATGGGTGTCGGGGTCGATCTCGGGAAAGAGCGTCAGAACCTCGTGGCGCACGGCGGCATCGAGGCCGGTCATCGCGGCGGGACCGGGCAGGAAGCTTTCGGTCCAGATCCCGGCCGAGGCGACGATCTGGTGCCGGTCGAACAGCAGGTGGATGTAGTCGACATGCCCCCCCGTCAGCACGCGCACCGAGCAGCCGTTGACGAGGTCCTTGGCCGCGACCAGCACCTCGTCCTCGCCGAACAGAAGCTCCGCCGCCCAGTGGGTCAGCAGGATACGGTGCTGGGGTGACACGACCAGCCGGGCATGGTTGCCGAAGGTTCCCGCCTCGATCAGGACGGGGGCGAACCGGCCGGTGGCAGGCACCCGGCGCCGCCCGATCCAGCGCAGGGGCTGCGGCCCGGCATCGCGGGTGTCGACAAGGTCGCCGGGTGCAAGGGTTTCGACCGGGCGGTCGCCCTCGGGCGTGCGGATCGGGGTGCCCGGGGTGAAACAGGGGATCGCGGTCACCGTCACGAAGGCGGTATCGGTCAGCCCGTCTTCATTCTGCGCGGTGTAGGAGAAATCGATGGATTCCGGCCCGGTCAGGTTGATCTGGTCGGCGGGCGGCGTGATCTGCAGATTGCCGCCGGCCAGCAAGGTCACCTCGTGCCCTGACGACAGGGTGACGGTCTGCTCCTCCGCGATCGGCTGGCCGTTGATATGGATGACGAAGACCAGCCCGATGCCGTCGCCGTCATTGGCCACCACGTCGAGCACCGACACCTGCTGTTCGTTCACGGTGATGGTGTCGTCTTCGGCGGCAAAGCTGCCCTGCACCGAGTTGGCGGCGATCAGAACGGAACTGTCCCAGCCGCTGTCGCCGACATCGGCGATGCCGAATTTGAGATTGGTGCGCACCCCGGCCTCGACCGGGATCAGCATGGACAGCGTGACGGTGAACCCGTCCATCTCGGTGTTGAAATCGTCACCGGTGTTGTTGATGAACAGGGTCTCGTTGGTGTTCTGGTTGACCGCGTTCACCTGGCTGACATTGAAGATCGGCGAGGTGACGGGGGTCAGGTCCGGCCCGACCCAGACCCCGAAAATGTCGTTGAAGGCCGAGTTGGAGTATTCGGGGTATTCCTCCGAGGCGAAGACGAACTGGATCGACAGGAAATCGGTGTCGGGGGTGAAATCGACCTCGAGGATCGACCCGTCGAAGGTCGGCGCATTGGCCAGCGCGTTGAGCTCGGCATCGTTGCGCACCCCGTTCATGGTGCTTGATGTGCCGCCGCTGCGGTTCGGGTCGCCGCCCGATTGCGTGAAATCGGTCACCCGGCCCGTCGACAGGATCACGCCGGTGTCGCTGGGCGTGGCGTCGGGCGAGACGGAGTCGCCATTGGTGTAGATGCCCGAGGCCTGGGCATTGCCCGAATAGGTCGCGCCATGGATGAGCACCGCATCGCCGAAGATCAGCTCGGCCATTTCAAGGGCCGAGGCTGTAGTGTCGATCGGCAATTCGGCGCCGGTGGCCATTGGTGTCGTCCCGCTCGAACTGGCCGCAGCGCACGTGAGACGGGACAAGCACGATCCCTGCCATGACTGGCTGGACCACCCGGAACTGAAACTCGCCTCAATACGGTCGTTCGACCGCCGCCACGCTGGGCTTTTCTTTGTTTTGCAGCACTATAGACGATGCGGAGGGGTCTGTGAATCCCCGTCGCGACGTTACCGCCGGGCGCGGTACCATTGTGCCATTTGCGCGACAGGGCTAGTCCCGGCGGCAAGCGGAGGATCAAGACCCATGACCGACCCCATCGCGCTGACCGCAACCCTGCTGCGCTGCGAGACCGTGACCCCGGCCGAGGGCGGGGCACTGGAGGCGCTGGCAGCGATCCTGTCGGAGGCCGGGTTCGCCTGCACCCGCGCCGACCGCAACGGCACCCCGAACCTGTTCGCGCGCTGGGGGCCGAAGGGCGCCGCCCGGAGTTTTGGCTTCAACGGCCATACCGACGTGGTTCCGGTGGGCGATGAGGCGGCCTGGACCCATCCGCCCTTCGGGGCGGAGGTGACCGGGGACTGGATGTACGGGCGCGGCGCGACCGACATGAAATCGGGTGTCGCGGCCTTCGTCGCGGCGGCGGTCGACATCGTGCAGACGGCCCCGCCCAAGGGTGCGATCATCCTTGCGATCACCGGGGATGAGGAAGGCCCGGCCACCGACGGCACCATCGCGCTCCTCGATTGGATGGCCGCCCACGGCGAGGCGATGGATGTCTGCCTGGTGGGCGAGCCGACGTCGCAGGCCGAAATCGGCGACATGATCAAGATCGGGCGGCGCGGCTCGATGACGGCGTTTTTCACCGTGCACGGGAAACAGGGGCATTCCGCCTATCTGGACCGGGCGCTGAACCCGATGCCCGCCCTTGCCATGCTGGCGCATCGGCTGTCGTCCCATGTGCTGGACGAAGGCACCGATCATTTCGATCCCTCGACACTGGCCATCACCACCATCGATACCGGCAACCCGGCCACCAATGTCATCCCCGCTTCCACAAGGATGACGGCGAACCTGCGGTTCAACGACACCCATACCGGCGCGTCCCTGGCCGACTGGTTGCGGGCCGAGGCCGACGCGGTGGCCGGTCAGACCGGCACACGCATCGAGATGGAGGTGAAGGTGTCGGGCGAGGCGTTCCTGACGCCGCCCGGCCCGCTGTCGGACCTGGTGGCCCAGGCCGTGACGGCGGAAACGGGCCGTGTGCCCGTGCTGTCGACCAGCGGCGGCACCTCGGACGCCCGGTTCGTCAGGGCGCATTGCCCGGTGGTGGAGTTCGGCCTTGTGGGCCACCGGATGCACCAGGTCGATGAACGGGTCCGGCTGCAGGACATCACCGACCTGAAACGCATCTATACCCGTATCCTGACCGATTACTTCGCCGCCTGAATTTGCCCGATGACGCTTGGCGGGCCGCGTGATACGCCCGACACCATGGCCCGTTTCCCCACGAAATCCGAACTGCTCGCCTGGATCGGGGACAACCCCTCCCTGACCTCGAAACGCGATATCGCCAAGGCCTTCGGCATCAAGGGGCAGGACCGGATCGACCTCAAGCGCCTGTTGAAGGAACTGGAGGCCGAGGGGCACCTCGAAAAACGCCGCAAGACCTATCGTGACCCCGAAAGCCTGCCTCCGGTGTCGGTCTTGCAGGTGCTGCCCGCCGATGATCTGGGCGACCTCTTCGCGCGCCCGCTCGAATGGCAGGGCGAAGGCCCCGCGCCGCGCATCCTGTTCAGCGCGCGGGCGACGGACCCCACGGTGGGCGAAGGCGACCGTATCCTCGCGCGGCTTCAGAAGGTCGATGGCGAGGATCATCAATATGTCGCGCGCCTGATCCGCAAGATCGGCACCAACCCGCGCCGCACGCTCGGGATCTTCCGCAAGGGGGCCGAGGGCGGGCGGATCGTGCCGATCTCGAAAGGGTCGGACAAGGAATGGACCGTGGGCGCGAACGACACCCATGGCGCGCGCGACGGGGAACTGGTCGAGGCCGAACAGGCCGGGCCCAAGGGGCGGATGGGCCTGCCGCGCGCGCGGATCGTGACGCGGCTGGGCGATCCCGGTGCGCCCAGGGCCGTCAGCCTGATCGCGATCCATGAACACGGCATCCCCGATGCCTTTCCCGATGCGGCCATCGCCGAGGCCGATGCCGCCACGCCCGCCAGGCTGGAAAACCGGGAAGACCTGCGGGATTTGCCGCTGATCACCATCGACCCGGCCGATGCCCGCGACCGCGACGATGCCTGTTACGCCCATGCCGATGACGACCCGAAGAACCCTGGCGGCCATGTCATCTGGGTCGCCATCGCCGATGTCGCCCATTACGTGCGCCCGGGCTCGGCGCTGGACCGCGAGGCGAAGAAACGCGGCAATTCCACCTATTTCCCTGATCGTGTCGTGCCGATGCTGCCCGACCGGCTGTCGGGCGATCTGTGTTCGCTGCACGAAGCGGTCGCGCGGGCCTGCATCGCGGTGCGGATGGTGGTGGATGCCGAGGGCAACAAGATCGACCACAGGTTCGTGCGGGGGCTGATGCGGTCGGTGGCCTCGCTGACTTATGAAGAGGCGCAGGCGGCGGCGGACGGCGATGTTTCGGACAAGACCGGCCCCTTGAAGGAGGGCGTGATCGACCCGCTTTTCGCGGCTTACCGGGCGCTGCTCAAGGCGCGCGCCCGGCGGCAGCCGCTGGAGCTGGACCTGCCCGAACGCCGGATCGTGCTGAGCGAGGAAGGCGAGGTGACATCGGTCGCCTTCAAGGACCGGCTTGCCGCCCACAAGCTGATCGAGGAATTCATGGTGCTGGCCAATGTCTCGGCCGCCGAGACGCTGATCGCCAAACGCACCGAACTTGTGTTCCGGGTGCATGAGGAACCGTCGCCCGAGAAGATCAACGCCCTGCGGGAAACTGCGGTGGCCAGCGGTCTGCCCCTGGCCAAGGGGCAGGTTCTGCAGACCGGGCAGCTCAACCGGCTGCTGAAATCGGCCGCCGACACGGATTTCGCCGAACTGATCAACCTGACGACGCTCAGGTCGATGCAGCAGGCCTATTACAGCCCGTCCAATCTGGGGCATTTCGGGCTGGCCTTGCGGGCCTATGCCCATTTCACTTCGCCGATCCGGCGCTATGCCGACCTGATCGTGCACCGGGCGCTGATCACCGCGCATGACTGGGGCCGTGACGGGCTGGGCGCGGAAGAGGTCGAACGCCTGGACGACACCGCCAAGCATATCTCGGATACCGAACGCCGGTCGATGGTGGCCGAACGCGACACCAATGACCGCTACCTCGCCGCCTATCTCAGCGACCGGGTGGGCAGCGTGATGGAGGGGCGGATTTCCGGCCTGGCCCGGTTCGGCGCCTTCGTGAAGCTGGACGAGACGGGCGCGGACGGGTTGCTGCCGATGCGGGCCCTTGGGCGCGAGTATTTCCACTATGATGCCGACAGCCAGACCCTGATGGGGGCCGATACCGGGCTGACCATCGGAATCGGCGACCGGGTGGTGGTGAAGCTGGCCGAAGCGGTGCCCGTGACCGGCGGTTTGACGCTGGAACTGGTCGAGATCGACGGCAAGCGCCCGCCGAAACGGTCCGGCACATCGCGCCGGGGCGGCGCGCCGCGGGGGCGCGGCAAACCCGCCAAACCCCGGCGAAAGCTGAAAAAGACCGCCCGCGCCCGGTGACGGGCCTTGGGTTTCAGCGACACCTTGCCCATATGCCTGCCGCAGGTCGTGCCCGCGATATGAAAATCGTGTAGCATCCCGCCATCGAGCACTTCACAAGAAACGGTTTCATCATGTGCAATCCGGTCCGCATTGCGGCCCTCCTGACCGCCTTGGCCGCGCTGCCTGCGGCGGCAACACCGCCTTCGGCCTCGCTCCGTCCCGAGCAACGCCCCTCGGCCCCGGTGCCGACGGTGGCCACGATGACGGGTGCGGTCGAGGTGACGACCCTTGCCGTGAACCGGTCGATGCGCCCCATCGCCCGCAACAGCGCCGGGGGCCTCCCGGCGACCGCGGTCACGGCAGAGACGGAAACAGGACCTGAGGCGCTGGATGTCGCCGCCATGGCGGCGGCGGCGCTGGACGAGGTCGGGTTCCGCGACTGGCGCACCGGGTTTGAGGCGCGCGCCCGGGCGGCGGGCATTTCGCAGGCGACGCTCGACGCGGCCTTTGCCGGGGTCGGCCCGGATGCCGAGATCATCCGGCTCGACCAGAACCAGGCCGAGTTTTCGCGCGCCTTGTGGGATTACCTCGACAGCGCGGTGTCGCAGAACCGCATCGACAACGGGACTGCCGCGCTGGCCCGCCATGCCGAGGATCTGCGCGCCATCGAACGCCGCTACGGCGTCGAGGCAGAGGTCGTGGTCGCGGTCTGGGGGCTGGAAAGCGCCTATGGCGCGGTGCGCGGCTCGACCGACATCATCACCGCGATGGCGACCCTGGCCCATGAGGGGCGGCGGCAGGATTTCTTCGAAACCCAGCTGATCGCGGCGCTGCAGATCCTTGAGGCGGGCGATATCGGCCCCCGCCAGATGACCGGGTCCTGGGCCGGAGCGATGGGCCATACGCAGTTCATGCCCACCAGTTACCTGGAATTCGCGGTCGATGGCGACGGCGACGGTCGGCGCGATATCTGGTCGGACAACCCGGTCGATGCGCTGGCCTCGACCGCCAATTACCTGTCGGAGTTCGGCTGGACCACGGGCCAGCCCTGGGGGATGGAGGTGCGCCTGCCCGAAGGGTTCGACTATTCCCAGACTGGCGAACGCATCAAACGCTCGATCGACCACTGGAACCGCGAAGGCGTGCGCCTGCCCGGCGGTGCGCGCCTGCCCGATCATGGCCGCGCCTCGATCCTGCTGCCTGCGGGCGCGGATGGGGTGGCCTTCGTCATTTTCGACAATTTCCACGTGATCGAACGCTACAACCCCGCCGATGCCTATGTGATTGCGGTCGGCCACCTTTCGGACCGGATCACCGGGGGCGGGGCGTTCCGTGCCGACTGGCCGCGCGGCGACCGGGCGCTGACCCGGGACGAACGGGTGGAGCTGCAGGAACGGCTGACCCGGGCCGGGTTCAGCACGCTGGGCATCGACGGCATCATCGGGCCGAACACGCTGGAGGCCGTGCGCCGGTACCAGGCCAGCCAGGGTCTGACACCCGATGGCTATGCGTCCCTGCGGATCCTTGAGCGGTTGCGGCGGGGCTGATCCGGCGCGTGCCGGTCAGAATTGCAGGTTCACGCCGAAATTCGCCGAATAGACCGTGCCGTCATCGACGATGGGGCTGTCGGTGATGGCATCGCCCAGCATATCGACCCGGACACCGCCGACCAGCGACCAGCGGTCGTTCAGGGGAAAGGCCGCCGACAGGCCCAGATAGGGCGTCAGGGTCGCGCCCGGATCGTAGGCGGGGCGGCCCACCGCCGCCTCGCCCGGCAGAACGCCATACAGGTATTCGGACAAGCCGCTGCTCCGCCAGGTGGCCCCGGCATAGGCGGTGATCGGCGGGCCATCGCCGCCCAGGCGCTGGCTGGCGCGCAGGTCGATCTCCTGCCCGTCATGTTCGCCGGTGATCTCCTGGCGGAAGGTCCCGCCCAGCACCGTGCCGCCGGGTTGCGTGACGGCGTAGCGCAACCCGATATCGGCGGTCACGTCGCGGTCGATGCCCGCCAGCACGCCACCGGGCGCATCCAGCGCGGTGAAACGCGGCAGCAAAAGCGCATCCAGCCTGCGGCTGCCATCATCGATGATGCTGTAGCTGAGGCCGCCGGTGCCGATGGTGAACCGGCCCGCGCGGTATTGCAGGCTCGCCGCGATCCCGGCGCCGTCATCCTGCCCGATATAGGGGCTGGTGCCGTAGGCCCCGATCAGGCCCGCCGACCATCCGTCCGCCCCGTCCTGCGCAAGGGCCGGGGACGCCGCGCCAAGAACGGCCGCGATAAGCACTGCCTGTTTCATGATGACCCTCCGCGCCGGTGGGTCCGGCGCTTTTGGTCAGGATGACAGGTTTTGCGACCGAATCAAGCGAGGCGGCGCAGGGTCAGTCCCGCAGCAATTCGTTGATCGAGGTTTTCGACCGCGTCTTTTCATCGACGCGTTTCACGATCACCGCGCAATAGAGATGGACGCCGTTCTTCGATGGCATCGACCCTGCAACCACGACCGATCCGGCAGGCACCTCGCCATACATCACGTCGCCGGTGTCGCGGTCGACGATCTTGGTCGATTGCCCGATAAAGACACCCATCCCCAGGACCGAGCCCTCGCGGACGATCACGCCCTCCACCACCTCGGACCGGGCCCCGATAAAGCAATTATCCTCGATGATCGTGGGGCCGGCCTGCATCGGCTCCAGCACGCCGCCGATGCCGACACCGCCCGACAGGTGGACGTTCATGCCGATCTGCGCGCAGGAGCCCACGGTCGCCCAGGTATCGACCATGGTGCCGCTGTCGACATAGGCTCCGAGGTTCACGAAGGACGGCATCAGCACGACGCCGGGCGCGATATAGGCGGATTTGCGGACAACGCAGTTGGGCACCGCGCGAAAGCCCGCCTGTTTCCAATCGCGCTTTTTCCAGTCCGCGAACTTGCTGTCGACCTTGTCCCACCAGTCGCCGCCCTGCGGGCCGCCCGACTGTTTTTCCATGTCCTTCAGGCGGAACCCCAGAAGCACCGCCTTCTTGGCCCATTGGTTGACATGCCACGTGCCGTCATCCTGCCGCTCGGCCACGCGCAATTGCCCGCTGTCCAGCGCCTCGAGCGTTGCCTCGATGGCGTCGCGTGTCTTGCCCTTCGTCTCGGGCGTGATGGTGTCGCGCGCGTCCCACGCGGCTTCGATGGCGGTTTCCAGGGCGGCGTTGGACATGGTGCGGGGCTCCCCTCGTGCTGGTTGAGCTGGCTATAGGCAAGCTGGCCCACCGGTGCAACGCGCCCGGTCGATTGCGATGGCCCGGGGCGGGCTTTGTGCCTAGGGTCCGGGGCGACACCGCCAGGGAGGATAGCCCGTGAAAGACGACCGCAGCCGGTTCCGCGACGCCCATCAGGACATCGAATCCGCCCGCCATGTGGCGGACACCCCGCAATCGCGGTCCCCGGCCTACCGGCTGGCATTTGCCGACCCGGATTTCCTGTGCCGGGATGAGCTGCGTCCGGTGCGGCTGCAGCTGGAACTGCTGAAACCCGAGATGGAGCTGGATGCGCGCGGGATCACTTCGACCGTGGTGCTGTTCGGGGGCGCCCGTATCCCCCGCCCCGAAGCGGCGGAGGAGGCAAAAACGGCAAGGCTGGGCGAGATGGCGCGCTATTACGATGAGGCGCGGGCCTTTGCCCGCATGGTGACGGAACGCAGCGTCGAAACCGGCTGCACCGAGAATGTGGTGGTCACCGGCGGCGGGCCGGGCGTGATGGAGGCGGGCAACCGGGGGGCTGCGGATGCGGGCGGCTGTTCCATCGGGCTGAACATCGTTCTGCCGCATGAACAGGTGCCGAACGGCTACATCACGCCGGAGCTGTGCTTCAACTTCCATTACTTCGGCATCCGCAAGATGCATTTCCTGATCCGGGCCAGGGCCGTGGCTGTGTTTCCCGGCGGGTTCGGCACGCTGGATGAGCTGTTCGAGACCCTGACCCTGATCCAGACAGGCCGGATGGAGCGGGTGCCGGTGCTGCTGTTCGGAGAAAGCTTCTGGCGCGAGATCGTGAACTGGGACGCGCTGGCCGATGCGGGCACCATCGCGCGCGACGACCTGGAACTGTTCCGCTTCGTCGAAACCGCCCATCAGGCGATAGCGGTGCTCGACGCGTGGGATTACCCGGGCCGGCGGACCGACATACCGGGGCGCTAGAACTCGGTCAGCAGGTTCACGCATTGCCGGGGCAGATCGCCCAGCGTCAGCTGCCCGCGCGGCGGGGCGGGCACGAAATCGGGGTCGGGCGGGGGCGGGTTCAGGATCGCCGCGGCCCGGGCGCGCGCCTCGTCACAGCCGTCACCGGGCGGCGGCGGGTCCTGATCGACGCAGTTCCGGTCGCCCGCCGGGCAGCTCAACCGGACATGGAAATGGTAATGGTGCCCGTTCGCGGGCCGGATGCGCCGCAGCCAGTCACGGTCACCGGTGGCATTGTCGCACATCCACACCTTGGCGCCGGTGAAAACGAAGATCCGCGCAACACGCGGGTCCGAGGCGGCGAGCCGGATCACCTCCATATGCTCGGGCGTCCAGTTCTCGCCCACCGCCGCACCCCTTTGGGACCGGGTCGAGATCGAGGACAGGCTTTCGCGTTCGGCGCGCGTCAGGTCCAGCCTGCCCGGCGGCAGCATCCAGATATCGGCGTCGAGGCCCGATTGGTGGCTGACATGTCCGGTAAGCATCGGGCCGCCCCGCGGCTGCTGCAGATCGCCGATGTAAAGCCCGTTCCACGATGTCTGCCGGGCGACCTCGGCGCTCAGCCCGGTCAGGTAATCCAGCAGGACAGGATGGCCCCAGTTGCGGTTCCGGCTGAGCCGCATCGCCTGCCAGGTGGGGCCGGTTTCCGGCAATTCTTGCGCACCCGCGAGGCACCCGTTCGAATAGAACCCGATCGCCTCGGCCGGGCTGGGATCGGGGCCGGGCTCCGCCCCGAACAGAAGCCGCGCCTCCTGCGTCGACACGGTGGTGTCGAGCGGGGGATAGGCGGTGCCGGGCACACATCCGGCAAGTGCCAGGGCCGCAAGCGTCAGGGCAAGTCTCATGCCGGGGCCTCCTCTCCATCCGGGCGCACCCAGACCAGCAGGATCAAACCGATCGCGAACAACACGATCAGGGGGATCATGCCCAGACGCGCATCGCCGAGCAAGGCCGTGGTCGACCCGATCAGCGCCGGGCCCAGAAACGCGGTGGCCTTGCCCGACAGGGCGTATAGCCCGAAGGCCTCGGTGGGTTTGTCGATGCTGGCATGGCGCACCATCATCGTGCGCGAGGCCGATTGCAGCACGCCGCCCGCCCCGCCGATCAGCGCGCCGCAGATGAAGAACGCGGTGTCGGGCAGGCCGGAACCGGCGGGCAGGGACAGGCCCCAGACGCTGTCACGGGTCAGCCCGAGCACGAAGGCACAGACCCCGATCAGCACGGCGATCATGCAAACGATCACCGGTTTGGGCCCCGTGACCGCATCGACCCGGCCGCCGATCCAGGTGGCCAGCGCGCTGGTGATGGCGGCGATGATGCCGAAAATGCCGACCTGCGTGATCGACCAGTTCAGCACCAGCACCGCATAGGTGCCGCCGAACCCGTAAAGCGCGTTCAGCGCGTCGCGGTAGAACATCGACGATCCCAGATAGGCCGCCAGGCTGATCCGGCGCGGCAGGCTCCGGATCGTGTCCCACAGCTCGGCCAGCGCGGCCCCCACGCCGCCCGCCTTGCGCCTGCGCGGCGTTTCGCGGACCCAAAGGAAGAAGGGGATCATGAACAGCATGAACCAGATCGCGATGAAGGGTCCGACGAAACGCGTCCCCTCGCGCAGGTCCGGGTCCAGGCCGAAGGGTGGCGTCAGACCGATCAGGGTCGTGCCGGTCTCGGTTTCCGCGAAGATCAGCAGCATGATGAACAGGGCGATGACGCCGCCCGCATACCCCATGGCAAAGCCTGTCCCCGAGATCTTGCCGATCTCGCCGCCGGTGCCCAGGTCCGGCAGCAGGGAATTGGTGAAGATGGTCGCGAATTCCGCACCGATCAGGCCGATGCCGAAGGCGATCAGCGCCCCGATCAGAAAATTGCCATCGGGCAGAAGGAACCACAGCCCCACCGAACCGCCGATGTAGAACAGCGAAAATGCGATGATCCACGGCATCCGCCGCCCGGCATTGTCGGCCATTGCGCCCAGCACCGGGGCAAGGCAGGCGATGAACAGACCGCTGATGGTCAGCCCAAGCGACCACAGGCTTTGCGCCCGGGCATCGGCGGCCTGTTCCCCGAGCCCCGAGGCAAGGAACTGTTCGCTGGCAACCGACACGAAATACGGGCCGAAGATGAAGGTCAGGCCCAGCGTGAAGAAGGGCTGGCTGGCCCAGTCGAAGGCCCACCAGCCCCATATGCGGCGGCGATGGACGAGATCGGCGATGGAGGGGCTGGCGACGGACATGGCGGCACCCTTGCCAATGTCACCCGGCAAGGCAACGATTCTCGCCGGGCTAAAGGCCGGGTGGCCAGGGGCGTGTTGCATCTGCCTCGGCCCAGGCGCGGACCCAGTCGGGCAGGGCCGGTGGGTCGGGGCTGACGCCCATCGCCCGCGCCACCTTCTCGACCGGCGCGAGCCGGCCCTTTTCCGTCACGCCGGTCCTGAGCAGCGCGTGGTTGCAGCAGGTCTCGCCCCGGTACATCCCCTGTTCGAGATAAAAGAACCGCTGATCCCATCCCAGGAACCGGGTCTTCATGCGGAACCGCTGGAACGGGCGGATGCGCTGGCGGTAGCGCACGGAACTGCCCGCCACCACGAGGCCCCAGTCGTTCTCCTTCAGCCGGTCCCAAAGGCCGATGCGCACCGACAGGTGGAACCGGCCCAGATCATACAGCGTAAGGATCCGGCCATTGTTCATTTCCACGAACATGTCGGCATCCCACGGCCTGCAGGTCAGGTCGAAGGCATCGGTGTCATGCAGCCCGAGCGGGGCGGCACGCCGCGCGTGGTGCAGGGTCAGGAACAGGCGCAGAACGGGATACATGACCGGCACTGATGCCGCCGCCCGGTTCCGCGTCAAGCGCGCCGTGACGTCAGCGCGGACGCTTGCGCGCGGGCGCATCGGGTCCTATGTGCCCGGCTGACCTATACGCCGGAAGGGACCGCCGATGACCTCGCTCTACCAGATCCTGATGCTGCTGCTCGACGTGGCGTTCTTCATCGTGATCGCCCATGTTATCATGAGCTGGCTGATCAATTTCGGCGTCCTGAACCTCGGCCAGCCGATCGTGGCGCAGATCTGGGACGGGCTGAACCGTCTGCTGGAACCGGTGTACCGGCCGATCCGCAATGTCCTGCCTCAGATGGGCGGGCTGGACCTGGCGCCGCTGATCGTGTTCCTCGGCATCTATATCCTGCAGATCATCCTCACGAACAACGCCGCCCTGTTCCTTTAACTGTCGCCGGCAAAGGGGGCGGCATCGCCCCATAGCTCGCGCACACGGGCGTCCCGTCCGCAGGCCGTGCGGTAAAGGTCATAGGCCGCGGCCTTGGTGCGCGGGCCGAAACGCGTCAGGATCAGGTCCTCGCTGCGGTAGTAATCCTGGTGATAGTCCTCGGCCACGTAGAACGGGGCGGCGTCCCGGATGGGCGTGACGATGGGTTGACCCAGCTCTGCTTCGGCCTGCGCCACGGCGGCCTCGGCGATGACGCGTTCCGCGTCATCCGCAACGAAAATGGCGGTCGCATACATCGACCCCCGGTCGCAGAACTGCCCGCCCGCATCGGTCGGGTCGATGGAACGCAGGAACAGGTCCAGCAGCCTGTCATAGGGCAGGATGTCGGCATCATAGGTGATCTCGACAACCTCAAGATGGCCGGTGCCGCCCGAGAGGACCTGCCGGTAGGACGGATCGGCGACAGTGCCGCCGGCAAAGCCCGACACCACCTCGACCACGCCATCGACGGGTTCGAAATCGGCCTCGACACACCAGAAACATCCGCCCGCCACGATCGTGGTCCGGATATCCTGCGCCTGGGCCTTGCCCCCGTGCAGAAGGACGGCCGTGATCATCGCGCCCGTCAGCAGCGCGGGTTTGATCCCTTTGATCCAGGGTATGCGGGCCATGTCGATCCTCCTTGTCGCTTCGCGGGGGCACCGTCGCGCGGGACCGCTTGACAGGCAACCCACAGGGCCGTGAGGTCACGGCCTGGTGAGCATTGGGTCCGTATGCACGGGGTGTGTACGGGCTGTGCACGGGGTGTGACGCCGGATTCCGGAGGTTGGATGACGAAAATCGCGATGTGGTCGGGGCCGCGCAACCTTTCGACGGCGATGATGTATGCCTTCGCGGCGCGGTCCGATTGCGCGGTCTGGGATGAGCCGTTCTATGCCGCCTATCTGGACCGTACGGGCGCCGATCACCCGATGCGTGACGCGATCCTGGCCGCGCATGAGCGGGACGCGGGCGTGGTGGCGGCGCGCTGCGCAGGGCCGATTCCTGATGGAAAAACAGTCTTCTACATGAAGCACATGCCGCATCACATGGTGGAAGGGATGCCGCTGGACTGGGCGGAGGGCTGCGTGAATGTCCACCTGATCCGCCACCCCGCCCGGGTGCTGGCGAGCTATGCCGAGAAACGCGATGCGGTGACGCTGGAGGATATCGGGTTTATCCAGCAGGAACGGATTTTCGCCGCGCTGCCCGGCCCCGTGATCGATAGCGCAGATATCCGCCGCGCGCCCGAAACCATGCTCCGCCTGCTGTGCGACACCATCGACATTCCTTTCGATTACAACATGTTATCATGGCCCTCTGGACCGAAGCCAATTGATGGTATCTGGGCTGCCCACTGGTATAACGCCGTCCACCGGTCCACCGGTTTCGCCGCGGCGGAAGGTGCGTTGCCCGGGGTCGCAGCGGACCACCGGGACATCCTCGAGGCCGCCCTTCCGATTTATGAACGGATGCGCGCGGTGGCGCTGACCCCGTCATAGACTTGTCGCTTGATGCCCGCCCCGCCCGGTGCGAGATTGGGATATGCAGGACCATTCAAGATTTCCGACATGGCAGGACGTGGCCACAGACCTTGTGGCGACTGCAGCAGGGCGCGCGCCGGCTGACCTGGTGCTGACCGGTGCGAAGCTGGTCAACGTGCATACCCGCGAGGTTCTGGAGGGATGGGGCGTGGCCATCCGGCACGGGCGGTTTGCCTATGTCGGCCCCGATCCGTCCCATTGCATCGGGCCGGTGACAGAGGTCGCGGACCTGGGCGGCAGGTTCCTGATCCCCGGCCTCTGCGACGGGCACATGCATATAGAATCCGGCATGCTGACCCCCGCCGAATTCGCCCGCGCCGTGATCCCGCATGGCACGACGACGATGTTCACCGATCCCCACGAGATCGCCAATGTCTTCGGCCTGCGCGGCGTGCGGCTGATGCATGACGAGGCTTTGCTGCAACCGGTCAACATCTTCACCCAGATGCCATCCTGTGCGCCCTCGGCGCCGGGGCTGGAGACGACGGGATACGAGATCGGACCCGAGGATGTGGCCGAGGCGATGGGCTGGCCCGGCATCATCGGGCTGGGCGAGATGATGAACTTTCCCGGCGTGATCAACGGCAGCCAGCAGATGCTGGCCGAGATCGCGGCGACGCAGGCCGCGGGCAAGACCGTCGGCGGGCACTATGCCTCGCCCGATCTGGGGCCTGCCTTTCACGCCTATGCCGCCGGTGGCCCGGCGGACGATCATGAAGGCGTGGCCGAGGCCGACGCTGTGGCACGGATGCGGCAGGGGATGCGGTCGATGATCCGGCTGGGCTCGGCCTGGTATGATATCGAGGCGCAGATCACCGCGATCACCGAGCGCGGGCTCGACCCCCGCAACATGATCATCTGCACAGATGACTGCCATTCCGGGACGCTGGTCAATGACGGGCATATGGACCGCGCGGTGCGCCACGCCATCGCTTGCGGCTGTGACCCGCTGATCGCGTTGCAAATGGCCACGATCAACACCGCCACCCATTTCGGGCTTGAGCGGGAACTGGGGTCCATCGCGCCGGGTCGGCGGGCGGACATGATCGTGACCTCGGACCTGGCCGCGCTGCCCGTGGAGATCGTCTACGGGCGCGGAGTCAAAGTGGCGGAGGCGGGCGAATGCCTGGTCGAGTGCCCGCATATCGACTGGCCCGCCGATACCCGTGCCTCGGTCCGCCTCGGGCGCGACCTGTCGGCGAAGGATTTCGAGATTGCCGCGCCTGCGGGGGCTGACCGTGTTCGCGCGAAGGTGATCGGCGTGGTGGAAAACCAGGCCCCGACCGAGGCTTTGACCGCTGATTTGCGTGTGGCGGATGGTCTGGTCGAAGGTGCGGATGGCGTGTGCCAGATCGCCCTCGTCGAACGGCATCGCGGCACGGGGCAGGTGGTGAACGGCTTTGTCTCGAGCTTCGGTTACCTGCCGGGGGTCGCCGTCGCCTCGACCGTGGCCCATGACAGCCACCACATGATCGTGGTGGGCACCGACCGGGACATGATGGCGAAGGCCGCGATGCGGCTGGCCGAGGTCGGTGGCGGTGTCACCGTCTGGAAGGACGGGGAGGAACGGGCGCTGGTGGAACTGCCCATCGCCGGGCTGATGTCGGACCGTCCGGCGGCCGAGGTGGCGGCCAGCGCGCAGGCCATGGTCGATGCGATGGCGGCCTGTGGTTGCACCCTCAACAATGCCTATATGCAGCATTCGCTGCTCGCGCTGGTTGTCATTCCCGCCCTGCGCATCTCGGACCTTGGGCTGGTGGACGTGACCCGGTTCGAATTGACCGATCTTTTCGAAGGACCCACGCCATGACGGCGCCGATGAAGCACTTGCCCATCCAGACCCCGCCACGGCAGGAGGTGCGCAGCTTTACCGATGCCGCCGAGGCGGTGGCCTATCTCGAAACGCTTTATGCCGAGGCGACGGGCTTCCTGCGCGCGCGGTTCACCGAACTTGCCACAGGTGACCTGCCCGGCGCGCGGTTCCGCGCTTTTTATCCCGAAATCCGCATCACCACGACCACCTTCGGTCAGGTCGACAGCCGCCTTGCCTTCGGCCATGTCGCCGAACCGGGCACCTATGCCACCACCGTCACCCGGCCCGACCTGTTCGCCAATTACCTGCGCCAGCAGATCGGGTTGCTGATCGCCAATCACGACGTCCCGGTCGAGGTCGGGCCGTCGATGACACCGATCCCCGTGCATTTCGCCGTTCTGAACGATGCCGATGTGCAGGTGCCGCAGGAAGGCGCGATGGCCTTCCCGCTGCGCGATGCATTCGACGTGCCGGACCTGCAGACCACCCATGACGACATCGTCAACGGGTTCGGCTTCAAGCATGAGGACGGGTCGGGTGCCCTGGCACCGTTCACCGCGCAGCGCATCGATTACTCGCTGGCGCGCCTTGCCCACTACACCGCGACGTTGCCGGAGCATTTCCAGAACCACGTGCTGTTCACCAACTACCAGTTCTATGTCGATGAATTCGTGGATTACGCCCGGCGGATGCTGGCTGATCCGGACAGCGGCTATACCGCGCTGGTCGGTCCCGGAAACGACGTCATCACCGACCCGGACGCGGCCCTGACCCCGCCCGCGAAACTGCCGCAAATGCCCAGCTATCACCTGGTGCGGGACGCCGGCGCGGGCATCACGCTGGTCAATATCGGGGTGGGTCCCTCGAACGCGAAAACCGCCACCGACCATATCGCCGTGCTGCGACCCCATGCCTGGCTGATGGTGGGCCATTGCGCGGGGCTGAGGAACACGCAATCGCTGGGCGATTACGTGCTGGCCCATGCCTATCTGCGCGAGGACAGGGTGCTGGACGATGACCTGCCGGTCTGGGTGCCGATCCCGGCGCTGGCCGAGGTGCAGATCGCGCTGGAGGAGGCGGTGGCCGATGTCGCGCAGGTGTCCGGTTTCGAGCTGAAGCGGATCATGCGCACCGGCACCGTCGCCACGGTCGACAACCGCAACTGGGAACTTCGCGACCATTCCGGTCCCGTGCAGCGGCTGAGCCAGAGCCGGGCGATCGCGCTGGACATGGAAAGCGCGACGATCGCGGCCAACGGGTTCCGGTTCCGGGTGCCTTACGGGACGCTTCTGTGCGTGTCCGACAAGCCGCTGCATGGCGAGTTGAAACTGCCGGGCATGGCGTCGGATTTCTATCGCACGCAGGTGTCGCGGCATCTGCTGATCGGTATTCGTGCCATGGAACGGCTGCGCGACATGCCGCTGGAAAGGCTGCACAGCCGGAAACTTCGGTCTTTCGAAGAAACCGCGTTTCTGTAAGGGTGCCGAAATCCGCCGAAACCCATGTTTTTCAGGCTTTGGCGCACACAAAGCGTTGTAGGCCCACACAACATTCGGTTACTTTCGCGCGAACGGGCGCAAACGTCCGCGCAAGCAGGAGAGAGACGCAATGGCAACCAAACCGATGACCAAGACCCAACTCGTCGCCGCTCTGGCCGAGAAAATGGGCGCTGACAAGAAAACCGCCGGCGACGCGCTGGACGCGATCACCGAGGTGGTGACGGATGAGGTCGCCAAGGGCGGCGCGGTGACGCTGCCGGGGATTGGCAAGGTCTATTGCCGCGAGCGGCCCGAGCGCATGGTGCGCAACCCGGCCACCGGCGCACAGATCAAGAAAGAGGCCGACAAGCAGGTCAAGGTAACCATCGCGAAGGCGCTGAAGGACAGCGTCAACGGCTGATTGCCGGCCATCGGATTTCGTGAAAGGGTCGCGCCCGGACGGGCCGCGGCCCTTTCGCTTTTTCACGGTGAACGGGGGCTGAAGCCATGGATGTGCGCGCGCTGGCCATGGGCCTTGTCTTTGCGCTGATCTGGTCTTCGGCTTTCACCTCGGCCCGCATCATCGTCGAGGCGGCCCCGCCTCTGGCCGCGCTGTCGATCCGGTTCTTCCTGTCGGGCCTGATCGGGATCGGGATCGCCTGGGCGCTGGGCCAGTCCATGCGCCTCAGCCGGGGGCAATGGCGGTCGGTAATCATCTTCGGGCTGTGCCAGAACGCGCTCTATCTGGGGCTGAACTTTGTCGCGATGCAGACGGTCGAGGCGTCGCTTGCCGCGATCATCGCGTCGACCATGCCGCTGCTGGTGGCGGCCGCGAATTGGGGGATATTCCGGGAACGCCTTCCGGTTTCGGGGATCGTGGGCCTTTTGGCCGGGTTCGCCGGGGTGGCCCTGATCATGGCGCAGCGGTTGGGTGGCGGGGCCGATCTGTTCGGCGTGATCCTGTGCCTGATCGGGGCGGTCGCGCTGACCGTGGCGACGCTGGCGGTGCGGTCGGCCTCGTCGGGCGGGGGCAACCTGATGATGGTCGTGGGATTGCAGATGATCGTGGGCTCCGTGATTCTTTTGCCTCTGGCGGTGCTGCTGGAAAGCTGGACGGTGGCCTGGTCCCCGGCCTTCGTGGCGGCCTTTGCCTATACCACGCTGTTCCCGGGCCTGTTGGCGACCTTCATCTGGTTCCTTCTGGTGGGCCGGATCGGGGCGACACGGGCCGCGACCTATCACTTTCTGAACCCGTTCTTCGGCGTCGCCATCGCGGCGGTGATCCTCGGCGAGGCGCTGACCTGGGTCGACGTGGCGGGCGTGACCATCGTGGCCATCGGCATCCTGATGGTCCAGCGCGCGCGGGTCGAGACCGCCTAGCCGATCCGCCCCCGGTTCTGCCCGATCTGACCCCGGTGCAGCAGCACATGGTCAAGCATCACGCAGGCCGCCATCGCCTCACCCACCGGGACGGCGCGGATGCCCACGCAGGGGTCATGCCGCCCCTTGGTGACGATTGTGGTTTCCTCGCCGGATTTGGTGATGGTGGCGCGCGGCGTCAGGATCGACGAGGTCGGCTTCACCGCGAAGCGCACGACGATGTCCTGCCCGGTGGAAATGCCGCCCAGAATGCCACCCGCATGGTTCGAGGAATAGACCGGCCCGTCCGGCCCCATGGTGATTTCATCGGCATTGGCGCTGCCTGTCAGGGCGGCGGCGGCCATGCCATCGCCGATCTCGGTGCCCTTGACGGCATTGATGCTCATCATCGCGGCGGCAAGGTCGGTGTCGAGCTTGGCATAGATCGGCGCCCCCAGACCGGCGGGCGCACCACGCACCGTCATCTCGATCGCGGCGCCGACGCTTTCGCCGGATTTGCGCAGGCCATCCAGATAGGTGGCCCAATCCTCCGCCGCCTGGGCGTCGGGCACCCAGAACGGGTTTTGGTCTATCTGGTCCCAATCGAACCGGGCGCGGTCGATATGGTGGTCGCCCATCTGCACCATGTAGCCGGTGATCGACATGCCCGGGGCCAGCTGCGCAAGTGCTGCCCGCGCGACGCCCCCGGCCGCGACCCGCGCGGCGGTTTCCCGGGCCGATGACCGCCCGCCACCGCGATAGTCGCGGATGCCGTATTTCTGCCAGTAGGTGATATCGGCATGGCCAGGACGGAATTTCTCGGCGATCTCGGAATAATCCTTGGACCGCTGATCGGTGTTGCGGATCATCAGCTGGATCGGCGTGCCGGTGGTTTCGCCCTCGAAGACGCCCGACAGGATTTCCACCTCGTCGGCTTCACGCCGCTGGGTGGTGTATTTCGACTGACCCGGCTTGCGCCTGTCGAGCCAGACCTGAATGTCCTCCGGGGTCAGCGGCACACCGGGCGGGCAGCCATCCACGGTCGCGCCCAGAGCGGGCCCGTGGCTTTCGCCCCAGGTGGTGACGCGGAAGAGATGGCCGAAACTGTTGAAGCTCATGGCGGCGTCCGTTTGTCCTTCGCATGTCCGTTACCGAGGCGCGGGCGCGATGCCAAGGGCAGGTCGGCTCCATAAAGATGGTTTAACGTTAAACTAACCGCAAACGGACTTGTCACGTCGCGCCATCAGGGCTAGGTCCACTCTCACCTCGGGGTGGCCGCAAGGTCTGAGATGCGCAAGCGAACCCGTTGAACCTGAACCGGTTAGGACCGGCGGAGGGAAGGTAAGGGGCACAGACCCGACGCTTCACTTCGCCCGTCGCTTTGGAGGAGTGAGACGTGAAACACACCATCATCGCCACGGGATTGATCGCAACGGCCAGCATGGCGACCGCCGATACACCCGTTTTGACAGTTTATACCTATGACAGTTTCGTCTCGGACTGGGGGCCTGGCCCGCAGATCGAGACCGCGTTCGAAGCCACCTGTGGCTGCGACCTGCAATTCGTCGGTGCCGGCGACGGCGCGGCCCTGCTCGCGCGGATCCGGCTGGAGGGCGCGCGCAGCGCTGCCGATGTCGTACTGGGTCTCGACACCAACCTGACGGCAGCGGCGCGGCAGACCGGGCTTTTCGCCCCTCATGGCATGGACCCGGAGGGCCTGACCCTGCCGGTCGAATGGACCGACGACACCTTCCTGCCCTTCGACTGGGGCTATTTCGCCTTCGTTCACCGCACCGACATGGCCACAGTACCGACCGATTTCGAAAGTCTGGCCGCCAGCGACGCCCGTATCGTTATTCAGGACCCGCGCAGTTCGACGCCGGGTCTGGGCCTTCTAATGTGGGTGGATGCGGCTTATGGCGACGGCGCCGGGGCGATCTGGTCCGGTCTGGCCGACAATATCGTGACGGTCACGCCGGGCTGGTCCGAAGCCTATGGTCTGTTCCTCGAAGGTGAGGCCGACATGGTGCTGAGCTACACCACCTCACCCGCCTACCACCTGATCGCGGAAGAGGATGACGGGTTCGCGGCAGCCCCCTTTGACGAGGGCCATTACATGCAGGTCGAGGTGGCAGGAATGCTGGCCGGCAGTGACCAGCCCGACCTGGCTGCCGCCTTCCTCGATTTCATGCTGACGGAGGCGTTTCAGACGGTGATCCCGACGACGAACTGGATGTATCCCGCCGCCCTGCCCCCCAGCGCCCTGCCTGACGGGTTCGACACCCTGATCGTCCCGTCCGAGGCGCTGCTTCTGTCGCCCGAGGCGGCGGCGGACCGGCGCGATGCCGCGCTGGCCACATGGCAATCCGCGCTCAGCCAGTAAGCGGGCTTCGGGGCGCGGGCATCTTTGCCTGCGCCCTGGTTCTGTGCGCAACGCTCGGCCCGCTGGTCGCGGTTGCCGTCCGGGCCGAGGCGCCGGGTGGTTTGGGTCCCGCCGACTGGGCGGCCATCCGGTTCACATTGATCCAGGCCGCGCTGTCGGCAGTCTTCGCCACCCTGCTGGCGGTCCCCGTGGCCCGCGCGCTGGCACGGCGGAGGTTTCCCGGGCGCGGCGCGCTGATCACGCTGCTTGGCGCGCCCTTTCTGCTGCCGGTGATCGTTGCGGTGCTTGGTCTTCTGGCCGTGTTCGGGCGCAATGGCTGGGTCAATCACGGGCTGATCGCTGTCGGCCTGGCACCGATCGATATCTATGGCCTGCCCGGCGTGGTTCTGGCGCATGTCTTTCTGAACCTGCCGCTGGCGGTGCGCCTGCTTCTGCAGGCCTGGCTTGCGGTGCCGAGCGAACGCATCCGGCTGGCCGCATCCCTGGGGTTCCGGCCCGCGGACATGCGGCGCCATATCGAAACTGCGCTGCTCTGGGAAACCCTGCCGGGCCTTTTGCTGCTGATCTTCCTGATCTGCACCACCAGCTTCGCGGTCGCCCTGATCCTTGGCGGTGGTCCACGTGCCACGACAGTGGAACTGGCAATCTATCAGGCGTTCCGGTTCGAATTCGACCTTGGCCGTGCGGCCCTGTTGGGGCTGGTGCAGGTTGCGCTGTGTCTGGGCGCCGGGGCACTGGCGTTTCGCTTCGTCCGCCTGGCCAGGTTCGGTGGCGGGCTCGACCGTGCGCCACACCCCTGGCCGGGCGATAG
Source organism: Paracoccaceae bacterium (assembly GCA_024742455.1). Classification (GTDB taxonomy): domain Bacteria; phylum Pseudomonadota; class Alphaproteobacteria; order Rhodobacterales; family Rhodobacteraceae; genus JANSYL01. The sequence continues at coordinate 142,929 of JANSYL010000002.1, read as the reverse complement.
CGCGGCCCGGCGGGTCGCCGACGGGGTCGTTTTGCTGCTGGCCACCGTCTTCCTATTGCTTCCGCTGGCAGCCGTGGCGGCCAAGGGAGTGGCACCCTTGCCGGGCCTCCCCCCCCATGTCTGGGAGGCAGCGGCCCGGTCGGTTGCGGTTGCACTGGTCTCGGCCTGTCTTGCGCTGGCGCTGGCGCTGCCGATTGCGGCGTTCATCGCGCGCCGGACCGCCAGCGGCATCGTGGAAGCCATCGGCGCGCTGGGGATCGCCGTGTCGCCATTGGTGATCGGAACCGGGGCGTTCATCCTGCTGTTCCCACTGGCCGATCCCGCGCGTCTTGCCCTGCCCGTGACCGGGGCGATCAATGCCCTTGTTGCGCTGCCCTTCCTGCTCAGGGCGCTGGTGCCCGAGATGCGGTCGGCCATGGCGCTCTATGGTCCCTTGGCCGAGGCTTTGGGAATGACCGCTGCGCAGCGGCTGCGTCATGCGATCCTGCCGCGCCTGAAGCGTCCCCTGGGCTTCGGCGCAGGGCTGGCGGCAGCGTTTTCGATGGGAGACCTGGGGGTGATCGCGCTGTTCTCGGCCCCGGGACAGGGCACCCTGCCGCTGGAGATGTATCGCCTGATGGGGTCCTATCGCACCGATGATGCGCAGGGCGCGGCGCTGCTCCTGATGGCGCTGACGCTGGCGGTTTTCTGGCTGTTCGACAGGAGTGGGCGCGTGCATGATTGATCTGCGGGAAAGCCGGGTGACGCTGGGTGGTTTCCGGCTGGATGTGTCCGCGCAGGTTGCAAAGGGCACACGGGTGGCGCTTCTGGGGGCCTCGGGGTCCGGGAAAAGCACGTTGTTGTCGCTGATCGCCGGGTTCCTGACACCCGATGCCGGTGAGGTCTGGCTGGCCGGGCAGGATGCGACAGCGATGCCCCCGGCGCGCCGGCCCGTGTCGATCCTGTTTCAGGATGGCAACCTGTTCCCGCATCTGACGGTGTCCGACAATGTGGCGCTTGGCCTGCGCCCGGATCTGCGGCTGTCAGAGGCCCAGCGGCAGACCGTGACCGATGTGTTGGACGATATCGGCCTGGGGCCTATGGCGGACCGCCGCCCGCGTGATCTGTCAGGCGGGCAGCAAAGCCGCGTCGCGGTGGCGCGCATGTTGCTCAGGGACAGGCCCATCGCCTTGCTCGACGAACCCTTTGCCGCCCTCGATCCGGGGCTCAGGGCCGAGGTGCTCGGGCTTGTCGATGCCAAGGCGCGGGCGCGGGGCCTGACGATCATCATGGCCAGTCACGATCTGCGCGATGCGGAACGGCTGTGCGACCGGTTGTGGCTGATGGAGGCGGGGCAGATCGTTCTGGACGTTCCGATGGCGGGGCTGCGCGCCGCTCCGCCCGCCGCGCTTGCCGCCTGGCTGTAACGCAAAACGCGCCCCGTGGGGCGCGTTTCAAGGTGTCTGAACTTGGGCTGCGGCTTATTCCGCCGGCGAGCTTTCGCCCTTGGCGCGGGCCTTCACGGGCGCCCAGAGCTGCTTGTTGGTCAGATACAGCAGCACAGACAGGATGCCGAGCATGATGATCGCGGTAAAGCCCATCTGCTTGCGCGCCATCAGGTGCGGCTCCGCCGTCCACATCAGGAAGGCCGACACGTCCAGCGCCATCTGTTCCACCGTCGCCTCGGTCCCGTCATTGTATTCGACGGCATCGTCCCAGAGCGGCGGGGCCATGGCGATGTAGCCGCCCGAGAAGGTTTCGTTGCCGTAGAGCACGGCGCCGAACTCCTCACGTTCGGTCCCGGTGTAATGGGTCAGAAGCGAAGCGATGTATTCCGGGCCGCCCAGACCGTTGAACAGCGGGGTGATGCCCAGACCATAGGGGCCGCTGAACCCGGTCCGCGCCTTGGCCATCAGGCTGAGGTCGGGGGCGTTTTCCAGCATCGATCCCGGGAAGTGGTCGTTCGGGGTGGCCGTGCGCCAGTCCTGCAGGTCATCGTCCCAGACCTCGATGAAGTTCTGGTCGATATAGGCGCGGACCTCGTCTTCGGTCAGGCCGGGGCCACCTTCATCGGCCAGCGTGCGCAGGGGCACGTATTGCAGGCCGTGACAACCCGCGCAGACCTCGGTGTAGACCTGCAGGCCGCGCTGCAGCTGGTTCTGATCGAACCGGCCGAACGGGCCCTGCCAGGAGAAGTTGTAATTCTCGACATAGCCCGCCCCGCCTGCGGCGAAGGCCGGTGCCGCGGCGACGGTCATGGCCGCCGCGACAAGTGTGGATTTGGCAAGTTTCGCAAACATCGACGATGTCCTTCCGATCATTCGGCGGGCGTCGGCGCAGCGGCGGAGGACCCGCCCGTGCCGTCGTCTTTGCCGTAGTGTGCGTTGAAGTCTTCCTCGATCGTTTCCGGCTGCGGCAGCGGCTTCTCGATCACGCCCAGAAGCGGGAGGATGACCAGGAAGTAGGCGAACCAGTAGGCCGACCCGATCAGCGCGATGTAGGGATAGATCCCTTCGGCCGGGCGTGCGCCCACCCACATCAGCACGAAGAAGTTCACGATGAACAGCCAGAACCACCACTTGAACATCGGGCGATACCGGCCCGAGCGCACCGACGAGGTGTCGAGCCAGGGGGCCAGTGCCATCACCACGATCGCACCGAACATCGCCACCACGCCGAAGAACGCCGCGTCGATGATCCCGCCCGAGATGAAGTTGAAGAAGATCACGATCCAGACCTCGGAATCGAAGGCCCGCAGAACCGCGTAGAAGGGCAGGAAGTACCATTCGGGCACGATGTGCGCCGGGGTCACCATCGGGTTGGCCTCGATATAGTTATCGGGGTGGCCCAGGTAGTTCGGCATGAAACCCACGATCGCGAAGAAGGCCACCAGGATCACGGCCAGCGCGAACAGGTCCTTGATCACGAAATAGGGCCAGAAGGGCAGGGTGTCGGCCTCGGCTTCCTTCTTCGACGTCCGGCGCACCTCGACCCCGGTGGGGTTGTTGTTGCCGGTCGTATGGAAGGCCCAGATGTGCAGGACCACCATGCCGAGGATCACGAAGGGCAGCAGGTAATGCAGCGACAGGAACCGGTTCAGCGTGGCGTTGTCCACTGCCGGTCCGCCCAGAAGCCAGGTCTGGATGCCTTCACCGATGAAGGGGATGGCACCGAACAGGCCGGTGATCACGGTGGCGCCCCAGAACGACATCTGACCCCAGGGCAGAACGTAGCCCATGAAGGCCGTGCCCATCATCAGCACGTAGATCAGCATCCCGATGATCCACGTGATCTCGCGCGGGGCCTTGTAGGACCCGTAGTAGAGACCGCGGAAGATGTGCAGGTAGACCGCGACGAAGAACAGCGATGCGCCATTCTGGTGGATGTAGCGGATCGCCCACCCCCCGTTCACGTTGCGCATGATGTGTTCGACGCTGGCGAAGGCCATATCGACATGCGGGGTGTAGTGCATCACCAGGATGACACCGGTGATGATCTGCATCACCAGGCAGAAGGTCAGCACGATGCCCCAGATCCACATCCAGTTCAGGTTCTTGGGCGTGGGGATCATGATGGTGTCGTAGATCAAGCCGACGATGGGAAGGCGCTTGGCAAGCCCCTTTTCCCAGTTCGCCTTCGGCTCGTAGTGGTCGTGCGGAATTCCGGACATTTCGCGTTTCCTCTCGATCCGTGATTAACCGAGCAGGATCGTGGTTTCGTCCACGAACTCTGCCAAAGGAATAGGAAGGTTTTCGGGGGCCGGCCCACGGCGGATGCGGCCCGAGGTGTCGTAATGCGACCCGTGGCAGGGGCAGAACCACCCGCCGAAATCGCCCGCACCCTCACCGATCGGAACACAGCCCAGATGGGTGCAGACGCCCTCCATCAACAGCCATTCGCCGGTATTGTTGCCTGAAAAATCGATCATCGACCGGTTTTCGTCCGAGGCGTCGGTGTCGGGGTTGTTTTCGTTCCGCGACATGGCGTCGATGGTCAGATCGGCCACGTCGACCGACCGTGCATCGGCGATCTCTTCCTCGGTGCGGTGCCGGATGAAGACCGGCTTGCCCAGGAACAGAACGGTCAGCTGGGTGCCGACTGGCACATCCGAGACATCGACCCTAATCTGGCTGGCGGCCTGAACATCGGCCGAGGGGTTCATCTGGTCGACCAGCGGCCATACGGCTGCACCGGCTGTCACCGTGCCAAAACCGGCCGTTGCGATATAGAGAAAATTGCGGCGGGTTTCGGACCCGTTTTCCACATGTGCCACAGCGCGCTCCTGCTATCTGGGCCCGGCAGCGGGGCCTGGAACAAACGGGGGCAGGCCTTTGCAAGCCCCACCCAATATCCCGAAGGGGTTACTTTGCGGGAAGATAGGCGTCCAGACGACATTCGCCCGCAGGACGGTTGAAATGTCGCAGGCGCTCAGCCCAGGGGTGAATCCGGGGCCCGAACTTCAAGCACAGCGTTCATCCGGCCCCGGAAACGGCCCGGTTGCGGGAATCGGCAACCGCCGCAAGGTCAAGCGTCATGCGGCGGTGAAGAATGCCCGATCCGTCGTCGAATTCGGGGCCATGGGCGCAAAATCCGAGGCTTTCGTAGAAGCCCAGCACCGTCACCTGCGCGTCGAGCTGCGCTGATCCGAACCCGGCATGGCGGGCGTGATCGAGCACGGTCTGCATGATCCGGCGGCCAAGCCCCGTGCCGCGATGGGCCTTTATCACCGCGACGCGCCCGATCTTGGCGATATCACCTGTCGCAATCAGGCGTGCGGTCCCTGCAGGGGCGCCGTCCGCCACGGCAAGGAAGTGGATGCAGGTCGCATCATGGCCGTCCCATTCCTCGGCCTCGGGAATCTGCTGTTCCTCGATGAAAACGGCGCGGCGAATGGCGAAGCAGGCCTGCCTGTCTGCATCACGCACAGCCGCCGCGATTTTCATTCCGGGGCGGTTCCCGTCATTGACGGTCGCGCCGCGAACCCGGCATGCCAGTCGGCCAGCGCGTCGCGCCCGTCGCGCCATGGTTTGTCGGCATGCCGGAAATCCAGATAGGACAGCGCGCACCCGGTCGCGATCTGGCCGATGGTCAGCGGGCCGTGCAGATGGCTCAGCCATTGCCGGTTCAGCGCATCGAGCCCCCGGGTCACCTTTTCCCATTGCGCATCGAGCCAGGGCTGATGCCAGAGGGGCTCTGGCCGGGCGCGTTTCTCGTAGACGCTGATCACTGCGGCATCCATGATCCCGTCGGCCAGTGCCTCGAGTGTCAGGACCTCCCAGATGCGGTCATCGGGATACAGACCCGCCTTCGCGCGTGCATTGAGGAACCGGCAGATCACCCGGCTGTCGAACAGTGTCGGCCCGCTGTCGCGTTCCAGCGCCGGGATCTTGCCCAAAGGCGCCGCCGCATTCAGCGACGCATCGCCGCCCAGCGGGTGCGCCTTGACATCAACAACTTCGACATCGTTTTGACCCGTTTCCAGAAGAAGCACACGCACCTTCCGGACAAAGGGCGAGGCGGGCGAGGACAGAAGCCGCATCAGCGCAAACGCCGGACGCGGATGCGGGCAAGGCCCGTCACATCCACCTCGACCCCGGGACCGGTCGCGCCGCCCACGCGCAGCACCCGACGCCAGCGCGCCGCGCCGTTCACCTGTTCATCGCCCCGGTGCAGGGCGATGCCCTCGGGCGTTTCGTCCATCGCGTCGTCGACGGATTGATCGAACCGGCCCTGCGGCAGGGCGCGGGCAACAGCATAGGCGGTCAGCGCGACCGCGCCATAGCGCAGGGCGATACCGGCGACGGGGGCAAGCGGGATGGCCATTGGGCAGTCCTCGGATGGTCCTGTTTCACGGGAAACCTAGGCAGGCAGCAATGCTTTGTCCATTTCGGATCAGCGTTCAGACCGTCAGATGCGAGTCGCCGGCCCCGGCAATCCGGGCTGTTACGATCTGCCCCTCGGGCTGCGGGTCGGCAAAGCGCACTTCGGTAAACTGCTCTGTTCGCCCCATCACCGGGTTTTCCAGCAGGATGCGATGCGTCCGCCCGATCTGCGCCTGAAGGTGCCGGGTGGCGGCCAGCGCCCCGGCCTCGCGCAGGCGCCGCGCCCGGTCCTTGATGGCCACGCCGTCCACCTGCGGCATCCGCGCGGCGGGCGTGCCCTGACGCGGGGAATAGGGGAAGACATGCAGCCAGGTCAGGTCGCATTCACTGACCAGCTTCAGGCTGTTTACAAACTGTGCTTCGGTCTCGGTCGGAAAGCCCGCGATGATGTCGGCGCCAAAAGTCATGTCGGGCCTGAGCCTGCGCGCGTCCTCGCAGAACCGGATCGCGTCATCGCGCAGGTGGCGCCGTTTCATCCGCTTCAGGATCAGGTCGTCACCATGCTGCAGGCTCAGGTGAAGATGCGGCATCAGCCGCGGCTCGTCTGCGATGGCCTGCATCAGTGCCGGGTCTGCCTCGATGGAATCGATGGACGAAATCCTGAGACGCGGCAGGTCGGGCACCAGTTTCAGGATGCGCAACACGAGGTCGCCCAGCCGCGGCGCGGCGGGCAGGTCCGCCCCCCAGGAGGTCAGATCGACCCCGGTCAGCACCACCTCGTTATACCCGCGTTCCACCAATCGCCGGATCTGGTCCACGACCACGCCCGCCGGAACCGACCGCGAATTCCCCCGCCCGAAGGGAATGATGCAGAAGGTGCAGCGGTGGTCGCAGCCGTTCTGAACCTGAACATAGGCGCGCGACCGCGTGCCGAACCCGTCGATCAGGTGCCCGGCGGTTTCCCGGACCGACATGATATCGTCGATCTGCGCGGCCTCGGTCGTGCCGATGAAATCGGCAGCGAGCCCTGCCCAGGTCTCGGGTTGCATCTTGGCATGGTTGCCGATCACCGCGTCCACCTCGGGCATGGCGCGGAACGTCTCGGGTTCGGTCTGGGCCGCGCAGCCGGTGACGATGACCCGCGCGTTCGGGTTGGCGCGGCGCAGGCGGCGGATGTCCTGACGCGCCTTGCGCACCGCCTCGGCGGTCACGGCGCAGGTGTTGACGATCACCGCATCCTCCAGCCCGGCGGCGGTGCTCAGATCGCGCATCGCCTCCGTTTCATAAGCGTTTAGGCGGCAGCCATGGGTGTGAAAGACAGGCGCGCGGCGCTCCATCAGGCAAGGCCCCGCAGAAACTCGGCGGTCAGCACCCCGGAGAAGACATGCATCGTCGGCGCGGTCATCCAGACGCCATCCTCGCGCCAGTCGACCGCGATCTCGCCGCCGTCGAGCAGGATCGTCACCCGGCGCCCGGTGATCCCGCGCCTCGCCGCTGACACCGCGACCGCGCAGGAGGATGACCCCGACGCCAGCGTCACCCCCGCCCCCCGTTCCCAGACCCGGACGCGCAGACGGTCCGGCCCGGCCAGCGAGGCAAACTGCACGTTGGTGCGTTCGGGAAACAGCGGATGATGTTCGTATGTCGGGCCGAGCGCGGCGAGGTCCACCGCCTCGGCGTCCTCGACGAAGAAGGTGCAATGGGGATTGCCCATGCCAGTGGCGACCGGGCCGCCATCGATGGGCAGGTGCAGCGTGTCCACCGCGCCCTTCAGGGGAATGCCCGCAGGGTCGGTGACGGGCTGGCCCATGTTGACCGAGGTCAGGCCGTCGCCGGCATCCACCGCCTGCAACAGGCCCCGCCCCGTCCGCAGCGTCAGCGCGGTCTTACCCGTGGCCAGCATTTCATGGCGCGCGATGCAGCGGGTGGCGTTGCCGCAGGCCCCACTTTCGGACCCATCGGCATTGAAGAAGGTCAGCGCCAGGTCGGCCTCGGCATCGCCCGTGATCACCGCCACCTGGTCGCAGCCCACGCCCCGGTGCCGGTCGGCCAGCGCACGCGCCAGCGCCGCGTCCACGACGCAGGCCGTAACCCGCGTGTCGATGACGACGAAATCATTGCCGAGCCCGTGCATCTTCATGAAGGGCAGGCCGGTATGGACAGCCATGTCAGACATGCCCGGGCATATAGCGAGGCTGCTGCGACATGGAAATCCCCGCCGGGTTGGGCCCGGGTTTTGGCCTTGACGCAGATGCGCCGACTGCGTAGGTCACACCCCCTGAGTGGGCCCGTAGCTCAGTTGGTAGAGCAGTTGACTTTTAATCAATTGGTCACAGGTTCGAATCCTGTCGGGCTCACCATCACTCCGCGAAAATCGGTCATCCGGATGTCGGCACCGGGTTGCCCAACGTGAAATCCAAGTGACGTTCTCGCCGTTCCGCCCATCGGCGGAAATCAGCCGATTCAGCCGATCCCGAACATCAACTGACCCATGATCTCGGTCCTCCGCTGCAGTTCGTTGGGCTGCAGATGGGCATAACGCTGCGTCATCTGGGCGTTGCTGTGGCCCAGAAGCTCCTGCACCTCGTAGAGACTCACACCCCGGTTGATGAGCACGCTGGCGAAGGTGTGGCGCAGGTCATGGATGCGCACATCGCTCAACCCGGCCGCGTCACGGGCCTTGAAGAACGCGGCATGAAAGCTGTGATAGCAGGTCCGCGTTTTGGGGTTTATAAAAAGATAGTCATTTTTATCGTTAGGGAGGAACAATTGTTCCGAAGTTTGACGGATCCGATCCAGCGTGGCAATAGCCCCCGAACTCAGCATGATCCTCCGCGACCGGCCGTTCTTGGACACGGGCACACGCCACACCCGGTTCTGGAAATCGATGTCCCGCCACCGCGCCATGCGCGCCTCGCCCTTTCGCGCGCCTGTCAACAGCAAAAATTGCACGAACAACGCAAGATAGGGATGATTGACCTTGTCACATTCCGCAACCAGCCGATGCATCTCGTCCTGCGACAGGAAGCGTTGCCGGTAATCCCCCGTCGGCAGCTTCTTGAGCTTGAGGTTGTAGAACTGGATATCCGGGATGACGCCCCAGTTGCGCGCGGTGCCCAATAGCCGGTTCACAAGGAAGATGTGTTTATTGATCGTCGAATATTTGAACCCCAGACCAATCTGTTCCCGAACCCACTGGTTCAAGATCCGATTGTCGAGTTCTTTTAATTTCACAAACCCCAATCCGCCGCGAAAGTGTTTTTCATATGTAAGCCAGGTATGTCGATGAGTCTTAATTGTTGCCTTGCAGTGCGGATAATAATGATCATCGAAAAACGCATCCAGATTTTCTGGCGCTTTTGCGAGGCCGTTAAATGAGGGCGCCATTTCCGCGTTTCCGCTGAAAAGCTGATTGAAGCCAAACATCCCTTACTCCCCGTTTTTCGTCAAAGCGACGGCCATTGCATTTTGAAATTGGACCTGAACCGCGACCGAATTTCGCGTTTCAACGATGTGCTGTCCGGCGCTTCGCCAAAGACTATCCACGCCATTCCTCGGCCCCGTTGCAGATGACAGGTTTCTCAGACACGGCCGATTAAACAACACCCGTCTAACAGCTCCAAGAGGACCCCGCCGGATGCCGACGATAGTAGCAATTACCGCGTTTTGCCGGGCGATAGTCTTTTCGCAACTACCGCTCTGGTGGCTTCGGCCGGCGTCGCGTCGGCACAGGGCATCACCTTCGATGGTGCTGCTGAGATGGGTTACTCTGGCGGCGGTGCCGGCATCGAAGAAGGCTTTCACCAGACTTTCGATCTGGGCATCAACTTCTCGGGTGAAACCGATAACGGCCTGACCTTCGGCGCCGACATCGACCTGGAAGACGCCCTGGACGAAGCGGTTGCAGGCCGTGACACGGCTGACACCGTCAACACCAACCCTGACTTCCGCGTCTTCATCTCGGGTGCCTTCGGTAACCTGACGATGGGTGACACGGACGGCGCTCTGGACTTCGTGAACCAGGAAACCAACACTGCCGGTTCGCCGGGTTCGCTGGGTGACGGCGAAACCGAGCATCCGGGCTACATCGGTGCCTATCTCGACGGTAGCGGCAGCGGCCAGATCCTGCGTTACGACAACACCTTCGGTGACTTTACGTTTGCGGCATCGGTCGAGCAGAATGCAGCGAATACGACCAACGGTAATGTTGGCTATGCCATCGGCTTCGGCTACACGCTGGGCCTCGCCGCCGGCTCGGTCACCTTTGGCCTGGGTTACCAGGAAGCAGCTGGCGTGAACAACGGCTCGACCATCGACGGTTCGGCCGCCCTGGCGCTGGATTCGGGCTTTGAAGCCACCCTGCGTCTCGGCCAGTTCGAAGGTGACGTCGCAAACACCGACGCGTTCAGCTGGGGCCTTGGTCTCGGTTACGCATTCGGTCCGTTCGCGGTTCACGCCAACTACGGTCACATCGACAATGACGTCGGTCTGGACAACGAAGGCTATGGCCTCGCAGCGTCCTACGACCTGGGTGGCGGCGCTGGCCTGCACTTGGGCTACGGTACCGGCAACGGTGGTTTCGAGGACCGTTACTCCTTCGGTCTGGCCATGTCGTTCTGATCCGACCGGATCAAACATTTAGGGAAGAGCGGGCCTTGTGCCCGCTCTTTTCTTTTGGGCGGGGGGAAGGCTAAGTGCTGGGCATGAGCCTGCCTGACATCACCGCCCGGATCGATGCCGCCTGCGCTGCCCATGGGCGGGCACGTGAGGACGTGACGCTGATCGCGGTCAGCAAGGTGCAGCATGCCGACCGGGTTCAGGCGGTGCTGGAGGCCGGGCACCGGGTGTTCGGGGAAAACCGGGTGCAGGAGGCGGCGGAACGCTGGCCGCAGTTCCAGGCGCGGTTCGACGGGATCGTCCTGCACCTGATCGGACCCCTGCAAAGCAACAAGGCGCGGCAGGCCTTCGGGATGTTCGACGCGATCCACACGCTGGACCGGCCGAAACTGGCCCGCCGCTTCGCCGATCTGGCGCAGGAGGCCGGGCGCTGCCCCGATCTGTTCATCCAGGTCAACACCGGGGAAGAACCGCAGAAGGCCGGTGTGCTGCCGGCCGAGGCCGATGCCTTCGTGGCCGAGGCCCGCGGGATGGATCTGCCCGTCAGGGGGCTGATGTGCATTCCCCCGATGGAGGAGGAGGCGAGCCTGCATTTCGCATTGCTGGCCAAGATCGCCGAACGCAACGGGCTCAACGGGTTGTCGATGGGGATGAGCGCCGATTTCGAAACTGCGATCAGTTTCGGGGCGACCCATATCCGCGTTGGTTCCGCCATCTTTGGCGAGCGGATGTAGGGCGGGAGTCATCCCGCCATCCGCGCCAGCCCCTCCGGCACGATCAGCCGCGTGCGGTGGCGGATGCGCCGCACGATCCAGCGCAGATCCCCCGCCGCCATCGCCACGCATCCCGCCGTCGGTTGCCCCGGCCCGCGCCAGGCATGGACAAAGATCGCCGATCCTGCGCCCCGTTCGGCCCGGGGCCAGTTCCAGTCGGTGATCAGCACGATGTCATATTGCCGGTCGGCCCGGGCCAGCCGTTCATGCGACCACGGGTAGGGGGCGCGGACCATCAGGTTGTAATCCTCGTGCCCCGGATCGTCGGACCACAGATCGAAAGGGCGGATCGGCACCGCCCAGTCGCAGGGCCGCGAGAGGCGGTCCGGACGGTAGAGACAGCCCACCAGTCGATGCACCCCGGCGGGCGTTGCCCCGTCGCTTTCGCGCTTGCCGGTCGTCACGCCGCCCCGGCCGAGCGTGCAGGGAAACACCCGGCCCTGAAACCGCAGGCCCATTGGCGTGACGACCATGTCCCAGGGGGTCACAGCAGATGCCCCGATTTCTGCGCCTTCACGGTCAGGTAATGAGCGTTGTGGCGGTTGGTGCCGGTGACCAGGGGGACCCGTTCGGCGACCCCGATCCCCTCTGCCTCCATCATCGTGACCTTGCGGGGGTTGTTGGTCATCAGCCGCACGGCGGCAAAGCCCAGCTTGCGCAACAGGTCGGCACCGATGCGGAAATCGCGTTCATCATCCTCGAAGCCGAGGCGGTGATTGGCCTCGACCGTGTCGAACCCCTGATCCTGCAGGGAATAGGCGCGCATCTTGTTGGTCAGGCCGATGCCCCGCCCCTCCTGGTTGAGGTAGAGCAGGACACCGCCCCCGGCGCGCCCCATCTCGGCCAGCGCGGTGCGCAGCTGCGGGCCGCAATCGCATTTCAGCGACCCCAGCACATCGCCGGTGAAACAGGCGGAATGGAGGCGGGCCAGAACGGGGGCGCTGCGGTCGGGGCGGCCGATCTCGATGGCGTAATGTTCGATCCCGCCGTTCTCGGGCCGGAAGACGTGGAGCTTGCCCGCCTCGGAGGCTTCCATCGGCAGGCGCGCGGCGGCCACCGGGGACAGGGGGTGGTGCCGGGCGATATCGGCGGCCACCATGGCCGTTGTCAGCCCGGTCAGGTCATCGCGGCGGGCCAAATCGTCGGCATCGGCGACGGGCTTGGCGAGGATCGTGGGCAGAAGCTGCGCCGATTTCGCCAGCAGCAGCGCCATGCGATGGGCCGTCGGGTCGCCGTCGCGCAGCGTCTGCAGTGGCCCCTTGAGGGGGGAGGCAAGGTCGCGTGCCGGGTCGGCGAGGCAGCGCAGCCACCCGACCCCCGCCCCCCCGGGCAGCACAACGCGCGCCAGGTCACCGTCATAGGCGCGGGCCTTGAGCGTCTGCGCCCGCCACGCGGTGATCGCGGCGATGGCGGGCGGGCCGTCGAGCGCCTGGATGGCGGCAAAGCGCGCCGCGTCCACCGTTTCAGCGGCGGCGACCAGCAAGCCCTGCGCGCCGTCGCGGATCACCACGGGCAGACCCATCCTGAGGTCCGCCCGCGCGCGTGCGACTCGTTCCGTATCCGTGGGGATCAGCGTCATGCCCTGTCCTTGTGGCCCTTGATCTAGCTATCCTGTTCCGGTCGCATTTGAAACAATACCGCGTCCGGCGACACGCCTGTGTGAGAAACGATTTCAGTTCCTTGCCAAGGCACCCGCCGCTCCGCATCTCATCATCAAGCCGCAGAGGAGAATGTGGACATGGCCAACCTCAAGAAGATCCTTCTGGTCGACGATGATGACGACCTGCGCGAGGCATTGTCGGAACAGCTGGTGATGACCGAGGATTTCGACGTGTTCGAGGCGGGCACCGGCGCCGGGGGCATGGAAAAGACCAAGGAAGGTCTGTTCGACCTGGTGATCCTCGATGTGGGCCTTCCCGATACCGATGGCCGCGAACTGGCGCGGCTGATGCGCAAGCAGGGCGTGAAATGCCCGATCATGATGCTGACGGGCCATGACAGCGATGCCGACACGATCCTGGGCCTCGATGCGGGCGCCAATGATTACGTGACCAAACCCTTCCGCTTCCCGGTGCTTCTGGCCCGCATCCGCGCCCAGCTGCGCCAGCATGAACAGTCGGAAGACGCCGTGTTCCAGCTTGGGCCCTATACGTTCAAACCCGCGATGAAGCTGCTGGAGACCGAGGACAACCGCAAGATCCGGCTGACCGAGAAGGAAACCAATATCCTGAAGTTCCTCTACCGTGCACAGGACGGGATCGTGGCGCGCGACATCCTGCTGCACGAGGTCTGGGGCTACAACGCGGGCGTCACAACCCACACGCTGGAAACCCATATCTACCGCCTCCGCCAGAAGATCGAGCCCGATCCCTCGAACGCCCGGCTGCTGGTGACCGAAAGCGGCGGGTACCGTCTGGTTGCCTGAATGCACTCGTATACCGAGTTGACGTAGATCAAAGCGCAACCCGTGGTTGATTCTGCATAACCTTCCCATTACCTCCCTGTTGGACTGGCCCGAACCTTCGTGTTCGGGCCTTCTTTTTCGGGCCCGGGCTGGCCTTGCCGGGCGTTGCTGCCTAAACCGGGGCAACCGCGAAAAGGACCCGCCATGCCCTTCACCATCGCCACATGGAACATCAACTCGGTCCGGCTGCGCGCCGATCTTGTGATCAGGATGCTGAAGGCCGAACGCCCGGACGTGTTGTGCCTGCAGGAATGCAAAAGCCCGGTGGAAAAGATCCCGCTGAAGACCTTCGTGGATGCCGGTTACCGCTACATGGTGGCGCGGGGCGAGAAGGGGTATAACGGGGTCGCCATCCTGTCGAAGCGCCCGCTGGAAGACGCGGGCCACCGCGATTTCGTGGGCCGGGGCGATGCCCGCCACGTCGCCGCCCGGCTGGAGGACGGCACCACCATCCACAATTTCTATGTCCCTGCGGGCGGGGATGTGCCGGACCGGGACGAGAACGTGAAATTCGGCCACAAGCTGGATTTCCTGACCGAGATGCGGGACTGGTTCCAAGGGGAAACGCCCGAACGGTCGATCCTGGTGGGCGATCTGAACATCGCCCCGCGGGAGGATGATGTCTGGTCGCACAAGCAGTTGTTGAAGGTGGTGTCGCATACGCCCATCGAGGTCGACCACCTGGGCGCGGTGCAGGACGCGGGCAAATGGGTGGATATCACCCGGAAGGACATCCCCGAGGGGCTGCTGTATTCGTGGTGGTCCTACCGTGCCCGGGATTGGGATGCCGCCGACAGGGGGCGCCGGCTCGATCATGTCTGGGCCACGCCCGATATCGCGAATGCGGGTCATTCCAGCCGTATCCTGCGCGCTGCGCGGGGCTGGGAAAAACCGTCCGATCACGTGCCCGTCTTCGCCACCTTCGACCTCTGAACCGCCCGCCCCCTTGGCCTCGGGCGGCCGCGCCTCCATATACGGGCCAAAGCGTGACGAAGGGACCATAGCGATGCTGGAACTGGGCCAGGCGGGCAATGCCCCCGCCGCAGACGATCTGATCAAGGACAGCACCGAGGCCACGTTCATGGCCGACGTGATCGAAGCCAGCCAAGAGGTGCCGGTGATCGTCGATTTCTGGGCCACCTGGTGCGGGCCGTGCAAGACGCTGGGCCCGATGCTGGAAGAGGCGGTGAAGGCGGCCAAGGGCAAGGTCAGGATGGTCAAGGTCGATGTCGACCAGAACCAGCAGATCGCCGCGCAGTTGCGTATCCAGTCGATCCCGACCGTCTATGCCTTCTGGCAGGGTCAGCCCGTGGACGGCTTTCAGGGCGCGGTCCCGCAAAGCCAGATCAGGGAATTCATCGACCGTCTGACCGGTTTGTCGGGCGACGGCGGCCTGGGTGAGGCGGTGGCCGCCGCCGAGCAGATGCTCGCCGAAGGCGCGGCTGTCGATGCCGCCGAGGTGTTCGCCGGAATTCTCGGTGAGGACCCCGAAAATGCACCGGCGATGGCGGGCCTTGCGCGCGCCCATATCGCCCTGGGCGAGATCGACAAGGCCGAGGGCATCCTGTCGACCGCCCCCGACAAGATCCATTCCGCCCCGGAACTGGAGGCCGTCCGCGCGCAGATCGCGCTTGCCCGGCAGGCCGAGAATGCGGGCCCGCTGGCCGAGCTTTCGGCCAGGGTCGATGCCGCGCCCGATGACCTGCAGGCGCGGTTCGACTATGCGCTGGCGCTGCATGCTGCAGGCCAGCTGCAGGAGGCGGTCGATCAGTTGCTGGACCTGTTCCGCCGCGACCGCGAGTGGAATGACGGGGCCGCGAAGGCGCAGCTTTTCACGATCTTCGAGGCGCTGCCGCCGCAGGATCCGATTGCGCTGAGCGGGCGGCGCAAGCTCAGCTCCATGATATTTGCCTGACGCGGGCCGGGGGCTACGTCATGGCCATGCTGTCACCCGCCGATCTTCCCGACACGATCCCGGTGTTCCCGCTGCCCGGTGCGCTGCTGTTGCCGCGCGCGCGCCTGCCGCTGCACCTGTTCGAGCCGCGCTATCTTCAGATGCTGGATGATACGCTGAAGACCACGCATCGGCTGATCGGCATGATCCAGTCCCGCGAGGTTCCGGGGAGCGAGGAAAAACGCTTGCACAGCATCGGCTGCGCGGGCCGTGTCACCCAGATGTCCGAAACCGAGGACGGGCGATACATGATCACGCTGTCGGGAATATCCCGGTTCCGCGTGAAACAGGAGGTGACGGGGTTCACCCCCTATCGCCGCTGCGACGTGTCGTGGGACGGGTTCGATGCCGATCTCGGCCCGACCGAGACCGATGCCGGCTTCGACCGGGAACCGTTTCTCGACCTGCTCGGCCGCTATTTCGAGGCGATGTCGCTGTCGACCGACTGGGACAGCCTGAAAGAGGCCGAGGACGAGTTGCTGATCAATTCGCTGTCGATGCTGTGCCCCTTCGACCCCGAGGAAAAGCAGGCGCTGCTGGAGGCGCCGTCGCTCAGCACCCGCCGGGAAACCCTGGTGACGCTGATCGAGTTCGTCCTCAGGGGCGGCGCACCCGAGGATGCGTTGCAATGAGCGACGAGGCCGCCGCCCCGCCGCCCATCGACCGGCGCATGCTTGAGGCGCTGGTCTGCCCGATGACCCATGCGCCGCTGACCTATGATGCCGAGGCGCAGGAACTGATCTGCAAGGCCGCGCATCTGGCCTATCCGATCCGGGGTGGCATTCCGATCATGCTGGAAGCCGAAGCGCGGAAGCTGGACTGACGCGCGGCGTCAGAGCCGTTCCCCCCTGAGCAGTTTCGGCACATCCCCGGTCAGGCCCGCCGCCTGGCGCATGAACCCACGCCGCAGCGCGGGGGTGGCGCTGACGAGGCCCATCCCGATGTCGCGGGCGGCGCGCAGCAGCGCGTTGTCGTTTGAGAACAGGCGATTCACCGTATCGGTTCCCAGGGCCATCGCCGTCGTGTCGAAGCGGCGCCAGCGCTGGTAGCGTTCCAGCACCGGCAGGGCCGCGAAATCCTCACCCCGCCTCTTGGCCGCGCCCAACACCTCGGCCAGGGCGCCGACATCGCGCAGGCCGAGGTTCAGGCCCTGACCGGCAATCGGGTGGATGCCATGGGCGGCATCGCCCACCAGCGCCAGGTTCGGTGCGACGAAGGCCTGGGCCAGGCTCAGCTTCAACGGATAGCTGTAGCGCGCGCCGGTCAGGCTGATCTCACCCAGGAAATCACCGAAACGCGGGCGCAGGACATCCAGATAGGCGGCGTCATCCAGCGCGGAAATCTGTGCCGCGCGGGCATGGGTTTCGGACCAGACGATGGAACAGCGGTTGCCGGGCAGGGGCAGGATCGCCAGCGGACCCGGCGGCATGAAGAACTGATGCGCGATGCCGTTATGGGGCAGCTCATGGCCTATGGCGCAGACCAGCGCGGTTTGTCCGTAATCCCAGCCGGTGCGCTTGATCCCGGCCCGGGCCGCGGTGCCGCTTTGCCGCCCGTCGGCCCCGATGAGCAAGCGGCCGGTCAGGGTGGTGCAATCCTCCAGCGTCACCGTGGCGGGGCCGGTCGTGTCCTGGGCCACCACGCGGGTGCCGGGGCGGTGGGTGATGCGCGGCTCCGCCGCCATCGCGTCCAGCAGGGTGCGGCGCAGGTAGCGGTCTTCGATCATTTGGCCCATCGGGCCTTCTTCCAGCTCGGTATGATCGAAATGCAGGAAGAAGGGCGCGGCCCCTTCGCCCGCGCGCCCGTCCGAGGCCTTGATTTCAAGGATCGGCTGGGCGTGATCCGCAAGGTCATCCCAGAGTCCCAGCGCCCGCATCATCCGCACCGAGGCCAGCGCCAGCGCGTAGGACCGTCCGTCGAACCCCGCGCCGGACCGGACATCCTCGGGCAGGGCATCTATCACGGTGCTCGACAGTCCGGTCTGGGCCAGCGCAAGCGCCAGAGCCGGGCCGTTCAGCCCGCCACCGACGATCAGGACATCCGCATCATGGGTCATGACCTGCACTATGGCCCGCCGCCGGGGATTGTCCACGTCCCGCCCGGCGCGTAGCGTCGCGGCGCGACAAGATGGCAGGATCGCGAAGGGGGCGGAAATGGACAACTGGCAGGGGCAGAGCGCCTGCGCGCTGGGGCGCGGGATCGGGGCGGGGGATATCGACCCGGTGGACCTTGTCCATGCGGTGTTCGATGCCATCGACGCGCATCCCCATGCCGCGCGCATCTATGTCCGCCAAACCCGCGACCGTGCCCTGGCCGAGGCCGAAGCGGCGCGCGCCCGGGCAAAGAATGGCGTGCGGCGCGGCCTGCTCGATGGCGTGCCGATCAGCTGGAAGGACCTGTTCGACAGCGCGGGCGTGGCCACCGAGGCGGGCAGCCAGTTGCTGGCAGGCCGCGTGCCCGCGCGCGATGCCGAGGCGCTGGCCCGGGCCACCAATGCGGGGCTTGTCTGCCTTGGCAAGACGCATCTGTCGGAACTGGCCTTTTCCGGTCTGGGGACGAACCCGGCCTATGGCAACATGACCGACCCCTTGCCGGGCACGCCGCCCAACATCCATGATCCGGCCTGGGTCCCGGGCGGGTCATCCTCGGGGGCGGCCGCTTCGGTCGCGCAGAGGCTGGCGGCGGCAGGCATCGGATCGGACACCGGCGGGTCCATCCGCATCCCTGCGGCCTTCAACGACCTGGTGGGGTTCAAGCCGGGCTACGGGCGGATCAGCACGCGCGGCGCGGTGCCGCTTTGCGAACGGTTCGATACGGTCGGCCCCTTGTGCCGCACGGTGGAGGATGCCGCGCATCTGGTGGCCGCGATGGGCGGCGATCCCGCGCCCGATCTGGCGGGGGCGGACCTGACCGGGCGACATCTGGCGATCCTGTCACCCTACACCGACGATGCCGAGCCTGCGCCGAAGGCCGCGTTCGAGGGCGCCTGCGACCGTCTTGCCGCCGCCGGGGCGCGGATCACACCCTTTGCCAGCGACGCGCCCGCCGAGGCGATCCGGCTGGCCGCCGCGCTGATCCCCGGTGAGGCTTATGGCATCTGGCGCGACGTGATCGAGGCCGCGCCAGACCGCATCTATGCCCGCATCCGCGACCGGTTCCGCGCCGGGGCCGATGTCAGCGCCCCCGATTACGTCGCCGCCTGGCGCCGCCTGATGGAGGTGCGGGCCGAATGGCTGGCCGAAACCGCCGCTTTTGACGCCGTGATCCTGCCGACCGTCGCCTGCCTGCCGGCCGGGATCGACCGGCTTATGGCGGATGCCGATTACTACGTGGACCGCAACCTTCTCACCCTCAGGAACACCCGGATCGGCAATCTTCTGGACCTGTGCAGCCTGACCCTGCCCACCGGCAGCCCGGCCACGGGCCTGATGTTTTTCGCCCCCCCGGGGCAGGAGGGGCGGCTGCTCAGGCTGGGGCGCGCGGCGGAAATCGCCCTGACCTGAACGCAACAGCCGCGCCGCGATTTGCGCGTTTTTCTGGACCGGGGCCCGCCTGCACGGTAGGTTAGGCCAATGAACGGGGCGCCAATGACCCCGGTTGAGGCAGATATGGGTTTCCCTGAGCGGTTTTCGAACCTGCCGGAATACGCGTTTCCGCGCCTGCGGCGCCTGCTCGACGGTATAGCGCCGGGCGGGCCCGAGATCCTTATGACCATTGGCGAGCCGCAGCACGCCTTTCCGGCCTGGGTCGGCGATGAGATCGCCGCGACCGTCGCGGGGTTCGGGCGCTACCCGCCCAATGACGGCACGCACGCCCTGCAGAACGCCATCACGGCCTGGATTTCGCGGCGTTACGGCGTGAACGTCTCGGCGGACCGGCAGATCCTGCCGCTGAACGGCACGCGCGAGGGGCTGTTCAACGCCTGCCTGGCGCTCTGTCCCGAAACCAAGGGCGGCGGGCGGCCGATCGTCTTGATGCCGAACCCGTTCTACCAGGTCTATGCCGTGGCGGCGCTGGCCGTTGGGGCGGAGCCCATGTACCTGCCCGCCACGCCCGAGACCGGCGACCTGCCGGACCTTGCCGCCCTGCCGCCCGATGTGCTGGACCGGGTGGCCATCGCCTATATCTGTTCGCCCGCCAATCCGCAGGGCACCGTGGCGACCCGCGCCTATTGGGAAACCGTGATCGGCCTGGCCGGGAAACATGATCTCCGCATCTTCTCGGACGAATGCTATTCCGAGATCTACCGCGACACCCCGCCCGTCGGTGCGCTGAGCGTCGCCGATGCGATGGGCGCGGACCCGGACCGGGTGCTGCTGTTCAACTCGCTGTCGAAACGCTCGAACATGCCGGGGCTCAGGTCCGGCTTCGTGGCGGGCGGTGCCGAAAGCATCGCCCGGATGAAGACGCTCCGCGCCTATGCCGGGGCGCCGCTGCCGTTGCCCTTGCAGGCGGTGGCGACGCGGGCCTGGGCCGACGAGACCCATGTCGAAGACAACCGTGCGCTTTACCGTGCGAAATACGCCATCGCCGACGCGGTGCTTGGCGACATCCCCGGCTTTGCGCCACCCGAGGCGGGGTTTTTCCTGTGGCTTCCGGTGGCCGATGGGGAACAGGCGGCGGTCCGGCTCTGGCAGGAGACCGGGGTGATGGTCTTGCCCGGCGCCTACCTTGCGCGCGAGACGGGCGGTCTGACCCCGGGGCAGGACCGCATCCGCGTGGCGATGGTGGCCCCCGCCGATGACGTGCGCGCGGGCCTCGAACGGCTCAAAGCCTGTCTTTACGGATAAGGAGACCCGATGGCCTACCAGACAAGACAGCGCGACCCGCTTCTCGATGACACCATGCACGAGGCCCTTGTCCGGCGCGGACAGGAGGTGGTCGGGCTGGTGTTCCTGGCGCTTGCGGCAGCACTTGCGGCGCTGCTGGTCAGCTACAGCCCCGACGATCCGAATTTCTGGGCCGCCACGGACGCGGTGCCCGAAAACATGCTGGGCCGCACCGGCGCCTCGATCGCGGCGGTGGCGATGATGATCACGGGCTACGCCGCCTTCGTCCTTCCGGCGGTCGCGCTGGCCTGGGCGGTGCGCTTCGTCGCCCATCAGGGTGCCGAACGCGCCATGTCACGGCTGCTGTTCCTGCCCATCGCGGTGGCGCTGTTTGCGGTCTATGCCGCCAGTTATCCGCCCGGGGCGGGCTGGACTCATAGTTTCGGGATCGGCGGCCTGTTCGGCGACACGGTTCTGGGCGCCCTTCTCAGCGCGCTGCCGATGCCGCCCCAGGCGGGGTTGCGGCTGCTTGCGGCGCTGGCCTTCGGTGCGGGGCTCGGGGTCGTTCTGTTCGCCGCGGGTGTCACGCTGGCCGAGTTGCGGATCGCGGGGCGGTTTCTTCTGGCCGGCCTCGTGGCTGCCGGGGCGATGGTCGCCACGGGGATGCGCGAAGCCGGGGGGGGCGCGGCCACGGCCGCCAGCGGGCTTGCCGCGCGGCGGACGGCGAACCGCACCGAGCCGGGCAGCCCGCGCATCCGCCGCGATGCGCCCGCCCCGCTTGCGCCCGAGCAGGACGCCCCCGCCGCCCCGCGCGCGATGTCGGGCATTTTCACCCGGGTGCCGCGCCTTGCCAGCCGCGACGATCTTGCCCCCGAACCCGAGCTGGTGCCCCGGCCCGACCCGGATGTCGGTGATCTGGACCTGCCTGACGAGGACCGCCTGCGCGCCAAGATCGCCGATGTGATCCGCAGCCGTGTGCGCCCGACCGATCCCATCGCCGCAGCCGCCGCGCGGCGGCGCGAGGCGGGCCTGCCCACCCGTGACGCCGAACCCGTGCTGCGCGCCCCGGCGCCCGCGCCGGATGCCACGGCACCGGCGCGCCGCGAACCGCGCCTGACGCTTGGGCGTGCGATGCCGAAACCGCCGCCGCCTGCCGAGGATCCGGTCGATGCCTTCATCGAAACCCCGGACCCCAGGGCCGGCTATACCCCCGAACCGTCCCGCGAGATGCCGCGCGCGCGGCTGCCCGAGGCGCCCCGCCGCATGGTGCAGCACGCCCAGAAACGCAGCCCCGCCCCGTCGCGCAAGGCCATGGCCGACAGCCAGCCCTCGCTGCCTCTGGGACCCGAGAAAGACGCCTACGAGGTGCCGCCGCTGACCCTTCTGGCCAATCCCGCGACGGTGGTCCGCCATCACCTCAGCGATGAGGCGCTCGAGGAAAACGCGCGGATGCTGGAGAACGTGCTGGACGATTACGGCGTCAAGGGCGAGATCGTCAGCGTCCGCCCGGGCCCGGTGGTCACCATGTACGAACTGGAACCGGCGCCGGGGCTGAAGGCCAGCCGCGTCATCGGGCTGGCCGATGATATCGCCCGGTCCATGTCGGCCCTGTCGGCGCGTGTCTCGACGGTGCCGGGGCGGTCGGTGATCGGGATCGAACTGCCGAACCAGAACCGCGAGAAGGTTGTCCTGCGCGAAATCCTGTCCCACCGCGATTTCGGCGATGGCAATCATCGCCTGCCGCTGGCGCTGGGCAAGGATATCGGCGGTGACCCTGTGATCGCGAACCTGGCCAAGATGCCCCATCTGCTGATCGCGGGCACCACAGGGTCGGGGAAATCGGTGGCGATCAACACCATGATCCTCAGCCTGATCTACAAGCTGACGCCGGAAGACTGCCGGATGATCATGATCGACCCGAAGATGCTGGAACTCAGCGTCTATGACGGCATCCCGCATCTTCTGTCCCCGGTTGTGACCGACCCGAAAAAGGCCGTGGTCGCCCTGAAATGGGTCGTGGGCGAGATGGAGGAACGCTATCGCAAGATGTCGAAGATGGGCGTGCGCAACATCGACGGCTACAACGCCCGCGTTCTTGATGCGCTGTCCAAGGGCGAAATGTTCAGCCGCACGGTGCAGACCGGCTTCGACGATGAAACCGGTGATCCGGTGTTCGAGACCGAGGAACTGACGCCGGAGAAGCTGCCCTATATCGTCGTCATCGTCGACGAGATGGCCGACCTGATGATGGTGGCGGGCAAGGAGATCGAGGCCTGCATCCAGCGCCTCGCCCAGATGGCGCGGGCAAGCGGCATCCACATCATCATGGCCACGCAGCGCCCGTCCGTGGATGTGATCACCGGCACGATCAAGGCCAACTTCCCCACCCGGATCAGTTTCCACGTCACCTCCAAGGTCGACAGCCGCACCATCCTGGGCGAGATGGGGGCCGAGCAGCTGCTGGGCATGGGCGACATGCTGTACATGGCGGGCGGTGCAAAGATCACCCGCGTCCACGGCCCTTTCGTCAGCGACGAGGAGGTCGAGGAGATCGTGCGGCACCTGAAATCCTTCGGCCCGCCCGATTACGCCGCCAGCGTGCTGGACGGCCCCGATGAAGAGCTGGAAAGCGATATCGACGCGGTTCTGGGCCTGAACACCGGCGGCAACACCACCGGCGAGGATGCGCTTTATGACCAGGCCGTGGGGATCGTGGTGAAGGACAGGAAATGTTCCACTTCCTATATCCAGCGCAAGCTGGGGATCGGCTACAACAAGGCCGCAAGGCTGGTCGAACAGATGGAGGAGGCCGGGCTCGTGTCCCCCGCCAACCATGTGGGCAAGCGCGAGATCCTGGTGCCGGAACAGGCCTGAGTGTTGCGGCGGCTGACATCTGCGTGTGCGCCGCAACGCAGACTTCAATCGGGGCGGGAAACCGCTAGGTATATGGCATGAAACACGTGATTCCGGCGCTGGCCCTGATCCTTCTGGCCCCATCCGCGGCCCTCGCTCAGGACGAGACCGAGGCCGAGATCGTGCCGCTGGCCGACCTTTCGGCCTATATCAACACCCTGGAAACGGCGCAGGCCACCTTTACCCAGATCAATTCCGACGGGTCGGTGTCAACGGGCGACCTGTATCTGCACCGGCCCGGGCGGATGCGGTTCGACTATGACGGCGATGACCTGCTGGTGATCGCGGGCGGCCAGCGCGTGGCGATCTTCGATGGGCGGTCGAACACCCGGCCCGAGCAATACCCCCTGTCGGAAACCCCGCTTAGCCTTGTTCTGGCGGCCGAGGTGGATTTCAGCCGCTCGGGCCTTGTCGCCGATCACAGTTTCGACGGCACCGCGACGCGGGTTCTGGCGCAGGACCCCGACCGCCCGGAAACCGGCACGCTGGAACTGGTCTTCACAGGCGATCCGGTGGAACTCAGGCAATGGGTGGTCACCGACAGCGGCGGGGTTGAAACCACGGTGGTGCTCGGCGGGCTGGAAACCGGGATGGAGCTGCGCCCGGCGCTGTTCAGCATCAACACCGAGATCAACATGCGGTCCGAAGACTGATGCGCTAGCGGCAGCTTGCCAGTTGCAGCTGATACATGTCGGCCCGCGTTGCCACCTCGCCGGCCACCCGCAGAAGCCAGGGCTTGCCGTTATAGCTGCCGCGCCGGAACCCGGTATGACCCTCGTGATAGGCCAGGTACTGGTTGCGCGCATCGCTCAGCGCGATGCCGTTGCGTTCGCGGCTCAGCGTCATGTACCAGCCCATGAAATCGGCGGCATCCTCGATATCGGTGCGCCGCCCGCGCCGGTTACCGGTGTCGCGGACATATTCTTCCCATGTGCCGTCCAGCGCCTGCGAATAGCCGTAGGCCGAACTCATGCGTCCCATCGGGATCACGCCAAGGCTGTAGCGATAGGGCGGGCGCGCATCGCCCACGAACCGGCTTTCCTGGTAGAACGTGGCCATCTGCACATGCACCGGCACGCCCCACCGGCGTTCGGCCCGCTGCAGGGCACGGAAGTAATGGGGCCGTTCGGCGAAAAGCATGCAGGCATCGTCAAGATGCCGGGGCGCCGAGTAATACCCGGCGCTGCCGCATCCGGCCAACGCCAAGAAGGATCCCAAAAGGAAGGTCCTGCGTTCCATGTTCCTGCCCGTGCCCCGAGTTTCTCGGTGTTTCTGCGGCGCAGTCTAGCCTGAATCTCTGTCCGGGGGAACGGGGGTCAGGATGCGCCGGGCAGAAGAAACGACAACGTGATCGGCAATGCGGCGACCGACATTGCGGTCGAGACCATCACCAGCCCCGCAACCGCGTTGGCATCGGCGTCATAGCGTTCGGCCAGAAGGTAGGAGGTGACGGCAACCGGCGTGGCCAGTTGCAGCACCAGCACCCCGAAGGCCACCGGGTCGAGCCCGAAGACCCGGCCCGCCAGCACGCCAGCCGCGATGCAGAGCGCAAGCTTCACCCCCGACAGCCAGACCGCCTGCCCGATCCGCCCGGGCTTGAGCCGCGCCACCGCCACGCCGAGCGTCAGCAGCATGAGCGGGATCGCCATCTGCCCCGCCAGCTGCAAGGTGTTGGTCAGCCAGTCGGGCGTCGTCCAGCCCTGCACCAGGAACAGCGTGCCCAGAAGGGTCGCGCCCACCATGGGCTCCCGCAGCACCGCCTTGACCGATCCCGTGCCGGACACCAGCCAGATGCCGATGGTGAAGGTCATCACCGCCATCACCGCGAAGACCACCACGGCATAGCCGAGCCCGATCTCGCCGAAGGCGAAAAGCGCCAGCGGCAGGCCCAGATTGCCCGTATTGCCGAAGGTAAGCGGTGCCACGAAACTGCGCCGGTCCAGCCGCAGGATCGCCACCACCGCCCAGCTCAGCCCTAGCACCAGCGCATAGGCCGCAAGGCTCGCCAGGCTCAGCGCGGTCAGGGCGGCGGGGTCGATCTGGGTCTCCATCAGGGCGGTGAAGATCAGGCAGGGCACCGCCAGCGTCATCGCCAGCCGGGTGACGAATTCGGTGGGATAGGGGGTGCCCGACCGGCACCATGCGAACCCCGCCCCGGCGATCAGAAACACCGGCGCGACGATGCCCGCCACTGTCAGGGCCAGTTCCACAGATTGTTTCCCCCGATTTTCGCCGCCGCCCGATGGACAATCCCCCAGTGTCGGCGCTAGGTAATGCGGTCAAGGGGGTTCTGCGCGATGCTGAAAAGCAGGGCTAAATTCAACCTTGGGCAGGTCGTCCGCCACCGCAAACATCCGTTTCGCGGGGTCGTTTTCGACATCGATCCGGAATTCGCCAATACCGAGGAATGGTATGACGCGATCCCCGAGGGCAGCCGCCCCCGCAAGGAACAGCCCTTTTATCACCTGCTGGCCGAAAACGACCAAAGCTATTACGTGGCCTATGTCTCGGAACAGAACCTGGTGCTGGACGAAACCGGCGAACCGGTGGACCATCCCGATGTCCATGACCTGTTCGGCGAGTTCCGCAACGGCAGTTACCCGCTGGACTACCAGCTGAACTGACGTGGCGGCGACCGGTCAGTAGCCGATCGCCAGGCCGTCCTTCCTCGGGTCCGACCCGCCGATCAGCACCCCCTTTTCACGGTCGATCAGGATCGCCTGCGCCCCGCCGATGGGCAGGGGCATGTCGACCAGCCTGTGCCCCATCGCCTCGAGCTCGGCCTTTACCGTCTCAGGGTAGCTGCGTTCGATGCGCACACCGCCCAGTTCGGGGTCGGGGAAACAGCGGGGGCCGTCGATGGCGGCCTGCGGGTCCATGCCGTAATCGACCACGTTGGACACGAACCGCGCATGGCCGCAGGCCTGGTAGGGGCCGCCCATCACCCCGAAGGGCATCAGGTCGCCCGACGGCAGGGTCAGCATGGCCGGGATGATCGTGTGCATCGGCCGCTTGCCGCCCTGTGCCTCGTTGGCATGGCCCGGCGTCAGGTTGAAGCCCGCGCCGCGGTCATGGAACAGGATACCGAACCTGTCCGAGGCCAGCCCCGAGCCGAAGGTGGAAAAGATCGAATAGATCATCGACACCGCCATGCCATCGGCATCGACCACGGTGATGTAGATCGTGTCGCGGTGCACCTGTTCGGACAGCAGCGCGGGGTCGGCCATCGCGCGGGTCGGGTCGATCAGGGCCGCAAGGGCCTTGGCGGTTTCCGGCGATGTCATGTAATCGGCGCGCGTTGTGGTATCGGCATCGCCCACGAACCGGTTGCGTGCGTCATAGGCCAGTTTGGTGGCCTCGATTTCCAGATGTGCGCGGTCTGCCCCGTTCGGGTCCATCGACGCCAGGTCGAACTGCGCAAGGATCTGGGTCAGCAGGATCGCGGTCACCCCCTGGCCGTTGGGGGGAAGCTCGGTCAGCGTCGCACCGCGATAGGGGGCGCTTACCGGCGTGACGTAATCGGCGCGGGCGGCGGCGAAATCGTCCAGTGTGTGAACGCCCCCCAGCGCGTTGAGGCTGTCGACCATGTCGGCGGCCACCTCACCGGTGTAGAACCCGTCGCGCCCGTCGCGTGCGATCCGGCGCAGAACCTCGGCCTGGCCGGGCGCGCGGAAACTGGCGGCCATCGGCAGCGGCGCACCGGCATCGGTGAAATGGTCGATGGCGCGGCCCTGCAGGCGGCCCGCGGCCTCGGCCCAGTCGGCGGCAACACGCGGGGCCACGGGGACCCCGGCATCGGCATGGGCGATCGCGGGGGCGAGCACCTTGTCGAGGGGCAGGGCCCCGTGATCGGCGATCAGGCGGCAGAACCCGTCGACCGCCCCCGGCACGGTGACCGAGGCGACATGACCCTTGAGTGTCGTCAGCCCCTCACCGCGCAGTGCCTCGGCGCTCAGCGCCGCGGGGGCGCGCCCCGAGGCGTTCATGCCGATCATCTCGCCCCCTCCTGCGGGTTTGATCAGGGCGAACATGTCGCCGCCCAGCCCGGTCATCTGCGGTTCACAGAACCCCAGCAGGACGGCGGCCCCCACCGCGGCGTCCACGGCATTGCCGCCATCCTGAAGGATCGCGATGGCGGTTTGCGCGGCCAGCGGGTGTGAGGTGGCGCACATGGCGTTGCGGGTGATCGTGACCGACCGTCCGGGTGTGTGGAAATCGCGCATGGGTCCCCCGTTTTGTGCTCGCGTCGCGGCTGTTGTCCGGCGCGGCACCCTAAGCCGTGTTCCGGCAAGTGCAAGCGCGGCAACCTTGGGTGGTGGGGGGTGGTGCAGTGTCTCCGGCGCCGCGCACTGGGTGGGGGCTTTGCAACGCGGCACCGGAGGAAGCTCTGCAGCTACGAGAACCGGTATCGCGTCGTATCGGGGCGCAAATTCGATGGGAATGCGGCAATGCAAAGGCATTTCGGACCCGTCGGCCACCTGCGCGCGCCCCTGCAGGTCTATCGGGCCATTCCCCGTTGCGTCAGCGGATGTCGAAGCGCAGGAGGTTGCGGTCGCCGACCCGGTCATAGCGGATGTCGCGGGCAAGCTGTCGCACCAGCGCCCAGCCGAACCCGCCCTCGGGCAGGCCCATCGGTTTTTCGGCGTCGACATCCGGGAAACGCCGCCCGAGCTGCGGGAAACCGGGCATCGGCGCGCCCCGGTCGGTCACGACACAGCTCAGCCGCCCGGGGCCGCAGGTCAGACGCAGGGTGATCGGCCCCGGCGCGCCGCCATAGGCGTGTTCGGCGATGTTGTTGAACACCTCGGCCAGCACGATGCGGCAATCCCCGGCCAGGGCGGCGGCCCCGGCATCCGACACCACCCTGCCGATCCGGTCGAGGGTCCGGCGCAACGCGGCCGGGTCACTGCCGAAGGTGAACGCGACCACGGTCGGGCGCATGGGCGATCCGTTCGACAGCTGCACTGCCGTCATCGAGCCTGTCACCCCGCCGTGTCGCGGACATGCGCCGCCAGTGCCGCATCGATATCGGCGAAAATCGGGAACACCGTGTTCATCCGCGTCAGCGTCATCACCTTGTCGACCGCCGGAAGCAGCCCCGACAGGGCCATCACCCGGTCCTTGCCCAGAAGCTTGCGCGCCGCCACAACCGCGCCGAGCCCGCTGGAATCGAGGAATTCCACCCTGGAAAGGTCCAGCACGACCGGATCGGGGCTATCGCCCACCAGCGTCCGAAACTCGTCCTTGAACTGGATCGCGACGCCCGCGTCGATCCGGGTTTCGTTCACGCGCACGACACCGATGCCGTCGCCCTGTTCGAATCGCATATCCACCGCCGGACTCCGCAATAGCTTTTGCTGGCCCTCCTAAAGGGGAAGCCTTACCAATCTGTTTCGACACAGGGGGCGGGAGGGCCGGATCATGGAAAACGTGGTGATCGCCAGCGGCGCGCGGACGCCGATGGGTGGGTTTCAGGGAGACTTCAAATCGGTTGCGGCACCGCAACTGGGCGGCGCAGCCATCAGGGCGGCGCTTGAACGGGCCGGTGCCGAGGCCGCAGATGTCGACGAATTGCTGATGGGCTGCGTGTTGCCCGCGGGTCAGGGGCAGGCCCCGGCGCGGCAGGCGGGCTTTGCCGCCGGTCTGGGCGAAGAGGTGCCCGCGACGACGCTGAACAAGATGTGCGGGTCCGGCATGAAGGCCGCGATGATGGCCTTTGACCAGCTGGCGCTGGGTCAGGCGGGGATCGTCGTGGCGGGCGGCATGGAAAGCATGACCAATGCCCCCTACCTGATGCCCGCGATGCGGGGCGGTGCGCGGATCGGGCACACGCAGGCCCAGGACCACATGTTTCTCGACGGGCTGGAAGACGCCTATGACAAGGGCCGCCTGATGGGCACCTTTGCCGAGGATTGCGCCGAGGCGTTCCAGTTCACCCGCGCGGCCCAGGACGACTATGCCATCGCGTCCCTGACCCGCGCGCTGTCCGCGCAACAGGACGGCGGCTTCGACGGCGAGATCGCGGCGGTGTCGGTGTCGCCGGCGCGCGGCGCGGCGGAGGTGGCCCTGGGAGTGCAGGACGGCTGGACCGCGATCAGCGCCGATGAACAACCCGGCAAGGCCCGGCCCGAGAAGATCCCGCATCTCAAACCCGCCTTTCGCGACGGCGGCACGGTGACGGCGGCCAATTCCTCGTCGATCTCGGACGGGGCGGCGGCGCTGGTGCTGGCCACCGAACGTGCGGCAGAGGCCAGGGGGCTGCAGGTGCGCGCCCGCGTCCTCGGCCATGCGTCCCACGCGCAGGCCCCGAACCTGTTTCCCACCGCCCCCGTGCCTGCTGCGCGCAAATTGCTCGACCGGCTCGGCTGGAGCGTCGGGGATGTCGACCTGTGGGAGGTGAACGAGGCCTTTGCGGTCGTGCCCATGGCCTTCATGCATGAACTGGGCGTGCCCCATGACAAGCTGAACGTCCATGGCGGGGCCTGCGCGCTGGGCCACCCTATCGGGGCCTCGGGGGCAAGGATCATGGTGACGCTGCTGAACGCGTTGGAACGCTATGACCTCAAGCGCGGGGTCGCGGCGATCTGCATCGGGGGCGGGGAAGGCACGGCCATTGCCATCGAACGAGTCTGATCCGGCCCCGTCACGTGGTGCGACCGCGTGACGCCGATATCCCCGCGCCGGCGGCCTGAAACCCGGCCTCCGGGTCGTTCACGGCGCCGTGAAAATGTCGAAAATTCAGGGATTTGAACAAGGTATGACGGTGTGCCGTGGTATGCCTTCGCATGGCGGGCAGGCGCGGGTCACACGTGCCGGTTGATCGGCCCCGATCACCCGCCTTTGGCGCAATTGCCGGGGCGCGCGGGCTGCCTAAGTGCGGGTCGAGAATGACCGATTTGCATGAAAGGAGCCGATCCCATGACGGCCATTGATACCCTGGCGTCCTATTCGCGCCGCCTTCCCACCCCGTCCTATGCCGACTAGGTCATCCGCGTGCCTCTGGCCGCCGTGGTGATCCAGCAGGGCTGGTTCAAGATCCCCGGCTTTGCCGCCCAGGCGGACTCCTACGGTCTGCCCCTGATCGTGTTCGGGCTGGCCGCGCTGGCCGAGATCGGCGGCGGGATCGCCCTGCTGCTCGGCGGGCTCTTGCGCAACTGGTTCGGGGATGTGCTGACCCGGCTGGCGGGGCTGGGCATCGCCATCGTGGTAACCGGTGTGATCGTGATGATCTATTTCGGGCCGTGGATCGGCTGGCAGTTCCAGTCGATGCTGCTGGCGGGCGGGGTGTTCTTCCTGCTGCGCGGCAATGGCGATGACCTCGGCCCGGCGGCTTACGACAACCGCTGATGACGAAGTGTTGTGGACCCGGACCCGCCCCTGTGGCAGGTCCGGGCCATGACCGCCGATTACCCCGCCCTCGCCAAGACCATCACCGCCCTGACCGGCGGTGAGGATGATGTGGTCGCCCTCATGGCCACGGTCGCCTGCGAGGTGCACCACGCCGATGACCGGTTCGACTGGACCGGGTTTTACCGGGTCGTTGCACCCGGCCTGCTGAAGATCGGGCCCTACCAGGGCGGGCACGGGTGCCTGACCATCCCGTTTGACCGGGGCGTGTGCGGGGCCTGCGCGCGGACGGAAACGGTGCAGCTGGTCCCCGATGTCGAGGCCTTTCCCGGCCACATCGCCTGTGCCGCCAGCACCCGGTCGGAACTGGTGCTGCCGGTCCGGGACGGGCATGGCCGCCTGATCGCGGTGTTCGATATCGACAGCGACCGCCCAGATGCCTTCACCGAAGCCGATGCCGGGGCGCTGCAGGCGATCCTCGATGACGTGTTCAGGCAGGTCTAGGCCGACCGCATCGCCTTTTCATGCGCGGCCCTTGCCGCCTTGCCCTGCCGTCTGAGCAGGCCCTGCAAGCGATCGGCCAGACGCCCGCGCGCCAGCTTCATCGTCTGCAGGATCAGCCGCGCCGTAAGCGTGGTGGCACTGACTTCCAGCGTGGCGGTGGCGCGCGTCACCTCGGGCGCCAGCGGCACGAGGATCACGGTATAGACAGTGCGCATCCCGCCGATCGTGCTGTCGACGACCAGCGTGTCCTCGGGCGCGAAATGGCTTATGCGCGAGGTGATCTTGCGGGTTTTCCCCCGCACCGTCACCTTGCCCCGCCACTCGACGCCCTGCGCCGCCTGTGTACAGTTTCCGGCACGGCTCAGCTCCACCCCCCGGCCTTTCGCCATGTCCTCGGCCATGGAGAAATCGGTCACGCGGTCCCAGACGGCGGCGGCCGGGGCGTCGATATCTTCGCTGACCGAAAGTTCCATGGCTGTCTCCGTAGTCGTTCGCGCGTGCCGTCACCTTGCCCGGCAGGCGCGTCCGGTCAAGCGTCGTGGCGCCTGTGCGGTCAATCGAGATCGTCGGCCAGCCAGCGTTCCAGCAGGAAATGCGCGATGGCGCCGGGGCGGGCGCCCGCGACGGCCGGGTGGGTGCCCGCGAACACCTCGAGCAGGTCCTGCCGGGTCAGCCAGATCGCATCCTCCAGTTCGTTCGGATCGACGGTGATCTCATCGGTCAGGGCCTCGCCATGGCACCCGATCATCAGCGAGGACGGATAGGGCCAGGGCTGGCTGGCCAGATAGGTGACCTCACCCACCCGGATCGCGGATTCCTCGAACACCTCGCGGCGCACCGCCGCCTCGACCGTTTCACCCGGTTCCACGAATCCGGCCAGCAGGGAATACATCCGGTCCGGCCAGCCGGGCGACCGGCCCACCAGCACCCGGTCGCCCCGGGTGATCAGCATGATGACCACCGGGTCGGTGCGGGGGAAATGCTGCGTGCCGCAGGCGGGGCACAGCCGTTTCCACCCGGCATCTGCAACGTCGCTTGCCTGTCCGCAGCGGGCGCAGAACCGGTGATTGCGGTGCCAGACGAACAGGGCGCGCGCGGTCACGGCAAGTTCCGCATCGCGCGGGGCAAGCCGGGTCATCATGCTGCGCAGTTCGAAAAATCCGCTGTCCTCGGGCGCCAGCGGATGATGCTGCGTCGACCGGTCGGCAAAGGCGCCGATCTGCGCCTCATCCACCGGCTCGACCGGTTGCCAGGCCGACAGGTCCTTGGCAAAGATCAGGGTATCTTCAAGCTTGCCCAGAAAGGCAGGCGGTGTCGGGTCTGCCTTCAGCATCGGGTGCTCCATCGGCAGGCGCAGAAGGCTCAGCGGCCCGCCCTCGGCCCCGCCCCGGCACAGCGCCTTGCCGCGCCAGATCACGCAGGTCTCGGCCCGTTCGCCGGGGCCGGGCGCCGACAGCTCCGGTGCCGCGCGCCGATGTGCCATCCGGTCAAGGTCAGAGCCGCCGAAGGTGACAGATTCCGCGTTGCGCATGACCCCCAATCTCCGTCCTGGCCATGGGTATGGCCGATGGGGCACAGCGACAATGATTGCCTTTGAAATGACCCTGCGCCCACACGCGCGGGTTGTTCCGCACGACCCGCCCCCTGAATACTGGCTAGGCGCAACGACCAGCTAACACAATGACCCGCGTGTATGATTTTCCCCGGCCCGAACTTGCATCGGCCACGGAAACGGCAATTGCCGACGTGACCGTCCTGGCCACGACGGACCTGCACGCGCATCTGTTTCCCTTCAATTACTACACCGACCAGAGGGACGACACGGTGGGCCTTGCGGGCATTGCCGCGCGGATCGGCGATCTCGCCGTCATCCCGGAAAACTGCCTGCTCGTTGACAACGGGGACACGTTGCAGGGCGCCCCGCTCGGCGATGTCGCCGTCTCCCGGGGCGATGGGGCAAAGCCGCATCCGATGATCGCGGCGATGAACGCGATGAATTACGACGCGGCCACGCTCGGCAACCATGATTTCGATTTCGGGCTCGGGGTGGTGCGACAGGCGGTGGCGGATGCGCGCTTTCCGGTGGTGCTGGCCAATGCCCGGCTTGCCGACGGGGGCGATTTCCTGCCCGGCCACGTGGTGCTGCGCCGGACCGTCACCGACCGGGCGGGACGGCAGCATCCGTTCCGCGTAGGCATCATCGGCGTGGCCCCGCCCCAGATCGCGCAATGGCACGGGGCGATCCTGAAGGACGCGCTGATATGGGAGGACATGGTCACCGCAACCCGGCGCGAGATCGCCCGTATCCGCGATGATGTCGATCTGCTGGTGGTGCTGGCCCATAGCGGGGTCGGTGGCGAGCGACCGGGCGACGGGGCCGAAAACGCCGCCGGGGCCATTGCCGGGCTCGATGGCGTGGATGCCGTTGTGGCGGGCCATACCCACCGGGTCATCGCCGAGCCCGGTGGCAGGATGCGGGCCGCCCTGATCCAGCCGGGCTACTGGGGGTCGCATCTGGGCCATATCAGACTGACCGTCGCGCGGCCCGTCGCCGATCCGGGGGGGCGCTGGACGGTGCAGGACAGCGTCGCGGATGTTCATCCGATCCGTGACACGCGGGCGGGGGCCACCGCCGCCCTGCGCCGCAGCCTTCGGCGTCTTCCGGCCCTGCGGGCGCAACTGCTGCAGGACCACCGCGAAACCCGGCGCCAATCGGGCCGGGTTCTGGGCCGCAGCGCGGCCCGGCTGACCACCTATTTCGCCATGCTGGGCCGGTCGCACGCGATGGATGTGGTGGCCGAGGCCAAGCGCGCCGAGGTCGCCCGCCGCCTGGCGGGCACGCCCCATCTGCAGGACCTGCCGATCCTGGCGGCGGTGGCCCCTTTCAAGGCGGGCGGACGCGGCGGGCCGGGGCATTTCACCGACATTCCCGCCGGCGCGCTGAGGCTGCGGCACGCGGCCGACCTTTACGTGTTTCCGAACTTTCTCGCCGTGCTCAAGGTCACCGGTGCCGGTCTGCGCGCCTGGCTGGAAACCTCGGCCTCGATCTTCCGCACGATCGCGCGCACGCCGGGGGGCGATGGCCCGCAGCGCCTGCTGGAAGAAGGCTATTCGAGCTATTACTTCGACGTCCTCTACGGCCTGTCCTACAAGATCGACCTGAGCCGGGCGGGGTCCGGCGGTCGGGTACAGGACGTGACCCTGGCCGATGGCCGCCCGCTGGCGGATGCCGACGAGGTGCTGGTCGCCACCAACAATTTCCGCGCCAGCGGCGGCGGCGGTTTCGCGGCGGCAGCATGGTCGGAAACGGTTCTGGAAACATCCGATCCGGTGCGCGACTGCGTGGCGGCCTATCTCAAGTCAGCGCGCGGCCCGATCGCGCCTGCGCCCCGGACGGTCTGGCGCTTCGTGCCGCTGGGCGGTGTGCCGGTGTCGTTCTGCACCGGGCCGGGTGCCGTCACCGATACCGAGGGGCAAAGCGCCCTGGGCCTGACCGATCTGGGCCTGCGCCCGTCGGGGTTTCACCGCTTCGGGTTTCGGATGTAATCGCGGGCAGACCTCCTGCAAGCGATTAAATATTGGGCAGAATGCACAGAAACGCGCCGGTTTCTGCGACCGGGCGGCGCAGGATTCGTGGCGGCGATTGACCGCCCCGGGTGCTCAGCCTCTGGTGGTGGCGTTTGAATGACACGCTGCCCCGAGAGGAGAGATATACCGTGTTCACCCGTGCAATTCCGATGCTTGGCGCCGCCATTCTGGCCGCGACCCCGCTGACCGCCCAGGAGACGATGAACTTCGCGCTGGACTGGCGCTTCGAAGGCCCGTCCGCGCCCTATTTCCTCGCCATCGACAACGGCCATTTCGCCGAGGCCGGGCTGGAGGTCGAAATCACTGCCGGCCAGGGGTCGCTCGACGCGATCCCGAAGGTCGCATCGGGCGCCTTCCCGATGGGCTTTGCCGATATCAACAGCCTGATCCGGTTCCTCGATCAGAACCCCGGTGCCCCCGTCATCGCCGTGATGATGGTCTATGACAGCCCGCCCTTTTCCATCGTGGGCCGCGTCAGCCAGGGCGTGTCGGGGATCGACGACCTTGAGGGGATCACCCTGGGCGCGCCCCCGCCGGACGGGGCCTGGGCGCAATTCCCGATCCTGGCCGAGGTGAACGGCATCGACGTGTCGACCATCACCGTCGAACCCGTGGGCTTCCCCACCCGTGAGCCGATGCTGGCCGAGGGGAACGTGGATGCCGTGACCGGCTTCAACTTCTCGTCCTACCTGTCGCTGGCGCGCCTCGGTGTGCCCGAGGAGGATATCACCACGATCCTTTTCGCCGATCATGGTGTGGCGCTTTACGGCAATGCCATCATCGCCAATACCGAGTGGCTTGAGGCCAACCCGGACCTCGCAACTGCCGCGCTGGCGGCGATCGCCGAGGGCTGGTCGGACGCCATCGCCGACCCGGCGGCTGGTGCGGCGGCGGTGATCGACCGTAACCCGGCGGGCGATGTTGAGCTTGAAACCCGCCGTCTGGAACTGGCCATCGAGGGCAACGTGCTGACCGATTACGTGGTCGCCAACGGCATGGGCAACATCGATGCCGACCGGATGGCCACGGCGCTGGAACAGCTGCAGCTGACCTACGAGTTCCAGAACGAGATCGACCCGTCGCTCTATTTCACCGACGCCTATTTGCCGGGGAGCGACGTGCTGATGATCGCGCCGGAGTAAGGCGCGGGTCCCGCGACAATCGCACCGGCCGCGCCAAAGGTTAATGCGGCCGGTGTATGCACCGGGTGTGTACGGGAAGTGTACAGGGTGTGACATGCGCATTTTCGGCCGCTGTTAACCATGACCTTGCAGAAATCGAACAAGTCTGAAGTTTCGTTAACCAATCGAAAGCCGCCCTTTTGACCACCTCTCCCCACATGATCGAGCTGCGCGAGGTCTCGCATGCCTACACCACGAAGGCGGGCCCCCTGCCCGTGCTCGACAATCTCTCGCTGCAGATTCCGGAAAACAGTTTCTGCGCGGTCGTCGGCCCCTCGGGCTGCGGAAAATCCACGCTGACGCGACTGGTGTCGGGCCTGATGCGCCCCGATGAGGGGCAGGTGTGGCTGCATTCCGAACTGGTCTCCTCGCCCCGGCCCACGGTGGGCATGGCGTTCCAGAACCCGGTTCTGCTGGAATGGCGCACGATCCTGCAGAACGTGCTCCTGCCGCTCGAAATCGTCAGATCGCCGATGTCGAAGGCCGAGGCCACGCAACGCGCGCATCACCTGCTGGACCTCGTGGGCCTGACCGGGTTCGCCGACAAGCGCCCTTCGGAACTGTCGGGGGGAATGCGGCAGCGCGCCTCGCTCTGCCGGTCGATCATTCACAAGCCCGATGTCCTGATCCTTGACGAACCCTTCGGCGCACTCGACGCCTTCACGCGTGAGGACCTGTGGTGCACCATGCATGATCTCAGGGCCGAGGAACCGTTCACCTGCCTGCTGATCACCCATGATTTAAGGGAATCCGTGTTCCTGTCCGACCAGGTGATCGTGCTGTCGGGTCGGCCCGCCCATGCGCAATACGTGCTGGAGGTCGATATTCCCGGCAAGCGCACGCTCGAGGATCTCTACACCCCGAAAGCGGTGGAAATGCTGGCCGAGCTGCGCAGGCAGATCCAGCTGGCGCAGGGCCGCACGGCACCGGAACCCGCGGCCAATCCCGCACCTGCCGCAGCACCGGTGCGCGGCCCGATCCCGGGGGCGATGGGATGAGTGACGGATTGCGCAAATTCCTGGCCCCGACGGTTTTCATCATCGGCATCATCGCGCTGTGGGAATGGGCGGTCTGGTACAACGACCTGCCCGATTTCCGGATGGCCAGCCCCTCGGACCTGATCCCGCGTTTCGTGCAGTTCTGGGACCTGTTCCTGATCAAGTCCTGGGAAACGCTGTGGCGCACGGTGGTGGGCCTTGGCCTGGCCGTGGTGGTAGGCACGCTGATCGGGATGATCATGGGCTTTTCCCGCTTCGCGCGCGAAGGGCTCTACCCGATCCTCGTGGGGTTCAACGCGATCCCGAAAGCGACCGTGGTGCCCATCGTCGCGCTGATCTTCGTGGGTCAGCACGACTTCAATACGGTACTGATCGCGTTCATGATCTCCTTCTTCCCGATCGCGGTTTCCGTCTCCATCGGATTGTCCACGCTGGAGCCCGAGTATCGGGACATCCTGCGGTCGCTAGGGGCTTCGAATTTCACGATTTTCTGGAAGATCGCCCTGCCAAAGACCCTGCCCGAATTCTTCGGTGCACTGAAGGTCGCGGTGACGCTGGCCTTCATCGGCACCAACCTGATGGAGATCGTGTCACCCCACGGGCGCGGCCTCGGCGACCTGTTCGACAGCGGGCGGATCAGCGGGGATTACCCCCTGATGTTCGCCGTTCTGCTGGCGCTCGCCGCGCTTGGTATCCTGCTGTTCTATGTGGTCGTCGCTCTGGAACGCATCTTCGCGGGATGGGCGGAGCGGCCGCAGTAACGGGCGGCCGCCCCTTTTGCCTCAGCCCCTTGCGATCACGCGGCGCATCGAATCGAACTCGCCCCGGTCGACGTAATACCCCTGCAGATGCCGGAACCCGGTCGATGGGTCGAAGGCCGCGCGCCCGTGCAGGATGCGGCGGTTGTCGAACACGGCCATATCGCCGCCCCGCAGCCGCAGCGTGACCTGGAATGCGGGGTCCTGCGTCAGCTTCGCAAAGGCACGATAAGCCCGGTAATAGGGGATCATCTGCGCGGCGGGCATGTCGAAGGGCGCGCCCAGATGGATGCTCCAGTTCAGCGACGAGACATTGCCGTCATGATCCAGCACGATCACCGGATGTTTCGACCGGATATCGCATTCGCCGTCATGGAACCGGAACGGGATCGCGGTCCGGGCCAGCAGGTCGAAGGCCTCGGGGTCGGTGTCGCGCAGGCTGGCGGCCAGCGCATAGCCGTCGGCAAAGACCGATCCACCGCCCTCGGCCTCGTTGGCCAGGCAATGCAGGAACTGGTAGCCGGGCGTCAGTTCCTGATTGGGCAGATCGGTATGCAGCGGCAGGGCATGGGCGGTGTAGGCGATATTGTTCGGGTTGGGCTTGTTCATCACCTCGAAGGTGACGCCGAAATTGGTCTCGCGCAGGAACCCGATGCGGCGGGCCAGATCGGCACCCGCCCCGCTGACGCCGGGCACGTCCGAGACGATGGAAATGCCGTAGCGCGCGGTATCCTCGATCCAGGCGGCGAAGGTGGCGGGGTCGTCGAAATCACTGGCGCTGTAGCGCGGGATCGCGTCAGCGCCGATCTCGCCGGTCCAGACCACGGGGTTGTAGGCGGCCGTGTCATGGCTGGCAGAGCCGGGGCGATAAGCGAACAACCAATCGAGAGGGAATCGGCTGACATGCCCGTCGCCCGCCCAGTCGATGCGCAGGCTGTCGCCGTCGATCACGGCGGCCACGGGCATCGGTGTCTCGGGCACCTGCAGGATGTCGGCGATGCGTTCCTGCGTTTCCGGGTGGAAGGCCGAGGGGCAATTGTCGCGCAGCCAGAGATAGGGGAAGACGCCTTCCGCCCCATCCGCCCAGACAAGGCGCAGCGCGTCGGTTTCCATCGCGATGGCCGGTGTGTCGATATGATCTTTCATGTCTCTCTCCGTTGAAAATCCTGGGTCAGCGGAGGGTGAGACGGGGGCGGCCACCAGCCTTGCGGCTTGCCATAAGGCGACCCGGACAAACGTCCGTGGGAAGCGAAACTGCGGTCGGATCGGTGCATGGCGCCACCCACGAAAATTTGGCTGAGGCTGAGGCCTAAAACGACCTGCGTCTATCGCAATTGCGACCCCGGTTGCGACCGGCGGCGCGAACCCCTAAATTGGCGAATGAGAGGTTGGCGCGGGCGAGCGCCTCGCCAACCCGGTCAGGTCCGGAAGGAAGCAGCCGTAACGAGCCCCGCTTGGGTCGTTGTCCAGCCTCTCACCCACGTCGCATCTTTGAGCAGCAAAGATGCGACGGCCGACAGGCGCTTTTGAAAAAAGCGCCGAGAGGCTTTCCCTCAATACTCAGAAGCGGGCGCCGTGACCGGCTGGCGTTGCTGCTGTTCGGTATCCAGTGCCCGCGACTGACCGATCTGCGATCCGATCACCCCGACCGCGATCCAGAGCACGACAAGCGCCGCAACCCCCATCGCCCACCACCCGGGCGCCCGCCCGAGCCAGCGCAGCAGCTCACCCCTGGGCAGGGGCCGCACCCCGATCCAGAGCCCGAGCGCCAGGATCATCCCCGCCGCCTGCCACGACAGGAACCCCATGATGCGGTTGAGGCCCCGGGTGAACCCGTCACCCGTGGGATCGGCCATCAGGGCCAGGCCCGACAGAACCATCGCCGCGACCCAGAGCGCGAGGAGAATCAGGATGGAGGACCGCGACAGGCGCATCACCGCCAGCGATCCATGAAGCTGACGGCGAGATAGTTGAAGAAGATGCTGATCAGGACCGCACCGCCGAAATAGATGGTCCCGGCCTCAAGGGCGACGCGATAGGTCACCGGCAGCACCGGGCGGCGCCATTGCAGCAGCAGCACACCGACGATGGCGGCGGGGATGTGCAGCGCGCCGAAGATCGCGATGGCACCCGGGCCGACAGCCGATATCACGCCCGATACCCCCGCCGCCACCACCGCCGAGGACGCCCAGAACGCCAGCGCACAGAGCGCCATGACCGCGAAAAACGCGGCCAGGACCCACACCAGCCAATCGGGCGCGCGGTGTTCCTCGTGCTCTTCCATTTCGATCCTCCCGTGCCGTCGGGGCCATGGACCTCCCTCGCCCCCTCCCATAGACTTATCGCGTTCCGGCAGGAGACCACCACCCAAATGACCGAGACCCCCGAAAGCGGCTACCAGGTTCTGGCGCGCAAATACCGCCCGGCCAGCTTCGCCGACCTGATCGGGCAGGACGCGATGGTGCGGACGCTGAAAAACGCCTTCGAGGCGGACCGGATCGCGCAGGCCTTCATGCTGACGGGGATTCGCGGCACCGGGAAGACAACGACCGCGCGGATCATCGCCAAGGGGCTGAACTGTATCGGGCCGGACGGGCAGGGCGGGCCGACGACCGACCCTTGCGGGATGTGCGAGAATTGCGTGGCGATTGCCGAGGGACGCCATGTCGACGTGATGGAGATGGACGCGGCGTCGAATACCGGGGTGCAGAACATCCGCGACGCGATCATCGAAACGGTCAGCTATCGCGCCGCCACCGCGCGCTACAAGATCTTCATCATCGACGAGGTTCACATGCTGTCGACGAGCGCGTTCAACGCGCTTCTGAAGACGCTGGAAGAACCGCCCGCGCATGTGAAATTCCTGTTCGCCACGACCGAGATCCGCAAGGTGCCGGTCACGGTGCTCAGCCGCTGCCAGCGGTTCGACCTGCGCCGGATAGAGCCCGAGGTGATGATCGCGCATCTGCAGAAGGTCGCAGGGCTGGAAGGGGCGACGATTGCCGAGGATGCGCTGGCGCTGATCACGCGGGCCGCCGAAGGGTCGGTGCGGGACGCGATCAGCCTGCTGGATCAGGCGATCTCGCACGGCGCGGGGGAAACCACCGCCGACCAGGTGCGCGCGATGTTGGGGCTGGCCGACAGGGGCCGGGTGCTGGACCTGTTCGAGGCGATCATGGGCGGAGATGCGGCGGCGGCTCTGGCCGAGCTTGGCGCGCAATATGCCGATGGGGCCGATCCCCTGGCGGTGCTTCGCGACCTGGCCGAGATCACCCATTGGCTGAGCGTGATCAAGATCACCCCCGAGGCCGCCGATGACCCGACCGCCGCGCCCGAGGAACGGGTGCGCGGCCGCGGGCTTGCCGGGAAACTCCCGATGCGGGTGCTGACGCGGATGTGGCAGATGCTGCTGAAGGCTCTGGAGGAGGTATCGCTGGCCCCGAACGCGATGATGGCGGCCGAAATGGCGGTGATACGGCTGACCCATGTGGCCGACCTTCCGACGCCGGGTGATCTTGTCAAAAAGCTGCAGGACAGCCCGCCGCCCCGCGCGCAGGCCCCCGCAAGGCAGCCCGCCGCCGCCCCCCGCGGGCCCGAGGCGCAGCTTGTGCCCCCCCGCGCCCCGTCTGGCGGCGCGCAGCCGGTCCCTGCGCTGGCGCCCGAAGCAAGCCTCGCGCGGTTTCCCACTTTCGCAAGTGTCGTGGCCTTCCTGGAAGAGCAGCGTCAGATCAAGCTGCTGGTCGAGGTCCGGCACGGTATCCGCCTGATCAGCTATAGCCCCGGGCGCATCGCCTTCCGGCCCGCCGACGGTGCCTCGGCCAGCCTGGCGGCCGATCTGGGCCGGTTCCTGACCCAGGCCACAGGGGCGCGCTGGGGGATCAGCGTCGAGAATGCAGAGGGCGCGCCGACGCTTGCCGAACAGGCGGATGCCGAGAAGGCCGCGCTTGAGGCTGAACTGGCCGATCACCCGCTGATGCAGGCGGTGCGCGACGCCTTTCCCGCCGCCCGGATCACCGCGATCCGCAGCCGCGAAAGCCTGGCCGCCGAGGCGGGGCTCGACGCGCTGCCCGAAAGCGAGGAAACCGATCCCGATTGGGACCCGTTCGAAGACGACTGATGTAACAAAGGAAGACAGCGATGCTGAAAGGATTGGGCGGCCTGGGCGACATGGCCAATATCATGAAACAGGCCCAGCAAATGCAGAGCAAGATGGCCGAGATGCAGGAGGCGCTGGCCAGCATGACCGTGACCGGCGAGGCCGGGGCAGGGCTGGTCAAGGCGACCGCGACCGCCAAGGGGGAGTTGACGGGCCTCGATATCGACCCGTCGATCTTCAACGAGGATGACAAGACCGTGGTCGAGGACCTGATCCTGGCCGCGATCAAGGACGCGCAGGCCAAGGCGCAGGAAAAAAGCCAGGAAGAGATGGGCAAGCTGACCGAGGGTCTGGGCCTGCCCCCGGGCATGCAGATGCCGTTCTGAGGCGGGTTTGACCGACGGACGCAGCGATATCGACGCGCTGATCGACCTGATGGCGCGACTGCCCGGGCTCGGACCCCGGTCGGCGCGGCGCGCGGTGTTGCAGCTGATCAAGAAGCGGGGGCCGATGATGCGGCCCCTGGCCGAGGCCATGACCCGCGTCGCCGAGACCGCGCGGGAATGCCTGGCCTGCGGCAATATCGGCAGCGGCGACCTGTGTCCGATCTGCCTTGATGACAAGCGCGCCAAAGGGCAGATCTGCGTGGTCGAGGACGTCGCCGATCTGTGGGCGATGGAACGGGGCCGGGCCTTTGCAGGCCGTTATCACGTGCTGGGCGGCACGCTGAGTGCGCTGGACGATGTGGGCCCCGAGGACCTGCATATCCCGAAACTGCTGACCCGCGTGGGCGCAGAAGGCGTGCGCGAGGTTATCCTTGCGCTGAACGCCACGGTCGAGGGCCAGACCACCGCCCATTACATCGCCGAGGCGCTGGAGGGGACGGGGGTCGAGGTGACATCACTGGCGCAGGGCGTGCCCATCGGGGGGGAGCTCGATTACCTCGATGACGGCACGATCTCGGCAGCGCTTCGGGCGCGCAAGGCGCTGTAGAATCAACCAAATCGCGCCGCTTCGCGGCATTGTTTTTCTTGCGGCCCCTCGCGGGGCCGGCGCCTCCGGCGGAGGTATTTTGGAAAGCAAAGAGGGCCGGGGCGCGCGGGGGCTATCGCATCGGGTCGAACAGCGCGTCGGTCAGGGGGCAGTCGCGGGCGATATCGGCGGCGCAGGCGCGCGGTTCGAGATCGCGGGTCAGGCACAGGCGCACCTCCTGCAGACGGCCGTCGCGGCAGCTGGTGGTGAGCATCGCATCGGTTAGGCCGGGATTGGCTTCGAGAAAGGCGTCTTCGATGACCTGCGCGGGCAGGCGCACGGGGTTTTCCAGTCGGCGCAAAAGCGCGGGACGGGTGATCCGTTCATAGGCGAGCGCCGCGAGGCGGTAATAGTCATCTGCCGAAAGCCCGCTGCAGGTGCCGTGTTTGCGCCATTGGTGCCAGGCCAGCCCGGAGGAGCCGTAAAGCGGCGCCTCGG
Source organism: Paracoccaceae bacterium (assembly GCA_024742455.1). GTDB lineage: Bacteria > Pseudomonadota > Alphaproteobacteria > Rhodobacterales > Rhodobacteraceae > JANSYL01. Next base: position 99,696 of record JANSYL010000002.1, on the reverse strand, counting down.
CAGCGGTCATCGACCGGGAGGGCGCGCGTTCGGCGGTCGGGCAGAAACTGGGCCAGCCCTGTTCGTATTGCGGCCAGAGACCGTGCAGGGTGAAGCCGTGACCGCGCCCGGCCTCGCATTGGTCGGCGCCGCGCGCGTCGCCTTCGATCGCGCACCAGGTCGGTGTCCAGCTGAGCGCAAGGACGTAGTAATCGAACGCGCCCGCGCGCTCGCCCTGGGCAAGTGCCGGTGCCGTCAGCAAGGTCGCGCAGAGCGCCAGAACCAGACGCATTTTCCCTTCCCTCCCGTCACATGGGCGCCTATATACCGCGCAACTTCCCCGACATCGAGGAACCGCGGACACCCTCCGCAGCCGATTTCCGGCGCCGGGACAGGCTTATCTTTAGGAGCGTCACATGAACAAACCGATCATGGCAAAAGCCACCGCCGTCTGGCTGGTCGACAACACCACGCTGAGCTTCAGGCAGATCGGCGATTTCTGCGGTCTGCACGAGCTGGAGGTGCAGGGGATCGCCGATGGGGACGTGGCGGCGGGCGTCAAGGGGTTCGATCCGATCGCCAACAACCAGCTGACGCAGGAAGAAATCGACCGCGCCGAGGCGGACCCGGCGCACAAGCTGCAGCTGAAATTCAACCCTGCCGCCGTGGGTGAGGAAAAGCGCCGCGGCCCGCGTTATACCCCGCTGTCCAAGCGGCAGGACCGGCCCGCCGCGATCCTGTGGCTGGTCAAGTTCCACCCCGAACTCAGCGATGCGCAGATCTCGAAACTGGTCGGCACCACCAAGCCCACGATCCAGTCGATCCGCGACCGCAGCCATTGGAACATCTCCAACATCCAGCCGGTCGATCCCGTGGCCCTCGGCCTGACCAAGCAATCGGAGCTGGATGCCGCCGTACAGAAGGCCAATGCCAAGAAGGCACGCGATGGCGAGGTCATGACCGATGACGAGCGGCGCAAGCTGGTCTCGACCGAGCAGAGCCTCGGAATGGACCCGGAACCCAAGATCCCGTCGAGCATCTCGGGGCTGGAGACCTTCACGCTGACCGGCAACGACGCCGAAGAGAAACCCGAGGAAGCGATCGACGCCGACAGCCTGTTCAATCTGCCCGACAGCGATGACGAGGATGACGACGAAGACGACCGCCGGCGGTAAGGACAGCCACCGTTTGAGCGCGCCGGGTTTCGCTATACCGTGCCGGTGTCCGTGGAAATGAGGTTCGCATGCTCCGTCCTGTCCTTGCCGTCATCGCCGCCGCAGTCGCCCTTTCGCCCCAGTTCGTCGCAGCACAGAATGCCTATTGCGACGAGGTCTGGGCCAACCGGAACCTGATCTTCGACCGGGCGGGGTATTGTTTTGCCTCGCCGCTCGGCCAGTCGGTCTTCGACAATGCCGATTGTTCGACACAGCAACCGAGGCTGGATGCGTTCGATCAGGCGGCCGTCGATCTGATGCGCGAGGCGGAAGAGATCGCGGGATGTGCTGTGGACACGAATCGCACCGCGCTCGAGCCCGATGCTGCGGCGGTGCTGGCGCGGCTCAGCCTGCTGACGCGCGTTCCGGGGCGTGATTACGCCGAAAGCGGGTGCATCGGGTATAACGGGCCGACGGTTGCGCTGCGCACCGGACCATCCGATACGGCGGCTATTCTGGGCGAGATCGGCCCGGGTATGACGGTCATATTCGCCTACCTGCCGGTCGGTGACTGGAGCTATGTCATCACCACCGACGGGGCCGGCACCGAGCTGGGCCATGGCTATGTCTGGAGCGGGATTTTCTCGCCCAACATGCCGTGCCGCCAGGTGGCGGGGTGACAGGCCTCTGCATGGGTGTGCGGGGCTGCGCCCTTGCGATGGCCGCTGTGGCGGCTGTGGTGCCGGTAAAGGGGCAGGCGCAGGGTGATCCGTATTGCGTCGCGCTTTGGGTGACGCGTAACGCGATCATGGACCGGGTCGGGCATTGCTTTTCCACGCCCCTGGGTGCCGCCTTGTTCGACAACAGCGACTGCACGGTCATGCAGGGCAGGGTGTCGCCCGCCGATGCCGCCGTTCTGTTCGATATCCAGGCGATGGAAGACAGCGCCGGCTGCCGCGTCGATTCCGGTGCCGCGCCGGACGCCTTTGCCGAGGCCCTGGCCGCGCGGTTTCGGGAGCTTTCCACCATCCCGGTGCCCAACCCCCACGAATCGGCCTGCATCGGCTATACCGGTCCGCCTCTGCGCCTTTACCGTGGGCCGGGCGCCGAGGGGGACGTCCTGTTCACCCTCGTCGCGGGGCAGTCGGTGCATTACAGCCACATGCCGGTCGATGGGTGGGAATATGTGACCATCCATGCCGAACCCGGCCAGGCCCTTGTCGGGCATGGCTGGCAGTCTCCGGAGGATGCGGTGTTTCCGAATTGCACGTTGGCGGCGGGGTAGGCCCCCCGATCAGTGCGCCGCCGTGGTCACGTTGTCGAGCAAGGTGCGCCCGCCATCCACCGTGATGATCTCGCCGGTCACGAAACTGGCCCCTTCCGAGGCAAGGAACTGCACCGCGCCCGTCACCTCCTTGGCCGAGGCGATCCGGCCCAGAGGGGTGCATTGCTTGATCTCGCTGCGCAGGCCCTCTGTCTCGTTCAGCGAATCCTTCAGGCTGGCCGACATCAGCGACCCGAAGGCCACACCGTTGACACGGATCCGGTGCGGGGCCAGCGCCACAGCGAGGCTGCGGGTGGCCTGGTCGAGAGCGGCGGCGCTGATCGAATAGCCCATGAGATCGGGATGGGTGCGCCGCGCCGCGATGGAGGACACGTTGACGATCGACCCGATCATCGCGTCCTCGTCGCGTTCGGCTTCGGCCGCGCGCGCGATCATGCGCTTGGCCACTGCCTGACTGAGCCTGAGCGCGGTGAACAGGTTCTGGTCGAGAAGCGTCTCGACGGAACTGTCGGTGGGGTCCAGCGGGTCTGTCGGCAGAACCTGGCGGCTTGCATTGACCAGGATGTCGATGCCGTCGAAGGCGTCGATCGTCGCCGAGATCAGGTTCTCCACGGTCAGTTTCTCGCGCAGATCGCCTGCGAAATACCGCACCTCGCCGTTTTCGTCGTCGATCTCGCCGCATTCATCGGCCAGCCGCGCCTTGTCGCGGTCGGCGAACATCACCTTGGCGCCTCGGTCGACGAAATGGCGCGCGATCGCGAGGCCCACGCCATTGGCGGCGCCGGTGATGATCGCGGTCTTGCCCTGGATAGACAGGCTCATCGGGGGTCGTCCTCACTTGCCCTTGCTCGGGGCGGGCGCCCGCCTGGGCTTGCCCGCTTCGTAGATCTTGTAACCTTCCAACTCGCCCAGAAGCCGCCCAGTGCCGAACGCGGCCTTCAGCGTGTCCTCATAGGGCAGGTGACGGTTGGCCACCATGTAGAATTTGCCGCCCGGGGCCAGGTTGCGCGCCGCCGCCTCGATGAAGGCGCGTCCAAGAGCGGGGTCTGCGCGTTTGCCCGCGTGAAAGGGCGGGTTCGACAGGATCACGTCATAGGGCGTGTCGGGCCGGTGCCGGGTGACATCGGTCCAGTGAAACCGCGCGCGGGGGTCATCGATATTGGCCTCGGCGGCCTCCAGCATGGCGAAATCGGCTTCGATCAGGTCCAGCGTGGCGATGCCGTCATGTTCGCTCAGCACTTCGGCGGCGATATAGCCCCACCCGGCGCCGAAATCGGCGGCGCGGCCCTTGAGCGGGGGCAGAAGCGCCACGAGGAGTTCCGAGCCACGATCCGGGCCATCCGCCGAGAACCCGCCCGGTGCGGTCAGATACCCCGCGTCGGTTTCGGCGGGGGTGGCGATCCAGTCTTGCAGAACCGCGGGCACCGGGTCGGGGACGGTGGCGCGGATCAGCTTGCCATGGGACTTGGACATCACGTCGTCGATGTCGAACACCGGTCGCATCTGTTTCAGGACCGCCTCGATCCCCTCGTCCTTCTGACCGTCGATCAGCACGATGCCGCCCGGTCCCACCATCGCCGCCGCCTCGGCAATGGCCGAAAGGGTGGCGCCGCGCGACTTGACGATCTGGACAAGGGCCGCCACCGCCCGTCCTTCGGCGGATTGCACCACCTCGAACCCACGCGCGGTCAGACGGTCGGCATCGGGTTTGAAACCCTGGATGCAGACGATGTCATCGGACAGACCGGCAAGATCGGCTTCGGCCCGGGCGTGAAAGACTGCCACGCGCCCTGCGGGCAGGGACAGGTCGCCTGCGTCGCGGGCCAGGGTCCATCGGTCATGGGTCATCGGGCTGGCCTAACGGGGGTGGAGGATCACTCCTCCTTCTCCATCGTGCATTGCAGAGGGTGCTGGTTGCGGCGCGCGAAATCCATCACCTGCGCCACTTTCGTTTCCGCGATCTCGTAGGAAAACACACCAACGACCGCCACGCCCTTCTCGTGGACGGTCAGCATGATCTCGACCGCCTGGGCATGAGACACGCCGAAAAACCGCTCAAGTACATGCACGACGAATTCCATCGGCGTGTAGTCGTCGTTGAGCAGCAGCACCTTGTACATGGGCGGGCGCTGCGTTTTCGGTTTGGTCTTTGTGATGACGGATGTCTCGCCGTCGTCCTTCGGCGGCTCGTCTGCCATCATCCAATGCATATGCGTCATGTCGGCGACCGGGGACCTTTCGGATTGAGCGCCAATATATAAGGCCGCGGGTGATTCAGAAAAGAGGGGGCGGTGCAGAGTTTTCCGGGCAGGGCAGCACACGGGCGGTCACGACACCGCGTGGGTGGTTGCGCGGGCGGCGGCGGCAGGCCTATCTGCGGGCCACCATACCGCCCGGAGCCCGCCCCTTGATCGACGCCGCCCTCCTGCCGCTCCAACGCCGAGTTCTGGCCCCCCTGGCAGGGGGGCTGGTGCGCATCGGCGTGCGTGCGGACCAGATCACCGTCACGGGTTGCCTGATCGGCCTGGCCGCCGCCGCCGCCGCCGCCTTCGGGGCGTTCGGATGGGCGCTGGCAGGGCTGGCGCTGAACCGGCTGGCCGACGGGCTGGACGGGGCGGTGGCGCGCCTGACCGAGCCCACGGACCGGGGCGCGTTTCTGGATATCGCGCTCGATTACGTGTTCTACGTGGCCTTCCCGCTGGGCTTCGTGCTCGCCGATCCGGCGGCCAATGCCGTGCCGGGTGCGGTGCTGATCGCCAGTTTCGTGATGTCCGGCACCTCGTTCCTGGCGTTTTCCACGGTGGCGGCGAAACGCGGCCTGGAGGCGCGGGATTACCCTCAGAAAGGGATCTATTACCTTGGCGGGCTGACCGAAGGGTTCGAAACCATCGCGGTCTTCGTGGCCTTCGCCCTGTTTCCGCAGGCTTTCCCAGTGCTGGCCTACATCTTCGCCGCTGCTTGCGCGGTGACCGGTCTGACCCGCTATGCCGCCGGGTGGCAGGCGTTCGGAAAGGGCTGAGTTCTTCTGCAGAACACCCGACAGGAGAACGTGCACCTCTTGCTTATCTAAGCTGCGGCCCGCCGCATGCCCCGACAGCGTGGGAAGCTTTCGCAGCCCATGAAGTGTTCTCCGGTTTTCCGGCTGGTGCGTGCAACCATTTTTCCTCCGCAGTTGGGACATGCTGTGCCGGATGGCCCTCGCGCTGCAACGCGGGCGCGAACCTGTCGCACATGGGCGCGACGCGTCATGCGCCCGTTTTCCAAGCGCGCAGCCTCCAGTCGGGCCACCATGTGATCGACCTCTGACGGCGAAATGACCGGCGTGGTTCTGCTCCGAATGAAGCGGACAAGGGCGCGCGCGCTCCAAAGAACCGTATCGGGAAATGGTGTTTTCGCGCACGCGTCACCCACAAAAGCCACCACGTTGTGAAGGCATGCCTCGTCCAGGTTCAAAACGGACTGAACCGTTTTCAGATGCCCATAATTCTGACGGATCGGATTCTGAAATGTGGTCTTCTTACGGTGCAACACCTGGGTCCATCGGGCCTGTTCGGGGCTGCCGAATATCCAGCCAGCCATGTTCTTGGTCTCGATCACGAAGACCCCGAACCGTGAGACCACAATATGGTCGATCTGCGTCGTGCCACGGGGCGTGTCAAAGGTCAGATCATGGAGACAGCGATAGACATCGGGGTCTAGTTTTCGTCGAAAGGCCGCACGCACAACCCCTTCGCCAAGCATACCTTTGATGCGGGGCAACTTGATGAATTGGGCCAGCACCAGCAAGCCCAGAGGTATGATGAAAGGCAACGCATCGACCATGAGACCCTCCCAATGGGTGGATCAGATTCTATTGTGAAACATCGGCGATTCTGCGGCACCTCCGTGCCAGAGCGTGGTCGGTCATGACACTTTAAGCACGATCTTTCCGATATGCGCGCTGCTCTCCATGCGGGCATGAGCGGCGGCTGCGTCCTGCAGATCAAATGTCTGATCCATTACCGGCGCAATCCGTCCGGCATCCAGCAACGGCCAGACCTGCGCGCGCAGATCGGCGGCGATGGCTGCCTTGGCGGCATCTGATTGCGGGCGCAGGGTCGAGCCGGTGATGGTCAGCCGCTTCACCATGACCTGCGCGAAGTTGAGTTCCACCTTGGGTCCTTGCAGAAAGGCGATCTGCACAAGGCGCCCGTCCTCGGCCAGCGCCCGGACGTTGCGCGGCAGGTAATCGCCGCCGACCATGTCGAGGATGAGATGCGCCCCGCCCTCGGCCTTGAGAACCTCGACGAAATCTGCGTCGCGATAGTTGATCGCGCGCTCCGCGCCCAGATGTTCACAGGCGGCGCATTTCTCGTCCGAGCCCGCCGTCGCGAAGACCCGCGCGCCGAAATGATGCGCGAGCTGGATCGCGGTGGTGCCGATCCCGGATGATCCGCCATGCACCAGGAAACGCTCCCCCGCCTTGAGCGCGCCGCGCAGGAAGACGTTGGTCCAGACGGTGAAAAAGGTTTCGGGCAGCGCCGCCGCCTGCGCCATCGACAGGCCCTGCGGCACGGGCAGCGCGTGATCGGCCTGCGTGACGGCGTATTCGGCATACCCGCCGCCCGGCAGCAAGGCGCAGACCGGGTCGCCAAGGGCCCAGCCGTCAACACCCGGACTGAGGGCCGCCACTCGGCCTGCCGCTTCCAGCCCCGGCAGGTCCGACGCGCCGGGCGGCGGGTCATAGGCGCCGGCCCTTTGCAGCGCGTCGGGGCGGTTCACCCCGGCATGATTGACGGCGATCAGGATCTGGCCCGCGGCCGGGCGCGGCACGGGCCGCACCGTGGGGCGCAGCACCTCGGGCCCGCCGGGGGCCGTGATCTCGATGGCGCGCATGGTGTCTGGCAGGGGCGTTGGCATCGGGAACCTCACAGAATTCCGGTCCGTGATGGCCCCTCAGCCGCGCCAGCGCAACCGGGCGTTCACCGCCGCCAGCGCCCCGGCAGCCCCGACGCGGCCCCGGTGCCGGGTTTGCTGACCTGTCCGGCCAGCCATTCCGGCCCCGCCATCAGAGGTTTCAGGAACCGGTTGCCGCGCAGGTCGGCCTTCACCTTTTCAAAACGCATCACGTCCTCGATCCGGCGGTCGAGGAATGCCCAGGTCTCGGCGTGGCCCGCGCTCTGGTCGCCCAGCCAGTAGAGCACCGTCGAGGCATAGACCCCTGAAAGCGTCACGCGCTTGGTGTACCAGTTGAGGTCGTCCGATGTGTCGCCCGCCGCCGTCCAGATCGCGTCCGCCGTCTGCCACAGCGCGCGGGACCCGTCGGCGGCATGAACGGGCAGCGAGAACAGCGTCATGCCGCGCCGTACCGCCTCCTTGTGGTCTTCCACGATCTCAAGCCGCTTGCGCACGGCCAGCGTGATCCGGTCGCGGATGCGCAGGGCCATCATGTCAGTGCCGGCCAGCGCCTCGGCCAGGGCTGCATCGCCGCGTGCGTGAAAGGCCAGCGCCAGGTCGACGGCACCGCGCGGGAACAGCGCCTGCGCCTCGGGCAGCGCGATATCGGCATCGGCGGCGGCGGCGCGGAACGTCGCCTCCGACCAGCCATCGAAGGGCACATGCATCAGTGCCGCGTCGATCATTTCGTCTTTCGTTTGCGCCATCCTGCACCCCTTTTCGCAACCGTGCCCCCGTGGTGGACAAGCTAGGGGGGCTTTGCTATACGGCCACCTCCTGCTTCGAATGCAACTCTAACTTAGGAAGGTGGTGACACCAGGATGCAGGTCAGTGTTCGCGACAACAATGTCGACCAAGCGCTCCGCGCGTTGAAGAAGAAACTTCAGCGTGAAGGCGTTTTTCGGGAAATGAAGCTCAAGCAGCATTACGAAAAACCCTCGGAGAAGAAGGCGCGCGAGAAGGCGGAGGCCATTCGCCGGGCCCGTAAGCTGGCGCGCAAGAAGGCGCAGCGCGAAGGGCTCCTTTGACGCGGTCGGCTCAGCGAGCCATGTGAGAAAAAAGCCCCCGTGCCCTGCGCCCGGGGGTTTTGTTTTGCTTCAGGCCCGAGGCCGGAACCCGATGGATGCAGCCAAAGCCCGCGCGGCGATGAAGGATATGGCCAAACGGCTCGCCCGGCTGGGCGTGGCGGATGAGATCGCCCTCGGCCTGCCGTTGCGGCTGACGGCGTCCTCCTGGCTGTTCGAGGCAGAACAGCGCGGCGCGCTGGTGATCCTGAAACGCGTGCTTGGCGACGGGGCCGCCGATACGGTGCACGGGATGCAGGCGGAGCTGGACCGAGTGTCCGAGATTTTCGGGGATGGCGATTGCCGGGCCAACCGCTGTCTTCAGGCCTGGCCGGAGGAGGGGCTGATCCTGCTGAGCCATGCCCCCGGTGTAAGGCTGTCCGACGCCATCGCCGCTGCAGCGCCCGAGAACCGGGCGCGTCTTCTGCAGCATGCCGGTCGCTGGCTGCACCGCCTGACCGATGCACGGGTGCGCGAAATCGGGTTCGGCCCGCGCAAATGGCTGCAGAAACTGGCCGACCCGCAGGCGCTGCCCCTGAGGCCCGTAGACCGGGGCCGCCTTGCCCGGTTGCGGGCCAGTCTGACAGCCCAGGCGCCGCGGCTGCGCGGCCTGCCTGTGCGCCAGGCCGCGACCCATGGCGATTACGTGGGCATCAACTGCCATTACCATGACGGGGTGATCTACGGGCTGGACATGCAGGGGGAGGTCTGGCTGGCCGTTGCGCGGGATGTCGCCCGCTTCCTCGTCTGGCAGACCCTACACGACCCCGCCCCCGCCGACCCGACACGCGCCGGGCTGCGCGGTGAGGAGGTTGCGGCGTTCCTGTCCAGCGGGGTTCTGCCCGAGACTGAACAGTCGACGGTGCTGCCCTTCTTCATCGGCGTCGATCTGCACCGGCGTTTCACCGAAGCCCCTGCCGACGCGGCGAATCTGGTGCGCGCACGCGCGGCGATCGACGCCTATCTGGACGAGTATCCGGGCGGCTGACTCGCCGCCCGGCGCCGGTCAAATCGGGTCAGTCGCCACCCAGTTGCGCCGCGATCTCGCGGCTTTGTGCGGCGCGGGCCTGGGCCTGCAAAAGTTCCAGGTTGTCGTCGGAATCGTCGTCATAGATGCGCGATGTTCGCACGCCGGGCAGTGCGGCGAACTGGTCCAGCAGGCTGAGCGGATACCACCCACGCCGGATGTTGCCCTCGAACCCCGGCGCGCGGGACAGGATCGTCGAAATCGACAACGCGCATTGTGCCATCGGCACCGCGCCATTGGCCTGAACCTGCTGGATCAGGTAATTCGCCACTTCGGGCGCCACCTCCAGCTCCTGAACGACGATGTGATAGGTCTCGCGCGCGTGGTAATCGGTATAAAGGTCCAGCGCCGGGGGCGTCATCCCGAACAGCACGTCGTTGCGTTCCGGCACGGCGGGGTTGTACCAGCTGCCCGCCGGATCGAACAAAACCCGCTGCGCGCCGTCGATCATCAGAGCCGAATGCCCCCCAGAACCGTTCTGGTTGTTGACCATCGTCATCAGGGTGACGGTGGGCGGCACATCGGCGCGGAACGCCGCGGCCTGAACCGCCTCATCGGGCGCCCAGACAGGTTGGGCCTGGCAGGCGGCCAGGGCCAGCACGATCCCGGCCATTGCGGCCAGGCGGACCCGGCGCATCATGTCGCGAAAATCGCCAGAAACACGACGATCACGATGCAGATGATGCCGATATTGACCGACCACCGGACGAAGCCGTCGAAGGTTTTTTCCTGCTCGGTGATGTCCATTTCACCTGGCTTGTGTTCGTTCTTCGCCATCGGGCGCCCCCATATTCGCGATGCAGTGCAACTTGACCGCGACCTAGCGGATTCCCAGCGCCCTGTCAGCCCCGCAAAACCGCCGAAATCGCTCAATCCGGGACGAGCGACCATTGCCACGCCCCATCTGCCTGCCTGCAGCGCGACACCTCGCCCAGCCGGTGCAGATGGTTCAGATGCGCCACCGCCTCGACAAGGGCCAGACCATAGGTGCCCGCGTCGATCTCGCGCTTGAAAAGCGGCGGAAAACATTGCGCAGCCGTGCAGGAGCCTTTGGCCAGATGGGTGCGCAATCGATCCAGCGCGCCGTCGTGGTTGTCGATCAGTTGCCGCATCCGGTCGGGCAGACCGCGATAGGGCAGCTTGTGACCCGGCAGGACCAACTGGCTGTCGCGGGCATGGGGGGCCAACCCATTGCAGCTGTCCAGCCATTCGCCCACCGGGTCGGCCTCGGGTTCGGTGGCATAGACGCCCAGATTCGGCGAAATCGTCGCCAGCAACTGGTCGCCACCGATCACCAGGCTGTCATCCTCGGCCCAGAAGGTCGCGTGGTCGGGGGCGTGGCCCTGACCGAAGCGAATCGTCCAGCGCCGTCCGCCTACCTCGATGACCTCGCCGTCGCTCAACCGGGTAAAGCCGAGCGGCATGGGCGTGCAGGTATCGGCGAAATTGAAGGGGCGTTCCCCGGCTCGTTTCGCCAGCGTCTCCGGATCCATACCCGCGCTTTGCCAGAAGGCCAGCGTCTCGGCATTGGGCCGGTCCTGCACGTCCAGCGTCAGCATTCGCGCAGTCAGCCAGGCCACGCGGGTCATCGCAAGCTCTGCCCCGCGCGCCTGAAACCAGCCCGCCAGTCCCACATGGTCGGGGTGGTGATGGGTCACGATCAACCGCCGGACCGGCACCCCACTGAGCGGCCCGGCGAGCGCCGTTTCCCAGATCGCACGGGTCTTTTTCGTGTCGAGACCGGTATCGACCAGCGTCCAGCCGTCCCCGTCGCGCAGCGCGTAGGCGTTCACATGGCCAAGCACCATCGGCAGCGGGATCTGCAGCCACAGCACACCATCGGCCACCTCCACGGCCTCGCCGGGGGCGGGGGGATCTTCGAAGGGGGTAGTGATCACGCCACGAAGTCTTCCGCGCTGAGGGTGTACAGATCGTCCGAGCCCCGTTTGGCCTCGGCGAGGAGGCCCGGCACGGCGGCCATGGGGCGGGTCAGGAAGGCGCGGGCGAGATTGGCGCGGGGGCCGGTCTTGCCCTCGGCGAGGCTGGCGCGCAGGTGATACATGCCGCCCAGAACCAGCGCAAAGGCGCGCTGGAACGGCACCGCGCCTGCGAACCGGTTATTCAGGTCCAGCGCCACCATGCGTTCGGTCGCCTCGCGCAGCGCCTTGGCGTCCTTGGCCAGCGCCTCCCCCTCGATCCCGCCCGCGTCCGCCGCGACGGTGTCGACCTCGTCCAGCAGGCCGACGGCCGCCGCGCCGCCATCGGCCAGCTTGCGGCCCACAAGGTCCATAGCCTGGATTCCGTTGGTGCCTTCGTAGATCGCCGTCACCCGCACATCGCGCAGGAACTGCGCCGCACCCGTTTCCTCGATGAAGCCCATGCCGCCATGCACCTGGATGCCTTCATTGGCGACATTGATGCCGGTATCGGTGCCGTAGGATTTGCAGATCGGCGTCAGGAAGGCGGCGCGCGCCTTCGCGGCCGCATCCCCGGTCTTGGCAAGGTCGATAGAAACCGCCAGGTCCAGCGCCAGCGCCCGCGCGGCGAAGGTTTCGGCCTTCATCCCCGTCAGCATCCGACGCACATCGGCATGATCGAGGATCGTGCCGGTGCCGCCGTCCACTGCGCTGCGGCCCTGTTTGCGTTCATTGGCGTAATCGACGGCCTGCTGATACGCGGCCTCAGCCACCGACACGCCCTGCACGCCGACGCCAAGCCGCGCGTTGTTCATCATCGTGAACATCGCGGCCATCCCGGAATGGGGTTCGCCCACCAGCCAGCCGGTCGCGCCCTCGTATTGCATGACCGCCGTGGGCGATCCGTGAAGGCCCATCTTGTGTTCCAGGCTCACGACCTTCAGCTTGTTCATCACGCCCGGCTTGCCGTTTTCATCGGGCAGCTTCTTGGGCACCAGGAACAGGCTGATCCCCTTGGTCCCCGGCACCCCGTCGGGCAGCCGTGCCAGCACGAGGTGACAGACATTTTCGGAAAAATCGTTGTCGCCCCAGGAGATGTAGATCTTCTGCCCGGTGATCGCGTAGGTCCCGTCGCCATTGGGCACCGCCTTCGACGTCAGAGCGCCGACATCCGACCCCGCCTGCGGCTCGGTCAGGTTCATCGTCCCGGTCCATTCGCCGGAAATCAGCTTGGGCAGGTAGAGCGCTTTCAATTCATCCGAGCCATGATGCTCCAGCGCCTCGATCTGGCCCTGCGTCATCAGGGGGCACAGCTCCAGCGCCAGGCAGGCTGAGCCCATCATCTCGTTCACCGCTGTCGTGACCGTATGCGGCAGGCCCATGCCACCGTATTCGGGGTCGGCTGAGATGCCAACGAACCCGCCCTCGGCGATCGCGCGATACCCGTCATCGAAACCCGGCGACGTGCGGACGACGCCGTTTTCCAGCCGCGCGGGGCTGAGGTCGCCCGCGCGGTTGAGCGGCGCGAGCACATCCTCACAGATGCGGCCCGCCTCGCCCAGAATCGCATGGACCACGTCCGATGTGGCCTCGGAAAACCGGCCGGTCGCCTGCACGCGGCCAAAGCCGACGACATGCTCCAACGTGAACGCGATCTCGCTCGTCGGCGCTTTATACGGCATCCTCACCCCTCCCCGGTGTCGGTCGTCGCGCTGGCCCCGGCGGCGGCGGTTTGCGTGCAGCCGCCATTCCCGCTAAGGCGTCTCGTCTTCAGGGATCACATGGCGGGGCAACCGCCCTGCGATCAACGCCTACGTTACGTCACGGAAGCCATGTCCCAAAGCCCCGAAATCCTGCGCGATGATGCAAAGGGTGCCGCGCGCGCGGCGGCGCTGCTTCAGGCCGGTGCGCTGGTGGGGCTGCCGACCGAGACGGTCTACGGCCTTGCTGCCGATGCACGGAACGACACCGCCGTTGCGCGGGTGTTCGAGGCGAAGGGGCGGCCCAGTTTCAATCCGCTGATCGTCCATGTGCCCGATCTGGACATGGCGGGGCAGATCGCGGTTCTGGGATCTGAGGCGATTGCGCTGGCGCGTGCTTTCTGGCCCGGCCCGCTGACCCTTGTTCTGTCGCTGAAACCGGGCCACGGGCTGTCGGCGCTGGTGACGGCCGGTCTGCCCACCGTGGCGCTGCGTATCCCCGCGCATCCGGCGATGCAGGCGGTCCTCGCTGCTTTCGGCGGACCCATCGCGGCGCCCTCCGCCAACCCTTCGGGTCGCGTCAGCCCTACAGAGGCGGGCCATGTGGTGGCTGGGCTTGGTGACCAAGTCGCCGCCGTTCTGGATGCCGGACCCTGCGGCGTGGGCGTCGAATCGACCATTCTCGACCCCGGTCCGCCGCCGCGCCTGCTGCGCGAGGGCGGAATCGCGCGCGAGGTGCTGGAGGCGATGATGGGCCCGCTTGCCGACGACACCACCCCCGAACGCATCCGCGCGCCGGGACAACTGGCCAGCCACTATGCGCCATCCGTGGCGCTACGCTATGGCGGCGCTGTGCCCGAAGGGGCGGTGACCATCGGCTTCGGGCCGGGGGATGCGGATTTCAACCTGTCCGGGGCAGGGGATCTGACCGAAGCCGCCGCAACCCTGTTCCGCCATCTTCATGCCGCCGATGCGCTGGCCAAGGCGCGGGGGGCGCCGGTCATTCACGTGGCCGAGGTGCCAGACGTGGGTCTGGGCCGGGCGATCAATGACCGGTTGAGGCGGGCTTCCGCGTAGGATGGGGTTTCACCCCATGCGCCATCCGGGTTGACCGAAAGATGGGGCCGAACCCCATCCTACCCCCGCAGCGTTCCGCCGGCTGCCGCCTCGACCTTGGCCACGACCTTGGCGCCCACGGCCTCGATCTCTTCCTCGGTCAGGGTCTTGTCGGTGGGCTGCATTCGCACCGTCAGCGCGATGGATTTTCGCCCCTCGCCCAGGGCCCCGCCGATGAATTCGTCGAACACCCGCACATCCTCGATCAGCGCCTTGTCGGCGCCAACGGCGGCGTTCACCAGAACCGCGGCCTCGACCCCGGCATCCACCACGAAGGCGAAATCCCGTTCCACGGCCTGCAGATCGGGGATCGTCACCGCCCCCCGGCTTGCGCCCGTGCTGCGCGGCATCGGCACCTCGGCGGGGTAGATGGTGAAGGCCATCGCCGGCCCCTTGATGTCCATCGCGGCCAGCACCTTGGGGTGCAGCTCACCGAAGACGCCCAGAACCTTTTGCGGGCCGAGGCAGACCTTGCCGTGGCGGCCCGGGTGCCACCAGCTTTCGGCGCCGCGCAACACCTGCACCTTGGCGGGCGCACCGATGGCCTGCAGCACCGCCTCGGCATCCGCCTTCACGTCGAAGACATCGACGGCGCGCCGCCCGCCGAACGGATCGCGCGGCCCCGAATGGCCGATCAGCACGCCGCTGGCCTGCAATCCCTGTTCGCCGGGCTCGCCGCCGTGAAACGCCGCGCCGACCTCGAACAGCGCCAGGTCCATCATCCCGCGCGCCTGGTTCCGCGCCGCTGCCTGCAACAGGCCGGGCAGAAGCGAGGGACGCATGTGGCTCATCTCGGACGAGATCGGGTTTTCCAGCCGCGTCGCGTCATCGCCGCCATCGAACAGGGCCGCGGCCGCCGCGTCGATGAAGCTGTAGGTGACGCATTCGTTGTAGCCGAGCGCCGCCATCATCCGCCGCGCCGCGCGTTCGCGTTTCTGTATCGGTGTCAGCACCGGTGCGGGCACGCCCGCCTGGGTGCGGCGCATCGGCTGCGGCTCCAGCCTGGTCAGCGACGCAAGCCGCGCCACCTCTTCCACCAGGTCCGCCTCACCCTGCACATCCCCGCGCCAGGACGGCACCCAGACCTCCAGCACGTCGCCGGTGCCGGTGGCCGAGAAGCCGAGCGCCGTCAGATGCGCGACCTGCTGATCCTTGGGGATCGACATGCCCACCAGAGATTGCACCCGCGTGGTGTTCAGGGGGTAGCTGCGCGCCGTCGTGATCGGGGCGCCCGCCTCCACCACCTCGGATGCCTCGCCGCCGCAGAGGTCGAGGATCATCTGCGTCGCCGCATCGAGGCCCGGCAGGGTATATTCGGGGTCCACGCCCCGTTCGAACCGGTACCGGGCGTCGGAATTGATCTTCAGGTCGCGGCCCGTATAGGCGGTGTGGATCGGGTCCCACCACGCGCTTTCAAGAAAGACATCCACCGTCTCCTCGGTGCAGCCGGTTTTGGCCCCGCCCATGACACCGGCGATGCTTTCGACCCCGTTCGCGTCGGAAATCACCGTCTGACCGGGTGCGAAGGTATAGGTCTTGTCGTCCAGCGCCAGCAGGGTCTCGCCTCCCTTGGCGCGGTGGACGCGCAGATCGCCCGTGACCTTGCCCGCATCGAAGACATGCAGGGGGCGGTTCTGGTCGAAGGTGAAGAAATTCGTCACGTCCACCAGCGCCGAGATCGGGCGCAACCCGATGGCGCGCAGCCGGTCCTGCAGCCATTGCGGCGACGGGCCGTTCTTCACCCCGCGAATGACACGGCCCGCGAAATGCGGCGCGACATCCAGCGTGTCGGCATCGATGGTCACACCGATGGGGCAGGGGAAGCCGCCCTTAACGTCGACCGCTTTCTCGGGCTTCAACGTGCCGATCCCGCGCGCGGCCAGGTCGCGGGCGATCCCGCGCACGCCAAGCGCGTCCTGACGGTTGGGCGTGATCGCGATCTCGATCACAGGGTCCACCTTGGCCGGGTCATGGTCTGCCAGCCAGTCGACGAAGCTTTGCCCGACCTCGCCCGAGGGCAGTTCGATGATGCCGGAATGTTCATCCGACAGTTCAAGCTCGCGCTCGGAGGCCATCATGCCGAAGCTTTCGACGCCCCGGATCTTGCCCACCCCGATGGTGGTGTCGATCCCCGGCACATAGGTGCCCGGTTTCGCCAGCACCACGGTGATCCCGTCGCGCGCATTGGGCGCGCCGCAGACGATCTGCTTGACGCCTTCATCGGTGTCCACCTGGCAGACGCGCAACCGGTCGGCATCGGGATGCTGTTCGGCGGTGATGACCTTCGCCAGCGTGAAATCCTTCAGCCGCGCCGCGCGATCCTCGACCTCTTCGACCTCGAGGCCCAGATCGGTCAGGGTCTCGGCGATCTCGTCGACCGAGGCCGTGGTGTCGAGGTGATCCTTCAGCCAGGACAGGGTGAATTTCATCGCGCCGCTCCGTCAAAGTCGGGCGTGGGCTAACCCATTTGCCGGGCGGGGGGAAGGTGGCTTACCCGTCCTTGTCGCGGCTGTTGCGCGCCTTGATCGCATCAAGCCAGCGGTCGACGAAAAACACCGGGGCCAGGATGATCGTCCAGCCGATGGTGTTCAGGATCGTCCACATCAGTTTCTCGCCCGTGGCCATGTCCGAAAGCCACATGAATACATGCGCGGTCACGATCAGCGCGACGAGGGTGCCGACGATCAGGTAGGAGGTGCGTTTGGACATCGGGCGGGCCATGGCGGGGAAGATGGTGCGCCATCGCGCGAGAGCAACCGCGGGGCGGGGGGCAATGCCGCACGGGGGACAGAGGGGTAAACCCCGCCCTACAGTATTTGCGTCCACCCGCCCGGTGCGCGCGTGAAACGCGCAGGGCGAGCGGTCGTTCATTGTCTCGCCATTGGTCCGAGAGACAATGGACGACGCCGTCCCGGCGGGCTGGCGCTTTGGAGGCTGGGCGCACCGATCATTTGGAGCAATGAGGTGGCGGGTATAAAGCGAGAGGCTCGCAGGGTCCGCAGCGCCATCCCACGGGCAGGCGCTCGCCCTGCTCTTTCGTTACTAATCCGAGCCTTAACTATTCCAGCGCGACACCGGTATGCTTTTCAATTTTTGTCTTGAGAAAGCCGACTGCAAGTTTCTTCATTAAATCGAGTGTGATTTCGCCACCAGTATCCGCAACAACGGCACGGGTCTGCTGCCAAACACCTTCATCACGAATCGCCGCGATGTAGTCATGGCCTTGATTTGTCAGTCGATAGACGGAGCTTCCTGTCTCAACCACTAAGCCGGCGTCGCTAGCTAGTCTGATGTGGTAGAGCCGTTTAGCTTCCTCGGGGGGCATCCTAATATACTCTGCGGCCATGATGTACTGATCATCTGCATCTTCGAAGCCTATGAGCATCTCCCTCAGATACTCGTTGTCTCTCTTCATCACTCACACCCCACTATGCACCGCAGGCGCCTCCAGCGCCCCAAACCCGTAGTGTTTCAGCCACCGCAGGTCGCTCTCGAACATCGCGCGCAGGTCCGGCACGCCGTATTTCAGCATCGCGATCCGGTCGATGCCCATGCCGAAGGCGAAGCCCTGGTAGACATCCGGGTCGATCCCGCCGGCCTGCAGGACCTTCGGATGCATCATGCCCGACCCCAGAACCTCCAGCCAGCCGTCGCCTTCGCCCACCTTCACGGTGCCGCCTTCGAAGGAACACTGGATGTCGACCTCGGCCGAAGGTTCGGTGAAGGGGAAGTGCGAGGCGCGGAAGCGGGTCCTGACCTTGGTGCCGAAGAAGGCGGTGAAGAACTCCTCCAGCACCCATTTCAGGTTCGCCATCGAGATATCGGTGTCGATCGCCATGCCTTCGACCTGGTGGAACATCGGCGTGTGGGTCTGGTCGTAATCGGCGCGATAGACGCGGCCGGGCGCGATCACGCGGCAGGGGGCGCCATGCGCCTCCATGTGCCGGATCTGCACCGGGCTGGTATGGGTGCGCAGCACATGGGGCGGGCGGTTGTCGCCCTCTTTCCGGTGCATGTAGAACGTGTCCATCTCGGCCCGGGCGGGGTGGTGGCCGGGGATGTTCAGCGCGTCGAAATTGTAGAAATCGGTCTCGACCTGCGGGCCTTCGGCCACGGTGAAGCCCATGTCGGCGAAGATCGCGGTGACCTCCTCCGTCACCTGGCTGACCGGGTGGATCGTACCCTGGCGGCGCGGTCGGGACGGCAGGGTGACGTCCAGCCATTCTGCGCGCAGCCGTTCATCCAGCGCGGCATCGCCCAGCGCGGCCTTCTTGGCGGCAAGGGCCGCGTTCACCTCGTTCTTCAGGGCGTTCAGGGCCGGGCCCGCGACCTGGCGTTCCTCGGGCGACATCTTGCCCAGTTCGCGCATCTTCAGGCTGATCTCGCCCTTCTTGCCGACGGCAGCGACCCGGAATTCCTCAAGCGTCGCCTCATCGGCCGCGCCCGCGATTTTCTCAAGCCACGTGCTGCGAAGGCTGTCCAAACCGTCCATGGGTCCGTCTCCTGCAAATACCGCAGGCTCAGCTACCACAGAGCCGCCCGATTGCAAGCGCGGCTCAGGTCCCGTCCTTGCCGGCAAAGGCCGATTTGCGCCCCCGGATTTCCAGCGCGCGGCGCGACAGCTGCACGTTGCCGTTCTGCGAGGTGACGGCGGTGGGGGGCTGGGATTTGCGTTTCTCGAAGACGGTGATGGAATCGTAGAAGCGCACGCTGTGGAGCTGTTCGGCGATGGGGTCGAAGGGGAACAGGTCGTCCTGGTCCGTATACCAGGAATGCATCGCGTCGAGTTTGCGCTTGGCGAATTCGATGAAGCTCGCCTCGTTCCGATAGCCGCCGCCGAAACCGGGCCAGTAGGAGGTGTGGCAATCCTCGACCACATAAAGCCCGCCCTCGGCGATATGGGGCCAGAGGGCGTTGAAACTGGCGATCTGGTGCGCGTTCACATGGCTGCCATCGTCGAGGATCAGGTCGAAGGGGCCGTGGGTGGCGGCGAGGCGGGCCAGAGTTTCCGGGTCGGCCTGCTTGCCGATCTCGACCGTGGTGCCGGGGTCGGCATGGCGGGCACAATCGGGGTCGATATCGAGAAAGGTGAGGCGCGCGTCGTTGTGGAAATAGGATTTCCACATGGGGATCGAGCCGCCCTTGAAGACACCGATTTCGAGGAAGGAAATGGGGCTGGCGCGGAAGCGGGTGAACTCCCGCTCATAGACGTCGAAGTAGTGCGTCCATTTCATCAACAGGCGGTCGTCGGTGCGGCTGAGATAGTCTTTGAACCAGGTCATGGGGGCCTTCGCATCCGCTTTGCGCCACCCTAGCCGCCCTGTGCAGAGTGCGGAAATGAAAACGACCGCCCGAAGGCGGCCGTGTCGTTGCTGCGTAGCGCTGCGCTCAGAGTGCGGCTTTGGCCTGGGCCACGATCATGCCGAACGCGTCGGGTTCATGCACGGCCAGGTCGGCCAGAACCTTGCGGTCCACCTCGATCCCGGCTTTTGCCAGGCCGTTGATGAAGCGCGAATAGGTCAGGCTTTCGTCATGCATCCGCACGGCGGCGTTGATGCGCTGGATCCACAGGGCGCGGAAGGTGCGCTTGCGCGCCTTGCGGTCGCGTGTGGCGTATTGGTTGGCCTTGTCGACGGCCTGGGTGGCGGTGCGGAAATTGCGGCTGCGTGCGCCGTAATAACCCTTGGCCTGGTCCAGGACCTTCTTGTGGCGGCGATGGGTGACGGTTCCACCTTTGGTACGGGGCATATCCGGGCCTCCTCAGCGGTCGTAGGGCATGTAGGACTTGGCGATCTTCTGATCGGGTTCAGACAGAACTGTCGTCCCCCGCGCATTGCGGAGGAACTTGTTCGTCCGCTTGATCATCCCGTGCCGCTTGCCGGCCTGTGCCGCGACAACCTTGCCGGTGCCCGTCACCTTGAAGCGCTTTTTCGCGCTCGACTTCGTCTTCATCTTCGGCATTTCCGTCTCCTCGATCTTCGGGGTCGGTTCGGGCGCATCTCGGCATGCCGTTTCGGCCGGACGCACCGTTGGAAGCGCGGCGTATAGGCGGGTTTCGCGGGCCTGTCCAGAGGGGCGTCAGTTGCCCAGGATCATCGCGGCGACATTGATGAAGGCAAGCGGGACCGCCACCGGGGTCAGGCCCCCGGGCAGTTGCATGTGAACGAAGGCGAAAAGCCCGATGCCGATGCCGAGCGACAGGGTGGCCACAGCGGCGAGCCGCCCCGAGACCCACCCCGCCAGCGCCGAGGAAAACGCGAAGATCGTCACCAGCGTCGCGAGCACGATCAGGATGTCGGGGTCGACGCCCAGACCCGTGTTCATTCGGGGTCCGTCGCGTAGATCAGGCGTTCGGCGCAGGGCGCCACCCGCAGGATGTTGGTGGAGCCCTGCACGTTGAAGGGCACGCCCGCGACCACGATGATCTGGTCTTCCTCGGTCGCGTAACCGCCTTCGCGCGCGGTGCGGGCGGCGGAGACCACGGCGCCCTTGAACCGGGTCAGCGTGCCGGTGAGATAGCTTTGCGTCCCCCAGGTCAGGCACATCCGGCGCGCCACATGGGCATCGGGGGTCAGCGCGACGATGGGCACGCGGGGGCGTTCGCGCGCCACCAGGGCGGCGGTGCGGCCGGACTGGGTGAAGCAGCAGATCGCCTTGATATCGACGGTTTCCGCGATCTCGCGCGCGGCCGAGACGATGGCATCGGCGGTGGAGGTCTTGGTGACATTGCGCGATGCGTCCATGATGTCGCGATAGATCGGGTCGCTTTCGACCTCGATGGCGACGTTGCGCATGGTCTGGACCGCCTCGACAGGGAACTGGCCGGCCGCCGATTCCGCGCTAAGCATGACGGCATCGGCCCCTTCGTAGAGGGCGGTGGCGACATCCGAGACCTCGGCCCGTGTGGGCATCGGGCTTTCGATCATCGATTCCAGCATCTGGGTGGCGACGATCACGGGTTTGGCGGCGGCCCGGCATTTGCGCACCAGACGTTTCTGGATCGGCGGCACGTTCTGAACGGGCAATTCGACGCCCAGATCGCCGCGCGCGACCATGATGCCGTCGGAGGCCGCGAAAATTTCATCGAAGGCGGTGATGGCGGCTGGTTTCTCGATCTTCGACAGGATCGCAGCGCGGCCCTTGCTGAGCGCGCGCGCCTCTTCCACGTCGGCGGCGCGTTGCACGAAACTGAGCGCGAGCCAGTCGACGCCAAGCGCGCAGACGAATTCCAGGTCGGCTCTGTCCTTGTCGCTGAGGGCGGCCAGAGGCAGCACCACGTCGGGCACGTTCACGCCCTTGCGGTTCGACACCGGGCCCCCGGCGATCACGGTACAATCGGCGAAATCGGGGCCGCAGGCCTCGACCCTGAGGCGCACCTTGCCGTCATTGACCAGCAGACGGGCGCCGGGGGTCAGCGCCTCGAAAATCTCGGTATGGGGCAGGCAGACGCGGGTGTCGTCGCCGGGCGTTTCATCGAGGTCGAAACGGAAGGCGGCACCGGTTTCCAGCACATGCCCGTCTTCATCCGCGAAGACGCCGCAGCGCAGTTTCGGCCCCTGAAGGTCGGCAAGGATCGCGATGGGGCGTTCGACATCCTGTTCGACCTTGCGGATCGCGGCGTGACGGGCGGCGATTTCCTCATGGCTGCCATGCGACAGGTTGAGCCGGAACACGTCAGCGCCCGCCTCGTAAAGGGCGCGGACCATGTCATAGCCATCTGAGGCCGGGCCGAGCGTGGCCACGATCTTGACGTTCCTGTCGCGTTTCATGGTGATCTGCCCCCTGGGTGCCCCGTGACCGGCAGGTCTGGGCCCGCCTTTGAAAAACTATGCCGCACCCACCGGCCCCCGGCAACCGCGCAGCGGCTCTGGCCAAGCAATGGCCGAGCGCCTATTCCCTTTTGGCGGATCACCAAAAGGTAACACGGGAATGACGGCGGAGCTGCGTCAGGCGGCATTCGAGATCGAGGGCGAGGCGCGGCAGGGGCGCTGGGTGATCACCTGCGATCACGCGACGAACCGGGTGCCCGAGGATATCGCCGGGGGCGATCTGGGCCTGCCGCCCGAGGACATGGCCCGCCATATCGCCTATGATCCCGGCGCTCTGGGCGTGGCGCGGGCGCTGGCCGAGGCGCTGGACAGCCCGCTGGTATCGGCCAGTTTCTCGCGGCTGGTGATCGACCCCAACCGGGGGGAGGATGACCCGACGCTGCTGATGCGGGTTTATGACGGATCGATCATTCCCGCGAACCGGCATGTCGATGCGGCCGAGCTTGAGCGTCGGCTGACGCTTTATCACCGGCCCTACCATGCCGCAGTCGGGCGGTTGATCGCGGCGCGGCGCGCCCCGGCGGTGGTCGCGATCCACAGCTTTACCCGGCAATTGCGCGGGCGCGCACCCCGGCCCTGGCATGTCGGCGTGCTTTACGCTGGCGACACGCGGCTGGCGCTGCCGCTTCTGGCGCGGCTGAATGCCGAAGACGACCTCTGCGTGGGCGACAACCAGCCCTATTCCGGGCACCTGCCGGGCGATGCGCTGGACCGGCACGGGGTGCAGCCGGGCCGCCCGCATGTGTTGATCGAGGTCCGCAACGACCTGATCGAAACGCCCGGGGATCAGCGCGCCTGGGGCCTCAGGCTTGCACCGATGCTTGACGCGGCGCTGCGGATTGCACAGGTCTGATCCATCAGCCAAGGGAGCCGCGCGATGGATGATCAGACCCGCCTGGAACTGGAAGCCGCCACCTTTCGCCGCCTGCTGCAGCATCTGGGCGAGCGGACGGATGTGCAGAATATCGACATGATGAACCTGACGGGATTCTGCCGGAACTGCCTGAGCCGCTGGTACGGTGAGGCGGCGGCGGAGAAGGGGGTCGAGATGTCGAAGGAGGACGCGCGCGAGATCGTCTACGGCATGCCCTATGACGATTGGAAGGCGAAGTATCAGACCGAGGCGAGCGCGGCGCAGAAGGCGGCCTTTGACGCATCGAACCCCGGCCATTGAGCCTGACTTGAACGATGCGCCCGGGCCGAACCCGGATTTCATCTATGCCCCGCCTGATACGCCGCTGGACCTGATCCATGAGGATCACGCGCTGATCGTCGTGAACAAGCCCGCAGGTCTGTTGTCGGTGCCGGGAAAGGGCGATCACCTGTCCGATTGCCTGATGGCACGGCTGCAGGCGGCGTTCCCCGAGGCGCTCCTGGTGCACCGGCTTGATATGGACACCTCGGGCGTCATGGTTTTTGCCCGCACCCCGCAGGCGCAGCGGCACCTGGGGCTGCAGTTCGAGAAACGGCAGGTAAAAAAGGTCTATCTGGCCCGGGTCTGGGGCGAGATGGCCGAGAAGGAGGGGCATATAGACCTGCCCCTGATCGTCGACTGGCCGAACCGCCCGCGCCAGCATGTGAATTTCGAGACCGGCAAACCGGCCCAGACCGATTGGCGCCGGGTGCGGGTCGAGGAAGGGACAACCCGGGTGCGGCTGATGCCGAAAACCGGGCGGTCGCACCAGTTGCGGGTCCACATGAAGGAGATCGGGCATCCGATCCTGGGGGATCCGTTCTATGCGACGGGCTCGGCCCTGGAGTTTCCGCGTCTGATGTTGCATGCCGAAAGCCTGAAGCTGCGCCACCCGGAGGGCGGGCGCGGCATGAGCTTTCGGGCGCCTGCGCCGTTCTAGGGGTCAGGCGACGCACCGTTTTGGCGCGTCGGCGCGCCCTGTCGCGGCAAAGGCATCGAGCCAGAGCGCGTCTATCGCGGCAAGCTTGTCCGCGTCAAAGCGATCCGCCTCTTGCCAGTATTTGCCCGAGGGCACGTGATAGCCCAGTTCCGTCTCGGTGCTGAGCGCGGCTTGCAGGCTGGGCCGATCGGGCGTCAAAGGGACCATGCCGCCGACATCCATCGGCGTGGCCCTCGGGAAGACCAGCCGACTGTCATCGGCCGACAGGTTCACACAGGCGCAGCCCTGTTCGGCGGCCAGAAGTGCGAGGCGGGCCGATTTCGCCTCGAGCGATTGCAGGGTGATGTCGTCACGCAGGGGATCGGCGGTGCCGGTGCCGTAGAAATGGGTCCTGCCCTTGTCGGGGTAGACCATGTCACAGCCCAGAAAGGCCATCACCTTCGGGCGCAGCGCATCGAGCACCCAGTAGCCCGCGGTGAAAGCCATGGTTCCCCCGGCATAGACGAAGCCGCCGAACCGGTTCTGCGCGGGCACGAAATCGGCCGCCTCGACAAGCCGCTGGTCCCTGCGGGGACGGGCGCGGCGGTCGGCCGGAAAATCCTCGGGGAAGATCGAGACGTCCCAGTCAGGCCGCAGAAGATGGGCATTATTGATCGCCACGATCCGGTCGAAGGGCGCCCGGGGCCAGTCGCGCGCGGCCACCGCGTTGGGGCCGCTGCCAAGGATCAGCACGACCGAGGCGTGCGGGGTTTTGGCCTGGGGGGTCATGCATCTGCCCTGCCATAGCTGAAGCGCCCGAAAACGCGATATCGGGCATTTAGCCTATGGGGCGGGCGTTACCAGTCGTTTTTCGCGCGTGCCCGAGTTTGCAGCGAAACCGGCAAGGCGGGCGGCGGCGATGACCCGCCGCCCATGTCCGGTCAATCCCAGCCGCTGACGGCCTTGGTCTCGAGGAATTCGTGCAGGCCGAAGGTGCCGCCCTCGCGCCCGTTGCCCGATTGCTTGTAGCCGCCGAAGGGCGAGCCCTGGGCAAAGCCCTTGCCATTGGTTTCGACCATGCCCGAACGCACCCGCCGCGCCACGCGGCGGCGTTTCTCGGTATCTTCGGTCTGAATGTAATTGGTCAGACCGTATTCGGTGTCATTGGCGATGCGGACAGCCTCATCCTCCGTGTCGAAGGGCAGGATCGACAGGACCGGGCCGAAAATCTCCTCGCGGTAGATCGTCATGTCCGGCGTCACGTCGGCAAAGACGGTCGGGCGGATGTAGAAGCCCCGGTTCAGGTTCTCGGGCCGTCCGGTGCCGCCCGCAACCAGCCGCGCGCCTTCGTCGATGCCGGTCTGGATCAACCCCTGGATCTTGTCGAACTGCGCCTCGCTGACGGCGGGGCCGATATGGCGGCCTTCCTCGCTGGCGGGTCCAACGGTGATCTTGGCGGCGGTTTCGGCGGCCTGTTCGACGGCCTGGTCATAGCGGCTGCGTTCGACCAGCATGCGCGAGGGGGCGTTGCAGGATTGGCCGGTGTTACGGAAGCAGCGGATAACCCCGCTTTTGACGGCCTTTTCATCGGCATCGGCGAAGATGACGTTGGCGCCCTTGCCACCCAGTTCGAGGCTGACGCGCTTGATCGTGTCAGCGCCTGCCTTGGTGATCAGCCGCCCGGCCCGCGTGGACCCGGTAAAGGACACCATGTCGACATCGGGGTGCGCCGACAGCTGGCTGCCCACGCCCGCGCCATCGCCGTTGACCATGTTGAACACGCCCCTAGGCAGGCCGATTTCATCGATGATCTCGGCAAAGACGACGCCCGACAGCGGCGCGATTTCCGAGGGTTTCAGCACCATCGTGCACCCCGCCAGAAGCGCCGGCACCACCTTGAGCACGATCTGGTTCATCGGCCAGTTCCAGGGCGTGATCAGCGCGCAGACCCCGATGGGTTCGTGCAGGATCATCTCGCCCGGGGCCCAGTCACCCAGCGGGTGTTCCCATTGGAAATCGCGCGCGGCGCGCAGGAATCCGTTCATGTGCCAGGTGCCCGAGGTGACCTGTTGCTGGCGCGACAGGTCGATGGGGGCGCCCATTTCCATGCTGATCGCCCGCGCGAGGTCCTCGGCCCGCGCCTCGTAGGCGGTCAGAAGCTTTTCAACATAGGCGATGCGCTCGGCGGGCGTGGTCTGCGACCAGCCCTCGAAGGCGGCCTTGGCGGCGGTAACGGCGGCGTCGGTATCGGCCTGGTCGCCCAGCGAGATCCGGGCACAGACCTCTTCGGTCGAGGGGTCGATAACATCGAAGGGTCGGGGGGTGGCCGGAGGCGTCCAGGCGCCGTTGATATAGAATTCCGTGCTGTGTTGCATGGTCTCGTCTCCCTGAATCCGGCGTGACGGTGACAGGCGGGACCGGTGCGTGCAAGGCCCAGTGTTCCGCCCCGTCGCAGTGTCGCGAACGCCCGTTTCGCCGGGCAGGGGGTGGCGCTGGACCGGTGGTCTTTTTCGCCCGTTCCGGCCAGCCGCCCCCGTGCAACCGGACCCGTCATTGCCTATCTGGGAGGTGTCCGAGAATTTTACCGAAAGGGGCTGACATGGCCTTGCGCATCAATGACACCATCCCGAACCTGACCGTCGAAACCGACCAGGGCAGTTTCACCCTGCATGATTTCGTGGGCGACAACTGGGCGATCCTGTTTTCCCACCCCAAGGATTTCACGCCGGTTTGCACCACCGAGTTCGGCGCGGTGGCCCGGCTTGCCGATGAATGGGAAAAGCGCGGCGTCAAGGTGATCGGCGTGTCCGTCGACGGGGTCGAGGATCACGTGAAATGGAAGGGCGATATCGAAACGGTGGGCGGGGCCAGGGCCGGGTTCCCGATCATCGCCGATGCCGGGCTGGAAGTGTCGAAAGCCTTCGACATGCTGCCCGCCGAGGCGTATCTGCCCGACGGTCGCACGCCCGCCGACAGTGCCACGGTGCGGTCGGTCTTCATCATCGGGCCGGACAAGACGCTGAAGCTCAGCATGACCTACCCGATGACGGTAGGCCGGAATTTCGCCGAAGTGCTGCGCGCCGTGGATGCGTTGCAGACCTCGGCCAGGGAAAACGTGGCGACGCCCGCCGATTGGGTGCCGGGGCAGGACGTGGTGGTGCCGGTCGCGGTCAGCGATGCGGATGCGATTGCCAAATACGGCGCAATCGACACCAAGCTGCCCTACCTGCGGATGGCGAAGCTGCTGTCGTGAGCGGGTGAGCCCCGGTTCTGCGCAACGAATGACGCCCCGGCCATCTCCGGGGCGTTTTCAGTTTTCACATCTTCAGGCGGGGTAGAGATGCGCCGTCGCGCCGACCTGGACGTTTTCGTAGAGGTCGATGACATGCGCGTTGACCATCCGCACGCAGCCCGACGAGGCCGAGGTGCCGATCGACCAGGGCTGCGGTGTGCCGTGGATGCGCAGGTAGGTGTCGCGCCCGCCGGTATAGAGATAGAAGGCCCGCGCGCCGAGCGGGTTTTCCGGACCGCCGGGCACGCCATCGGCGAATTGCGCGTAGATCTCGGGTTCGCGGGCGATCATGTTGGCGGTCGGCGTCCAGGACGGCCATTCCGCCTTGCGCCCGATCCGGAAGGTGCCCGGCACGTAAAGACCGCGCCGCCCGATGGCCACGCCGTAGCGCATCGCGGTGCCGTCATCGCCGATATGGTAGAGGTATTTCGCCACCGCATCGACATGGATATCGCCCGCGCGCATGCCGGGATTGTGCTGCACCCGGGTGGGCATGAAGCGCGGATGCAGACCCCAAGGGTTGTTCGAATTGGGGTCGGGGTCGGGGCGCGTCACGCTCATGTCGAACTCGACATTGTCCTGCGCGATGGCAGGCGCCGCGATGGCACCGGAAAACAGCGTTGCACTGGTGATGATGAAATGGCGGCGGGTCAGCATGGCGGTCGTCCTCGTGGTCCCCGGCAGATGGCCGAGTCGATCTGTCGGTGTTTTGCCCCGGTCGAGGGGGTGTGGACAAGTCCCCCGGCGGACGCGGGCGTTCACATAGACGTAAGGAAAGCCCGACCCTTGGGGCCGGGCTTCCGGATCTCCGTGCGAAAACTGGGCGGCCTCAGTCCGTGGCCGCCTCGCTTTCGATTTCCTTGCCGGTCTCCTGATCGACCATCTTCATCGCAAGGCGCACCTTGCCGCGGTCGTCGAAGCCCAGAAGCTTGACCCACACTTCCTGGCCCTCTTTCAGGACGTCGGAGGGGTGGTTCAGGCGGCGGTTCTCGATCTGGCTGACATGCACCAGCCCGTCGCGCTTGCCGAAGAAGTTCACGAAGGCGCCGAAATCGACGATCTTGACGACCTTGCCCTTGTAGACCTGGCCTTCCTCAGGCTCGGCCACGATCGAGTGGATCATGTCGTAAGCTTTCTGGATGGCTTCGCCGTTGGGCGAGGCGATCTTGATGATGCCGTCGTCGTTGATGTCGACCTTGGCGCCCGACACCTCGACGATCTCGCGGATGACCTTGCCGCCCGAGCCGATGACCTCACGGATCTTGTCGGTCGGGATCTGCATGGTTTCGATCCGGGGGGCATGGACGGAAAACTCGCCTGCGCCGGTGATCGCCTTGGACATCTCACCCAGGATGTGGAGACGGCCCGCCTTGGCCTGGGCCAGGGCTTTTTCCATGATCTCGGGCGTGATGCCCGCGACCTTGATGTCCATCTGAAGCGAGGTGATCCCGTTCTCGGTGCCCGCGACCTTGAAATCCATGTCGCCAAGGTGATCCTCGTCGCCAAGGATATCGGTCAGGATCCCGTAGGAGCCGTCATCCTCAAGCACGAGGCCCATGGCCACACCGGCCACAGGCGCCTTCAGCGGCACGCCCGCGTCCATCATCGACAGCGACCCGCCGCAGACGGAGGCCATCGAGGACGAACCATTCGACTCCGTGATCTCGGAGACCACGCGGATGGTGTAGGGGAAATCGGTCGGTGCGGGCAGAACCGCCTGCAGCGCGCGCCACGCCAGTTTCCCGTGGCCGATTTCACGCCGGCCCGGAGGGCCCACACGACCGGCTTCGCCGACCGAGTAGGGCGGGAAGTTGTAATGCAACAGGAAGTTCGAACGGAAATTGCCGTGCAGCGCGTCGATGATCTGTTCATCATCGCCCGTGCCCAGCGTGGTCACGACCAGCCCCTGGGTTTCGCCGCGGGTGAACAGTGCCGAGCCATGGGTACGCGGCAGGACCTTGGTTTCGCAGACGATGTCACGAACCTCATCCAGGGCACGCCCGTCGATGCGGCGGCCGTTTTTCACGACATCCGAGCGCAGAACAGTCGATTCCAGCTTTTTCAGCGCGGACCCGAGGTTCGGGTCTTCCAGTTGTTCCTCGGTCAGGGTCGCCTTGATCGCCTCTTTCGCGGCGGAGACGGCGTTCTGACGTTCCAGCTTGTCGGTGATCGCATAGGCATCGCGCATCTGCTTTTCACCGGCGGATTTCACGGCCTCGTAAAGCGCCGAGTAATCGGGGGGCTGGAAGTCGAAGGGTTCCTTGGCGGCGTCTTCGGCCAGATCGATGATCAGGTCGATGACCGGCTGGATCTGTTCATGCGCGAAAGTGACGGCGCCCAGCATTTCAGCCTCGGTCAGCTCATAGGCCTCGGACTCGACCATCATGACGGCGTCCTTGGTGCCCGCGACGACGAGGTCGAGGCGCTGATCGGGGTTGTTGCGCAGGTCCTGCATGTCGTCGACCGTGGGGTTGAGGATGTATTCGCCATCCTCATAGCCCACGCGGGCCCCTGCGATCGGCCCCGTGAAGGGCGCACCTGAAATGGTCAGCGCCGCCGAGGCTGCGATCATCGCCACGATGTCGGGATCGTTGACCAGATCGTGGCTCAGCACCGTGCACATCACCAGCACTTCGTTCTTGAAGCCCGGCACGAACAGCGGGCGGATCGGACGGTCGATCAGGCGCGCGGTCAGCGTTTCCTTCTCGGTCGGACGCGCCTCGCGCTTGAAGAAGCCACCGGGCACCTTGCCCGCGGCATAGTATTTTTCCTGGTAGTGAACCGTCAGGGGGAAGAAATCCTGCCCCGGTTTCGGTTCCTTGGCGAAGGTCACGTTCGCCATGACGCTGGTTTCCCCCAGTGTCGCGATCACGGACCCATCGGCCTGGCGGGCCACACGCCCGGTTTCCAGTGTGAGCGTCTCTTCGCCCCACTGCATCTCTTTCTTGGTGATATTGAACATCTATCGTTTCCTATCGGGCAGCTCTCCCGGCCCCTGCCGGGTCTGCCCTGTGTCAATGGCGGCCCCATTGCCGCCGACCCCTGTTCCTATGCTGAACGCCGGGGTCGATGCGTTCCGTCTCAGATGTCGCGCGTGTAGCGCAGGATCGGGCACTTGGAAAGCGGCTTGGCGCGGGGTGCGGCAGGACGCGCCGGTTGCCGCCCATCTATAAAACAGAACGAAAACTCAGAAATGTTATAATTTATCTCAACCCTTGCCTCCGCTACATCCCCGCCAGGTTAAACCGAGGGAGCACGCGACCATGGAGATCGTGATCGAGATCGCATCGAGCCTGTTGGCCCAGATGCAAAAGCCCACCCTGGCCTTCCTGATCGGCGGCATGCTGCTGGCGGCGCTGGGATCAAAACTTGAGGTGCCCGAGCCGGTCTACAAGTTCATCGTCCTGCTGCTGTTGCTGCGCGTGGGTCTGGGTGCGGGCATTTCGGTGCGCGAGGCCGACCTGGTCGAACTGGCGGTGCCTGCCATCGCCGCGGCCCTGATCGGGATCGCGATCGTGCTGATCGGATCGCAGAGCCTGGCGCGGCTGAAGGGCGTGTCGACGATGGACGGGATGGCCACGGCGGGCCTGTTCGGGGCGGTGTCGGCCTCAACCCTCGCGGCCGGCATGGCGGTGCTGGACGAGGAAGGCATCGCCTATGAAGGTTTCATCGGGGCGCTGTATCCGTTCATGGATATCGCGGCGCTGGTCACCGCCATCGTGCTGGCGCGGATGAGCGCCGAGCGCAAGGCGGCCCAGGCGCAAGTGGACGGCGGCGGCGCGATCGCGCTGGGCGGCGGACGGTCCGGTGTCGATTGGCCGATGCTGCGCGGCATCCTGAAGGAAACCTTTCAATCGGCGGCGATCTCGGCGCTGCTTTTGGGGCTGGCGCTGGGTATCTTCGCCCGGCCCGACAGCGTGTTCGACAGCTTCTATGATCCGCTGTTCCGGGGGCTTTTGTCGGTGCTGATGCTGATCATGGGGATGGAGGCATGGTCGCGCCTGTCCGAGCTGCGCCGGGTGGCGCATGCCTATGTCGCCTATGGTCTGCTGGCCCCGCTGGTGCATGGGGCGCTGGGCTTTGCGGCGGGTCTGGTCATTCACCAGATGACCGGGTTCTCGGCAGGCGGCGTCGTGTTGCTTGCGGTAATGGCGTCGTCGAGTTCGGACATTTCGGGACCGCCGACCTTGCGCGGCGCGTTGCCCGAGGCAAATCCATCGGCCTATGTGGGCACCTCGACAGGGCTCGGCACGCCAATCGCGATCCTGTCCATTCCGATCTGGATCACACTGGCGAATGCGTTGATCGGGACATGACCCGGGCAGGCGTGACATCATCGCAGGAAAGGGCAATCAGATGCATACCGCAACCAAACTGGTGATCATCACCGAACGCAGCATTCTGGATGGCGTGGCGGCGTTGCTGGAGGAGGGCGGCGCGACCGGTTACACCTATGTCGATGCCGGCGGCAAAGGCAGCCGGGGCAAGCGCCGGGCCCGCAATGCGGGGCTGAGCGGGGTGATGGCCAACGTCAAGATCGAGGTGGTGGTGTCCGATCACAATATGGCCGAGCGCATCCTGAACACGGTGGCCGAGACCTATTTCCAGAACTATTCCGGCATCGCCTATGTCGAGCCGGTGGAAATCCTGAGGCCGCACAAGTTCCACGTCTGAAACCAGAAAACGCCCGGTCCGAATGGCCGGGCGTTTCAATTGCGGGCCGGGCGCGGCCTTAGCGGCGGATGCCCAGGCGACCGATCAGGTCGGTATACCGGCCTTCATCCTTGGCCTTGAGGTAGTCGAGCAGCTTGCGACGCTGCGCCACCATCATCAGCAGACCACGGCGGGAGTGGTTGTCCTTGGCGTGGGTCTTGAAATGTTCGGTCAGGGTGGCGATCCGGCTGGTCAGGATCGCGACCTGCACCTCGGGCGACCCGGTGTCGCCGGGTTTGGTCGCGTATTCGCCCATCAGGCGGGTCTTTTCTTCTGGCGTAATCGACATCGGGGCCTCCTGTGGCTTGAATGACGGCGCAAGCCGGGATGTCGTCCAGCAAGGCCCTTGCGAAAGCTCGGCGCATACATCGGGTCAGCCGCCTTGGGAAGGGCAAACTGGGCCCGCGCTGTGGCCGAGGCGCCGTAAGGGAGAATTTTCTCTTCAAATCAAGGCCAATTCGACCTGTGTTAACCGCCGTTGACCGGCTTTGTGCCATGTTTTGCGCACAATCTGTCGGCAGATTCGCGCGGGCGGTCGATCAGGGTCCGGAAATGGGGCGATCGATCACGAAACCCTAAGCCACGCGTGGCGTATCGCAGAAGGCGATGATGAACGGTGCGAAAGGCACCCATCGCTGCGACCGTCACGAAAGGAACGAGAAGATGCTAGCCGCCGGCGGGATCATCGCACTGCTCATGGTGGGCTTTCTTGCCGATGGGATGGTTTCCCAGAGCGAGGAAGAGGACACCGACGCGGGTCCCGAAGGGGTCCGCGACGATGCCGATCTGTCCGGAGAGGCGGGCGAGGGCGAAGCCGGGGCCAGCTCGATCGCCGACCTGCTGTTCGGTAGCGAGGACGACGACCAGATCGCCGCGCGCGAAGGCGATGACACGGTTTCAGGCGGCGGTGGCGACGATCACCTGAAGGGCGATGAGGGCGACGACTGGCTGGATGGCGGGGACGGGCACGACACACTGGACGGCGGTGAGGGCGAGGATCACCTCGTGCTCGGCGAGGGCGATGTCGGCATCGGGGGCGAGGGGGCGGATGTCTTCCAAGTCACCGAAACGGCGCTTCTGGAAACGGGTGACCCGATCGCCTGCGTGATGGATTTCGAGCCCGGTCTCGACCAGCTGATGCTGGATTTCACCGGCAGCGAGGAGGAAGCCCCCGAAATCAGCTTCGACCCCGACCCCGAGGCCGGATGCGTCTACGTGATCGCAGATGGCGTGCCGGTCTGCGTGCTGGAAGACGTGACCGAGATGTCGCCCGAGGACGTGGTGGTGCGCATGGTCGAGCCTGACCCGGACGAGGATTGGGCCGATGACCATGACTATGACGGCGCGGAGATGCTGAATGGCGGCAGCCCGCAGGACATGCTGGACGTGCGCAGCGCCATTGATCCGGTTTTCGGTGAGGGCGGGCATGACGCGCTGACCGGCGGGCCGAACGGTGATGCCATCGCGGGCACCCAGGGCACTGACGCGATCTGGGGTGACGAGGGCGATGACAGCCTTTCGGGTCTTGGCGGGGCCGACGAGATCCATGGCGATACCGGCGATG
The DNA here is from genome assembly GCA_024742455.1 of Paracoccaceae bacterium. Taxonomy (GTDB): domain Bacteria; phylum Pseudomonadota; class Alphaproteobacteria; order Rhodobacterales; family Rhodobacteraceae; genus JANSYL01. The sequence goes on along the minus strand of JANSYL010000002.1, from coordinate 66,290 downwards.
ATACGCTGGAGGGCGGCGGCGGTGCCGATTTCCTGTCCGGCGGTGACGGGGCCGACAGCCTGTCCGGCGGGGCGGGCGACGATGTCCTGTTCGGCAATGACGGGGATGACACGCTGCTGGGCGGGGAAGGCGACGATATCCTGCAAGGCGGGTTCGGGGCCGACCAGATGGATGGCGGCGCCGGCGACGACATTCTGGATGGCAGTTTCTCGGATGGGGCATCCTTCGACACCGATGGTGGTGACACCCTGACAGGCGGCGATGGCAACGATACGCTGGTTCTGGGGCTGGGCGACTTGGCCACGGGGGGTGACGGGGCCGATACCTTCATCGCCGGTCAGGTGATCGAAAACGCCGAGGTTGCGGGAACGGTGAATGATTTCGACCCGACCGAGGACGTGATCGAGGTGATGTATGACCCCGATCTGACCCCCGACCCCGAGATCACGATCGCGGCGGCCGGTGACGGCAGCGGGGCGGATATCCTGCTGGACGGGCAGGTGATCCTGCATGTGGCAGGGGCCGAGGGCCTGACCGCCGACCAGGTGGTGCTGCGCGCCATCGGAAGCGGCGCCGTGGCCCTGGCATGATCTGCCGCGCTCAGCCCAGGAAATGCGGACGGACCGCGTCTAGCACCGCCTGAGGCTGTTCCTCCATCGCGAAATGGCCGCAGTCGGCGATCTCGACGCCCGTCACATCCGGTGCCCATTGTCGCCACGCGCCCAGCGGGTCGCCGCTTTGCGACGGGAACCCGCCCTTCGCCCAGACAAAGCGCAAGGGTGCTGCGATCCGGCGACCGGCGGCGCGGTCGGCCTCATCCAGTGCGCGGTCGTAGAATGCGCCGGATCGGTAATCATTGCACATCGCCGCCACCCGCGCCGGATCGGCCCCCATGGCACGGTAGCTGTCGAGGGCGTCGGCGCTGAAAGGCGACAGGTCCCGGGAATGGGTCCAGCTTGCCAGTGTCCAGTCGATATAGCCGGGTCCGTCTGCCGCGATCATCCGTTCCGGCAGCGGTGCGGGTTGGGCGAGAAAGGTCCAGTGATAGGCCTTGAGCGCCAGATCGGCACCCCAGGCGGCCCAGAAATCCCCCGTGGGCACCACCTCGATGATGCCCAGCCGGTTGATCCGGTCCGGATGGTCGAGCGCGAAACGATAGGCCACGCGCGCGCCCCTGTCATGGCCCAGCACATGCGCCCGGTCGATGCCGAGCGCTTCGAGCAGGCCGACGATGTCCTTCGCCATGCGGCGTTTGGAATAGGTGCTGTGGTCGGGGGCGGCCTCGGGTGCGTCGCTGCCGCCGTAGCCACGCAGGTCGGGGATGATGACGTCGAAATCCCGCGCAAGCTCCGGCGCGATCTTTTTCCACGTCATGTGAGTTTGCGGGAACCCGTGCAGCAGCACCAGCGGCACGCCTGCCCCCCCGCGCTGCACCGCAAGCGTTACCTCGCCGGTGTCGATCCTTGATGACTGAAACCCCTCGATCGGCATGGTGCCCCCTCCGCTTTGCGCCGCAGCCTGCCGCGCCGGGCCGGGGGCGTCAATCGGCGGTCCAGGGCAGGGGCCGGACCCGGTAGCCGATATAGAGCGGGTGCTTCGGGTGGCCGTCCTTCGACAGGCCCAGGTGAAACAGAGGGATTTCCGCGCCGCGCAGCAGGGCCGCCACCGCCGGGCCGCGCCCCAGATGCGCGCCATGGGTGCCCCAGGCGCAGATCACCTGATCTGCCCAGGGCAGGCTGCCGAGGATCGCGGCGTCATTGTCGGGGCCTATCGGATCGCGGGCGGCGCGCATGTCGCGCGGGTCGGTGGCGCGATAGGCGAAGATGTTGAGGACGCGGAAGGCGCCGAACCCGAGTGTCCGCGCCCTGCGTTCGCAGCGTTCGACCGTCGGGTCGTTCTGCAACTCGGTCGCGGTGGAGGGGTTGAGCATGATGAACAGCGCCCGCCGCCCGTCTGCATCCCAGACCCGTGTGAGGGTATAGCGGTAGGTTTCGCATTCGGAATATTCCGCGATGCTGGCCGCGTCGCCCTTTTGATGGGTACGGGTAATCACAGGTTGAACACGCGCTCGGGCTGCAGTGTGCCCCCCCGCGCCCGGCCGACCGCCACCGGCTGCCCGTTGAACGAGGCCCAGGCGAGGTCGCCGTAATCCGCCCCCCCCGGCAGCACATCGCCCGCCTGCCCGTTCTTCATCCGTGCCGCGCCTTCAGCGGTGGTCTTGAGCTCGGGCAGGTCGAAAAGGCCCATCGCGACGGGGCGCAGAAGGGCGTCCAGCGCGTCCGTGCCGGTCGCCTGTTCCACGGTTTCCAGCGTCACGGCATGGTCCTCGTCAAACGGTCCCACCCAGCTGCGTCGGAGGCTGGTGACATGGCCGAGGCAGCCCAGCACGTCGCCCAGGTCGCGGGCGATGGACCGGACATAGCCGCCCGAGCCGCAGACGAACATCAGGCGGGCATGGTCGGCATCGGGGCGGTCGGTGAGCGTCAGTTCATCCACGTAGAGGGGACGGGATTTCAGCTCGAACGCGGCCCCTTCGCGCGCCAGATCATAGGCGCGCGCGCCATCAAGTTTCACCGCCGAGACGCGGGGCGGCACCTGTTCGATATCGCCGGTGAAGGCAGGCAGGGCCGCGCGGATCGCATCATCGGTGGGCCTTGCGTCACGGGTTTCGATCACCGCGCCCGAGGCATCATCGCTGTCGGTGGCCGCCCCGAACCGCATCGTGAAGTCATAGGCTTTCAGCGCGGGTTCGAGGTAGGGAATGGTTTTCGTTGCCTCGCCGAAGGCCACCGGAAGGATGCCCTTGGCATCGGGGTCGAGCGTGCCGGCATGGCCCGCCTTCTTCGCGTCGAAGGCGCGCCGGACGCGGTTGACCACAGTGGTCGAGGTGACACCGGCGGGTTTGTCGATCACCAGCCAGCCCGAGATATCCCGGCCCTTCTTGCGCCGCGCCATGGACCTTCCCCCTTGTCGGAAACGGGGCCTGCGCCTAGCCGTCTGCCCCCGGCGCGTCAACCACCGTGCCGATGATCGGGCCGAGCGGCAGGCCGATATCGGCGCGCCCGATATCGGGCGCATAAAGCCGAGACACCCGACCGTCGAAATAGAGCGCATTCGGCACGCCCAGATGGTCGCGGAAAAAGCGGGCGAAATGGTGGAAATTGACCGGCGCGTCTGAGATCACGAGGTGCAGGACCGTGCCGGTTTCATCGACGCCCACGCCATTGCGGATATTGCGGCTGGTGCCGCCGGGGATGAACCTTGGATGCAGGTCGCCGTCGATCACCAGCATCGGCCCCGATTGCGTGGCATGGGTGCAATCGGGCGGTGATGCGGCATAGGCGCGGCTTTCGATCAGGGAGGCGTGCCCGTCCGACAGGCACAACACCCCGTTCGGCAACAGCCCGAAATTGCCCGGCCCGTCCGAGGTGATGACGCGCATCTCTTCCTTGCCATCCTCGATATAGAGGCCCACGGGGCGGCGGTCGGAATGATACATCCCGGCATTCATGGCGAGCCCGAGGCGCCGGCCTTCGGGAAGGGCGGCCTCGATCCGGTCGAAGGAGCCGTAAACCTCTCCCTCCGTATCGCGCAGGAACAGGGCCACGCGGGTCTCGCTCAGGTCGACCCGGCAGGTGGTGAAGGGCGCGCCGTCGAAATCGACCTGTTCGCAGGCCTGGGCCATCGGCGCGGCAAGCGCTGCAATCAGAAGGGCGAAAATGCGGATCATTCGCCGTCCTCCCCATCGCGTTCGAGGTCGCGGCGCACCGCGTCCTGGTCGAACATGCGCCGGGTCTCGTCCATCCGGTCGAAGGTTTCATCGACCAGGAACCGCAGATCGGGCGCGTATTTCAGCGTGATGTCCTTCATCAGGGCGCGCCGAAGCTCGCCCTTGTTGCGCTTGAGCGCCTGGATCGCCTCGGCCCTGTCGCCACCGCCAAGCGGCATGACGTAGACCGTCGCGATCTTGAGATCCGGCGAGGTGCGCACCTCGCCCACGGTGATCGACATCGCGTTGAGGTCTGGGTCATGCACATCGCCACGCGCCAGCACCTCCGCGAGGCTGCGGCGGATCAGTTCGCCCACGCGAAGCTGGCGTTGGGATGGCCCGGGGCCGTCGTGATGCCGGTTCTTTGACATGCAAATCTCCTGTTCGTGGCAGGTAAGCGATGCCGGGGCCGCTCGCAAGCGACGCCTTTTCGCGCCGCCCGCGCTGGGCTAGGAGGGCGATATGCAAGGAGGACGGTATGGCAGACAGCATCGGGATCGCCGTGATGGGCGCATCGGGCCGGATGGGCCGGATGCTGATCGAGTGCGTCGCCGCGTCGGAGGCGGCGCACCTGGTGGGTGTGACCGAACGCGCGGGCCATGAGTGGATCGGGGCCGACCTGGGCGAGGCGATGGGCGGGGCACGGTCCGGCGTGCGGGTCTATGACGACCCGCTGGACGTGATCGTAAAGGCGCAGGCAGTGATCGACTTCACCAGCCCCTCGGCCACTGTCGATCACGCGCTTTTGACCGCGCAGACCCGGAACGTGCATGTCATCGGAACCACCGGCCTGTCGGGGGACGACATTGCGAAACTGGACGCCGCCGCGCGCCACGCGGTGATCGTGCGGGCGGGTAACATGAGCCTGGGCGTCAACCTCCTGACCCGTCTGACCCAACAGGTGGCCGCCGCGCTCGACGCCGATTTCGATATCGAGATCGTCGAGGCCCATCATGGCCAAAAGGTCGATGCGCCCTCGGGCACCGCGCTGATGTTGGGCGAGGCTGCGGCGGCGGGCCGAAATGTGGAGCTGGCCGAGGTGTCGGACAGGGGCCGCGACGGGATCACCGGCGCGCGAGAAAAGGGCCATATCGGGTTCTCGGCGATCCGGGGCGGCGATATCGTGGGCGAACATGACGTGATCTTCGCGGGCGCGGGCGAACGCATCGTTCTGAGCCACATCGCCAGCGACCGGATGATTTTCGCGCGGGGCGCGCTGAAGGCCGCGCTTTGGGGTCAGGGCAAGCCGCCCGGCGCCTACACGATGGCCAGCGTTCTGGGCCTGGGTTGATCTGACGCAGCCCCTCGCTACTTCACTGCCAGTTGGAACCGGACCCCAAGAGGTGGATCATGCGGCCCGTGCCAGTCCTTTCGATGATCGCCGCCATTGCGATCAGCCTGTTTGCCACCGCCCTTCCCGCGGCTGCCGATTTCACTGCGATCACGTCGCGTGCGCAGTTCGAACAGCTTGTCCAGGGGCGCGAACTGCGCCGGTTCGGCATCCGGCTGGTGGTAAGCCCGAACGGCCAGATCGTCGGACGGGCCTTCGGCGGTGAAGTGACCGGGGCATGGGACTGGAACGGCGGGTATTTCTGCCGGGATCTGTTCTACCAGGGCGATGATCTGGGTTTCAATTGCCAGCTGGTGCAGCAACGCGGGGACACGTTGCGGTTCACGACCGATCGGGGCGCGGGCATCTATGCGGACCTGACGCTGCGCTGACCGCGCCGTGCGCGATCAGAAATCGATCGCGATCCCCTTCTTTTCCCAATCTCCGTAGCGCACCGGTTCGGGTCCGTCGCGGCCGCCAAGCTCGGTCGGCAGATCCATCGCCTTGGCCTTCTTGCGGCGTTCCTCGGCCTCGGCCAACGCACGCCTTGCGGCGGGGGGCAAGTCATCCTTTGGCTGATCGGTCATGTCGGGCGCTCCTTGCCTGGGGCTTTAGCCTGATATACGCGCCGCCGGATGGCAGACAAGCGACCCGCAGACGCACCGAACGACGCCCTGGCCGCCCGCCGGGGGGCGTTGAGGGCGCTGGACTGGGTGCTGAAGGACCGGCGGATGCTGGCGCATTTCACGCCCGATCCCGCGCTCGGTCCTGCCGATGCGGCCCGGGCACAGCGGCTGGTGCTCACCGTGCTGCGGCATCTGCAGCCCGTCGATGCGGTGTTGGCCAGCTTTCTTGACCGCAAACCGCCCTGGGCGCCGAAACAGGCGCTCCGCCTGGCGGCGACCGAGCTGCTGGTGGCCGGTGAAGACGCCCATGGCGTCGTCGACAGCGCGGTGGCGCTGATGAAGGCGCGGCCCCAGACGGTGCGGTTTGCAGGCTTCGTGAATGCCGTGCTGCGCCGCGTGGTGGCGGAAGGCGCGCCGGTTTTCGCGGCGCAACCGGCGCAACGCCTGCCCGGCTGGATCGGGGGCGAGGTCAAGAAACGCTTTGGGTTGGAGGCACTGCGCGCGATCGAGGCTGCCCATGCGGCAGGGGCGCCCACCGACCTGACACCGCGCGTGCCGGGTCTCGACCTGCCGGGGGCGCAACGTCTGCCGACCGGCAGCCTGCGTCTGACCGAGGGTGGGCAGGTGTCGGCGCTGCCCGGCTATGACGAAGGCGCGTTCTGGGTGCAGGATGCCGCCGCCGCCCTGCCGGTGCGCCTTATGGGGGATGTGGCGGGCAAACGGGTGGCCGACCTTTGCGCGGCCCCCGGCGGCAAGACGTTGCAGCTTGCGGCGATGGGGGCCGAGGTCACGGCGCTGGACCTCAGCGAGGCGCGGATGGCGCGGGTTGCGGACAACCTGGCGCGAACGGGATTGTCTGCCGCGATGGTGGTGGGCGATGTGTTCGATCATCAAGGCAGGTATGACGCGATCCTTTTGGATGCCCCCTGTTCCGCGACGGGCACGATCCGCCGCCATCCCGATCTGCCCTTCGTCAAATCAGCGGCGAAGACCGAGACCCTGACCCGGTTGCAGATGCGGATGCTGGACCATGCGCTGGGCCTGCTCGCCCCCGGGGGGCGGCTGGTCTACTGCACCTGTTCGCTGCTGCCCGTCGAAGGAGAATTTCAGGTCCGCGCCGCCCTGAAACGGCATGCGGGCCTGCGGGTGGTGCCGGTTGACCCCATGACGCTGGGCGGCGATCCCGGCTGGGCCAGCCCGGAGGGCGGGCTGCGCCTGCGGCCCGATTTCTGGGCCGAATCCGGCGGGATGGACGGGTTCTACATGGCTGCGCTCGAGGTCGCGTGACACCCGCCTGCGCCGCCGGTATCAGGTATCGGTTGATGTTTGACGCTCCGAGGTCCGTTCCCCGCGATGCCTGACCAAGGCCCGACCCCTGCATTGCCGCGCGTGCGCCTTGCCGACCGATGGGCCGCCCGCAGGGCCGGTTGGGGCACGCCGATCGCGGGGTTTCGGTCACAGCCGCAGCCGCGATTTGCAGGCAGCGCGGCGCAGGGGCGGCAGCTGATGGCGGGCAACCTGCGGCTGGCCGGGCATTTCGTGGTCGCGGGCGACAGCCTGCCCTGGAATGTCGCGCCCCCCAGCCAGGCTTTCGCCGAGGCGCTGCACGGGTTCGAATGGCTGGATGATTTCGCCGCCGCCGGGGACCGCGAGGCCCGGCGTGTGGCCCAAGCCTGGCTGATGGCCTGGATCGATCGGTATGGCAAAGGGTCCGGCCCGGGCTGGACCGCCGATCTGACCGGGCGGCGGCAGGTACGCTGGATCACCCATGCGCTGTTCCTGATGTCTGGGCTGCCGCGCGCCGAAACGCGCCGGTTCTACGATGCCCTGTCGCGGCAGGCGGGGATGCTGGCGCGGCGCTGGCGGCGCACCTCGCGCGGGTTGCCGAGGTTCGAGGCGCTGACCGGGCTGATCTATTCGGCCTCGACGCTGACGGGGCTGGAGACACAGCTGAGGCCCGCGCTCGGCGGGCTGGCCCGCGAATGTGCGCGCGAGATCGACGGGTCGGGCGGCATCGTCGCCCGCAACCCCGAGGAACTGCTCGAGGTGTTCACCCTGCTGACCTGGGTGGCCGAAGTGCTGCGCGAAACCGGCAGGGACCCTGATCCGGCGGTCAGCACCGCGATTGCGCGGATCGCACCGACGCTGCGCAGCCTTCGCCATGCCGATGGCGGGCTGGTGCGGATGCAGGGCGGCGCGCGTGGCGTGCCCGGGCGGCTGGACCAGGCGCTTCTGGCATCAGGCGTGCGGCCCGCGCGGGTGCGGGGGCTTGCGATGGGATATGCACGGCTGGGCGACCGGCGGGTATCGGTGATCGTCGATGCCGCACCGCCGATGACCGGGCCGGGCAGCTACAACGCCCATGCCTCGACCCTTGCGCTCGAGATGACCAGCGGCCGCCGCCCGGTGATCGTCAGCTGCGGATCGGGCAGCCGGTTCGGCCCTGACTGGCGGCGCGCGGGCCGTGCCACCTCCAGCCATTCGACTCTGGCCATTGCGGGCTATTCCTCGGCCCGGCTGGCGCGGGGTGCGCTGAACGAGGACCCGCTGCGCCAGGACCTGATGGACGGGCCGACCGAAGTCGAGGTGCAGGAACAGCAGATGGAAACCGCCGAGGGTGTCGCGCTGAGCCATGATGGATGGCGGCGCACCCACGGGTTGCTGCATCTCAGGGCGCTGACGCTGGAACAGGGCGGCACGCTTTTGCGGGGCGAGGACGGTCTGGCCGCGCTGACGCCCAAGGACCGCGATACGTTCGACATCGTGCGGGCGCGCCTGCCAGCAAAAAGCCTGCCCTATGCGATCCGGTTTCACCTGCATCCCGATGTCCGGGCCGAGATCGATCTGGGCGGCAACGCGGTGTCGATCGCGGTGGCTCCGGGCGAGGTCTGGGTGTTTCGCCATGGCCCGGGCGCCACTCTGAGCCTGGAAAAATCCGTTTATCTCGATGCGGCCCGCCTGACCCCGCGCGCGACAAAACAGATCGTTCTGTCCGCGCGCCTGACCGGTTATGGCAGCGCCATCTCCTGGAGCCTGGCCCGCCCCACGGGCTTTCTGCCCGCCCCCGATTTCGACACCGACCCCTGAAGGAGGCCCCCCGATGCCTGACCTCGTGCCCGTCCGCCGCGCCCTGATCTCCGTTTCTGACAAGAGCGGGCTGGAGGCGCTTGGCACACGCCTGGCCGGACTTGGCGTGGCGCTGGTGTCGACCGGTGGCACGGCGCGGGCGCTGCGCGCAGCGGGGCTGGAGGTGACGGATGTGGCCGATGTGACCGGGTTTCCCGAGATGATGGACGGGCGGGTTAAGACCCTGCACCCCAAAATCCATGGCGGGCTGTTGGCGCTGCGCGATGATGCGGGGCATGTCGCGTCACTGACCGAACACGGCATCGACCCGATCGACCTGGTCATCATCGACCTCTACCCGTTCGAGGCGACGGTGGCCAAGGGCGCCGCGCCCGACGAGGTGGTCGAGAATATCGATATCGGCGGGCCCGCGATGATCCGGTCAGCGGCGAAGAATCACCGCTCGGTCTGTGTGCTGACGACGCCGGATCAGTATGACGGCCTGCTGGTGGAGCTTTCGGAGAAGGGCGGGCAGACCTCGCTGGCCTTCCGCACGCGGATGGCGCTTGCGGCCTATGGACGGACGGCGACCTACGACGCGGCAGTATCGAACTGGATGGCGGGACAGGTGGACGAACTCGCGCCCTACCGCGCCTTCGGCGGCAGGCTGGCCGCGCCGATGCGCTATGGTGAAAACCCGCACCAGGCGGCGGCTTTCTACACCGATGGCAGCGCGCGGCCCGGTGTGGCCACGGCCGTGCAGCACCAGGGCAAGGACCTGAGCTACAATAACATCAACGACACCGATGCGGCCTTTGAACTGGTGGCGGAATTCGACCCCGCCGATGGCCCCGCCTGCGCGATCATCAAACATGCCAACCCCTGCGGCGTGGCGCGGGGCGATACGCTGGAGGCGGCCTATCGCGCCGCGTTCGACTGCGACCGGGTCAGCGCCTTCGGCGGGATCGTGGCGCTGAACCACAAGCTGGATGCGGCCACGGCGGATGCGATAACCGAGATCATGACCGAGGTGGTGATCGCCCCCGATGCCGACGACGCGGCCAAGGCGATTTTCGCGGCGAAAAAGAACCTGCGCCTGCTGACCACCGGGGCGCTGCCCGACCCGACGACGGCCACGGTCGCGGTCAAACAGGTGGCAGGCGGATACCTCGTGCAGGACAAGGATGTGGGCCGTCTGACGCCCGGGGACTTGAAGGTGGTGACGAAACGCGCCCCCGATGCGCGGGAAATGGCCGATCTGATGTTTGCCTGGACCGTGGCCAAACACGTGAAATCGAACGCCATCGTCTATGCCAGGGACCGCGCCACCGTGGGCGTCGGCGCAGGACAGATGAGCCGGGTCGACAGTTCCCGCATCGCGGCGCGCAAGGCCCTGGACATGGCCGCGGCCCTTGGCCTGCCGGAAAGCCCGGCCAAGGGCGCGGTGCTGGCGTCGGATGCGTTCTTTCCTTTTGCCGATGGTCTTCTGGCGGCGGCCGAGGCGGGGGCCACGGCGGTGATCCAGCCCGGCGGGTCGATCCGCGATGCCGAGGTGATCGCCGCAGCCGATGACGCGGGGCTTGCCATGGTCTTTACCGGCATGCGCCATTTCCGGCACTAAGGGGTCAAAGGAGATCTTCGATGCGCTTTGTGGCCATTACAGCGTTGATTTGCTTCGCGCTTGACCAGATCAGCAAATGGGCCGTGGTCCATTGGGCCGACCTGGCCACGCGCGGCCAGATCGACGTGTTGCCGCCTTACCTGGTGTTCCGCATGGGCTGGAACACGGGCATCAATTTCGGACTGTTCTCGGGCGGGCCCGAAACGGTGCGCTGGCTGTTGGTGGCCATCGCGGTGGTGATCTGCGCCTGGCTGTTGTGGTGGGTCAAGAACGGGCTGACCCGGCCGGTCGCGCTGGTGGCCGCGGGCGCGATCATCGGCGGGGCGATGGGCAACACCTTCGACCGCGTGATCTACGGCGCGGTGGCCGATTTCCTGAACATGTCCTGCTGCGGCATCCAGAACCCGTTTGCCTTCAACGTCGCCGATATCGCGATCTTCATGGGCGCACTCGGTTTGCTGATCTTTGCCGATGACCCGAAATTCACCCCGTGACGCCCCCGGTGTTTTCCGCTAAACCATTCACCGTTAGGGAGTCTGCGATGCGGATGTTGTTGAAAATCGGGGCAGGATTCGGAGCGGTGGCCATGCTTGCGGGCTGCGGCGACCCATCCTTGATGAACCTGCGCAACACCGAATCCGGGCCGGATGAGTTCGCCGTTCTTCCCTCCGAGCCGATCGAGATGCCCGCCGATCTGGCCAGCCTGCCGCCGCCCACGCCCGGCGGGATCAACCGCACCGACCCGAATCCCGAGGCCGATGCCATCGCCGCCCTCGGCGGCAATGTCGAACGGGCCACGCGAAACGCAGGCGATATCGTCACCTATGCCAGCCGCCTTGGCGTGGCGCCGGAAATCCGCGGCGTTCTGGCATCCGAGGATGCAGAATTCCGCGATCGCAACCAGGGCCTGCTTCTGGAACGCCTGGCCGGGGTGAATGTCTACTACAGCGCCTATGACGAGATGTCGCTGGATCAGTACAACGAGCTTCAGCGCCTGCGCCGTGCCGGTGTACGGACGCCTTCGGCCCCGCCCGAAGATATCGAGCTGAACGACTGATCGCCCTCACGGCTGCGTCAACGCGGTTGATGCCGGGGCTTCGGCGCATATTTGCCACCTACGGAGATCACAGGGGAGCATCGCGGATGCGGTCGATTTTGCGTTTGGGCGCCGTGGTGGCATTCGGACTTGCGCCATTGGCGGTTCAGGCCGCCGAGGAGATATCAGAGTTTCATCTCGACAACGGCATGCAGGTAATCGTGATCGAGGACACCCGCGCCCCCGCCGTCGTCCACATGATGTGGTTTCGCACCGGTGCCGCAGATGAACCGCCCGGCCAGTCGGGCATCGCCCATTTCGTCGAACACCTGATGTTCAAGGCCACCGATGACCTGGAAAGCGGGGAATTCAGCCGTGTGGTCGAGGCCAATGGCGGCAGCGACAACGCGTTCACCTCGTGGGATTACACGGGGTATTTCCAGCGTGTGGCCTCGGACCGGCTGGGCCTGATGATGCAGATGGAGGCCGACCGGATGACCGACCTTGTGTTCGACCCGGTCGAGGTCGATACCGAACGCTCGGTGATCCTTGAAGAACGCGCGCAGCGAACCGACAGCACGCCCGGCGGGCTGTTCAACGAACAGATGCGCGCGGCGTTGTATCTGAACCACCCCTATGGTGTTCCGATCATCGGGTGGCGCCACGAGATTGAGGACCTGACCATCGACGAGGCGCGCGCCTTCCATGACACCCATTATGCGCCCAACAACGCCATCCTGATCGTGGCCGGTGATGCCGATGCCGAAGAGGTGCTGCGCCTGGCGCAGGAGCATTACGGGCCGATCCCCGCCTCGGACAACCTGCCCCCGCGCACCCGCCCGCAGGAGCCGCCCCATAACGCCAACCGGCGCGTGGTGTTCGAGGATGCGCGCGTGGCAAACCCGTATGTCATGGTCAGCTACCTGACCCCGTCGCGGCAGAGCGGAGCGCAGCAAGAGGCGGCGGCGCTGTTTCTTCTGGCCGAGATACTGGGCGGCAGCGGGCAGACCTCGGTTCTTGGGGAAACCCTGCAGATCGAGGAGGGGCGGTCGCTTTTCGCCACCGCCTATTACAGCGCCACCAGCCTTGATCCATCGTCCTTCACGCTGCTCAACATGCCGATGCCGGGCACCGGGCTGGACGAGGCCGAGGCCGACCTGCATCGCGTCATCGACCAGTTTCTTCAGGACGGGATCGACCCGGACCAGTTCGCCCGCATCCAGTTCCAGGTCGCGGCCTCCGAGATCTACCGGCAGGACAGTGTCGAAAGCCTTGCGCGGATGTATGGCTCGGCGCTGACCAGCGGCCTGACCGTGGCCGATGTCGAAGCGTGGCCGGAGGTGATCGCGGCCACCACGCCCGAGGATGTGATGGAGGTGGCGCGCCGCCTGTTCGGCGACACACGGTCGGTCACGGGCTACCTCACCACACCCGAACCCATCGCAGAGGAGGTCACGCAATGATCGCCCGTCTGTTTTTTGCGGCAATGCTGGCGCTGAGCCTGGCCGCGCCCGCCCGGGCCGAGATCGACATCCAGGAGGTCACCTCGCCCGGCGGAGTCGAGGCCTGGCTCGTCGAGGATCGTTCGATGCCCTTCGTGGCGATCGAGATGTGGTTTCTTGGCGGCGCCGCTCTGGATGAGCCGGGCAAGCGGGGGGCCACGAACCTGATGACCGGGCTTTTGAATGAGGGGGCCGGTGACCTCGGAGCGTTTGAATTTGCAGAAGCGGTCGAGGGGCTGGCCGCCAGTTTCGGGTTCGATGCGGGAAATGATGCCGTCGTCATCAGCGCGCAGATGCTGACCCAGAACCGCGACGCCGCCGCCGCGCTGTTGCGCGACGCGCTCGTGGCCCCCCAGTTCGGCGACGACGCCATCGGGCGGGTGCGCCGGCAGGTTCTGGCAATCATCGAAAGCGACCAGCAAGACCCCAACGCGATTGCCGGCCAGACGTTTTCGCGCCTCGCCTATGGCGATCACCCCTATGGCACGCCGATCGAGGGCAGCATCGAAAGCGTCACCGCGCTGACCCGCGAGGACCTGGTCACCGCGCATCGCAATGTCATCGCGCGCGACCGGGTGGTCGTCGGCGCGGTGGGCGACATCTCGGCCGGGGAATTGGGCGCGTTGCTGGATACGATCCTGGGGGATCTGCCTGCGGAAGGGGCGCCGATGCCGGGCCCTGTGACCTACGGGCTCGACGGCGGTCTGACGGTTGTCGATTACGACAGCCCGCAATCGGTGGCGCTGTTCGGGCATGAAGGGATCGAACGCGACGACCCCGAGTTCTTCCCGGCCTTCGTTCTGAACCAGATTTTGGGGGGCAGCGGCTTCCAGTCGCGGCTGATGACCGAGGTGCGCGTGGAACGCGGGCTGACCTACGGGATCGGCAGTTTCCTTTCCCTGGCCGATCACGGCCCGCGCCTTGTGGGGCAGCTGGCCTCGTCGAACGAGCTTGTGGGCGAGGCAATCGAGGTGATCCGCGCGGAATGGGCGGACCTCGCCGAGAACGGCGTCACGCAAGAGGAACTCGACGCCGCGATTCGTTATATGACCGGGGAGTACCCCCTGCGTTTCGATGGCAACGCGCGGATCGCGGGCATCTTGGCCGCGATGCAATCCGATGGCATGCTGATCGATTACATCGCCACCCGCAATGACCGGGTGGCCGCTGTCACGCTGGAAGATGTGCGCGCGGTGGCCGAACGCCTGCTGCGCCCCGAGAACCTGCATTTCGTGGTGGTCGGTCAGCCTGAGGGGCTGAACGCGAGCAACTGAACCGGTGGTGAATCGGCAAGGGGCATGCTATATTTGGAGGCATGTCCCTTGATGACCCCAATATAAGCAGCGCGCGCCCGGCGATCCGTCCCCTTGATGAGGCTGCGGTCAACCGGATCGCGGCCGGCGAGGTGGTCGAACGCCCGGCCAGCGCGGTCAAGGAACTGGTGGAAAACGCGCTGGATGCCGGGGCGACGCGTGTCGGGATCGACGTGGCGCAGGGCGGCAAAGCCCTGATCCGGGTCACCGACAATGGCTGCGGGATCACCGCCGAAGACCTGCCTCTGGCGCTTGCGCGGCACGCGACATCGAAAATCGATGGCAGCGACCTGGTGAATATCCGCAGTTTCGGGTTCCGGGGTGAGGCGCTGGCCTCGCTCGCCGCCGTGGCCCGGGTGCGGATCACAAGCCGCCCGTTTGGCGCGGACGGGGCCGAGATCGCGGTCAGCGGCGGCACCGGCGGAACCGTGCGCCCCGCGGCCCTGGGCCAGGGGACCGTATTGGAGGTCCGCGACCTGTTCTTTGCCACGCCCGCACGGCTGAAATTCCTGCGCACCGACCGGGCCGAGATGCAGGCGATCACCGAGGTGGTGAAACGGCTGGCGATGGCCGAACCCGGGGTGGCTTTCACCCTGACGGATATGTCCGAGGCCCCGGGACGTGTCGTGTTCCGCGCGGATGCATCCACGGGCGACCTGTTCGATGCGCGGCGGGACCGGCTGGGCGAGGTCATCGGGCGCGATTTCACCGAGAACGCGGTGACGCTCGATGCCACGCGTGAAGGGCTGTCGCTGACCGGGCTGGCCGGGCTGCCGACCTATTCCCGGGGCGCGGCAGTGGCGCAGTTCATTTTCGTCAATGGTCGCCCGGTGCGCGACAAGCTGTTGTCAGGGGCGTTGCGCGCTGCCTATCGCGACGTGATGAGCCGCGACCGCCACCCGGTGGCCGCGCTCTACCTCTCCTGCGACCCGGCGCTGGTGGATGTGAACGTGCACCCCGCGAAATCCGAGGTCCGGTTTCGTGATCCCGCCGCCGCGCGATCACTGATCGTGTCGGGTATCCGGCAGGCGCTGGCGGACGTCGGGCACCAGGCGTCCTCCACCGTGGGGGCGGCGACGATCGGGGCGTTTGCTGTGGAACCCTCCGCCCCCCGCATCTACCAGATGGACCATGCCTCGCGACCGGCGATGGCGCTGCCAGCCCGCAGCGGACTGGCGGAGCCAGCGGCGGACTGGGTCATGCCCTCGGCCCGGATCGAGGCGTGCCCGGATGACGGGGCCGAGGCCCGCCCCTTGGGTGCCGCCAGGGCGCAGCTGCATGAGAATTACATCGTCGCGCAGACCGAGACGGGGATCGTGCTGGTCGATCAGCACGCCGCCCATGAGCGGCTGGTCTATGAGCGGCTTAAGCGGCAGATGGCGGAGGCGGGCGTTGCGTCGCAGGCGCTGCTTATCCCCGAGATCGTGACGTTGGGCGACGGGGCGGAGGTGTTGCTGGAGATCGCCGGCGACCTCGCGCGGCTCGGCCTCGTGATCGAGGGCTTCGGGCCGGGCACCATCGCCGTGCGCGAAACCCCGGCGCTGCTCGGCCCCATCGAGGCCGCGCCCTTGTTGCGCGATATCCTGGACGAGATCGCCGATCAGGGCGGCAGCGAAGCGGTCGCGGCGCGGCTGGACGCGGTGCTGAGCCGGATGGCCTGTCATGGATCGGTGCGGTCCGGTCGCCGGATGAGCGCAGACGAGATGAACGCGCTTTTGCGCGAAATCGAGGCGACGCCTCTGGCGGGCCAATGCAACCACGGGCGGCCCACCTACGTGGAGCTCAAACTGGCCGATATCGAACGGCTGTTCGGGCGGCGATGATCCAGATCGGTGACACCCAGATCGATTTCAGCGATCCCCTGGTGCTTGCGGCAACGGCGGCCGGTGTTGTCCTGCTGATCCTCGTGATCGTCACCGCCGCCGCGCTGCGGGCGGCGCGACGGTCGGCGCACGCGCTGGAGCCGCTGTCGATGCATTTGTCGGCGCTTGGCCAGTCGGTGCAGGGGCTTTCCGACGGGCAGCACCGGCTGGCGGGCGGGCTGACCCATGTCAGCGACCTTCAGGCCAAGGCGCAGGCCAGCGTGCTGGAGGCGATGGAGCGGCGGCTGGAGGAAGTGCAGAAAGGCATGTCGGAGACGCTGCACGGCACCTCGACCCGCACCGCGCGGTCGCTTGGCGAGCTGCAGCAGAAGCTCGAACAGATCGACCGCGCCCAGGCCAAGATCGAGAAACTGTCGGGCGATGTCTTGAGCTTGCAGGATATCCTGTCGAACAAGCAGACGCGCGGCGCCTTCGGAGAAATCCAGCTGAATGATATCGTGTCCAAGGCCCTGCCGCCGGACGCCTATTCCTTCCAATCGACCCTGTCGAACGGCAAGCGGGCCGATTGCCTGATCCGCCTGCCCAATCCGCCCGGTCCCATCGTGATCGATGCGAAATTCCCTCTGGAAGCTTATGAGGCGCTGGTGCGCGCCGAGGGGCAGGAGGCGAAGGCCCGCGCCATCCGTGACTTGGGCGCGGCGGTGCGATTGCATATCAAGGCGATCGCCGAGCGCTATATCATCGAGGGCGAAACTGCCGATGGCGCGCTGATGTTCCTGCCCTCCGAGGCGGTTTATGCCGAGCTTCACGCGCGCCTGCCCGACGTGGTGCGCGCGGGGTTCGATGCGCGGGTCTGGATCGTGTCGCCCACCACCTGCATGGCGACGCTGAACACCATGCGCGCGGTGATGAAGGATGCGCGGATGCGCGAGCAGGCGGGCGAGATCCGCAAGGCATTGCGGCAGCTGCACCGGGATGTGGAACTGGTTGAGGAACGCGCCGGCAAGCTCGAGGTGCATCTCAGGCGGGCGGGCGAGGATGTGGCGGGTATCCTGACGGCCTCGGCGCGGGCCGGGAAGCGCGCCGAGCGGCTGGACAATTTCGATTTCGAGGAACTGGCCCCGCCTGCCACCGACAGCGTGGTGCCCCTGACCCGGGGGTAGCGGCCTGTGGCGGGATGCCTCCGGCAAAGGTATTTGGCAAGCAAAGCGGGGCGGTGGCCCCTTTGTCCTTGTGAGGGAGGCGCGGGATGTTGAACGTGTATTTGTCGGGCGAGATCCACACCGATTGGCGGGAGCGGATCATCGCGGGGGCCGAGCAGCTGGAGGTGACATTCAGCGGCCCGGTGACCGATCATGCAGCCAGCGACGATTGCGGCGTCGCGATCCTGGGGGCTGAGCCGGACAAGTTCTGGCATGACCACAAGGGCGCCAAGCTGAACGCGATCCGCACGCGGCGCGGCATCGAGCAGGCCGATGTCGTAGTGGTGCGCTTCGGCGACAAGTACAAACAGTGGAACGCGGCCTTCGACGCGGGCTATGCGGCGGCGCTTGGAAAATCGCTGATCGTGTTGTCGCCGCCCGAGCATCAGCACGCCCTGAAAGAGGTTCACGGCGCGGCGCAGGCGGTGGCGGAGACGCCGGAACAGGTCGTGGCAATCCTGGCTTACGTCCTGACCGGCACCTTGCCCGGGTGATCAGCCGTCGCGCGGGGGCGTGACGCGGCCCTTTTGCACGGCATCGCGCGCGACGAAGCGGTCCAGATAGGCGGGCACGTTTTTCAGGTCATCCCACCCGACGATGTCCTTGGCGCCATAAAAGTCGAGCGCGCCAAGCCATGGTGCGATGGCAATGTCGGCGATGGAGTAGTCACCGGCGATCCAGTCGTTCCCGTCAAGCTGCCCTTCAACCACGGCGAGCAGTCGCCTGGCCTCATTCACGTAGCGGTCGCGCGGGCGGGGGTCTTCGATTTCGGAACCGGCGAATTTCACGAAGAAACCCAACTGGCCGAACATCGGGCCGAGCCCGCCCATCTGCCACATCAGCCACTGGATGATGCGGTGCTTTTCGGCGGGGGTCGCGCCGAGCAGTTTGCCAGTCTTTTCAGCGAGGTAGATCAGGATCGCGCCCGATTCAAACAGGCCGATGGGTGCACCATCCGGCCCGTCCGGGTCGATGATCGCGGGAATCTTGTTATTGGGGTTGAGTGACAGGAATTCGGGGCTTTTCACATCGGCATCGGCCAGTGTGACGCGATGCGCCTCATAGGCCAGCCCCAATTCCTCGAGCGCGATGGACACCTTCACGCCGTTGGGTGTGGGAAAGGAGTAAAGCTGGATCACTGCGGGGTTGGTGGCGGGCCATTTCTGGGCGATGGGAAACGTGTCGAGCGCGGACATGGGGCAGCCTTTCATTATCTAGCCGTCTGCACCTAGCCCCACTTGCCAGCCCCGCCACCCCGGTGTTGTGTGAGCCTGCGCGCGGACCGGTGTGCGCGGGACAGGAGGGCGACCCAATGATTCAGGAATTCAAGAACTTCATCGCGCGCGGCAATGTCGTGGACATGGCCGTGGGCATCATCATCGGCGCGGCCTTCACCGCGATCGTGACTTCGCTGGTGGGCGACCTGATCAACCCGGTGATCGGGCTGATCACCGGAGGCATCGATTTCTCGGGCTGGTTCTATGCGCTGGATGGTGGCGATTACGCTTCGCTGGCGGCAGCGGCCGAGGCGGGCGCACCGGTCTTCGCCATCGGCAGCTTCGTGATGGCGGTGATCAATTTCCTGATCGTGGCCTTCGTGGTGTTCCTGCTGGTCAAGATGGTGAACCGGATCAAGGAAGCCGCAGAAAAACCGGAAGAGCCCGCCGAAGAGGCCTCGAAAGGCCCCACCGAGCTGGAGGTTCTGCTGGAAATCCGCGACGCGCTGAAGAAGGGCTGAGCGTTCACTTCTTGCCCGGTGTGCCGTCGAATTTCTTTTCCAGGCTCGTCCAGCAGTCGATGTAATCGTCCTGCAGCGGGGCTTCGTTCGCGGCGAAACCCGTCAGGTGCTGCGGGAACCGGGTTTCGAACATGAAGGACATCGTGTTGTCGAGCTTGTGGGGCGCAAGCTCGGCATTCGACGCCCCTTCGAACGCGTCGCGGTCGGGGCCGTGGGGCAGCATCATGTTGTGCAGGCTCATGCCGCCGGGGACGAATCCCTGCGGCTTGGCGTCATACTGACCGTATATATTGCCCATGAGTTCCGACATGACGTTCTTGTGGTACCAGGGCGGGCGGAACGTATCCTCGGCCACCATCCAGCGTTCGCGGAACAGGACGAAGTCGATATTGGCCGTGCCCGCCTGCCCCGACGGTGCGGTCAGCACGGTAAAGATCGACGGGTCGGGGTGATCGAACAGGATCGCACCGACCGGGCAATAGGTCTTCAGGTCGTATTTGACCGGGGCGTAGTTGCCGTGCCATGCCACGACATCCAGCGGGGAATGCCCGATCCGGGTGCGGTGGAACTGGCCGCACCACTTGATGGTGACGGTCGACGGTACCTCGCGGTCCTCGAAGGCGGCGACGGGGGTCTTGAAATCACGCCTATTGGCCATGCAGTTGGCCCCGATCGGCCCGCGTCCCGGAAGTTCGAATTTCTGGCCGTAGTTTTCGCAGACAAAGCCGCGCGCGGGGCCGTCCGTCACCTCGACCCTGTAAAGAAGACCACGGGGGAGTATCGCGATCTCCTGCGGTTCAAGGTCGATGATCCCGAGCTCGGTATAAAAGCGCAGCCGCCCTTCCTGCGGCACCACCAGCAACTCGCTGTCGGCGGAATAGAAATAGTCATCCACCATCGACGCGGTCACGAGGTAGATGTGGCTGGCCATGCCGACCTGCGTGTTGACATCACCTGCCGTGGTCATGGTCCGCATCCCCGTCAGCCAGGTCAGCGGGGTGATATCTTCATGCGCTACCGCTCCGCTGCTTGAGCGCGAGGGAAGGGGCACCGGGTCCCACCGGTACTGGCCGAGCGAGATCACGTCCGGGTCCACATGCGGCGCTGTCTTCCAGTAGGGAAGGTCGATCTTTTCGTAGCGATGTGAATGCTTGACCGAGGGACGGATGCGGTAGCACCAGGTGCGTTCGTTCTGATGCACGGGCGCGGTGAAGGCGGTGCCGGACAGCTGTTCGCCGTAAAGCCCGAAATTGCATTTCTGCGGGGAATTCATGCCCTGCGGCAGGGCCCCCGGCAGCGCCTCGGTCTCGAAATCATTGCCGAATCCGGGCATGTAACCTTCGTGGTCGCCGGGCAGGGACGGGGCCTGGATCATCGGGCGAGGGGTGCTTTGTTCGGTCATCTGGGGCCTCCGCGATCTACGCGAGTGACATGCCACAAACTCGTTGCAAACACAACGAGACTCAGGTCCAATCCAGCACCACCTTGCCCGACTGGCCCGACAGCATCGCGTCGAACCCGTCGCGGTAGGCGTCGGCGGGGAAGCGATGGGTAATGACGCGGGAAACGTCGAGCCCGTTCTGCAGCATCGCGATCATCTTGTACCAGGTCTCGAATATCTCGCGGCCATAGACGCCCTTGATCGTGATCGCCTTGAAGACGATCCGGCTCCAATCGACCGGTGACTTGCCCGGCGGAATGCCCAGAAGCGCGATACGTCCGCCCATCACCAGGGTTTCGACCATCTGGTCGAGCGCGGCCTGGTTGCCCGACATCTCGAGCCCGACATCGAAGCCCTGGGTCATGCCGAGCGCGGGGATCACGTCGCGCAGGTCTTCCTCCGCGACATTGACGGGCCGCACATCGGCGACCTGTCCCGCCAGGTCCAGCCGGGCCTGGTTCACATCAGTGATCACCACGTGGCGCGCACCCGCATGGCGTGCCACGGCGGCGGCCATGATGCCGATGGGGCCTGCGCCGGTGACAAGAACATCCTCGCCCAACAGGTCGAAGGACAGCGCCGTGTGAACCGCGTTGCCAAGCGGGTCGAGGATGGCGCCGATATCGTCCGGCACGTCATCGGGGAGGGCGACGACGTTGAAGGCGGGCAGGCGCAGGTAATCGGCGAAGGCCCCCTGTTCGTTCACCCCGATCCCGCGCGTTTCGGGGTCGAGATGGAACTTGCCCGCGCGGGACTGGCGCGAGGTCTTCCCGATCAGATGCCCCTCGCCAGAACAGCGCTGGCCAAGGGTCAGGCCGGTGACGTTGCGGCCCATCTCCACGATCTCGCCCGCGAATTCATGGCCTGTGATCAGCGGGGTGGGTACGGTGCGCGCGGCCCAGTCATCCCATTGCCAGATATGGATGTCGGTGCCGCAGATGCCGGTTTTCTTCACCCGGATCAGAACGTCATCCGGGCCGATTTCTGGCACGGGGGCGGAAATCATCTCCAGCCCTTTGCCGGGGGCGGATTTCTGCAGGGCGCGCATCTCGTTGGTCATGAAATCGCCCCCACCTGCCGCCCCGCCTTGCCGAAGGCCTCCAGTGCGCGGTCGAGATCGCCACGGGTCAGACGGGCGTTCATCTGGGTGCGGATGCGGGCGCGGCCCTCGGGGACGACCGGAAAGAAGAACCCGGCGACGTAGATGCCAAGGTCGAACAGTGCACGAGCCATGTCCTGGCTCAGCCGCGCATCGCCAAGCATCACCGGAATGATCGGGTGCTCGCCGGGCAACAGGTCGAACCCCAGCTCCGTCAGCCCCGCCCGCCAATGGGCGGCATTGGAAAAAAGCTGCCTGCGCAGGTCATCGGAGCCTTCGATCAGGTCGATCGCAGTGATCGAGGCGGCACAGACGGCAGGCGGCAGCGCGTTGGAAAACAGGTAGGGCCGCGCGCGCTGGCGCAGCAGGTCGATCACCGGCTGCGGCCCCGCGATATAGCCGCCGATGGCCCCGCCAAGCGCCTTGCCGAGCGTGCCGGTGAGGATCGCGATGTCATCCTCCACCCCGAAATGATGCGGCGTGCCGCGCCCTTGCGGCCCCATGAAGCCCGTGGCGTGGCAATCATCGACCATCACCACGGCGTCATTGGCCTTCGCCAGTGCTGCAATCTGCGGCAGGGGCGCAAGGTAGCCATCCATGGAAAACACGCCATCGGTGGCGATCATGATGGTGCGCGCGCCGTCGGCACGGGCGGCTTTCAATTGCGCCTCCAACTCGTCCATGTCGGCATTGGCATAGCGATAGCGTTTCGCCTTGCAGAGCCGGATACCGTCGACGATGGAGGCGTGGTTGAGCGCGTCCGAGATGATCGCGTCCTCGGGGCCGAGCAGCGGTTCGAACGTCCCGCCATTGGCGTCGAAACAGGCGGCGAACAGAATCGCGTCATCCTTTTTAAGATAGGCGGCCAGCCGTTCCTCCAGCGCGCGGTGCAGATCCTGCGTGCCGCAGATGAACCGGACCGAGGCCATGCCGTAGCCATGCCCGTCCATCGCTTGTTTGGCCGCGGCAATCAGGTCGGGGTGATCGGCGAGGCCAAGGTAATTGTTGGCGCAGAGGTTCAGCATCTCGCGCCCGTCGGCCCCGACCCGGATATGGCCTGCTTGGGCCGAGGTGATCGGATGCTCGACCTTGTAAAGCCCATCCGCCCGGATTTCGTCGAGCGTTTCGGTCACACGGGTCAGGAATGCGTCGGACATGGGTCACCTCCTGCCCCGAGGTCTACCAAAGAAAACGCCCGCCGATCAGGGGCGGGCGCGTCATGTCGCGGGTCGATTTCGCCGCAGCCAGCGTCAGATGCGCAGGAAGGTCTGCGCGATGCGCGGCAGCCAGCCATCAAAGCGCAGGCGCGCATCGGTGGCGACAAGGCAAATGCAATCCTCGCCCGGTTCGGCCACGGGGGTGTGGTGCATGTCCGAATCCGCCACCTCAATATCGCCGCGCGCGAAACGATCCGATTCGTCGCTATAGGCGCCTTTCAGCACCAGCGTCATCTCGGTGCCGCGATGGCTGTGAGCGGGCATCGCCTGACCGGCGGGGATATAGAGCAGCCGGACCGAGGTTTCCCCGTCCTGGTGCAGAACCGCCTGCTTGGCGCCCATGCCAAGCGCGCGCCATTGCACCGCGTCCGCATCACCGCCCACGGCTTCGCGCAGCGGGGCAGGAAACACGCCGTGAACAAAGGGTTTCGCTTCCGCAGGCGGCATGCCTGCGATTTTTGCCATCGTCCGGTCCAGGCTGTCCTCGGCAACCTCGACCGCGTCCAGATCGTCGATCACGGCGCCGCCCACGGCTTCATAGGTCGCCAACCGGGCGCGCGCGTCATCGCACAGCGAGACATGCGAGGCGACGACCAGATCGAACGCCTGCGGCAGGGCGCCGGCAGCGTAACCGATCAGAAGATCGTCGGGGATGGAATGGCGGGTGGCTGTCATGTCTGTGTACTCATGGCGTGGCGAAGCCTGTCGAGGGCTAACCTAATGCGCGACTTGATGGTGCCAAGGGGCAACCCGGTTTCGGCGGCGATCTCGCTATGCGTGAGATCACCGAAATAGGCGCGTTCGATCAGGGTTCGTTGTTTCTCGGGCAACTGGCGGATGGCTTCCGCCAGGCGGGTGCTGTCTTGCTGGAGCGCGATCACATCGGCCTGGTCCGGTGCCGCCTCAGGCCCCCAGGAGAGTTCTTCGGGCTCGGGGCGGGCATAGCGGCGCAACAGGTCGATCTTGCGATTACGCGCAATGGTAAAGACCCAGGTCGCCACCGAGGCGCGGGCCGGGTCATACATATGCGCCTTGTGCCAGAGCGTGGCCATCACGTCCTGCATACACTCCTCCGCGAGGCTTTGATCGGCCCCGGATTTGATCAGGAATGCCTTCACCCTCGGCGCGAAGTGGCGAAACACCTCGGCAAAGGCCTTTTGGTCCTGATGATCGGCAATGCGCCGCACGCGGGCGACCCATTGCGCTTCGGTCTTTTCCACTGCGGTCACAGCATCCACACGCATATTGGGCCGACGATCGGACAGGGCCGCAGAAAGCGGACCATTCCCCCCGTCAGCTGTCGGTTCCGCGTGGTCGTTCGACAACAGCATATCCTCCTTACGTGCATCCACCTAGCCCGGATCAAAAAATGTTTTCTTTGATCTGCGCCATGTTGAGGTCCGTATCCCTGTCCGTTACCGAGTGAAAAACAGGGCAAGGGGACCCAAGTGCCATTTGAAACTGCGGCGGCTGCGCCGAAACGGATCGCCGTGATCGGCGCAGGGATCTCGGGGATGGGGGCGGCATATCATCTTGCACCCGACCATTCCGTGACATTGTTCGAAGCCGCCCCGCGCCTGGGCGGGCATGCCCGCACCGTCGTGGCGGGCAAAGGCGGCGATCAGCCGGTCGATACAGGGTTCATCGTTTTCAACTACGCCAATTACCCCAACCTGACCAAGCTTTTCGCCGAACTCAACGTTCCGGTAGCGAAATCGGACATGAGCTTTGCCGCCTCAATCGATGATGGCCGGTTCGAATACGGTCTGCGCAACCTGAACGCGCTGTTCGCACAGCCCGGCAACCTGACCAGGCCCGGGTTCCTGAGGATGCTGCGCGACCTGATGCGGTTCAACGCCCGTGCCGTGGCGCTGGCCGATGATGCGACCATCACGCTTGGTCAATTCCTCGACCAGCTGGGCATGGGCCAATGGTTCCGCGACTATTACATCACGCCGATTTCGGGGGCGATATGGTCGACCCCGAAAGAGGAGATCATGGATTTCCCCGCGCAGGCGATGATCCGGTTTTTTCAGAACCATCACCTGCTCGGCATCACCGGGCAGCACCAGTGGTGGACGGTCGAAGGCGGGTCTGTCGAATATGTCTCACGTCTGGAACGGGCGATGCGCGGGCGCGGCGTCGACATCCGGCTGGCCAGCCCGGTGGGCCATGTGCGCCGCCTGCCTGACGGGGTCGAGGTGCAGCATGGCGGGCATCCCGACCTGTTCGACGAGGTGATTTTCGCCACCCATTCCGATGACAGCCTTGCCATGCTGGCCGACCCTACGCCCGCCGAACATGCAGCCCTGTCCGCCGTGCGCTACCAGGGTAACGAGGCGGTGCTGCATGCCGATCCGCGTGCCATGCCGAAACGCCGGGCGACCTGGTCCAGCTGGAACTACACCGAGCGCGCGGGTCATACCGGCGGACCCATCGACCTGACCTATTGGATGAACTGCCTGCAGCCGATTCCGGAAAGCGATCCGTTATTCGTCACCCTGAACAGTCGTGGGCCCATCGATGACGCGCTGATCTACGACACCACGACCTTCCGCCACCCGGTCTATGACCTGGCGGCGCTGGCCGCGCAAAGCACGATCCGGCGGATCCACGGCGACAATTCCACCTGGTTCTGCGGGGCCTGGATGAAGAACGGGTTCCACGAGGATGGGTATGCCTCGGCGCTCGATGTCGTCGAAGGCATGGCCACCAAGGACCGGAGCATCCTGGCCGCATGAGCGGGGTCGACCATATCGCGGGCTCCACCTTTCACGGGCGGCGCGGCGCGGTGGAGAATGCCTTCACCTACACGGTCGATTACGTGATGTTCGATGCCGAGGCGGCGTGTCTGGACGCGCCGCGGCTTTTCGGGCGGAACCGGGGCGCGCTGTTTTCGGTGCGTGACCGTGACCATGGCGGCGTGCCGGGGCAGGGGCGCGGCGCCGACTGGGCGCGGGAGGTGCTGGCGGAATACGGGTTGGCGCAAGTCACGGACGGGCGGCTTTTGCTTCTGACGCAACCGCGCACGCTTGGCCATGTTTTCAACCCGGTGTCGTTCTGGGTGGCCGAGGACGCTTCCGGCGCCGTGCGGGCGATCATCGCCGAGGTGACCAACACCTTCGGCGACCGCCATTCCTATCTCTGCGCCCATGACGACCAGCGCCCCATCGGGCGCGAGGATACGCTGAGCGCGACGAAAATCTTCCACGTCTCGCCCTTCCAGCCCATCGACGGCGGCTACACGTTCCGGTTCGATATCCGGGCCGACCGCATCGGCATCTGGATCGATTTTTCCACGGGGAACGAGGGGGTTCTGGCCACGCTGACCGGGCGGCGCGCGCCGCTGAGCAATGCCGTGATCCTGCGATCGGCCCTGCGCCGCCCGCTCGGAGCGCGCCGTGTACTGGGCCTGATCCACTGGCAGGCGCTGAAACTCTGGTGGAAGGGCGCGCGCTATCGCCCCCGGCCCGAACCGCCTCCGGAAGAGGTGTCGCAGTGACGCCGCCGCGTCCGCGGCTGGCTGGATATGCGGTGTTTGCGGGGGTGCTGTCGGCGGCGGGCCTGCCGCTTTATATCCACGCACCGAAATTCTACGTCGATACCTACGGCGTCGGGCTGACCGTTCTGGCGGGCATCCTGTTCGCGCTCCGGCTGCTGGACGTGGTGCAGGACCCCGCGCTTGGCTGGCTGGCCGGTCGGCTCAGTCGCGCGCGCGGGCTGGCCATCGCCGTGGCGGGGATGATCCTTGCCGCCTCGATGGTGGGCCTGTTCGCCGTGACCCCGCCGATTGCCCCGGCGATCTGGTTCGCGCTGATGATGATCGGGCTGTTCTCGTCTTTCTCGTTCCTCTACATCTCGATGTATGCCCAAGGGGTGCAGGCCGCACCGCTTCTGGGCGAAGGCGGATACCTGCGGCTGGCGGCCTGGCGGGAAACCGGGGGGCTTCTGGGGGTTTGCCTGGCGTCTGTCGCGCCGACCGTTCTGGGGATCACCGGGTCGCCCTTCGTGGCCTTCGCCTGGGGATTTGCCGGTCTGACGCTCATCGCGTTGCTCCTGATGCGGGGGCAATGGACGGCTGCGGACACCCCGACAGAAGTGGGGTTCGGCACCGTTCTGGCCGACCCCATCGCACGCCGCCTGCTGCTGATCGCGCTCTTGAACGCCGCACCCGTCGCCGTCTCCTCGACCCTTTTCCTGTTCTACGTGGAAAGCGTGCTTGAGGCCCCGGGATGGGAGGGGGCGCTTCTCCTCCTTTTCTTCGTGGCGGCGGCGGGGTCGGCGGCGATCTGGACGAAGCTGGCCAACCGGTTCGGACCCCGGCGGATGCTGCTGACGGCGATGGCGCTGGCCATTGCGGCCTTCAGCCTTGTCCTCACCCTCGGCCCCGGGGACGAAGTCGCCTTCGCGGTGATCTGTCTGGCTTCCGGCGCGGCGCTCGGGGCCGATTTCGCGCTGCTGCCCGCGCTGTTTGCCCGACGCATGGAACAGATCGCGCCCGAGGCAGGCGCGGCCTTCGGCCTCTGGTCCTTCGTGTCGAAATTCACGCTGGCCTTCGCCGCCGTGGTCCTGCTGCCGACACTCGAGGCCGCCGGGTTCGTGTCGGGCGGTTCCAATGACGCGGACGCGCTGAGGCTTCTGACCTATCTCTACGCGCTGGTGCCATGCGTCCTGAAACTGGGCGCGATGGCGCTGCTGATCACCACACCCCTGCCCGCCGCCGTGACCGCGCGGGCCTGACCCGGAAAGGACCCCCGAGATGCGAGACTGGAGCGGCAAACGCTATTGGCTGGTGGGCGCGTCCGAGGGATTGGGCCGCGCGCTGGCCGAAATCCTCAGCCGGTCGGGGGTGGAGGTGATCCTGTCCGCCCGGTCCGAAGAAAAGCTGCGGGAGGTCGCGGCGGGCCTGCCTGGCCGGTCACAGGTCGTGCCCATCGACGTGGCCGACCGCGCGTCCGTCGAGGCGGCGGCGCAGGCGGCAGGCAAGATCGACGGGGTGGTCTACCTTGCCGGGCTTGCAACGCTTCTGAAGGCGCAGGACTGGGACCCGGACAAGGTCGAACAGATGTTCGACGTGAACCTGACCGGGGCGGCGCGCGTCATCGGTCAGGTGATCGGCCCGATGGTCGCGGCGAACGCAGGCCATATCGTGATGATCGGGTCGCTCTCGGCCTACCGCGGCCTGCCCGGGGCCATCGGGTATTCGGCGTCGAAAGCCGGGCTGATGTCGCTGGCCGAATCGATCCACGGCGATCTGCGCCACACCGATATCCGCGTCCAGCTGTCGAACCCCGGCTATATCCAGACCCGGATGCAGGACGAAAATCCGCACCCCAAACCCTTCATCATGACCCCGGAAAAGGCGGCGCAGCACGTGTTCGATCAGATGAACACCGATGTGTTCCACAAGGCGTTTCCCTGGGGATTTGGCCTGCTCTTTCGGGTCTCGCGTTTCCTGCCTACGGGCCTTTACGAGAAAATCTTCTTCCAGAGGTGATTTGATTTCCGTCAAGGCGCGTGCCCCCGCCCTGTCTGCATGACAATGGGGCACCATATGCGGGAGGCGCGACATGGAACTGTCGATGTACAAGCTGGCCCAGATCATCCTGATGGGTCACGAGATGCGCCGGGCCGAGGGCGAATTGCGCGCCTTCATCGACCGGCTGAACGAGGATGAACAGGCCGAACTGGTCGCGATCTTCTGGATCGGGCGCGGGTCCTTCGAGGCCGAGGATTTTGCCGAGGCGCTGGAGACGGCGCAGAACGAGGCCACGACACCGACCGCCGATTACCTGCTCGGCAGCCCGCATTTCGCCGATCACCTCGAAGCGGGGGCAGAGGCCCTGAACCTCGATATCGCGGACGCCGAGGAAGACCTGCTCTAGCGCGGCGAGGGGTCAGATCGCGGCGATGTGGCGGTCGAACTCCGCCCGCGCCCGGCCCCAGACGCCGGTTTCCATGGCATTCAGCGCCAGCAAAGATGGCAAAAGCTGCGCGGCATAGTCCTGTGAGCTTTCGACCGGCAGCATCGAGGGCAGGTTGTCGATGGCCATGACATCAAGCGGCGGGTCGTCATGGACGCGCAAGGCCGGGGCATCCCATGTGGTCGTCCGGTCATACACCTTGATCGGTGAGAATTCTGAGGCCGGGTCACAGGCGATATCGCCGATCACGGACAAGGCGCGCGGCGCGGTCCTGGCCGGGGCGGGGACGAAGACCGGCACGCCGGGCATCGCAAGGATGCAGTTCAGAAACACCTCATGCGCCAGCACCTCGGGGAAGGGGCCGCCATGGGCGGTCTCAGCCTTGTCCCAGGATGTGACGGGCACATCCACGGCGCGGCAGAAATCGGCGGCACCGCTGCCCACCCGGCCAAGCGCGCCGATGATGATGGCGCGGGGGCGCGGGCCTGCGGCGTCCAGCTCGGCCCGCAGCTCAGCCGTCAGCGCGGCCTGGTCGGGAAAGGCCCCCACCGGCCCGCAAATCGAGCCCCGTCGCTGCGCGGCCCAGGCCTTGAGGCTGACGGCGGCCCCGGCGAAGCCTGCCCAGTAGCCGAAGGCGGCCACCCGGCGGCCCGTGCCATCGACAAGGTATTCCAGATCGTAAAGCACCCCGCGCCCGGCCTTGAACCGGGCAAGCAGGTCGCGCCCCGCAGGCTGGCCCTTGTAGGCATGGCCGAACATGATGTGGCGATGCGGCAGGGGGGTGCCGTCCTCGGGCAATTCCTTCAGCCCGAAGATGATCGCGTCCTCCGGCGCATCGGGCCAGGACCCTTCCGCCGCGATCGCGGCCCCCGCCGCGCGGTAGGCGTCGATGCCGATGGCGCGCGTTCCGCTGTGTTCCACCGTCACCCGCATGCCTGCCGCGATCAGCGCCGCCGCCCCTTCGGCCGTCAGGCCCACCCGGTCCTCGTTCAGGCGCTGTTCGGCGCGGACCCAGAGATGGACCATCGCCCTAATACTCCGTGATCGCGTGCACGCGGTCGGGGCCGCGCAGATGCGGGATCGCGTTGAAGGCCGACAGGATGCGGGCCTCCGCCACCACCGTCACACGGTGGATCGAGCTGTTCTTGATCGGCACCAGAAGGTAGGCCATGCGCGCCGGGTCGAGGTCCAGCAGGTGCCGCGCGATCATCCCGATCACCCCGCCCGAGGTCACGCAGAGCACGCGTTTGCCCGGCACGGCGGCAAGGTCGAGCATCTGCGCCACCCGCGTTTCGAAATCGGCATAGGTTTCGTTGCCCTGGATGTCCGCGCGGTGCCACGCCTCCATCACGTCCTTGATGTGGTGAACAAAGGTTTCGGGCGTTGGCCGCGGTTGATCGGTTCGCGCGGCATGCGCCTTGGCGAGGTTGAAATAATCCATCTCGTTCAGACGCGCATCGACCGAGGGGGCCGCACCCACATCCCCCATCCCTTCGGCGGTTTCGCGGTGGCGGCGCAGGCTGCCCATCACCACCTGATCGAACGGTGCCTCATGCTCGCGCAGCCAGTCACCGAGCCAGCGCGCCTGCTGGTGCCCGAGGTCGGACAGACGATCATAGTTTTCCTCGTCATCGGCGGCGGAATTCGCCTGCCCGTGCCGCACCAACACCAGTACGCCCATGGTCCAACCCCCGGATGTCACGTCGGGTCGGGGATGGGCGATCAGTTCCTAAAGCGCAAGGGTGTCGCGCAGCACCGGCAATAGCGCCGCCGCAGCGACCCCCACCACCGCGCCGATGGCCAGCCGTTTCCACGGGCGGCCCATCTGTGGGGCGAAAAAGCTGAGCAGCGCGCAGACGCAGGCGTAGAAGATCAGGGCCGTCATATCCATGATCCGGTCCTAGCAGAGGCGCGCATTGCGCCGCGATAGCGAAGCCGATGCTGAATGTTGCGTACATGGTTGACCTTGGGAAATTTTCTGCCACCTTACCGACCTAGGGACGCTTATGGCCAAAAAAGCCGAAGCGCACGCCGGAGCAAAACAACAAGCCGGCGGAGGGAGGAATAGACGTGTCCAACGCACCATCGTCTTCGGGCGTGCCGCAATCCGTGCCTGCCTTGCTGGCGCGCAATGTCGCGCAATTCGGGTCGAAACCGGCCTATCGCGAAAAGGAATACGGCATCTGGCAGACATGGAGCTGGGCCGAGGTCTCCGAGGAAATCGATGCCATCGCCAACGGGCTTCTGGCACTGGGCGTCGACCGCGGGGACCATGTCGCGGTGATCGGGCGCAATCGCCCCGCGCTCTACTGGTCGATGGTCGCCGCCCAGAAGGTCGGTGCGGTGCCCGTGCCGCTCTATCAGGACGCCGTCGCCGAAGAGATGGCCTATGTGCTGGAGCATTGCTTTGCCCGCTTCGTGATCGCGGGCGATCAGGAACAGGTCGACAAGGTGCTGGAGGTGCAGGAGCGTGTGCCCCAGATCGAGCACATCATCTATCTCGATCCGCGCGGGATGCGGAAATACGACCACACGAAACTGCACGCCCTGTCGGATGTGAAGGCCGAGGGGCGCGTGGCGCATGAACGCTTCGAAAAGGAGCTGGCGGCGCGGCAAGCGGAACTGGATTACGACAGCACCTGCGTGATGCTCTATACCTCGGGTACCACCGGCAAGCCCAAGGGCGTGGTGCTGTCGAACCGCAACATCATCGAAACCTCCAAGGCGTCGTCCGAATTCGACCGTCTCGACCCCCATGACGAGGTTCTGGCCTACCTGCCGATGGCCTGGGTGGGCGATTTCATCTTTTCCATCGGTCAGGCTTATTGGACCGGGTTCTGCGTGAACTGCCCCGAAAGCGCCGAGACAATGATGACCGATCTGCGCGAGATCGGACCGACCTATTTCTTCGCCCCGCCGCGCGTGTTCGAGAACCTTCTGACCTCGGTGATGATCCGGATGGAGGATGCCAGCCCGATGAAACGGGCGATGTTCCACAAGGCGATGGCGCATGCGAAAAAGGTGGGGCCGAAGCTGCTGGATGGCGAACCGGTCAGCGCGGCGGACAAGCTGCGGTATCAGATCGACAACCTGCTGATCATCGGGCCGCTGAAAAACACGCTCGGCATGAGCCGGGTGCGTGTGGGGTATACCGCCGGTGAGGCGATCGGCCCCGAGATCTTCGATTTCTACCGCGCTCTCGGCATCAACCTGAAACAGCTCTACGGTCAGACCGAGGCCAGCGTGTTCATAACGCAGCAGAAGGACAACGAGGTGCGCCCGGATACTGTGGGCACGCCGACGCCGGGGGTGGAACTGCGGATCGCCGATAATGGCGAGGTTTTCTACCGGTCCCCGGGCACCTTCGTGGAATATTACAAGAACCCCGAAGGCACGGCGTCCACCAAGGATGCCGAAGGCTGGGTGGCCACCGGCGACGCGGGATTCATCGAGCCCGATACCGGGCATCTGAGGATCATCGACCGCGCGAAGGACGTGGGCAAGATGGCCTCGGGGGCGCTGTTTGCGCCGAAATACGTTGAAAACAAGCTGAAATTCTTCCCCAACATCCTGGAAGCGGTGGTGTTCGGGAATGAGCGTGACATGTGCACGGCCTTCATCAACATCGATCTGACGGCGGTGGGCAACTGGGCCGAACGCAACAACATCGCCTATGCGTCCTATCAGGAACTGGCGGGCCACCCGCAGGTGCTGGACATGATCCAGTCCCATGTCGAAGAGGTGAACCGGTCCGTCGCCGAGGACGAGATGCTGTCGGGTTGCCAGGTCCATCGCTTCCTGATCCTGCACAAGGAACTGGATGCCGATGACGGTGAGCTGACCCGGACCCGCAAGGTGCGCCGCCGGATCATCGAGGAAAAGTTCCACGACCTGATCGACGCGCTTTATGGTGGGAAATCAGAGCAATACACCGAAACCGAAGTGACATATGAGGATGGTCGCAAGGGCAAGATCACCGCGACGCTGAAAATCCGTGACGCGGCCACTGTGCCGGTGACGTCGGTGAAATCGCCCGAAGACCAGGTGGCGGCGGAATGACCGTTCTGGCCGCCCTGTTCTTTCTGTTGGGCTTCGCGGCGTCATGGGTGGCGGGCCGGTTCGTGTCCAGTGGCGCGGCGGTCGTGCAGGGCGGAGCCATCGGGATTTGCGGGGTCGCCGCGCTGATGGTCGGCATGCCGCATGTCCTTGAAACCAGTTTCGGGTGGGCGATCGTCGCCCTGCTTATCTACGGCCTGATCGGCGCGGTGATCTTCCGGTCGGGCCAGGCCGCACGGGAGAAAGCGCAATGAACCAGATGACCGCCCCCGCGGCGCCTCAGGACGGCTATGTCACCGAGGATGGGCGCACCATTGGTGGTGTCGTGATGGAGATGCGCAACATCACCTTGCGGTTCGGCGGGGTGGTGGCGATCAAGGATATCTCCTTCGATATCCGCGAAGGTGAGATCCGGGCGATCATCGGGCCGAACGGCGCAGGCAAGTCCAGCATGCTGAACGTCATCTCGGGCTTCTACCACCCGCAGGAGGGCGAGGTCTGGTACAAGGGCGAAAAGCGCCCGCCGATGCGCCCCTACCAGGTGGCACGGCAGGGGATCGCGCGGACCTTCCAGAACATCGCGCTGTTCGAGGGCATGACCGTTCTGGACAACGTCATGACTGGGCGGCTGAACCACATGACGGCCAGCATCCTCGACCAGGCGTTCTGGTGGGGCAAGGCCCAGAAGGAAGAGACGGCGAACCGGCAAAAAGCCGAGGAAATCATCGACTTCCTTGAAATCCAGAACATCCGCAAGACGCCCGTGGGCCGGTTGCCCTATGGTCTGAAGAAACGGGTCGAGCTGGCCCGCGCGCTTGCTGCGGAGCCCAAGATCCTGCTGCTGGACGAGCCGATGGCGGGGATGAATGTCGAGGAAAAGGAAGACATGTCGCGCTTCGTGCTCGACGTGAATGACGAATTCGGCACCACCATCGTGCTGATCGAACATGACATGGGCGTGGTCATGGACCTGTCCGATCGCGTGGTGGTGATGGATTACGGCCGCAAGATCGGTGACGGCACCCCCGACGAGGTGCGGTCGAACCAGGAGGTCATCGATGCCTATCTGGGGGTCAGCCATGACTGAGCGCAGGCCGAATTCGACAGGTCACACCCGGTACACACCCCGTACACACCCCGTGCATACGCCAATGACAGGAGGCGCAGATGCCTGATCAACTTCTCTGGGCGATGGAGGTCACCGCCAACGGCCTTCTGAACGGCGTCATGTACGCGCTTGTGGCGCTGGGCTTTGTCCTGATCTTCAAGGCGAGCGGCATCTTCAACTACGCGCAGGGCGTCATGGCCCTGTTCGCGGCGATGACCCTTGTGGGGATCCAGGATGGCCGGGTGCCCTTCGCGCATCTGATCAACGCGATCTTCGGCACCGATATCCATTATTTCGGGTGGGAAGTGCCGGCGCTGGCCGCGATCCTGCTGACGGTCGGGGTGATGGTGGTCTTTGCCTGGGCGGTGCAGAGGTTCATCTTCAAGCACCTTGTCGGGCAGGAGCCGATCATCCTGTTCATGGCCACGATCGGGCTGGCCTATTTCCTGGAAGGCACCTCGGACCTGATGTGGGGGTCCGAGATCCGCAACCTCGACGTGGGCCTGCCGCAGGGCATCAACCCGGTCATCGACGAGGCGACCTTCAACCTGTTCGGCTACGGGTTCTTCATCGACAACCTCGACATCTCGGCGGCCATCGTCGCGACGCTGCTGGTGGCGGGGCTGGTGGCCTATACCCAGTACACCAAGCAGGGCCGTGCCATGCGCGCGGTGGCCGATGACCACCAGGCCGCGCTGAGCGTCGGTATCAAGCTCAACTACGTGTGGGTTCTGGTCTGGTCGCTGGCCGGGCTGGCGGCACTTGTCGCGGGCATCATGTGGGGGTCGAAATCGGGGGTGCAGTTCTCGCTGTCGCTTATCGCGCTGAAGGCGCTGCCGGTGCTGATGCTGGGCGGCTTCACCTCGATCCCGGGCGCCATCGTCGGCGGATTGATCATCGGGGTGGGCGAGGCATTGTTCGAGTTTTCCATCGGCCCGCTGATCGGCGGCGCGACCGAGAACTGGTTCGCCTATGTTCTGGCGCTGGTATTCCTCATCTTCAGGCCGCAGGGCCTGTTCGGTGAGAAGATCATCGAACGGGTATAGCCATGGTCGTCGACCTCAAGGAAATCCAGAAACCCAATATCGGCACGCCCGATTTCGCCACCGGCCGCAGCACCGGGGAACGCAAGATGTGGGCCATCGTGACCACCGTCGCCTTCGCCGTGTTCTGGTTCGCGGGCCTCTTCGTGGCCGCGGGGCTGTGGGGGGAGGGCGGACTGCACTGGAGCGCGCCGGTGCTGGCGCTGGCAGGCCTTGCCCTTGGCCTTTATGCCCGCCGCCGGGTGGAGGCGTGACTGACATGACCAAGACGACACACGCGGCGCGCGGCCCCGCCGCCGAGGGAGGGATGGGATAATGTTCTACCGCGAAGCGGGCGATTTCAAAACGTCCTACACCGCCGACAACCAGACCTTTCCCATCGCCTTCGACCGCTACGGGTATTTCCTGGTGCTGCTGGTGGGACTTGGCGTGGTGCCCTTCATCATCAACGATTACTGGGCAAACTCGATCCTGATCCCGTTCCTGATCTATGCCATCGCGGCCATCGGTCTGAACATCCTGACCGGGTATTGCGGGCAGGTGTCGCTGGGCACCGGGGGCTTCATGGCGGTGGGGGCCTATACCTCCTACAAGCTGATGACGGCCTTTCCCTGGATGGACATGGTCACCATCACGCTGTTGTCGGGGGTGATGACGGCGATGGTGGGGCTGGCCTTCGGCCTGCCATCGCTGCGGATCAAGGGGTTCTACCTGGCCGTGGCGACGCTGGCGGCGCAGTTCTTCCTCGTGTGGATGTTCAACAAGGTGCCGTGGTTCTACAATTATTCGGCCTCGGGGCAGATCAGCGCGCCGGAACGCACCCTGTTCGGGTACGCGGTGACCGGGCCCAATGCGGAATCCTGGGTGAAATACGTGTTCTGTTTCATCCTCGTCTTCGTGCTGGCATGGGCGGCGCGCAACCTGACGCGCGGATCCATCGGGCGCCAATGGATGGCGATCCGCGACATGGATATCGCCGCCGAGATCATCGGCGTGAACCCGATGCGGGCCAAGCTGACCGCCTTTGCGGTGTCGTCCTTTTACGTGGGTATCGCGGGCGCGCTGCTGTTCACCGTCTATCTGGGCGCGGTCGAGGTGGGGGAGGCCTATGGCATCCTGAAATCCTTCCTTGTGCTGTTCATGATCATCATCGGCGGGCTCGGGTCGATTTTCGGCAGCTTCATCGGTGCGGCCTTCATGGTGATCCTGCCGGTGGTGCTGCGGAACGTGATGTCGGACGGGCTGGGCTGGGACACGGCGCTGGCCACCCATTTCGAATTCGCCATCGTCGGCGCGCTGATCATGTTCTTTCTGATCGTCGAACCGCACGGGCTGGCCCGGCTGTGGTCGCTGGCCAAGGAGAAATTGCGTCGCTGGCCGTTCCCGTACTGACGGCGCGCACCCCATAGCGGCCCCGCATCGGGAGGGTGCGGACCGCGACAGAAGACCCCGGCCAACCGGGGCGAACGACACATCGGACCAACCAAAGGGAGGAAGACCCCGATGAAGAAACTGGCAACCCTGGTCGTCGCAGGCGCGATGGCCGCAACCCCGGCACTGGCCGATCTGGTGATCCCGGATCTGAGCTATCGGACCGGACCTTTCGCCGCTGGCGGCATCCCGTTCTCGGATGGCTACCAGGACTATTTCACGCTGCTCAATGAGCGCGATGGCGGGATCGGCGGCGTGCCGGTGCGCGTGATCGAATGTGAAACCGCCTATAACACCGAGCGTGGCGTGGAATGCTACGAATCGACCAAGGGCGAAGGCGCACTGGTGTATCAGCCGCTGTCGACCGGCATCACCTACCAGCTGATCCCGCGTGCAACCGCCGATGGCATCCCGCTGCACACGATGGGCTATGGCCGGACCTCGGCCGCCAATGGCGACGTGTTCAGCCATGTCTTCAACTACCCGGCGAACTACTGGGACGCGGCCAGCGTGATCGTGAACCAGCTGCTGGAAGAAAACGATGGCGACATGAGCGGTCAGACCATCGCGCTGCTGTATCACAACTCGGCCTATGGCCGGGAGCCGATCCGCACGCTGGAAACGCTGAGCGAGATGCACGGGTTCAACCTGTCGCTGATCGCCGTCGACAGCCCCGGCCAGGAGCAGGGCAACCAGTGGCTGCAGATCCGCCGTGAACGTCCTGACTATGTCGTGATGTGGGGCTGGGGCGTGATGAACCAGGTCGCGATCCAGGAAGCCATCAACATCCGGTTCCCGATGGAGAACTTCATCGGCAACTGGTGGGCCGGTGCCGACCATGACGTGGCGCAGGCCGGTGCCGACGCTGCAGGGTATCGTGCGCTGAACATGAACCGTCTGGGCGACATGCCGGTATTCGCGGAAATCCAGCAGCATGTGATCGACGCAGGGCTGGCCGCCGGTGACGGCACCAACCTGGGTGCGGTGCTTTACACCCGGGGCATGTATGCCGCGATGCTTGCCGCCGAGGCGATCCGCGTGGCGCAGGAAATCCACGGTGTGGCCGATATCACGCCCGCGATGATGCGCGACGGGATGGAAGCGCTGGAGATGACCAACGCACGTATGGAAGAACTGGGCATGCCGGGCATCGGGCCGGAATTCGCGGTCAGCTGCGAAGACCATGGCGGTACCGGCATGGCGATCATGACCCAGTGGAATGGCAGCGAGTGGGTGACGCTCACCGATTTCGTGGCCCCCGATGACAGCGTGACGCAGCCGCTGGTGCTGGAGGACTCGGCGCAGTTCGCCGCCGAGAACAACATCACGCCGCAGTGCACGTCGAGCTGATCTGATCTGCCCGGCGGCGGTTCAGGCCGCCGCCGGGTCTTTTCGAGTATTTTTCGCAAGAACAAGCCGGGGCCCGGGGGCGGGCCGCGCACCAGGCGGAGTGACGGGGATGCTGGACCAACCGACCGAGGTTCATGGCGACGGGATCGCCGAGGAACTGAAAGGGGCCGAGACGCTTCTGGAGGTCAACAATATCGAGGTGATCTACAACCACGTGATCCTCGTGCTGAAGGGCGTCAGCCTGAAGGTGCCCAAGGGCGGCATCACCGCTTTGCTCGGGGGCAACGGGGCGGGCAAGACGACCACGCTGAAGGCGATTTCCAACCTGCTTCATTCCGAGCGCGGAGAGGTGACGAAAGGCACGATCACCTATCGCGGGGAACGGGTGCAGGACCTCAGCCCTTCGGACCTGGTGGACCGGGGCGTGATCCAGGTGATGGAAGGCCGCCATTGTTTCGAACATCTGACGGTCGAGGAAAACCTTCTGACCGGGGCCTATACCCGCAGCGACGGGCGCGCCGCGATAGCGGCGGACCTGGAGATGGTCTATGATTATTTCCCGCGCCTGAAGGAACGGCGGACAAGCCAGGCGGGCTATACCTCGGGCGGTGAACAGCAGATGACGGCCATTGGCCGGGCGCTGATGTCGAAGCCCGAGACGATCCTTCTGGACGAGCCGTCGATGGGGCTGGCCCCGCAGCTGGTCGAACAGATCTTCGTGATCGTGAAGCGGCTGAACGAGGAGCAGGGGGTGACCTTCCTGCTGGCCGAGCAGAATACCAATGTGGCGCTCCGCTTCGCCCATTACGGATACATCCTGGAATCGGGCCGCGTCGTGATGGACGGGCCGGGCGCGGAGTTGCGCGAAAACCCGGATGTGAAGGAGTTTTACCTCGGCATGTCGGACGAGGGGCGCAAGAGCTTTCGCGACGTGCGGTCCTATCGGCGCCGCAAGCGGTGGCTGAGCTGAGCCGTCCGATCCACCGAACCCCGAGGCGAGGGCCCCATGACCGGTTTCTACGACACGCTTGAG
Source organism: Paracoccaceae bacterium (assembly GCA_024742455.1). Taxonomy (GTDB): domain Bacteria; phylum Pseudomonadota; class Alphaproteobacteria; order Rhodobacterales; family Rhodobacteraceae; genus JANSYL01. Next base: position 27,562 of record JANSYL010000002.1, on the reverse strand, counting down.
ACGCGCAGCGCCGATGCGCGCGCGGCGGACCTGTTGCAGGCGCTGAACGCGCAACTGGCGGCCTGTGACATGGCCCCGATCAGTGATCTGTCGGACCTGGCAGGGCTGCCGGTGTTCCGCAAATCGGAGCTGGTCGAGAAACAGGCGGCGCACCCGCCCTTTGGCGGTTTGCCGGTGCAGAACGCCGCCCATGTGTTCCAAAGCCCCGGGCCGATCTATGAACCGGGCGGGATCAGTCATGACTGGTGGCGGATCGGGCGGTTCCTGCATGCGCTTGGCGTGGGGCCGGACGATATCGTGCAGAACTGTTTCGCCTATCACCTGACGCCTGCGGGCATGATCTTTGAATCGGGCGCGCGGGCCGTCGGGGCCGCGGTGCTGCCCGCGGGCATCGGGCAGACCGAATTGCAGGTGCGGGCGGCGAAGGATGTGGGCACGACCGTTTACGCGGGCACGCCCGATTATCTGAAGGTGATCCTCGACAAGGCCGAGGAGATGGGCGAGCGGCTGCGGATCACGCGCGCCGCCGTCGGAGGTGGCGCGCTGTTCCCGAGCCTGCGGCAGGAATACGCGGATCGCGGCATCACCTGCCTGCAGAATTATGCAACGGCCGACCTGGGCAATGTCGCCTATGAAACGCCCAATCCCGATTCTCCCACAAGCCCGCCCGTGGGGATGATCGTCGATGAGGGCGTGATCGTGGAAATCGTGCGCCCCGGCACCGGCGATCCGGTGCCCGAGGGCGAGGTGGGCGAGGTCGTGGTCACCGCGCTGAACCCCGATTACCCGCTGATCCGCTTCGCCACCGGCGACCTGAGCGCCGTCCTGCCGGGGCAAAGCCCCTGTGGCCGGACCAATATGCGCATCAAGGGCTGGATGGGGCGCGCCGACCAGACCACCAAGATCAAGGGGATGTTCGTGCGCCCCGAACAGGTGGCCGATCTGGTCGCGCGCCATGCCGAGATCGGCAAGGCCCGTGTCATCGCGACCCGCGAGGGGGAGATGGACGCGATGACCGTGCAGATCGAGGCCACGGGCGGTGATACGGCGGCGTTCGAGGCGAGCGTCGCCGAGACGCTGAAGCTCAAGGGCCGCGTCGAGATCGTGGCGCCCGGCAGCCTGCCCAATGATGGCAAGGTCATCGACGACCAGCGCAGCTACGACTGATCCCGAAGCGGAACATCTGGACCTGTCCCGACGGTGGTGTAACGTCGCCCGGACGGCATGTGCTTGGGGGATGATCACATGATGCGGATGACGATCGCGGTGGCCCTGGCCATCGTGACAAGCGCCCCGGCGCTAGCGCAGGACCCGGCGGAAATGCGGGCGGCGCGCGAGGTTCTGATGCAGTTGCAGCCGCGGTCCTTTGCCGAGAACCGGGAATATTGCGGCTATGTCGGCGTGCTGCCCGATGGCACGGTGTCGGTCACCGAGGTGACACGGGGGCGGCGGGACAGTTGCCTGAGCCGGGCCGATGAAAGCCGGTTCGTGGAAATCGTGGCCTCGTTCCACACCCATGCGGGGTTCGACCCCGAGGCCGACAGCGAGGTGCCGTCGATCGAGGATATCGAGGGCGACATGTTCGAGGGCGTCGATGGATACGTGGCCACGCCGGGCGGGCGGCTGTGGTATATCGACGGGCAGCGCGGTGTGGCGACGCTGATCTGCGGGCTGGGCTGCATGGGGCAGGACCCGAATTTCGTGCCGGGCATCGCGGGGCCGATCGCCAACCGGTATACGCTGGATGACCTGAACGCGCGGATGTCGGAGTGGTGATCGGGGTTCAGCACCCGGCTCAAGCCACTGACCGAAAGCGAAAATCCCAGTCTCGTTCACCGACGTGAAAGGGTCCCGGGCGGCAGTTGCCGGACCGCAGGCACGCCTGTTCCCCCAAAGAAAAAGCCGCCCGAAGGCGGCCTTTTGCACGAACAACCGGTTGGCTCAGCCCTGGCGGGCCTTGAACCGGCGCTGCGTCTTGTTGATCACGTAGACCCGGCCCTTGCGGCGCACGACACGGCAATCGCGATGGCGGCTCTTGAGCGAACGGAGCGAGTTCTTGACCTTCATCGGTCTTCTCCTTCGTCGCGGCGCGGCGATTGCGCCTTGGGTTAATCCATGGGCTGCTAGGCCCGGTTCATATTCTTTGCCCGAAACAGGCCGCGCTTGACCCTTGGGCATGGCTCTCGGGACCGCCGCTTCGGCGGCGACCCTGTCGCCATCACGCTTTTCGAGGAAAAGCATGATCTGGTGGGCGGTACTGGGATCGAACCAGTGACCCCTACGATGTCAACGTAGTGCTCTACCGCTGAGCTAACCGCCCGGATCCCGTTCCGGCCTAACGGAATACAAGACAGATCTTGCATCAACCGCAGCCGAGCCCGGAAGTGGGGAGGCTATAGAAGGATTGCCGGGGCGGTTCAAGGTCTTTTGGACAGGGGAAAATCCGGGCTATATCCTGCGGGGATGAACGAATGAAAGCCCAGTATATGCGCCCTGCCTTCCGCCTGGAGATGCCTGCGCAGACCACGACACCGGTGGTCGTCGCCTCGCCCCATTCCGGGCGCCACTACCCGCAGGATTTCCTGGAGGCCAGCGTGCTGGACGAACGCGGGATTCGGTCTTCGGAAGATGCGTTCATGGACATGCTGGTGGCAGGCGCCCCGGGCCTGGGTGCGCCGCTTCTGGCCGCCGAATACCCGCGCGCCTTCATCGACCTGAACCGCAGCCCCGATGAGCTGGACCCCGGCGTCGTCGACGGGGTGGGCCGGGTGGTGCAGACCCCCCGGATCAGTTCGGGTCTGGGCGTGGTGCCGCGCGTGGTGGCCAACGGGCGCGCGATCTATCGCGGCAAGCTGAGCCGGGCCGAGGCCGAGGCGCGTATCGACGCGGTCTGGGTGCCCTATCACCGCCAGCTTGACGCGCTGATGCAGGCGGCGACGGATCGTTATGGCATCGCGGTGCTATTGGATTTCCATTCCATGCCTCATGAGGCGCTGGACAGCGTCGCCCGCCCCGGCGCCAGGCGGCCCGAGGTGGTGCTGGGCGACCGGTTCGGCGCCTCGGCTGCGGGGCATTTGGTGGATGCGCTGGAGGCGGGGTTCGTCGAGGCCGGGTTGACGGTGTCGCGCAACGCGCCCTTTGCCGGGGCCTATGTGGCGCAGCGCTATGGCCGCCCGGGCCAGCGCCGCCACGCCATCCAGGTCGAGATCGACCGGGCGCTTTACATGGATGAGCGGATGATCCGGCCCAATGCCGATTTCGACAGGGTGAAACGGATCCTGACCGGGGTCATCGCGCGGGTGGCGGGCACGCTGCCGGGCAGCATGCCTTTGGCCGCGGAGTAGCGCTTGCGCCTCAGATGGCCGAGGAATGCCCCTCGGCCCGCATGTCATAGGCGTCGAAGGCGCGGGCGATCATCCGGGCAAGCGGGCGGCCGACCGGTTTGATCGAGAATCCCCAGCTGTCGAGGGTCACGACATCCCGGAAGCTTTCGGTCGCCGGCGCGCAGATGGCGTTGAAATCGGTTTCGTTCAGTCCGAATTCCGCCGCCACGGTGTCGCGGCAGATGGCGAATTCGCACATCAGCATTTCGATCAGGCGTGACCGGAGCCGATCATCGCCCTTGTAGACATGGCCGCGCCCGGTGGGCAGTTCGCCCGCGCGGACCGCGCGCTGGTATTCTGCGGTGCTGGCGGCGTTCTGGGCAAAGCCCTGCGGGAACCGCGAGATCGAGGAAGCGCCAAGACCCACGAGCACATCGCAGGTGTCATCGGTATAGCCCTGGAAATTGCGGCGCAGATGGCCGGTTTTCGCAGCCTTTGCCATGCTGTCGGTGGGGCGGGCGAAATGGTCGATGCCAATCTCGTCATAGCCGTCCCACAGGAACAAACGCCGCGCGGTTTCAAAGAGCGACAGGCGTTCCTCGGGGGTGGGCAGCGCGTCGGTGGGAATCATCGCCTGCCGTTTGGCCATCCAGGGCACATGGGCATAGCCGTAAAGCGCCACCCGGTCAGGGGCGAGCGACAGCAGCATCTGCACCGTTTCGGAGATGCGGGTCCGGCTCTGGTGGGGCAGCCCGAACAGGATGTCGGTGTTGAGCGACTGGATGCCCGCGTCGCGCAGCATCTCGACCGCGTCGCGCGTAACCTCGTAGCTTTGCACCCGGCCGATGGTCTGCTGGATCTCGTCATCGAAATCCTGAACCCCGATCGAGGCGCGGTTCATCCCGGCGCGGGCGAGGGCGTCGATCCGTTTCGCGTCGATCTCATTCGGGTCGACCTCGACCGAGAATTCGGCATCGCCGGTGAATGTCATCGCGTCGCGCAGCGTCTGCGACAGGCTGGCGATCAGGTCCGGCGTCATCAGTGTGGGCGTGCCGCCGCCCCAATGCAGGCGCGCAACCTCGACGCCGTCGGGCAGAAGCGCGCCGATCATCTCGACCTCCTGGCGGAGGGTGTCGACATAGGCCGCGACGGGTTCGCCCGATTTCGTGCCCTGCGTGCGGCAGGCACAGAACCAGCACAGGCGCCGGCAGAAGGGCACGTGCAGATACACCGAGATCCGGGACCCGGCGGGAATCGATTGCAGCCAGTCCAGATGCACCGGCGCGGTGACATCATTGGAGAATTTCGTCGCGGGCGGATAGCTGGTGTAACGCGGCACTTTCGCGTCAAACAGCCCCAGCCGGCGGAGTTGCGATATCTCGTCCATTGGCCTACAACTAAGACGTGTGTCATTCCGTGCCTTGACGTGGATCAAGCCGGGGTGAAATTATTGACGGTGGAAAGGATCGATATGCCGCATCGTCAGCTTGCGTTTCCCCAGTCGGAGTGTGCCGACTGTCCGATCCGGCACCGGGCCGTTTGCGCGCGGTGCGAGACCGACGAACTCGAACAGCTCGAGGCGATCAAGTATTACCGGAATTACGAGGCTGGTCAGACGGTTGTCTGGGCCGGGGATTCGATGGATTTCGTGGCGTCCGTGGTGCGTGGTGTGGCGTCGCTGACGCAGACGATGGAGGATGGGCGCCGCCAGATGGTGGGTCTGCTTCTGCCGTCGGATTTCCTGGGCCGGCCCAGCCGGGAAAAGGCCCCCTATGACGTGATCGCGACCACCGATCTGCAATTGTGCTGTTTCCGCCGTGCGCCGTTCCAGAACATGATCGACACGACGCCCCATATCAGCCAGCGCCTGCTGGAGATGACGCTGGACGAACTGGATGCGGCGCGGGAATGGATGCTGCTTCTGGGCCGTAAGACGGCGCGTGAGAAGATCGCCAGTTTCCTTGCCATCATCGCCCGGCGCGATGCGCAGGTGCAGCAGACGATCGCGCAGGGTGAGGTGGGGTTCGACCTGCCGCTGACGCGCGAGGCAATGGCCGATTACCTGGGCCTGACACTGGAGACGGTCAGTCGGCAGATGTCTTCGCTGAAGCGGGACGGGGTGATCAGCCTGGAGGGCAAACGCCGCATACTGGTGCCCGATTTCGACGTGCTTCTGGACGAGACGGGCGATGATTCGGACGGGGGCGTGCTGGCCTGAAGCGCCACCGTCCGCCCGATGCAAAACGCCCCGCGATCCGGGGCGTTTTGTTGTTCAGGGATCCGCCGTCAGGCGCTCAATGTGCCATGAAAACAGGCACTTCGGCGTGTTCCAGCATGTTGCGCGTGGCCCCGCCGAGGATCGCCTCGCGGAAGCGGGAATGGCCATAGGCCCCCATCACCAGAAGATCGGCATCGAAATCCTGCACGTGGCGGGCAATGACCTGGCTGACGCGGCTGAGCGTCTGGGGCAGGATGTTGACCTCGACCCGTGCCCCGTGGCGGCTGAGCAGCTTGGACAGTTCGGCCCCGGGATCGGCGGATTCGTCGCTGTGGCGGTCGGGGGCGACGATGCAGATGCTGACCATGTCCGCCGCGGTCAGGATCGGCAGCGCACGGCGGATCGAGGCCATCGCCTCGGCCGATTCGTTCCAGGCGACGACGATCTTTTTCGGGGCCAGGTCCATGTCCGACGCGGCCAGTACCAGAACCGGCGCGTTGCCTTCGAACATCGCCGCCTCGACCACGACGGGTGCATCGGCGGGCAGGCCGTCGCCATAGGGTTTGGGCAGGATCACCAGATCGGCATAGCGCGCGCGCCGCGCCACCAGCCCCACGAGGGAGGCCGATTGGGTCACCATCGCCTCAAGCCCCCAGGACAGGTCGGATTTGCCGAGCAGCGTGCGCGCGGCCTGTTCGATCTGCGCCGCCTCGGCCTGGGCGTGCATCAGCGTTTCTTCGTGCATCAGCGCCGTGGCACCGGCGAAGTAATACCCGGTCTGCGTGCGGTCGATGCCCAGGCAAAGCACATCGAGATGCGCCCCGGCATGGGCGGCAAAGGCGGTGGCCTGGGCCAGAACCGGGCCAACTTCCACCGGATCGGTCAGGATCGTCAGGATCGATTTGTAGGCCATGGGACCCTCCCAATTGTCTTACTGACCCGGTCATACGGGTCGGCATTTCGACGCACCTTGACCTCGATCAAGCCTTATTCAACCGACGGTTGAGACGTTTTTGACATGGATCAAGGAGCGATCCACCCCTCTCCGCGATGGGAGGGTCAGATGGAACAGCTCCGGAAGGCTCTGCCCGAGTCGCAACCGGGGCCATACGAAGGGACGATCAATGCTTGATTACGTAAAGCTTCTGATCCTCGGCCTCGTTGCGATCTGCGCCGCCATCGCGGCCCAATACGCACGGGACGCGGCGTATCTGGTCCATGCCTTGTTGATCATGGCATCGGCCGGCGCGCTGTTCTTGTGGCAGCTTCGCCGCACCGGGGAGCCGCGCGTGCCCGCGCCGGCCAATGAATACATGGATGGCCCGGTCCGGGCCGCCGCGATTGCCACGGCCTTCTGGGGCGTCGTGGGTTTCCTGGTCGGCGTCGTGATCGCCTTTCAACTGGCGTTTCCGGTTCTGAACTTCACCTGGGCCGAAGGGTATCTGAATTTCGGGCGCCTGCGTCCGCTGCATACCTCGGCGGTGATCTTCGCCTTCGGCGGCAACGCGCTTCTGGCGGCGTCCTTCTACATCGTGCAGCGGACATCGGCGGCGCGGATGTGGGGCGGCAACCTCGCCTGGTTCGTCTTCCTCGGCTATCAGCTGTTCATCGTGATGGCAGCGACCGGTTATCTCCTGGGATCGACCCAGGGTCAGGAATATGCCGAACCCGAATGGCTGGTCGACCTGTGGCTGACCATCGTCTGGGTCTGTTTCCTGCTGATGTTCGTGGGCACGCTTCTGAAGCGCAAGGAACCCCATATCTACGTGGCCAACTGGTTCCTTCTGTCCTTCATCGTGACCGTGGCGATGCTGCATGTGGTCAACAACCTGCAGATCCCCGTGTCGCTGTTCGGCTCGTCCTCGGTCCCGGTCTTCTCGGGCGTGCAGGGGGCGATGACGCAATGGTGGTATGGCCATAACGCCGTGGGCTTCTTCCTGACCGCGGGCTTCCTGGGCATGATGTATTACTTCGTGCCGAAGCAGGCCGAACGCCCGGTCTATTCCTACAAGCTGTCGATCATCCACTTCTGGGCGCTGATCTTCCTGTATATCTGGGCCGGTCCGCACCACCTGCACTATACCGCGCTGCCCGACTGGGCCTCGACGCTGGGCATGGTGTTCTCGGTCGTGCTGTGGATGCCAAGCTGGGGCGGCATGATCAACGGCCTGATGACCCTGTCGGGGGCATGGGACAAGCTGCGGACCGATCCGGTTCTGCGGATGATGGTCACCAGCCTCGCCTTCTACGGCATGTCGACCTTCGAAGGTCCGATGATGTCGATCCGCGCGGTCAACAGCCTGTCGCATTACACGGACTGGACCATCGGCCATGTGCATTCCGGTGCGCTGGGCTGGAACGGGATGATCACCTTCGGGATGCTTTACTACCTGTTCCCGAAACTGTGGAACCGTCAGTCGCTTTACAGCCTCAAGGCCGTGTCCTGGCATTACTGGCTGGCGACCATCGGCATCGTGCTCTACGCGGCGTCGATGTGGGTCACCGGTATCATGGAAGGCCTGATGTGGCGCGAAGTGGATGCGCAAGGGTTCCTGGTGAACTCCTTCGCCGACACCGTGGCTGCGAAATTCCCGATGTATGTGGTCCGCGGTCTGGGTGGGGTCCTGTTCCTCACCGGTGCGCTCATCATGTGCTGGAACCTTTGGATGACCGTCCGCAAGGGGGTCGCCAAGCAAGACGCCCGCGTGGCGGCACCGGCTGAGTAAGGAGGCCTGACCATGGCAATGCTGGAGGGTCACAAGAAGATCGAAACCAACGCCACGCTGCTTTTGACGCTCAGCTTTCTGGTCGTCACCGTCGGCGGGATCGTTGAGATCGCACCGCTCTTCTACCTGGAAAACACCATCGAGGATGTAGAGGGCATGCGCCCCTACTCCCCGCTGGAGCTGGCGGGCCGGGAGATCTATGTCCGCGAGGGCTGCTATGTCTGCCACTCGCAGATGATCCGCCCGATGCGCGACGAGGTGGAGCGGTACGGCCATTATTCGCTGGCGGCGGAATCGCAGTATGACCACCCGTTCCAGTGGGGGTCCAAGCGGACGGGGCCCGACCTCGCCCGTGTCGGCGGACGCTATTCGGATGCGTGGCATGTCGACCACCTGGTCAGCCCGCAATCGGTGGTGCCGGAATCGGTGATGCCGCCCTACGCCTACCTTCTCGATCGCGAGATCGCGCCGACCTATATCGCCGACCTCATGTCGACGCACCGGTTGGTGGGCGTGCCCTATACGGACGTGATGATCGAAAACGCCCGTCTCGATTTCGTCGAGCAGGCGACCGATTTCGGTGATCCGGGCGTGGTGGAACGCTATCCGGGCGCGCAGCAGCGCAATTTCGACGGGCAGGAAGAAGTGACCGAGATGGATGCGCTGATCGCGTATCTGCAGATGCTCGGCACGCTGGTCGATTTCTCGACCTTCACGCCTGAAGAAGCCCACGAAAGCCGGTAAGGGAGGACGCCAGACATGGAAGATACCTATACGGTCCTGCAGGTGATCGCGCGGAGCTGGGGGGCGATGTTCATGCTTCTCGTCTTCCTCGGGATCATCGCTTTCGTGTTCCGTCCCGGCGCACGCACGGGCCAGAAGGACGCGGCCAACATCCCCTTCCGCTATGACGACGCCCCGGCCCCCGAAGGGCCGGCCCATGCGGCACGAGTTCAGGAGGCGCGGCAATGACCGACGACCAGAACAAGCACCCCGAAGAACAGGTCCTGATGGAGGGCGACCCCGATACCACGGGTCACGTCTGGGACGGGATCAAGGAGTTCAACAACCCGCTGCCGCGCTGGTGGCTGTGGACCTTCTACGCCACATGCGTCTGGGGGATCGTCTACACGGTGCTTTACCCGGCCTGGCCGCTGCTGGACCGGGCGACCCCCGGCATCCTGGGGTTTTCGACCCGCGAGAATGTCAGCCGTGACATCGCCGAGTTCGACGCGATGAACACAGATATCCGCGCCCAGCTGGTCGAGGTGACGCTGTCGGATGTGAACCCGACGGATACGCCCGAGCTGTACAACTATGCCATCAATGGCGGTGCGGCGATCTTTGCGACCTGGTGTTCGCAGTGCCACGGGTCGGGCGCGGCCGGTGTGCAGGCCTCGGGCTATCCCAACCTGCTCGATGATGACTGGCTCTGGGGTGGCACGATCGACGACATCCATTACACGGTCAGCCACGGTATCCGGAACGAGGACGATCTGGACGCCCATTATTCCGAGATGACCGCCTATGACGAGATCCTCAGCGACGATGAAATCGCGCAAGTGGTCAATTACGTGCTGAACCTGTCGGGGCAGGCGGCGGATATGAGCCTGGCCTCGGCGGGCGAAAGCATCTTCCTCGACAATTGCGCGGCCTGTCACCAGGACAGCGGGATGGGCGACCAGTTCCTGGGCGCACCCAACCTGACCGATGCGATCTGGCTTTACGGCGGCACGCCCGAAGCCATCGAGGAAACCGTGCGCTATTCGCGCTTCGGCGTTATGCCGCCCTGGTCGGCGGAGGCGTCGGACGCCGGACGCCTGTCCGAGGCCGAGGTGCGCGCGGTGTCGATCTACGTCCATTCCCTGGGCGGCGGCCAGTAAGCCGCCCGGGGGGTCCCATCCCGCACACCCCTCCCGGTGTGCGGGTGGCACCGGTCCCGGTCCTGTTCGCGCGTTTCCTACGGGACCGGTGCCAAACCCATCGCCACGCCCCGCCGCCGCCCGCGCCGGGGCGTGTGCTGTTCCGGGGGGCGGGCCAACCGCGCCGATCCGCTTGCGTCAAACGCGCGCAGCGGGGGCGTTTTGATCCACGTCAAGGAGACGGGCCGGGCCGGCACCGTATCTCATGAAGGCGCAGGACTGAAAATCAGGAAGGATCTCATCCGTCATGAGTGCCACGGAAGAGCCCACAAAGCTTTACGCCGCCCGCGAACCCGTCTTTCCGAAAGACGTCAGGGGCAAGTTCCGGACGTTGAAATGGGCCATCATGCTCGTCACGCTCGGCATCTATTACGTCACGCCCTGGATCCGCTGGGACCGCGGCCCGGCGCTGCCCGACCAGGCGGTTCTGATCGACCTGGCAAACCGGCGGTTCTTTTTCTTCTGGATCGAGATCTGGCCGCACGAGTTCTATTTCGTTGCCGGTCTGCTGATCATGGCGGGGCTGGGCCTGTTCCTGTTCACCTCGGCGCTGGGCCGGGTGTGGTGCGGCTATACCTGCCCGCAGACGGTGTGGACCGACCTGTTTTTCGCCGTCGAACGCTGGATCGAGGGCGACCGCAACAACCGGTTGCGCATCTGGCGCAAGGGCATGGATTTCCACAAGTTCCGCCTGCGCGTGACGAAATACGCCATCTGGCTGGCCATTGCGGTGGCGACCGGCGGGGCCTGGGTGTTCTATTTCGCCGATGCACCCACGTTGCTGACGAATATCGTCACAGGGCAATCCGATTACGTGGTCTATGCCACCATCGGCATCCTGACCGCGACCACCTTCGTGTTCGGCGGGTTCATGCGCGAACAGGTCTGCGTCTACATGTGCCCCTGGCCGCGCATCCAGGCCGCGATGATGGACGAGGACACGATCACGGTCGCCTATCGTGACTGGCGCGGGGAACCGCGCGGCCATGGCAAGGACCGGGACGGTCTGGGCGACTGCATCGATTGCAATGCCTGCGTGAATGTCTGCCCCGTGGGCATCGACATCCGCGACGGTCAGCAGCTGGAATGCATCACCTGTGCGCTGTGCATCGATGCCTGTGACGACATCATGGAAAAGGTCGGCAAGCCGCGCGGGCTGATCGATTACATCGCCCTGACCGACGAGGCGCATGAGCGTGCGGGCAACCCGAAAAAGCCGGTCTGGAAACACATCTTCCGCCCCCGCACGATCCTTTACACCGTGTTGTGGTCGGCGATCGGCATCGGGCTGACCGTGCTTTTGTTCATCCGGTCCGAGATCGACATGACGGTGGCCCCGGTGCGCAACCCGCAATTCGTGCTGCTGTCGGACGGGACGAGTCGCAACACCTATGACGTGCGGATCCGCAACATGACCCATGGCGACACCACATTCGCCTTCAGCCTGACCAGCGACGAGGCGCTGCGGCTGGAGCTGGAGGGTGTCGACGGTCTGAGCGTCGAGGTGCCCGCCGACACCACGCATCTGCAGCGGGTTTACGTGCTGGCCGAGCCGGGCTCGACTGCGGCCGATGCCGAGCGCACCGATCTGCGCCTGTGGCTGGAGGATACCAATTCCGAGGCGCGGACCCATCAGGACACCACATTCTTCGGGAGGGATATGGAATGACCACGGAGCCTGACACCCAGAACGAGGGCCGCAAGCTGACCGGACGCCATGTGCTGACGATGTTCGTGGGCGGTTTCGGCATCATCATCGGGGTGAATCTGTTCATGGCCTATAATGCCATTTCCACCTTCCCGGGGATGGAGGTCAGTTCGTCCTATGCCGACAGCCAGACCTTCGACGAACGCCGCGCCGCGCAGGAGGCGCTGGGCTGGAACGCAAGTGTCGAGGTGCCGGGCGACGGCACGCTGATCCTGCACCTGGTCGATGACAGCGGTGCGCCTGTCTACCCGGCCCAGCTTGAGGCCCTGCTGACGCGGCCCACCAACCAGACCGAGGATCAGCTTCTGGAGCTGACGCGCAACCGGGGGGCTTTCGTCGCCCCGGCGGAGGTGGGTTATGGCCGGTGGCGGCTGCGCCTGACCGGCATGGCGCGGGATGGCACAGAGTATCGCCACAACGTCACCTTCTATCACAGCGGCTGAGGGGGCAGGGGTGACCGCCACCTTCGAACATGCGCGGCCTGCGGCCTGCCCGGCCTGTGTCGGGGCGCCCGCGGCCGAACATCTTGCCGATCTGCCGAAACAGGCGCGCGTGATGCTGTCGCTGCCGGGCATCCATTGTGCGGCCTGTATCTCGGGCGTGGAACGGACGCTGATGGCGGTGCCGGGTGTCATGGATGCGCGGGTGAACCTGACCCTGCGCCGCGCCGCTGTCGAGGCCGGGGCGGATATCACCGCCGAAGACCTGTCGGCCGTGCTGGCGCGGGCGGGATACGAGGCGCATGAGCTGGACCCGGGCGTGCTGGCGATGACCGAGGCCGACCGGCAGGGCCGCGACCTGATGATGCGGCTGGCGGTGGCGTTCTTCGCGATGATGAACGTGATGCTGTTGTCGGTCGCGGTCTGGTCCGGCGCCGATGGCGTGACCCGTGACATGATGCACTGGATCAGCGCGGCCATCGCGATCCCGGCCGTGATCTTCTGCGGGCGGCCCTTCTATGCCTCGGCCTGGGGGGCGCTGAGGGGCGGGCGGCTGAACATGGATGTGCCGATCTCGCTGGCGATCGGGCTGGCAGTGGGCACCTCGCTTTACGAGACGATCCATTCCGGCCACCACGCCTATTTCGACGCCGCGATCATGCTGTGTTTCTTCCTGCTGGCGGGCCGATACCTGGACCACCGCACCCGCGCCTCGGCCCGGTCTGCGGCGCAGGAACTGGCCGCGCTGGAGGTGCCCCGCGCCACGCGACTGACGGATGCGGGTGAAGCGGTCGTATCGGTCGCCGATCTGGCCCCGGGCGATATCGTGCGCGTCAAGCCAGGCGGGCGCATCCCGGTGGACGGGGTGGTGACGGCGGGCACGTCCGAACTGGACCGGGCGCTGATGACCGGGGAGAGCCTGCCGGTCTATGCCGGGCCGGGCCATGCCGTCAGCGCGGGCGAGGTCAACCTGACCGGTCCCCTGACCGTCGAGGTGCGCGCGGCGGGGCGGGATACCGCGCTGCACCGGATCGCCGACCTGGTCGCGGTAGCCGAAGCCGGGCGCAACAATTACACCTCGCTCGCCGATCAGGCGGCGAAGCTTTACGCGCCGGGGGTGCATATCCTGTCATTCCTGGCGGCCGTGGGCTGGTATCTTTACACGCAGGATTTGCGGATCGCGCTGAACATTGCTGCGGCCGTGCTGATCATCACCTGCCCCTGTGCGCTGGGCCTGGCCGTGCCGGCGGTGACCACCGCCGCGTCGGGGCGTCTGTTCCGCAAGGGGTTGCTGATCAAGGACGGCACCGCGCTGGAACGGCTGGCCGAGGCCGATACCGTGGTGTTCGACAAGACCGGGACGCTGACGACGGGCACGCCCGAAGCGGTGGACCTGTCGGTGATCCCCCGTGCCCATGCACCGGTGGCGCTGGCGCTGGCCGCCGCGTCATCGCACCCGCTGGCCGAGGCGCTGGCGCGCGGGCTGCGCGACCGGGGTGTGACACCGGCGGCGGTTGCGGACATCACCGAGAAGGCGGGCTACGGCGTCGAAGGCATCTGGCAGGGGCAGGCGGTCAGACTGGGGCGCGCGGGCTGGACCGGGGCCAAGGACAGCCCGGAGACCGCGACCTATCTGCGGGTGGGCGACACCGCCCCGCTGGCCATCGCCTTCACCGACACGCTGCGCGAGGGCGCGGCGGAACTGGTCGCCAGCCTGAGGGCGCAGGGCAAGCGGGTGATGATGATCTCGGGCGACAGCCGGACCGCAGTTGACCGCTTTGCCGCGCGGATCGGCATCGACGAGGCGGTGGCCGAGGCGCTGCCCGAGCAAAAGGTGGCCGCCGTGCAGGCTATCGCCGAGGCGGGCGGCAAGGTGTTGATGGTGGGTGACGGTCTGAACGATACCGCCGCGCTGGCGGCGGCGCATGTGTCGATTTCGCCCGCTTCGGCGCTGGATGCGGCGCGGTCGGCCTCGGACATGGTGCTGATGGGGCGCAGCCTGTCCCCCGTGGCCGACGCGATCACCACCGCCGGGTCCGCCGGGCGGCGCATCCGGGAAAATTTCACCATTGCAACGGTTTACAACGTGCTGGCAGTGCCGCTGGCGGTGGTGGGCCTGTGTTCGCCCCTGATCGCGGCCTTGGCGATGTCGGCCAGTTCGCTTACGGTGTCGCTGAACGCAATCCGGTTGAAATGAGGTCCTAATGGACGTGCTCGGCATCCTGATCCCGGTCAGCCTGTTCCTGGGCCTGGTCGGGCTGGGTATCTTTTTCTGGATGCTCAAGCGCGGGCAGTTCGACGACCCCGAGGGCGATGCCCATCGCATCCTGCGCGAAGATTACGACGACCACCCGAAAAGCTGAGCGGAGCGAAGCCGTGGACGGCGCTGGCCTGGGTTTTCGCGACCGCGCGCGGCGTCAGCCCGATGGGCCGATCACCGAGCAGTCCATCGCCCGGGCGCTGAGGCGGGCGCAGGCGCGGCTGGCCTGAACTTCGGACAGGCCGTGGAACGTGGCCTCATACTGCGCCTCGCCGCGCCGGACGACCCGGCGGAGCGCATCGTCAAAGGTGCCGATCTCGCTGAGGGCGGTGCGCAGTAGCAGGCGTTCGGCGCTGTGATGCGACCCTTGCAGGCCCAGCGACACGCTGTAGAGGCGTCCGCCCGAGGACGAGGCCCGGGTGACGACCAGCGCATCCTCGGCCGTGTCCTCGGCCGCAACGTCGACCGGGGCCGGAGGCGGTGCGGGGGATGCCGCGATCTCGACCGGGTCAGGTTCGGCAGGGCGGGCAACCTCGGGTGTGGGGCGCGGCACGGGCAGGGGCATGTCCTCCGGCGGGGCGGCGGCGGCCACGCCGGTTTCCGGCGCGGGGATCTCGGGTGCCGGCTCGGGCACTGCGGCGCCCACATCGTCGAGTGCATCGACGACCGCGTCCGAAATCGCCGCCAGAAGCGCCGGTTCCGGTTCGGCCAGCGGCCGCGGCACGGGCCTGAGCGACCGGGTGACGGCGCCCGTGGCGCGGGTCGTCCTGCCGGTGGGCACGTCCGCATAGCTGGGTGGTGAGGGGACGCGGGCGACGGCGCGGCTGGGCGCGCGGGCGAAGCCCATGTCCAGAAGTTCCATGATGCGCTGATTGCGCGACGCCGCCGATTGCCCGCCGAAAACGGTGGCGATGATGCGTTCCTGCCCGCGTTCCGCCGAGGCCACGAGGTTGAACCCCGCCGCGCGGGTATAGCCGGTCTTGATCCCGTCGGCGCCACGATAGGCATCCAAAAGCGCGCGATTGGTGTTGCGGACGGTGGCGATACCGGCGTCGGTCTCGCGCCGCGAGAACAGGTTGTAGTATTGCGGGTAATCGTAGAACAGCCGCCGGCCCATGATCGTCATGTCGCGTGCAGTGCTGAGATGGCCTTCTTCGGTCAGGCCGTGAGCGTTGCGGAAGGTGGTCCGCGTCATCCCGAGCGCCTGGGCGGTGCGCGTCATGCGGCGGGCAAAGGCGGCCTCGGAGCCCGAAACCGCCTCGGCGATGGCGGTGGCGGCGTCATTGGCCGACCGGATCGCGGCGGCGCGGATCAGGTAGCGGAAGCGGATCGTGGAGCCCGCGCGCAGCCCCAGTTCCGAGGGCGGTTCGGAGGCGGCCAGTTCGGAAATCCGCACCGGGGTGTCGAGCGTGATCTCGCCAAGGCGGATCGCCTCGAACGCCACGTAAAGCGTCATCATCTTGGTCAACGAGGCGGGGTGCAGGCGGGTGTCGGCGTTGCGGGCATGCAGCACCTCGCCGGTGCGCGCGTCCATCACCATGGCGGCATAGGGCGCGGCCCGGAGGGGCGCGGCAAAGACCGACGCCACCACAAGGATCAACAGCCCGACAAGCGCCGGGAAGCTCGGGGTCTTGGTCAAGGGACCTGCTCGCTCTGCCTCGGGCGCCGTCTTGCGCGGCACCTTCTACCCTCGCCAGAGACATCAAAGATGTGGCAAAATCAAGGCGTTGCGCCTCAATCGGCGGTGTCTTGCCCGGGCTGTCAACATGTGGGTGACGGGCGGTGCCAAGCCACTAGGACATGGGGGTGCCGGGCCGCGCGCGACGCGCCGGGTGCCGGTTCGCCGCGTGGCCAAAGCGGACCTGCTCTGCTAGAGATTGAGTGAGACAAGCAAGGATCGCCCAAGACATGAAAGACCTGTTCGACGACCGCAAATCGAAAGCCTCCACCTGGTTCAGGTATCTGCGCGACGAGATCGTCGCGGCCTTTGAACGGGTCGAGGAGGAGCAGGGTGGCGATGCCCCCGCCGGCCGGTTCGAGGTGACGGAAACGCACCGCACCTCGGAGGATGGATCGGACGCCGGCGGCGGGCTGATGAGCGTGATGCGCGGCGGGCGCGTGTTCGAGAAGGTGGGCGTCAATGTCTCAACCGTCTATGGCCAGCTGGGCGAGCGGGCGGTGCAGGCGATGGCGGCGCGCAAGGATCTGTCGGGTCTGAAGGATGACCCGACCTTCTGGGCCTCGGGCATCAGCCTTGTGGCGCATATGCAGAACCCGCGCGTGCCCGCGGTGCATATGAACACGCGGATGTTCTGGACGCCGGTGGCGTGGTGGTTCGGCGGGGGATCGGACCTGAACCCGGCCATCGAGTATGACGAGGACACGGCGCATTTCCACGCGGTGCTCAAGGATCATTGTAACCGGCACGACCCGGAATATTACCCCCGCTTCAAGGCCTGGGCGGATGAGTATTTCTACGTCCCGCACCGGCACCGGGCGCGGGGCGTCGGCGGCATTTTCTACGACGATCTGAACACCGGCGACTGGGAGGCGGATTTCGCCTTTACCCAGGATGTGGGCCGGGCGTTCCTGCCCGCCTTCCTTGGCTGCGTCGAACGGCGGCGGCACGAGGCGTTCACCGAGGCGGATCGCGAGGCGCAGCTGGTGCACCGGGGGCTCTATGCGGAATACAACCTGGTCTATGACCGGGGCACGAAATTCGGACTGGAGACCGGGCATGACGCCAACGCGGTGCTGATGAGCCTGCCGCCGATCGCGAAATGGACGTGAGACAGGTTACATTTTTCGCCGAAAGGCTGGGGGTGTCATCTATTTCCGGCTTTCCAGCAGGTCCCGATAGACCGCGTTGATCGCCGCGACCTCGCGTTCTATGGCAAAGGCGTCCTCGATATGGCGGCGGGCGGCTTCGCCCTGGAACATGCGTTCGGCGGGGTTGTCGAGATAGGTGGCGGCGGCGGCGGCCATCGCGTCCACGTCTTTGGGCGGGACGAGCGCGCCCGTTGACCCGTCGACCACCAGTTCCTCGAAGGCGCCGACGCGGGTGGCGATGACGGGCACGCCGCAGGCCATCGCCTCCAGCGGGGTCAGCCCGAAGCCTTCCCACCGCTGCGGCGCGATGAAAAGGTCGAGCGCCTGGTACCAGGCCGCGATCTGGTCCACCGGCACCTCGGGCTTGAAGAGGATCTGATCCTCCAGCCCTGCCGCCAGCACCTTTTTCCGAAGGCTGCGTTCATAGGCCTGATGATGTTCGGTGGCCCGGCCCATGACGATGGCCGCCGCATCGGGCCGGTCGGCCAGAACGCGCACCATCGCATCGACGAAATCGCCGGTGCCCTTCTGGGCGCGGATGCGACCGAAACAGCCGATGATCGGACCGGGCGGCAGGCCGAGCGCGGATTTGGCGGCGGCGCGGTCGGCGGGCGGGGCGAAATCGCGGGTGTCGATACCGTGCAGGATCACGGTGGAGGGGCGGTCGAGATAGGTGGCGGTTTTCTGCGACGTGGAAATCACCCGATCCATCCGCGCGATCAGCCATTTGGAATAGCGGGTGTGGCGGCGTTGCGAGGCGGACGTAAAGAGAAGCTTCAGCCGCTTGCGCAGCACATGTTTCAGGAACAGCCCCGCCAGCATTTCCGAGTTGCGCCGCGCATGCCAGACCCGCGCGCCCGAGGGGCCGTGGCGCGACATGGTGAGCAGCGCGCGCAGGCGGATCTGCGGCACGTGCCGGGGCAGGGCGGGTGCTACGGCGGCGATGGCGATATGGTCCCGCTGCAGGGGCAACAGGCGGACCACGGTGGCCGTCACGCCGGAGAGGCGGCGTTTGAGATTCGGGGCCAGCACGTCGACGCCGGCGGGATCGAGATAACCCATGAAGGCGGAGTATCGCCCCGGGGCGGGGGCGGCAAGATCGCCCGGATCAGCCCCGGATGGTTTCGAGCAGCAGGTGGACGTTGTCGGGGTCGGCCTCGGGCGTGATGCCGTGGCCGAGGTTGAAGATATGCGGCCCGCCCTTCAGCGCATCGACGATGGCGCGTGTCGCATCGACCAGGTCCTGGCCCCCGGTGATCATGTGTTTGGGGTCGAGATTGCCCTGCACGCAGCCATCGGGTTGCAGGTGTTCTGCGGCCCAGGCCGGATCGACCTTGGTGTCTATGGCCAGACCGTCAGCACCGACCGCCTTGGCAAAGCCGATATACTTGTCGCCCGCTTCGCGCGGGAAGGCGATGACGGGCAGGCCCGGGTGGCGGGATTTCAGTTCCGCCGTGATGCGTTTGGCGGGTTGCAGCGCGTAGCGGGTGAAGGCCTCGCCCTTCAGCGAACCGGCCCAGCTGTCGAAGATTTTCACCACCTCGGCGCCGGCCTGCACCTGCTGGTCGAGATATTCGATGGTCGCGTCGGTCAACAGGTCCATCAGCGCGTCGAAGGTTTCGGCATCGCCCATGCGCAGGGCATGGGCCGAGGCCTGATCGGGGGTGCCGCGGCCTGCGATCATGTAGGTGGCGACGGTCCAGGGTGCACCGGCGAAGCCGATCAGCGTCGTTTCCTCGGGCAGTTCGCGCGACAGGATGCGGACGGTTTCGTAGACGGGGGCGAGGTGGTCGTGGATGTCATCCTTGCCCTTGAGTTTCGCCAGCCCGTCAGCCCCGGTGATGGTGGACAGGCGCGGGCCTTCGCCGGTGACGAACCAGAGATCGGCGCCGAGCGCGTCCGGGATCAGCAGGATGTCGGCGAAGAGAATCGAGGCATCGAAGCCGTAGCGGCGGATCGGCTGAAGCGTGACCTCGGCCGCCAGTTCGGAATTGTAGCACAGCGACAGGAAATCCCCGGCTTCCGCGCGCGTGGCGCGGTATTCGGGCAGGTAGCGCCCCGCCTGACGCATCAACCACACCGGCGGCACCTCCATCGCTTCGCCTCCAAGGCTGCGCAAAAGCTTTTTCCGGCCGGTCTGGGGGGCGTCGAACATGGGGTATCCTTCGGTCATTCGCGCATGGGTGGTGCGCCATTCAAATGGAACACTCTGAAGTCGATTGTCAAGACAAGTTGACAGATGTAGAAGGCGGGTATGACGACCGATTTACCGACCCCCGCCCGCCCCTTGAAGATCGGAACCCGAGGCTCGCCCCTGGCGCTTGCGCAGGCGCATGAGACGCGAGCGCGGCTGTCGGCGGCCTTCGATCTGCCCGAAGATGCGTTCGAGATCGTGGTGATCAAGACCACCGGCGATGCCGTGCTGGACCGCCCGCTGAAAGAGATCGGCGGCAAGGGCCTGTTCACCAGGGAAATCGAGGAAGACCTGCTGTCGGGCAGGATCGACATCGCGGTCCATTCCATGAAGGACATGCCGGTCGAACAGCCCGGGGGATTGCTGCTGGATTGCTATCTGCCGCGTGAAGATGTGCGCGATGCCTTCGTGTCGCTGACCCACGGGGCGCTGGCCGATCTGCCCGCGGGGGCGCGCGTCGGCACGTCGAGCCTGCGCCGCCGGGCGCAGCTGATGGCGCGACGGCCCGACCTGGAGGTGGTGGAGTTTCGCGGCAATGTGCAGACGCGGATGAAGAAGCTGGAAAACGACGTGGCCGACGCGACGTTCCTGGCGATGGCCGGACTGAGGCGGCTGGGCATGGACGCGGTGGTGAAATCCGCGATCTCGGTCGAGGATGTGTTGCCTGCCGTGGCGCAGGGGGCCATCGGGATCGAACGGCGCGAAGCCGACATGCGCGCGGCCGACATGCTGGCCGCGATTCATGACGGACCCACCGGGCAGCGGCTGGCCGCCGAACGCGCGTTTCTGGCCGGGCTCGACGGGTCCTGTGAGACGCCGATTGCGGGGTTGGCGGAACTGGATGGCGGCACGCTGCGCCTGCGCGGTGAAATCCTGCGCCCTGACGGGTCGGAAGTGATCGGCGATGACCGCAGCGCGCCCATCGAGGATGGCGCGCAGCTTGGCGCCGCGATGGCGCGCGATCTGCGCGCGCAGGCCGGGCCGGATTTCTTCGATTGGATCGCCGCCTGACCTTTGGGATAGGTCGGGCTCGTCTTTTGCCCGGTTGCCGCCTTGGGTGCGGCATGATTTCTAGTGACCCACGCTGCGGGGGCGCAGAGCGGCGTGGATGTGTACCATAGGAACGGCGCGACAGATGCAGATCGACGAGACAGGTATCCCGGATCTTCTGGTGATCACGCCGCGCCGCTTCGGCGATGCGCGCGGGTTTTTCGCCGAGACCTATAACCGCGACCGGTTCGCCGAGCATGGGCTCGACACGGTTTTCGTGCAGGACAATCATTCGCTTTCCGACACGCCCGGGACCGTGCGCGGCCTGCATTTTCAGGTGCCGCCGCGCGCCCAGGCGAAACTGGTGCGCTGCGGGCGCGGAGCGTTGTTCGACGTGGCGGTCGATATCCGGCGCGGATCACCCACCTATCGCCGCTGGTTCGGGGTGGAGCTGAGTTTCGAGAACGGCAAGCAATTGCTGGTGCCCGCGGGCTTTGCCCATGGCTTTGCGACACGGGTGCCGGATACGGAAATCATCTACAAATGCTCGGATGTCTACGCGCCCGAGACCGAAGGCGCGCTGCGCTTCGACGACCCGGATATCGGGATCGACTGGGCGATGGGCGACCTGACCCCGGTACTGTCGGAAAAGGACGCCGCCGCCCCCGGGTTCGCCGGGTTCGACAGCCCGTTCACCTATGGAGATGGGCCATGAAGCTTTTGGTGACGGGGGGGGCGGGGTTCATCGGGTCCGCCGTGGTGCGGCTGGCAGTAGCCAGGGGACATTCGGTCGTCAATCTCGATGCGCTGACCTATGCGGCCTGCCTCGACAATGTGGCGAGCGTGGCCGACAGCCCGCTTTACGCGTTCGAACAGGCCGATATCCGCGACCGTGCCGCGATGGACCGGGTACTCGAGACCCATGCGCCCGACGCGGTCATGCACCTGGCCGCCGAAAGCCATGTGGACAGGTCGATCGACGGGCCGGGCACCTTCATCGAGACCAACATCACCGGCACCTACACCTTGCTGGAGGCCGCGCGCGCCTGGTGGACCGGGGCGGGCAAACCGCAGGCGTTCCGGTTCCACCATATCTCGACCGACGAGGTGTTCGGGTCGCTGGGGGAAACCGGCCTGTTCACCGAAACAACGCCCTACGACCCGCGCAGCCCCTATTCGGCGTCCAAGGCCGCGTCCGATCACCTGGTTCGGGCCTGGCACGAAACCTATGGCCTGCCCGTGGTTCTTTCGAATTGTTCGAACAATTACGGCCCCTTTCACTTTCCCGAAAAGCTTATCCCGGTAGTGATCCTGAAAGCCCTGGCCGGTCAGCCGATCCCCGTTTACGGCGACGGATCGAATGTGCGCGACTGGCTGTTTGTCGAAGATCATGCCGAGGCGCTTCTGACCGTCTGCACGCAAGGCGCGGTCGGGCGCAGCTACAATATCGGGGGGCATAACGAGATGTCGAATATCGACCTGGTGCGCATGATCTGCCGCCTGCTGGATGCGCGCCGGCCCGGGGGCGCGCCGCATGACCGGCTGATCACCTTCGTGACCGACCGGCCCGGACATGACCGGCGCTATGCCATCGATGCCAGCCGGATCGCGGCGGAGCTTGGCTGGCGCCCCTCGGTCACGCTGGAAGAAGGACTGGCGCGCACCGTCGACTGGTACCTTGCCAACGAGGATTGGTGGCGGCCCCTGCAGAACCGCGACGGCGTGGGCCAGCGGCTGGGACAGGCGGGCTAGGCGATGGGCGTGCTGGTCTTCGGCAGGACCGGGCAGGTGGCGATGGAGCTGCAGCGCGCGGGCGGGGTGACGGTGCTGGGTCGCGCCGAGGCCGACCTGACCGATCCCGAGGCCTGCGCCGCCGCGATCCGTGCCGCGCGCCCCGATGCCGTGATCAACGCCGCCGCCTATACCGCCGTCGACCAGGCCGAGACGGAGGAGGCGCTGGCGACGGTGATCAACGGGGACGCGCCGGGCGCGATGGCGCGGGCCTGCGCCGGTCTGGGCGTGCCGCTGGTGCAGATCTCGACCGATTACGTCTTTGCGGGTGACGGGCAGGAGCCATGGAAACCGGATGACCCGACCGCGCCGCTGGGTGCCTATGGAAGGTCAAAACGGGCGGGCGAAGAGGCGGTACGCGACGCGGGTGGTGTGCATGCGATCCTGCGCACATCCTGGGTGGTTTCGGCCCATGGCAGGAATTTCGTCAGGACGATGCTGCGCCTGGGGGCGGAGCGGGACCGGCTGACCATCGTCGCCGACCAGATCGGCGGGCCGACCGCCGCCGCCCCCATCGCCGCCGCCTGTCTGAGCATCGCGGCAGAGTTGCAGAGAAGCCCTGAAAAGACCGGCACCTATCATTTCGCGGGCGCGCCCGATGTGTCCTGGGCCGGTTTCGCGCGCGAGATTTTCGCCCGGTCCGGCACCCGTTGCATGGTCGAAGACATCCCGACCAGCGCCTATCCCACCCCCGCGCGACGCCCGCTGAATTCCCGGCTGGACTGCCGCGCGACCGAGGCGGCGTTCGGCATCGCCCGGCCCGACTGGCGCGCCGACCTTGCCGCGATCCTGGCCGATCTCGGAATGTCCGGGACCGGCGGGCGCGGTGATGGATCATAAGGCGCTGCTTCACCGGATCGGGGGGCGGACCCGGATCGACCCGTCCGAGATCGCGGGGCTGGAGCCCGCGCGCGCCATCGATCATGCGGTTCTGGCAGCGGCGGCGTTCCTGGCGGGTGATATCGCGGCGGCCAATGCCCATGCCGGGGCGGCCCTGCACCAGAGGCCCGAGATGGTATCGGCACCCCAACTGGCGGCGCGGGTGTTTTGCCACCTGCCGCCCGACAGGTTCGCCGTGCCCGGGCTGCACCCGTGGTTCGGCCTGCAATGGATGCTACAGCCGCGCCAGACGCCGGACCCCGACGGGGTGGAGGCGCTCGGGGCGGGCCTGCTGGCGGGCGGGAGGGACGCCCCGTCCTGCATGGCGCGGATTTTCGAACAGGTCTGCGAGGCGCGGTTGCGACCGTCCTGTCTGGCGGATCCGGATACCGCGACCTGGCTTGGGTGTTTTGTGGACAGGCATGCCGGCAGGTCCCCCGCGATGGCGGCGTTCTACCGCGCCTGTCTTGATCACGCGGCGGGCGACAGGGACGGGGCGGCGCAGGGGTTTGCGCGGTGTCTTGCGGCAGGCCACCCGATGAGCCACGCGACGCGCGGCGCCGCCTCCTACCTGGCGCGGCCGGGGGCGCGGGCCCTGCGCGCCAGGGGAATGCGCATCATCAGACGGGCGCAGGGCAGGCCCATCGTGGTGACGGCCGACCCGGTCTATTTCGCCCAGTGGGTCCCGCTTTTGCTGGCCTGCCTGGCCCGCACGCTGCCGCCGGTGGCGGTGCATGTCCACATCGTCGGCGGGCCGGGCCTGACGCTGCCCGATCTGCCCGGGGACCTGGCGGATCGCGTGGGGTTGAGTGTCGAGGCCGATCCGGGGCTGGGCCGGGCCTATTACGCGTCGGCCCGGTTCATCGCGGCGCAGAACCTGCTGGAGGCCTATGGCCGGCCACTGTTGTTTTCCGATATCGACGCGGCCTTCGACCCCTCGGTCGGCGCATTCATGGCGCGGCTCAGCCCCCATCCGGCGGCGTTCCTGTTTAAGACGACCGACAATCATTTCCCGTGGCGGTCCGTCCCGGCGAACCTGTGTTACCTGAGCGGCGACACCCGGTGCTGGAAGATGCTGGAACAGATGGCGCGATACCTCGGCACGGTGTTCGACGCGCCGCAGGACGGCAGGCCGCTGTGGTGGTGCGATCAGAATGCACTGGCCCATGCGCTGGCCGAGACCGGGCTGGACCGAAAGGCGGCCTCGGTCTTCGGGCTGCGCCGGGCCCATGGCGGCCTGCCGTTCCGGTTCGCACCGAATGCGCAGGACGGCAAGACCCGGTTCAGGATGGTGGAAATGGAACGGGTCGCATGACCGAGGACGCCTGTATCATCGGGATGTTCCGGTCGGGGTCCAATTTCCTGCGGGCGCTGCTGGAACGAAACTATGCCTGCCGGATCGGCTATAACAGTTTCGGCTGGAAGCACGGGCTGTTTCCGATCATCGCCGGGGGTGCGGCGATACGAATGCCCGGCACGCCGACCATCACCCTGACCAAGAACCCGTTTTCGGCGATCGCATCCCTGCACCGGTATTACCTGGGAAATGGGCGCAACCTGGTGTCCGGGGGCGGCGCGGAAATGGGGGATTTTCTGCGCGCGCCGCTTGTCATCCGTGACGATGCAAACCCGGAAAGCGCCGAGTTGTTTTTTCCGACAGTGGCCGATTGCTGGGTGGCGATGACCTGGAACGTCATGTCGATCGTGGGGCGCCGGCCGGCAAGTCGGCATCTGCGCTACGAAGACCTTGTGGCCGATCCCGAAGGACAGGCTGCGCGGCTGGCCGGGGCGCTGGGCCTTGCGCGGGTGTCGGAGGTTTTCGATGTGCCACGGGGGCGGATGCGCAACCTGCCCGGTCGCGCGGTCGACTGGCAGCGGGAAGAGACCGAGATGAACCGGCCCTTCGGGCCGTCCTCGGTGTGCAATCACGCCTACATGGCGGCGTTTTCCGAGGCGGACTGCGCCTTCGTTCTGTCGCGTCTTCCCGTGGCGCTTCTGGAGCGGACGGGGTATGACGCCCTGGTCCGAGATCTTGCCGCGACCGGCACATCCGAAAGAGCGAGGCATGGTGAGCCAAACGACCAAACCGCATAAGGGCATCATCCTGGCCGGCGGGTCGGGCACGCGGCTTTATCCCGTGACAATCGGGGTGTCGAAACAGCTGCTGCCGATCTACGACAAGCCGATGATCTATTACCCGCTGACGGTTTTGATGTTGGCCGGCATCCATGAGATTGCGGTGATTACGACACCTGAAGATCAGGCCCAGTTCCAGAGGGTTCTGTGCGATGGCAGTCAATGGGGCATCTCGTTGACATACATCGTTCAGCCCTCACCAGACGGTCTGGCCCAGGCGTATCTTTTGGCAGACGGGTTTCTGAAAGGTGCGCCGTCAGCGATGATTTTGGGTGACAACATCTTCTTTGGACATGGGCTGCCGGACCTATTGTTGGACGCGGATGGCCGGCAGAGCGGAGGAACGGTCTTTGGCTACCGTGTGGCTGACCCGGAGCGATATGGTGTCCTGCAGTTTGGCCCAGAGGGTGAGGCGCAACGCATCATTGAAAAGCCAACGGTACCACCATCGCACTATGCGGTGACGGGGTTGTACTTTCTTGATGGAACAGCGCCAGAACGTGCAGCTGCCGTCAAACCGTCTGAACGCGGTGAGCTGGAAATCACTTCTCTCTTGGAGAGTTATCTTGAAGAGGGCGCACTACAGGTCAGCCGTATGGGGCGTGGGTATGCTTGGTTGGACACCGGCACACATGGTTCTCTGCTCGATGCGGGAAACTTTGTGCGCACCTTAACCGAGCGGCAGGGTCTGCAAGCGGGCTCACCAGATGAAATCGCCTACGCCAAAGGATGGATTGACGCCGACGCTCTGCTTGCTCGCTCGAAGATCTTTGGCAAAACAGCCTACGGGGCGTATTTAAAAGCGCTGTTGAAGTGAGATTGGTTAGGGGTGATATCATTTTTCTGTGGGAATTTGCGCGTAAGGTAACGCGGAATTCAAGGGTTCAAAGAGGTGGCTCGGTTTGTCTGAACAGCTACGTGGCGTTTTCTAAGTGGATTTCCGCATTGGTTATGCCGCTACCGCTTCGAACGCCGGCGGGTTGAAGTAGGCCTGATCGGGGGTTCTGCCGTCAAGCGATGAATGTGGGCGTCGGCTGCTGCGCGGAAAATCCACTTATCCCAGCTGTTCAGATTTGCGCAGCCACCTCTCAATAAGGAGCTTGAACCATGCTTGGTAAATTGTTGTTTCTTTGTGATCGTTCCGAAACGGCGCGCTTAATTCGGCGCATTGGGACACCTCAGTTGACAATTTCTGATCTTATGGGGCTGCTTAATGCGCTTGAACACAGAAGACGTGAAATGTCATTTTCCCAACTTTGGGAGGTTTGGCACCGTTCGGAAGCTGCTTTGACATCAAATCTCCAGAGTGAGCAGAAAGAGCTGTTGGAAAGGTTGATGCGTACGGCGCGGTTTGAGACGCAAACGCGGGGCAGAGAATAGTTTAGATTGGGTTTAGATTTTACGATCAGACCTTTGGGAAACACTATTTTTTATCAAGGCATTTTTGATGTGAACGAGTTTCGGGCGCTCGATCTTTGACATCCTGCCCGCCCTAAAGGACGGGCATTCCTCCTGCGAGACGCCCATGCCCGAGCGCGAGAATGTTGCGGGCGGCGTTCACGTCCCTGTCGTGTACGGAACCGCACTGATCACAGACCCACTCTCTCATTCCAAGCGTGCCCATACCTTTCGGACTGCTGGCGGGGATACTCCCGCAGCACGAGCATCGCTGGGTGGTGAAAGCCTCGTTGACCTCTTCGAAGACGACGCCTGCGTGATCGCATTTGTAGGACAATATCGCCTTGAGCATCCCCCAGCCTGCGTCAAGAGCAGACTTGGCGTTGCGGGTCTGAGACATGGCCTTTGAAGATACGTTGCCGACAAAGATGGCGGCGTTCGCATCAACCAATGTGCGCGACAGCTTATGCATCGCGTCTTTCCTGCGGTTCGCTGCTTTCGCGTGGATGGCAGCGACCCTCTTTTTCTTTCGCGCTTGCTGTGCAACTGCAAGATCGGCTTCGATCCCGCGGTACCAGCGTCCTGTTTCCTTGGTCCCGTCGCTAACGGTGGCCGCGTCCTTGCAGCCTAAGTCGATACCGACCGCGCTAGCGCCCGTCGACGCTTCGGCCTCAAACTCCACCACGACGTTGAAATACCAGCGACCCCGAGCATCTTCGGAAAAGGACGCTGAGCGGAAATTGTAATT
>JANSYL010000018.1 GCA_024742455.1 Paracoccaceae bacterium | reverse complement strand
GCTCTACCTGCAACAGCGCCGGTTCCAGCTGTCGCGCGGCAGCGAACGCGACGACGGCCTGCTCAACGTCCTGATCGATCTGGACGGAAGCGGCACCACGCAACCCGGCGTGATTGGCGGACCCGGCTCGGATGTGTATGTTGACCCCTATGGGAACTGATATGCGATTCACCCGCCGCCACTGGCTGACGCTGACCGCTTCCGCTTTCGTGCTGCCCGTCTTCGCGGGACCTGCGCGCGCCGTGGATCGCGGCACGGCGGTGGCGCTTGTGCAGCAGGTCACGTCCGAGATTACCCGGATCATCAATGCCGGTCAGTCCGAAAGCGCGGTGATCCGCGATTTCAACCGGATGATGACGCGCTACGCGGACATGCCGACGATTTCGCAATCGGTTCTGGGCCCCCCGGCGCGCAGCGCATCGTCAAGCCAGCTCAGCGCCTTCGCCTCGGCGTTTCAGGATTACATGGCGCGCAAATACGGCCGCCGCTTCCAGGAATTCGTCGGCGGCACCGTCACGGTGACGGGCACGCAGGAGACATCGCGTTTCGTCGAGGTGATCTCGACCGTCACCATGCGCGGTCAGTCCCCGTTCGAGGTGCGGTTCCGCGTCTGGGATCGCAGCGGATCGCCCCGGTTCATCGACATGGTGATCGAGGGGATTTCCCTCGTCATCACCGAGCGCAACGAGATCGGCGCGCTTCTGGAACGCCGGGGTGGCGATATCAACGCGATGATCGGCGATTTGCGCAATCTCGGCTGATCCCGAACACGCTCAGTTCCGCCCGAGCAGCCCGCCCAACACCTCCATCAGGATCTGCTGCGCCAGGTCGGGGCGTTCGTCTTGCACGTCTTGCGCCAGCGGCCGAGCCTCGAGAACCGGATCGATCATTGGCAGGGGCCGGGGCGGCAGATCGGCATGGATGCGTTCCATCGTCTGGCGCCAGATCTCGGCCGGCAGGCCGCCGCCGGTCACGCCCGACAGGGGCGTGTTGTCGTCATAGCCCATCCAGACGCCTGCCACGTAATCGGCGGTGAACCCGATGAACCAGGCGTCACGGGCGGCCTGCGTTGTGCCGGTCTTGCCCGCAGCTGCCCTGTCGGGCAATTGCGCGCGCCGTCCGGTGCCGTCGGCGATCACCTCGGACATCATGTAGGTCAGCTGTCGCGCCGCGAATTCCGAGATCACCCGTTCCTGGATCCCCGAGGTCTGTTCGAACAGCGGTGTCGCCTCGCCCTGCAGGGTCAGCGCCTGAACGCCGTAGGGCACCACCGCCGAGCCACCGTTCAGAATGCCGGCATAGGCGCCGGTCATCTCGATCAGGGTCGATTCCGAGGCCCCCAGCGCCAGCGCAGGACCAAGCGCAAGGTCACTTTCGATGCCGAATTCGCTGGCCACGGTACGCACCAGATCGCGGCCCACCTCTTCGGACAGGCGCACCGCGGGCGTGTTCAGCGAGGCGCGCAAGGCGTCGGTCAGCGTCACCTCGCCATAAAACTCGTTGGTATAATTGGTGGGCGAATAGGGGCCTGACCCCGGGACGTCGATGGTGATGGCAGCATCGAGGATCATGTCGTCGAACCGCCAGCCAAGATCCAGCGCCGTGGCATAGACGAATGGCTTGAAGGCCGACCCGGTCTGCCGCATCGCCTGCGTGGCGCGGTTGAACAGGCCCGCCTGCCGCGTGTTGCGCCCGCCGACCATCGCCCGCACCGCGCCATCGGCGCTCATCACCACGATGGCGGCCTGCGCTTCGGACCCTTCGCGGACCTGGCTGGCGAAGACGTCCTCCAGCGCTTCCTCCGCCGCCGCCTGCATCTGCGCATCGAAGGTTGTGGCGATCACCACATCCTCGGTCGTGTCGCGGGTCAGGAAGGTGGGACCGGTGGCCATGATCCAGTCGGCGAAGGATTGGCCGGTGTTCTGTTCGGCCGCGCGCGACAGGGTGGCGGGGTTGGCCTGCGCCTGCGCCGCCGCCTCGGGGCTCAGATACCCCTGGTCCTCCATCAGCCGCAGCACCGTGGCCGCGCGCGCCTGGGCGCGTTCGAGATTCGAGGTTGGTGCATAGTAGGACGGCGCCACCAGCAAACCGGCCAGCATCGCGGCCTGCTGCGGGTTCAGTTGCGCGGCGGGAATGCCGAAATACCGCTGCGACGCCCCTTGGAACCCACGCGCCCCCGCGCCCAGATAGGCGCGGTTGAAATAGATCGTCAGGATTTCGTCCTTGGTATAGCGCAGCTCCATCGCGAACGAGAACGGCACCTCGCGGATCTTGCGCCACAGCGTTGTGCGGCGGCAGTCTTGTTCATAGGCGGCCTCGGTCTCCCAGAGCTCGGGGTCGTAGGGCGTGCCGAGGCACATCAGCTTGGCGACCTGCTGCGTTATGGTCGACCCGCCATGGCCCCTGAACGGGCCGCGACCTTCCTGGATATTGATCCGGATGGCCGAGGCGATGCCGCGCGGGCTGATGCCGAAATGACGGAAGAAGCGGCGGTCCTCGGTGGCCACGACCGCATGCGTCAGGTGCACGCTGGCGGTGTCGGGCGTGATCATGCCGCCGAACTGTTCACCACGCCAGGCAAACACCGCGCCGTTGCGGTCGAGCATGGTGACCGAGCCGCGCGTGCGGTTGTCGACGACCGTTTCGACGGGCGGCAGTTGCGAATAATGAAACAGCGTGGCCGCCCCGATGATCAGGGCGACAGCCGCCGCGGCCCCGAGACCCAGGCGCCACAAAAGCCGCAGGGCCCATCCCAACATGAATGCGACGATGCCGACCGGTCCGCGCCGGCGCGGGGGTTGTGGCGCGGCGCGGCGTGCGCGCCCCCCGCCGCCAGACCCTCCGCCCGGGCCGCTGCCACCGCCGCGCGGCGCCGCCGGACGGGTTGTGGCGCGGCGGTCCGCCACGATGGGGCGGCGGGCGCCGGTGCCCGGACGCTGGCCGTTTCGCGATCCACTCATGTCGGAACCCTGCCCAATGCCTGAATTGTTTTGCGCAAACATAGGAAAAATCGAGTCGGATGTGGAGAGAGGATGCCGCGCCGCCGCATCTCATGATCGACCAAAAATTCATCAAAGGGATATGTGTGCGCAAAATTTAGGCGTTTTCGCCTTTCGGTTGCGGCCGATATCCGCTGCCGCGTTGCCCCTCCCCCGCGCGATCCCTGACCTGAGCGGCGTGGCGTCCCGTGGGGGGACACAGCATCAACAAGCGGAAGGGTGACAACGTGAAACTCATCATCGCAGCAATCAAGCCGTTCAAGCTGGAGGAGGTTCGCGAAGCGCTGACCTCCATCGGCGTGCGCGGCATGATGGTGACCGAGATCAAGGGCTTCGGCTCTCAGTCCGGGCACACCGAAATCTACCGCGGCGCGGAATACGCCGTGAATTTCGTCCCGAAAGTCAAACTGGAGATCGTCGTGGCAGACGGCATGGCCGACCAGGTGGTCGAAACCATCGCCTCCACCGCCAAGACCGACAAGATCGGTGACGGCAAGATCTTCGTGGTCGACGTGGCGAGCGCCGTGCGCGTCCGCACCGGGGAAACCAATGACGACGCGCTGTGACGCGCGATCTTTCGACGAAAAGGACCTCAAAGAGATGAAAACCAAGTATCTCCTCCCTCTGGCAGCCGTGGCGACCGCCGCGCTTCTGCCGACGATGGGTTTCGCACAGGAGGCGGAAGCCATCGAGATTCCGTCGGTCACCGACGAAGTCGTCTGGATCTTCAACAGCCTGCTGTTCCTGATCGGCGGTTTCCTCGTGTTCTTCATGGCCGCGGGCTTTGCCATGCTCGAAGGCGGCCTGGTGCGTTCCAAGAACGTGACCATGCAGATGACCAAGAACGTCGGCCTCTTCTCGCTGGCCGCGATCATGTACTGGCTGGTCGGCTACAACCTGATGTATCCTCTCGGCGACTGGGCCATCGAGGGCTATTTCTCGGGTCTGTTCCCGTCCTGGGGCGTGCTCGAGCCGGTCTACCTCAACGACATGGGCCTCGAGGCCGCTGATGACGCCGGTTACGCGTCGACAGGCTCGGACTTCATCTTCCAGCTGATGTTCTGTGCCGCCACCGCCTCGATCGTTTCGGGTGCTTTGGCCGAACGGATCAAGCTGTGGCCGTTCCTGATCTTCGTGATCGTTCTGACCGGCTTCATCTACCCGCTGACCGCTTCGTGGCAGTGGGGCGGCGGTTTCCTGTCGGAAGCCGGTTTCTCGGACTTCGCCGGTTCGACCGTCGTTCACGCTTGTGGTGCTGCCGCTGCTCTGGCCGGTGCCATCGTCCTCGGGCCCCGTCTGGGCAAGTACAAGGATGGCAAGGTCAACCCGATGCCCGGTTCCAACCTGGCTCTGGCGACCCTGGGTATGTTCATCCTGTGGCTCGGCTGGTTCGGCTTCAACGGCGGCTCGCAGCTGGCAATGGGCTCGGCCGGTGATGTTGCAGATATCTCGCGTATCTTCTCCAACACCAACATGGCTGCCGCTGCCGGTGCCGTGGCCGCGCTGGTCCTGACGCAGCTGTTCTACGGCAAGGCCGACCTGACCATGGTGCTGAACGGCGCGCTGGCGGGCCTGGTGTCGATCACCGCTGAACCGCTGGCCCCGAGCCTCGGTCTGGCGCTGGTGATCGGTGCGATCGGTGGTCTGATCGTCGTGCTGACGGTTCCGCTGCTCGACAAGCTGAAGATCGACGACGTCGTGGGCGCCATCCCGGTGCACGGCTTCGCCGGGATCTGGGGCACCATCGCGGTGGTCCTGACCGGCGGCTACCATGGCGAAGCCGTGATCGGCACGCAGCTTCTGGGGATCGTCGCGATCGTCGGCACCACCTTCG
The DNA here is from genome assembly GCA_024742455.1 of Paracoccaceae bacterium. GTDB lineage: Bacteria > Pseudomonadota > Alphaproteobacteria > Rhodobacterales > Rhodobacteraceae > JANSYL01. The sequence continues at coordinate 27,386 of JANSYL010000018.1, read as the reverse complement.
TGCTGTCGCTGATCGTCTGGTTCATCCTGAAGGTGACCGTCGGCATCCGGGTTTCGGAAGAAGCGGAACTGCAGGGCCTGGATACCGCAGAGCTCGGCATGGAAGCCTATCCGGACTTCACCAAAGGCTAAGCGTTTTGCTTGCGACCCCCGGACCGGCTCTCTCCCTCCTGGTCCGGGGACATAGTGAAAGGGCGCCCCAAGCGGGCGCCCTTTTTCATAGGCGCCACCGGGGTGATCAGGGGGGTGACCAGGGAGGTGACTAGGGTTGAGCATCCGGGCCAATCCTCTGATCCCAATATACAAAACCGGTTCTTTTGACCCGCCCTCAAGAATCTGACCCAGGTTCCGTTGCGCCATCTTGCGGGCGGCCACAGGCAACCCCACCTAACCCGAAACCGATTGCAAAAGGCCTCCGCCATGTCCGACCAGAAAAACGATCAGAACCCGATCCCCGCCGAATGGCGCAACTGGCTCAGCACGCCGATGACCATCACTCAACCCCGGTGGGTGTTCGTGGCCGCCGCAGCGGTGGCGGTGATCCTGCTGCTGGTCGCGCTGGACTGACCGATGCGCAGCGCGCTTGTTGCGATGGCCCTTGTGCTGGCGTTCCCGGCACTGGCGCAGGATGCGCCGATGACAGCGGTGGCGGACCTGCGTCCGAATGCCGAAGTGACAGTGGCCGGCACCGTTCTGCGGATCACCGATGATGACGAGTTCATCCTTGGCGACGCCACGGGTGAGGTTCAGGTCTACCTGTCGTCGGGGTCCATGCCGGTGCAGCCTGACCAGGCCGTCACGGTCATGGGCCGTGTCGATGACGATGGACCGATCGAGCTTTATGCCCGCACACTCACCCTGCCCGATGGCACGGTGCTGACCTTCGCCCCCGACTGGTAATGAGAAAGGCACCCCGCAGGGTGCCTTTTTCTTTGCATGGCTCTTTTGCTTCGGATGCGTGGCGGTCGTTCAGACCTCTTCGTCGATCCATTTCTGCAGCGCGGCCTTCGGCGCCGCGCCGACTTTGTTCGACACGACCTCGCCGCCCTTGAACAGGAACAGCGCCGGTATGCCGCGCACACCCATCTGCATCGGTGCCGAGGGGTTTTCGTCGACATTGACCTTCACGATCTTGACCTTGCCCGCGTATTCCTCGGACAATTCTTCCAGCGCCGGTCCGATCTGTTTGCACGGGCCGCACCATTCGGCCCAGAAATCCACGACGACGGGAATGTCGGAGCCGCGAACTTCGGCGTCGAAGGTGGCATCGGTAACGGGTACGGTGGCCATGGGCGGTGCCCTCCTGCTGGCGGAGCTTGATTGGATACTGAGGGTAGGAACGCCCCCGCGATGCGTCAAGTCGGCGTGGCCCGGGCCAGCGCCGACATCACCAGATCGTGGGGCAGTTGCATCAGGTTCGGGCCGACCGACCACAAGATCGCGGTCCCGATCCGGTGGTCCGGGTAGATCGCGCCCAGAAGTTCGGCATAGGCGCCCATCTGCCGCAACAGGCCTTCGGGCACCGCCTCGGGTGTGGCGGGCAGCTGCCGGTTGGTCTTGATATCGATCGCGGTGACGGTGTCACCGGTCACGACCAGCCGGTCGATCACGCCATGAACCGGACGGCCGAGAATGGCGCTGTCGCCGGTGATCGCAACCTCGGCGAGGCTGTCGGGCCCGAACAGCGGGGCAAGCCCGGGGTCGGTCAGCACCCCCGCGGCTTCTTCGAGGAGCGCGGCACATTCCGCCGCGCCGATACCGGCAGCCTCGAGCGCGCAGATGCCGGGCGCGGATGCGGACCAGGCGGGTTCGGGAAGGCCGGGAAGGTGTTCGAGCAGCAAATGCACCAGCCGCCCGCGCCTGAGCCGCGCAGCCTCGTCACCGTCACCGGCTTCGCCGGGCAGGGCCTTTGCCCCGCCAAGATCCGAGGGGCTGAGCACGCTGGGCGCGCGTTTGGCCGGGGGGGCGGCATCGGTGATCCAGGGCGGCAGGACGGGCGGTGGGGTGGGTTCGGGCGCAGCCGTGCCCTGAGGCGACCAGTCACCGCTTTCCAGCCTGAGCCCGGTGCCTGCCTGTTGCGGCAGATCAAAGGGCCGCGCCCCGCAATCCTGCATCGCCGCCGCGACACGGGCATACCATGTGCCGGTCGTCACCTTGCTGACCTCGCCCGCTGCGGCGACGATCAGCCAGCTTTCCGCGCGCGTCATGGCGACGTAGAGGAGCCGGTCCGCCTCTTCGGCGGCGCGGTCGGCCTCGGCCTCGATCACCGGGCGCAGGGCCTCGGGCAGCGTTTCCCTGGCCCCGGCCCAGACCACGGGGCCGCCTTCGGGCTGGACAAGGCGGGGAGAGGAGTGCTGTGGCTGTCTCGGGCCGGTATCGGGCATTATCACCACGGGCGCCTCCAACCCCTTTGCCCCATGCACCGTCATCACCCGGATCTCGCCCGTGGGCTTGGCCAGGTCGCGTTTCACCTCGACATCGCCGGCCGCCATCCAGCCGATGAACCCGGTCAGGCTGGGCACCTCGATGCGTTCATAGGCAAGCGACTGGGCCAGCAGCGCATCGATGCCATCCTCGGCCTCGGGGCCCAGCCGGGCGATCAGGCGGCGCCGGGCATCGTGGCGCACCAGCACCCGCTCCAAAAGGTCGTAGGGGCGCAGGAAATCGACCGCGTTGCGCAGGTCTTCCAGCATCGCCACGGTCTCGGGCCAGCGGTCGCGGCCCGATTGCAGAGCGCGCCACAGATACCCGTCGCGGCCATGGGCAAGGCCGAACAGCGCCGCCTCGTCCCAGCCACCGATGGGCGAACGCAGCAATTCGGCAAGCGACAGGTCATCCTCAGGCGTGACGAGGAAGCGCATCAGCGACATCAGGTCCTTGACCGCAAGGGGTTCGGCGATCATGGCACGGTCGACACCCGCGACGGGCAGGCCCGCATCCTTGAGCGCGGTAATGATCGCCCGGAACAGCACGCCCGAGCGGCGGCGAACAAGGATCAGAATGTCGCCCGGGGTGACCGCGCGGGCGGTGCCGTCATGGGTGACCGGGGCACCGGCATCGATCATCGCGCCGACCTGATCCGCGATCATCCGGGCGAGGCGGACATGGTGGTGATCATCGCCGACAAGGTCCTGCGGATCGTCCCAGGCGGGTTTCTTGCCCGTCTCTGCCTTTTCGACGACGGGCCAGAGATCGACGCGCCCGGGCTTGTCGCCGAAAAACGCCCGGTGATCGGTAGGACCGCCAAGGCCATCGGTTTCAGCGGTTTCGGCAACGCGGTCGACCAGCCGCAGGATCGGATCGGCCGAGCGGAAGGAATAGAGCAGGTCGCAGACCTGGAACGGCGCGTCGATTTCACCGAGGCGGGTCTGGAAATGGTCGCGCATCCGGTCGAAGCCGCGCGGTTCGGCGCCCTGGAAGGAATAGATCGACTGTTTCTTGTCGCCGACCACGAAAATGGTGCGGCGCGTGTCGCTGCGGGCGCCCTGCCCGGCGGCGAAATCCTCGGCCAGCCGGGAGACGATATCCCATTGTTCGGGGCTGGTGTCCTGCGCCTCGTCGACGAGGATGTGGTCGATGCCGCCATCAAGCCGGAACAGCACCCATTGCGCCACCGACCTGACCGAGAGCAGGTCACGGGTATGGCGGATCAGATCGTCGAAATCGAGCCATCCGCGCATCTGCTTGGCCGCGGAGAAGGCGGGCAGGAACACGGCGGCAAACCGGTGGAGCGCATGGGTGCGCCGGGCGTTCAGAAGGCCGAGGCGCAGGGGGCGGGCGTCGGCGAGGCGGGCGGCCAACGCGTCGTAACGCGCCACGAGGTCGGGGCCCATGGCCTTGCGGACATCGCCATTGGCGATGGCCTTCGGTGCGCCCTCGGTCGCGCCTGACTGGGTGACGCAGAGTTTTTCGAGCGTTTCGAGCGCGGTGAGGTTCATCGCCGTCCAGGGCATTTGGCGCAGGGTCTCGGCCAGTTTTTTCTGGTTCGCTTTGGTCAGGTCGAGATGGGGGATGAGGGTCGGGGCAAGGTCGCCCTCATCGCCCAGGATCACGCGGGCGATCAGGCGATCATCGGTCAGGTGGGGCGGAAGGCCGAAGAAGGCCGCGATCCCTTCGCACTCCATGGACTGCGACAGGGCACCGGCCTTGCCCGCCACGCCCAGCGCCAGTTTCATCAGCCCGTCATCATCGCTGAGCATGGCGGCTGCGGCGTCGAGCGCGGGGGCCGTGGCGGGGTCGTCGGCCAGCATGTTCAGAAGGTCGGCCACCAGCCGCCGCTGCGCGCGTTCGTCGATTTCCTGGAACCCCGGGGCAACGCCGGCCTCAAGCGGGAAACGGCGCAGGACCGAGGCGCAGAAGGAATGGATCGTCTGGATTTTCAGACCGCCCGGCGCCTCGATCGCGCGCGCGAAGAGCGTGCGCGCGCGCCGGAGCAGTTCCGGTGTCAGCCCGGTTTCACCGACGCGCGCAAGGGCATCGCGCAGCGCCATGTCCTCGAGCATGGCCCATTCGCCCAGCCGTTCGAAAAGCCGGTTCTGCATCTCCATCGCGGCGGCCTTGGTATAGGTCAGGCACAGGATGCGTTCGGGTTCGACCCCGGCCAGCAAGAGCCGGGCAACCCGGTCGGTCAGCACCCGGGTCTTGCCGGACCCGGCATTGGCGCTGAGCCAGGTCGAGATATCGGGCGCGGCGGCGGTGACCTGGGCGTTCGATGCCTCGTTCATGGCTCCGCCTCCCCGACCGGGATCAGCACCGGGGTGTCGGTATCGTCCCATTCGCCGAACCGGGCCAGCTGGTCGTAATCGCCCGACCAGCGGGTGTCCTGCACCGAACGCCGCGACGGAAAGCCGGTGCCCGGATCGAAATGATGTTCGAGCCTGTCGCGGAGCCTGCGGAGAATGTCGGCCAGCGCGTCGGGCGCAGGATATTGCGGCCTTTCCTCGGGCGTCGCGCCGAGCCCGATATAGGCGATCTCGGCGGTTTCGGCCGGGCCCAGACCGGCAAAGGCGCCATCGGCGGCCATGATCGCCTCGAGCCAGAGCTGCTGGTTGAACTGGCGTTCCTGTTCTTCGCTGGGCGGCTTGCCGGACTTGTAGTCATAGATCGCGATACGCCCGTCGGTGCGCAGGTCGATCCGGTCGGCCTTGGCCGAGATCGTCATAGGCAGGCCTGGCACCTGCCATGTGCCGCGTTCCTCAACCGCTGCGAGCCTGCCCCGGGCGCGGCGCGCGCGCTCGGTCTCGAGAAACCACGGCGCCACGCGGACAAAGCGCGCCCGCCACAGGCGACGGTTGGCGGGCCATGGCGCGGCCTCGTCCAGCACCTCATCGACGGTGGACAGGAACAGGGCATGGGCGGTGTCGGGATCGGGCAGGCCGTCCCATGTTGCTCTGGCAAAGCGTTCCATGACGGCATGCAGCGCGGTGCCGCGCAGGGCGGCATCGGGTTCGGCGCGCAACGGGTCAAGCGGGCGCAGCCCGAGCACGAGGCGGGCATAGATCGCGTAGGGATCGCGAACCAGCGTCTCGATCTGCGTCACCGACAACCGGGTGGGACGTGCCGCCAGCGGCGGACAGGGTGCGGGACGCGGGGCACGCCGGGGCGCAGCCCCGGGGTCTGGACGTGACAGGGTCTGCGCCCAGGCGACATAGGTGGCGCCCCGCGCGCGCATATCCTGCAGGGTCTGCGCCGCCTCGGGCCCCGATCCGCGCAACAGGTTCGTCAGCCGGTTCAGCCAGCGCGCGGGCACGGTATTGGTTTCATCATCGCGCAGGGCGCGGGTCATCCAGACCTCGGGCGCGCCCATCGCCTGCTGGAAATCATGCCCGGCCAGGCCCGTCGACCGGTCGGGCAGGCGCAGGCCCGCGCTGTCGCGCATATCGCGGTTGAGCCAGGGATCGGGCGCCGGTGCGGCGGGCCATGTGCCTTCGTTCAGGCCGGACAGGATCATCAGGTCGGCACCCTGTACCCGCGCCTCCTGCGTGCCCCAGATCAGGATGTCGGCGCGGGGGCGCAGGCTGTGCCGTGCGGTGCGGTCTTCGGCGAGCGCCAGAACCATGTCACGGTATTCGGAGGCCGTGAGCGGCGCCCCCGCGGAGGCCGCAGACCGCATTTCGGCCACCAGATCGGCCAGCGCGGCGCCGTCGTCTTCGCTGTAAAGCGCAAACTGTCCGCCCCCCGAAGCGTCGCCAACCCCATCATCATCGTCATCCCCGGACCCCGCCGCCAGCGTCTCGGCCAGCGTCACATGCGCCTCCGCCCATTCGGCGAAGGATCGCGGCACCTGATGCCGGGTGGCCAGCACACTGCCCAGCAGCCAATCGGCCCAGGCAGGCGCGGACGGGTCCCGGTCACGCGTGGCAGCCCAGGCGCGGATCTCGCCGGCACCGGGCATGCCGAGGCCGGTCCTGAGAAGCCCCAGTTCCAGGTCGCGGCTGCGCAGCAGATGTCGCCCGCGCCCGGGGCCGCCATGACATGTGGGGTGCTGCAACAGTGCGACCAGCCGCTCGGGCGAGACCGGTTCGGTCAGCGCCTGCGCGACAAGGCCGAAAAACCGCCCCCGCACCGTCTGCAACAGCGGCTCACCGGCGCTCACATCGGGCAGGATGCCCCAGCGGTCGAGGGCGGCGATGACCATGCGCACCAGCCGCGCATCCGCCGCGATAAGCGCGGCGCGCTGGCCCTCGCGGGCCGCCTGGCGCAGGCGCAGGGCGATGGCACCGGCCTCGACCGTGGGGGTCGGCGCCTCAACCAGAGACACCTTTGCAAACCCTTCGGTCAGATCGGTCAGGCGCGGCCCTTCCTCACGCCACTGGTCGGTCACCGGGGCGGGCCGCAGGGCCAGCGAAACCGCGGCGCTGCGGGCGCGCAGGGGACGCTGCCCGGGTTCCCAGTCCGCGACATCCCCCGCCGTCAGCCCCTGCGCGGCCATGAACCGCGCCAGCCGGTATTGCGGATGATCTTCGCCGGCCAGCCCGGTGCGCCTGCGCTCCAGCAGGTCGGTCCAGATGGCCTGCGGCATATCACGGTCGAGCCCCGGCAGAATGACCGCGCCCTGCGGCAGGCCCGCCACCGCCGCCATCAGCCGCGCCGTCGCACCCCTCGATCCGGTCGAGCCAGCCACGAGGATCGGATCGGCGGGCGGATCGGCACGCCAGCGCGCGATCAGGGCATCGACGACCTGAGCCTGGCGGGCCTGCACCGTCAGGCGGCTTTCGGTTTCGAAATATCCCGAGATCGCGGTCAGGAAGGCCTGCGACCGCTGCCAGTGGGCGGCATGTTGCGACACATCCAGCGCCGCCAGCGCGGCGGGGGTGACACCTTCCTCGAACATCTCGCCCATCAGGTCGGCAAGGCTGTCGGACAGGTCATAAAGCGCGGCACGCGGGGCCAGGTCGGGCTGTGTGTCCATGAGGCGGGCGACCAGTGCGGCAAGGTCCAGCCGCAGGTCGAGCGGCGGAAGGGCCGCGGGCAGGTCAGCGATGATCGGGTCAGCGCCTAGGGATTGCACGGTCCGGAGACGGGGCATCAGGCGCGGGCCCGAGGCGGCGAACAGCGCCTGCAGCCGGCGCAGCATCCGGCCATTGGCCACAAGGATCTGCACCCGGGCCCAGGCCTCGGGTGGTGCGCCCGTCATCCGCCGCTCAAGGCCCGCGATCAGGTCGGCGCAGAAATCGCGGCCCACCGGTGTGGCGAAGACGCGGGGTATGGCGGACGGGTCGAACATCAGGCGGCCTCGTTCAACATCGCCTCGGCCTCGACGATGCCTTCGGGGTGGCCGACATCGGCCCAGGCGCCGGGATAGACGCAGCCGTAAAGCTGCCCTTCCCCCATCGCGTGCTGCCAGATGTCGCGGAGGGAAAACACCCGGTCGGGCCGGGCGGCGATGGCACGGGTGTCGAGGATCTGGGCCCCGGTATAGACCCAGGAGGTCGTGCCCCGGTCCCAGGTCAGGCGGTGGTCGGGGGTCATCGCGAAATCGCCGCCGCCGATGCGGCCCGTGGCCCGGTCACGCGGGACCAGGAGCAGAAGGGCCGCCATGCGCTCAGGGCGCCAGGCCGCATCAAGCACCTCGTGCGGGACCGGTCCGCGCCAGACGGCATCGGCGTTCAGCGTCAGGATCGGGTCGCGACCGAGCAGGGGCAGGGCCTGTTTCACCGCGCCACCGGAATCGAGGATTCGGGGCTGTTCCAGCGAGAACCGGACGCCGGGGTGATGCCGGTCCAGGTGATCGCGCAGGGCATCGGCGCGGTAATGGCCGTTGACCACGATGGGATCGCCGGTGCCCGCCGCCGCGATGGCATGGGCGATCAGGGGGCGGCCCGCCACCTCTATCAGGGGTTTGGGGCGGTCGCGCGTCAGCGCGCCCATGCGGGTGCCGAAGCCCGCCGCCAGAACCATCGCCGCGCGCCGCGCCGTCATGCCGCCGGTGCCCCGATCCAGGCCGATGCGCGGGTCATCGTATCCTCGACCACGGGGGCAAGCCCGGCCAGGTCGGGGTCAGCCGCCGCCCGCCGCAACAGGACCGCGACCCGGGGCAGGAACCGGGCATAGGCGGGTTTGCCCGCATCGTTGGCGAGCCGGTGGAAGATGCCAAGGATGCGCAGGTTGCGCAGCAGCGAAAGCGTGTTGATCCGGGTGGTCATGGCGGCATGGGGCACCCCGGCGCGCTCGGCGGCGGTGGCGATCAGCGCGGCGCGCCAGTCCGGGGCGATGACGCGGCGGGGGTCATCGACGAGCGAGGCGAGATCGTAGCCCGCGGGCAGGGCGACGGCGTCCTGGAAATCCAGAAGCCCGACCCGGGCCAAGCCGTGACGATGGGCCAGCCAAATCAGGTTGTCGGCATGGACATCGCGCATCGCAAGCACGGGCGCACCGGGCGCATGGCGGGCGAGCGCCCCGGCCAGGACGGTGCGGGCGGCGGCAGCCCGGTCGGGTGGCAGCTGCAGCCGGTCGAAGGTCAGCGTGGCCATATCGGCCTGCATCGCCGGGTCGGGCCGCGCTGCCCAGTCGGGCACGGGCGTGCAGGCGAGCCGGTCGAGCAGCGCTTCGACCTCGCCGAAGGCGATGCGCGCGCGGGCCGGGTCGGTGCGGTGAAGATCGGCCAGCGAGAGGGTGCCGAAATCCTCGATCAGGGCAAAGCCCCGGGCGGGGTCGGCGGCAAGGACCGACGGGGCCGAGAGGCCCGCCTCGGACAGGAACCGCGCGACGGTGAGAAACCGGGCAAGGGTCTTCGGCGGCTCGGTCGCGGCATCCATCAGGATCACGCTGGCCCCGTCGGGCCGGGTCAGGCGGTGATAGCGGCGGGCCGAGGCATCCGGATGCAGGGGCGCGCGCCGCGCTCCGGTCCAGTCGGGGGCCTCGGCCTCAAGGAAGGCGGCGATACGGCTGTCGGTGCCGGTCATGTCCAGACCCCCTGCAGACGGGCAGCGAGCCCGGTATCGGAGGGGGCGGTTGCGATCAGGCGGCGCGCCTCGGGCCGGTCGGGCAGACGCGCAAGCCCCAGCCGGAGGATGCGCCCGGTGGCCGGCAGCGCGCCCCGGTCGGGCCATTCGACAAGGCAGATCGCGGTTTCGAGGGCGTCGAGCAGGCCCAGTTCAACGATCTCCTGCGGATCGGAGAGCCGGTAGAGGTCGGCATGCCAGATCTCGCCCTGCGGTGTGTCATAGGTCTGGACCAATGTGTAGGTGGGCGACGGGATGTCCGCCCGGTCGCCACCGGCCCCGAGGCAGGACCGGATCAGCGCGCGCGCGAGATGGGTCTTGCCCGCGCCGAGATCGCCCTCAAGCCAGACGCTATCGCCGGGGCGGAGCCGCGCCGCAAGGCGCGCGGCCAGCGCATCGGTGGCGGCCGGGTCCGGCAGGATCAGATCGGCGAGAGGCATGGCACCGGCATCTGGGCGGTCATGCGTGCGGGGTTGGGTCGACATCCCCCGATCCCTACCCCAAAGCCACGCGCCGCGCACCCAAAAGCAGCGGCGGCGACGCTACGGGGTGATCTTGGTGCCCGCCGTCCGGGACGCGGCAGGGGCCGGGTGCGGTGCGGTCCGGGCGACGCCGTCGCCCCGCTGTGCGGCATCCGCAAGAGCCGCACGCCGGGCCAGGTCGAGGGCCGAACGGCGGTGATCTGTCGGCGCCCGAACCGGCATCTCAGGTGCAAGGCGCACCTCGAGCGCCCCTGCCACGATCCGCTGACAGACCACGTGAACGCGGCGGCCATGGGCGTCGCTGACACAGCCCTTGAAGGGCAGGCCCGATCGCGGATCTGTCACGGCGGCGATCACCGCGTCCAGATCGGCCCCGCCCTGCATCGCGACCCGCCACCCATCGACAGCTTCCTGCAGCCTCTGCGCCTGCCCGAGGCCCGCCCCCGGCCAGATCGCATCATGGCGGTTGTTGCTGAGCACCAGCCTGCCATCCCGGTCGAACACCATCACCGCCGCCGGATCGGCGGCGACGACCGCCTCGAGCAGGGTCAGCCGTTCCCGGTAGGTGCGGGTCAACTGCATCTCGGACGAGATATCCTCGAAGAACAGGGCCATCGCGCCATCGGGATGCGGGCGCCCGATCACGCGCAGGGTCTGCCCGTCCGGCAAACTCCATAACTGCTGGTAGGTCCCGGCAGCGGAATCGCGTTCAAGCGCCTCCATCTCGCGGCGCCATGTCTTGTAATCCCTGGGTTCCGGAATGCGCCGCTTTTCGCGCAGCGCATCGAGAAATGCGCCCAGCCCGGGCCGGGCCGACAGGTGAATGGGATCAAGCGCCGTGATCGTCGAAAGCGCGGGGTTGAACAGCACCAGCCGGCGGGTGCGGTCGAAAACCGCAAGACCCGTGGTCATATGGGCAAAGGTCTTGGACAGGGTCTGGATGACATTCTGCCGGGCCTGTTCGGCGGCGACGATGCGGTCGATGTTATAGGCGAGCCACAGATGTCCGCCATCCGGCTCGGGGTCAGATTCCAGCCTGTACCACGGCCCGGCGGCGCCATCGGGCAGGGACAGCTGTTCCCGATGGTCGTCGGCGGCGGCAAGCGGCGCATCCGGCGGGGCGTCGAACAGCGCAGAGAGCGGCCAGACGGCCCCGCCCGACGCACCCGTGCTGCGGTCCAGCGCGCGGATATAGGCGGCGTTGCACCAGGTGATCGCGCCGGAGGTATCCGATTTCCAGGCCAGCGTATCGCTGCGGTCCAGCGCCTTGCGCAATTCCGCCGCCTCGCGATGCAGATCGGCAAGGGCCGCGGCATCAACGGTCCGGCGTTCGGCGGTAGCGCAGAGCGGCGCGACCGTCAGGACCAGCCGGTCGCCATCCCGCCGCCCGCCGAGCGACAGGGCATCGGCCGCGAGCGGGGCGGTCAGAAGAAACGCCTCACCCCTTTGCGCGAGATTGGCGAGCGCGGTGGAAAAATCCGGGGTCAGGTCCCCCAGAAGATGACACAGGATTTCCATCGCCCGGCTGCGATCGGTGCCGGGGTCAAGAAACGGATCCCCGGGATCGATCAGCGATACCAGATACCCTTCGGAGAATTCATAGACATGCGGCGCGTCGATGACGATGGGGCCCGCGCGCGTTCCGGCAGGTCCGGCGCCGGACCGGGCGATCCGCGCCCCGATCAGGACCGCAACCGAGGCCGAGCACAGGCTTACGGCCCCAAACAGCAGAACGCTGCCGATATCGACATCCATTACGTGTCCCCAGACGGCGCCGCAGTCCCGCGGCTCTCTGGACGCTTGCAAAGGATTGGTTAATTTCTCGTTAAGGTTGCGCGCCGCTCAGGCGGTGATCGGTTGGTTGTCACCGAGCGGGGCGTTGGTTTCATCCTCCAGCAGGCCGAGGCTGGCATGCGGCCAGACCACCTCGGCCACCGCGCCGCTCTGACCCGACGTGTCGGCGGCAACGAGGAACGGGTCGGTGGCATTGTCAAAGCGCACCTTGGCGCCGGAGCGTTCCAGAAGCGTCTTGGCGATGAAAAGGCCGAGGCCCATCCCCTCGTAGCCCGGGCGCTGGCTGTCAGAGACCCGGCTGCGCCGCCGCAGGAACGGATCGCCCAGCCGACCCAGCAGATCGGGCGGGAAGCCGGGGCCGTCATCGACGATGCGCAGGCGGATCTTGCCAAGGCCCCAGGAGCCTTCCACCCAGACCTCGCCATGTGCGAAATCCACCGCGTTCTGCACAAGGTTGCGCAGACCGTGGATGATCTCGGGCTTGCGCCAGACGATGGGCTGGCCGCCGGGTTCGCCGGGATCGGGCGAGAAATCGAAATGCACCGCGATGCCCCGGTCCTGATGGGGTTCGGCCGCTTCGCGCACGACCGCGCCGAACGGGGCCGAGCGCATGTGCAGGTCGTCCTTTCCGGCCCGCCCCATCGACCGCAGGATGTCGCGGCAACGGTCGGCCTGTTCGCGGATCAGGCGCGCATCCTCGGCCAGGTCGGGGCTGTCGGCCAGTTCCTCGGCCAGTTCGGTCGAGACAAGCTTGATCGTGGCCAGCGGCGTGCCGAGCTCATGCGCGGCGGCGGCCACGACCCCGCCCAGATCGGTCAGTTTCTGTTCGCGGGCCAGGGCCATTTGGGTGGCCAGCAGGGCCTGGCTCATCCGGTGCGTCTCGGACGAAACGCGCCGGGCATAGATCGACAGGAACACGATGCCGATGGTGATCGCGATCCAGAAGCCGACCACGAAGAGGTCGGGGAGTTCCAGCACCTTGCCCGTTCCCGAGGTCAGCGGGATGTAGAAGAACGCCAGAAGCGTGATCATCACCACCGCCAGAAGGCCCAGGATGGCGGTGGACCGCATCGTCAGGGCGGTGGCCGAAATGGTCACCGGCGCCAGGATCAGCAGCGCGAAGGGGTTGTTGAGACCGCCGGTGAGAAACAACAGGAAGCTGAGCTGCGCCAGGTCGAACAGCAGCGTCAGCATCGCGTCGCGGTCGCTGAGGCGCTGGTTCTCGGGAAAGATCGTCATCGCGATCAGGTTCGAGATGACGCTGGCCCCAATGGCCAGGAAGCACAGGCCCAGTTCCACCCTGAGCCCGAGGTAGAAACTGGCGATGACGACGGTGATGGTCTGGCCGAGCACCGCCAGCCACCTCAGCAGCAGCAGGGTGCGCAGGCGAACCCATTCGCTGCGGGCGTCTTGACTGACGAGATCGAAGGCCGGGTCGCGGGCCGCCATGGAGGGAGGGCTTTCTGTCACATCTGTGCTGACGTGATTTGATAGGGCGCAGACCCTAGGTAATCAACCGAACGTCCCTGTCCCTGTCCTAAGGACCTGCCCCATGACCCGCACCTATGCCATCGCCGCCGTCGCGCTTGTCGGTGCCCTGCTGCTCGGCGCGGCCGTTGCCATCACCCTTGGAAACGCCCGCCAGACCGCCGAGGCCGACCCCTTCGCCCAGTGCCGCACCACCGCCATCGCGGGCGGCAGCGACGTGATCGGGGGGCCGTTCGAGCTGGTCTCGGAAACCGGAGAGACGGTAACCGATGCCGATGTGATCACCGAACCGACGCTGCTTTATTTCGGCTACACGTTCTGCCCCGATGTCTGCCCGCTGGATACCGTGCGCAATGCCGAGGCCGTCGATATCCTTGACGAACGCGGCTACAGCACCCTGCCTGTCTTTGTATCGGTGGACCCGGAACGCGACACGCCCGAGGTAGTGGAGCGGTTCACCTCGAACATCCATCCGCGCATGCTGGGACTGACCGGGTCGCCGGAGCAGACCGATGCGGCGGCCGATGCCTACCGGGTGTATTACCGGGCCAATCGCGAAGGCGATGATCCGTTCTACCTGGTGGATCATTCTGCCTTCACCTATCTCGTCTTGCCCGAGTTCGGGTTCGTCGAGTTCTTCTCGCGTGAGATCACCCCGGCCGACATGGCCGACCGAACCGCCTGCTTCATCGAGGCGGCAGGGTCCTAACGCCGGATTTCACGGGATAATTTGACGCAGGTCGCGGCGTGCTTATAACTGTTGCACCAGTAAACGACCAAGGATGAGGCAATGGCCAACGACCGCAGCCTTCGCGAGATCGGTCCCGACAAGTCCCTGCTGCTCGTCGATGACGACGAACCGTTCCTGCGCCGCCTGCAACGGGCGATGGAAAAGCGCGGCTTCGAGGTCGAGGCGGCGGGGTCTGTCGCGGCGGGGCGCGCCATCGCCACCGCGCGTCCGCCCGCCTATGCCGTGGTCGATCTTCGGCTCGAGGATGGCAACGGGCTCGACGTGGTCGAAACCCTGCGTGAAAAGCGCCCCGACAGCCGCATCGTGGTTCTGACGGGCTACGGCGCGATTGCCACGGCGGTGGCGGCGGTCAAGATCGGGGCCACCGATTACCTGTCGAAACCCGCCGATGCCAATGACATAACGGCGGCCCTTCTGGCCGAAGAAGAGGAGATGCCGCCGCCGCCCGAGAACCCGATGTCGGCCGACCGGGTGCGGTGGGAACATATTCAGCGGGTCTACGAGCTGTGCGACCGCAATGTCAGCGAAACCGCGCGGCGGCTGAATATGCACCGCCGGACGCTGCAACGTATTCTCGCCAAGCGTTCGCCGCGATAAGAGGGCGGCCCAATCACCCGATCGCTGAGTCGTGCCCCATGATCCGTCGCCTTGCCCGCCTGGCCCCCGTCATTGTTCTGCTGCCCCTTCTGGCGGCTTGTGTTACCACCCCGCGTGAGCCGGAACCGCCGACACTTGTGCTGGACGGCGGCGGGCTGTTGCCCAATTCCGGCCCGCTGCGCATCGATTTCGGGCGCGAACAGACCGGCGTTATCGACGTGGTGTCGCGCCTTCTGGACGAGACGCCGGTCAGCGTCAGCACCAACACCGAATGCGGCGCAGGCCCGGTGACGGCGGCGACCTGGGAAGACGGGCTGACGCTGAATTTCCTCGACGGGGCCTTCGCCGGCTGGACGTCGTCTGACCCGGCCTTTCCGGTGGCGGGCGGTTTCGTGGCGGGCCAGCCGCGGCTGGAGATGCCGCAGACCAGTTTCCAGGTCACGACGCTGGGCACCGAGTTCAATCGCGGTGACATTTTCGGGCTGCTCAACGCCGAGGAAACCGAGGTGGGCCTGCTTTGGGCCGGCGTGACCTGTTTCTTCCGCTGATTCCCGTCACGCGACCGATCCGAGCCAGCGCAGAAACAGGCGCAGCCGGTCCGATACGGGGCCGGGCGGGCGCACCGTGAAATAGCCCAGACCCGTGGTCTGCGGTGCAGGCACCTCGACAAGGCGACCCTTTGCCAGATCGCCTTCGACCACCGCGAAGGGCTGCACGGACAGGCCCGCCCCCGCCCGGCAGGCCGCCAGAACCATCGCGTTCGAGGTCAGTTCCGTCAGAAAGGGCGGCGCCGGGGTGATGCCCTGCGCCGTCAGCCAGGCGAAAAACTCGCCATAGCTGGAATCGTTCAGCCACGGCATGTGTTCGAGCGCGCGGCGACCTTCGGGCTGCGCGGCGTCGCATCCGGGCGGAAGCCGGGTCATCAGGTCGGGGGTGCCGACAATGACATTTCGGCCCTCGGTCAGGCGCTCGGCCTCGAGCCCCGGCCAGTCGCCGCTGCCATATCGGATGGCCAGATGGTGGGGGCTGCGGAACAGGTCGACCACCGTGTTCTCGGCGGTCACGCTGACGGCGAGGCCGGGATGGGCCGCCCAGAAGCCCGCGATGCGCGGCATCAGCCAGTTCTCGGCGAAGCTTTGCGTCGTGGTGATCGAGACCGGGCCGTCTTCGCGCGCACCCCGCGCCGTGCTGATACCGGCGGCGATCTCGGCAAAACCGGTGGCAAGGTCGCGTGCCAGCTGGCGGCCCGCGCCAACAGGGGCAACCCCGCGCCCCTGCCGTTCCATCAGGGGCTGACCCAGGTCCAGCTCAAGCGCGCGGACATGCTGGGCGATGGCGGCATGGGTGACGTTAAGCTCCCGCGCGGCGGCCGAATAGGACCCGCAGCGCGCCGCCGCCTCGAATGCGCGCAAGGCAGCGAGCGAGGGGATCTCACGCCAATCCATATGAAAGTTCAGCTAACATATGGTGACTTTTCCTGACTCGCTGGCCAGCGTCAATCCTGCGAAACCTCCGGACAGTGCAAAACACCGGAGATGACCATGTTCAGGATATTCGCAGACAGTTTCAGGATCGCCACGCGCAACGATGGCTGGGATGCGCCCGGTCACTGGGCGGACCGGCACGACCGACCGACCACAGATCACCACGCCAGGTCACGGGACCAGCGGTTGCGCCACCGCCTGTTCAGGGAAGTCGGGCGCCTGTAAGCCAGGTTACAGGCGATCAATCGAGATCATAGCGTTTGCAGACCTTGTCCACCACCAGGCCATTGCGCAGCGCCACCCCGCGGATCACCTGCCAGTCGCGGAACCCCCGCGACTGGTAGTAGGCCAGCCCCCCGTCATTGTCGGCCCGGATCGTGGCGTTGATCCAGTGGTAGCCAAGCCGTCGCGCCGCCGGTTCCGTGGCGGCGAACAGCGCCGATCCGATGCCCATTCCGCTGCGTTCCGGTTGTACGAAGGTGGCGATATCGCAGGCCTCGGGCGGCAGGTCATCATGGGGCTCGATCCATTGAAACCCCGCGATCCGGCCCGCCGCCTCGGCCACGTGAAACACCGCAGCGGGCGCGGCGATCCAGCTGGCGATGTCGTCTGGGGTGACAGGATCGACCATGGCGGTGGTGCCGCCGCGCGCGATGATCGCATTCAAGAGGCCCGCCATCGCACCCAGGTCGAAGGGCGCGGCCCTGCGGACATGAAACTCATGCATCGCAGGCCGCCAGCAGCGCGTTGTGGCGCGCGGTGAAGGCGGCCCGCACCTCGACCGGCGGACGGAGGATCAGGGTCAGACCCTCGGTGACCGCAGGATCGGGGCGGCCAAAGAACCTGTCGGCCTCGGCCGGGGTGAACCCGGCCAGTTGCGTCGCCTCCAGCCAGGCCGAGATGCGGTCGGCCCTTTTGATCAGCGCCTTGACGGGTTTCGGCAGGGTTGCGGGCAGGCCAAAGCGCAGGTGGATCGCCGCCGTCAGCCGGTCGTCCAATGCACCGTAGCCCGGCCCCACCGCCGCCTTCACCGGTGAGATCATGTCACCGATCACGTATTCGGGCGCATCATGCAGCAGGGCCGCCAGCCTCCATTTCGCAGGCCAGTCGGGTTTCAGACGGCCGCAGATATCTTCGACCAGCAGCGCATGTTCAGCCACCGAATAGGCGAAATCCCCCGCCGTCTGCCCGTTCCAGCGCGCCACGAAGGCCAGCCCATGGGCGATATCGGCGATCTCGATATCGACGGGCGTGGGGTCGAGCAGGTCAAGGCGGCGGCCCGACAACATGCGCTGCCAGGCGCGCGGCGGGGATTTGGACATCGCGAACCTCGGTCGTCACACGGGACCGGTGATACCATTGCAGCCTGCCCGCACCACCCCGGAATCGCAGGTGAAAATTCGACATCGGCAGGGCGAAAATGTCTGCGACAGGACGCGAGAATCCGGGCAGCGTGACCGTGTCGCACGCATGGTGCGCCGCGACGGTGACATGAGGTGTCCCATGGGTCAGAAAGCCGCTCAGGCGAAGCCGGCAAAAACCGGCAAATCCGCACAACCCGGCAAGCCCGGCAAGAGCAAGTAACCGGGTCCCAGTATTCAGGTAACGACGGCAAGGGCGCGGGCAACCGCGCCCTCTTGTGCGCGGTTTCCGGAAAGGCGCCGAAAACCCGTGCGAATCGGGGATGTGCTGTTAGGCTCGGGTTGTCCGTTTGAGCATGAAGGGAGGACGCCCATGACCCAGAAAGACACCAAGAATTCGCCCGGCAGCAAGCCGACCGGCCCGGGATCCGGCGACAAGAAAACCGGCAAATAAGCCCCCGACGCCCGGGGCGCCGTGCCCCGGGTGCACCTCCGACGCGTTGGCCGGGCACGCGACTGCGCACCTTGGCCTCCATCCTCCCCATGGCGGGGGGGGGCCTATCATGGCCATTGCCGGCATCCCCGCATGACCTGAGGACCCGGCGCCTGTGACGGTGCGCCGTTTGGCCGGGGCCGCTGTGCTGCGGCCCGTGCGCGTTCCCGGCCAAACCGCGCCGGGCCATGTTGTCTTGCCCCGGGTCCGGTGCTAAGGCCCGCGGGATTTCCGACAGCGCAGGATGCCGAACCCGTGACCGATTACATCGTCAAAGACATCGCCCTGGCCGCCTATGGCCGCAAGGAGCTGGTCATCGCCGAGACCGAGATGCCGGGCCTGATGGCCCTGCGCGAGGAATACGGCGCGGCAAAGCCGCTCACGGGGGCGCGCATCGTGGGCTCGCTGCACATGACGATCCAGACCGGCGTTCTGATCGAAACGCTTGTGGCTATGGGTGCCGATGTCCGCTGGGCGTCGTGCAACATCTTTTCGACCCAGGATCACGCAGCGGCAGCGATCGCCGAGGCCGGTGTGCCGGTCTTCGCGATCAAGGGTCAGACGCTGGAAGAACACTGGGATTACCTCGACAGGTCCTTCCTGTTCGAGGACGGGCCGAACATGATCCTGGACGATGGCGGCGACGCCACGCTCTATGTGCTTTTGGGCGCACGGGCCGAGGCGGGCGAAGAGATCATCCCGGTCCCGCAATCCGAGGAAGAAGAAGTCATCAAGGCGCAGATCAGTAAGCGGAAGGAGATGAGCCCCGGCTGGTTCACCAAGACCCGCGACCAGATCATCGGCGTGTCCGAGGAAACGACGACCGGCGTCAACCGTCTCTATCAGCTGATGCGCGACGGGCAGCTGCCCTTCCCGGCGATCAACGTCAATGACAGCGTGACCAAGTCGAAATTCGACAACAAGTACGGCTGCAAGGAATCGCTGGTCGACGGTATCCGCCGTGCGACCGACACGATGATGGCGGGCAAGGTCGCCGTGGTCTGCGGCTATGGCGATGTGGGCAAGGGGTCGGCGGCGTCGCTCGCGGGCGCAGGCGCGCGCGTCAAGGTGACCGAGGCCGACCCGATCTGCGCCCTGCAGGCAGCAATGGACGGGTTCGAGGTGGTGCTGCTCGAGGAAAACCTCGACGCCGACATCTTCATCACCACGACCGGCAACAAGGACGTGATCCGCATCGAGCACATGCGCGAGATGAAGGACATGGCGATCGTCGGCAATATCGGCCATTTCGACAATGAAATTCAAGTCGCCGCGCTGAAGAACCACAAATGGACCAACATCAAGGAACAGGTGGACATGATCGAGATGCCGGGCGGCAACCGGATCATCCTTCTGTCCGAGGGGCGGCTTCTGAACCTCGGCAACGCCACCGGCCACCCGTCCTTCGTTATGTCGGCCAGCTTCACCAACCAGGTGCTGGCGCAGATCGAGCTGTTCACGCGGTCCGACCAGTATGAAAACAAGGTCTATGTCCTGCCGAAGAAACTGGATGAGCAAGTCGCGCGGCTGCATCTCGGCAAGATCGGCGCGAAACTGACGCCGCTCGACAAGGCGCAGGCCGACTATATCGGCGTGCCGCAGGACGGCCCGTTCAAGCCCGAGCATTACCGGTATTGAGGCACGCAACACGCGGCCCCGGCCGGTTTCACGGCCGGTGGCCCGTGTTGTGGACCTATTGATGCTTTGTCGCGGTTTTCGGGCAGAACGAAGGGCACAACGGCCTGGAGTTGGCACACGGACAGGGCATGACCTGATCAAGGTTTCCGGGCAGATCGCAGAATGATCCGTTCACCGGTATCGGCCAGGTCGGTTCCCCGGCGGGTTTGCCCGCCGCCTTCGGCTTAAGGCCGCCCAACACTGCAGACATGGGAGCCATGGACCTGCAAGGTCAGCGTGGCTTTTGATCCCGAACTACGGGTTTTCCCCCTTTGTTTTTGGTCGCGACTTCCGCCAGTGTAGGGCCGTTACGTCGGAGCCGCGGCTCCCAAGGATTAGGAGAGACCTGTCATGGGCAAACGAGACGACCTGATTGCACAATATGCCGAGGACCTGCGCAGCAAATGCGGCATGGAACCGGATATGGCGCTTCTGACCAAAGTCACGATCGGCTGCGGCCCTGCGATCTATGACGCCGACGCCTCGACCGTCGCCGCCACGCAGCCCGGCGAGATCGAGACGGTGAAGAAGAATTTCCTGATCAAGAAGCTGGGGCTCAAGGACGGCCCGGACCTCGACGCCGCGATCCAGAAGGTCATGGAGACCTATGGCATGTCCGAGCGCAACAAGTATCGCGCCGTGGTCTACTACATGCTGACCAAGCATTTCGGAAAGGAAGGCGTTTACGCCTGACCGGACCCCGACGACCGGGCCTTGCCCGCACCTTCAACGGCCCGCCCCGGCGGGCCGTTTTCCGTTCCGGACAATGCGTTGCAAATCTGCCGGACTAAACCTTTGCCACGCCATGCCCGGCGCGGTATCGAACCCTGCCCGGTCAGGATGACGGGCCCGACATTCGAACACATGCGGAGCGAGGATGCGCATGTGGGTGGAGGAGGGCCCCGACCGACGGGGCCCTCCGATCCGCATCAACCGCCGGTTCGGCCGGTGTAGCCCCCGATCTGGCAGACGCGGTGCCATTCGGCCTCGGTGACCGGCTGCACCGACAGGCGGGAATTCTTGACCAGCACCATGTCCGCAAGGCCCGGGTCGGCCTTGACCATCTCAAGCGTGACGGGGGAAGGAAACGGCGCCACGGCCCTGATATCGACGCAGTCCCAGCGGGGATCATCGGTGGTGCTGTCCGGATGGGCCTCGGCGATCACCTCGACCACGCCGACCACGGCCTTGTCGCTTTGCGAATGGTAGAAGAACCCCAGATCGCCCACCGCCATGTCACGCATGAAATTGCGGGCCTGGTAGTTGCGGACGCCATCCCATTGCTCGCCCACATCTCCCCTGGCGACCTGATCCTCCCATGACCAGGTGTCGGGTTCGGATTTGAACAGCCAATAGCGCATCGCGGTCACTCCTGTTTCAGGGGGCGGGACAACAGGTCATCGAGGATCGTGCGAAGGTCCGAACGCCCGTCCGCAAGGGCCGCGACGGAATCGGCGATCGGCTTGTCGAGATCACTGCGGGAGGCCAGCTGCCGCGCGGTATGGAGCCCTTCGATCGTGTCACCGGGCGACAGCGGTTCGGCCCGGGCCAGCGCGACGCCCGCGCGGAAATTGCGCGATTTCTCGGACCCGCATGTCAGCACCAGATCGCCAAGACCCGACAGGCCCGACAGCGTGGCATCGCGTGCCCCGGCGGCGACGGCGATACGGCGCATCTCGGCGAAGCCGCGCGCGATCAGGGCGGCGCGCGCGCTTTCGCCCAGCTCGGCGCCGATCACGGCCCCGGCGGCCACGGCGATCACGTTCTTCAGCGCGCCGCCCAGCTCGGCCCCGATCACATCGGTGCTTCGGTAAAGCCGCAGGGCGGGAGTGCTGAGGTCATGCTGCAGGGCTTCGCCTGCGGCCTCATCGGCGCAGGCCAGGGTCAGGGCGGTCGGCAACCCCCGGGCGATATCGGCGGCGAAACTGGGGCCGGTCAGCTGGGCCAGTCGACGTCCGGACAGCGCGTCGGCCAGGATTTCGGTCGGACGCCTGCCCGAGGCGACATCGATCCCTTTCGCGGTCGAGACAAGCGTGCCGGCGCCGACGCCTTGGCCCGCGAAAAACCCAGCAAGGCTTTGGGTCGGCAGGGCGATGATGGCGATGTCGGCGTCAAGCGCCGCGAGATCGCCGGTGACCCGCACCGTGTCGGGCAGGCGCGATCCCGGCAGGTGGCGCCGGTTTTCACGCGTGGCCTCCAGCGCCGCCATGTCGCCGCGCCCCCAGAGCGTGACGGGATGGCCAGCGCTGGCATAAGTGATCGCCAGCGCCGTCCCGAACGCCCCGGCGCCGAGGATATCAAGTGGCACGTTCATGCCTTCGCCCCGCGCTTGCCGGCGCCGAGTATCGGGGCCGCTGTCCCGTCCAGTGGCCAGCGCGGGCGCGCGGTCAGGGTCAGGTCGTCGCGCCGACCCGCTTGAAATGCCAGCAAACCGGCAAAGGCGATCATCGCGGCATTGTCCGTGCACAGATCAAGCGGCGGGGCCACGAAAGGCGGCGCACCGGGCAGGTCCGACAGGCGCGCGCGAATGGTGCGGTTGGCCGCCACGCCGCCCGCCACGGCAAAGGCGGTCATGCCGGGGCTCGCGGCCAGCGCCTGCAGCGATTTTTCGGCCAGGCTGTCGGCGACCGCGGCCTGGAACCCGGCGCAGAGATCGGCGCGGTCGGTCTCGGTCAGCCCGCCCTTTTCGGCAATGATCGCATCGCGCGCCACCAGCACGGCGGTTTTCAGCCCGGAGAAGCTGAGGTCGCAACCGGGGCGGCCCGACAGCGGGCGGGGAAAGGCGAACCGCGCGGGATCCCCGGCGGCGGCGGCAGCCTCGACCGCCGGGCCGCCCGGCTGCGGCAGGCCAAGGGTGCGCGCGACCTTGTCGAACGCCTCGCCCGGGGCGTCGTCGATCGTGCCACCGAGACGGATGAACCTGTCGGCGGCCTCGACCCTGAGAAACTGGCAATGCCCGCCCGAGACCAGCAGCATCAGGTAGGGATACGCGAGGCCGTCGGTGAGAACCGGGGTAAGCGCGTGCCCCGCCAGGTGGTTGACCCCGATCAGGGGTTTGCCGAGACCCATTGCCAGCCCCTTGGCCATCATCACCCCCGACATCACCCCGCCGATCAGGCCCGGCCCTGCCGTGACCGCGACGGCGTCCACGCGGTCCAGACCCAGACTGGCCTTGTCGCAGGCCGCCTCGACCATCAGGTCAAGCCGTTCGGTATGCGCACGCGCGGCGATTTCCGGCACCACCCCGCCGAAGGCCGCGTGCAGGTCGGTTTGCCGCGACACCACCGAAGACAGGATGCGCGGCCCCTCGGGGCCGTCCGCAACCAGCGCGGCGGCGGTGTCGTCGCAGCTTGATTCCAGTCCCAGGATGACCGTCGGCGCAGGCATGGGCGTCTTCTCGGGCGTCTCGTTGTCAGGGTTCCGATGCGCAGGTATCACTGGACCCGATGTCGAACAATGCCGCCCCTCTGATCCTGCTAACCCGGCCCGAACCCGCCGCAAGCCGGTTCGCGCAGGCCTGCCGGGACAGCTTGGGGGCGGAGATCGCGGTGATCATCGCGCCCCTGGCCGAGATCGTGCCGCTGCCCAATCCGCTGGAACTGAGCGGGATCGGGGGGCTGATCTTCACCTCCGAGGCCGGGGTGTCGGCCTTTGCAACGCGCAGCACGCGGCGCGATCTGCCGGCCTGGTGCGTGGGCGACCGGACGGCACAGGCCGCCCGGGCTATCGGGCTTTCGGCGCAATCCGCCGCGGGCGATGCCGAAACGCTGATCGCCGCGATGGGTGCCGCGTCACCCGAAGGACTTTGGCTTCATCTGCATGGCGAAGACACACGGGGCGACGTGGTGGCGCGGCTGTCGGACCTGGGGATCAGCGCGACGGGCCAGGCCATTTACGCGCAACGCCCCCGCGCGCCGGATGCCGGTTTCAGGGCCGCCATCGGGGAGACAAGCCCGGTGATCGCGCCTCTGTTTTCCCCTCTGAGCGCCAAACGCTTCGCCGCCGCCCTGAACGGCGACCGGCCTGGTCATCTCACGCCCATCGCGCTGAGCGCGGCGGTGCGCGACGCGCTGCCGGCCCCTTGGCGGGCCGAAACACCCGTCGCCGAGGCGCCGAATGCAGGCGAAATGTTGCGCGCCATGGCGCGTCGGATTTCCCCCTAGCGGTGCCCCGCTGCACGTGACAGGGTTTGAGCAAGGCAGACTCGGGCGGCCCCGAACGGGCGCTGGCCGGGTCACGAAACGGGTTATGACGGGTTTGAAGGCGGGGTTCTGACGGTGGCGAGGCGCAGCACGAAAAGCACGGGCAACGGTACGGGCAGCGGCTCGGGCACAGGGAAACCCGCAGCCAAGACCGCCTCAGCGAAACCCGATACGGCGACCGGGGCGGGTGCCAAGACCGGAACTGCGCCCAAGACCACCACACCCGCGACGAAAACCGCCAGGCAGACGCCAAGGGCAACGCCCGATGCCGCCGCCGGGACGGACCCCAAGACAGCCGCAGCAGCAGCGCCGAAGACCGGGGACAAGGTCACCGCCCCCGGGCCCGCAGCGGCAAAGACCGCGCCAGATGCCGCTGCCTCCGGGGCGGCGTCGGGGCCAAAACCTGCTTCCCCGGACAGGTCGAAATCCGCTCCGTCCCCGGCTCAGGCCCCGTCCGGCGCCCCTGTGGCGGAAACATCCGCCAAAGCCCCGCCGGACGCAGCCGCCCCCACAGCACCGCCGCCCCCCGCAGCCGAAACACCTGGCCGGCGCGGCGGTGTCGTGCCCCTTCTTCTGGGCGGTGTCGCTGCAGGCGCGATCGGGTTCGGGGCGGCTTATGTCGCTTTGGGGCCCGGTCAGCCGGGGGGCTCCGATCCGACCGCCCAATCCGACGCGCAGGCCGAAGAGATCGCCAGCCTCGCCGCCGAGGTCGAGCGCATCGGCAGCCAGCCCGCCATCGACCTGACCGGGCTTGAGGCCGAGATTGCCGAGGTAACCCGCGCGCTGGCCGACCTTCAGGAAACCCTGACCGGCGTCGAAGACCGGGTCACGGCACTTGAGGCGCGGCCGGTGCTGACCGGGGATGCCGAGGGCGATACCGCCAGCGTCGTCGCCGCGCTGGACGCGATGCAGACCCGCCTGGCCGAGCAGGAAGCCCGGAACGCTGCAATGGCCGACGACATGCGCCGCATCGCCGAGGAAACCGCCGCCAACATCGCCGCCGCCGAAACCCGCGCCCAGGCCAGCCTCACCACCGCCCGGGCGCAGGCCACGCTCAGCCAGCTGCGCGCGGCGCTGGCCTCGGGCGCGCCGTTCCAGGGGCTTCTGGCCGATCTGCCGGAAACGGTCGAGGTGCCCGCGCCGCTTGCCCGCGCAGCCGAGACCGGCATCCCGCGCCTCGCCGATCTGCAGACCCGGTTCCCGGTAGCCGCCCGCGCCGCATTGCCCGTGGCGATCCGCGAAACAGCCGCCCAGACCGAGGGCGGCAACCGGCTTGGCGCCTTCCTGCGCAGCCAGTTGGGGATGCGCTCGATCACCCCGCGCGATGGCGACGACCCCGATGCGGTGCTGTCGCGCGCCCAGGCTGCCGTCAGCGCCGGAAACCTGACGGCCGCGCTGGATGAAATCACCGCCCTACCCGCGGGCGGCCAGGCCGAACTGGCCGACTGGGTCGCCGATGCAGGCGCCCGGGTCGAGGCCGAGGGCGCGCTGGATGCGCTGGCCGCCGACCTGCAGACCCTGAATTGAACGGATCTTCACGATGCTCTGGTCGCTTCTGAAAATCCTGATCTTCATGGCCGTCGTGGCCGGGCTGGCCTTCGGCGTAGGGTTCCTGACGGAATTGGGCGAGGTCGCGATCCTGACCGTCGCCGGGCAGGAGATCGTCCTGACCCCGCTGGTCGCTGCGGTTGGCGCGGTTCTGCTGCTGCTGGCGGTCTGGGCCTTGTTCAAGGCGGTAGGCCTCATGGTCGCCGTGTTCCGGTTCATCGTGGGCGATGAAACCGCCATTTCGCGCTACCTGAACCGCCGCTCCGAGCGGAAGGGATACGAGGCGCTGGCCGATGGCATGATGGCGCTGGCTGCGGGCGAAGGCCGGTTGGCGATCCGCAAGGCCGAACGCGCCGAGGGGTTTCTGAAACGGCCCGAACTGACCAAGCTGGTGGTCGCGCAGGGCGCGGAAATGGTGGGCGATACCGATCTTGCGCGCGAGACCTTCAAGGCGCTGGTCAAGGACGACCGCACCCGGTTCGTCGGCGTGCGGGGCCTGATGAAACAGAAACTGGCCGAGGGCGATACCGAGACCGCGATGAAACTGGCCGAACGGGCGCTGGCGCTGCGCCCGCGCAACGAGGACGTGCAGACCACCCTGTTCCAGCTTCAGGCCCAGCATGACGACTGGGCCGGCGCGCGCTCGACGCTTGCCGCCGCGCTCAGGGCCGGGAACCTGCCGCGCGACGTGCATCGCCGCCGCGACGCGATCCTGGCGCTGGCCCATGCGCGTGACGCCATGGCCGACGGCAAGATCGAAGAAGCCGCACAGACCGCCGCGAACGCGAACCGGATGGCCCCGGCGCTGATCCCCGCAGCGGTGATGGCGGCGCGCCTGGCGATCGCCGATGGCAAGCCCAAGGTGGCGCAGAAGATCGTGCGCGATGCCTGGGCGGCCGAGCCGCACCCGGACCTTGCCGCCGCCTTTGCCGAGATCGTGCCCGGCGAAAGCCCGGCCGACCGTCTGAAACGGTTCCGGCTGCTGTTGTCGAAGCATCCCGGCCACCCGGAAATCCGCCTGCTTGAGGCCGAGTTGCAGATCGCCGCCGAGGATTTCCCCGCCGCCCGCCGGGCGCTTGGCGATCTGGCGGAAACCGCGCCCTCGGCCCGGTCGCTGACGATCATGGCCGCGATCGAACGCGGCGAAGGGTCCGAGGATCGCGTGGTGCAGGCCTGGCTGGCCCGCGCCGTGACCGCCCCGCGTGGCGCGCAATGGCTGTGTGACAATTGCGGCCATGTGCAGGCCGAATGGCGCCCCTTGTGCAAAAGCTGCAACAGCTTCGATTCGCTGTCCTGGCAGGAGGTGGAACAGAGCGAGGCCGCGCTGGCGGGCCCGTCGCATATGCTGCCGCTGATCATCGGACGACTGGAAGACAGGCGCGACACGGAGGCGGACACCGACATGACGGAAGACGCCGATGTCGTGGTCGAGGCCGGCGATGCGGACGCGCCGGACCCCGGCAAGGCCGCGGAGACGCCCGAGGACACAGACACCGCCGCCCCGCCGCGAAATTAGGTCTGTGCAAGGCCGGGCGCGCTTGCTAAGAGCCGTCCCGCGCCGATGTAGCTCAGCTGGTAGAGCAACGCATTCGTAATGCGTGGGTCGGGGGTTCGAGTCCCTTCATCGGCACCATTTTATTAAGCATGTATTTGATTTCATTTGTTAAATTCTAATTAATTCCCTTTAATCCACCCTACCGTCCCCTTTCTGCGCGGTGATGCTTACGCAAATCGCGCGCTGACGTAGTCGAACAATTCCCTTTCTGAAGCGGCCTCGGATCGCTCCAAGTCGGCGGTCAGCCGACGATAGGTCCGCCAGTGCATGCCTTTGGGCTTGCCGAGCAGATACCTGTCCTCGACCGAAGCCCAACCGAGACGCGTCATGACTTTCTCCGCGCGCCGCTGGTGGCGTTCGAATGGCTTCTCGTGTCAATCGGCATCCAATCGTGACCCCTTATCGGCGTCCAATATTGACCCCTCTGGGGCTGAGCTGGCCCGGCGCTGCGTAGTCCTCATGTAACGCAGCGGCGGCGGGCCAGCGTGGGTGCCGTTTGCGCTATGCTCGGT
>JANSYL010000014.1 GCA_024742455.1 Paracoccaceae bacterium | reverse complement strand
TTCATCCCTCCGAAAGACTATCCCTCCTGGATCCTCAACCGCGACACCTGCCTCTGGGAGCCGCCAACCGCGCGACCGGAAGGGCAGGGGCCCTTTGACTGGAATGAGGCAACAGCAACATGGGTGGCAGCCAGTTTGTAGCGCCGCAGGCAGGCCCGCTACAGTCTTGCTCTGAAGGCTCTGAGACCCCCGCTTGAGCAAATGGGCTGGCGGCGCCGCTGACAGTTGCGACAGCCGCCGTGAACAACCCATGATCTACGCTTCAGGCCTCAGCGCTTTGTTCAGCCTGTGGCTCGGGTTGTGCGCGTTCGCCAGGGACATGATTGATGCGGCCATCGATGCGCGCGCCTGCGGAGATTTCGATGATCTCACAGGTCATCTCGCCTTCAACGACGGCAGCGCTTCCGATGGTGATCTTGATTGCCGATGCCGTGCCCTTCAGCATCCCGTTCGTGACGAGGTCTCCAGCCGAAATCTGCCCCTCGATGTCGGCCGTCGGATGAAGAACCATGCTTGCCGCGCCGATCTCGCCTTTGATCTTGCCGCTGACTTCGAGTTCGCCGGTCGTCACCAGGTTGCCGTCGATCTTGAGATCCGACGAAATCACCGATCGAGGTCGCGAGTCTGAAAATTGCATCATGTTTTGCCCTTGCAATGGCGCCGGCACCCGCACGGCACGCGAGGTGCCTACCGCGATGCCGTCACAATGGCGTGAAAAATCACCCCAGGCCGCGCGTTTGCTTTGAGGACTGTGGCCCGGCAAGCACGAGCATCTCCGGTGTCACGGCGTGTCGTTTGTTTGGAGTAGAGCGGCTCGTTATTCATGGTGATTTCGCCCACCTTGGCTTTAAACCGCGCGATCGCCTCGTCCTGCGCGTCCCGCTCTCGCTCCTTCAACGCGCTCTCGGCTGCACCAAGGACCTTCTCGCGCCACTCGGTCAGGCGGTGAACCGGGACGTTCTCATCCCGTGACACGGTCTCAAGGCTCTCGCCGCGCAGCAGGCGCTGGACCATCGCGAGCTTGCGTTTCGCGGAAACTCGCTTCGAACCACCGGCCGCGGCCCCGCCGCCGCCAGCGTGATGGGCGCGCGTCGTCGGGGCCGCGGCCTCCGTAGCGCCTAAAATGTCCGTCGTCTTGTCAGTCATGTTCTACTCCCGTTCCTGTCGGAAATAGCGCTCACGACTGTCTCAGAAAACCGTGCCCCAACCCAGCCCCTTGGCGATGCTGCTTGGTGGAGGCCGACAATACCTGGTGGCATTCAGCGAATATGCACAAGACGTGCGGCTCTTCGCTTTGGCTGGTTTCGAGCGGATCGAATTGACCGAGAAGGTTTTCGAACGCCCAGAAGGCTTCGACCTACAGACCTGGATGCAGCGCTCCTTCGGGATCTGGCAGGAAGATGTTTACGATATCGTGTGGCGGTTCACGCCTGAAGCGGCGGCCGACGCGCGCCTTTATCTTTTCTACCCGACACAGGTCATGACTGACGAGCCCGACGGGAGCTTAACGGTATGATTTCGCGCGAGCGGGCTGCGCGAAATGTGCTGGCACTTGTTTCGGTGGGGTGAAACCGTGGAAGTACTACAACCCGCTCAACTCCGACTTTATGGCGGACTGCTCGGAGTGTGTCACCGATCTGAGGATGCTTGTGTGTCTAGGGACGCGGCAAAGTAACGATTGGAGCGACAAGCCCGTTGCTTGGAACCCACTGTTGTGCAAGCTTGAGGTGGGTGCACGAAATATGGTGGCGATGCAGTGACAGCGGTCAAACAGAAAGACGCCCATATATGGGAACGAGATGAATATGATTGGTACGTGGAGCCCTTTGAGTGTTCTTTGGCGCTGATATCGGAACTCCAGATTACCGGGCGCATATGGGACCCTGCTGTCGGCAGCGGTCGCATTCTACACAGCGCGTCTCAATTGGGTTGTACGACAGTGGGGTCAGACGTTGTGAAAAGAT
Organism: Paracoccaceae bacterium; assembly: GCA_024742455.1. Lineage (GTDB taxonomy): Bacteria > Pseudomonadota > Alphaproteobacteria > Rhodobacterales > Rhodobacteraceae > JANSYL01. Next base: position 53,736 of record JANSYL010000014.1, on the reverse strand, counting down.
CCGAACTCTGCGACTTCACTTCAGATTTCTTGGCTATCACCGAATGTCCAGAATACGATCATATAGTGTCCAATCCTCCTTTTGGAGTGGCCGAGGACTTCGTACGCAAGGCGATCGAAATCCTGACTGAAGGCCAAACAGCGAGTATGCTGCTGCCGCTGGTCTGGATGGCAGGGTTCTCAAAGAAAAGAGATTGGCTACCGACGTCACCACTGGCGCACATTATGCCTATGTCACCTAGGCCTTCAATGCCACCTGGTAGAGTAATTCAGCAGGGGCAGAAACCTGGAAATGGGACCAAGGACTTCGCTTGGTTCGTTTGGCGGAAAGGCTATCAGGGTGATCCTTCGATCCGGTTCCTTAACACGAGCCCATACAAGAACTTCAATGCGCATACTCAGAAACAGCAGATGGTGTTGGCCATATGAGGGCACCTGCCAGCGGAATAACATTGGATCGAGCTGATGCCGCGTTGATCAAGGGGATGTTGGCGCGCGGAGACCGTCAACACGATATTGCAGCTTGGTTTGGCGTGAACGGGGGACGGATCGCAGAGATCGCGACAGGTGCTAAGTTTGCGAATGTAAGTGCAGCAACGAAAAACCTTCCTCCGTCCGGGCCATACAGCTCCGGCAAGGACATCGAAGACGCCAAGAAGAATCTACTGGAGGTCAGGGAATCTTTGAGTGATCTGCTGGATAGGATTGATCAGCAGATTGCCAAGTTGAGTTAGACCGACATTCCCCAAGTGGTGTTGCGTCTGACGTAATGCTGGCCTGAATCGACGGGCTGGACAAGCATTCTCCGCCCTGAGCGGCCTGTGCGGCCGGGCGGGGTGCTGGAATATAGCGGATCCGACCGCGAAGCCGCCGTGTTCTGGCTCGGCGGCGTTGTTTTTCAGCGCAGCGGACAGACCTGTCCTGCCACTTTCGTTCAGTTTGGGCGAGGATCGCGGTCATGTGCTTAGCGGTGGCGCTCGAAGGCGGCGGATGGCGGCGAGGATGGCGCACACCATCGGGCCGGTGACGGCCACCTCGGCCAGTTGGAAGGTGATGGCACGAGCGTGACGCACGACACGCGCCCCGATCCTGATCAGCTTGAGTTGAAGGCTGGTCAGCGACCATTGGGCCATTTCCTCGGGCAGTTCGATACAGCGCAGGAAGGTCGCCAGATTGTAAACCAGTGCGTGGAGTTGCAGCCGCACCTCGTTGTCGCGGAACCTTCGGCACGACAGCCGCGTCCAGCGAAAGGCATACTTGCCCTCCTTGATGTGCTGCTCGGCTGTGCCGCGCTGGTTGTAGAAGCGCACCACCCAGTCCGGGTCCATGGGCATGTTGGTGACGATGGAGGGTATTGCGTCGACCTCAGCGCAAGACGAGCTTCCACAAGAGACGCAAACGGCCCGTGCCGAAGAGGCAAATCCATCATCGGTTAGGCTCGCCGGACCGTCAATGGCGGCATCGGCATCCCAGTCATTGACAGCGGAGACGCCCGCCAGCGTTCAAGAGGACGCAATCCTTCTTACCACGGAAGCTGGAAATGCAACCGGAGCCGGGGTGTTCAGCTATGACCTGCTTCAGCACGGCGGTGTTTGGGTTGCCTTGTTTCTCTTTGGGCTTGTTGTGTTTCTCCGTCGTCTTGCAGCGTTGAGGCGCAGGAATACGCAGCCTTCGCGCGCGGTCTGGCTGGACGATTTTGAAAAGGCCTGCCAGCCCGACGGTGCCGTTCCAACTTGAGGAAAGCCACTGAAAACTCGCCGGTGGACGTGCCTTGGTCATGCCGCAGCCCGCAAACACTCAGAACCTTCGTCGTGATCACGTGAAACACGCTCACAGCGCTGCCAAGTAGTCCCGATCAGGCACCGAGCCACCCCGCTACGGCCGATCTGGTGAATAAGTCGGGGTAATCGGGTTGGTAACTACAGGCCCGCAGAACGGGCGAATATAGATGCAACACGCAGTGCTAAATTGTCAAACTCTTGATCACTGAGCGTTTCTGACGACATGCGTATTTTCAAAAAATTCCAGCCCGATATGGCTATGCATGAGATGCTATTGCCGGTCGATTCCCAATTCGAAAACCGCAAATTAAATCTGGCACAGACCCAATCTACGCGATCCATGTTGTCATTGAGATAGAATTGCGAAACTAATTCAACGTCACGGTATATACCTTGTCTCTCTCCGTCAAAAACCGCGGCTATGACTTGATCAAAGTGATCAAGCGCGATATCGTCTGTGATAAAATCGGGAAATGGCTCGATATTACTGTCATAGATATATGCATCTAGGTCAGCATCGTCGCGATGGTAGGGGATAATAAAACCTAAACCGGGTTCAGAATATTCATGAAATTCCTCGGCTGTGAAGCCGAGAAAACTATCATGCACTGTCACCCCATCAATCCTTATCATTTCTTGACCATGGGCTTGATGTGTCGCCGCAATTAAAGCTACAAATAATGAAATCTGGCTGAATTTTAATCTCAACATGATCCGACGTACCCCAAGTTGGGTGCTTTCTGACGTGCAGGTCACCTGAATCTAGCAACTGTATCTGTCAGGACGCCGCGGCGGTCCATTTCTGGCGGCGCTTGCACAGCGCGTTGGCGATGGTGACCAGTTTGTAGCGCGACAACTTGGATGAGCATCCATGGTCGCGGCGAGAGTTACAATTGCGGTCTTTTCAGCCGCGATCAAGTCGTTTGTGTTTTTTTGATTGTCGCGGCGCGTCAATCAGCTTTGGCGTTGGCCGGTGTAGCTCTTTGAGCAGGCCGTCCCGGCCCCTTTGCCTTTTCGGCTGCTCTGCGCTGGTAGCTTTCGAAATTCATCTCGAAGATGGAGGCATGATGAACGAGCCTTTCGATGGCGGCGAGTGTCATGGCTGGCTCAGGAAAGATCGTATTCCATTCCCCGAAGGGCTGTTTGGCGGTTATCAGCATGGAGCGTCGTTTGTAACTGACGCTGAGGAGTTCGAAGAGCACGCTGGTCTCGGCCTGATCCTTGGTGACGTAGGCGATATCATCGCGGATCAGCAGGCGGAACTTGTCGAGCTTTGCGATGGCGCTTTGCCTCGAGAGCCGACTGCGCGATGCCTCGCATTCTGGGACATACGGCCGCCCCTTTCTTCGCTACGCCGCGTGAAAGTGCCTCACGTCGGCGGGAGAGAGCGTGATCTTCCGGGTCTCGAACGTCATGGCGCGGTTCCTACCGTAATGCGGTTTGTCTGTCTTTCGCGGTTACCTTGGGTCTGGAAGCTCAAGGTTCCTGAGGCCTGAGGGTCCGGCGGGAAGTCATCTGATCCGCAGCACCCGGACCTCCTGCAGGTAGGGCCCGGTGCGGTATTCGATCTCGTCGCCTTCCTGTGCATCTAGAAGCGCTTCCCCGAGGGGCGTGTGGACGCCGATCATGCCGCGGTCCGGATTGTGGTCGGTCTCCACGAGGGTGATCTCGATCTTGTGGCCGTCGCCGAGTTTCTGGAGCCGGACGGTGCTGCCCACGCGCACGCTCCTCGATAGACGCGCGATGCCGTTGACGCGCACGCCGGCTATCTCCTGATCCTGTCCCGGCGCGTCTCCGCTGGTGATGCGAGAGAAGAGGTCGTTTTCGAGGGGGAGCGCCCCCTGCTGCGCCCGCAGATGGGTCGATGCGGCCGATCGGGCCGGTGTCGCAGCCTGTTTCGTGGGCTGTGTTGTGGATCCCGCCCCGGGCGCCGGACCGGCGACCAGGTCTTCATCTGACGCTATACCCCTGTCGGGTGCCGTATCCACAACCGTTTCTGAAGCCGCGGCAGCGTGAGTGGCAGCGGGGGTGCTGGTCGTGATGTTGACCGGGAGGGCCTCTGCTGGGGCGCTTGCGTTCTCCGCCGTCTCCTCGGCGGTCACCCTGTCGCCCGCAGCAGCCTGACCCCAGGGATCGATAAGGACCGTCTGGGTGAAGCGCTCGTCGAGCGCGGCCGCACCGATGGGCGCGATGCCGAGCCGGTCGAGCGTCGCCGTCAGGTCGCGCCACCAGTGCTCAGGGTCAGTGCGCCACTGACTTCCGAAGACGCGCCAGAAGATCCATCCGGCGCGCTCGAGTGCGGCCTGGCGCGCCATGTCCTGGTCCCAGACGTCGGGGCCATGATACTTGTCGCCGTCGAGCTCGATCGCCAGACGACGGTCTTCGGCACCCTCGACCACGAGATCGATCCTGAAGCCGCCTGCCGGTACTTGCGGGCGCACCCGGTAGTTGGCTTCGATGAGCCGTTTCATGACTTCCCGCTCGAAGCCGCTGCCGCAGCGATCGAGGAAATCGTCTGTCTCCGCGCCCGTGGCGACCCTACCTTCGGGCATCGGATCGGCGAAATGCTGAAGGATGTGCGCCTTGATGTCAGTGGGCTTGAGGTCCTCGAGCGCTACCGAGCGTACCAGGTAGAGCCGGTCGCGCGCCCGGCTCATCGCAACGTTGATGCGCTGCTGGTCGGGTTTCGAAGTCTGCGCCTGGACATGGCCCGGGGTCGCCACCATCGATAGGAACACAATCGAGCGCTCCTGGCCCTGCATGGTGCGCGCGTCGCCATAGATGATCCGGCGTTCCTCGATCTTCTCCGGACCGACGCGCGGATCCTCCACGAGCATGCGACCGATCTTTTCGGCCTGTTCGTTGCCGATGAGCGAGATCACCCCGATGTCGCGCCCGGCATGGGCGGAATCCTCGATGAGCCGCGCGATCTCGTCCACGATCCAGCGCGCCTCGGAGGCGTTGGTCTTGCCTTGTCGGGAGGCCCCGGGGATGTGAACGTCGACGAGCGGCGGATCGAAGCGCTCGGATGCTTTTGGCACGCGAAGCGGCACCAGCGCACTGTTGTAGAACCGCGTAGAGAACTGGATTATCGGCGCTACGCAGCGGAAATGCTCACGCAGCATGACATGCGCATCGGGATGCATGCGCTTGGTGATCTCGAAAATCGAGGCGTTCTGGTCCATGAGCTTCGCGTTCGACAGCCCGTCGAGGAACTCCGCCCGGAGTGCGTTGATCTTCTGATCCGGAATGCCGACTACGGACGGGCTGACTTGTTCCTCGTCGCCCACGACGAGAATCTTTTTGCCCCGCGCAAGGGCCGCTAGGGCCGTGATGTCGCTTTGCGATGCCTCGTCGAGGATGACGAGATCAAAATCGCCGAACTCGGGCGGCAGCTGCTCGGGGATTTTGTATTCCGGCATGATCCACACGGGCGCCGCGCTGGAAGCCTGTTTCGCCGCCTCCTGGGCGGCGCGGATGAAGCGCGGGGCGCGTTTGCCTTTTCCGGTGCCGATCTTCGATACGGCTTGGGTGAAGGCCTCCATGGCCTGGCGGATCGGGCCTGTTAGGCGGGCCTTGAGACCGAGAAGCGTGCGGATGCGGATGAGCTCCTCGAGCAGCCTGCGGCGGCGCTTCATCGCGCCGGACTTGCGTGCGCGGTGGTCATCCCCGTTGCCGAGCCGGACGATGGAATCGACCCGGGCCGTCATCTCGGCCCACGGCCAGGCGGCACGCCAGGTCTCCGGAATGAGGTCCGGCGCCGTATCGGGTGCGTCGCGCAGGCGCGCGGCCCAGTCCGGGGCGCCGGCGGCGGCGAGCGCATCGAGGTCGCGAGAGATCCCGGAGAGCTGCGGCGCGAGCGCTTTGAGACGTGCGAGTTCCCGGGTGATGAGACCCCGCGCGGTCACGACATCCCTGGGATCGGTCTCGGCCTTGCCGAGGGCGTTTGCGAGGTTGCCAAGCTCGGCGAGAACGGGAAGGTGGCCTTCGCCAGCGGCGGCCCGCAGCCTTGCGATAGCGTCGGGGAAGACATGGGTCTCCGTCAGGTTGCCCCGGATGGCCAGGATGGCTGGTTCAATGTCGAGCGTGGTCCGCAGAGCGTCCAGATCAAGGCCGAACGGAAAGAGCGTCCGCAGGCTTTCGAGAACGGGCCGCATGCGTCTTTCGATCACGCAGGCAGCGCTGACTTTCCTTCGGTTATCGTTGAGGTGACGCGCCATGCTCCAGCCGTGATCGGGAACAGGCTCGGCAAGGCTGGAGGCGACAAGCGGCGCGAGCAGTGTGTCGAATTCCTCTCGGCGGGCTTCGAGCCGCAGGGCCGAGACGACAAGTGCCCAGTCCTCCGGGCCGTTCGGTGCGCCGTCACCCACGCGAACCGTTGCAACGGATGCATTGAGGGCTCCGTTGAAAAGGCCGAAACCCACGGGTTTCTGGCCCGCAGCACCCCGGAGGGCGGCCTCGAGAAGGCCGTCTGATTTCTGGTTTCGGGTGTAGCGGACGGTCTCCACACGCTCGTGTATGTCGAGATCTGAAAGGCTCGCGTTGATCTCCTCGAGTTCAGGGGCACCGATGGGCGGATGACCAACGAGGGCGCGCGCAGCCAAGGCGCGCACGGTCGCAGGATGCTTTTTGAGGTCGGCCGAGAGCCCCTGGAGTTCGCCGAGAACCCGGCGCGCGATGTCTTCGGCTCCGGTGCTGTCGAGCGCCATTGTTGGGACACTGCCAGGGTCGACCACGTCGCGGGCGAACCATGCGATCTCGGTCTCGTGCGCGGCGATGAGTTCGGCGGTGGTAGGCAGGTCCTCGGGATCTGGCAACGTGACGCCGGCGTAGACCATGTCGGGCGCGAGGCGTGGGCAGTCCTGCCTGAGGCGTTTCAGGATCTCGTCCATCTGCGCGGGCGCGGGGCCCGTCGGTCGATCTGTGAACCAAGCGTGGCGCTCGGCCTCAGCGGCAAGCGTTACCACGAGATCCATCGGGCTGTGCTCGGCACCGCGCCAGTGGATCCGGGCCAGGTTGGCGCGCGCGACATCGGCAAGCGCCAGGTCGGCCTCTTCGGCGATGGTGTCGCACTCGGCGATCTGCGCTTCGATTGTCGCGCGTTGGCGCATGGCGTTGTCCGCATCGAGCGTGAGGACCTCGCGGGAGAGCGCTGTGACAGCCTCCTGAAGCTGACGCGCGCTTTCGCGGTCCGTCCCCGTCGAGGCGATGGCGAGGGGCCGGAGCGTTTCGGGGAGCTTCTCGCGCACCGCTGCGATCGCTTCGGGTGTCCGGGCGGTCACGAGGACGCGTTTGCCCGTCGCCATCTGGTGGCTGATGATGTTGGCGATCGAGTGCGACTTGCCGGTACCGGGCGGGCCGGAGACGACCACGACATGGAGTTTCTGGTCGTCGATCATGTCGGAGATCTTCCCCTGCTCCTCGTTAAAGGGCAGCGGGAAGAAATGGACGCGGCGTCCCTCGGTCTTGGCCGCTGCGGCGGAAGGAGCCATTGTCGCTGAAACCCTCTCGGTCGCGCCTCCCGCTGCTGAGGCCGGGGCCTCCCAGCCCGCCAAGGCGGCGCCTCCGATGACGGCACTGTCGATGCCGAAACCCGAGACCGCGCCGGGAGGCGGCGCGGCGGGTGCGATCGCGTAGCCCCTGATAGAGGAAGGAACCTCGGCCGTATCGTCGTCCACGCGTTTCTTCAGGGCCTCGAGATCTTGGGCGCGCGCTTCGCCGGATCGTGGACGCCCGAAAATGGCCCAGCTCGAGGTGATGCGCAGATGGTCGCCGACGGGCTGCAGCGTCTCGCCTCCATCGAGAGCCGCGCGGTCCACGTGGACGGCGTCCGAGGCAAGCTTGCTGGCAGCAGTGTCGAGCAGCGGCTCCCAAAGCGTGGTAAAGGGGGAAAACTCGGCATCGCCCATCAGGATCTGCGCGAGGCGGTCCTGGAGGTCGCTCTGAAGGCGGTCGGAGCCGGAGACCTCCAGTTCGAGGTAGGGTTTTAGGGAGAGCCTTGGCGCGATATCGCGCGGACGGATCGAGATGGCGCCGCCGTCCTCGATCTCGATGTCGACGAGCTGCTCGATGAGTGGCATGTCGATGCGTTCCGCGCCTCGCTTCCATCGGGCGATGCCGATCCCCCAGACGAGCTCGGGAGGGGTTCCTTCCGAGGTATGGATGGCCGAATGGAGCTTGAAGAGATCGTTGTAGAGCGCGATGGCGCGGCGGACGGGCCGCTCCTGCTTCGCCCAGTCCGACCAGGAGCGGCCGACATAGACCTCAAAGTCGCGCCGCATCTCGGGGCAGTTCTCGGCGTGGAGGATGACCTTCACCCGGGTCTCGATCTCGATGCCATTCTCGACGACTTTGTGGACGTCCTCGCTCATCAGAAGCCCTGATTCCTCGAGATCTGAGGCCGTCTCGATGGACACCTCGAGTGAGATCGCGGGCTTCAGATGCGGCGGCTTTTCGGGATTCGACGGCACGGCGGTGAGGAACTCGGCGACATACGGCGCCGCCTCGGGGGGGATCGTCTCGCGTTGGCGCCGGAGGCGCAGCCAGACGCCGTCCTCGCAATCGGCGTCGACGCCTGGGAGTCCGACGATTTCGGCCTCTTGAAAGACGCCGAGGCCCGTCTGCATGAACATCTGCACCTTCGCGCGCGCGTCGAGAAGACCGTGGGCGAAGCCGAGAAGACCGGAGAGCTTCTTGCGATCCTCTTCGGAGAGCGCGTCTGTCATGGCGTGTCCTGCAGCATCTAATGCAGTCATGGATAAAACATTCTCTCGTTATGCATGAATGGGCGTGCGAAATGAGGCATGCGGCGCCGATTCCTGTCGGAGGGCAGCAAGCCCTCCGCAGGTGACGATAGTCCGAAGTGCCAGACAAACAAAGAGACGTGGTGGGGTGACGCGGTCGCCGCCTGCATGTTCTCTTCCTTTGCCACGGTTGTGTCTACGAGCGAACCTCGATCATTTTCACGGCCAACCCGGCGTTCGGCGAGTGGCCCATCGTCTTAGACGACCACCGAACTCCGCGCCAGGTTCACCCACCATTGCGAGGTTGTCGAGACCGGCAACGAAAGCTGGCGCTTCATGAACTGAGCGTAGTTCCCAGCGGCAGTCCCATAGTCTCGGGAAAGCCCGCAAGTCTCGGGAAAGCCCGCACGGATGGCACGCTGCTTTTCCTTTAAGGCGTCAAACGTCAGGCAGTCAGGCATCGCAGTCCTCCGTCTTGCGTGGTCATGACACATTATAGCATAGATGGCTCGCTTGCGGGGGCACCTATGGCAGGGCCGGGAAATCCCCCCGCCGGTGCTGTTCGACCATCGCGCGCAGGGGTTCGGGGGCCAAGACGTCGACCGCGTCGCCCCACATGTAGAGATGCCAGGCCATTTCCAGGTGCCCCGAGGCGGTGAAACGGACAGTGATGCTGCCGTCTGCCTCCTCGGTCATTTCCTGCGTTGGATGGAACAGGAATTCGCGTGCGGTCGGCGCGGCTGCCGCGGTGAAGCGCCAGATCACTTCTTCGTATTCTGCGTCCGCGTGGAAACTCCCGAAGGCGCGGGCGGCGTGGGTGGTCAGATCAAACCCGGGGTCGCGAGCGAAGCTGTCGGCCTCAAGTCGGGCGGAGGTGATCCGGTCCAGCCGGTAATGTTGCATCCGCCCGTTGCCGCCCGCCTCGCGCGCAACAAGATAGCGGCGGGTACCCAGCAATAGGCCGTGTGGCTCGAGCCGCCGTTCCCGGTCAAGGTCGCGCCCGCCCGCATAGGCCACGGTCAGGACATGGGGTCCCTTCAGCGCGACGCCGATGACGCCGAGCAGGTCCGCCCTGACCCGCACCTGAGGCCCGGGCCGCGAGGCGAAGCCATGCGCCTCCAGCACCGCCTCGGCATCGGCCTCGGCCCGACGGGCATAAGGCCCGGGCATGGCGGCGAGAAGCCGGTCACGCAGGCCCGAGAGCGCCCGTACGTCCGTCATGGCGCCATCTCGTTCGGCGCGGCGGATGGCGAGTTCCAGCGCAGCCAGTTCGCTATCGCGGATGCCTTGCGCAAGCATGAGCCGGGCGTCATCGGCCCGTAGTTTCCAGTACTTGCGTCTTTCATCGTCCAGGCGCGTGGTGCAGTGTGGAAATATCTGCTCCAGCGCCTTCGTCATCCGCTGCGCGGTCCGGCGATCAACGCTGAATTCCGCCTCGATCTCGGTCAGCGACACGCCCTGGAAGCGGGCCGTCGCCAGTTCCGCGAGGCGAAGAAGGTCCGCAGCTTTCTGGAAAGACATGGCAATCCTGCTGTAACATGACAGGTTCTGTCACCCTTGTGCCCTATATCCGCCCCGTAAGCGATTCCGTAACCGTTACCTGAGCGCGCCGGGAGGCCAAGGTTGCAGACAGAACACACAACCGGTTCTCGGTTCTCGTCATGGTGCGGCAGCCCAATCATCGCTGTTCCGGGAAGGGGACTTCGCCCGGTCCACGCCCGTCCATCATCCCATCGTCCTTGCGGAGTTATCTGATGCTGCGTCGTCCCCTTACACCCCATGCTCCGATGGATATGCTGACGGTGAGGGAGCATTTTGCCCTTACACTGCTGGCCAGCCTTACATGTCACGATCAGGGCGCCTCTCTTTCCGACTTGGCGCCCATGGCGGTCGATGGGGCGGACGCGCTGATCGCCGAACTGAACCGGCGGCAGGGCGGAGGAAAGCCGCTGTGACTGTTGTCGAGACAATCCTTCTTTGTGCAGGGAAGCGGTCGGTTCAAAGTCATCAACCATCCGGGCGTGACTTGGCTGAGACTGGCTTTGCTGGTCTTGGGTCCATGTCCAGGTTCGGAGACCCACGAAATTGGCCAGGCCCCGGCCTGGTGTTTGTCGCGCTGTTGATGTGGAGTGTCGTGGCTCTTCTGCCCGCGTCCTCGGCACGCGCGGATCGCGCCATCGAAGGCCGCGTCACCGTGGTGCGCGATATCGACACGATCGTGGTGGCGGGCACGCCCGTTCGACTGAACGGCATCGATGGGCCGGAGACCTCGACCGGGGCGGGGCGTGAGGCACGGGCCTTCATGGAGCGCCTTCTCCGCGGTCGCATCGTCTTTTGTGTTCTGAACGGTGATCGGACCTACGACCGTTGGGTCGGCACCTGTTACCTGGACGGGCACGACATCGGTGCCCTTGCGATCGCAGACGGTCATGCTTTGGACTGCCCGCGGTATTCCGGTGGGCGATACATCCATCTCGAAACTCCGGCCTCGCGAGCAAGGCTCTCCCGCGCGGGATACTGCCGATGAAGCAGATTCTGCAGCAGCACGCGGCGGGCTGCAGCCGACCGAACAGGGCCTTACGCAAACCCCCAAAACCGCGCTACAGAAGGCGAGGCCAGCTCTGTTGTGGTGAATCTCAGAAAAGTGACAAAACTCTTGTCACGTTCATTGACCGCAGCGCAAACAAGACATATTATTTGTTGCGATGGGGCGCGTTTGCTCCGATTTGCAGAGCGCAATCCGTCATGACGCTGTCCGAACTCGCAGAGCGGCTAGGTATCCCGCCGCGCCAGATCCGCTTCATGATCGCCGAAGGCATCTTGCCCCCGGCGAGCCGAACCGGACGCTCTGCCGATGGCTACGACGAGGCGCATGTCGTGAAGGGGCTGCGGTACATCGCGCTGCATCGTCTCGGGATGAAGCCTGGTTCCATCAAGGTCCTCATGGCCTTCGATGATGCCGTGCCCGTTCTGCAGGCCGATGGCGTGGAGCTGCGGGTGGATCCGGCGGTGTCGCCTGCGGATCTCGACGTGGACATGATCGTGGCTGCTGTGCGGGCTGCTCTCATGGCCTATACTGGAAGGGAGTAGACCATGCATCAGACCGCTTTGGGGCATCGCCTCGAAACCCTTCACGACGGGTTGACGACGTTTCGCGATGGCAGCCCCGCGCCGATGCCGCTCCAGCGGACGACCATCAACGTCGTGATCAGATCCGGTCTCGCCACAGTCCGAACCACGCGCTTGTTCCGGAATGCGGAGGATGCCCCGATCGAGGCGGTGATGACCTTTCCGGTGGGTTTTGACGCAGTGCTTTGTGGCCTTGTCGCCACCATCGACGGGCGCCGTCTGATCGCTGTCGCGCGGGAGCAGAGCGAAGCGCGCGAGACCTACGAGGCCGGCCTCGACGAGGGCCGGCTGAGTATCCTGCATGAGGAGCTTCTGCGCGGCATTCACATGCTCTCCGTCGGCGCAATCCCGCCGGGCGCCGAGGTCGAGGTTGAACTGGAACAAGTGGTGCCGCTCAGCGATGTGGACGGTACGCCCTTTCTGCGGCTGCCCATGACGACAGGGCAGATCTACGGGGCGTCGCCCTTCCTGCCGTCGGATGACCTCGTCACCTCGGGCGCTGTGCATCATGAGGCCGTCCTGACGGTTGACGTCGATGAGGGCGAGGCAGTTCTGGATGGACGGCGCGTGGCGCCCGGGGAAGCTCTCGAAATTTTGCTCGATCACGCGATCGAACTCCGGATCCAGAACGGCGTGTTCGGACAGGTTATCGGCCACGCCTCCGATGGACGAGCGGTGACGCTAACTATGAGCCCGGTCAGGCGAGAGAGTGGCGCGCTCGATCTGCATGTCCTCGTTGATCGGTCAGGATCCACGAACGGCTCGATCCGGGGCGGAGGGTGCAGCATCTGGGAGGCAATGCGCGATGGACTCTCTGAGGTATTCGAGGAGCTGCAGAACGAGGATCGGATCACGCTCTGGCAGTTCGATACCTCCCCTCAATTTATTGGGCAGGCCGAAGGGGCACGCAGCGCGGGTCTGATCGCCCGGCTTGAGCCGCCGCAAGGTGGAACAGAGTTGGCGGACGCGATCCGTGCTGCACTCGACGCCAAAGCGGAGGATTTGCTCGTCCTCACCGATGGTGAGACCTGGGTCAATATGGTCGACAATCTGAAAGGATGCGGAGCGCGGATATCGGCGATCCTCGCGGGCCCGCACAGTCTTGACGCCAATATCGGGCACCTTTGCGCGCTGACGGGCGGTCAGGTCTTCTTTGCGCCCGGCCGTGACATGGCCTCCGCGTTGCGGTCCGCGCTTGCAGTTTTGCGGCAGAAGCGTACGGCTACGGAAGGTGCGGTAGGGGTTGGTGGACCGGACCACATACGCGCAGTCCGAGGCGGCGTGCAGATCGATGCGACCTGGACATCGGAGACCCCGAAAAATGACGCCAGGACCGCAGACAGCTTCGGGCGTTTCGCGGCTGCCTTGTTATTGCCACTATTGGATGGGCCTGCGGCGACGACATGGGCCCGTGCGCACACACTCTGCACTCACTCGACCAGTCTTGTTCTGGTCGACGAAGATGGAGGCCTGACTGGGGGCCTTGCCCGCGTGAGAAAGGTGCCCCTCATGGCAGTCCCAGATCGCCTTTTCAGCGCTGAGTATGTTGCACCCAGAGTGGCTCGGTCGTCGCCAACGCCCGAGGCATATACCCGCTTGCGCGGGGCCGTCGTCAGGCCGCAACCAGAAGCGAGCCCGCCTCGGCCCAAGCGATTGGGTGTGATGGAGAGACTGTTCAACCGGGCTGAACGTGAGCTTCCGGAGCCTGTTGGGATATTCAGGAGAGTTGCCTGGGATTTCTTTGGCGACGCGTTCTTGGCTGGCGATCTCCGCTCGCTCAATGAAGATCAGCGGTTGGCCGTAAACCAGTTGGCCAGGCAGATTGCCGACGACGAGCGGCATCTGCCCGGCTCTGTCAATTTGCTGATCGACGAGCAGGTCCTGGCGCTCGGATTGATTGCTCTTAAACTCGGCACCCGCGTTTCCAGAAGATTTGCACGCAAAGCCCTCAAGAAGGCTCCACGATGGGTTCTGGAGGTGCTGCCATGAATACGCGGATCTTCGACAGCCACTTGGTTCGCCATGTCACGCGCGCCGTCATGCCGATGGCCTGTGTGGTCTTCACTATCTTGCCGGCGACAGTCACGGCGGAAACCCGATGGCAGGAGAACGGGCATGAACTGGTCTTCAATATGGATATTCCGTACCCGGATGATCCAAGCTCCAACGAGTTGATTCAACGAGACGTCTATGAGTTTCGATCTCTGGTCATGGAGAACACCGAGATCTCGTTGATCACGATTTCCGGAAGGGGGGGATATGGGCCAGCCGGACAAAGAATTGCGGACACCATCTTGAGATTCGGTTTTGACACACACGCTTTTGAAAGGTGCTCGAGTGCCTGCGCTCGGATTTTTCTCGCTGGCGCGACCCGAACATTGGCGGAGGATGCGGAACTCGGGTTTCATCGTGCTTATGTGCTCGGCGAAGAAGAGCAAAGCTATTATCTGGCCAATAGGGAGAGCCGCGGCTGGGAGGATGAATTCGATTATGTCGAGTTCATCTATGACGTCGCTTCGACCGACATGCGCCAAACTGTCGAGTTCATGGTTTCAAGAGGCGTGTCCATCGACTTTATCCTCGAAGCCCAAACCTATGGACCCTTCGAAATCTGGACCCCGGATCCCGAAACACTGTTCAAGCGCGGTGTGATCACCGAAATGCCCGACTGGGCGCGAAGACATCGATCCGATCAATTTCCGCACGGAGAGGATAGAGCGCCATGAGTTCGAACGAACGCCGCCTGACGGCCGCCGAAAGCAAGGGTCTGCGCACGGCTCGGGAACTCGAGGGGCATCTGGCTTGGCTTGATACGATCACGCCGGCAGCGCTCGGCGTCCTGGCGGTCGCGTCCGGCATCTACACCTATCTTGGGGTGTCATCTTTGCTGGAAGATACCGGGGCGATGAGCTTTTTCGCAGCAATCGCCTATTCGATTGCCGTGTCGGTCGGGATCTTCGTGTTCTGGAGCTATATCCTTCGGTTGCTGCCGTCGATGCGCAGCACCAGCGGTTTTCTGGGTCTGTTGCTATCGATGCTCGTCGGTTCGGTAGCCATCATCGCCATGTCAAGCTGGCTGAACGCTGCCGCCCTTGCCGGGTCGGCGGCGGTCGAGCAGCACCTTGCCAATACCGTGCAAGAGTATCAGCGCGCACTCGAGCAAGCACATGATATTGCGCTCACCGCACAGACACTGGGACGCGATGTCGAACGCACAAGACGCACGTTCGATGAGCTCTCCGAACGCGAGGCACGCGAAGGCGGCACGACAGGGGTCGCGGGCGACGGCGCGGTGTCACGGCTTCTAGCACAGACAGCGGACCGGTTGCGCGGTCTCGAAGAGATGATCGAGGCGCAAGAGCCTCGGATCGAGGAAGCGTATGCCGAAGGCAATCGCCTTCTTGGCCAGATGCGCGCTCTTACTGTCGCCGCCGGATCGGTCGAACAACGATCTATCGCTTTTTCCGAGGAAAGCGTACGTCTGGCGGGCGTTGTCGTTAGCTTGAACCAGTATTCGGTTGCCCCTCTCGTGGCTCGGGCGGCGGCGGATCTACCCGCCAGCATCATTCTGCCTGAGCTTGATGGCAGCACGGCGTCCATGCGCAGCACTCAATCCGAGACCATGGTTGCCGTGGTGGCATCGGTCGGGCGGCTCAGCGACAGCCTCGCGGACGCCGCGAACGAGGTGCTGGCGATGGAGCCGCCACAGGAAACTGCCTACAATCCAATTTCGAGCGCGGATGCCGTGATCCGTTATGCCGGCAATTTCGTGCCCTCATGGGCGGGCGCTATCGCCATTGACCTTTTGCCGGGTGTCCTTGTCTTTGTGCTGGCTGTCACGCAGGCTGCAATCCGAAACGGCCGTGACGGTCTGAGCATCGAGGAGACACTGACGCTCGCGGACCTGAAGGCCGCTATGAGTGCCATGCGCGATGTCGAGGCCTCGATGGGAGATGCCGATTCAGCGATCCTCCAACGCCTGCGCGGTGACCAGACTTCATCTGAAGGCAAGGCGCCTGATGCAGACTGAAGCGGACCCGAAATCAGAGGCAAGGCCGAGGGCAGCGACCACAATCCGGCTTGGATTGAAGCTGGCGCTGATTGCCCAGGTGCTTGTCGCCGGATTGATCCTTTTGACAGATTTAGATCACCGCGGATCGCTAGATCGGACAATCGACCGCGCGCCATCGACACCATCGCCTCCAGTGTCGCCAGGTGATCAGGTCCGTAGACACGAGCCTTCGCGCGTCGTGCCGCGCTACATTGAACCCGACGAGGCACCGGTTATCACTTTTCCAGATGACCTCCCGCCTCGGCTCACTTTCAGCATTGAGTACACAGACGAACACGGCGGCGTTCTATTCATGAACGGGCCAATCACACGCGGCGATGCGGAGCGGTTCGAAGCCTTTCTCGTGAGCTTGGCAGAGGTGCCGGACAAGCTTGCTCTGAACAGCCCCGGCGGGATCGTCGATGAAGCCCTTACCATCGGCCGCAGCCTGCGAGCGCGGGAACTGACGACGCTCATCTTGCCCGGCATGGCTTGCGTGTCGGCGTGCCCCTACATCCTTGCCGGTGGGAGCGAACGTCACGTCTCGTTGCGCGGGGTAGTTGGGCTCCATCAGCATTACTACGAAACCCCTGGGTACATGCCGGTAGTCTTTGCGGTGGAAGACATCCAATACAATCAGGCCCGAACCATGATCTATTTGATCGAGATGGGCATTGACCCGTCAGTCATGCGCTTCGGGCTGTCTACAGCACCCGATGAAATTTATGTTCTTATTGAGGAAGAGCTTCTGGATAGCGCATTGGCTTCAACTGTGATACATTAAAATATTATAAAATCGATGAGCAAAAAAATAGGTGCATAATGGGGCAGTCAAAATATACAAAAATGATGATGTTGACAATTGCAGCTGTTTTTTTGGCTCTGACCAGCGTTGCGGCCTGGGCGGTCCTGGCGCTCCGAATTCACCCGGAACACGAGAGAGAAGCTGCATTTTGTCTTGGTATTCTTGAAAGTGGTGGATCGCAAATCTCCTTCGCGGATGGACGAGCGATCCAGCTTCTTGGCGAGCGACTTTCATATATTCCTGAAACAAGCCCACCGAGCCATGAAGGTAGACTGGCAGCAGTCGAGTTTCTTTCTGGCTATCCGAGCACGGAGCAGTTGGCAAATCGCTTGATGGCCTGCCGCGCTGATCTCACGTCAATCATCCAGAGATATCTATTGCGTTCTTGTGGCTACGGTGTGGGTGCACTCTCGGATGACTGGTCGATACGTGATCGAACGGATTTTTATGAGTTGACGGAAGGACCCATCCCGGAGGGAGGAATTGAGTTTCTGAATTTGCGGTGGCGGCTTTTGCAGTGAATGAAGAACGCAGAGACAACTGAAAAAATCAGACAGTTAAAAGCTTAATATCAAGCAGTAAGGAAAAAGCCTTGGATGAGCCAACCCCAATAAACCTTAAGACAGAAGATTACCTGGAAGCAAAAAAAGCTTTTGCTGAAATGAAAAGCTTCGACAGCTATATAGGCTTGGTAAGGTCAGCTATTATCTCCCATGCCAACCTTGATGAGGTATTGGATTTTGTACATCTAGTTCCTGAGGGTAGCGCTATCTTATTGCATAGGGTCTACAATGAGCTTGACCAAATATGGTCTCTGATTGCTTTAGTTGAGCCCAACTTGAAATGCTCATTTCAGTCTGACCAGATGCTAAGCAATGTAGATTACGCATCACTGCCCATCCAGTCCACGCAGGAGGCAGAAATAAACCCCATGGAAATAAGCCTGCCCGAAGACCTAAAAACTGCCTTTGATGATATTGTTTCACATATACTGGAGGCTGATAAGGCATATCCAGATATTTTTCAAAGTCTGCCGCTCTATGATGGCTATAAAGAGCACTTATCTCTTTTGAAAAAATTCATAAAGTCTCATTTCTGTAAGCACGAAAGTATATTTCAGTTTGATGCTTTATTTCCGCCCGACCATTTTTTCGAGTCCCTTTCAGATTCTTCGAGGCAGCTTCTTTTTGAGATTGTGGCAAATCTGGCTTGTAGGTCGCATGGGGGCTTGTCCGAAGTCATTCAGCTGGGAACAAGAATAAGCCGCGAAAGTTCGGGCGAAGACCTTGGAAACAACATGAGGGCACGACATGCCGCAATAATAATAGAGAACTTGATTTGTATCGGTGCAATTCTTGGCGTTAAAACATCCGAGATAGGTTTTGATCAAGATATCCTTAACAGAAAACACCTTACGGCGCTTCGAGTCATTCCAAGCTATCAAGATGGCATGTTCTTTATTGCGCCATCAGGTATAAATCTTATTTTAAGACTTTTGCCAATGATAAGCAGAGATGATTATAGTTTTGATGCCGATATGCACGCAAATTATGGGGGTGATTGGCTAAAGTATGTCTCCATAGGAGCGCCGGGTTTGATTGATGATATCGACTTGGAGGAGGAAATTTCAACTTACATTCCCAACGATTCTGTATCTGGTGTTGTGATCGAGAATCTATCACATACCTTTTTGCCTGCTTTTCAGGTTGACAGTCTAGATACATACAGGGGCAGCGATACAGGTATTTATTGGGCGTCTAGGGCGCTTGATCAAATGTATCAAGCCGCCGAAAACCAATCCGATTTGCTTGCGCCTTCAGATTGGATTAATGATGCCAACCTGTCACCCTACAGTGTTTGGATGTCAGAGGAAGATTGGGAGGGCCTAAATCCTGGAATTATAGCGCTTCCAATCTACAAGGGCGAGATTAAGTATTATAAGCCGCACTATTTTTTATGCCTTATTGAAAGCTTCATAGATAGGGGGTTTATTTTTTATGCAAACACGGTGGCTACAGTGGCCTTTGTATGGTTTTCGAATTTTGAATATAGAATATTTGATCTTCCATACCAACGCCTTCAAGCCGCCATTGCGAAGCTTTCTGGATCCTCAAACTTCGGCACAACAAAAATTGCAATGTCATTGTTTTTAGATCGTTCACCTTACCGCGAGGAGCACGTCGCTTGGCTTGGGGGTTTTATACCCCACGGGATCAGATTAGAACCATCTAATGTCGTTATGTTTACAAGCCCATCGAGCCGGAATAGGCAAAAAGCGCCCAGTATGAAACTTGACAAGATTTCTGAGGAAGCCAAGACGTATTTCACCGATGCCTTTCAGATACTTCAAGAAGTTTCAGAAGGAGGTGCAGTAAAAGGTGTTCTTGCAATCCTGCAGGCATTTAAGGGACTTGAGGCGGAATTGAAAAGCAGATTCCACGATGAGTTCTCCTTTTCTCGCCACTCTGGAAAAGACCCTTCGGTCGCAGATTGTCTGAGATATTTGTCTGCTGCCAAGCGGGACTATGATAGAGGCTCAGCCCTTAAAATATCGGGTGCACTTCGTTTAGTTATTGAGCATGGATACTTCAGGGATTTTATTAATGACGCGCATAGGTTGAAAAATGATAGAAATGAGGTCGCCCACGCGGGATCAAGCAACTTCGAGGTAGAGGAAGGTCTCAATAGACTGCGTGGTATCCTCATGGGTGGTAAGTTTCTTCGATTTTTAGTTGAAACAGCGCCTTAACCCACGTTATTCACCGCGATTGTCACTGAGCGAGGTCGCATCCCCCTTCGTACACTCTCCGGAAGGCAAACTATGGGCTACAGACGTTTTGGTCGCGCTCCGTCCGTTTATTGGAGCAACCCGGAAAGCAAGGCCACCAAGCTGAAAAAGCAGTTCGGTGGTGCGATCGAGGAGATTTCGCGAGCCTTTTATGCAATGGATTCTCGAAATATGAGCGCGCTCTTACAGCGTTATGGCCAGCTATATGGCGATAATGCAGAAGACTACGCCCGCAGGACCATGGACAAGTGGCGGTCTGGAGAAGTGAAGCTTTCGGGTCAGACACTGGAGCGTCTGATCAAGCTGGTTCCTCCTTACTTGAGTCCCGAAAAGCGCCTTGAGCTTCTGGCGCTAATTCTGAAACGACATGAGCGGAAGCCCAACACACAACGCATCGAGGTCAACGTCAAAAAACCGGAAGAAGGGCTCGCTGAGATTGATCGGGCCATGAACAGAATCGTGGTCACCGATGAACTCGCCTACCTTCCGAGCTACGTGATGGATGCGGCAAAGTGGCTCTATTCGGATGATGTGACGACAGCCAGAGCAATGCTGGCAGAACTGTCTTCCGTCGAAACGCGCGCCCTCAAGGCGTCAGCTACCCGGGAGATCGAGCTTCTGAAGCGGACAATTCGCTCCGGTCAGGTGCAAAGTGCAAGCTATTCGGTCAAAACGCCGGGTGGAAATCTGGTGATCTCTGCCACGACGCCGTCCTTCTGCTTTGTCGCAACTGTATGTTTAGGCAATGCCGATCCCCGCACCAACGCTCTGCGGGCCTGGAGGGACGATACATTGAAGAAATCTTCCATAGGTCGACGTTTCGTGGTGTGGTACTATCGCAACGGTCCGACCCTTGCGAGGGTCCTAGCGTCCAATCCGGTTTCTATGAAACTAACACGGGCTGGCCTGACTTGCTTCGTCGCGACGCTCGGGGGTATCGCGACGGTGCGACGCGTTTTTAAAGGAGAGCCCGATGTCGGACGAACAGAAACTTCCGTCAACGCGCGTGCGGGCAAATGAACGCGCACTTCAGAACACGGGCAACGGTACAGGCAGGATTCTGGATCTTGCCGCGTCCAACCTGACGGAAGCGCAAAAACAAGCCCTTGTTGCCAAGGTGATGGATGCAAAGCTCGACCTCGAGGTTGATGCGCAGCGCCGTGACAACAAATACTATGAGGCTAACCGGAGCACGCGCGATCACGTCGACGCCTTCAATATGCTGAAAAAAGAAGGAAAGCTCACGAGCCACAAGATCGTGAGTGATCTTGAAACCGGCGCGGGCAAGTTGCGGATCGAAAGCAAAAGCGGCACCACCTGCTTTGTGGCCACCGCCGCCTACGGTGATCCGGACCACCCCGACGTCGTCTTTTTGCGCGCATTCCGCGACGGCACACTCAAGGCAAGCGCGCCAGGCAGAGCCTTCATCGCCTTCTATTGGAAGGTTGGTCCTGTGCTGGCCAAACCCCTCTTGCGATGGCCCGCCCTCCGTCGTGGCGCGCGCGGAGCACTCGAGGTGATTGTCTGGCTTTTGAAGCGGGCCGTTACTCCTTGATTTCAGGTCGACTAAACTTCTTCGTGGCAGCCATTGGAGTCGGTCTGATTGCCATTTCGGCTATCTGGGGCGTGGTGTCCCGGATCAGCTGCGATTAGAGCGTCATTTAAATTCCATAAAAACAGCTTCTTACGTGGTGGAGAGCGTTCGATCTTGGTCCCATTCCCTCCGCCATATCCGGATCGGCGTGATCAATCGGGGCGGTGGACCGTCTTCGGTCCAATGCGTGACCGTTTTTCGTGCGTTGGGCGCATGTGGCCCGACGCGGGCGGTGCTGCAGGCAGGTGCCTGCGGCCTTTCGGATTGCCGTTACCGGCGTGACCTGCTCAATGTCATTTCGATGAC
The DNA here is from genome assembly GCA_024742455.1 of Paracoccaceae bacterium. GTDB lineage: Bacteria > Pseudomonadota > Alphaproteobacteria > Rhodobacterales > Rhodobacteraceae > JANSYL01. The sequence goes on along the minus strand of JANSYL010000014.1, from coordinate 32,540 downwards.
ACTGTCCCTGAACGACCAGATTTCCACCCTGCTCAACCGCATCTACCCGGCCGAGGATGTGGCCGGTCTGACCGATGCTGTGATCGGCGCGTTCTGGCCCGGGGGCAAGCCGCGCCAGACCCCGCGCGCGCCCTCGCACGCGCTGTGGTCGCCCGAGGATGCGGTGCTGATCACCTATGGCAATTCGCTGCTTGACGGGTCGCACAAGCCGCTCGATCTGCTGCATGATTTCCTGCTCGACCGGATGCAGGACGTGGTGAATTCGGTCCATATCCTGCCCTTCTTTCCCTATACCTCGGATGACGGGTTCGCGGTGACCGATTTCCGCAAGGTCGATCCGGCGCTGGGCGACTGGCCCGATATCGCGCGGATCGGGTCAGGGTTCTACCTGATGTCCGATCTCGTGCTGAACCATGTCTCGAGCCAGAGCGCCTGGTTCAATGCCTACCGCCAGGGGCAGGCACCCCATGACGCATTCTTTTTCGAAGCCCGCCCCGGGGATGACCTGGGTGCGGTGGTACGCCCGCGCACGACGCCCCTGCTGCAACAGGTGGAAACCAGCCGCGGCCCGCGCCATGTCTGGTGTACCTTCAGCCATGACCAGATCGACCTGAACTATGCCAATCCCGAGGTGCTGCTGGAGATCCTGCGGATCGTGCGGTTCCATGTCGACCAGGGTGTGCGCATCCTGCGGCTGGATGCGGTGGCGTTCCTGTGGAAAGAGGTCGGCACGCCCTCGATCCACATGCCGCAGACCCATGCGATCATCCAGCTTTTGCGCCTGCTGGCCGACTATGCCGAGGAAACGGTCATCCTTCTGACCGAAACCAACGTGCCCAAGGCCGAGAACCTGAGCTATTTCGGCCAGTCGAACGAGGCGCATGCGATCTATAATTTCCCGCTGCCGCCTCTGATCCTGCACGCGATGCTGTCCGGTTCGGCCCGGTATCTGAGGGGCTGGCAGGCGGCGATGCCGCCCGCGCCGCCGGGCTGCACCTATCTGAATTTCTCGGCCAGCCATGACGGGATCGGGATGCGCCCGGTCGAGGGGCTTTTGCCCGAGGCCGAGATCGACCGCGTGATCGAAACCGTCAAATCCATCGGCGGGCTGGTATCGATGCGCACCAGCCGCGAGGGGGGCGAACAGGTCTATGAGATCAATTGCGGCTTCTACCCGGCGATGGCCAAAAGCTTTGACGGGGCGGGCGACGATCTGCATTTCGACCGGTTCTTGGCCTCGCAGACCATCGTAATGTCGCTTGAAGGGGTGCCCGCCTTCTACATCCATTCGGTTCTGGCGACCGAGAACGACCATGACGGCGTGGTGCGGCGCGGCATGAACCGCGCCATCAACCGGCACCGCTGGCACTACCCCGATCTGATCGCGCGGCTGGACGACCCCGAGACCCCGCAGGCCCGCGCATTGACAGCGATTTCGGACCGGTTGCGCCGCCGTGCGCGTCAGCCCGCCTTTCACCCCAATGCCACGCAATTCACCCTGTCGCTCGATGACCGGGTGTTCGGGGTCTGGCGGCAATCGCATGACCGGCGGCAATCGATCTTTGCGCTGCACAATGTCAGCGCCGACACCGTGGACCTGCCGCGTGATGCGCTGAACCTGATCGCCGATGAGGACTGGTTCGACCTGCTGACGGATGAGGCGCTGGCCGCCGGGTCCGACAGTTTGACGCTGGCGCCCTATCAGTGCCGCTGGATCACCAATTTCCGCGCCTGACTGTCAGAACGGGACCGCGGGGTAATCCTCGGCATCTGCGGCGACCGCTGCGCGCAGGTCACCGATGATCTGCGGGTCGGCGGCATGGACACGGTTCCAGTTCGGGATGAACGGGGTTTCATGCGGATTGTCCATGAAGCTCTGGCCGGCGCGCATGATGTTTTCGGCAAACAGCTCGATGGTCTGTTCCTCGACATGGCGATCGATCCGCACACCGTTCATGGTGGCGTCATTGTCATAGACTTCGAGCAGGTCCAGCGCGCGGCGGTAATAGGTGGCCTTGAGCGCGCGGAACACGTTCATCGAGAACACCGTGCCCTCTGCGGCCATCTTGCGGAACACGGCCTTGCAGATATCCATCGACATCCGGTTCAGCCCGGTCGAGGCGTCCTCCTGGCTGACCACCTGGTGCTTGTGGTCATAGGCATCGGCGATCTCGACCTGGCAGGTTTCATTGCGGCCAAGGTTGCGCCAGGCCTCGGACAGGACCCCGATTTCCAGCCCCCAGTCCGACGGGATGCGCAGGTCGGGCAAAAGCGCCGCGCGCATCGCCATCTCGCCCGAGAGCGGATAGCGGAAGGCGCGCAGGAAATCGATGTAATCGCTGTCGCCCATGGTCTTTTTCAGCGCAATGAGCAGCGGGCTGACCAGCAGGCGGGCGACACGCCCGTTCATCTTGCCGTCGCCGACCCGGGCATAGAACCCTTTCGACAGCTTGTAGGAAAACCCCGGATGCGCCACGGGATAGAGAAGGCGCGCCAGCATGCCCCGGTCATAGGTGGTGATGTCGCAATCATGCAGCGCGACCACCGCGCTGTCGGCGCAGCCGATCAGGTAGCCGATCGCGGTCCAGACATTCTTGCCCTTGCCCAGCTCGTGGGGCCCAAGCCCCACCGCCTCGAGCCGGGCGTCGATATTGGACAGGCGCGGGCCGTCATTCCAGATCACTGCATGGGTATGCGGCAGCACCGAAAAGAAATCGCGCGCACGCCGGAACTGATCCTCGTCGGCGCGGTCCAGGCCGATGACCACCCTGTGCAGATAGCGCACCTTGCCGAGCTCGGTGATGATGTGTCTGAGCGCGGGGCCTTCCAGTTCTGAAAACAGCGCCGGCAGGATCAGGCTGATCTTGCGGGTCTGGGCGTAGGTTTCCAGCTCGTATTCCAGTTCCTCCAGCGGGCGGGTGCGAAGGTTGTGGAACTGGGCGATATTGCCGTTCTGGTGGAAATCGGTCATGCGCGCCCCGTTGCTGGCGGCTCTGTTACTGGTAGCCCCGTTCGGTCAGTAGCCCAAGAATGGCTTCGTTCCAACCGGCAGGACCGGGCAGGGTGGTGCGGTGGATGCGCCCAAGCGACTCGCCCGGCAGCGCGGGCACCGGCGCGCCGTGATCGTTGCGGATGATGACACCGTGATCGGCGGCTTCCAGCATTTCGGCGTCATTGGGCGCATCGCCAAGCGCGATGGCGGTGTCGCGGCCAAGCTCGGCCATGATCCTGGCCATGCGCGCGGCCTTGGTCGCGCCGAAGGACAGGGTCAGGAACCGCCCGCCCTGCCGTGCCGTGATCCCGCGCGTATCGAGCGCGGCAACAAAGGCACCAAGACCCGCCGTGTCGCCCTGCCAAAGCCCCGGTTCGGAAAACCGGCGCGCGGCGGCGCGCATCGCCGCCCCGGGGGACAGGCCGGTGGCCCGGGCCACGCCCTCCGGCCCGATATCGCCAAAACCCAGGAAGGCCTCGGCGGGGCCGGGGCGCAGATCGGCGAGCGCGGCCCGCAGGCGCGTGTAGTCCCCGGCCTCGCCATCGGTGTCGCCGGGGCGGTAGAGGCCCGCACCGTTTTCCACGATGGCGGGGGTGGAAAGGTCCAGATCGGCATGCAGGTCGGCCACCTCGGCCGCGGTCTTGCTGGTGGCCAGGATCAGGGGGATGTCATGCCGTTTCAGGGCGTCCAGCGCAGGGGCGGCGGCGGCATGGCTGTAGGTGGCGTGGTCCAGCAGGGTGCCGTCGAGGTCGGTGAACACGATCAGGGACATCGGCCCTTCCTTGGCCGCGGCAGGATTGGTGCAGCCTAGCGCAGGACCGGCGCGGGGACGAGGGGGGCAAGGTGCGGCGGGTCACCCAAAGGTGACGGTGCCGGGGTCGGATGGGCGTCGCATTGATCGGGCATCTGCGCTATGGGATCGCCATGCAGCATGGCAGCACACGACGCATTCTGATGATCGGTGGCCTGACGGTCGCGGCGGGCGCCCTGGGCTGGGTCGGCATGGGCGGTCAGACGGGCCTATATGCCGCGCTGACCCCGGATGTTGCCGGCGGCGTCCTGCCTGCAGATGCCGCGCACCGGCAGGTGGCCGCGGATGAGATGATCCTTGTCGATATCCGCCGCCCCGAGGAATGGCGCGCCACCGGATCGCCCGAAGGGGCGGTGCAGCTCGACATGCGTCGCGCGGATTTCACCGACCGGCTGCGGGAGATACAGGCCACGGCCCCGGACCGGCCCATCGCGCTGATCTGCGCGCGCGGTGTCCGGTCGGCGCGGCTGGCCAATCAGCTGACGGCCGCGGGGCTGACCGGTATCCTCGATGTGTCCGAGGGGATGCTCGGCTCGGCTGCGGGCCCCGGCTGGATCGCCCGGGGCCTGCCAATCTATGGCCGGGGCTGAGCGGTGGCGGGGGTCTTCACCCGCCACGGATGGCTTTTGAACCAGCCGCAGACATAGGCGCAGACCAAGAGCAGGCCCACCCCGATCAGGTTGCCCACGATCACCTCGGTCCAGGTGGTGCGGCCTGTCACGTCGTAGACGACGCCCAGGATGCGCGCCAGAACCATCGAGAACAGGAACACCGCCAGGGATTGCTGGCCGATCTTGCTGACCTGCGCGACCACGACGCCCCAGATGCGACCGGCCAGGCGCGCGCCTGCAGGCATCAGGTTGCGCCCGGCCACGCCCGAGGCAGCATAGCCCAGATAGGCCAGCGCCAGGAACTGGACGAAACGCAGGATGCCGAAATCGGATTTGGTGAACCAGCCACGGTTTTCCAGCCGCCAGTCGATGATCGGGTTGCCCTCGAAGACCAGGCCGAACCATTCCCGTTCGATGGCACGGATGCCGATATGGCTGAAGGGGATGTTCAGGATCACGATGGCCGCGGCCAGCACCACCAGCCATGTCCTGATCGGCGGCGCGGGGATCCAGCCGCGGATGAAGGCGAAGCCGGTGAAGAACACCAGTTGCCAGCCGAAAGGGTTGAAGAACCATTGCCGGTCCGAAAACGGCTCGGCCGGAAGCGACAGGTGCAGATGACCGAGGCCGAACGCATCCAGAAGCGCGCCTTGCGCGAAGATCCAGACCGTGACCGACACCAGCGCCACCAGCCGGATGTCGATGCGCGCAAGGGCCATCACCAGCGGCATCATCGCCAGGATCACCAGATACATCGGCAGGATATCGAAATAATTGGGCACATAGGTCAGCGTCATCAGCCCCACGATCTGGGTCAGCGGGTCCTCGAAGAAGGGGTAAAGGTTCAGCTGACCGACATAATCGCGCTCGAACCAGCCGGTCGCGTTCAATGCCGCCATGAGGCAGGCGATGACGAAGAACATGCCGATATGGGCCCAGTAGACCTGCCAGACGCGAAAGCCCACCCGCGCGGTGCCAAGCGGCCAGCCCGCGCGGTCGAAGGCATTGCCGAAGGCCAGCGCCGAGGCCATGCCCGAGCAGAACACGAACATCTCGGTGGCATCCGAAAATCCCCACCGGGCCGGGATCCACGAGGTGAAGAAATTGCCCGGCGTGTGCGCGAATAGGATGATGATCATCGCGATGCCGCGAAAGAAATCGAGCCGCGGGTCGCGGGTGCGCGTCATCGGTGCGGCGGGGGCGCGTGCCGGTGCCGCTTCTCCGGCCGGGATGTCATTGGTGGATGCAACGCTCATGCGGCGTGGGTCCTTTCGGTGGCCGGACGACCTGTTTTGCAGTGCCGCAGTGCAGCATGGACGTCAAGCTGCGGCGCGCAGATCGGTGATCCAGCACCCCGGCGATGTGCCGCGAGACGGCGGTTTTGCGCGCAGATCGCCCGTTCCTCGGGCGGCGCACGCATCCGTGGACCAGCCCCAGGGGATGCGCCCGCGGCGCCTTATTCCCCCGCGCCATAAGGGTGCGGGCGCGCGGGTGCATCTCACACTGCGGTGATTGACGGGATCGTGAGCGGCGCGTCAGGCGTCGGGCTTGCCGCGCAGCCGGGCGATGACCGCGTCCGTGTCCTGCCCGAACCGGGGCGGGGCGTGGCGGTAGGTGACCGGTGTCTTCGAGAATTTCAGCGGATTGCCGATCAGCCCGACCCGGCCGCCATCCACATCGTCCCTCGGCATCTCGATCTTCATCTCGCGCGCCGCGACCTGGTCCGAGGCAAAGACCCGGTCAAGCGTCTGCACCGGGCCCACGGGCACCTTGACCGCTTCCAGCCCGGCGACGACCTGATCGGTGGTGCGGGCCGCCAGAAGCGGCTCGAGCATCGGGATCAGGGCATCGCGGTTCATGACGCGGCCCGGGTTGGTGGCGAAACGGTCATCGGTGGCCAGATGGTCGGCCCCGAGGAACCCGCAGAACCGCTGGTATTGGGTGTTATTTCCGACCGCGACCAGAACATAGCCATCGGCGGTGGCGAAGACCTGGTAGGGCACGATATTGGGGTGCTGGTTGCCGCGCCGGACCGGGGTCTTGCCCGAGGTCAGGTAATTCACCCCTTCATTGATCAGCCAGGCGATCTGCGCATCGACCAGCGCCAGTTCCAGGTGCTGGCCCTCGCCGGTCGCATCGCGGTGGCGCAGCGCGGCCAGGATGCCGACACAGGCATACATCCCGCACATCACATCGGCGATGCCGACGCCGACCTTCATCGGCTCACCCTCGGGTTCACCGGTCAGCGACATGATCCCGCCGAACCCCTGCGCCATCAGGTCGTAGCCGGGTTTGTCGCGGTTCGGCCCGGTCTGTCCGAAGCCCGAGATCGAGCAATAGACAAGGCCCGGATGCGCCGTGAGCAGCGTTTCGGCATCCAGCCCGTATTTGACCAGTCCGCCGGGTTTGAAATTCTCGATCACCACATCCGCCTGGGCGGCAAGTTCCCGGATCAGGGCCTGGCCGTCCTCGCTCGCCAGATCGGCGGCGACCGACAGCTTGTTGCGGTTGGCGGACATGAAATAGGCGGCCAGATCTGTGGGCTGGCCATCGGTGCCCATCGCGTAGGGCGGGCCCCAGGTGCGGGTGTCGTCGCCCCCGGTTTTGGGGTTTTCGATCTTGATGACCTCTGCCCCCAGGTCGCCCAGAAGCTGTGTGCAGGTCGGACCGGCCAGGATGCGGCTGAGGTCGAGCACTTTCAAACCGGCAAGCGGGCCCATCGGTCAGATCCTTCCATCATAGTCGCGCCGGGGAATCTCGGCCGCGATCACCGTGAACCTGTCGGCGGCCAGCGCCGTGGTCAACGCCTGCTGCAGGTCCGTGCGCGTGTGCACGGTGACACCATGCCCCCCAAAGGCGCGCCCGATCGCGGCGAAGTCATGCTGGCCGAAATCGACACCGGTATTGGGCATCTGGCGCTGGCGCTGTTTCAATTCGATCAGGGCAAGGGACCGGTCGACGAACACCACGAAGACCGGCGCGATCGCGTATTCGGCGGCCGTGGCCAGTTCGCCTGCCACCATCAGGAACCCGGCATCGCCGGAAAAGCCCACGACGGGCCGGTCGGGCGCGGCCAGTTTCGCGCCGATGGCCAGTGGCACCGCGCAACCCATGGTGCAAAGCCCCGAGGATTGCAGCAGGGTGCGCGGCGCGGGGCAGGCCCACATCTGCGAAAGCAGGATACGATGCGCGCCGCTGTCGACGGTGGCGATGGTGTCCGGCGGCAGGGTTGCGCGCGCCGTGGCGATGACGGCGGCCGCGCCCCAGTCGGCGTCGGCGGGAAACGCGCGGGCGAGGGCGGCTTTGGTCGAAGCCGGTTCGCCGCCGGGCCAGGTGGCGCGCGGGGCCAACCCATCGGCAAGGGCCGCAAGCGTCGCCCTGGTGTCGGCCACGATGTTCAGCGTCGCGGTGTGCATGTATTGGGTGTTGGCCGTTGCACCGAGGTCGATGACCTTTTGCGCCGTCGCATCCCAGGGCGCGCGCCAGCCGGTGCGCATCTCGATCGGGTCATAGCCTGCGGCGAGGATGACATCGGCCTGCCGGACCAGTGGCATCAGATGGGTGTCCGCCAGCGGCGACAGGCCGGCCCCGCCAAGCGACAGGGGGTGATCCTCGGGGATGACGCCCTTGGCCTTGTAGGTCGTGATGACCGGTGCGCCGAGTGTTTCGGCCAGCGCCACGAGGTCCGCCGCGCTGTCGTCGTAGAGGATGTCGAGACCGGCGACGATCAGGGGACGTTCCGCCGCCGCCAGCCAGTCCCGCGCGGTGATGAGGTCACCGGGCGCGGGGACCGCGCGCGCCATCGGGCCACGCCTGCGGCCCCGGTCCGTCGCGGGCGCATCCGCCACCGAAATCGGCACGTCGATCAGAACCGGGCCGCATCGCCCCTCGGTCGCGGCGATCACCGCCTTGTCGGCGACCACATCCGCCGCTTCCGCCGTCAGGGTAAAGGTCGCCCTGGTGATCGGCGCGAAAACGGCGCGGTGGTCGAGAACCTGGTGGGTATAGGTTTCCGCCTCATGGGCATCGACGCAGCCCGTGAGCACGATCATCGGCACCCTGTCCTGGTCCGCATTGGCCACCACGTTCACGCCGTTGACCGCCCCCGGGCCAACGGTGGCCACAAGGATTACCGGCGCGCCATCGACATGGTGGACGCCTTCACCGATGAAGCCCGCGGCGTTTTCATGACGGGCCAGGTGAAAGGTGATCCCCGCCCGTTCCAGCGCATCGATGACGGTCAGCACCTCGCCCCCGGGCAGGCCGAAAGCATGGCGGCACCCGGCCTGATACAGCCTGCGCGCCAGCACATCGGCGGCACGGTCACGCGCGTTGTCCCCCATGTCCGGCTGTCCCCCCTTTGGCCGTTGCGGCATAGGCGATGGATCGGCGGGCCGCGTCAAGCGCCGCCCGTCAGGTCATCGTCACGGTCAGGGCGGGCAGCCCGCCGACCTCCGCCACCAGGGTCTGGCCGCGCGCCACCGGGCCGACACCGGCGGGTGTGCCGGTGAAGATCAGGTCGCCGGGATGCAGCGCGACAAGCCCGGACAGATAGGCGATGGCCTCGGCCACGGGCCAGATCATCTGCTCGATGGTGCCGGTCTGAACCTCCGCCCCGTCGCAGGTCAGGCGGATCGGCGTTGCCTCGGTGAGGCCCGCCACGCCCGCCGGCACAAGCGCCCCCACCGGCCCCGACCCGGCAAAACCCTTGCCCATGTCCCAGGGGCGGCGCATGTCCTTGGCCTGGCCCTGCAGGTCGCGCCGGGTCAGGTCGATGCCTGCGGCATAGCCCCAGATCGCGGCCTCGGCCTGCGCCGTGTCCATGTGCGCGCCCCCTGCGCCAAGGGCCACCACCAGTTCCACCTCGTAATGCAGGTCGGTCGTGGCAGGCGGGTAGGGCACGTCGCCGCCGCCGGGCACGAGGTGTTCGCGGTCCTTGCGGAAGAAGAACGGCGGTTCGCGGTCGGGGTCGTGGCCCATTTCGCGGGCGTGATCGGCATAGTTGCGGCCGATGCAATAGACCTCGCGCACCGGGAAGCTGCCGCCGCCCTGAACCGTCAGGCGCACGGGATCGGGGACTGGGATCACGTCGGTTTCGGCAGGGGTCATGGCTGTACCTCCATTACATGAACGGCATTGCGCACGGCCGGTTCGCCGAGCGGCATGGTGGCGAAGGTGGCGCTGCGAAAGGTTTCCGCGATCCTGCCCATGCCAACCAGCCGGTCCACATATTCGGGGTAATGGGGCAATTGCCCTGCGTCATGGCGCAGCGAAAACACAAGGTGCCCGCCGGGCCGGGTGACGCGGATCAGTTCATCAAGCGCCTCGATCGGGGCATGGCCCGGGGTCAGGGTGCCGACGCAGAAACAGGCCGCGAAACGGTCGCTGTCGAAGGGCAGGGGCTGGCTGAGGTCGACTTTCTGCAGATCGTCGTAAAGCCCCTTGGCGCCTGCCACCTTCAGCATCCCTTCGGACAGGTCCACGCCGGTCACCCCGCGCCAGCCCATCAGGTACAGCGGTTCCATCTGAAGCCCCGTGCCGCACCCGGCATCAAGGATCGGCCCGGCCCGCGGCACATGCGTCAGCACCGCCGCCGCGAAATGCCAGGGCAGGCGGTAGCCCATGCGCATCAGGTCCGCGTCGTAATCGCTGGCCCAGGCGTCATAGGCGGATTCGGCCTCCTGCGTGGTTCGCGCGGCATAGACGGCATCGAGTTGCTTGTCGCCCATGTCCCCCCCCTTTTCCGGTTCCCGCGTCAGACTGCGGCGCAGCGGCCCGGGGTGCAAGGCTGCGTCAGGCGTAATGCTTGGCCTTCGACATCTTGCCGATGCCGGGGTTCAGGCTGTTGGTCGGATCGCAGGTCCGGAAGAATTCGGCCTGACCGTCGCCCGCGGCATACAGGTGACCCACATTGTGTTCGGCCGGGTATTTCGCGCCGCGCTGATCGAGGATCTCCAGCATCCGCGCCTTCAGCGCCTTGGGGTCCACGCCCGCCTTCACCACGTAATCCTGGTGCAGGACATGGCAGAAGAAATGCCCGTAATAAAGCTTGTGGGAAATCCCGGCCGCGACGTCCTCCGGCAGCACCTCGAACCAGTCGGCGTCATTGCGCCTGAGCGCGATGTCGAGGGCGAGGATATCGGCCACCTTGCGCGTGTTGACGGCCTGGTACCGCACTGCGGCCCCCGCGGCGGCAAAGCGGTGCAGGCCCGCGATCTTGGCCTCGCGCGGGGTGCAGGCGAACCAATCCGCCGTCTCACCATCCAGCGCACCTGCCAGATAGGCCTCGGCCTCGGCGATGCCGTCATCGCGCATCTTCAGGATCAGGTGATGATCGAAGCGGTCGCGAAACGCCTCCATCCGCTTGGGCAACACGTTTGGCCAGAGGGTGCTCAGCCCCTGCATCACCCGGTCGACCATGTTCTTCGGCAGGATCGGCAGCTTGTTCAGCCGCGCGTCGATCCAGCCCTTCACGGCGAAGATCGCGGGCAGGCGGTCGGTGCCCAGCTTGTCGATCATCACCAGCGTGTCCTTGCCGTAGCGTTTCGAGATGTCATAGGCCTCGGCATGCATGTATTCGCCCGAAACCGGCAGGGTCGAGAAATCGCGCAGGATATCGCGGCGGAGTTTCGTCAGAACGGCGGGGTCGCGCGTGCCGATATAGAACACCTGTTCGGCGTCATTCCTGGGGTAGGTGTCGAGCCGCACGGCGAACACCGCCAGCTTGCCCGCACAGCCCGAGGATTCATGCAGCCGCCGCGTGTCGGCGTTGAACCTGGCGGGGGTGGGTTCATCCACCGCGCGCACGCGGGCCTGGTATTCGGTGTCCGACGCCTTGGCATTGGTGTCGAGCACATCGGCCTCGGTATAGTCACCGGCTTCCAGCCGCGTCAGGATCGTCTCGGGGTCGTCGCCCAGGTCGATGCCCAGATGGTTCACCAGCTCCACGCGCCCCTCGGCCGTCACCTGCGCGTAAAGCGACAGTTCCGTATAGGACGGCCCCCGTTCGATCAGGGCGCCGCCGGAATTGTTGCAGACCCCGCCGATGATCGAGGCGCCGATGCAGGAGGACCCGATCACCGAATGGGGCTGACGTCCGAGCGGGTCGAGCAGTTTTTCCAGCGCAAACAGCGTGGACCCCGGAAAGCTGATGATCTGGCGTCCGTTGCGTATGACCTGCAACCGGTCCATCCGCGTAGTCGACAGGATCACGGTGTCGCGGTCATAGGTTCCGTTCGGCGTCGAGCCTTCGGTCAGCCCGGTATTGGCGGCCTGCAGGATGACGATTTTGTCGGCGGCGACGATGGCTTGCAGCACGCGCCATTGTTCCAGCAAGGTGCCGGGCCGCACGACGGCCAGTGCGGGGCCTTCGCCCGACCGGTAGCCCTTGCAGAACCGTTCCATCGACTTGGGGTTGGTGATGACATGGCGTGCGCCGACGATGGATTTCAGGTCGGCGATCAGCGCGGCGTTGGTCCGGTCGGCGGCGTCTAAGGGCATGGCACTCGTCCTCTGGCCTCGGGCCAGCGGCGGCCCGAGGGGTCAGTATCGGCGACGAACCACGCGGCGGGAACGCGCCCTAGCGCCGCGCCGTCTGCCGGTCACTCGGCGGCGTTCGCCCAGGCGGCGGCGCCACGCTGCATATGGGCCTGCATCGCGGGATCGCGCCAGCGCAGCTTGTCACGGGACAGCTGATCGAGCTTTGTCACGCCCATCAGCTTCATGTCGCGCTCGATCTCGGTGCGCAGGTTGCCAAGCGCGCGTTCCACACCCGCCTGACCGGCGGCGGCCAGCGCATAAAGGTAAAGCCGCCCGCCCGAACACGCCTTGGCCCCCACGCTCAGCGCCTTGAGCACATGGGTGCCGCGCTGGATGCCGCCCTCGCAGATCACGTCGATCTTGTCGCCCACGGCGTCACAGATCTCGGCCAGCTGGTCGAAGGGCGCGCGGCTGCCATCCAGCTGCCGGCCGCCATGGTTCGACACCATGATGCCCGTGCAGCCGATATCGACGGCGCGTTTCGCATCCTCGACGCTCATGATGCCCTTCAGCGCGAACTGGCCGTTCCACTGGGCACAGAGTTTCTCGGCGTCCTTCCAGTTCATCGACTGGTCCAGCATGGTCGAGAAATATTCGCCCACCGACACCGCCACGTTCGTCCCCTCGGTCACGTGGCCCGACAGGTGCGGCATGTCGAACTTTTCCTTGGTGAACCAGTGCCAGGCCCACATCGGATGTGTCGCGAAACTGAGGATCGAGGATGGTGTCAGTTTCGGCGGCGAGGTGAACCCGGTGCGCTTGTCGCGTTCGCGGTTGCCGCCGGTGATCGTGTCGACGGTCAGCGCCATGACGTTGAAATTGGCCGCCCGCGCGCGTTCGAGAAGCGCGTCGTTCAGGCCCCGGTCCTTGTGGAAGTAGAACTGGAACATCTTCGGCCCGGGGGCGATCTTGGCAATGTCCTCGACCGTTACGGTGGCCAGCGAGGACACCCCGAACATGGTGCCGTATTTGGTGGCGGCACGGCCCACGGCCCGTTCGCCTTCGTGGTGGAACAGCCGCTGCAGCGCCGTGGGCGCGCAATAGACCGGCATGTCGAGCTTCTGACCCATCACCTCGACCGACATGTCGACCTCGGCCACCCCGTTCAGAACCGAGGGGACAAGGTCCACATCATCATAGGCACTGGTGTTCCGGCGGTAGGTGATTTCGTCGTCGGCGGCGCCGTCGATATAATGGAAGATCGGCCCGGGCAGGCGCCGCTTGGCCAGTTTCCGGAAATCCTGAAAATTGTGGCAATCCTGAAGACCCATGGCACCCCTCCCTCCCGGTGGCTTGGCGTCGATTGAATTGGTAATCTTTTTTTACCAGTGCATGGTGAGTGGAAGAGTGGGGCCGCGAAGTCAACCCTGCGCGCGGCGCCAAGAGCGGCTCAGCTGCGGTGAAGGGGGCTGATGAAGCCGTCCGGCTTGACGGCCAGAACCGGGCAGGCCAGCGAGTTGATGATGTTCTCGGCGGTGTTGCCGATGAAGACCCCGCTTAGACCGGTGCGCGCCACCGTGCCCATCACCACGACATCGCCGCCGGGGTCGCGCGTTGCCCCCTCGATCACGGTTTCCGGCGCGCCGCGCACCAGGAGCGGCACCAGACGGGGGCCGTCGGGATGGGAGGCGCGGGCCCGGGCCAGAAACCTCTCCATCGCGTCCTGCCGCGCGGCCATCACCTCGTTGACATAGCGGTCGGCATTGACGCGGGCATCGCCGCTGCCTGCGAAGGCCCAGATCATGCCTTCGCCCACCGCATCCCAGGCATGCAGCACCGCCACCTCGGCATCCGGCCCCCCGATGGCGCAGGCCGCGTCGATCACGCGGGTGTTGAGATGCGTCAGGGTTTCCGGTTCATCGGCATCCCAGGTGTCCAGATCGACCGTGGCGATGACGCGCCGGGGCGCTGGCCCGGCACCCGGCGTCTGCAGCCAGACCGGGCAGGGGCATTTGCGCAGAAGGTGCTGATCGGTGCTGGCGAACAGGAACCGGCTGAGGCCTGACAGGGGCTCGGCCGATTTGACGACGAAATCGCAGCCCTCGGCGGTGACGTGTCGGATGATCTCGATGAACGCCTTGCCCGAGGTGATGGCCAGGTCGGGGTCGTGACCCGGAAGCGTGTCGGCGATGATGGCGGCGGCGGCTTTGCGGGTCTGGCCGGTCAGCTCGGCCAGCAGGGCATCCGGACCCTTGCCCGCCATGCGCGCGGCGATGGACAGGTCATGGGGCGGTTCGACGACGCATAGAACACTCAGCCGCGCATCATGACGATCGGCCAGGTCTGCGGCGGTCGTCAGGGCCTGGCCCGGCGCGTCGGGGTTCAGAACGGCCAGGATATGCCGGGGCCTGAGCGTCACGAGATCAGGTCCTTTTGCCCGCTGCCATCTTCGGCAAGGTCGGGCGGGGCCTCGCTTGCCGTCACGATCAGGCGGGCGGCGGCATAGGCGGCATCACGATAGGGCATCAGAACCAGATCGGCACGGTTCGCGGCGAGCGTTTCGGCGGTGGGGGCGCGGTGCGCGGCGACGGCGATCTTTCCGCGATAGCCAAGGTCGCGCATCGTGCGCAGGAGCGAAAACCGCGGGTCGTCATGGGTGAGCCCGGTATCATGTTCGGGCACCGCCATCACCAGCCATTTCGCCCGGCCAAGCGGCAGATGCGACAGGAAATCGGGGTCGGTCGCATCGCCGAAGACGACGTCGAAGCCTTCGGCGCGCGCTGCGCGCACGGCGTCGGGGCTGAAATCGACGCCGAGAATGTTCCAGCCCTCCTGCTTCAGCGCCGCCGCGATCCCCATCCCGTAACGGCCGAGCCCGAACAGGATCACGTCATGGGCGCGCAGTTTTTCGGGCGCGTCCTCACGCGGGGTGTCGACAAGGCGGCGTTCGAAGATGCCGAGGACCGGCTCGAACCGGTCATAAAGCCAGTGGGAATAGGTGATCATGTAGGTGGACACCGCGATGGTCACGAGGCCCACCAGCGTCACCAGCCCCAATGCCTCATCCGCGACATGGCCGATGGCCAGCCCCATCGCCATGAAGATGAGCGAAAACTCACTGATCTGGGCCACGGTCAGCCCGGCCAGAAACCCGGTGCGCTTGCGGTATCCCATCGCCCCCATGATCGCGAGCACGATCAGCGGGTTGCCGATCAGCACGAAGAGCGACAGCACGATGGCCGGCCCCACGCTGGCGCCAAGCACGCTGAGGTCGAGCGACGCGCCGAGCGCGATGAAGAAGAACAGCAGCAGGAAATCCCGCAAGGAAGACAGCCGCGCCGCGATCGCCTCGCGAAACGGCGTCGAGGCGAGCGAGACCCCGGCCAGCAGCCCGCCCAGTTCCTTGCCGAACCCCAGGTAGTGGCCGACAGCGGCCAGCAAGGCCGCCCAGCCGATGGCGAAGGAGACCAGCAATTCCGGCGCCCTGCTCAACCGTTCGACAAGCGGGTTGGCCACGTATCGGATAAACAGCGCGACAAACCCCAGCATCGCCAGCCCGTAGCCCAGCACCAGCACCACGTCGCCGAACCCGGCATCATCGCCGCCGCCCACGCCGATGGCCGACAGCACGATCATCGCGATCACCACCACGATGTCCTGCACGATCAGAAAGCCCAACGCGATGCGGCCGTGCAGACTGTCGATCTCGCGCTTGTCCGACAGCAGCTTGACGATGATGATGGTCGAGGAAAATGTAAGCGCGATGGCCACGTAAAGCGCCGTGCGCGCATCCAGCCCGAGCGCCAGGCCGATCAGGAAGCCAAAGACCGTGGTAAAAGCCACCTGGCCAAGACCCGTCACCAGAGCCACCGGCCCAAGTGTGCGCACCAGTTGAAAATCGAGCTTGAGGCCAACCAGAAACAGCAGCACCGCGATGCCCAGTTCGGCCAAGAGGTCGATCTGCTGGTCCGAGCGCGCGATATCCAGCACCGAGGGTCCGGCGATGATGCCCACCGCGATGAAGCTCACGATCAGCGGCTGGCGCAGCATCAGCCCGAGAAACCCGACACCGGCCGCAAGAACCAGAAGGGCTGCGATTTCGTAGAACAGGTAGCCTTCGATGGCTTGCGTCATCACGTCCACGGGGCGGCGTCCCTTACTTGTTACCAGATCCGCAGCGCCCCATCGGGACGCATCGCGGCAATGCCGGGCACAGCCTGCGCAAACATGATGTCGCTTGCAAACTGTTTTCGGTGCCGGGGCCGGGCCGGTGATTGCGGGATTCCCCCCCTTGCCCGACTCGCGGTCGCAGGTCAGGGTCGCGCCCGCCGCCCGGCCGCTGATGCACCCGGGCGCATCAATACCGAAACCCGACCGGACCGAGGCCACGACCCGCATGACGGTGACCCATTCCCACACGTTGGCCGCAGGGGCCGGCGAAGGACCATGGCGGTCGGTCGGGGCGGGCTGCGCCATCGGCATCACCTTGTCGCTGAGGCTGATCTCGCTGGCTGCGCTGGTGTTTGCAGGGGCGTTGTCGGTCGGGGTCGTGCCGGGAACGGCGGCGTTCCTGGTCGTCTCGATCCTGGCGCTGGGGGTCGGGGTGGTGACCCGCTTTGCCCCGTCGCTGGCGTTTCTGATCGCGCAAAGCCCGCCGGTGGCGGTCCTGTTGCCGACCATCTTCACCATCGCGGGCACCGTCGCCACCGGTGCCGACGCGACCACGGCGCTTGCCACGACCTTCGCCGTGCTCGCGCTGACGGGGCTGCTGGTCGGCCTGACGATGGCCGTGATCGCCGCCTTCGACCTGGCCTGGCTGGCGCGGCTGATGCCCGCCACGGTGCTGGCGGGGTATTTTTCCGGGACGGCCGTGCTGTTGATCCTGTCGACCGCCGCCAGCCTTGCGGGCCGCGATCTTCTGGACTGGTCGCTGCCTGCCCCGGGTGCGGCGGAGCTTTGGCGGATCGGGCTGACCCTGGCCTTTGCGCTGGCCGCGATCCTTGCCTACCGGCGGTTCAGCGGGCTGGGCACGATCGCGGTCGTGGCGCTGTCGGTCGCAGGGTTCTACCTGGCCGGGACGGGGCTGGGCCTGTCGCCCGACGCCCTGCGCGATCTTGGCCTTCTGCCGCAGCAACTGGGCGGGTCCGGCACGTTCGACTGGGGGGCGACCCTGGCGCTGTGGGGTCCCGGCCTCATCGGGTCGGTCGACTGGGTGCTGGTCGGCCTTGCGCTGCCTGCCATCATCTCGGCGGCCGTGGTGGCGGTTCTGGGGTCGCTTCTGGATTTCTCGGGCGTCGAACTTGTCGCGCGGTCCGAGATCGAGGCAGACGGGTTCCTGCGCAGCCTGGCGGCGACCAATATCGTCGGCGGCATGTTCGGTGTGCCCGCCACCTACCTGTCGACCAGCAGCACCGTTCTGGCCCATGAACTGGGCGGGCAGGGGCGGCTGGTGCCGATCTCGGCCATCGCGACGCTTCTGGCCGTCCTTCTGGCTCTGCCGCAGGTTCTGACGGCGATGCCCGTCTTCGTCACCGCCGGGCTGATGGTGCAACTGGCCTGGATCACGCTGGATCGCTGGGTGATCCGCTCGCATCTGCGGGGCGGGCTGTGGGACAAGGCGCTGGTTCTTGGTATCATCGCGGTGGCGCTGATCTTCGGCATGGCGCCTGCCGTGGCGCTGGGCTTTGTCGCCGCCTCGCTCATCTTTGCCTTCACCTATGCGCAACTGCCCGTCGTCCGCCGCGCCGCGACGCTTGCCGATATGCGCAGCGCGGTGGACCGGGGCGGGGCGCAGACCCGCCATCTCGACCGCGAGGGCCACCGGGTCGCCATCGCCGTGGTCGAGGGGTTCCTGTTCTTCGGTTCGGTCACGCGCCTGCTGGGCCATGCCCGCCATGTGCTGGCCGCCGACCCCAAGCCGGATCGCCTGATCCTCGATTTCAGCCGCGTGAAAGGCGTCGATGCGACTGCGCTCGAGGCGTTGCGCAAGCTGGATTTCATCGCGGGCAAGGCGGGCACGGCGGTGGTGGTGGCCGCCTGCGCGCCGGACCTTTTCGACCGGCTGGAGGGCAGCGGCCTCTTCGCGCAGGGCACCGCCTTCGACCACAGCGCAACGCTCGATGCCGCGCTGGAGGCCGCGGAAGAGGCGCTGTTGTCCGATGCCGGGGCATCTTCGGTCGCGCCGGGCAGCGGCGGTGCCTTGAGCGCGCTGACCGGGCTGGTGCGCGACGCTGCGCGCGCCTCCGATCTTCTGGCGCTGATGGACCGGCGTGACCTTGCGCCGGGCGAGACGCTGATCGAGGCGGGCGCCGAGGGGCGCGAGGTGTTCCTGGTTGACGAGGGCCGCGTCGCGGTCTTGGCACAGCGCCCCGATGGCAGCCGGTTCCGGGTGCGCAGCATGCGGGCGGGAGCCTTTGTGGGCGAGATCGCCAGCTATGCGGGCCTGCCCCGCACCGCCGATGTCGTCGCCGAAGCCCCCTCGGTCGTCTATGTCATGGCACCCGGGACGCTGGACGCCGTCGCCCGGCGCGACCCGGCGCTGGCCGCCGCCTGGCATGAGGTCATGGCCGCCGCCCTGGCCGAAAAGCTGAACCGCACCACCCTGGCCCTGAGGGATGCAACATGACCCCCCTGACCGTTCTCGCCCTTCTTGCCGCCCTGCAGGTCAAGCACCTTATCGCCGATTACGCGCTGCAATCGGCGTGGATGGTGCGCAACAAGGGCATCTATGGCCATCCCGGCGGGCTGGCCCATGCGGGCATCCATGCCGGGCTGACCATGGTGGCGCTGGTGCCCTTCGGCCTGCCGGTGCTGATGGTGCTGGCACTGGCTGCGGCCGAGTTCGTGATCCATTACCATATCGACTGGGCCAAGCAGCGCGTGACCGAGCCGCAGAACCTGACGCCCGCCGACAAGATGTTCTGGGTTCTGTTCGGTGCGGACCAGTTCCTGCACCAGCTGACCTATCTGGGCCTGGTCTGGGTTCTGGTCGCGCACTGAGGCGGCCCGGGCTGCGGCCTGCGGGGCAACAACCCATTCCCGGAACATGGTTTTTCTTGAAACGCGACCCGATTCCGGCGAGGGTCAGCGGACCTGGGAACACGTATCATGATCTTTTGCCGGATGATCCGCACGGGCGCTGCCCTCGGCACGCTGACCCTCGCCCTGATGTTGTCGCTGACTGCGCCCTTCGGCGGTGCAGTGCGGGCGCAGTCGCTGACCGCCCCACTGGTCGAAGTCGTGGTCGCGCCCGGCGATACGCTGCGGGGCCTGTCGGAGACCTATCTGAACGATCCGGACCTGTGGCCGCGCATCCTTGAGATCAACGATATCGCGTCGGTCGCCGATATCCGGCCCGGCGTTGCGCTGCGCCTGCCGGTCGAACAGGTCGCGGCCGCCGATGGCGCGCTGGCCACGGCGCTGGGCGCGATCCAGGAGGCGACCGCCGAGGGGGCGCAACTTTTCGCGCCGCTCGAAATCGGCAACGCGATCGCGAATCACGAGGCCGCGGTGGCCGCGCGGCTGAACGGCGAATGGTCGAATTCGGTTCAGCGGTCGAGCACCGCCACGGCCTTCGCCACCGAGGCACTGGGCATCTCGCTGGCGCAGCGCGACCGGTCAGCCGAGGCGCTTTTGACCGATATCCACGGATCGGTCGAGGGGCGCACCCCGGCCGAGGCCGCGTGGAGCAACCGTGAAATCTCGGACGTTCTGGTGGAGTTCGAACGGGTCCGCACCCTGTCGGCCTCGACCGCACAGGTGACGTTCCGCGACCTGTCGCGCCTGCGTCTGAACCCCAATTCCAACGCCACGATCCAGACCATGCGATCCGACCCCCTGACCGGGCGCGATGTGACCACGGTCAACCTCGTCGAGGGGGATTTCTATGCGCTTCTCAACCAGATCGGGGACCGGTCCGAGTTCGAGATCGAGGTTGCGGGTCTGTCGACGCAGACCAATTCATCAGATTTCTGGGTGCAGAGCGCGGATAATGTCGCGCGCTTTGCCAATTACGATTCCGAAAACCTTGTCATCGGTGACGGCGACGGAGTGGTTGCGCTTGGCGAGAACCAGGGGGCGATCGTCGGTGCGGATGGCAGCGCGCAGGTCACCGACGTGCTGGACCGCGCGGTTCTGAACGCGCCCGAGGATGAAGCGCAGGTCTTCGGTGGCAGCGTGGCGCTGGCCTGGAGCGGCCCGGACAGTTCGGCGGGGTACTGGCTGGAAGTGGCCCGCGACGAAGGGTTCAACGAGATGGAAATCTCGGAATGGGGTATCCGCGAAACCGGGTTCACGGTGACCGGTCTTGCGCCGGGGCGTTATGTCTGGCGCATCGCCGCACTTGACGGGTTCGGCCTGCCCGGAGCCTGGAGCACGGCGCGCCGGTTCGAGGTGATCGCCGACACAACGCCGCCCTTCCTGGCGCTTGGCCGCCCGCAAAACGGCGCGCGGCTGACCGAGGCGGTGATCGAGGTGGCGGGCGAAACCGAGCCGGGCGCGGCACTGACGCTGAACGGTTCGGCCGTGCCGGTGTCGGCGACCGGCGGGTTCATGCAACCCGTCACGCTGGCCGAGGGGGTCAACACGATCACGCTGCAGGCCGCCGACGCCGTGGGCAATGTAACCCAACGCGTGCTCGAGGTGACCTATCGCCCCGATGAGGAGGCGAGCCTGACGCTCGACCCGGACCTGCCGCGCGGCGATGACGGCACGATCCTGACGCAGACCGCCGATCTGGCCCTGCGGGCGACGACCGATGCTGCCCCCGGCGCGCCTGTCAGGCTGAGCGATCCGTCCGGGTTGCCCGTGGGGGCGGCGGTTGTTGCCGATGGCGGGCGGATCACCCTGAGCGTGCCGGCCACCGACAGCCGGACCGATTATGTGCTCGAGGTGCTTTCGCCGGCCGGCGCGGTCGAAGGTCAACGACTGTTCACCGTGCTTCGGGACGCCACGCCGCCCGATGTCCTGTTCGATACCACGCCGCCGCAGGCCAGCGCGCTGTCGGTCGTGCCGGTGACCGGTGCCGCGCCCGATGCCGACAGTTTGCGCCTCGGCGATGACCCGGTGCCGCTGGGCGCCGACGGGGCGTTTGCGATCGACCTGCCGCTGGGCCCGGGGCGCAACGTCTTCGACCTCGTGGCCCGTGACCGCGTGGGCAATGTCACCCTGCGCCAGATCAGCATCGTGCAGGACCGCGAGGCGCCGGTGATTGCCCGCGCCACTGTCGTGTCCGATGACGGGCTGATCACCGTGACCGCCGAGGCCCGCGACAATCTGGGCCTGCGCCCGGTGGCCGGTTTCGAGCTGGAGCTGGACGGCGAGGTCACCGCCGGTGTCCTGCGCTGCGATCCGGCAACGGCGCTGTGCCAGGCCACCTTGCCCGATCGGGGCGTCACGCCGCGCCTGATTTCGGTGGAGGTCTTCGATTATGCCGGAAACACCGCCCGTTTCGCCCCGACCGATTGATGCCGCCCCTGTCGTTTTGAAAGGACTGCACATGCCCCTCGCCGCCCGCCCCCAGACCGCGATCCTGACCCTCGCGCTCGGCCTCGGGTTTGTTGCCATGCCGCTCGCGGCGCTGGCCCAGACCGAGGCGCTGTCGATCGTCTACGGGCCTGCGGCCGACACCCGCGACGGCGATATCGACAAGATCGAACGGGTCGTGATCTCGTTGCCTGCGGATATCGACGGCGCTGTGGTGCTGCGCGTCTTCGACCCTGATCTGGGCGGCGGCGATGACACGCTGTCGGGCCGGGCCGACGGGGCGACGGAATACCGGGTCTGGGGCGGCGCGGGCGCGTTCACCGACATGCCGCGCCCGGCACGCCAGAGCGATGGCGACCGGCCTGCGCCCTTCGACCCGGACGCCGCGATCGACGCGCCGGGCAGCCTGATCTTCGAGACGTTCTATGGTCTTGATGACGGGGCGGACGGGCAATGGGTATCCCTGACCGAACTGGACCCGGCGGATGGCGAAGCGGTGGGCGACCGCATCTATTTCCGGCTCGATGTGCGCGGGGCGGCGGGTGATGACGGCAATGTCTTCGGTGTCGGGCTGAGCCGCGAGGCCACGGCCGATGTGCCTGTCGCGGGGGCGGAGCTGTTTTCCTTCGCGCCCACGCTGCGCTGGCCGGGGCAGGGCGATGCCGTTTCCGTCGGCCTGTCCGTCCCCGCGGACGGCACGATCACGGTGCAGAATTTCGATGCCGCCGGGGGCGATCTGAGCCTACAAAGCGATTTCGAAGATGTGCCGGTGCGCGCCTCGGGCCAGGACGATTGGGCGGTGGACACCCTACGCCTGCTCGACCCCGAGGTGCGGCTGACGCTGTTCGACGGGGCCGAGCGGCCCAATGACGTGACCCTGTCGGCCTTCGGGGCCGACGGCGCGCCCCTGCCGCTGACCCTGCCGGTCACCCGCACGCCCGTCATCGACCGGCCTGCCATCGATGCGGTGGCGGCCCCCTTGTCGACCTGCCTCGGAATGGCTTTCGACGGGTCCGGCTCGGAGGATCCGCTGGCCATGACCTACGCGTGGGATTTCGGCGACGGCGCCGCCGCCAGCACCATGGCCGCCACCCATACCTATGCCGCTCCCGGCACCTATGAGACGATCCTGTCGATCCGCGAAACCCATGCCGATCAACCGCGCGGCAACCGGTTGCGCCTGCCGGTGACGGTGCGCAATGCCCCCGTCGCCGATGCCGGGGCCGATATCACCGTGGCCCCGGATGTGCCGGTGGCGTTTTCCGCGGCCGGGTCCGAAGCGAGCGATACACCTCTGACCGGGTTCGCATGGGATTTCGGCGATGGCGCGCAGGGATCGGGGATCGAAACCACCCATACCTACACCATCCCCGGCATCTACCGCGCCGATCTGCGTGTGAGCGATGACAGCGGCCATCCCTGTGACAGCGCCGTCGCCACCCGCGTGGTGACCGTCAACGCCCCGCCCGTGGCCGAGGCCGGGCCGGACCAATCCGCCACTGTCGGCACGGCAATCGCGCTGGATGCATCGGGCAGCACCGATATCGACGGCGCGCTGACCGAGTTCGCCTGGGACATGGGCGATGGCACGGTGCTGGACGGGGCGGCGGTGACCCATGCCTACGCGGCGCCGGGCACCTATACCGTGACGCTGACCGTTCTGGATGATGCGGGTGTCGAAAACTCCAGCACGCAGGACAGCCTGACCGTGACGGTCAACGCCCCGCCGGTTCCGGTGATCGACCCGTTGCCGCGCCCGGTGGCGGTGGGTGAGGTGACGACCCTTTCGGCGGCCGCCTCCACCGATCCCGATGGCGCGATCCTGCGCTATGACTGGGATTTCGGCGATGGATCCTTCGGCGCGGGGCAAACCGTGCAATACGCCTGGGCGGAGGCCGGGGTGCAGACCGTGACCCTGACCGTGACCGATACGTCCGGAACGGCGACCGCCACCCAATCGGTGACCCGCGATGTCATCGTCAGCGCGCCGCCCGCGTCCGAGGCCGGGCCGGACCAGGCGCTGACCGCGTCCGTCATCCGGTTCGACGGCACCGGATCGGCCGATCCCGACGGCACGATCACCAGCTACGAATGGACCTTCGGCGATGGCGCGACCGCGACCGGCGCGCAGGTCAGCCATGCCTACCGCGCGCCCGGCATCTATGACGTCACGCTGACGGTGCGCGACGATTCCGGTGCGCCGCTCAACATCGCGCAGGACCGGATGCAGGTGACGATCAACGCCACGCCCCTGGCCGATGCCGGGCCGGATGTGACGGTGACACCGGGCCAGCCGGTGACGCTGGATGCCCGTTTCTCCGCCGATCCCGATGGCGACATTTCCGAAGCGATCTGGACCCTGCCCTGGGGCGAGACCCTGACCGGCGAAACGGTCGAGGCGCGGTTCATGGACCCCGGTCTTTACCGGATCGGGCTCGAGGTGCGCGATGATTTCGAGGGCGGACAGGCCTCGGCCTTCGACGAGGTGGTGGTCACTGTCAACGCGCCGCCGGTGGCGGTGATTGGTCCTGATCTGTTGGTGGAACCGGGCCAGCCGGTGATCTTCTCAGGCGTCAATTCCTATGACCCCGATGGCAGCATCGAAACCTACCGATGGGATTTCGACGATCTGGCCGAACCGGTCTTCGGTGCAACCGTCGAACGCAGCTTCGACAGTGCAGGCGTGGTCGGCGTGCAGCTGACCGTTGTCGACGCCTCGGGCGCGCTGAATGCCACCGACCTGACCGAGATCACGGTGCGCATCAACCATGCCCCGGTGGCCGAGGCGGGTGATGACGTGGTCACCGATGTGCTGTTCGTGGATTTCGACGGCACCGGGTCCAGCGATGCCGATGGCGACACCCTGATCTACACGTGGGATTTCGGCGATGGCAGCGCCCCTGTAAGGGGTCGCACGCCGCGCCATGTCTTCCCGGGGCCGGGAAGCTACCCGGTGACCCTGACCGTCAATGACGGCACCGGCCTGCCGAATGCCACCGCGACCGATGCGATGGTCGTCGTGATCAACGCGCCCCCCGTGGCGGTGGCGGGCGGCAACCGCGATGTCTGTTCGGGCGATGCGATCCTGTTCGACGCCACCGGGTCCTTCGACCCCGATGGCGGGCTGTTGCGCTATCTGTGGGATTTCGGGGACGGCACCACCTCGGACCTCGTGAACCCCAACAAGACCTACGAGGAACCGGGCACCTATGCCGTGACCCTGACCGTGCGCGACGAAAGCGGCTCCGACCTCGGCGTCGATATCGACCGGATCGCCACCATCGTCCGGGAAGGCCCGATTGCCGATGCCGGTGAGGATCTGCGTGCCTGCACCAACCAGAACATCCGCTTTGACGGCAGCGGGTCCACCGATGTGGATGGTGCGGTCAACGCCTTCGACTGGGTCTTCGGCGATGGCGGCACCGGGTCGGGGGAAACCCCTGTCCATGTCTATACCGAACCGGGCAACTACACGGTGACCCTGACCATCACCGGTGAGGCGCAGGGCCAGTGCAGCCCGATCGACACCGATCAGATGACCATCGTGGTCGATGCCGCGCCCGAGCTTGCCATCGTGACGCCGGACATCCTTGCGGCGGGCGTCGAAAGCGCGTTCTCGGTCACGCTGGACGGGGCCGATACCACCGGGGCCAGCCTCAACTGGACGATCTCGGACGGCGCCAGCTATGAAGGGGAACGGATCGCCCACACCTTCGACAGCCCCGGCGAATACATCGTCACCGTCGAGGTCGATCTTGCCGATGGGTCCACCCTGTGCGGGGTGCTGACCCAGGATCGCCGGGTGATCGTCAACGCGCCGCCCTTCGCGGCCTTTGACGGGCCTGCCGCAGCCGCCACCGGCGAGGCGGTGACCTTCGACGCGGGCGGCGCCGTGGATCCCGATGGCGCGATTACCGCCTATCTGTGGGAGTTCGGCGATGGTGCCACCGGCACCGGCCTGACGGCCACCCATGTCTATACAACGCCGGGCGCCTATGACGTGACGCTGAGCGTGGTCGATGATGCAGGCGTGTCCAACAGCCGGACAACTGTGGTGCAGCCCATCGCGGTCAACCCCGCGCCCGTGGCCGGGCTGGCGGCAGATGATGCCGTCTGTGTCGGTGCCGTGACCAATTGGTCTTCGGGCTTCGGCGCGGATGTCGCCGCAAGCTGGGATTTCGGCGATGGCGGCACCGCCACCGGGCCCGAGGTCACCCATGTCTTCACCGCGCCCGGGCTCTACCCCGTGACGCTCAGCCTCGATGACGGTGCGGGCCTGCCCAATAGCCGCCGCACCGAGGAGGCCTATGCCCGTGTCAACGCCACCCCCGTGGCGATTGCCGGACCCGACCGGATCGTCAACCCGGGGGACGAGGTGGTATTCGACGCCACCGGTTCGGGCGATCTCGATGGTGGGCTGACCGGTTTCGAATGGGTCTTCTCGGACGGGGTCACGCTGAACGGTGCGACGGTCAGCCGGTCTTTCCCGACCCCGGGCCCGGTGACCGCCACCCTGACGGTGACCGATGACAGCGGGGCCATCGATTGCAACACCGGCACCGACAGTGTTGCGGTTCTGGTCAACGGCGCGCCCAGCGTCGATGCCGGCCCGGATCGCGAGGTGCCCGTGGGCGCGGCCCATGACGTTCTGGTCTTCGATGCCTCTGCCGCCAGCGACCCCGACGGGCAGGGTGTGTCGATCACCTGGGACATGGGCGATGGCACCACGCTCAGCGGGGCCACGGTGGTGCATCGCTATGCTGAACCGGGCAGCTATACTGTCACGGTGACGGCGCGCGATGCCACGGGCCTGCCCTCGGGCGTGTCCACCGATACCGCGACGATCACCGCGCTGGCGCGCTGAGCCGATGACGAACGGGCAGGGCAGGGGGCGCCGGGGCATACGGTTGCCGTTGCGTGCGAAGTTCTTCGCCTTTGCCACGCTCCTGGCGCTGGTCCCGCTTGGCGTGGTCTCGGTCAACCTGATCCAGATCGCCCGGGACGAGCTGATCAGCGCCGCCAATGAGGAACTGACCACGGTGGCGGGCCAGTTCGCCCTTGATGTCGATGATGCGATCCTGGGCCAGTACCTGGCGCCGCTCAGCGTGATCCGGAACGGCGTCGACAGCCCCGATCTGGACGTGCCGCAGAAGATCGCGCTGCTGACGCTCGGCATTGCCGAACTGCCCGATGTGAAGGCGCTGCAGCTGACGGTCGCGGGGTCTGACCTTCCGGTGCTGATCACCGATCAGGATTATGTCGCGGAACTGCGGGCGGCGGGGGTCGCCGATCCGGCCAGCGCGCTGCGCACCCCGCTCAACGATCTGCAGATGATGGCGCGGGAGGGGCTGATGGGCCGTCCGGTGGTGGAACGGATGGAGGGGACGGGCGACTGGGTCGCCACCATCGCGCTGCCACTGGCCAACCAGCTGTCGGGGCGTCCGGTTATCCTGTCGGCGCGCATCGAGATGTCGACGATCCTGAACCTGCGCGACCGCAACCCGTTTAACGCGCGTGGTGACATCTTTCTGGTCGATGCCGCGGGAACCGCGCAACTGGTCGAGGGCACGCCCGACCTGTCGGCCCGCGACAGCGTGGCCGAGGCGGCGGCGCTGATCGACGGGGCCGCGCGCGCCATCGCGCTGCGCCCCTATGTGGCCGCGGATGGCACACCGACGCTCAGCGCCTATGCCTTTCCGTCTTCGATGCCCTGGGCGGTGGTGACCGAGCTGAGCGAGGAAAGCGCCTATGCCGTGGTCGATGACATGACCCGCAGCATCCTGATCATCGCGGGGCTCGGGTTTTTCTTCGCCACGATCGGGGCGATCTTTTTCGCGCAGGGGCTGACCCGCCCGATCCTGCGCATCGGGCAGGCGGCGGCTGCCGTGGGTTCGGGTGATTTTTCCGCCGCGACCCGTGTGCCCGAACATGGCCGCGACGAAATCGGCGAGTTGGGCCAGCGGTTCAACGCGATGGTCAGGGATCTCAACGAACGTCTGGAACTGATGAAATTCGTCAGCCAGGGCACTGTCGACGCGATCAAGCGCGCAGATGAACAGGGCATTTCCCGGGGCGGCGCGCGGCGGGACCTTGCGGTGCTGTTCACAGATATCCGCGGCTATACCGAGTTTTCCGAAAGCGTCCCGCCCGAGGTGGTGGTCGAGATGCTGAACCTCTATCTCGACACCCAGACCCGGATCGTCAAATCCCATGGCGGCGATATCGACAAGTTCATCGGCGACGCGCTGGTCGCGGTTTTCGATGGGGATGGCAAGGAGGCGCGCGCCGTCGCCTCGGGCCTTGAGATTCAGGCCGCGATGCAGGGTCTTCTGGATGAACGGCCCGACTGGAACCTGCAGATCGGCATCGGCATCGCCTCGGGCGTGGTGGTTCTGGGTGCCATGGGCGCGCAGGACCGGATGGATTTCACCGTTCTGGGGTCGACCGTGAACCTGGCCGCGAGGCTGTGTTCCAAGGCCGAGGCGGGCGCGATCCTCGTCAATACCTCGGTGCGGGAGGCCGCCGCGCCGGGCGGTGTCGCGGCACGGTTCACGGCGCTCGATCCGATCCCGCTGAAAGGCTATGCCGAGCCCGTGACCGCCTATGAGGTGACGGCGGCCGACGACGCCTGAAGGCGCGGAGGCGCAGGCCGCCCACATGGCAGGCGCGAAGGAGATGTCGATGGCGAACCCATTGTATGACAGTCTGTTCGGCGCCCATGCGGGCAGCAGCGCCACGTTTCTGAAAACCGTAGATGGTGATGAATGGACCTATGCCCGCTTCCTCGCGCTGGCCGTGCGGATGGCGCATGTTCTGGTCGATCGCGGCCTTGTGCCCGGCGATCGCCTGGCCGCGCAGGTCGAAAAATCGCCCGAGGCGCTGGCGCTTTATGCCGCCTGCGCGCAGGCGGGTGTCATCTTCCTGCCGCTCAATACCGCCTATACCGTCGATGAACTGACCTATTTCATCGAGAACAGCGGCGCGCGGATGGTGGTCTGCTCCCCTCCTGCGCGCGACAAGCTGACCCCGGTCGCCAAGCGCCTTGGCGCCATGGTGGAAACGCTGGACGGCGATGGCTCGGGCAGTCTGACCGGGGCGGCAAAGGGGCAGGCAGAGACCTTTGCCACGGTCACTCGCGCCCCGGATGACCTTGCCGCGTTTCTTTATACCTCGGGGACCACCGGGCGCTCGAAGGGCGCGATGCTGACGCAGGAGAACCTGCTGACCAACGCCCGCGTCCTGGCGGATTACTGGCGCTTCACCGACCGCGACGTGCTGCTGCACGCGCTGCCCATCTTTCACACGCATGGCCTGTTCGTGGCCACCAACATCACCCTGGTGGCGGGCGGTTCGATGATCTTCCTGCCCAAGTTCGACCTGGACGCGATGCTCGCGTGCCTGCCGGGGGCGACCACGATGATGGGGGTGCCGACCTTCTACACCAGGCTTCTTGACGACGACCGGTTCACCGCCGACCTGGTGGCCCATATGCGGCTGTTCGTGTCGGGCAGCGCGCCGATGCTGGCGGAAACCCACGAACGTTTCGAGGCGCGCACCGGGCACCGCATCCTTGAACGATACGGGATGACGGAAACCAACATGAACACCTCGAACCCCTATGACGGGGACAGGCGCGCCGGCACCGTGGGCCTGCCGCTGCCGGGGGTGGAGCTGAAGATCACCGACCCCGAAACCGGCGAAACCCTGCCCGGGGGCGAGATCGGGCAGATCGAAGTGCGGGGGCCGAACGTGTTCAAGGGCTATTGGCAGATGCCCGAGAAGACCGCCGCGGAACTGCGCGACGACGGGTTCTTCATCACCGGCGATCTCGGGCACATCGACGAAGACGGCTATGTCACCATCGTCGGTCGCAACAAGGATCTGATCATCTCGGGCGGCTACAACATCTATCCCAAGGAAATCGAACTGGTGCTCGACGACCAGCCCGGCGTGCTGGAAAGCGCGGTGATCGGGGTGCCCCATGCCGATTTCGGCGAAACCGTGCTTGGCCTGATCGTGGCAGAGCCCGGTGCCACGCCTGATCTCGACGCGATCGCCGCTGCCGCGGCGGCACGCCTTGCCCGGTTCAAACATCCCCGAAAGCTGATCGTGATCGACGCGCTGCCGCGCAACACGATGGGCAAGGTGCAGAAGAACATCCTGCGCGAGGCCTATGCCGGTCTTTTCGCCCCGGCCGGGGACTGAGGCGCCGCGCAAGACGTACGGCGCGGCAATCGCCCCGAACGTGATTTCGTCACCGTCAGCGCAACCTTCGGCATGGCAAGAGACCTCCAGCAATTTGGAGAATCGCCATGACCACATCCGTTTCACGGCCCGCCGATACCTGGTCGCCGCTCTACTTCCTCGCCTCGCTCGGTGCGGGCGGGCTTGCGGTGACCTTTTTCATGTTCCTGATGTTCTGGGTGCCCCATCCCGGCCAGCCCGTCCCGGTGTTCGAGGACATCATGGCCGCCTTCGCATCGGGCGGCTGGTCGATCCGGCTGGCCATCGTGCTGGCGGTGACCGGGATCGCGGGCTTTGCCGCGCTGAACATAAGGCTTCTGGTCTGGAACCTCGGCCAGTTGGCCGCGTTCCGGAAAACCGACGCCTACGCGCGGCTGGTCGCCTCGAACGCGGAAACGCAGCTTCTGGCGATGCCTCTGGCGCTGGCGATGACGGTGAATGCCGGGTTCATACTGGGGCTTGTCTTCGTGCCGGGGCTTTGGGGCGTGGTGGAATACCTGTTCCCGCTTGCAATGCTGGCCTTCGCCGCCATCGCCACGGTCGCGTTCCGGCGCATCGGCGCCTTTCTGGGCCGTGTGCTGAGTGACGGCGGCGTGTTCGACGTGACCGCCAACAATTCCTTCGCGCAGCTTCTGCCGGCTTTCGCGCTGTCGATGACCGCCGTGGGCATGGCCGCCCCCGCCGCGATGAGCACGGTTCCCGTGACGGTGGGTGTTTCGCTGGTTCTGTCGGTGATGCTTGGCACGATTGCCGCGCTTTACGCCGCCGTTGCGGCCGTCATCGCCTTGGGGTCGATGTTGCAGCACGGCACCGCACGCGAAAGCGCACCGACCCTGATGATCGTGGTGCCGATCCTGACGATCCTCGGGATCATGACCCTGCGCCAGGATCACGGGCTGCACACCACCTTCGGGGCCGAGGGCGGGGTGGCCGATGCGCTGCTTCTGACCACGGCGATCCTGGCCGTTCAGGGCGTGTTCCTTGCGCTGGGCCTCTTGGTTCTGCGGCGACAGGGCTATGCCCGGGCCTATCTGACCGGTGAGGGCAACTCGCCCGGCGCCTATGCGCTGGTCTGCCCCGGCGTCGCGCTGACCGTGATGATGCAGTTCTGGATCAACAAGGGGCTGGTCGCGGCGGACCTGATCGCGAAGTTCGGGCTGGCCTACTGGTCGCTGACCGGAATCGCGGTCGCGGTCCAGATCGCGATGATCGTCCTCGTCTTCCATCTCAACCGGCGCCATTTCGGCAGGCGATCGGATGGCGTTGTCGTGCCGGCCGGGTGATCCGTCCTGCAGCGGCCCTGCCGCGCGGCACGCCGGTCTTCGGGGTCTGCCCCGAAGGCCGGCACCGCCGGTGCAGGGCGACATTTCCGAACCGATGCGTCGCGTCCAGAACGGGCCGGCGTCAGACATGCCAGGGCGGGGCAACACGGGGACCCGCAGGCAACACGGCATGCTGACCCAACGCTGACCCGCGTCAGGCGGATGCCGCAAGCCGGCGCAGGTTGTCGTCGAGCACCTCGAGAAACGCGTCGCGGGCCGGGTGGCGCGTGTCGCGCAGCCACACCACCGACAGTGCCAGCTTGTCGCGTGCAAGGTTCGGCGGCAGCTTCAGCGGCACGAAGGTGACGCCGCCCACGGCCAGTCGTGACGCCCATTTCGGCACGATGGCCAGGCCGATACCGGTTCCGACAAGGCTGACGATGGTCTGCTTTTCCTCGGCGATCTGGGCCACCCGCGCGGTATAACCGGATTGCAGGAACAGCTTCATCGTCAGGTCATGGCTGTGGGGGCGCGAGCTTCGGTCGGGCACGATAAGCGGTTCATCGGCCATGTCTTCCACCGAGATTTCTGCCCGGGACGCAAGCGCATGGCCATCGGGCACCGCGACAACGGCGGTCTCGTGGAACAGGAACCGGAATGCCAGGCGCGGGTCGGCGGCATCGGTCGGGCGCAGGATCGCGGCATCCAGCCTGCCCGACAGGACCCGGGGCAGCAGGTGTATCGATTTCTGTTCCAGCAGTTCGATATCGATATCGGGGTGGGCCTTGCGGACCTGTGGCAGAACCCGGGGCATCAACCCGGCAGCCGCGCTGTCGATCGCGCCGATCCTGAGGATGCGCATGCGGTCCTGCCCGGCGTCCCGGAACGAGGCCTCCAGCCTGTCGGACCGGTCGACGATGTCGCGGGCCGCCTCCACGAAGCTGCGCCCGGCCTCCGTCAGGGACACGTGCCGCGTGGTGCGGGTCAGCAGCCTGGTGCCCAGTGTTTCCTCGAGCAGCCTGATCTGGCGGCTGAAGGAGGCCGGAAGCATGTCCATCCTCTGCGCCGCCTTGCCGAAATGAAGCGTGTCGGCGACGGCGATCAGGCATTTGAGTTGTCGCAGTTCCATGCATGTCCGAATTATTGCAGCATTTTATATAATATCAGCCGCATTGCTGGAACATCGTCAAGTTGCGACTGTCCCGCCGAGACGGCCTGCGCAGCTCGGGCCGGTGACCAGTCAAAGGACTCACCTTGAGAATCTACCGGATTGCAGCGATCCCTGCCGATGGCATCGGACCCGAAGTCATCGAAGCAGGGGCCGAGGTGCTGGGCGCCCTGGAAAAGCGTGACGGGACGATCCGTTTCGAGATGACGCGGTTCGATTGGGGCTCGGACCATTACAAGGCGCATGGCGTCATGATGCCCGAAGACGGGCTGGACCAGCTCAGGTCTTTCGACGCCATCTATTTCGGCGCCGTCGGTGCGCCGGACGTGCCCGACCATATCACGCTCTGGGGGCTGCGGCTGCCGATCTGCCAGGGGTTCGACCAATATGCCAATGTCCGCCCGACCAAGATCATTCCGGGCGTCACCTCGCCATTGCGGGATGTTGGCCCGGGCGATCTGGATTGGGTGATCGTGCGTGAGAATTCCGA
>JANSYL010000001.1 GCA_024742455.1 Paracoccaceae bacterium | reverse complement strand
TGGATGGGCCGATGATCACGGCGTCCAGCTGTATTTCATCGATCCGGGCAAGCCGACGCAGAACGCCTACATCGAGAGTTTCAATGGCCGGTTCCGAGAGGAATGCCTGAACCAGCATTGGTTCACCAGCATCGGCGAGGCCCGCGAGATCATCGAGGACTGGAGGATCGACTACAACACGGAGCGACCGCACAGCAGCTTGAAGTACCAGACACCGGAGGAGTTCGCGGCCGCGCGCCCCTTCGACAAAACGCAATGGTCGCAGCCGCTTGAGCTACGTGATGGCTCCGCGCCTGCGCCCATTGCTCACGCCGCCGAATGATGGCACGCAAATGGAGAACGAGCTCGACTTACGAGTGGCCCTGAAAAAAGGGGCAGGTCATCTTCGCCGTTGTTTGAAAGCACAGGCACCTTGCCCTGCGAAATAAATCCACGAGCTACAGCTTCATCATAGATCTTGTTCATCGCAGAGTTGTGAGTGTTCAGCGTCGATGCCTTGGGCTCGCGCCCAATCTGCGCCACCCTCCAAGCATTGAAGGCCAAGATTTTCTCATGGTCGATGTTGGTGATATAGGTCTTGCCAAAGAATGGGATGAAGTACTTGTCGATGGCCTTGATGTAGTCCTTGTAGACTTTGCGACCGGCCCCCGCATCTAGCTGCTTCTGCATGTCGGCGACGGCCAGCTTTGCGACGTCTTCGAAGCGTTTGGTTACAACAGGCAGATCGTGTTTGGCGCGGAACTTGTAGTCGAGGTACTGCTCGCGCGCGACTGTCTTGGCTTCTTCCAGATCGCGTTTGCCGGTGCTGATGCGCACCCAGTGCTCGTTGACCTTGAAGGTTGCCTGCCAACGCTTGCTGTTAGGGCGCTTGTAGACCTTGACCTCTCCGTCCAGCAGCACGTGTGTGTCCGGTTTGAGTGCGACCATAGAGCGTTTCTCCGCGCTTTATCGCACAGTAAGTTCACGTGTTCACAATGTCAGCCTGAAAGTGCAGGGGCAGGGGAGGGGGGGCTTGACGACGATATCTGGAGATCCAACGCTTCAATGCGTCTTATGGCTCAAGCGTAGACTTTAGATGGAACAGTATTGCCATAAGATATCGCTTCACAGCCTCCCTCTTGATTAGGTTCAAGCATGTTAGTTGTCCGATCTTGAGCTTGCTCGGTGCTGAAGCACAGAACGTACAGTTCATAATTCTGCTTTCGAGAGAGAAGCACTAAACACGACGCTAAGTGCCGAACAGGCTCTCGCGAAAAAGCGAATGATGATTTTCAGCCACACGCTGAGGCGCCACCACTTTCTTTTGGTGTCTCGTGCAAACGACAGCTTTTTTAACTCAACATCCTAAGCAAGGGCCACACACGATGTTCTCCAAATCACAAATCAATGAACCTGGTCCAAAACAGACCGGCGTGGCTCATGTCTCAGAGGCTGGCGCTGCTTCGGCCGCGACAGAAGAGACCTTTTCACAAGAGATAAATGTGCCAGCCCCCAAGCCCCAGCCGAGCCCGTCTTTTCTTGCCGCAGACCTGACGATCATTGGCGATCTCAGCAGTACCGGCGACATTCAGCTTGAAGGCACAGTCAAAGGCAATGTCCGTGCTCACCTGTTGACGGTAGGACAACAAGCCATCGTCGAGGGCGAAATCATTGCTGACGACGTTGTCATCACCGGACAAGTCATCGGCACAGTGCGCGGTCTGAAGGTGCGCCTGACATCGACTGCGCAGGTTAAAGGCGACATCATTCGCAAAGTCATTGCGATTGAGTCCGGCGCCCACTTCGAGGGTTCTGTGCGTCGCGTCGAAAATCCGCTTTCGTAGGATTTCATGGACGCCGATTGACCATCGAACGCAAAAATCAAGCTGACCTAACTCGATATGCTGGGTGTTTGTGCAAGCATTTCAAAACACTGTGTTTCGAGACTGTGTTACAAAAACTGTGTTCAAACAGTGTGTTGAACACAGTATTGGTGAGCACTGTGTTCAACACGGCAAATCACCCGCACCAACGCATGACAAAACTGTGCGATGAGTGTGCAACACATTTCGTAAAAATGTGCGATGGTTAAATTATTGATTTTGTTGATTAAATTGGTGCCCGGGGGCGGAATCGAACCACCGACACGAGGATTTTCAATCCACTGCTCTACCCCTGAGCTACCCGGGCACGGGTAAGGCTTTGGCTCGCCTTGGGTGGGCTGCGTCTTAGGCGGGAACGGGGGGGCTGTCCAGAGGATCGGCGCGTTTTTTGCGCCCCTGTCGCAGGACCGCGCATCAGTGGGGGCGGGTCGGCGCGTCGGGGTCATGATCCGGGCTGTCGCTGCTCTCGGCCGGCTCCCCCGGCACCGCGTAGGACCCGTTCAGCCACCGCGCCAGGTCCACATCGGCACAGCGGCGGGAGCAAAAGGGGCGATAGCGGGCATCGGGGTCTTTCGCGCAAATCGGGCAGGGCATCGAATTCTCTGGATCATCTGGGTCTGGCTGCGGCAGATAGGGGCAAAGAGCGTTCCGGGCAACCGCGCGGGACCGTCAGGAGACCGCCATGCTGACCCGACGCGCCACAATCCTATCCGCTTCGGCCCTCGGGCTGTCGGCCTGTCTGCCCACCGGGGGCGGCACGCCTCCCGAGGCAACGCGCGCCGTTGCGAACCCGGCCTTCGATGCCTGGCTCGACGGGTTCCGGGGCCGGGCGGTGGCGCAGGGGATCACGGGGCAGACGCTTGACCGGGGTCTCAGCCGTGCGGGCTTTCTGCCCGGCGTGATCGAGCGCGACCGCAACCAGACGGAATTCACCCGTACGACCGAGGATTACCTGGCCATCGTCGCGTCCGAGGATGACGTGGCCGAGGGCCGTCAGGCCTATGCCCGGCAGCGAAACAACCTCGAGGCCGTCTCGGCGCGGTTCGGGGTGCAGCCGGAAATCCTCGCTGCCTTCTGGGGCGTCGAAAGCCGCTATGGCACCCGAATTGGCGATTTCCCGGTGATCTCGGCCACCGCGACGCTGGCATTTGACGGCCGGCGCGGGCGGTTCTTCGAGGCGCAACTGCTTGGGGCGATGCAGATCATCCAGGCGGGCGACACCACGCCCGACCGCATGGTGGGGTCCTGGGCCGGGGCGATGGGGCATACGCAGCAATTGCCGACGGTGTTCCTGGAATACGGGATCGATTTCCGCGGTGACGGGCGGCGCGATATCTGGGGGGCTGATCCGACCGACGGGTTGGCCACCACGGCCAATTACATGGTCCGCTATGGCTGGCAGCCCGGCGCGCCCTGGGGGATGGAGGTGGCGATCCCGCCCGGTTTCGACACCGGGCAGGCGGATCGGCGCAACCGGCAACCCGTCAGCACCTGGCGTGCGGCGGGGATCACCCGGCCGGGCGGCGGCGCGGTGCCCGATCATGGGCCTGCGGCGATCCATGCGCCGGCGGGGGCGGGGCGACCGGGGTTCATCCTTTATCAGAACTTCAACGTGATCCGTCGCTACAACCCATCCACCAATTACGCGATCGGGGTTGGCTATCTGGCCGACCGGATCGCCGGGGCCGGGCCGTTGCAGGGCGATTTCGGGGCAGATGCCACGGGTCTGACCCAGGCTCAGCGCCGCGAGTTGCAGGCACGGCTCAATCGCCTCGGCTATGATGTCGGCACGCCCGATGGCGTGGTCGGGCGGCGGACGGAAGCCGCGATTTCGGCCCTCCAGCGCGACCGGGGTTTGGCCGTCACGGGGCAGCCGTCGCCCGCGCTGCTGGCCGCCCTCGGCGGCTAACGGGGCCAGAGGCCGGCGAGCGGGAAACGGTCGCGTTTGCGCTGCAGCTCGTAATTCCCAAGCGGCGTCCAGCCGGCAAAAACGATATCGGACCCATCGTCCTTTACCGCGCGCCGCAGCGTGGTTTCCCAGGCGCGGCGGTCTTTCTTGGGCATCGGGGCGAGGTCGAGCACGATCTGACCGCCCAACCCCTTGATCCGCAGCAGCCGGGGCAGGGCGCGGGCCAGCGCGATATTGGCCTTCAGCCCCGCCGCCAGCGAGGTATCGGCGCCGGTGTTCACATCGACAGCCACAAGCGCGCGGGTGGGTTCGATCATCGCGGATCCACCGCCCGGCAATGCCACAGCAGGGGAAAGCACCTCGGCCACCGCGTCCAGCACACCGTGGGTGTCGAAACAGCCGTCCTCCTCCAGCACCTCGTCCGGATCGGGCAGCGACCAGTCCCGCCAGGCGATCTGGTGGGCATCAGGCGCGTCCAGCAGGCTTTCTGGGCCTCCCGCCATATCCGCCGTCACGGCGGCCGCAAGGTCGCGCATGGCGGTGATATCTCCGGTCAGCACGTCATCGTCGACGCCCTCGGCGGCACTGCGCAGGATCAGGCCATGCCCGTCCGCCGCGCCGTCCATGGCGGCATGGGCGATTTCCAGCAGCCGGTCGCGTTCGGCATCATCCCTGATCGCGCGGGAAATGTTCAGCCCCGGCGCCTGTGGTGTGACAATGGCATAGCGGGATTTGAACAAAAGGCGCGGGGTAACCGGCACGGCCTTTCCCGGTTCCGCCACGCCCGAGACCTGCACCAGCATCGCTGTGCCCGGCGATATGCCCTTGGCCTGGCGCAGGAAAGCGCGGTCCCCATTGTCGGAGGCGGGCAGGGCCAGCGTCAGCCCCCCTTGACCCTTCATCGGGCGGTCGGCCACGGCGCGAAAGATCGTTTCCGGTGCGGGCGGTGCCGTGTCCGGCGGGTCGATCAGCAGGTCCTCCAGCCGCCCGTCGACCATCAGGGCGGCGGCCTTGCGGCCGGCAATGGTGTCCAGCAGGATGACCCGGCCCTTCATGGCGCCCCCCAGACGGGGTAGCCCGCCGTGCCAAGCAGGTGCGCGGTTTCCGCCAGCGGCAGGCCGACGATGGCGGAATGGCTGCCGGAAATCCACGGGATGAAGGCCCCCGCCGGTCCCTGGATCGAATAACCGCCGGCCTTGCCGCGCCAGTCGCCAGTGGCGAGATATCCCGCCAGTTCCGTCTCGGACAGGCGCTTCATGCGCACGCGGCTTTCGACGATACGGGTCCAGATGCGCCCGTCGCGTTTGACGGCCAGCGCGGTATAGACCCGGTGCCGCCGCCCCGACAGAAGGGTCAGAAAGGTGCGCGCCGCCGCCTCATCTTCCGGTTTGCCCATGATCCGGCGACCGAGCGCCACGGTGGTGTCGGCGCATAACACGATGGCCCCCGCCGGAGCCTCGACCGCCGCGACCTTGTCCGCCGCGATCCGGCCCACATAGGCGCGCGGCAGTTCGCCGGGGTGCGGGTCTTCGCCGATATCGGGGGGCGTGACGGCGTCGGGTGTGATGCCGAGCACCGCCAGAAGCTCCAGCCGCCTGGGGCTGCCGGAGCCGAGGATGAGGGGAGGCGTCGTGTCGGGCATCGGTGCCTTATCCCGCGATCGGATCACGGCCGCTTTTGCCGCTGGCAAAGCGCTTACCCGGACAGCCGCGAAGCAGTCGGCTTCGCGCTACTTGAAGCGATAATTGATGCGGCCCTTGGTCAGGTCATAGGGGGTCATTTCCACCTGAACCTTGTCGCCGGCCAGAACCCGGATCCGGTTCTTGCGCATCTTTCCCGCCGTATGTGCGATGATCTCATGGCCGTTCTCAAGCTCGACCCGGAATGTCGCATTCGGCAGGAGTTCCTTCACGACGCCGGGGAATTCGAGCATTTCTTCCTTGGCCATGGTCTCTCCTGAGTTGCACCCCTGCCTGAGCGCAGGTGAGGGCGATATGCGGTCAGATGCCTAAAGTTTCAAGCGAAAATCAGGTCAGGGTGACGATCCGGGGCGGACCGCGATGCGCCGACTGCTCGGGCCAATGGGCGAAATTCGACACCTGCGCGGCATTGCGGGCGGCGATGATGGCCCGCGGGTCGCCGTCCCAGGTCACCGGCGCGGGGTCGTCCGTGCCCCCCTGCGCCAGGATACCGTCGGGCGGCAACCCGTGATCGGGCGGCGCGAAAATGCCCGCGCGGCCCGTCGAGACATCGATGATATCGCAGCCTGGCACGGCCCCGATCAGCGGGGCCTGCACGGTGACGATCTGGTTTTCCAGCGCCCGGGCACGGGCGGATTAGCGCACGCGGGTCTGGCCTGCGGGCAGGTCGGTGCAGGAGGGGATCAGGATGATCTCCGCCCCCTCCTCGGCCATGCTGCGGGCCAGCAGGGGAAACTCCGCGTCATAGCAGATCAGGATGGCGATGCGGCCAAGCGCCGTGTCGGCCAACGTGAGGCCGGTGCCCCCGATCATGCCGAGCGTATCGCGTTCGTAGGGGGTCAGGATCAGTTTGTCCTGATGGGTGACCGCCCCCGAGGACGCAATCAGCCAGCACCGGTTCACCACGCCCGCCTCAGTCCTGCAAGGACCTGAGCCCGCCAGCACATATGCGCCGAGCCGTGCCGCCAGCATCTGCCACTGCGCCACCCAGTCCGGCGCGCGATGCGCGGCGCGGTCGCGCCATTCCATCACCGTGCCGGTCGGCGGGTCCGACATCAGCGCCGCGTCCATCGCGGCGTATTCGGGCAGCACGATCAGGTCGGCTTCAACCGGGCCGAGCAGCGCCAGCATATCCGCCTCATGTTCGACCCAACCGGACCGGCGGCGGCAGGCATAGGGGACGGCGGCGATCCTCATAACTGCTTCATCCAGAATTGCAGCGGTTTCTTCGTTTCATCCGTCTCACCGATATCGGTCCAGCCGAATTCCGCCACGACGCCGGGCACGGGGGCATAGCCCCGCCCACGCCAGAACGCATCCAGCGGGCGGTATCCCTCGGGCCGCATCGGGTGATCCGCGGGCCGGATGACGCCGCAGAAGGCGACCGTGCCGAAGCCGAGGGCGCGGGCATGCGCTTCGCGCCGGTCAAAGAACACATGCCCCGCGCCCTGCCCGCGCCATTGCGGCAGGATCAGGGATTCCGCGCAATAGAATATCGCAGACAGGTCGATCCCCGATCCGTCAAAGGAGGATGCGAAATCATCGGCGTGCTGCGCCATCGGCATGCCCGTCGCCGCCCCCACCATCCGGTCGCCGTCGAACGCGCCCACAAGGATCGTGTCACCTTGTGCGTAATCCGCCAGGTAGCGGCGTTCATAGTCCAGATCGCCGTCGTAGAGGTATGGCCAGTCCCTGAACACCTCGATGCGCAGGCGGGCGAAGTCATCCAGCACGGGTGCGATGCCCGGACCGGTAAAGTCGCGAAAGGTCAATGTCATGCCGAGACCTGCCGCACCCAGTCGGCGAGGTTGTAATAGGTCACGACCCGGGTAATCCGCCCCCCCGCCACGCTGAAAAACGCGCCTGCAGGCAGGGTATAGGTCTGGCCGCGCGCCTCCGGCAGCCCGTCATCGGTTTGTTTGTAGGTGCCGTTGACCGTGAACTCGGCCGCCGCGCGGGTGCCGTCAGGCGTGGCCATCACCACGATATCGGTCAGGTGCTCGTCATAGCAGCGATCCATATGAGCGCAGAACGCCGCGAAAGCGTCCTTGCCCACGCGCACCGCACCCTCGTTGACATGGTGGGCCACGTCACCCGACAGGCAATCGAGCATCCCCTGCACATTGCCCGTGTTGAAGGCCGCGTAATAGGCCCCGATCAGGTCTTCAGTGGTCATTTCCGTTCTCCGTCGCCGGGCCGAACCGGTTCAGCATCCGGTCCACGATCTGGTCGCGTGCCTGCCGATAGGACGCAAGCTTGGCCTCGCGCGTCTCACCAAGGCCCGTTGGGTCCATGATCGGCCAGTATTCGATATCGAGGTGATAATGCCGTGTCAGGTCCAGCACCTTGCGCTGGCTTGCCGGGGACAGCGCGACGACCAGGTCAAAGCCCGACAGGTCATCGCCCCATTCCTCCATCTCGTCGAAACTGCGCACCCGGTGCCGGTCGAGCGCGATGCCCATTTCGGCGCAGACGGCCACGGCGAACCCGTCGATCTCGAGGTCGTGCTTGACCCCGGCCGATTGCACATAGGCGCGCTGGCCGTAGAACTTTTTCATCAGCCCTTCGGCCATCGGGGAACGGGTGGCGTTGTAATCGCAGCAGAACAGGACCGATTGGGGAAAGTCCTTTGCCACGCCTCACCCGCCGTAATGCAGAACGCAGATCAGGGTGAACAGGCGCCGGGCGGTGTCGGTGTCGATCTCGGCCTTGCCTTCCAGACGTTCCTGCAACACCCGCGCGCCTTCGTTGTGGATACCGCGCCGGGCCATGTCGATCGCTTCGATCTGGCTTGGCGGCAGCTTTTTCACGGCGTCGAAATAGCTTTCGCAGATCTGCCAGTAATCCTTGACCACCTGCCGGAACGGGCTGAGCGACAGGTGGAACTCGGCGGCCGGGTCGCCGGTTTCGGTGTCGACATCGAACACCAGCCGCTTGTCCGCGATGCCAAGGCGCAGGTGATAGGGGCCGGGGGCGGCGCCCTCGGCGGGCAGGGTGAAACTGTTGTCTTCCAGAAGGTCGAACACCGCCACCCGGCGTTCCTGTTCGATCTCGGGGGTGGGGGCGGGCATGCCGCTGTCGTCGATGTCGATCTGGCTGATGCGCATGGGTCAGTCTCCGGCCTTGTCCGGGCCGCGGGTGTTCAAACGGTCAAGCCGGGCGCGCACGGACAGGCCATGCGCCTCCAGGCTTTCGGACCCTGCCAAGACCTCCGCCGCCGGGCCTATGGCGCCAAGCGCCGCAGGGGTCATGCGGGCCAGCGTGGTCCGTTTCATGAAATCGAGCACGGAAAGACCGCTTGCATACCGTGCCGAGCGTGCGGTGGGCAAAACATGGTTGGGCCCGCCCACGTAATCGCCTATGGCTTCGGGCGTCCACGCACCGAGGAAAATCGCGCCGGCATGGCGGATACGGGCGGCCAGCGCGTCGGGGTCGGCCACGCACAGTTCCAGGTGTTCGGGGGCGATGCGGTCGCTGAGGCGTGCGGCCTCGTCCATGTCGCGCACGGTGATGATTGCCCCGAAATCGCGCCAGGACGCGCCCGCGATGGCGCGGCGGTCGAGGGTTTGCAGGCGCTTGTCCACCGCCGCCGCCACCGCCTGACCGAAATCCGCATCATCGGTGATCAGGATCGACTGTGCGCTTTCGTCATGTTCGGCCTGGCTGAGCAGGTCGATGGCGATCCAGTCGGGGTCGTTGTCGGCATCCGCGATCACAAGGATCTCGGACGGCCCCGCGATCATGTCGATCCCCACCCGGCCGAACACCTGCCGCTTGGCGGCGGCCACATAGGCATTGCCCGGCCCGGTGATCACGTCGACCGGCGCGATGGTTTCGGTGCCGTAGGCCAGCGCCGCGATCGCCTGCGCCCCGCCGATGCGATAGATCGTTTCGACCCCCGAAAGGCGCGCCGCCAGCAGGACCAGCGGGTTGACCGCACCATCGGGCGTCGGTGCGGTGATCACCAGCCGGTCCACCCCCGCCACCTGCGCCGGGATCGCGTTCATCAGGACGGATGACGGGTAGGAGGCAAGCCCGCCCGGCACGTAAAGCCCCGCCGCCTCGACCGGAGTCCAGCGCCAGCCCAGTGTTGCGCCCTCCGGGTCGGTCCATTGCGCATCGTCGGGGCGCTGGCGGACGTGGTAGGCGCGGATGCGGTCTGCGGCGACCTCCAAAGCCGCGCGTTCTGCGGCGGGCACCGTGGCGATGGCCGCGTCGATCTCGGCCTTGGTGAAGGCCAGCGTCCCGGGCGTCAGGTCAAGCCGGTCGAATTTCGACGTCAGCTCGATTACAGCCTTGTCCCCGCGCACCCGCACATCGGCGATGATCGCCGCCACGGCCGCATCCACATCCGGCGCATCCTCGCGCTTCATCGTCAGAAGCGCGGCGAAGCGGGTCTCGAATTCCGGATCGGTGCTGGTCAAAAACTGCGGCATCGCGCGACGGGTCCCTTCCCATATCCGCGCGGATGTAGCCCGGCGGGGTCCGGGCCTCAAGCGCCCGCATCGGCGCGCAGGTCGCGCACCATCAAGTGGTCGTCGTGATCCACCCCGTCGATCCTCAGCGCGCGGGGGATCGTCCCTGAGACGACGAAACCCGCCTTGTGGTAGCTGGCGATCGCGGGGGCATTACCGGCCAGCACCTGCAATTCGAGCTGGTCGATACCCCGGGTCAGTGCCGCCTGCGCGACGGCCCCGATCACGTGCCCGGAAAGGCCCGCACCGCGATGGGCGGGCCGGGTATAGACGGCGATCACGTTGGCGCGGTGGGCCATGCGGGCATGGGGCTGCGGGAAAAACCCGGCGCAGGCGATCAGGTCATCCCCGTTCCATGCGCCGATCATGTGGATATCGGTCAGCCACCGGCGGATATCGGCCTTGGTCTTCTTCGCCCAGTCTTCAGCGCGGGAGGCGAAGGCCTCGGGCGCCTGTGTCAGCATCTCGAGGCGGATGGCGCGGAACGCCGCCCAATCATCCGGCGCGATGCGACGCAGGATCATTCCGAATGATGGGGAACCTGCCCCGAAGGCGCGACATAGGGGCGGGTGACATCCCTCAGTGTGACCTCCAGCGCCTCGACCTCCACCTCCACCGCCACGGCACCGTCGCCGGCCAGGATCAGGGTGACCTTGCCGGTGCCATCCTCACCTTCCGCCCAGTCCAGCGCGAGGAGCGAAAGGATGGTGTCCGCTTCGGTCCGGTCCACGCCCTGGCTGGCCACGGCCAGGACGTCCTCGATCACCAGCACCGACTGCACCCGTTCAGGGCGGTGGCGGCCATCGACGTCCTCCCACCGGAACCGGTTGATCAAAAGGGCAAAGCGCCGCCGCCCCCGGTCCCATGTCATTTCCGAGATCGGAAAGACCGCGTCCTGTACAAGGGTCGAGATGACCTTGAGGTCCTCGGCATCCAGCGCGCGCAGCGCGACCGGCGCCTCGCCGCCATCCTCGAACCGTGCGTCTTCAACCATCGTCTTTTTCCCGCCGGATCAGGGCGCCCACGGCCGACAGTTTCTCCTCGACCCGCTCATAGCCGCGATCCAGATGATAGACCCGGCTGACCACGGTGTCGCCCTCCGCTGCCAGCCCGGCAAGGATCAGGCTGACCGAGGCGCGCAGGTCCGTGGCCATCACCGGCGCGCCCTTCAGCGTCTCGACCCCGGTCACGGTCGCCGTGCCGCCTTGCACGTCGATCCGCGCCCCCATCCGCATCAGTTCAGGGGCATGCATGAACCGGTTTTCGAAGATCTTTTCCTCCAGAACGCTGGTGCCCCTGGCGGTGCACATCAGCGCCATCATCTGGGCCTGCAGATCGGTGGGAAAGCCGGGGAAGGGGGCGGTGGTCACATCGACCGCATCGACCCGCCCATTGGGCCGGGACACCTGCAGCCCCTCGGACGTTTCCGTC
Organism: Paracoccaceae bacterium; assembly: GCA_024742455.1. Classification (GTDB taxonomy): domain Bacteria; phylum Pseudomonadota; class Alphaproteobacteria; order Rhodobacterales; family Rhodobacteraceae; genus JANSYL01. The sequence continues at coordinate 518,393 of JANSYL010000001.1, read as the reverse complement.
ACCTCGACGCCGGTGGCCCGCAGTTTTTCGGCAAAGGCCGCCACCAGGTCCAGCCGCCCGCCCATGAGCGTCACCGACCCGCCCGCGATTGCGGGGGCCAGCATATAGGTGCCAAGCTCGATCCGGTCGGGCACCACGGGGTGGGTCGCGCCATGCAGCCGGTCGACCCCTTCAATGGTGATCTCGGAGGTGCCTTCGCCAGTGATCTTCGCGCCCATCTTTTGCAGGCATTGGGCAAGGTCCACGATCTCGGGCTCTCGTGCGGCGTTCTTCAGAACCGTGGTCCCCCTGGCCAGCGTTGCCGCCATCAGCGCGTTCTCCGTGGCACCCACCGAGACGAAGGGAAACTCGAACATTGCGCCCTTCAGCCCGCCCGGCGCCTCGGCATGGACGTACCCGTCGCGCAGGTCGAGCGTTGCACCCATCGCCTCGAGCGCCTTGAGATGCAGGTCAACGGGCCTCGCCCCGATGGCGCAGCCCCCCGGCAGCGACACGACGGCGCGGCCCATCCGCGCCAGAAGCGGGCCCAGCACAAGGATCGAGGCGCGCATCTTGCGCACGATATCGTAATCGGCGGTCAGGTTGTTCAGCCCATGCGACGACATCGCCAGCACCCGGCCATCGTTGAGCGCCGTCACCTCGGCCCCGAGCGAGGCCAGAAGGTCCGACATCGTGCGGATATCGGACAGCCGCGGCGCGTTGGTCAGGGTCAGCGGTTCATCGCTGAGCAGGGTCGCGGGCATCAGCGTGAGGCATGCGTTTTTCGCCCCGGCAATGGGAATTTGCCCGTTCAAGGGGCCATTGCCCGTCACCACGATCCGATCCACCTGCCAGCCCCTCGCCTTATGTCGTCTTTGTCTTGTCCGGGTGCCCTTCGGCCCCTGCGCGGGCCCGGGCCTGCGCCTTTCGCTTGGCCATATTGGCCTTGAGCGCGGCCTTCAGCCGATCCTCGCGCGTGGATTTGCGGGCCTCGCCCGCGTGTTTGTCACCGCGTTTGGGGTCCTGTCGCTCCACCATGGGCGGGGTCTACACCGGGGGGCGGCAGGCGTCCAGATTGCCCTTGCACCACCAGGGCGAAGCGTCTAATCCCCGCCTACCGTCGCGGGGCGCATGCCCCCCGACCCCGGATGCTGCTGTAGCTCAGTGGTAGAGCGCACCCTTGGTAAGGGTGAGGTCGGGAGTTCAATCCTCCCCAGCAGCACCATTATCCTGAAATGTCCTGCCGCCCGTCGCGCCGCGTTGGTCGCTGTAGGTCGTTGATCTGGCCCGCCGCGCGCGGGGCTGCTCGAGACGTGTGCGCTGGCCTGGCGTGCGTCGCGACGGTTGGCGTCTTTTGGTGGATGCAAGGCGGGCCAGAGGCAGGCCTCAAACCTCAACCACGCGCCCGCCTGCCGCCTCGGCATCGGCGCGGTCATGGGTGACCTGCACCACTGGCAGGCCGCGCGCGCGGGCGGTGTCGAAGACAAGGCTGCGGATCTGGGCGCGCAGCCCCATGTCGAGCTTGGAAAACGCCTCATCGAGCAGCAGCGCCTCGGGCTCGGACAACAGCATCCGCATCAGCGCCACACGGGCTCGCTGTCCGCCCGACAGGGTGGTTGGGTCGCGGGTTTCGAACCCGGCCAGCCCGATATCGGCCAGGGCCGCCCGGACGCGATCCATACGCGCGGCGCGGCCCCGGATATGGGCGGGCAAGCCGAAGGCCAGGTTGCCGCCCACGGACAGATGCGGGAACAGCACGTCGTCCTGGAACAACAGCCCCATCCGCCGCGCCTCGGTCGGCAGGGCGGTGATGTCGCGCCCGTTCAGGATGATCCGCCCCGACATCCGGAAGGCCGGGGGCAATTGCCCGATCAGCGCTGCAAGAAGCGTGGATTTGCCCGCGCCCGAGGGGCCCATCACGGTCAGAACCTCGCCCGGGCCGAGCGTCGTGTCGAGCGCGACGAGGGTCTTGCCGTTCAGCGCGACCCGAAGCGCGTCGAGGATCAATCCGCCCTCAGCCATTGTCCGCGCGCCTCCGCTGCACAAGCCGCGGCACCAGAAGTGCCGCCGCAAAGGGGATCACAAGCACGACGAATTGCACCAGTGTATAGACCCCCACGATCCGCCGATCCCCGCCCGAGGACAGCGCCACCGCCTCGGTCGTCAGCGTCTCGATCCGCCCGGCGCCCACCAGCAGCGTCGGCAGGTATTGCCCGACCGACACCGCGAAACCCACCGCCGCCGCCGTCAGCACCGGCTGGAGCAGCATCGGCAGGCGCACGGCCCAAAGCACCCTGAGCGGCCCTGCGCCAAGCGCGTGGGCGACCGTGGCCTGCCGCCTGTCCCAGGCGCGCCAGGGGTCGGACAGCGACAGAAAGACATACGGCAGCACGAAAACGATATGGGCCGCGATCACCGCAGCGCGCCCGCCATCCAGGCCGACACCGATGGCCAGCGTCTGCAACCCGGTCAGGAATGCCACCTGCGGCACGATCAGCGGCAGATAGAGCAGCCAGCGCGCGGCGTCCGACGGGGTCCGCCCGGTCCTGTGTTCGGCTTCCAGACAGGCGATCACCAGAGCAAGCGACACCGCCGCCGCCACCGCACCGATGATCAGGGTTTCGCGCAGCGGGTCGGCAAGACCCGGTGCGGCTCGTGTCCAGCTTCGCAGGGTCAGGCTGTGGGGCAGGGGGTCGGGAAAGGACCAGAGCCCGGCCACCGACCAGGCGGCAAGCCCCGCAAGCCCGGCGATCAGCATTGCCGCCAGGGCCACGCCAAGCCCAAGGGCACCGCGTGCGATCAGGCGTTCGAGGGCCGGGTTGCCCCGTCCGCCACTCCCGCGCCAGCGGGTCAGCACCGCGCTGCCGAACATTTCGCATATCCGCCACAGGGCCAGCGCCCCGATCACCAGTGCCAGTTGCAGCACCGCGCCGGCGGCCGCCTGGAACCGCATCGACAGGTCGGGGTCATGCATCCAGGCCACGACCTGCACCGCCAGCACCGGTGGCGTCGTGGGCCCGAGGATGACGGCCATGTCCACCGTCGACATCGCATAGGCCAGGACCGCGTAGATCGGCAGGCGGATCTGGCGATAGATCGCGGGCAGAACGGTTTTGAGCCATCCCGTCACCTGACCGTACCCGAGGGCCCGCGCCACCCGCATCCGCGCCGCTGCGTCGGCCTGGGGCAGGGCGGCCAGCGTCATAAGCATCAGGAACGGCACCTCCTTGGTCAGAAGCCCCGCGATCAGGGCAAGGCCGCCCGGGTCATGCAGGATCAGCAGGTCGGGCGGGCGGTCCCAGCCCGTGGCCCAGGGAGAGATCAGCCGCGCGATCCAGCCGGAGGGCGCGATCAGGAAGGCGAGGCCGAGGGCCGCGGCGGCATGGGGCACCGACAGAAGCGGGGACAACAGCCGTTCCACCCGCGCAAGACTGCGCGTGCCCTGCCAGGCGGCGACGATAAGGATCACGATCGCCAGGGAAAGCGCCGTTGATGCAAGACCCACCCAAAGGCTGAGCCAGACCGCGCGACCAAGGCCCGGCCAGTCCATCAGCGCCCGGAACGGCTCAAGGCTCAAGCCCGCGCCCCCAAGGGTCGGGTGCAGTCCCAGCGCCGGAGCCAGCGTGCCGATCAGCCCCGCCGCGACCGGTCCGATAAGCGCCGCAACGGTCAGCGCGGGCGCCCATGCCCAGAGCGACCGGGGCACGGGTGCGGCGGTGGTCATGGCGCCCATTGCGCGCCGGTTATTGCGCGGTGCCGTAGCGGGCGGTCCAATCAGCCTCCAGCCGTTCGACCCAGCTGGGGTGGGGCTCGGGCAGGATGGCGCCCAGCGCCTCGGCCGGCAGGGTCGCGATGCCAAGGGGCAGGTCGTCGAACCGGGCGCGGTCCTCGGCGCTCAAACGGTCCATGGCCAGCACGGTGCCCACGCCCCAAACCTCGGGGTTGGCCATTTCGGCCTGCGCCTCGGGCGACATCAGGAAATCGGCCACCACCATCGCACCGGCTGCGGCGTTGGCATTGTAGGGGATCGCCACGAAGCTCGCATTGCCCAGCGATCCGGCCTCCATCACGAAGGTCCGCACGCTGTCCTGCAGGGTGACATTGGCAATCAGGTTCGAGGCCTCGTTGGGGCTGAAGCTGATGGCGATGTCGATTTCCCCGTCTGCCATCAACTGGAACAGCTGCGGGCCTGACGTGGGATAGGCCGCGCCGCCGCGCCACAGATGCGGGGTGAGGGCGTCCATGAAATCCCACAGCGGGGCGGTGATGGCGTCATAGGTCGCATCATCGACCGGGGCCTGCAGGGCGGCGGGGTCGGGGGCAAGTTCGCTCAGCGCCTGTTTCAGGAAGGTATGGCCCAGGAAATCGGGCGGCTGGGGAAAGGCGAAGCGGCCGGGGTTCTCCCGCGCCCAGTCCAGAAGCGCGGCCATGCTGCGCGGCGGGGTTTCGACGCGGGCGGCATCATAGGGAAACACCACCTGCGCCAGGCCCCAGGGGGCCTCCTGCCCGTTCGTGGGCAGGGTGAAATCGGTGACCGTGGCCGGGTTGGCTTCAGGGTCGATGAAGCGCCAGTTGGGAAGCTCGGTCACCCAAGGGTCCTGCAGCAGGCCGCGCGATTGCAGGGCGGCGAAGTTTTCGCCGTTGATCCAGATCAGGTCCACCGCGCCGCCGGTATCCTGCCCTGCGGCGTGTTCCGCGATCACGCGGCTGACCGCCTCGCCGGTGTCGGTCAGTTTCACATGCTCCAGCGTCACGCCGTAACGGTCCTGCACTTCGTCGCCCACCCAGGCGATGAAATCATTCACCGTCGGCGACCCGCCCCAGGCGTGCCAGAATACGGTCTGGCCGCGGGCTTCTTCCAGCACGCCGGACCAGTCGGCGGGGTCGGGGCTTTGCGCCTGGGCGACCGGGGCGGCTGCGATCAGGGCGGCGGCGGCGAGGCGGGCGAGGGGGGATGGCATGGGCGGCCTCCAACTGGTCGGTCTGTTCCGGGCCTTCTAGCCTCTGGCCCCCGGGATGTTCACCCCAAACCTGCGTGATCGGTCGTGATCGGGGCGGACAACGAAAAACCCCGGCCGAAGCGGCCGGGGCGGTGTCTGGTAAGGGACAGGGCGGATCAGCCGCCGAAATCGTCCAGCATGATGTCCTCGCGGTCGACCCCAAGCTCGAGCAGCATGTTGATGCCCGACTGGTTCATGATCGGCGGGCCGCACATGTAGTATTCGCAATCTTCCGGCGCCGGGTGATCCTTGAGGTATTCCTCGTAAAGGACGTTGTGGATGAACCCGGTATACCCCGTCCAGTCATCCTCGGGCAGGGCGTCCGACAGGGCGACATGCCATTCGAAATTGTCGAACTCCTCGGCCAGCTGGTCGAAATCCTGCACATAGAACATCTCGCGCTTGGACCGTGCGCCATACCAGAAGGAGATCTTGCGACCGCGGTTTTCCAGCCGCTTGAGCTGATCGAAGATGTGGCTGCGCATCGGTGCCATACCCGCGCCGCCGCCGATGAAGATCATCTCCTTCTGGGTGTCGCGGGCGAAGAATTCGCCGAACGGGCCCGAGATGGTGACCTTGTCGCCGGGTTTGAGGTTGAAGATGAAGGACGACATCTTGCCCGGCGGAATGCCATCCGCCCCGGGTGGCGGCGAGGCCACGCGGACATTCAGCATGATGATGCCCTTCTCGTCCGGGTAATTGGCCATGGAATAGGCCCGTTCCAGCGGCTCGCCCACGGTCGATTCGTAGCGCCACAGATTGAACTTGTCCCAATCGGGGCGGTATTCGTCCTCGACCTCGAAATCCTTGTAGGACACGTGGTGGGCGGGTGCCTCGATCTGGATATAGCCCCCGGCGCGGAAATTGACGTCTTCGCCTTCGGGCAGTTCCAGCACCAGTTCCTTGATGAATGTGGCGACATTGTCGTTCGACCGGACGGTGCAGTCCCATTTCTTGACGCCGAAAACCTCTTCGGGGACCTCGATCTTCATGTCCTGCTTGACCGCCACCTGGCAGGACAGGCGGTCGCCGCAGGCGGCCTCACGCTTGGTGATATGGCTTTCCTCGGTCGGCAGGATCGACCCGCCGCCCTCATGCACGCGCACCCGGCATTGCGCGCAGGTTCCCCCGCCGCCGCAGGCAGAGGGCACGAACAGTTTCTGTGCCGCCAGCGTCTGAAGCAGTTTGCCGCCCGCAGGCACCGAAATGGTGCGTTCGCCGTTGATCGTGATCTCGACATTGCCGGTCGACACCAGTTTCGACCGGGCGGCCATGATGACCGCCACCAGCATCAGCACGATCATGGTGAAAAGAACGACGCCTAGTCCGAAGGTTGCCATGTCTCTCCCTCCCTCAGAGGCGCACGCCGGAGAAGGACATGAAGGCAAGTGCCATCAGCCCGGCGGTGATGAAGGTGATCCCGAGACCCTGCAGGCCGTCGGGAATGTCGGCGTATTTCAGTTTCTCGCGCACCCCCGCCATCGCGGTGATCGCCAGCGCCCATCCGAAACCCGAGGACAGGCCGTAGGTCATGGACTCGGCGAAGTTGTAATCGCGTTCCACCATGAACAGTGACCCGCCCAGGATCGCGCAATTCACGGTGATCAGCGGCAGGAACACGCCCAGGGCGTTGTAAAGCGGCGGGAAATACTTATCGAGCACCATCTCGAGGATCTGCACCAGCGCCGCGATCACCCCGATATAGGAGATCAGGCCGAGGAAGGTCAGATCGACCTCGGGAAAGCCCGCCCAGGCCAGCGCGCCCGGGGCAAGGACATAGGTCAGGATCAGGTTGTTGGCAGGCACCGTGATGGCCTGCACGATCATCACCGAGATACCCAGCCCGATCGCGGTCGAGATTTTCTTGGACACCGCGATGAAGGTGCACATCCCGAGGAAGAAGCTGAGCGCGAGGTTTTCAACGAAGATCGCCTTGACGGCGAGGGAAATGAGGCCGTCCATCAATGCGCCTCCACCGTCTGGATCTTGTATTCACGCTTTTCGACCTGTTCGGGCTTCCACGACCGGAAGGCCCAGATGATCAGGCCGATCAGGAAGAAGGCCGAGGGCGGCAGCAGCAGCAACCCGTTGGGCACGTACCAGCCGCCATTGTTGACCGTCTGCAGGATGGTGACGCCGAACAGGCTGCCCGCGCCGAACAATTCGCGCACGAAGCCCACCAGCATCAGGATCAGGCCATAGCCCATCCCGTTGCCGATGCCGTCGATGAAGGATGCCACCGGGGGGTTCTTCATCGCGAACGCTTCGGCGCGGCCCATCACGATGCAATTGGTGATGATCAGCCCCACGAAGACCGACAGTGTCTTGGAAATCTCGTAGGCATAGGCCTTGAGGATCTGGTCCACCACGATCACCAGCGAGGCAATGATCACCATCTGCACGATGATCCGGATCGAGCCGGGGATGTGGTTCCTGAGCATCGAGATGAACATCGACGAGAACGCCGTCACCAGCGTCACCGCCAAAGCCATCACGAAGGACACCTGCAGCGACGATGTCACCGCGAGCGCCGAACAGATGCCGAGCACCTGAAGGGTGATCGGGTTGTTGTCGACCAGCGGGTCGGTCAGCATGTCCTTGCGGGTTTGTGCCATCACATCTCTCCCGACCTGAGGTTTTCGAGGAAGGGCGCATAGCCGGTCTCACCCATCCAGAACCGCACCAGATTGTTGACGCCCGTCGTGGTCAGCGTGGCCCCCGACAGACCGTCGATATGGTAGTCGGCACCGGCTGCAGGGGCGGTGCGGCCCACGGTGATCTGCAGCGAACCGTCGTCGCCGAACAGGCGTTGCCCGTTCCACAGCGCGCGCCAGCGCGGGTTGTCGACCTCGGCGCCAAGGCCCGGGGTCTCGGCATGATCGTAGAATTGCAGGCCATAGATATCGTTGCCGTTTTCCTCGACCGCAATGAAGCCATATAGCGTCGACCACAGCCCGTAGCCATGGATCGGAAGCACCACCTTGTCGATCTCGCCCGCCACATCGCGCAGCACGTAGACCGACACGAAACGCGCCTGCCGCCCGATGCCCGCCGGGTCGTCGGTCAGCACGACAGAGGTTTCGGGGTTCTCGGCGGCGGCGGCATCGTCGAAGGTCGCCGGGTCAAAGCGGTCAGTGAAGGTGCCGGTGTCGAGGTCAAGGACATGCGTCTCGAAGGCTTCGAAGGCCTCCAGCACATCGACTTCGGGATCATAGACACCCGCGACCTGCAGGATGTTGACCAGCTTGTTGCGCAGCGCGTTGGCCTCCTGCACCGGGCGCAGGGTCACCGCAGCGGCAGACACCACCATCGAGGCCACCAGGCACAGCGTCACCGCCACGGCCACGGTTTTCGGCACCGAGTCGGTCGGCAGGTTCAGGAACCGACGGATCAGGCCGGGGCGGGGGGAGATGTCAGGCTGCTCGGACATGGCGGCGCATCCTCCGTTTGATATTGGCCTGCACCACGAAATGGTCGATCAGCGGGGCGAAGACGTTGCCGAACAGGATCGCCAGCATCATGCCTTCGGGGAAAGCGGGGTTCAGCACGCGGATCATCACCACCATGAACCCGATCAGCGCGCCGTATATGAAGCGCCCCAGGTTGGTATGGGCGCCCGACACCGGCTCGGTCACCATGAAGGCCAGGCCAAAGGCATAGCCGCCCATCACGATGTGCCAGTACCACGGCATCGCGAACATCGGGTTGGTGTCGGACCCGATGGCATTCAGCAGCAGCGAAAAGGCGATGGTGCCGCCCAGACAGCCCACCACCATGCGCCAGTTGGCGATCCGCGTAATCAGAAGGAAGGTCAGGCCGATCAGACAGGCGAGCGCCGAGGTTTCGCCGATGGACCCCTGCATGAAGCCCAGGAACGCATCCGACCAGGTCACGCCATGGGCCAGCAGCTGCTGATACCCGTCGGACGCCGACACTGACAGCATCGTCGCGCCGGAAAACCCGTCGACCGGCGTCCAGACCGTGTCGCCTGACATATAGGCGGGATAGGCGAAATACAGGAATGCGCGGCCGGTCAGGGCGGGGTTCAGGAAATTCTTGCCGGTGCCGCCGAAGACTTCCTTGCCGATGACCACGCCGAAGGAGATGCCGAGCGCCACCTGCCATAGCGGCACATTGGGCGGCAGGATCAGCGCAAACAGCATCGAGGTGACGAGGAACCCCTCGTTCACCTCGTGGCGGCGGATGGTGGCGAACAGCACCTCCCAGAACCCGCCGACGACCAGTGTCGTGACATAGATCGGCAGGAAATACAGAAGCCCGTGCGCCATGTTGCCGAGCACGTTGTCGGGGTCGAACCCGATGCCCCATGCCGCGATCAGGCCCGCGCGCCAGCCGGTCGCGTCATGGGTCTGCAGCGCGGTGTTGATCTGAAAGCCCACATTGTAAAGGCCGAACAGGATGCAGGGCACCGTCGCCAGCACCACGTAGGTCATGATCCGCTTCATATCGATATAGGAGCGGGCATGGGGCGCGGCGGTGGTGACGGTTTTCGGGGTGAAAAGGAAACTTTCCACCATCTCGTACATCGGAAACAGGCGTTCCCATTTGCCGCCGCGTTCGAAATTCGGCTCGATCCGGTCGAAAAAGCGACGCAAACCCATGCGCTTATCCTTCTTTCTCGATCTTCGTCAGGCTGTCACGCAGGGCCAGCCCGTACTCGTATTTCGCCGGACAGGCGAAACCCACCAGCCCGAGGTCTTCCTCGTCCAGCTCCAGCGCGCCAAGCGCCTGCGCGGTGTCGGTGTCCATCACCAGAAGCGCGCGCAGCAATTGGGTGGGCAGGTAATCCTGCGGCATCAGTGTCTCGAATGTGCCGGTGGGCACCATCGCGCGGCGGCCGCCATTCAGGTTCGACGTCAGCGGGAACAGGCGTGCGGCCAGCGCCGAGCCGAGCACCGGCTGCACCGCGTATTTCCTCGGCATCGGCCGGATCCATCCCATCGGGATCTGTCGGCGGTCTTCTTCGATCACGGTGATCTGGCGGGCGTAGCGTCCCAGATAGGCATCCGGCCCCGCGCCCGCACGTCCGCTCAGGATCGAGCCCGAGATCAGGCGGTAGGCGACACTGTCATCGATCTCGCCCTCGGTCAGGTCCACCATCGACGCGCCCGACCGGGTGCGGATCAGGCGCGGATGTTTCACCAGCGGCCCGGCAAGCGCCACGATGCGGGTGGGGTCCAGGCGACCGGTCTGCAACAGGCGGCCGATGGCCATCACATCCGCATAGCCGATGGTCCAGACGGGACGCTCGGGCAGGGGCGGGTGCAGGTAATGGATATGCGTGCCCGCAAGGCCTGCAGGATGCGGTCCGGCGAAACTGGCCTGTTCCACCCCGGGCAGATCGCCGCCAGGCACATCCGCGCCGTCGGCGTAACACAGATAGGTCACACCCTCGGTCAGCCGCGTGATCGCGGCCAGCCCGTCGCGGAACGCGTCCGGGTCGGTGCCGATGATCAGCGCGGCATTGCCCGCCAAGGGCTCACTGTCCATCGCGGTGACGAAAATCGCCTCGGGCCGGGTATCGGTGGCGGGCACCTTGGAATAGGGCCGGGTGCGGAATGCCGTCCAAAGGCCTGCAGCAGCCAGTTTCGCGGCGAGGCCGTCGGCGGTGCCGGCACTGCCGATGGCGCTGAAATCGACCGCGTCGGCCGCGCCGTCATCCACCTCGATCTCGACCGAGATCAGCGCGCGCCGCGCGCCGCGATTGATTGCCTTTATCCGGCCGGCCGCGGGGGCGGTGACCTTTACGTCGGGCGTGTCCTTATGAGCGAAAATCGGTGCGCCGAGGCCGACGATATCGCCTTCTGCCACCTCGAGGCGCGGCTTGAGCCCGATGTAGTCGTCGCCAAGAACGGCGACGGTGCGCACAGCGCGCGCGGCATGAATTTCTTGTGCCGGGGGGCCGGCCACGGGCAGGTCCAAACCCTTCCTGAACGAGAAGCGATGGACGGGGGTGTCGAAAGAGCGGGCCCTGGCTTTCATTCTACCTGTCACGGATTGCACGGTGATCCCGAATTACCTGCACAGGCAGCGTTTACAACTTATTCTTGTGTCGTAGGCTACTATGTCGCAATAAACGTGTGCCGCTTTTGCGCTAGGGATAATTGATACAAATCGACCACCGTGCAGGCTGATTCACATGAACCTTTCCCGTCGCTCCCTTTTCGTCCTTCCGGTCCTGCCGGCGGTGCTGTCTGCCTGCCAGGGCGGGCCGCGGGTGCTGGAGGTCAGCGGCCCGACGATGGGCACAACCTTCAACGTCGTTGCCATCGACCCCGACGCGCGGGTGGCGCGGGCCGATCTGGTCGCGGCGATCAACGGCGCGCTGGATGAGGTGAACACCCATCTGTCGAACTGGGATGCGGCCTCCGAGGTCAGCCGCTTCAACCGCACCGCCAGCACCATGCCCATCACCGTCTCGCCCGCGCTGTCGGATGTGCTGGCCGCCGCCGATGAGGTGCACCGCGCGAGCGCCGGGAAATTCGACATCACGATCGGCCCGCTTATCGAGTTGTGGGGCTTCGGCGCCGAACGGATGACGACGGCGATGCCCGAGCAAACAGCGATCGATACGGTCCTTGCACAAAGCGGGCAGGGCGGTCTGCGCCTTGACGCGGGCACCGTGACGAAAGCGCATCCCGAAACGCAGGTCTTCCTGTCGGCCATCGGCAAGGGCTATGGCGTGGACCGCGTGGCACGGGCGGTCGCCGATCTGGGCCTGTCCGATTTCCTCGTCGAGATCGGCGGCGATCTCTATGCCTCGGGTCACAATGCCCAGGGCCGGGATTGGCAGATCGGCATCGAGGTGCCCGATGCCAGCGCCCGCCGGGTACAGTCAGTCGCATCGGTCTCGGGGCTCGGCATGGCGACCTCGGGCGATTACCGGAATTTCTTCGAGGTCGGTGGCCAGCGCTATTCCCATATCCTCGACCCGCAAACCGGGCGCCCGATCACGCATCGCACCGCCTCGGCCACCGTGCTGACGGATGACGCGATGCGCGCCGATGCCTGGGCCACCGCGATGCTGATCCTCGGCCGCGACCGCGGGCTGGAGGTGGCGGAGGCCGAAGACCTTGCCGTGGTCTTCGTGGAACCGTTCGATACCGGCTTTGTCACCACCGCAAGCCCGCGCTTCACCGCGCTGCAGGGCTAGCGCACGATGGCGACCTTTGCCCTGGCTTTCGGACTGTTGCTGCTGGTCATGGTCGGCATGGCGCTTGGCGTGATGCTGATGGGCAAGACGATCAAGGGCAGCTGCGGCGGGCTGAACGCCATCGCGGATGCCGATCACTGCCTCGTCTGCAAGCAAGAGATCGACCCCGACAGCCCGCTGCGCGACCGTCTGCAATGCCGCCGCGCACGTGCGATGGCCGCGCGGATGGCCGAAGGCGACGGCTGAGCCCCAGGCAGCACCGTCAGGCCGGACGCACCGGCAGGAAAGCCACGGTCAACAGGCAGATGGCGGCGACCAATCCGGCAATCCACAACTGCCATCGCGGCCCCTCGGCCTTCCAGATCCTGCGGTACTGATAGCCCGCAATGACGGCGACCACGAAAATCGCCGTGGCCGCAAGCGGGCTAAGGGTGATCCCGTCCGGCATGGTCTAGCCCCTCCGCCGCCGTGGCGCCGCGACCGGCGCCTGCCTCTGGTTCCCGCCTGTCACGCGCGGGCCTTTCGTCCGGCAAAAGGCGCCATCGGCCCGCGTGCCCGCGCGGCCACATGCTCGGTGATCTCGGCCTCGGTCAGGGGGGCGATGCCGATGCCGCGTTCGATCAGGCCCGCCTCAAGCAGCAGGGCCTCGAGCCGGGGAAAATCCAGCGCCCCGATCGAGGTGTAATCGACCCGTTTCTGGCCCGCATTGACCCAGTCCTGCGCAAGCGCATCGATCACCGACACCCGCGCGGCGGCAAAGCTCTCCAGATGCCAGATGATGGCGTCGAGCGGCCCGGCGCTGCGCCGCCGGATCATGCCCACCTGCGCCCCCTCGGGCAGGGCATAGGCCGCCATGTGGAGCGCCGAACCGTCCAGCGCCACCACCCGTTCTGCCCCCCGGTAAAGCGCCAGTTGTTCGTCGATGGGCAGACGCTGCGGATGCACCACCATGTATCCGTTCGCCTCCATCAGCGCCTCGATCCGCGTCTCGGCGAAGACCCCGCCGCGCTTTTCGATCAGCGCGCTGCGCGAAATGTAAAGCCGCCGCGCCCGGCCCGGCTCGGCCGCCTGCGCCACCCGCGCACGCATCATCCTGCGATAGGCCTCCGATCCCCGCGCGGCCTGACCGTAGCCAAACCCGAGGCCGGGCACGATCAGTTCCTCGGCGATGGCGGGCGTCTCGGCGAAGACAAGGGGAACATCCCCGGCAAGGATCCGCAGGAACCCGGCGTGTTGCTTTGCCGTACGCCGCACATTGCCGCGCAGGAAGGGCAGGAACAGGATGCCGTCGATCTGGCCTGCCTGATCCAGCGCCCAGAGGCGCGCTGTGGATTCGAACAGGAAATGCCCGAAATGCGGCCTGAGCCAGCCGCCATAAAGAAAGCGGCCCGAGATACGGGGCAGCCCCTCGGCGGCCACCGGCGCGGGCGCGGGCGGGCCGCGACGTACGCTCTGCATGATCTTCGAGGCCTCGACGAAAGACCCATCCGCGCGCAAAACCCCGCAACTGCCATCCTCCGCCGGCGGGTGCACCTGCGCCTGCGCAACGGTTTCGATGCTGTCATTCAGCACGCCTGTTCGTCCTTCAGCCGCCGCAGCGCAAGCCGCGCGAAGCGATAGTCCCCCAGCGCCGTGCAGGCCCGCCGCAACAGCGGCCCGTCACCGCGCGTTTCGGCCTGCGACAGAAAACGGCGCGCCCAGGCGCGGTTGTCACGGCGGTTGCGCATCGCCGTCCAGAATTCCGCCGGCAGGTCTTCGTGATGCGCACAGGCGTTCATCAGCACATCGAGCGCACCCGCCTTGGCCACGACCCGGACCAGAAGATGCCCGGCATGGGGGATTTTCACCGCCTCCAGCGCGCCTGCCGGCAAGCGGTCCACATGCGCGCGGTCCTCGGGCACGAACGGATCATAGAACAGATGGCCGCCCGCCGCGCGTCCGACGTAATCGGCCGCGTCGAGATAGGCGGGGCTGTCCCAGTCGAAGCGGCGCTGCACGTAGGGATAGCGGGTCTCGAACGGGGCGATCTTGCGGCTCAGCGTCGATTGCGGGCTGAAGGCCAGAACCCGCGCCCCGGGCACGAGATGGGCGTAAACCATCGCCGCGAAGCCCCCCATCGACGCGCCGGTGAACAACACCCGGTCGAAGCCGTCGAAAAACCCCGCCGCCCGCAGCCCCTCGATCAGCACCGGGGTGGCGGCGTTGCGATACCAGTCCTTCTGGTGGCTCTGGATGCCCAGAACGCTCAGGCCCAGGGTCGCGGCGCGCCTGTCCTGCCAGATCGGCCAGGGCCGTGCCTCGTCACGCTCGTCGATGGTGGCGAGGTTGTCGAAGGTGACCAGCAACACCGGCCCGCGCCGGACAAAGGCCAGGTCACAGCCCGCGCCCCCGTGCCAGAATGCAGCCGATCCCGGCGCCTCGGACAGCTCGGCGATATGCGGGATGGGGGTCAGGTCGGCCTCCAACATACAGAGTAAACGGGCATTTTTCCGTCTATATCTTGGATAACCTTGCCCGCGCTGCGCGGGCAAGCCCTAATGCCCGGTTCGGCTAGGGCATGGACAAGCCGGCCCCGCTGGGGCAGGTTTGCCGCAAAACGGACGCGCCGTGCGAACCCGGAGGCCGAGCAGCCGATGCCATCCCTGACGCTCTTTTTCATCGTCGAGCCTCCGACCTATCAGAACATGGCCTGCTATCTCGCCGCGTCCCTGCGCCAGCACATGCCGCCCGAGGTGCAGCTGGTGGGCTATTGCCCCGCGGCCAGCATCGGCGCGATCAGCCCAGAGGTGCGCGAATGCCTTGCGCGGATGGATGTTGACCTTCGGGCTTTCGAGACCGCGGGCCGGTTCGACCCCGACTATCCCCATGGCAACAAGATGCTGGCCTGTCTCGAACCCCGCGACACCGAATTTTCGGGTTTCATGGACAGTGACATCCTGATGCTCCGGTCGACCGATCCGGCGATACTTTTGCGGTCGGGCCATGTTTCGGCCTCGGTCGCGGCCTCGATGCAATGGGCGCCCCCCGACATCTGGGACCGGCTTTACGGTGCGATGGGCTGGCCCGTTCCCGAAGACCGGGTGATGCTGATGCGCGACAAGCGCCGCGCGGTGCCGCCCTATTTCTCATCGGGTTTCGTGCTGTTTCCCGAACGCCATCGCAATGACCGGGGCCAAAGCTTTCCCGAGGCCTGGATGGACGTGGCCCGCCGCATCGATGCGGCGGAGGGGATCGAGAAAACCCGCCCCTATCTCGACCAGATGACCTTGCCGCTGGCGATCCGGCACGCGGGCCTCGACGCCCATATCCTGCCCGAAGACCAGCATTACATCCTCGGCGGCAAACTGCGCGGCAAACCCTTTCCCGAGGAACGCCACATCCACCTCGTCCATTACCGCAAATGGGAGGTGCTGAAGGAGGCAGGGCTTGCCGAACGCGGATATCAGGCTCTGAAAAGGGCCGTGGGCACGCGCAAGATCGCGCGTGTTTTCGACGTGGCCAAACCCGGCAGCGCCGAGGCGGCGGCGGAGTAGCGCGCCGTCGCCCCTGACAGATCCCGCTGCCGGGCCTTGCCGATGCCGTGCGTTACGCCTCGGCGGGCAGCACACCGCGCTGGATCTGGTCGGCCTCGATCGATTCGAACAGCGCCTTGAAATTGCCCTCGCCGAACCCGTCATCGCCCTTGCGCTGGATGAATTCGAAAAAGATCGGCCCGATCACGGTTTTCGAGAAAATCTGCAGCAGGATCCGGGTCATCCCGCCATCCACCACGCCTTCGCCGTCGATCAGGATGCCATGGGGCTTCATCCGCTCGATGGGTTCTTCGTGCCCCGCGACCCGGTCGCGGCTCATCTCGTAATAGGTGTCGGGCGGCGGCGGCATGAATTCGATGCCGTTGGCGCCGATCAGGTCGGTCGCGGCATAGATATCCTTTGCCCCCACGGCGATGTGCTGGATGCCCTCGCCGTTATATGCCTTCAGGTATTCCTCGATCTGGCTGGTCGCGTCCTTCGACTCGTTGATCGGGATGCGGATTTTCCCATCGGGTGAGGTCAGTGCGCGGGAAAACAGTCCGGTCTGCCTGCCCTCGATATCGAAGAACTTGATCTCGCGGAAATTGAACGCGGTGGCGTAGAAATCATACCAGGTCGACATGTTCCCGCGCGCCACGTTGTGGGTCAGGTGATCGATGTAATGAAACCCCGCCCCCTCGGGCCTCGGGTCGGCCGCGCCCACCCAGTCATATCCGGCGGCGTAGCACGACCCGTCGTCGCCATAAGTGTCCACGAAATACAAAAGAGAGCCACCGATCCCGATGACGGCCGGCACATCCAGCGACTTGTCATCGCCGGTGTATTCCTCGGCCCCGTAATCCAGCGCGCATTTCAAAGCGTGCTGCGCATCGACCACGCGCCAGGCCATTGCAGGGGCGCAGGGGCCATGATCCTTCACGAACCGCGCGGCATGGCTGTTTTTCTCGCGGTTCACGAGGTAATTGATGTCGCCCTGCCGAAAGACCGAGATGTCTTTCGTCTTGTGCCGGGCGACCTCGACATAGCCCATTTTCGCAAATAGGTCTTCCAGAACGCCCGTGTCGGGATGGGCGAATTCGACGAATTCGAACCCGTCGGTTCCGGCGATATTGGCATTGTCGATCACGGCTTTCGGTGCGTCATGGGGGAACGGTCCCATCGCGGTCTCCTCCTCGTCAAAGCGGTCGCGTGGCACGTGCCCTTCACGCGACATCTCTGGGAACCCGGCCCGCGGGACCGGCAACGGGATTAATCGTTGCCGATAGCAACGAAATACCGTCTTTGGCGGATTCGGTCAACGCTCCTGACCCGGATCATGCCCGTACCTTCTGCGCCACCCACAGGGTTTCGCCCGTTTGCCGGACCAGTTCGGCCAGCCGGGTGAACTCCGGCCCGAGGGGCGAGGATTTGCGCCACACCATGCCCACGGTGCGCGATGGGGCAGGGGCGGGGAAGCGCGCGACCGACACCGCCGCCGACCGCGTTTCAACGGCCACCGCCATCGCCGGCAGAAGGGTCACGCCCAGCCCTGCGCCCACCATCTGCACCAGCGTGGACAGCGATGACCCGTCCAGCCCGTCGCGCGGCGCGGCGCTGGTCATGTTGCAGAAGGCCAGCGCCTGATCGCGGAAACAATGGCCTTCTTCCAGCAACAGCAGCCGCGCCTCCTGCAGCGCGCCGATCTCTGCAGGCACGGCCGCCAGACCCCTTGGATGGACCAGCACGAAATCCTCGTCGAACAGCGCCACCTCGGTCAGCGACGGCTCGGATACCGGAAGCGCCACTATGGCGGTGTCGATGCGCCCGTCGGCCAGTTCCTGCACCAGCCGTGGCGTCACCGTTTCACGCACCTGCAGGTCGAGACCGGGATAGGCGCGCCCGAGCGCCCCGATCAGGCCCGGCAAGACATAGGGCGCGATCGTGGGGATGACGCCCAGCCGCAGCCGACCCACAAAGCCGCTGCGCGCGGCGCGTGCCAGGTCGTTCAGCTCATCGACGGCGCGCAGTATCTCGCGCGCGCGGTCTCGGAATGCCTCGCCGAACGGGGTCAGCTTCACCGCACGGGCGGTACGTTCGAACAGCGCCGCGCCCAGCGATTCCTCCAATTCCCTGATCTGCATGGAAAGGGCAGGTTGCGAAATCGCCGAAGCCGCCGCCGCCTGGCCGAAATGGCCATGCCGGGCAAGCGCCTCGAAATATCGCAGCTGTTTCAGGGTCAGGTTGTTCATAAGCAGAGCTTATCACAACAATCAGAAAATCCAACTTCGCCTGATGGCGCGACTCGGGTAAGGCTAATGATGGGAACGCGCGGGCGGGATGGTCCGCGATCAGCGAAGGAGCAAGGGACATGATGGACGGGGATGACAAGGCCGCAGGCAAATGCCCGGTTATGCACGGGGCGATCACCAGCGCCGAGCGCAGCGTGGCGGAGTGGTGGCCCAAAACACTGAAACTGGGCATCCTGCACCAGCATGACACCAAGGTGACTCCCCTTGGCGATTTCAACTATCGCGAAGCGGTCAAGACCCTTGATTTCGACGCGGTCAAAGCCGATGTCACCGCGCTGATGACCGACAGTCAGGATTGGTGGCCTGCGGACTATGGTCATTATGGCGGGTTGATGATCCGCCTCGCGTGGCACTCGGCGGGTTCCTATCGTCTGGCCGATGGTCGTGGCGGCGGCGGCCATGGCAACATTCGCTTCGCGCCCCTGAACTCCTGGCCCGACAATGGCAACCTCGACAAGGCGCGTCGCCTGCTTTGGCCGGTGAAGAAGAAATACGGCGACAAGCTGTCCTGGGCTGATCTGATCCTCTTGGCGGGCAACATCGCCTATGAATCGATGGGTCTGAAAACCTATGGCTTCTCTTTCGGGCGCGAAGACATCTGGCACCCCGAGGAAGACGTCTACTGGGGGGCCGAGACCGAATGGCTTGCGCCGTCCGAGCTGCGCTACGAAGACCTGATGAACCCCTCGACGCTGGAGAACCCCCTGGCCGCCGTCCATATGGGCCTGATCTACGTGAACCCCGAAGGCGTGAACGGTCAGCCCGACCCGATCCGCACGGCAGCACAGGTGCGCGAAACCTTCGCACGGATGGCCATGAATGACGAGGAAACCGCCGCGCTGACCTGTGGCGGGCACACCGTTGGCAAGGCCCATGGCAATGGCGATGCCGCCGCGCTGGGTGCCGAACCCGAAGGCGCGCATATCGAGGATCAGGGTTTTGGCTGGCTCAACCCGCATATGGATGGTGATGCGTCCAAGGCCGTCACCTCGGGCCTGGAAGGCGCGTGGACGACCAACCCCACGCAATGGGACATGGGCTATTTCGACCTGCTCTTCGGCTATGAGTGGGAACTGACGAAATCGCCCGCCGGTGCGAACCAGTGGCGGCCCATCGACATCCGCGAGGAAGACATGCCGGTCGATCCGGTCGATCCGTCGAAGCGCGTGATGCCGATGATGACCGACGCCGACATGGCGATGAAGATGGACCCGGCCTATAACGCGATCTGTCAGAAATTCATGGCCGACCCGGCCTATTTCGACGACTGTTTCGCCCGCGCCTGGTTCAAGCTGACCCACCGCGATCTGGGTCCGCGCACCCGCTATATCGGCCCCGACGCCCCGTCCGAGGATCTGATCTGGCAGGACCCGGTCCCGGCAGGCAGCACCTCCTACGACGCGGATGCGCTCAAGGCCGATATCGCGGCCGCCGGGCTGCCGGTCGCCGACATGGTCGCCACCGCCTGGGACAGCGCGCGCACCTTCCGCCAGTCCGACCTGCGCGGCGGCGCCAATGGCGCCCGCATCCGGCTTGCCCCCCAGAAAGACTGGGAAGGCAATGAGCCCAAGCGCCTTGCCGCCGTTCTGGCGGTGCTGGAACCTCTGGCGGCCAAGCATGGCGCATCGGTGGCCGACACGATCGTGCTGGCAGGCAATCTGGGCGTCGAACAGGCGGCGAAGGCCGCGGGTATCGATGTCACGCTGCCTTTCACCCCGGGCCGGGGCGATGCCACCGCAGACCAGACCGATGCCGACAGTTTCAGCGTGCTGGAACCCATCGCCGATGGTTTCCGCAACTGGATGAAGAAGGACTACGCCGTCGCGGCCGAGGAACTTCTGCTCGACCGGGCGCAGCTTCTGGGCCTGACCGGGCCGGAAATGACCGTTCTACTCGGCGGCATGCGCGTGATGGGCACCAATCATGGCGGCACGGCGCATGGCGTCTTCACCGACCGGCCCGGCGCGCTGACGACCGATTTCTTCGTCAACCTGACCGACATGGCCAATAAATGGGTGCCCACGGGCGCGAACGCCTACGACATCGTCGACCGCAAATCCGGCCAGACGAAATGGACCGCGACCCGTGTCGACCTGGTGTTCGGCTCGAACTCGATCCTGCGCGCCTATGCCGAGGTCTATGCCCAGGACGACGCGCCTGGGAAATTCGTCTGCGATTTCGCAAGCGCGTGGACCAAGGTGATGGAGAACGATCTGTTCGACTGACCGGGCCCAAGCCCCATATCATAACCTGCAGACGGCGGCGCTTGATTGCGCCGCCGTTTTGCGTCACTGGCGGAAAAACGCGATGGGTTCCGGGAGAAAGACCATGGCAATCACACTTCTCGATGGCGGCATGGGACAGGAGCTTGTCGCGCGCAGCGCGGTGGAGCCGACGCCGCTCTGGGCGACCAAGATCATGCAGGATCAGCCCGACCTGGTGCGGGATATCCACGCCGATTACTTCGCGGCGGGCGCCCAGATCGCCACGGTCAATTCCTATGCCATCCACCGTGACCGGCTCGCCCCGCAAGGCATCGAGGATCAGTTCGAGGATTTGCACCTGACCGCCTGCGCCATCGCCAGATCGGCGCGCGACGCGCATGGGTCGGGCCGGATCGCGGGATCGCTCGGGCCGATGGGCTGGTCCTACACCACCGATACGCCCGGCCCGGATGCCGCCGCCGGTTTCGCCGAGATCTGCCGCCTTCAGGCCCCGCATGTCGACATGTTCCTGATCGAAACCGCCTCGTCGCTGGCGCAGGCCCGCGTGGCGCTGCACGGTGCGGCCGAGGCGGCGACCGGTCTGCCGGTCTGGCTTGGCGTCAGCGTCATGGACGAAGACGGCGCGCGCCTGCGCTCGGGCGAACCCGTTGCCGATGTCGCGGCGCTGGCTCAGGATTTCGGGGCCGAGGCCGTCCTGATCAACTGTTCGCTGCCCGAGGCGGTGACCGTCGGGCTGCAGAACCTGCAATCGGCGCCCCTTCCGTTCGGCGGCTATGCAAATGGCTTTACCGGGATCACCGAAAGCTTCGCGCAGGCGGGCTCGACCGTGAAAGAACTCAGCCGCCGCGAAGACCTGTCGCCCGACCGCTATGCCGATTTCGCGGCGCAATGGATCGACCTTGGCGCCACCATTATCGGTGGCTGCTGCGAGGTGGGCCCGGCCCATATCGCCGAGCTGCATCGCCGCTTCGTGGCATGACGGCATGACGCTGGAGGATCGCCACGCCCGTTTCGCGCATCTGCACCGGCAGGGCTGTTTCGTCATGCCCAACCCGTGGGACGCGGGCTCGGCCCGGATGATGGCGGCGATGGGGGCGGCGGCGCTGGCCACGTCATCGGCCGCCCATGCCTTCACGCTGGGCCGCCCCGACATGGGCACCGTGACGCGCGACGAGGCGCTGGAGCATGCCGCGCAGATCATCGCGGCCACCGACCTGCCGGTCTCGGGCGATTTCGAAAACGGCTTCGGCGATGCGCCCGAGGACGTGGCCGAAACGATCCGGATGGCCGGAGAGGCGGGCCTGTCAGGCTGCGGGATCGAGGATACGCAGATGGTCGAGGGCAATCCCGCCTATGGACGCGAGGCCGCCATCGACCGCATCGCGGCAGCGGTGGAGGCTGCGCGCGACCTTGGCCGCCCCTTCATCCTGACCGCCCGTGCCGACGGGGTGATGAACGGCACCTATGACATGGACGAGGCGCTGGCCCGCGTGCAGGCCTTCGCCGCTGCCGGGGCCGATTGCGTCTATATCCCGGTTCTGCCCGATGTCGCCGCGCTCGAGCGGCTGATGGCGGCGGTCTGGGTGCCGGTGAACGTCCTGGCCGTGGGCGCGATGCAGCGCGCCACGGTGGCCAAGATCGCGGCCAAGGGCGTCCGGCGCATCTCGCTCGGCAGCCAGGTGGCGCGGGTGACCCATGCCGCAATCCGCGATGTGATGGCCCCGATGCTGGAAAGCGGTGATTTCAGCGGGCTGAAAAGCGCGGCGTCCGGCGATCAGATCGACGCGCTGCTGGAAAAGGGCGCAGGTTAGCCCGGTTCATTCCACCATGGCGCGGCTCAGCTCAGTTGAGCCAACCGGGCCTCCTGCCGCTCCAGAAGCGTTTCCACCTCGGCCACCGCCGCATCCGACAGTTTCGGCGCGGGCCGCCGCGTCGTGGCATGCGCGATCGCCCCGCGTTTCGCCAGGATGTATTTCCGGATCGCCAGCCCCATGCCCGGCTGCGCCTCGTACCGGATCAGCGGCATGTAGGCATCGAACAGGTCGCGCGCGCGGGTCTCGTCGCCTGCCTGCATCGCCGCGACCACATCGGCCATCATCTCGGGGAAGGCAAAGCCCGTCATCGCGCCGTCGGCGCCACGGATCATTTCCTCCAGCAGGAACTGCCCGCCATTGCCGCACAGGATCGACACGCGCCGCGCTCCCCCGGCCTCTGCCGCGCGCAATGTGCTGATCTTGTCGAGGCCCGGCCAATCCTCGTGCTTCAGCATCACGCAAGTGGGGCAGCTGCGGAAAATCTCCAACAGAACCGCCGGAGAAATCTGCACCCCGGTGACCAGCGGGAAATCCTGCAACACCCAGGGCGTGTCGCCCAACACCTCGGCGATCAGCTGGAAATAGGAGGTGATCTGCGCATCGGTGCGCAGGCTGGCGGGCGGGGCCACCATGACACCCGCCGCGCCCTTGTCCATCGCGGTCTCAGACAGCGCCTTGATCGCGGCCACGCCGGGGGCCGATACCCCCACGACCACCGGCAGGTCCGTGCGTGCCGTCACCCGTTCGATCACCGCCACCGATTCCCCGGTCGACAGTTTCCCGGCCTCGCCCATGATCCCCAGGATCGTCAGGCCGGTGGCGCCGCGTTCGGCGTAGAAATCCACCATCCGGTCGACGCTGTCCAAATCCAGCGCCCCGTCCGGCAGGAACGGCGTCGCTGCGATGGTGAAGACACCCTTTGCCGTCTCATCCAGTTTGCCCATGTCCCTCGTCTCCCTTTTCCTACCACCCCAAACCGATGCGCCCGAGCGCCATGGCTGCGGCGGCCTGGCAGGGCTCAACCACCGGCAGGCCCACCGCCGCCTCCAGCGCGCCGCGATATTGCGCCATCCCGGCGCAGCCCATGATCAGCACATCCGCGCCGTCCTGATCGCGCAACGCGGCCCCGACCGCAACCATCCGGGCAAGCGTTGTGTCCGGATCGGCCAGCTCCGCCACGCCCAGGCCCAGGGCCCGGTCGCCCGCGAGCCGGTCCGTGACCCCCATCGCGCCGAAGGCCCGCAGGTGCCGGGGGATCGAGGCAGGCAGGATCGCCACCACCCCGAACCGGTGCCCCATCGTCAGGGCCGTCATGACGGCACTTTCCTGGATGCCGAGGACAGGCAGGGCCGTCCGGTCGCGCAGAGCATGCAGGCCCGGGTCGCCGAAACAGGCGATGACGAACCCGGCCGCCTGATCCTCCAGCGACGCCGCCAGACGCAGCATATGCGGGATCGTCTCATCGGCCTGGGCCTGGCTTTCGATACCGGGCGGGCCCTCGGCCAGCGTGACGCAGCGGATGGGGGTGCCGAAGCCGCGCAACGGGTCCATCGCCGCGTCGATGCCCGCCGTCACCGTCTCGGACGAATTGGGGTTGATCACGATCAGCGAACGGACCGTCATGCGCCCGCCCGCGTGACCGACTGGATTTCCACCTGATACCCTTCGGGGTCGCGGAACACGAAGGCGCGGATGCCGATGGCGTCGTTGACGAACATCTCGCTCAGCCCGCCCACCATGCCCTGCAGATAGGCATGCCAGGCATCCACATCGGGCACCCGCAGGCAGACCTGCACGCATTTCTCGGCCTGCCAGCGGTTCATGCCCCGCGCCTCATCGACCAGCCCCAGATGCGCGTTCGGCGCAATCTGCATGATCTTGGCCAGATCGCCCTGGTCGATGACCAGGGGCAGGCCGAGGATGTCGCGATAGAACGCCTCCGCCTTTGGCAGGTCCTTGTAGTAGAGAAACGTGATGGCAAGCGTCGCGCCTTCCGGCCAGTCGGTCATGCCGGTGCTCCGGTCAGGTCGGCGGCCCGCGTCCCTATACCAGGCCGCAGGGTCCAGCGCCCCGCACCTGCGGTGCCGCGGTATTCCCCCTCTCGCATCACTGCCTGACCGCGCAGATAGGTGGCAACGGGCCAGCCGGTCACTGTCGTCCCCTCCCACGGGTTGTAGCCCACATTGTCATGCAGATCGTCCGCAGCATAGGTCCGCTGCCGGTCCGGATCCCACAGGACAAGGTCGGCATCGAAGCCCGGCGCGATCGCCCCCTTGCCGGGCAGACCGTAAAGCCGCGCGGCGCGCGCGGCCGTGACCTCGGTGAAGGCCACCGGCCCCAGCCGCCCGCCCGACACCATCGCGTCGAACATCAGCGGCAGGCGCGGCTCCAGCCCCGGCAGACCGTTGGCAATGGCAGGGAAGGGGGCTTCGGCCCCGTTCGACAATTTCCCCGAGGCGTCGAAGCGATAAGGCGCATGGTCCGATGACACGATCTGCAAAACCCCTGATGCCAGCCCCCGCCACAGTGCCGCCTGATCGCTGCGGGTCCGTTGCGGGGGCGAACACATCCATTTCGCGCCTTCCAGCCCGGGCTTGTCCAGCACCTCCTCGGTCATGAACAGGTAATGGGGGCAGGTCTCGGCCCAGACCGGCGCACCGCGCGCCCGGGCGGCGGTGATCTCGGCCACAGCCTCGGCGGTGGAGATATGAAACAGCATCACGGGCGCGCCGGTGACCTCGGCGAACCGGCACATGCGCGCCACGGCATCGATCTCGGCCGCACGCGGCCGCGCCTCGGCATGGTGTTTCGGGGCGGTTTTGCCGTGGGCCAGAACGCGCGCGCGCGCCTCGGCGAGGATCGCGTCGGTTTCGGCATGGATGCATGTCAGTGCACCCGCCTCGCCGGTGATCCTGAGCACGTCCAGGATTGCGGCATCGTCCAGCTTGATGTCATAGGTGGTGAACACCTTCACCGACCTGTGCCCGGCGGCGATCAGGGCGCGCAGATCCTCCTCGAAGCCCGGCACGCCGGTGTCGCGGATGCTGATGTGAAAGGCATGGTCGATGGCCGCGCCCCGTTCGGCGCGCGCGGCGTAATCTGCCACCGTATCGGCCAACCGCTGCCCCGGCCCCTGTGCGGCGAAACTGATTGATGTCGTGGTGCCGCCCATCGCCGCCGACCGCGTCGCGGTCTCGAACGTGTCGGCATTCATCACGCCCATCCCCGACATCTGTTCGATATGGCAATGGGGGTCGACGCCGCCCGGGGTGACGATCAGCCCCGTGGCCGACACCCGCTCGGCTGCAGCGAACCCGGTCCCCAGCGCCGTGATCCGCCCGCCTGTCACGGCGATATCGGCGTCGATCATCCCGGCCGGTGTCACCACCCGCCCGCCTTCGATCACCATGTCATGGATCACTGCCGCCATGGCCCGACCTTGCGCCGCCCGCCGCGCGCCATCAAGGCCCGTTTACACCCGCGCGCGGCCCGTGCGAGATGCCGGGCGCAAAGGATGGGAGGCCCCGATGACCGACACCGCCGCCGAGCACAACGCCAGGATGCGCGCCCTCAAGGCCGAGCGCGACGAGATGATGAAGACCAAGAAGGTCAAGAAAGGCCTGATCCTTGTCCATACCGGCGCGGGCAAGGGCAAAAGCTCCTCCGGGTTCGGGATGATCATGCGCTGCCTCGGTCACGGGATGAAATGCGGCGTGGTGCAGTTCATCAAGGGCGGATGGGAAAGCGGCGAAAAGAAATTCCTGCGCACCCATTTCGCGGACCAATGTGAATTCGTCGTCTCGGGCGAAGGCTTCACCTGGGAAACCCAGGACCGCGACCGCGATATCGCAGCGGCCCGGGCCGGGTGGGAGGCTGCCAAACGCATGATCCGTGACCCGGATATGCGGTTCGTCCTGCTGGACGAGATCAATATCGCCCTGCGCTATGACTACCTCGATATCGGCGAAGTGGTGGCGTTCCTTCAGACCGAGAAACCGACCATGACCCATGTCTGCCTGACAGGCCGAAACGCCAAGCCCGAGCTGATCGACGCCGCCGATCTGGTCACCGAGATGACCGAGGTGAAACACCCGTTCAAGACGCAAGGTGTGGTGGCGCAGCGAGGGACGGAGTATTGAGGGGATGACCCGCGCCCTCATGATCCAGGGCACCGGCTCGAATGTCGGCAAGTCGATGCTTGTTGCGGGGCTTTGCCGGGCTGCCCTCAGGCGCGGCCTATCCGTCGCGCCCTTCAAGCCGCAGAACATGTCGAACAACGCCGCCGTCACCGTCGACGGGGGGGAGATCGGGCGCGCCCAGGCGGTGCAGGCGATGGCGGCGGGGCTCGTGCCGCATACCGACATGAACCCGGTGCTCTTGAAGCCCGAAACCGATACCGGGTCACAGGTGATCGTGCAGGGCCAGCGCCGCGCGACGGTCAAGGCGCGCGATTATGCACGCCTGAAGCCCGAGCTGATGGATCCGGTGCTCGACAGTTTCCACCGCCTCAAATCCGCCCATGACCTGGTGCTGGTCGAAGGCGCGGGCAGCCCGGCCGAGGTGAACCTGCGCCCGGGCGACATCGCCAATATGGGCTTCGCCCGTGCCGCCGATGTGCCGGTGATCCTTGCCGGTGATATCGACCGGGGCGGGGTGATCGCGCAGATCGTGGGCACACAGGCGGTGATCGACCCCGAGGACGCCGCCCTGATTGCGGGGTTTGTCATCAACCGGTTCCGGGGCGATCCGCGCCTTTTCGACGATGGCTACGCCCTGATCGAGGACCAAACCGGCTGGCGCGGCTTCGGCGTGCTGCCCTGGTTCACCGAGGCCTGGAAATTGCCTGCCGAGGATGGGCTGGACCTGTCGGCGCCCGCCCGGACCGGGGGGTTTCACATCGTCTGCCTCGGCCTGTCGCGCATCGCCAATTTCGACGATCTCGACCCGCTGAAACACGACCCCGGCGTCAGGCTGACCATGCTGCGCGCGGGCCAGCCGATTCCCGGTGACGCGGATGTGGTGATCATTCCCGGCAGCAAATCCACCCGGGGCGATCTTGCCTTCCTGCGCGCCCAGGGGTGGGACATTGACCTGACAGCCCACCACCGGCGTGGCGGGCATATCCTGGGCATTTGCGGCGGCTACCAGATGCTGGGGCGCAATGTCAGCGACCCCCGCGGCATCGAGGGCCCGGCCGGTTCCGACGCAGGCCTTGGCCTGCTCGATGTCGCCACCACCATGACACCCGACAAGCACCTGACCGAAACCGCCGCCACCTATGCTGCAACCGGCCAGCCCTTTACCGGGTACGAAATCCATATCGGCATCACGGATGGTCCAGACCGCGCCCGCCCCTTCGCCCAGGTCGCGGGCCGCCCCGAGGGCGCGGTCAGCGCCGATGGTCGCGTCGCGGGGTCCTACCTGCACGGCATGTTCCGCGACGATGCGTTCCGCGCGGCCTGGCTGGCGGGCTTCGGCGTCACCGCCGCCACAGACAGCTACAGCGCCACGGTCGAGACGACGCTGGATGCCCTTGCCGATCACATGGAGGCGCATCTGGATGTCGCGGCGATCCTCGCCGCCGCGCGGTGAGGTCTTGGGTTTCCCGCCCCACGCCCTAGGATAGCGGGGGAGAAGGGAGGCCCGATGCTGATCATCACGCCTGACACCGTTGCAAACCGCGCCGCGCTCGACACCGCGTCCCTGCCGAAGAAATTCTTCGGCCGCGTCCTCGTGCTGCCGCGCCGGGGCGGGGCGGGGCTGTGGCTGCGCCTGATCGTCGAGATGCAGCTATTGCGCTATCTCGTGGCGCTTCTGCCCTTTGTCTTCGTGGCCTTCGCCAACCGCGATCTGGCCGGGCCGATCAGCCAGGCGCCGCTGGCGATGCTGCTGGTCATCGCCTTTGTCGAAATGCGCGTGCTGCGCCACACGCCTGACGGGCGCGCCGCGCTGATGGTCCCCGATGACGCCGCCCGCCTGCTTGACGCGCTGGCTTTCCGGTCGCGCGCGGCGCTGCGCAGGATCGCGGCCCGGCGCGGAATCGAGTCGGGCGAGCTGCGGATGGTGATCGAGCAGTCGGAACTGGCGCGTATCGCGCCGCTGACTTTTGTCTCGGTCCAGTCGGCAGACCCGAAGCCGCATATCGTGCCGCTCGACGCAGGCGACCGCGCGATCATCGCCGACACCCTGTTCGATACCGAGCTTACCGAACGCGACCTGATGCGCGCCAACCAGCACCAGGAGGTGTTCGTCCGCGACATCGCGCAGGAGGCGCGCGCGGTCTCGGCCCATGCGCGGCTGGCCGCGGCGCTGGACAAACGACAGGCGTCGGGGGCGTGACGGCATGGCGGTGAACGCGGCGACCGTGTCGGCGGGTGAGGCGCTGAGAACGCTCCGCGCGGCCTGGGCGGCACAGGCGGCGGGCGGGCTGACGGCGTCCTGGATGCTGCATGGCCGCCCGGGCGTCGGCAAAACCGAACTGGTGCAGCAACTGGCCGATGGCATCGGGGCCGAGCTTTTCGACCTGCGCCTGACGACCATCGAACCGCAGGACCTTCGCGGGCTGCCCTTCTATGATCACGCGGCCGGGAAAACCGTCTGGTACCGGCCCGAAGACCTGCCCGATGACCCCGACCGCCCCGCGATCCTGTTTCTCGATGAACTGACCGCGGCCGCCCCGTCGCTTCAGCCCACGGTCTACGGCCTGCTGCAGGAACGCCGCGTGGGCCGCCACCGCCTGCCCGACAGCGTGATGATAGTAGCGGCCGGCAACACGGTCGAGGATGGCGCCATCGCTTATGAGATGGGCACGGCGCTGTCGGATCGTCTGGTCCACATGATCGTGCGGGCCAGCGCCGAGGATTGGCTGCAGAATTACGCGGCCCGCGCGGGCATCCACCCGACCGTCGCCGCCTTTATCCGCACCCGGCCCGACCTTCTGGAGACGACCGAGGATACGCTGCGCCGGGGCCAGACGGTCGCCTGCACGCCACGGTCCTGGACCCGCGTCAGCCAGATCATGCACGCCGTCCCCGACCGCGCCACACGGGCCGTCATGGTCGCGGGCACCGTAGGCGAGGCGGCGGCGGCCGAGTTCGCCCTGATCGCCGATGAAATCGCGTCCAGCGTGGCGGTGGATGACATGCTGGCCACCCCGCGCGGTGACCGCGCGGCGCTTTACCCCGACACGCTGCATGGGCTGACCGCCTTGATCTACGGGCTGGCGGGGCAGGTGGACGCCGCGCGCCTGCCCGATGCCATCGACATCCTCGCCGATCTGACGGCCCTGCCGCCGGGTCATGGGCGCGGCCTGCCGCTGTCCGACCTGAGGACCTTCGGCTTCGAAATGCTGATCGCCCGCGCACTGGACAACGGCTGGGAAGACGCCTTCGCCACCTCCGACAGCTACGCCGCCTATGCCGCTTACCGCGATGCGGCGGGGCTGGCGTGACGGGGGGGCACCGCGCCGCCCGCGCCCTTGCCCATCTGGGCGAGGTTGATCCGGCGCTCGCCGTCCTCGCCCTCTGGTGTCAGCACCGCGACGGCCCCGGTGCCACCCGCACCGATGGCGAAGTGATCAGCTACGGCCCCGGCTTCGACAGCCTTGGCCTGCCCGAACAGGTGGGCACCGTGGCCCATCACGTCCTGCACGTCGCCCTGCGCCGCTCCGCGCGACAGGCGGCGATGGCCGAACGACTGGGGGACCGGTTCGATGTCGCGGTCTACGGTCTGGCGGCCGACGCGGTGGTCAACGAAACGCTGGCGCTCGCCGGTCACGCCCTGCCGCGCCCTGCGGTGATGCTGACCGAGCTTCTGGCCGAGGCGGGCAAACCCGCCAGATCCCCGGTCGAGGCGCTGGCGGACTGGGACACCGACCGCCTGGCCATGTTCCTTCATGCCGATCCCAAGCGCCTGGAAAAGCTGCGCGACTGGGGGATCGATCAGGGGTTCGCGCAGGATGTGGGCCTCGGTGAGCCGGATGAGAGCGGCAAGACCCAAAAGACCGCCGACTGGCGCAACCGCATCCTGCGCGCGCTCGAGGCCGGGCGAAAAACCGGCGCGGGCATCGGCAAACTGGGCGGCATCCTCGCCGATATCGCCCCCACCGAAACCCCGTGGGAGGTGGTGCTGCGCGGCCTGATCGCCAAGGCGGTCACCGACCGGCCCGAACTCAGCCACCGCCGCCCGTCGCATCAATGGGTGGCGATGGCGGGGCAGGCCATGGCATCCGGCGGCCCCGCCCCCGTCTATCAGCCCGGCAGCAGCCGCATGTCGGCGCGCCCGCGCGTGGTGATCGGCCTCGACACCTCCAGTTCCATCGATCCGCAAACCCTTGCCCTCTTCGCCGCCGAGGCCCGCGCGATCACCCGGCGCAGCGGGGCCGAGGCGCATCTTCTGGCCTTCGATGAGGCGGTGTTTCTCGACACCCGCCTCGATGCGGGGGATTGGACGGCGCTGACGCGCCCCGAATTCCGCACCGGCGGCGGCACCGATTTCACCGACCTGTTCGCCCGCGCCGCCGCGCGCGACCCCTCGATCCTTGTGGTGCTGACCGATCTCGACGCGCCCCTGCCGGACCGTCCCGGGTTCCCGGTGATCTGGGCGGTGCCGCGCGGGGTGAAGGCCCCGGCCTATGGGCGGGTGCTGGTGGTCGGTGAAGGGTAGCGTTTGTCGCGCGAGAAACGGCTCGGAAATCACGCGATTTCCGCTTCCGATTTTCTGCAGAAAATCGTCCCGAAAATCTGCGGATTTTCGCGTCCCTCGATATGGTCAGCCCGACAGCCTCTCCCGCTGCTTTTCCCGCCACCCCTCGGCCACCCAAGGCTCCAGGTTCTCCGCCGCCAGCGGCGTGCGCCCCAGGATGTGATCTGCCGCCTTCTCCCCCACCATGATCGAGGGCGCGTTCAGGTTGCCATTCGTGATCTGCGGAAACACAGAACTGTCCGCCAGCCGCAGCCCCTCGACCCCGATCACCTTTGCCTGCGGGTCGACGACGGCCCCCGGGTCGTCGCGCCGCCCCATGCGGCAGGTGCCGCAGGGGTGATAGGCGCTTTCGACATGCTCCCGGATCGCGGCGTCCAATGCCGCGTCGCTGTCCGCCCCTTCACCGGGCTGGATCTCGTGATCCACGAACCCCGCCATCGGCTCGGTTCCGAAAATCTCCCGCGTCAGCCGGATCGCGGTGCGGAAATCGCGCCAGTCCTCGGGCTGGCTCATGTAATTGAAAAGGATCTTCGGCGGGTCCGCCGGATCGGCACTTCTTAGCCGCACAGACCCGCGCGAGGCCGACCGCATCGGCCCCACATGGGCCTGGAACCCGTGCCCCTTCACCGCCGTCTGCCCGTCATAGCGCACGGCGATGGGCAGAAAATGGAACATGATGTCGGGGTATTCCACCCCGGCGCGCGACCGGATGAACCCGGTCGCCTCGAAATTGTTCGACGCACCCAGACCGGTCCGCGTCAGTAGCCATTGCGCCCCCACCAGCGCCTTGCCCCAGAGGCTCCAATAGGGGGCAAGGCTGACGGGCCGTGCCGACGCGAACTGAACGTAGATCTCCAGGTGGTCCTGCAGGTTCTGCCCCACGCCCGGCCGGTCGGCCACCACCTCCAGCCCATGCGCGGCCAGCTCTGCCGCGGGTCCGATGCCCGACAGCATGAGCAGCTTGGGCGAATTGATCGCACCGGCGGCCAGCACCACTTCGGCCCGCGCGCGGATCACGTCCATGCCCGACCCGCGCCGCAGGCGGACGCCCGCGGCACGCCCGTCCACGATCTCGATCCCCTCCACGAACCCGCGCACGAGGTCACAATTCGGACGCTGCAAAGCGGGTTTCAGATAGGCATTGGCCGCCGACCACCGCCTGCCGCGCCACACGGTCATGTCGAAGGCGCCGAAGCCTTCCTGCCGCTGCCCGTTGTAATCCGCCGTCGCGCCATACCCGGCGGCCGCCCCGGCCTCGGCGAAGGCGCGCACCAACGGGTTTGTCCCCGGCCCCCGTGTTACGTGCAGCGGGCCATCGGTGCCGCGCCACGCGCTCTGCCCGCCATGCCAATGCTCCATCCGCTTGTAATAGGGCAGCACGTCGGCATAGCCCCAGCCATCGGCCCCCATCTCGGCCCAGGTATCAAAGTCGCGCGGATGGCCGCGCACATAGATCATCCCGTTGATCGAAGATGACCCCCCCACCACCTTGCCGCGCGGGCAGGCCATGACCCGACCGCCCAGATGCGGCTCGGGCTCGGTCACGTATCCCCAGTCATAGCGCGCCATGTTCATCGGATAGCTGAGCGCGGCGGGCATCTGGATGAACGGCCCCCAGTCGCTGCCGCCATGTTCGACCACCAGCACCGATTTCCCCGCCTCCGCCAGCCGGTAGGCGATGGCCGACCCGGCCGAGCCCGACCCGATGATGACGTAATCGGCCTCCATCCCGCTCAGAATGCCGCCTCAACGCGGCCCATGCCCACATAAACCGTCTTGATCTGGCTATAGGCCTCGATCGCGGCCTTGGAATTCTCGCGCCCGATCCCCGACCCCTTCATCCCGCCGAAGGGAATCTCGACCGGCGTCAGGTTGTACTGGTTGATCCAGCACGATCCCGCCTCGATCCGCCCGATCACCCGGTGCGCGCGGGTCAGGTCCCGGGTGAACACCGCGCCTGACAGGCCCAGTTCGGTCGCATTGGCCCGCGCGACCACCTCGTCCTCGGTCTCGAAATCCAGGACCGACATGACAGGGCCGAAAATCTCCTCGCGCGCGATGGTCATGTCGTCTGTCACATCGGCGAAGATGGTGGGCTCGATATACCAGCCGGGCCGGTTCAGCCGGTGCCCGCCGTAAACCAGCCGGGCCCCTTCCTTCACGCCCAGATCGATGTAATCCATCACGATCTTCACCTGCTCTTCGCTGACCATGGGGCCGAAATTGGTCCCGTCGTCCCGCGGATCGCCGATCACGGCCTTGCCGACCCGCTCGGCCAGCCGGTCCAGGAACGCCCCCTTGATGCCCGTCTGCACGAAGACCCGCGTGCCGTTCGAACAGACCTGGCCGGAGGCATAGAAATTGGCGTTGATCGCGCCCGAGACGGCATCCTCCAGCTCGGCATCGTCAAAGATGATCAGGGGCGACTTGCCGCCCAGTTCCATCGTCGCATGTTTCATACCCGCCGCCGCCGCCTGATAGACCTTGCGCCCGGTGCGCGCCGACCCGGTCAGCGACACCTTCGCCACCCTGGCGTCCGCCACCAGCGCCGCGCCCACATCGCCGAACCCCTGGATCACGTTGAACACGCCGGGCGGCAGACCCGCCTCGATGTAGATCTCGGCGATCTTCAGGGCCGAGAGCGGCGTTGTCTCGGAGGGTTTGAATACCATCGTGTTGCCGCAGGTCAGCGCAGGCGCTGATTTCCAGCAGGCGATCTGGGTGGGGTAATTCCACGCCCCGATGCCCACGCAGACCCCAAGCGGCAGCCGCATCGTATAGGCCCAGTCCCCGCCGGGCAGGGGGATGTGCTCACCGGTCAGGCCGGCGGCCAATCCGCCGAAATATTCCAGGCTGTCGGCCCCGCTGGTGGCATCGGCGATCCGGGTCTCCTGAATGGGCTTGCCCGTGTCCAGCGTCTCCAGCTGGCTCAGCGCCTCGTTGCGGTCCCGGATGATATCCGCCGCCCGCCGCAACACCCGGCCCCGTTCGCCGGGGGACAAAGCGGCCCAGGCGCCCTTCGCCGCCTCCGCCGCCGCCAGTGCGGCTTCAACCACCGCAGGGGTCGCGCCATGCACCACCGCGATCTCCTCGCCCGTGGCCGGAAAGATCACCGGAATGCGCGGCCCGTCCCGGTCTTCCAGGTAGGCGCCGTTGACGAAATGGCTGGCTGTGGGCTGTGCATCCATGGCGGTCTCCAATCCTCCGCCCCACCAGACGCTGAGCACATGATCGCAGCAATCCCAAAATCGACGGGGCCTCAAGCGATCCCGCCAATTTATCTGAAATTGCGCCCGGCCCTTCATCTTTCCAAAAATTCGGACCAGCAACGCCCGCCAAACCCGCTCACCCCTCGGCCTGCAGCGCCGCCATAAGCCGTTCGAGATGGAAATCCGCATCGCCCAGCTGGTGGTCGATCATCACCAGCCGCTTGGCGAAATGGCTGACCGGGTATTCCCAGGTCATCGCGATCCCGCCATGCATCTGGATCGCCTCTTCGGCCACCAGCCGCGCGATCCGGCCCACCAGGTGCTTGGCCTGGCTGACCCTGCGCGACCCGTCCGGCCCGTCCAGCCCGTCGGCCGCGCGGATCACGATGGACCGTGCCTGTTCGATCTCGATGGCAAGGTCCACCGCGCGGTGCTGCAGGGCCTGGAATGCCCCGATGGGCTGGCCGAACTGTTTGCGGGTCTTCAGGTAATCGACCAGCACCGCGTTCGTCGCCTCCATTGCGCCCAGCGCTTCTGCGGCCAGCGCCAGCGCCCCGGCATCCAGCGCGCCCTGCAGCGCCGCGCCGGCGTTGGCCAGAACCTGCGCCGCCGGCGTGTCCTCCAGGATCACCTCCGCCGCGCCGCCGCCGTCGATCATGCCGTAGCCCACGACCTGCGCCTCGCGTGCCGCCACCTCGTATACACCCAGGCCCGACGGCCCCTGCGCCGCGATCAGAAACCGGTCGGCGACCTGCCCGCCATAGACCACCGATTTCCGGCCCGTCAGCCGCCACCCGTCGTCCGTTTGCTGCGCCTCCGTCGCTATGCCACTGAGGTCATAGGGCGCCTCCAGTTCCCCCAGACCTACCGCATAGCGCACAGAACCGGTCAGCAATGGCTCCAGATCCGCCCCCGCGGCCGACAACAGCCGCGCCGCCAGCAGCGCGGGCAGGACCGGCTCGGGGCAGAGCGCATGGCCCAGCGTCTCGAACACCACGGCGATGTCGAACCCGGTGCCCCCCATGCCGCCCTGGTCCTCGCCCGCCAGTGCGTAAAGCACGCCCAGTTCAACCAGACCCTCCAGCGCGGCGGGGTCATGAAACGGCGCCGCGTAAGCCAGTTCTGCCCGCTTCTCCACCGGGCAATGCTCGGCCAGGAACCGCGCCAGGCTGTCGGCCAGCATCCGGCGGTCATCGCTCAGATGAAACTGCATCAGCCCATCATCCCCTTTGCCAGAATGTTGCGCTGGATCTCGTTCGACCCGCCATAGATCGAGATCTTTCGGTTGTTGAAGTAATTCGCCGCAGCCATCCCGTAGCCCTCCGGCGCGATGGCAAGGTTGCCTTCGACATCCTCGGACGGAAACGGCGCTGCCGCAGGGCCAAGCGCCCGGCGCGCCAGGTCGTTGATGGCCTGCCGGATCACGGTCGATTTCACCTTCAGCATCGACGGCTCCCCGGTCAGCTTGCCACCCTCGGCCGCCCGGCTCAGCATGCGCATGTTGGTGATCTTCATCGCCTCGAGCTCGGCCTCCACCTCGGCCACCCGCGCGGCGAAAAGCGGGCTGTCGATCAGCCGTTTGCCGTTCCGCGTCACGGTGCGCGCCACCGATTTCAGCCGCGCGAAAGCCTGGGTGGAGTCGCCCACACCGGCGATATTGGTCCGCTCATGGCCCAGAAGGTATTTCGCGATGGTCCAGCCCTGGTTTTCCTCGCCCACCAGACGGCTTGCGGGCACGCGCACATCGGTGAAAAACACCTCGTTCACCTCGTAGCCGCCTTCGATCAGGCGGATGGGCCGCATCTCGATGCCCGGTGTGTCAAGGTCGATCAGAATGAAACTGATCCCCTCCTGCGGCTTTCCCTCGAACTTTGTGCGCACCAGGCAGAAAATCCGGTCCGCATGCTGGCCGAGCGTTGTCCAGGTCTTCTGCCCGTTGATCACGAAATCCCCGCCATCCCGGTCCGCGCGTGTCTTCAGGCTGGCCAGGTCCGACCCCGCGCCGGGTTCGGAATAGCCCTGGCACCACCAATCGGTACCGTCCAGGATGCGCGGCAGGTATTCGGCCTGTTGTTCCGGCGTGCCGAAGGCCATCAGCACCGGCCCCAGCATTTTCACGCCGAAAGGCACGATGCGCGGCGCATCGGCCAGGGCGCATTCCTCGTCGAAGATGTGCTCCTCGACCGGCCCCCATCCCTGGCCGCCGAACGCTTTCGGCCAGGCGCCAGCCAACCAGCCCCTGCTGTTCAGGATCGCGTGCCAGCGTTCCATCTCGGCCTTGTCCAGTTCGACGCCGCGCGCCACCTTGTCCGAAATCTCTGCGGGCAGGTTCTCGGCCAGAAAGGCGCGCACCTCGTCGCGGAACGCACTCTCTTCGGGGGAATAGCTCAGATCCATCTCAGGCCTCCTCGTTCATGTCGGCGAAGCGGTGGCCGCTCCGGGCCATCTTCGCCAGGATCTCCGGCACCCGCCAGAATTGCGGGTCATTTGCTGCGTAGGTTTCAATGCGCTTGACGATCGCCGCCGCGCCCGTCGTGTCGACGTAGTGCAGCGGCCCGCCCTTCCAGCGCGGAAAGCCGTAGCCGAACAGGAACACCGCATCGACATCGATGGGGCGCAGCGCGATACCGTCTTCGACGACGCGGGCGGCCTCCATGATCATCGCGGTCATGTAGCGGTTGACGATCTCGTCTTCGGTGATCGCACGCGGCGCGATTCCGAGCCGTGCCTGCTCGTTTGCAATCAAGTGCCCCAGTCGGGGATTTGGCACCGGCGCGTCCCCGGAATGGTCGTAGAACCCCATGCCGGCCTTGCGCCCCAATTCCCCCGCCTCGCACAGCGCATCGGCCACGCCGCCGCCATACCGTTCCGCCGGATCGCGCGTGGTGGCCAGCCGCTTCCTCCGCGCCCAGGCGATGTCGAGGCCCGCAAGATCCGACACCTCGAAGGGCCCCATCGCAAAGCCGAAGCCCCGGATCGCCGCGTCGATCCGGTCGGGCATCGCGCCATCGAGCATAAGGTGATCGGCGGCCTGGCGATACCGCTGCATTACCCGGTTGCCGATGAAGCCGTCACACACGCCGCTGCGCACGGCGATCTTTTTCAGCCGCCTGGCCAGCGCAAAGCCGGTCGCCACCACCTCCGGCGCGGTCCCGGCCCCCACGACGACCTCCACCAATCGCATGACATGGGCGGGGGAAAAGAAATGCAGCCCCACCACGTCGTCCGCCCGGCCACTGGCAGCGGCGATCTGATCCAGGTCGAGATAGGAGGTGTTCGTGGCCAGCACCGCACCGGGTTTCGCAACCAGCCCGAGGGTGCCGAAAATATCCCGTTTCACGGCCATATCCTCGAAGGCCGCCTCGATGATAAGGTCGGCGCCGGACAGGGCGGACAGGTCCGTGGCGGGTGTCAGGTCGACCGCATCGCGCGCCGCCTGCGCCATCTTTCCGCGCGCCACGGCACCGTCCAGGTTGCTGGAAATGGCGGATATTCCCTGATCGAGCGACGTTGCGTTCACATCCATAAGCACCACCGGAAACCCGGCCAGCAGGCAGGCCGTGGCGATGCCGCTGCCCATCGTGCCGCCGCCGATCACGCCGATCTTCGCCACCTCGCGCGGGGCGGCCTTGCCCTCGGGTATCCGCGCCACGGCGCGTTCGGCGAAAAAGGCGTGGATCAGGCCCGCGCGCTCGGGGCTGTCCATGCAGGCGTTGAACAGCCGCCGTTCCTCGGCCAACCCGTCGCTCAGCGGCAGGGTGGCTGCGGCAATTGCCTCCACCACCCGGTGCGGGGCGAAGAGGTGGGATTGCGTTTTGGCCAGATGCGCCTTTGCCGCGTCGATGGCGCCCGGGTCCGGCGGTGTCTCCAACTCTCCCGTGCGCCGATGCGCCAACACGCCGGCCGCGAGATCCTCGGCCGCTGCCAGCGCGATGTTGCGCGGCTCTCCCGCCATGACCCTGTCGACAAGGCCCAACTCCAGCGCCTCTTCCGCGCCGATATGTTTGCCGGTCGTCGCCAGCTCGAGCGCCGCCTTCACGCCCACCAGGCGCGGCGTGCGCTGCGTGCCGCCCGCGCCCGGCAGGATGCCCAGCGTCACCTCGGGCAGGCCGAGCCGCACGCCCGGCACCGCGACCCGCGCATGGGTGGCCATCGCCACCTCCAACCCGCCGCCAAGCGTTGCGCCATGCAGGACCGATACGATGGGTTTCGCACAGGATTCCAACCGGTTGCAGACCTCGGGCAACCACGGATCGCGCGGCGGTTTGCCGAATTCACGGATATCGGCCCCGGCGATGAATGTGCGCCCCGCACCATAGAGCCCGATGACGGCGATCCCGTCCTCCGCCTCCAGCGTCTCGACCGCCTCCACCAGGCCCGCGCGCAAGCCGTGCCCGGCAGCGTTGACCGGCGGATTATCCAGCGCGATCAACCCAATGGGCCCAACCCGTTCGATGGAAACCACGTCGGCCATGGTCCGTCCCTCCTCCGTCGGCGAAAGACTAACACGGGCGCGGACAAGGGCCAGAGCGACGCTGCGTCCCGCCGGTGGACAGGCGCGCGCAGGGGGCCTATCCAAATCCGCATCAAAGGGGAGCGAGACGATGCCAGAGGCCTTCATCTGCGACTATATCCGCACACCCATTGGGCGGTTCGGCGGCGCGTTGGCCACGGTGCGCGCGGATGATCTGGGCGCGATCCCTCTGAAATCATTGCAGGATCGCAACCTGGGCGTCGATTGGGCGGCAGTCGCCGATGTGATCTATGGCTGCGCCAACCAGGCGGGCGAGGACAATCGCAATATTGCGCGGATGTCGGCGCTGTTGGCCGGTCTGCCTGAGGATGTGCCGGGCGTGACTTTGAACCGGCTTTGTGGCTCGGGCATGGACGCCGTGAGCATGGCGGCCCGCGCGATCAAGGCGGGCGAGGCCGACCTGATGATCGCGGGCGGCGTTGAATCCATGTCGCGCGCGCCCTTCGTCATGCCCAAGGCCGACGCCGCGTTTTCCCGCAACGCCGAGATTTACGACACCACCATCGGCTGGCGCTTCGTCAACCCGGTGATGAAGGCGCGATACGGCATCGATTCCATGCCCGAGACGGCGGAAAACGTGGCCGAGGATTTCGGCATCGCCCGCGCCGACCAGGACGCCTTCGCATGGCGCAGCCAGGACCGCGCCGCAGCGGCGCAGGCTTCGGGGCGGTTCACGGACGAGATCGTTCCCGTCCCCGTGCCCCAGCGCAAGGGCGACCCGCTGCTTGTGGATAAAGATGAACACCCCCGCGCAACCACCTTGGAAAAGCTTGCGAATTTGCCGACACCCTTCCGGCAGGGCGGGTCGGTCACCGCGGGCAATGCATCCGGCGTCAATGACGGGGCGGCGGCGCTGATCCTCGCGTCGGAGGCAGGGGTGAAGGCCCACGGCCTGACCCCCATCGCGCGGGTTCTGGCCGGGGCCACGGCGGGCGTGCCGCCGCGCATCATGGGCATCGGCCCGGTGCCCGCGACCCGGAAGCTGTGCGCGCATCTGGGGCTGACCCCTGCCGATTTCGACG
Organism: Paracoccaceae bacterium; assembly: GCA_024742455.1. GTDB lineage: Bacteria > Pseudomonadota > Alphaproteobacteria > Rhodobacterales > Rhodobacteraceae > JANSYL01. The sequence continues at coordinate 478,912 of JANSYL010000001.1, read as the reverse complement.
TGATCGAGCTGAACGAGGCGTTCGCCGCCCAGGGCATCGCGGTTCTGCGCCAGCTTGGCCTGCCCGAAGATGGCGACCATGTGAACCCCAATGGCGGGGCCATCGCGCTGGGCCACCCCCTTGGCATGTCGGGGGCGCGGATCACCGGGACGGCGGCACTGGAGCTGCAGAAGCGCGGCGGCAAGCGGGCGCTTGCCACCATGTGCATCGGTGTCGGGCAGGGGATCGCTGTGGCCTTGGAGGCCGTGTGAGGGGCGAAAATAGATTACAAAAAGCCACCAAATCCGCAGAATTTGTAATCTAAATTTCGCCCCTGACGGTCAGAAAAACGCCTGCAGCCCCGTTTGCGCCCGGCCCAGGATCAGGGCGTGGACATCATGGGTGCCCTCGTAGGTGTTCACCGTCTCCAGGTTCTGCGCGTGGCGCATCACGTGGTATTCGGCCATGATCCCGTTGCCGCCATGCATGTCGCGTGCCATCCGCGCGATCTCCAGCGCCTTGCCGCAATTGTTGCGCTTGACGATGGAGATGACCTCGGGCGCGCAGGTGCCTTCCTCCAGCATCCGGCCCGCGCGAAGCGATGCCTGCAGGCCCAGCGCGATCTCGGTCTGCATGTCGGCCAGTTTCCTCTGGAACAGCTGCGTCTGCGCCAGCGGGCGGCCGAACTGGTGCCGGTCGAGCCCATATTGCCGCGCGCGGTGCCACGCATCCTCTGCCGCGCCCATCACGCCCCAGGAAATCCCGTAGCGGGCGCGGTTGAGGCAGCCGAACGGCCCTTTCAGCCCCTCGACATCCGGCAGCAGCGCATCCTCGCCGACCTCGACGCCGTCCATCACGATCTCGCCGGTGACGGAGGCGCGCAAGCTGAGCTTGCCGCCGATCTTGGGCGCGCTCAGCCCCTTCATGCCCTTTTCAAGAATGAAACCCCGGATCTTGCCGCCATGGGCCTCGGATTTCGCCCAGACCACGAAAACATCGGCGATCGGGCTGTTCGAAATCCACATCTTCGCGCCCGACAACACGTATCCGCCATCGGTCCTTTTCGCGGTGGTCTTCATGCCCGCAGGATCCGAGCCTGCATCGGGTTCGGTCAGCCCGAAACAGCCGATCAGCGTGCCGCTGGCCAGCCCGGGCAGGTATTTTTGGCGTTGTTCTTCGGACCCGTAGGCGTGGATCGGATACATCACCAGCGACGATTGCACGCTCATCATGGACCGGTAGCCGCTGTCGACCCGCTCCACCTCGCGCGCGACAAGGCCATAGGTGACATAGCCCGCGCCAAGCCCGCCATATTCCTCGGGGATGGTGACGCCCAGCAACCCCATCTCGCCCATCTCGGCGAAAATTTCGGGCGCCACGACCTCATCAAGATAGGCCTCGGTCACGCGCGGCATCAGCTTGTCGGCGGCATAGGCGCGGGCGCTTTCGGCGACCATGCGTTCGTCTTCGCTCAGCTGCCGGTCCAGGTGGAACGGGTCGGCCCAGTCGAAGGGCGCAAGCGAAGGGCCGGTGTGGCGGGCATGTCCGTCGGGCATTGTGTCTCTCCCATCAAGATGTCCCCGTAATCATAGCATTTGCATCGGTTTCGCAACCCCCCGGCTTGCCGCGCCCCGGTGACCGGCTTAGCGTCCTGGGCGAGGGACAAGGGAGGGTTAGGATGGATCTCGGACTGAGCGACAAGGTGCGCCCGCTGGTCAGCGCCGTGCGACAGATGGTGCGGGACGAAATCGCGCCGCTGGATGCCGAATACCACGCGGAGGTGGGCAAGCATCCTTCCGGCGACAGGTTCGCCATTACCGACCGGCAGATGCAGATTCTGGCCGGGCTGAAGGCGAAGGCAAGGGAACGGGGCCTGTGGAATTTCTGGCTGACCGACAGCGAAAGGGGCTATGGCCTCAGCACGGTCGATTACGCCTATCTGGCCGAGGAGATGGGCGCGGTGACCATCGCGCCCGAGATCTTCAACTGCAACGCGCCCGACACCGGCAACATGGAGGTGCTGGAACGCTACGGGACGGATGCGCAAAAGGCGCGCTGGCTGCCCGACCTGCTGGAGGGGGTGACGCGATCGGCCTATCTGATGACCGAGCCGCAGGTCGCGTCATCGGATGCCACGCAGATTTCGCTCAGCGCGAAGAAGACCGCCGATGGCTATGTCCTGAACGGCGAGAAATACTGGGCCACCGGCGCGGGCGATCCGCGCTGTTCGCTTTACATCATCATGGCCTGCACCGATGCGGGCGCCGCGAAACATGCGCGGCACACGATGTTCTTCGTCCCCGCCGACAGCCCCGGGATCGAGAAACTCCGCCCGATGCAGGTCTTCGGCCATGACGACGCGCCGCACGGGCATATGCATATCCGGTTCACCGATGTGGCGGTGCCCGACGATGCGGTCGTTCTGGGCGAGGGGCGCGGGTTCGAAGTGGCGCAGGGCCGGCTGGGCCCCGGGCGCATCCACCATTGCATGCGCGCCATTGGCCGGGCGGAATATGCGCTGGAACTGATGTGTGAGCGGGCGCTGAGCCGGTCGGCCTTCGGCAAGCCGCTGGCAGAACTGGGCGGAAATTACGACATCATCGCCAATGCGCGGATCGAGATCGAGATGACCCGGCTGTTGTGCCTGAAGGCCGCCTGGATGATGGACAATGCGGGTGTGAAGGCCGCGCAGCCCTGGATTTCCAAGGTGAAGGTGGCCGCGCCCTTGATGGCGCTGAAGGTCGTGGACGAGGCGATGCAGATGCATGGCGCCACAGGGCTGAGCCAGGACACGCCGCTGGCCGCGATCTATACCGATCTTCGCACGCTCAGGCTGGCTGATGGGCCGGATGCCGTCCACCGCCGACAGGTCGCGCGGGCGGAGCTGCGCAAGTATTCCAACGCGCGGTGAACGGGATGGAGTTGGACCGCGTCGGCGCGTGGTGCGCCGCCCATGTGCCGGGCTTTGCAGGGCTTGAGGCGGCGGCGCAGATCACCGGCGGGCAATCGAACCCCACCTACCTGTTGCGCGCGGCGTCGGGCGATTACGTCTTGCGCCGCAAGCCCTTGGGACAACTTCTGAAATCGGCACATGCGGTGGACAGGGAATACCGGGTGCAGAAGGCGCTGGCAGGCAGCGGTGTGCCGGTGGCGCCGATGCTGGCCTATTGCGAGGACGCGACGGTGCTGGGGGCGGAATTCTATGTCATGGGCCATGTGGTCGGGCGCGGTTTCGACGACCCGCGGCTGGGCCAGCTGGACCGGGCCGACCGGGCGCCCTTGATCGCCACGATGATCGACACGCTGGCCGCGATCCACCGGGTCGACCTGCAGGCCACGGGGTTGGCCGATTACGGGCGGCCCGGCAACTATTTCCGCCGCCAGATCGACCGCTGGTCACGGCAATACGCGGCCTCCGAGACGGGCACGGTGCCAGACATGGACGCGCTGATCGCGGCGCTCGACCGGGCCTGCCCGGACGATGACGGGCGCGCCACTTTGGTCCATGGCGATTACCGGATCGACAACCTGCTGTTCGCGCCCGACGCGCCGCGCGTCGCCGCCGTGCTGGATTGGGAATTGTCGACCATCGGCCATCCATTCGCCGATATCGCCGCCGTCATCATGCAGTGGCAAATGCCGCCGGGGGGCGAGGGGCGTGGGCTGGCGGGTGTCGACCGCGCGGCGCAGGGGCTGCCCACCGATGCCGAGGTCGTGGCGCGCTATGCGGCGGCGATGGAGATGTGTGATATCCCCGATTTCGGGTTCTACGTTGCCTTCTGCTTTTTCCGCATGGGCGCGATCCTGCAGGGCGTGAAGAAGCGGGCGCTGGATGGCAATGCCGCCGATCCTGAACGGGGCCTGCGGCTTGGGGCACTGGTGCCCGATTACGCCGCGCAGGGCCTTGGCGCGCTGGGCTAGGCCAGCGGCGCGATCAGGTCGGGGATGTTTTCCTTGAACCGGAAAAAGCCGTGGGTGGCATGGGGCCAAGCAGCGGCGTCCCAGTCGCGGATCGGGCGAGCCAGCGTGATGCCCGTGTCGCCCAATGCCTTTTCCAACTGGCGCAGCCGCGTGGCGGCGGGGCCGACCGGGGCGTAGGGCGTCACCACCTGTTCCAGCGCAAGGTCGGTGGCCCAGGCCAGCACCGTATCCACATCCTCGGTCACCGGCCCGCGCGGGCCAAGGCGGCCGGCATGGCGGTTCAGGCAATCCTCCACCGCTGCGTGGGTGAATTCCGTCACCAGCGGGGACACCGCGCGCGGCGACCGGCCCGAAACCGAGATCAGCGCGGCGTGTCCCACCGACGGCCGGTCCAGCAGGTCCAGCGCGTAGCCGGGCGACAGGTCTTCCTCGGTGATCAGGACCCCGGTGCGCAGCCCCGGTTCCGGCAGGCGGCCCCCGGGCGGGTCGCGGCGATCCGGGTGCGGGCCGCCCTTCAACGGCTCTGCCTGCGTGTTCAGCCGCCATTCGGGGTTGTGCCGCCCGCGGGTATACTTCGAGATGTTGGACGACCGGGCAATGTAATGCTTGCCCTGCGTCTGCAGCCCGGCCACCCAACGCCAGCCCAGCGTGTTCGACGCCGGGTCGCCATCCAGCAGATGCCGCAGGAAGAAATCCGCCCCCACCTCCCATGGCAGGCGCAGGGTGAAGACCCAGATCGAGGCGAACCACATCCGGGCGTGGTTGTGCATGTAGCCGGTTTCGACCAGCTCGCGCGCCCAGGCGTTGAAGGCGTCGATCTCGGTCTCGCCGGATTCGGCCGCCGCGATGCGGGCGGCAAGGTCGCCATCGGCCTCGGCCAGCGCCCGGTCCAGCCCCTTGCGATAGGCCGCCCAGACCGTCGGGCGCAGCTCCAGCCAGCCCTTCCAATAGGTTCGCCAGCACACTTCCTGGATGAATTTCTCGACCGCCTGCGCGCTGTGGCGGTTCAGCGTCGCCTCCAACACCTCGGTCTCGGTGATCAGCCGGTGCCGCAGGTAGGGCGACAGGCGCGAGACATGGGGGTGGCCCTCTTCGGGCAGGTCGTAATTGCGCAGATCGGCATAGTCCCGCCCGGCATGGGGCAGAAACGCCTTCAGCCGGTCGAGCGCTGCGGTGCGGGTGGCGGTGGGGGCGGCATGATCCAGCATGACGCCGCAATTAGGGCGGCGCCATGGTCTGCCAAGGCCGTCAGCGGCCCAGACGGCGGCGGATGCTGCGGGCGGTCTTGAACTTGCGCTGCGCCCAGGACGCGGCCCAGAGATCGGCGGTGGTGACGGCCTGCCGCGCCGCCTCGGCGGTTTTTTCCAGGATCACCAGGCTGTCGGTCTGGGACACGAAGCGGTAGGCCGGGTTACGGTCGAGGAAGCGGTCGATCGACCAGCCCACGCCGGGAAATTTCTCGGTCCGGTCATGCAGGCAGATGGTGCCGCCCAGGGTGACCAGATCGGCCCAGCCAAGGTCCACCGTGGTCGGGTAATGGCGGTGATCGCCGTCCAGGAAGATGAAATCGAACCGCTGCCCGGCGGCGCGCGCAGGGGGCAGGTGGTCCTGGGTCGTGCCGATCCAGAAAGTGACGGTTTCGGGGTCGATGCCCGCGCCTGTCAGGTTGGTCTTCACCTTGGCCAGCTGGTCGTCGAAATAGGTCATCGGGTCGACGACGAAAAAGGGCGGGCGGCTGTCCGCGTCATAGACACCCATCAACTCCTTCAGAGTCCCGCCGGCTGCCGTGCCCACCTCGAGATGCGCGCCGGTATAGCCCTTGTCGCGCAGAACGGCGGTCAGCGCGGCGCGTTCGGCCAATGTGCATTCGGATTCCAGCGTGGTGGCGGAGGCGCGGGGCATGGCGGAGGGCGTCCTTGTCAGATCATCGCGGCCCCGTGCTTTCGCCGAAACGCCGCCACTGTCAACCGCGCTGCCCTTGCAGGGGGGGCGGCGCGCACCTAAGACTCAACTCCAAACCAGCTATGAACGGGCGAGGCGGGCGATGCGAGATCCACACGAATTCTACATGAACACCCTGGTGCCGATGGTGGTCGAACAGACCAGCCGGGGCGAACGGGCCTATGACATTTTCTCGCGCCTTCTGAAGGAGCGGATCATTTTCGTCTCGGGCCCCGTGCATGACGGCATGTCGAGCCTGATCGTGGCGCAGCTGCTGCATCTCGAGGCCGAGAACCCGTCGAAAGAGATTTCGATGTATATCAATTCGCCCGGCGGCGTGGTGACGAGCGGTTTGTCGATCTACGACACGATGCAATACATCAAGCCCAAGGTGTCCACGCTGTGTGTCGGACAGGCGGCCTCGATGGGGTCGCTTTTGCTGACGGCAGGCGAAAAGGGCATGCGGTTCAGCCTGCCCAACAGCCGGATCATGGTCCACCAGCCCTCGGGCGGGTACCAGGGCCAGGCCACCGACATCATGATCCATGCCCGCGAAACCCAGAAACTGAAAGACCGCCTTAACGAGATCTACGTCAAACATACCGGGCAAAAGATCGAGGCCGTGGTCGAGGCGCTGGAACGCGACAATTTCATGGATGCCGAACAGGCCAGGGACTGGGGCCTGATCGACGAGATCGTCGAAAAACGAAGCTCGGACGACAAGGCCTGACCGAGGTTCGCGCCATGCCTGCCTGCACCCGGGCCCGGCCCCGGCCGGACCCGCGAACACGATATTTTGCGATTGTGGAGCCTTGGACCCTGTTCTAGGCTGACGCTGACATTTCTGTTCCCGCCCCGGTGCAGGGCGGGAACCCATCTATGCCCGCCGATACCCAAGGGGGCGAAACGCGATCCCGCAAGGGGGAGACGACATGGCGAATTCATCCGGCAGCGACAGCAAGAACACGCTTTACTGTTCCTTCTGTGGCAAGAGCCAGCACGAGGTGCGCAAGCTGATCGCGGGCCCCACCGTGTTCATCTGCGATGAATGCGTCGAATTGTGCATGGATATCATCCGCGAGGAGACGAAGACCTCGGGCCTGAAATCGACCGATGGCGTGCCGAGCCCGCAGGAGATCTGCGAGGTGCTGGATGATTACGTGATCGGCCAGGCGCATGCCAAACGCGTGCTGTCGGTGGCCGTGCACAACCATTACAAGCGCCTGAACCATGCCGGAAAATCCGACATCGAACTGGCGAAATCCAACATCCTGCTGATCGGGCCCACGGGCTGCGGCAAGACGCTTCTGGCGCAGACGCTGGCGCGCATCCTCGACGTGCCCTTCACCATGGCCGATGCCACCACCCTGACCGAGGCGGGTTATGTGGGCGAGGATGTCGAGAACATCATCCTGAAACTGCTGCAGGCGTCGGAATACAATGTCGACCGGGCGCAGCGCGGCATCGTCTATATCGACGAGGTCGACAAGATCACCCGCAAGTCCGACAACCCCTCGATCACCCGCGACGTATCGGGCGAAGGGGTGCAGCAGGCGCTTCTGAAGATCATGGAAGGCACCGTCGCCTCGGTGCCGCCGCAGGGCGGGCGCAAGCATCCTCAGCAGGAGTTTCTGCAGGTCGACACCACCAATATCCTGTTCATCTGCGGCGGCGCCTTCGCCGGTCTGGAAAAGATCATCGCGCAGCGCGGCAAGGGCTCGGCCATCGGGTTCGGCGCCGATGTGAAGGACAATGACAGCCGCGGCGTGGGCGAGATGTTCGGCGAGCTGGAACCCGAGGATCTGCTGAAATTCGGCCTGATCCCGGAATTCGTGGGCCGCCTGCCGGTGATCGCGACGCTGACCGACCTTGACGAAGAGGCGCTGGTGACGATCCTGACCGAACCCAAGAATGCGCTGGTCAAGCAGTATCAGCGCCTGTTCGAGCTGGAAGACACCAAGCTGAAATTCACCGATGATGCGCTGACCGCGATCGCCAAGCGCGCCATCGCGCGCAAGACCGGCGCGCGCGGCCTGCGGTCGATCATGGAGGATATCCTGCTGGATACCATGTTCGAACTGCCCGGCGCCGATGGCGTGGAAGAGGTGGTCGTCAACGAAGAGGCGGTGACCTCCGAGGCGCAGCCGCTGATGATCTACGCCGAACGCAAGAAGGACGAACCGGCGAGCGCGGGGTGATCCGGCGCATCCGGTCGGGCGGTCCCTACGAGGACAAGGTCGGCTATTGCCGCGCGGTCGTTGCGGGCGGCATGGTGCATGTGGCGGGAACCTGCGCCCATGCCGATGACATGCCCACCGATGTCACCGGTCAATGCGCCTCGGCGCTTCGGGTGATCGGCAGGGCGCTGGAGGAGGCGGGAAGCGATTTCGCCCATGTCGTCCGGGTCGTCTATTACATGGCCGATATCCGCGATTTCGATGCCTGCTGGCCGCAGCTGCGCGCAACCTTCGCCGACCATCCCCCGGCGGGCACCGTGATCGAGGCGAAACTGGCCGACCCTGCCTTTCGCATCGAGATCGAGGTGACGGCGATGCAACGCGACGCGGCCTGACCGGCACCGGAAATTCAGACGACCGGGGTCCGCGCCGTCGCAGGCCCCGACCGCTAGCGCAGCCAGAGCTTTTCGCGTTTCAGCATGTTGCGGATTTTCTGTTCGCGGCGCGGCAGATCGTTCCGGTCGAACAGCGCGCGCGCCTTCATCCCCTTGCCCTGGTAGACCATTCGCCGGATCGGGTCATAGGTTTTCAGCACCTTCTTGATCTTGTTGGGCGCGGTCACCTGTTCCAGAATGTTGATCACGCGCTGATCCTCGCGCGCGTAAAGCAGGGGCAGCACCCGGTAATGGCAGGAATGGCTGCCATCCAGATACCCCGGCGCGAGCGCATCGCGCCCGCCGCCGAGCCCGTGAATGACCAGCGGCAGCGCCACCTGGTCGAGCCAGGGATCGAGGCTTTGACAGATCAGTTCGGGCGGCGGGTCATCGCGGATCGCCAGCGCGGTTTCCAGGAACCGGCGCCCGAAGACATGGGGGCAGCGGTAATAGAAAAAGCCTGCGTTGAAATAGAGATAGCGCTGCCAGTATTCGTCGGGGTGGGTCAGGTCGAGCGAGGTTTCGAAATCGAGGCCGAACCTGTCGTAAAGCGCCCGCCAGGTGGCGGTGAGGCCCGGGCCGTAAAGTTCGCGGCTGGGCCAGGTGCCTTCGCGCCGGAGCGAGGCGGAGGGGCGGTCGAAATCGAACGGCACCTCGGTCAGGTCGCCGAGGATCAGCGTATCGGTATCGAAGAAAACGAAGGGTTCGCCTTCGGGCAGGGCGGTCAGCGCCTCGATCTTGTTGCCATAGGGATAGGCCGCGCCGAAATGGCGGCTGTCGAACGGCAGGATCTCGGCCCCGAACCCGGTGATCAGGGCGCGCAGACCGGCGTCGCGGATCCGGGGGTCGCCGGGCCAGAGCGGCCCGCGCTGCGGTTCGGCCACGAAGACGCGACCGGGAAAACCGGGATTGAAGGCGCGGAACGACGCCAGAAACATCACCGCCTCATAGGCCAGGCGACCTGCCTGGCCGATGATCACCAGGTTGAATGGCTGTGGGGCGGCGTCGGCCATGCAATGCTCGGTCTTGGGCCTGTGTGTCCGGGGCCGGTGGTCCGGCCCTTATAGCCGCATGTGCCGCGCGGGGCCATGCGCGATCACGCGCCGCGTCCGCCCGCCACGGTAAGAATGGTCTGCCAGACGATCCACATGTCCAACCGGAAACCGGCGTGACGGATATAGGCCAGATCGGCCCGCGTTTTCCGCACCGTCGCCTCCGTCGCCTCGGCATAGCCCAGTTCGATCTGGGCCAGCCCGCTGATCCCCGGCCGGATCGCGTGGCGGTGGCGGTATTCGGGGATCACCCGCTTGAAATGAAGCGCGTGGCGAAAGCAATCGGGGCGCGGGCCGATCAGGCTCATCTCGCCGCGATAGACATTGAGGATTTGCGGCAATTCGTCGAACCGGGTGCGACGCAGCCAATTGCCCAGACGCGTGATCCGGTCCCGCTCGACCGGGTCATCGGGACCGCGCCGGGCGCGCGCCGTCACGGTCATGGTCCGGAACTTCACCGCCTTGAACGGGCGGCAGCCATGGCCCATGCGTTTCTGCCAGTACAGCAGCGGGCCGGGGTTGTGGACCGGGTTGACCACCACCAGCACCAGCGCCGTGATCAGCGTGGCAGGCAGCAGCACCAGCGTGGCAAATCCAAGGTCAAAGCCGCGTTTGACCAGGGGATAGGCGTCGCGCGCCCTGCCGCGCCCCCGCGCTGCCTTGGCCGCGGGTGCCGCGAAACTGCGATGATCCGGAACCAGGGTCATGGTCCCCCCAGGAAGCTGCAAAACCGATACGGGCGCGCGGGTGCGGGGGGGCAGTGCGGGCTGCCCCGGCCGCTATCCGCAGGTTTCGGGGCAAAGGATCACCCGAAGGCATGAAGAAACCGCAAAGATCGGGGCAGGTCGCGTCAGCCGGCCCCGTCCTGCGGCGCGACCCTGTCGGGATGGGCGGCGGCAAAGGCGGGCAGGTCGGCGCAGGCCAGGTCCACCGCACGGATGTGCGGGAAGGGGGCAAGGTCGATGCCCCAGCGCCGGGCGTTGTAGACCTGCGGGATCAGGCAGATATCGGCCAGTGTCGGGGCCGGCCCGACGCAGAACGGCCCGCCGCGCCCGGGGTCCAGCAGCGCCTCCACCCCCGCCAGCCCCTTGGGCATGAAGTGCCGCATCCACTCGATCCGGGCCGCCTCGCCCCCGCCGGTCAGTGCCTCGACATGGGCGAGCACCCCGGAATTGTTCACCGGGTGGATATCCATCGCGATGATATGGGCGATCTGGCGTGCGCGGGCGCGGGCCCGCGGCGCGTCCGGCAGAAAGGGCGGATCGGGGCGCGTGTCGTCCAGGTATTCAAGCATCGCCAGCGATTGCGTCAGGCGTTGCCCGTCGATGTCCAGCACGGGCACAAGCCCCTGGGCGTTGCGCGCCCGGTGATCGGCCCCGCGCTGCGCGCCCGAGGCCAGATCGACGGGAACCGTCCGCCATGTCAGCCCTTTCAGCCCCAGCCCGATCCGCACCCGGTAGGCGGCCGAGGATTTCGGAAAATCGTAAAGCGTGATGGCGGTCATGGGATCATGCCGGGGGGACGGGTGCAGGTCTGATCGTGCCGCTGCAGGTGCCGAACCCGATGCGATAGGCGCCCTCGCACCAGCCGCGCAGGGTGACGGTGTCGCCGTCTTCCAGAAACCTGCGTTCCTGCCCGTCGGGCAGCGCAATCGGATCACGCCCGTTCCAGGTCAGTTCCAGCAGCGAGCCAAGACTGTCGGGCGCCGGACCCGAGATCGTGCCGGACCCGAGCAGATCCCCCACCTCCATCGCACAGCCCGACAGCGCGTGATGGGTCAGCTGCTGCGCGGCGGAATAGTAGAGGTATCTGGCGTTGGTCCGCGCCACTGTAACGGGCGCGCATCCCTCTGCGGCCAGGTCGATTTCCAGATGGATGTCGAAATTGTTGGCCGTCGCCTCCTCGAGGTAGGGCAGCAGCGGCAGGTCGCGGGGTGGGGTGGGGTGGCGGAACGGTGCCAGCGCGTCGCGGGTCACGATCCAGGGGCTGATCGAAGTGGCGAAGGCCTTGGACTGGAACGGCCCCAGCGGCTGGTATTCCCAGACCTGGATATCGCGCGCCGACCAGTCGTTCAGAAGGACGTAACCGAAGATCGCCGCCTCCGCCTGCGCGGTCGTGAGGGGCTGGCCCATGCGGGTGGCTGTGCCGACGAGGGCGCCCAGTTCCAGTTCGATATCCAGTTTCGCCGATGGGCCGAGGCGCGGGGCATCGTCATCTGGGCCCTTGAGCTGACCCAGTGGCCGGGTGATCTCTGTCCCCGATACCACCACGGTCGAGGCGCGCCCGTTATAGCCGATGGGAATGTGCAGCCAGTTGGGCATCAGCGCATTGTCGGGGTCGCGGAACATCGAACCCACATTGGTCGCGTGTTCCTTGGACGCGTAGAAATCGGTGAAGCTGCGCACGAAAACCGGCAGGTGCATCCGCGCATCGGATTGCGCCACCAGCGGCAGGGCACGGTCGCCTGTCGCGGCATCCAGCAGGTCGGCGAGGCGGGCGCGGGTTTCGGTCCAGACCGTGGGTGTCAGGGCCATGAACGGGTTCAGGATGCCCCGGGCGAACACCTGTTCACCGGGGGCGGGTTCCAGAACCCCATCCGCCTCCAGCGCGGTTACATCGACGATCATCTCGCCGATCGCCACCCCCACCCGGCGTGGCCCGTCGCCCGCGGAAAACACGCCCCAGGGCAGGTTCTGGATCGGGAAATCGCTGTCTGGCGCGTTTGCGCTGTCGACCCAGGATCGCCGTTCGGGGTCATGTGTGGCGTCGGTCAGGGGCATGGTCGGTCGCTGTCACTGGTCCTTGGGCGACCGTGCCAGCGCGGCCTTGCGGTGTAAACGGAAACCGGAAGGGGGGGATGGTGGGCGACCCTGGAATCGAACCAGGCATGGGTCTCCCCGGCGGAGTTACAGTCCGCTGCCGCACCTTGCAGCACGTCGCCCGACGCTGGGGCGGAATATCGGGGGCGGTTTGGCGGGTCAAGTCGGAAACATGGTCAAACCGGTCCGGCTGTGCGACAGGGGCTGCGCGACAGCGGCGGAGTGGAAGATGGCCAGGAAACCGGCTTGGGTGATCGAAAAGGAACGCGCGGGCCGCGCCGGGCCGCAGCCGATCTGGCTGTTCGGCCTGCATGCGGTGCACGATGCGCTTTTGAACCCGCGCCGGGAAAAGCTGCGTCTCGTGGTAACGCGCAACGCCGCCGACCGGCTGGGCGATGCGGTCGCGGCCTCGGGCGTCCCGGTCGAGATCGCGGACCCCCGCAAATTTCCTGCCCCGCTCGATCCCGGATCGGTGCACCAGGGGGCAGCGCTGGAGGTGTTGCCGCTCGATTGGGGCAGCCTGCGCGATCTTGCCGAGCCGGGGATGGGCGCGCCGCGCCTTGTGCTGCTGGACCGGGTCAGCGACCCCCATAACGTGGGTGCGATCCTGCGCAGCGCCGAGGTGTTCGGGGCGCGTGCCGTTATCGCGCCTGCCCGTCATTCGGCCCCGGAATCGGGGGCGCTGGCGAAAACCGCCTCGGGCGCCCTGGAACGCCAGCCCTATCTGAGGGTGCCGAACCTGGGCGATGCGATGGGGGTGCTGCGCGAGATGGGCTATACCTGCCTGGGCTTCGATGGCGAGGCAAAGGACGATCTGCGCAGCGCCGCGCCGGGTCATGCCGACCGACCGGTGGCCATTGTGCTCGGGGCCGAGGGACCGGGCCTGCGCGACCGCACCCGCAGCCTGTGCGACGGAATGCTGCGCATTGACGCGGCGGGGGCGTTCGGGTCGCTAAATGTCTCCAATGCCGCCGCCGTCGCCCTATATGCCCTGCGAGCCGCGGAGTAAGCCATGAGACCTCAGACCAAGATCGCGACCTGTTCCTATTGCGGGCGGCGGCAGACGCTGGAACTGACCGCACGGCAGGGCCATGAACTGGCCTGCGGGGCCTGCGGCGCGCCGCTGCATGAAATGAAATGGCTGAAGGCGCCGGAACCCGACCGGCCCAAGAAACCCTCGCGCCCGCGCCCCGCGCCGCACGGGTTCGGCACCGCGCTGCCCGATTGGGATGGACGCAAGGCAAAGAAGAAAAAGAAGAAAAAGCGAAAGATCGATTGGAAGGACGCGTTTGAGGATGCCTTTGACCTGTTCGAGGACATCTTCGACTGAGGGGGCATTGCCGGTCCTTCGGCTGTCACACCGGTCTCACGTGGTTCTCACAAGGGCGTCACGCCGGTGAAACCTGACTTGGCGGGATGGCGCGGCTTTGCCATCTGTCCCTGACCGATGTCGCTGGCCGAAAGGACCCCGCCCATGCAGACCCGCCGCAGCCTTCTGACCGCCGCCCTTGCCGCCCCGGTGGTGCTGTCGCTCACACGTCCCGCGCTTGCCGCAGAACCGCCGGTCTTCGAACGCCGGGGCCGAGCCATTCGCGGGGCCGACCCGGTCGCCTATTTCGATGCGGGCCGGCCGGTCGATGGCGCGGGTGACATCACCCATGACTGGAACGGCGCGACCTGGCATTTCGCCAGCACCGAGACCCGCGACCGGTTCGCTGCCACGCCCGAGGCCTTTGCCCCGGTATTCGGCGGCTATTGCGCCTGGGCCGCGTCGCACGGGTATCTGGCGCCGACCGTGCCCGAAGCCTGGAGCATTTTCGAAGGCCGCCTGTTTCTGAACGCCAATCTGCGGGTGCGGGAAAACTGGCTGGCGGAATTGCCCGATGTCGTGGCGCAGGGCGAGGCGAACTGGCCCGCGATCCTGGGCTGATCCGCCCGATCACGTTTTCGTAGCAAGGCTTAAATCCGCCCCGTGCGTGCCTATGTAAAGGTTCAGACGGGGCGGTTCGGAACACCGCCCGTCCATCACTGTCCCTCGTTCCGTGCCTGCGCCCGCCTTGCTGCGGGCGCTTTTTTGTTTAACGTGAGGGCATGACCGAAACACCCTCCGACGACCTGTTGCGCCGCATCCTTACCCGGCCAAAGCGCTTTGCCTGCGTGGGCGTGTCGCCCAACCCGGTGCGGCCCAGCCATTACGTGGGCCGCTACCTGAAGCTGAAAGGCTTTGACGTGGTGCCGGTGAACCCGGGCCATGCGGGCGAGACGCTGTTCGGGGAAACCGTGGTGGGCGATCTGGCCGAGATCGAGGGCCGGGTCGATATCATCGACATCTTCCGCCGACCCGAGGCGGTACCCGAAATCGTGGACGCGGCGCTGGCGATGGACCCGCGCCCGGGCGTGATCTGGATGCAGATCGGGGTGACCCACCCGCAAGCCACCGCCAAGGCCGAGGCGGCGGGGCTGACGGTGATCCAGAACCGATGCCCCAAGATCGAGTATCAGCGGCTGTTCGGCGAACTGCGCATGGGCGGGTTCGCAACGGGGATCATTTCGTCGAAGCTGTGACAGGGTGCGGAAAACTGCAGTTTTCCGGGCCGTTTTTCTGCAGAAAAACGCGCTCAGCGGCTGGCCTTTTCCTCGACGCCCGATCGGCCCTCGCGGGCCTCCAGTTCCGCCAGGACATCCTGCAGCGTCACATCGCGCGCGGCCAGCATCACCAGCAGGTGATAGATCACGTCCGCCGCCTCGCGCGTCAGCGCGTCGCGGTCGCCCCTGACCGCCTCGATGATCGCCTCGACCGCTTCTTCGCCGAATTTCTCGGCCGCCTTCTCGGGCCCCTTGGACAGCAGTTTCGCGGTCCAGGATGCCTCGGGGTCGGCCCCCTTGCGCGCCGCGATGGTGGCGGCCAGCCGGATCAGGGCATCACTCATGTCAGCCTCATGGGGATGCCCGCGGCGGCCATATGCGCCTTGGCCTCGGCAATGGAATAGGTGCCGAAATGAAAGATCGAGGCGGCCAGAACGGCGCTGGCCCCGCCCCTGGTCACGCCCTCGACCAGATGATCGAGCGTGCCGACCCCGCCGCTCGCGATCACCGGCACCGGCACCGCATCCGAGATGGTGCGGGTCAGCGCCAGGTCGAACCCTGATTTCGTCCCGTCCCGGTCCATCGAGGTCAAAAGGATCTCGCCCGCGCCCTTGGCGACGACCGTGTTGGCGAAATCCACCGCATCCACGCCCGTGGGCTGGCGCCCGCCATGGGTGAAAATCTCCCACCGGTCCGGCGCCACCGCTTTCGCGTCGATGGCCACGACGATGCATTGCGATCCGAACTTGTCGGCCGCGCGCGCGACCACGTCGGGGTCGGCGACAGCGGCGGAGTTGAAGCTGACCTTGTCGGCCCCGGCGAGAAGCAGGTTCCTGACATCATCGACCGTGCGGACGCCGCCGCCGATGGTCAGCGGCATGAAACAGTGTTCGGCGGTGCGGGTGGCGAGGTCATAGATCGTGCCACGGTTTTCATGGGTGGCCTTGATATCCAGAAAACACAGCTCGTCCGCGCCCGCCGCATCATAGGCCTGCGCCTGTTCCACGGGGTCGCCGGCATCGACCAGGTCGACGAAATTCACACCCTTGACCACGCGGCCATCGGCGACATCGAGACAGGGGATGATGCGGGTCTTGAGCATGGGCGGGGTTTAGCCCAGCAGGCGGGGCGAGGGAAGCCGGGCCGGGGAGGACCGTATTTGGGGAAAGATGAAGGGGTCAGGCCGCGAGCAGCGTCGCCTCGCGGCAGCGGAGCGTCCTGCGCGCGGTCGGGCCCCAGGCGGTAGGGGCCCAGCGCAGATCGGGGAAGCGGGTGAACAGCTGGTCCCGGCTGTGCGCATCGAGGGCGGATTTCGCCATGTCGCCGGGGTGAAAGCTTTCCATCGGCATCCCGTTCGCGGTGACGATATGGTGGCGGTCGAAAAGCAGGTGGATATAGCGCGTAGCGCCGGCGGGCTCTGCCGGGGCGAACAAGGCCTTGGCGGGCGCCAGCAGTTCGGCCTCGCCGAAAAGAAGCTGGGCTTGCGGGCCGGTCAGAAGCAGGCGGTGCTGAGGCGAGACGAGCGTATCGCGCGCGGGCGCGCCCGGGCCGAAGGCATGGGCGGGGATGCGGACCGGCGCCAGAGACGGGTCGGCGGCCAGCGCCGCGGCCCCCAGGTCCGACCCGCAGGTCCAGATCAGGGGCTGCGGACCCAGATCGCGGGTCAGCACCATGTCCCCCTCGCCCAGCGTTTCCACCGGGCGCGGCCCCAGCGGCGTGTCGATCAGGGTGCCGGGCGTGAAGCACAGAATCAGCCCCGCCTCGAAGGTGACGATGCCCACCGTTTCGGGGGCATGACCGGTATCGCCATCGACGGACGTGTCTTCCTCGAACCGCAGGTCGATCTCGTCGGGGTCGAGATTGCGGAAGATGACGCTGCCGGTATCGGGGTCGTTCTTGGTCTGGGTTTCAGCCACCGTGATCGGGTTGGAATAGGTCGCGTCGAGGCCGTAGCTGTCCCAGTCGCTGTCGACGGTTTCGTCGTTCGATGCCGTGCCGAAGGACCCGTCGCCACCCGGTTCGATGGCGATCCAGGCCACCTTTTCCAACCCGTGCATGCCGTCCTGGCTTTCGGCCTCCTCGACGCTGAGGGTGAAGCCCGCGGCGGTCACATCGGTGGGGTCGCTGTCGACATTGCTGGCGAAGCGGTCCGAGGCGACGGTGGTCAGCACCACCGGGGCCTCGGAAAAGGTGCCCGGGGTCAGGCTGACCGGTTCGCCGTTGCTGTCGGCATCGGAATAGCCTGCCTCGATCTTGCGGCCATCGGGCAGGGTGGACACGCCCGATTTCACCGCGATCCAGTTGATGTCTTCCACCGCCGGGTGGCGGCCATCGTGGTTTTCCCATTCATCGATGGTGAAGGTGAACCCGGTGGCCAGCCCGCTGACCGGGTCGGTTTCGATCTCGATGATCCTCAGCGCGAACTTGTTGCCACCGCTGTTGGTGGCCATCAGCGCGATGACGGGATCGTCGATGGGTTGGGTAAAGCTGACCGAGATCGGCTCACCCGTGAAATTGGTGTTGTCGCTGAGTGTGCCTGCCTCACCGATGGCCATATGCCTGCTCCGTCCTGCGCCCGCCTTGCCGTGTTGCCTGAACCTGGTCTGGCGGGCCTGCGGGATTCATTATCGTTTTGTCGCTTGATGCCTGAAAATTGAGACAATTTTTCGGCAGGCCGCCTGATTGTTTCGGAGAAACGGACAATCCGGTCGTGCCGGGGTCAGCCGGCCAGGGTTTCCAGCGCAGTGGCAAGGTCGATGGCGCCATCGTAAAGCGCCCGGCCCGAGATCGCGCCCGCGATCACCCCGGTGTCTTTCAGCGCGACCAGGTCGTCCAGCGACGCCACCCCGCCCGAAGCGATCACGGGGATGCGTGTGGCGCGGGCCAGGTCGGCGGTGGCGGCGACATTCGGGCCGCCCATCGCGCCGTCGCGGTCGATATCGGTATAGATGATGGTGGCCACGCCCGCATCCTCGAAGGCGCGGGCGAGATCGGTGACACCGATATCGGTTTCCTCCGCCCATCCGCGGGTGGCAACACGGCCCTTGCGGGCATCAAGGCCCACCGCGACCTGTCCCGGAAAGGCGCGCGCGGCGGCGCGGACAAGATCGGGGTCTTCGACGGCCACGGTGCCCAGGATGATGCGCGCGATGCCCTTGGTCAGCCACATCTCGATGGTGGCCATGTCGCGGATTCCGCCGCCCAGCTGCGCGGGCAGATCGGTGTCGGCAAGGATCGCCTCGACCGCCGCACCGTTCGCCGGCTTGCCCTCGAAGGCGCCGTTCAGGTCCACCAGGTGCAGCCAGGCCGCGCCCGCATCCTGGAACGCGCGGGCCTGTGCGGCGGGGTCGGTGTTGAAGACGGTGGCCTGGTCCATCTCGCCGCGCAGAAGCCGCACGGCCTGGCCGTCCTTGAGGTCAATTGCGGGGTAGAGGATCATCGCTTGGCTCGCTCTGAAGGGCGGTCGTTACCACGGGTCGTGACGGGCGCCGTCAAAAGGGGTCGGCGGCGCTTGTGACCGATGCCGGGGGCCTCTGCAACCCGCCGCAACGTCAGGCTGGACAGGGCTGCGCACCGGGCGCAGGCTGACCCGTGTTCATGGTCAGGAGGAGGAGACCCATGCGCAAGACGACCTTCAAGACAATCCTTATGGCGGGTTTGGCCACACTGGCGCTGGCCGCCCCGGCGGCGGCGAACGAGTTGATCGGCGACTGGCGGACCGCCCCCGATGACAATGGCAACACCGGTCTGATCCGGGTCGTGCAATGCGGCACGTCGCTGTGCGGCACGCTGGTGCAGGCCTTTGATGCCTCGGGTGCGGTGATGCAGTCCGACAATGTCGGCCGTCAGATCATCTGGTCGACCAACCCCACCACCAATGCGGGCGAATATGTCGGCATGCTCTATTCGCCCGACCGGGACCGGGAATACCGCTCGCGGCTGCAACTGACCGGTGACAGCCTGTCGGTATCGGGCTGCGTGATGGGCGGGGCGGTGTGCCGCGAAGGCGGTGTCTGGCAGCGCGTCAACTGACACGGCATTGGCGGCCGCGCTTTCGGGGCGCGGCCGTTTGCACCCGGCATTTGGCGAGGCAGCATCGGGGGCGCTGCTCCCCGGCGCTGACGCGCATCCCCAAGGGTATCCGGGAACCGCTCAGGATCGGTCAGGGCCGCCAGGCGAGGAAGTTGGCGATCATCCTGAGGCCTGCGGACTGGCTTTTTTCGGGGTGAAACTGCGCGCCGATGACTGTGTCCTTCGCCACCACGGCGGTGACCGGGCCGCCGTAATCGGCATGCGCGATCAGGGTCGCGGGGTCATCCACGCGCATCTGGTAGGAATGGACGAAATAGGCGTGATCGCCGGTCGCGATCCCGTCCATCACAGGGTGGGTGCGGTCGATCACCAGGTCGTTCCATCCCATATGCGGCACCTTCAAGGCCGGGTCGGCGGGGGTGATCCGCGTCACCTCGCCCGCCACCCAGCCGAAACCGGCGACATCCTCGTATTCGCGGCCCCAGGTGGCCAGCATCTGCATGCCCACGCAGATGCCGAAAAAGGGCACGGCGCGGATTTCGACCGCCTCGGTCAGCGCCTGTTCGAGCCCGTCAATGGCCTGCAGGCCCCTGCGGCAGGACGGAAAGGCGCCGTCGCCCGGCAGCACGATCCGGTCGGCCTGCGCCACCAGATCGGGATCGGAGGTGACGCTGACCGGCCCGTGCCCGCCCTCGGCCGCCATGCGCTGAAACGCCTTTTCGGCCGAATGCAGGTTGCCGCTGTCGTAATCGACGATGACACAGGACATCGGCCTAAAGCGTGCCCTTGGTCGAAGGCACCGCGTCGGCGCGGCGGGGGTCGGGTTCGACCGCGTCGCGCAGCGCGCGGGCCACGGATTTGAACGCGGCCTCGGCGATGTGGTGGCTGTTGATCCCTTCCAGCTTGTGGACATGCAGCGTGATGCCGCCATGGGTGCTGAGCGCCTGGAAGAATTCGCGCACCAGTTCGGTGTCGAATGTGCCGATCCTGTCCGTGGGAAAATCGACCGACCACACGAGGTAGGGCCGCCCCGACAGGTCGAGCGCGGCGCGCAGCAGCGCATCGTCCATCGCGAGGTGGCAGGAGCCATAGCGCCGGATGCCGCGCTTGTCGCCGAGCGCTTCGGCCAGCGCCTGGCCCAGCGCGATGCCCACATCCTCGACACTGTGGTGGTCGTCGATATGGGTATCGCCCGCGCAGCGGACCCGCATGTCGACCAGAGCGTGGCGCGCGAGCTGATCCAGCATGTGGTCGAAGAACCCGATGCCGGTCTGGTTGTCATAGGCCCCGGTGCCGTCGAGCGCGATCTCCACGGAAATCTCGGTCTCGGCGGTCTTGCGGTTGATCGTGGCGCGGCGCATCGGCGCTCTCCTGGCGTGTTTGCGGGGGGTTATAAGGGGATGGGCGCGAATGGAAAAGCGTCAGTGAAACCCCAGCACCTCGAAATAGGCGCTGGTGACACGGTCCCAGCCATAGCGGTCGCGCGCCAATGCGGCGAGGCGGGGCCCGAGCGTGGTATCGGCGGCAAGGTCGCCAAGCAGGGCGCCGAGGCTGCCGGCGTCGCGAAACACGGGGGCGATCCCGTCCGTCGTTTCGCGGTTGAAGCTGCAGTCGAACACGGCCACGGGCAGGCCCGTCCACATCGCCTCGACCAGCGCGGGGTTGGTGCCGCCTGCGGAATGGCCGTGGATATGGCAGGTGGCCCGCGCCCTGATCGCGGCGAGGCGCGCGGGGTCATAGATCGCGTCGACCCTGTGGATATGGGGCGGCAGGTCAAGGGCGCGCAACCGGCGCCCTTCCCGCGTGGCGCCCCAGTTCGACAGCACCACCAGGGGGCGGTCGGGATGCCGGGCGAAGGCGTCGAGGATCAGGGCGAGGTTGTTCTCGGGTTCGGCGCGCGCCATGGCCAGCGCGTAGGCGCCGGGCAGGTTCAGGTCGGTGATATCGGCGGGTGCGACATCATCCAGCGGGTCACCCCCATAGGGGATGCAGGTGCTTTGCACGCCATAAGTGTCCGACAGGTGCCGCGCGATGGCCGGATTGTCGGCGATCACCCCGTCGGCATGACGCACCGCCCGTCCTTCGCAGAGTTTCAGCAGCGCCCGCTGCGCCATGTTCCATTTCGCGCGCCGCCATTCGATCCCGTCCGGGTGAACGACCACGCGCGGGCCGCCGGGTTTGCGCAGCCAGGGCAGGGTCAGCCCGACCGGCACGCCGAGGAGCAGCGCCACGTTTGCCCCCGACCGCGTGGCATGGCCGAGCGACCAGGCATCGTGGACCAGGCTTTGCACCCCGTTGGCCCGGACCGGCGCCCGCACCAGCCGGGCGCCGCGATAGCGGTCTGGCGGGATGTGCCCGTTGCGGGAAGGGTCGCAATAGACGGTGACCCTGTCCGCGATGCCCCGCGCCTCGGCCCCGCGCACCAGCGCATCGGCGAGCGTTTCGAACCCGCCGTATCGGGGCGGCAACCCGACGGTTCCGATGATGGCAAGACGCGGCGCAGTCATGGATTGCGTCTACCGCAGGCCGGTCGCCGGCGCGATGCGGCAAAACCCTTGCCTCGCCACGCTGCCCCCCGCCATAGTCCCCCGCAGCCGGGGGCGGAGGACCGATGCGCATCGACGGGTTGCAGTATTGCCGGTGGTCGGAGCGGGTGTTCCGCCAGATGCGCGAGGGCGGGGTCGATGCCGTTCATGTCACCATCGCCTATCACGAGACATTCCGCGAAACGGTCCTGAACTTCGAGGCGTGGAACCGGTGGTTCGAGGCGTATCCCGACCTGATCGTGAAGGGTACCACCGCCGCCGATATCGATCGGGCGCGGGAAACCGGGCGCACGGCGATCTTTTTCGGGTTCCAGAACCCCAGCCCGATGGAGGACGATATCGGGCTGGTCGAGATCCTGCACACGCTGGGCGCGCGGTTCATGCAGCTGACCTATAACAACCAGTCGCTGCTGGCGACGGGGTGTTACGAGGACGAGGATCCGGGCCTGACCCGCATGGGCCGGCAGGTGATCGCCGAGATGAACCGGGTGGGGCTGGTCGTCGACATGAGCCATTCGGCGGAACGCTCGACGCTGGAGGCGGTCGAGGCGTCGGCCCGGCCCATCGTCATCAGCCATGCCAACCCCGCCGCCTGGCATGCCGCGCGGCGCAACAAGCCGGACGCCGTCATCGACGCGGTCACCGGGGCGGGCGGGATGCTGGGCTTTTCCCTTTATCCCCATCACCTCAAAGGCGGGTCCGCCTGCACGCTGGAGGATTTCTGCCGGATGATCGCGCGCACAGCCGACCGGGTGGGCGCGGATCATCTGGGGATCGGGTCGGACCTGTGCCAGGATCAGCCCGACAGCGTGGTGGAATGGATGCGGGTGGGGCGCTGGTCGAAACAGATCGATTATGGCGAAGGCTCGGCCGCGGCGCCGGGCTTTCCGCCGATGCCCCGCTGGTTCCGCGACAACCGTGATTTCGGCAATATCGAAACCGGCCTCAGGACCGCAGGCTTTGACGAAGCCGAAATCGCGGGCATCATGGGCGGCAACTGGTATCGCTTTTTCGCGGAGAATTTCGGACCCATGGCGTCATGATCGAGGGACAGGTCGATATCCCGCGCCGCCCGCCCGAGCTTGTGATGCGCCTGGAACGGCTGGGGTCGCTGCACCAGTCGCGGCTCAGCTTCATGCGCATCCTGATGCGGCGCATGGCGGGCGAGGGGTGGCGGATCACCCGGCGCGACTGGTCCGTCGATGATGCGGGCGTGGGCCATGCGGTCTACCGCGTCGATACCGGGGCACGGGTCTATGCGCTGGTGGCCTTTGCCCATGACCTGCCCGATGCGATGCGGTCGGACCGGGTGATCGCCGAGGCCTGGGATGCGACATTTGCGCTTTTCGACGGTGACCCGACCGAGGCTGATATCGCGCGGCTCGCCGATAATGTGCCGCTGCAGGAGGCGGGCCGCGTCACGGGCCGCGAACTGACCCTGTCGCGCGCCAACCGGTCGGTCCGGCTCTGGGCGCATGTGGTCGAGGCGCTGGCTGCGGGCCGCCAACCCGATGCCGGGATGATCGACGGCGTCGGCTACCTGATGCGCACCACCGCCGTTTACGGGTCGGGCAAGTTCGGCGCCGCCGACCGCGAGGTGATCGCCGACCGGCCCGAGATGCAGGCCCCGTTCCAGGCCGAAATGCTGACCGTCTACCTGATCCGCTGTTTCGTCCGCGATCTGGTTGAACACATGGCGCGGATGCGGGGCGGGGAGGATGCGGTGCCGCTCGACCCGGCGCTGGCAACACGGCTCGGGATCGGCAATTCCACCGGGCTGGGCATGGCGCCCTTCCTGATCCATCACCCTGTGCTTCTGAACAACTGGATCATGGCGCGGGAGGAGGCGCTGGCGCGCGTCCGCGCCGTGGCCCGGGCTGCCGATGCCGACTGGGACCTGATCATCGACCTCGCGGAGCGCGGCGCCCGGCAGGTGGCTGGCTGGCGGTCCGAACATCCGGTGCAGGTCGAAAAGAACGCCGCCCTGACCCGCGACATCGCCCTTGTGCGCGACTGGATCGCCCGGGCCGACCGTGACATGCCCCACCCGTGGGACGCCGCCGTGACCTGGGCAGAAACCGCGCTGAGCGTCGAGGGGCAGGAATGGCTGAACGCGCTGGTGCTGGAACCCCATGGCGATCTGGTCGATGGCCTGGCCCATTGCATGGCCGACCCGACGCCGCCCGGCCGTCCGATCGACGGCACGATGACGGTCGCGGCGGTCCGCGCGGTGATCGAAGATGTCTTCGGTTGGGCCCGTGCACTGGATTGGGACGCCCCCGACACCTCGGCGCGGTGCTGGTACGTCTCGGAGGAAAAGCTTGAGCCGCGCCTGGGCGAACGCCATGCCGAACCCATCGCCGATTACGAACAGCCTCTGGCCCCGGCGCGCGACGCGATGGCCGCGCTGGCCACGCTCGGGCACTGGCCCGATGATGCGCCCGTGGCCGATATGCTGACCGTTCATCCCGAACACCGCGCCGCGATCCGGCGCGCCCAGATCGCCCGCGTCGCCCCCTATGCCGAGATCCGCGACAACACCATCGGGGCCGATCTGATGCCCATCGACATGCTGCGCGCGAAACTGTCGTTTTTCGGGGCCACGTCCTTTGATCCCCGATCGGACCGCTGGGTGCGGATTTCCATGTATGCCGGTGCCCCCTATCCCGAGGACCTGACGCCCGACACCGCCGATCTCTGGCCCTATCCCGCGTGACCCGGTCGCTGAACGAGGTATCGTCGCTGACGGTCAAGGCGGCGCGGGGCGCCGGGTTTGACTGGGGCGTGGCGGCCGAGACCGGCCCGGCGGTGGTCTGGCTGCACGCGCGCGGGGTGGATGGCTGCGCCGCCCTTGCCGTGTTCCTGGTGGCGACGGACGGGCTGCACCGGACAGACCTTCGGCCCCGGCGCAGCGCTCATGGCTGGCGCGGGGCGGCGGGGTTGTGCCCGGTGCATCTGGGGCTGGCCCTCAGCGATCACGCCCATGCCCTGGCCACCGGGGACGACTGGGTGCTGGAGGATGTGATCGCACCGGTCCTGGTCCTGCCCTTCGCGGCCGCGCTGTCGGCGCAGGTCCATGCCCCCCTGTCCTTGACACCGGAGGGCGGGCAGACGGTCACGCTGGACGGGTCCGGTCTGGCCGGGGTGATTGATTGGCCGGACCGGGCGACGCTCAGCCTTCGGCGCACCGACACCCTGCCGCCCCACGGCCCCGCCACCACCCGGCCCGACCCTGACGCGGATGGCTGGGCCATATTGACCAGCTTCGCCCACCGCACCTATGCGCCCGCGACCGAGGCGTCGCGCAGCGCCGGGGCGGGGCCGGGCGATGCCGATACCGACTGAACCGGAGGTTGCATGCCCGAGACCAAGACCCTGACCCTGGCCCAGATCGAGGACCTGGCCTTTCGCGCCCTGACCGCTGCAGGGGCGACCGAGGCGCAGGCCCGGCCCCTGGCCCGCGCCACCGCCGCGACCGAGGCAGATGGCGTGGCCAGTCACGGGCTGGCCTATATCCCGATCTATGCCGAGCATCTGGTCTGCGGAAAGGTCGACGGGGCCGCGGTGCCGGTGCTGGACCACCCCAAACCGGCGCTTTTGCGTGTCGATGCCGCAACTGGGTTTGCCCATACGGCCATCGACCTGGGCTTTGCCGCGCTGATCCCGCTGGCCCGGGAACAGGGGGTGGCGGCGATGACCGTCTGCAACAGCTATAACTGCGGGGTTCTGGGCTATCACACCCTTCGTCTGGCCGCGGCGGGGCTGCTGGGGCTTGGCTTTACCAATGCGCCCGCCTCCATCGCGCCCTCGGGCGGGGCGCGGCCGGTGGTGGGCACCAACCCGGTGTCGCTTGCCGTGCCGGGGCCGGACGGCCCTTCGATCCTGATCGATCAATCCGCCAGCACCATCGCCAAGTCCGAGGTGATGAAACATGCCCGCGAAAACCGCCCGATCCCCGAAGGGTGGGCGCTCGATCCTGATGGGCAGCCGACCACCGACCCGGCGGTGGGGCTCACGGGGTCCATGGCCCCCTCGGGCGGCTACAAGGGGGTGGGCATCGCCCTTATCACCGAGGTGATGGCGGCGGCGCTGGCGGGGGCCACGTTGGGCATCGACGCATCCCCGTTTTCCGGCCCCATAGGCGGGCCGCCACGCACGGGTCAGTTTTTCCTGGCCGTGGACCCGGACGCGGCATCGGGCGGCGGCTTCGCGGCGCGGATCGCTGACCTTGTTTCCGCCGTGCGCGCGCAAGATGGCGCGCACTTGCCCGGTGACGGTCGGGCGTCAGCGCGGGCGCGGGCGGCAAAGCATGGCGTGGCGGTCAGCCAGGCGACACTGGATAGAATTGCGGCGATTTTGGGCTGAAGGATAGTGCCGGAAATCTGCAGATTTCCGTATCGAAAAACCCGGGTTTTTCGAGTCCGCGCGTGGCGATATGTGCAGAACGGGAATCTGCAGATTTCCCGATGAAAAACTCGAGTTTTTCGCCGTCCTCAGCCTCCAGCCGCGCGTGCTTTCTGCATCGCGACATCCGCCGCAATCGCATCCTTGTACAGCGCCTGCAGCCGCGCGGTGACGGGCCGTGTGCCGTCGCCGACGGGTTTGCCGTCGATCATGGCCACCGGTGTCTGCGCCCCGAAGGACCCGGTCAGAAACGCCTCATCCGCCGAATAGGCCTCGTAGAGCGAATAGTTCTTTTCGAACACGGGGATGCCATCCTGGCGGCACAGCTCGATCACCTTGGCCCGCGTCACGCCGTTCATGCAGTAATCGCCGGTCGAGGTCCAAACCTCGCCCCGCCGCACGATGAAGAAATTGCAGGCATTGGTGGTGTTCACGAACCCGTGCGGGTCCAGCATCAGCGCTTCGTCTGCCCCCGCCTGTTCGGCCTGCAGGCAGGCGATCACGCAGTTCAGCTTGGAATGGCTGTTGAATTTCGCGTCCTGGGCATGGGGCAGGCCGCGCACCTGCGGCACCGTGGCCAGCCGGATCCCCGCCGATTGCAGGTGATCGGCGGGTTTCGAATGCTCCATGATGATCACCAGCGTCGGCCCCGACCGGCTGAGCGAGGGGTGCTGGAACGGTTTTGCCTTGATCCCTCGCGTCAGCATCAGCCGGCAATGGACATCGCCGGTCATCCCGTTGGCCTCAGCGGTGCGGCGCAGCGCGTCCGCGATGCCCGCGCGGTCCATCCCCACATCCAGCGACACCGCTTTGCAGGAGTTGAAGAACCGGTCCATATGCGCGTCGAAAAACGCCCATTCGCCGTCGTAAAGGCGCATCCCCTCCCACATCCCGTCGCCCAGCAGGAAACCGGAATCATAGACCGACACCTTGGCGTCGTCGCGATGCACCAGGTCGCCGTTGACATAGATCAGGATGTCGCGGTTGCGTGGGTCATCCTGCGCGTCATGGGTGGTCGGGGCGTGGCCGGTATCGGTGGTGCTGTCGGTATCGGTATCGGTATCGGGCATGGGGCAGGGGCCTTGGTCGCGCCGCCCGGTGCGGCGGTGGTGCGATCATCGACAAAGCCGGGCCGGGCGCAAGGGCCCGGACCTGCCTCGGCCAAGTCAGCCCCCCTCGGCGCCGCCGCGACCCTTGGCCGGGTCGGCCGGTCGCATCCCGATTCGCGCCAGCACATCGCGCGCATGGCCCGCATTTCCGCCCGCCAGCAGCGCCTCGGTCAGTTGCGCGCGCAGCGTGGTGTTCTGCGGGTCTTCCTCGATCGCGGCCACAAGGATCGCGGTGGCGGCCTGCATGTCGCCGCTTGCGATGGCAAGCTGCGCCCGCGCGCGCGACAGGGCGGCCCGCGGTACGCGCCCCGACCCTTCTGCCAGGGCAATCGCGTTGCGCGCGGTTCTGAGATCATCGATGGCCAGTACCGCCGCAAGGATCGGGTCGAGCGCGGCAGGCCGGACCGTTCCGGTGGCGACGATCTCTGCGGCCTGGCGGGCGGCGGCGCTGCGGTCATCCAGCGCGCTCAGTGCGCGCAGCCGTGCCAGCATCCGGCTGTCGTCGCCGGGGTCACGGGCCAGCGCCGCATCTGCCTCGGCCAGGGCGGCACGGGCATCGTTCCGCTGAACCGGCGCCCGCGCGGTTTCGGGTCGGGTTTCGGTCGGCATGCGCTCGTTCATGATATCCCCGCGTGGTGCAAAGCAGCAGCACCGGGGCGCGAAAATCCGTGCCCCCGGGGGCCATCCCCCATTGCGGTCTCGTGATGCCCGCACCCCGGTTCCCAAGTGAACCGATACCTGGGTTAATACTTGGTTAATGCAAGCTTCGCCGGTCCGCCAAGCGCGGCATCCCGGGTCATGCTGCGGCTGCAAGGTCACGCTTCGGCGCGACGGTCTGTCTGTTGCCTTGCAGCGGTGGCATGGGCAGGCTCGGGGGTGTAGCAAGGACGGCGTGGCGATCTGCCCGCCACCCGTTCCGTGACCGACCCGTTGGAGGCCCCCCGTGCCCAGAGCCGTGCCAAGTCTGCCCCATGCTGCCCGTTTCCTGCCCCTTTGCGCAGCCCTCGCCTGTTTGCCGCTTCCCGTCATCGCCCAAGGTGTCGACCTGCCCCCGCCGGGTATTCTCGATGACCAGATGGCGGCGTTCTCGGCCGATATCCCCGGCTCGGTCATGGCGCTGCAGCCGTTTCGCAACACCCGCGAAGCGACCGGCGAGGATGGCACCACCTACCAGCTGACCTCGCTCAACCCGCATGTGAATTCCTGGTTCCTGCTCGAGGTCACGCCCGAAGGGGGTGCAACGCAGGCCTATCACCTTGAAAACGCCGATCCCCGGGTCTGGACCGTATCGCTTTCGGATGGTGCAAGGCCTGAACTTCTGGTCGAAAGCGATGAGGCCAACCTTGCCTGCACCCCCTGGACCGGGGCCCTGGCCGAGGCGCGCGATACCGGGCTGCCCTATGCCCCGATCTGCGACTGGAGCCTGTACCTGCGCAACCCGGTCACGGGCAATCGCACCACGCGCGAGGCGGTGGCCGAGTTCCTGCGCGAAAATGTCGTGTTCGGTGAAAGCATCGTGAACATGATCAAGGGCACCTTCTTCGAGGATGCCTTCATGGAATCGACCGAGGACGAGACCGCCGACGTGGTCGATGGCGTGGCGCTGCTGGGCCAGGCCAACCTGTCACGCGCCCCCGCGATGCGCCCCTATATGGGCTTCGACCTCGAAGGCACCGATGACGGCGCGATGGTGGCAGGGTCGTGGTATGCCGTGGCCGATGCACCGGGGATCTATGCCAGCGTCATGCAGCCCGGAATGATCGCGCAGGAGGTGCTGGATGTGCCCGGCGCCAATTGGCTGGATGGCATCGAAAGCCGCGCCGACGTCTACCTTGTGGCCTTCGACATGAGCCAGTTCGAGATCGGCTACGAGATCGGCACCTCGCATCCGGCCGTCGACTGGTCGCCGCGTCCCTCGGGCAGCGGGCGCCATTACCAGGGCGACGGGCCGGACGGGTTCGGCCGTATCGATCCTCTGATCACCGTGGGGATGCTGTCGCCCTCTCTGACCGACCGGGTGGCGGCTACCTTCACCGCCGGGTTCAAGCGTGAACACGGGGCATGGCGTTTCGGCGATTACGCGACCTTCAACTGGGGCCATCATTACGGGTTCATGACCCATGGCGTGACGCTGTCGCGGCTTTGGCCCACCCTTGCCACGCTCTACATGCTGGATGACGGCACCGTGGGCATGCGCAGCTGGACGGAGGACGATACCGAGACGCTGCTGCCCAACCTCGTCTTCGCGCGCCAGAACGGGGTGCCGCTGATCGAGAACGGGGTTCCGGGTGACCGGGTCACCTCCTGGGGCGGCGGCAACTGGTCGGGCTCGGGCGATGCCGATCTGCGCACCCTGCGCGGCGGCGCCTGCATGCGCACGATCGAGGGCACGCAGTTCCTGATCTATGCCTATTTCTCGACCGCCACGCCCTCGGGCATGGCGCGGACCTTCCAGGCCTATGGCTGCGAATATGCGATGCTTCTCGACATGAACAGCCAGGAACACACCTACATGGCTCTCTACGTGCAGGACGAGGACACGCTCGACACCCAGCACCTGGTGCGCGCCATGGAAGAAATCGATGAACGGGGCAGCGACGGCGCGCGCATCCCGCGGTTCGTGTCGACAGCGGATAACCGGGACTTTTTCTATCTTCTGAGGAGGGAGTGACAGCATGAAGGGTATTCGGGCGATCGCGGCGGCCATCGGGGTCGCGGCCATGGGCATGGGCGCGGCATCGGCCCAAAGTCTGGCAGACCGCAACGAGGTGATGTTCCAGCAGATGATGGATGTGCGCGGCGTCAGCCGGGCCGAGATCAACCGCATCCGCCAGATTTTCGCGGCCTCGCCCAATGGCTGGATGGGGCAGGGCAACCCGGCGGTCACCCGCCACCCCCTGACCCCCGAAGAGGCCGCTTCGCGGCTCGGCGGGTCGGTGGCTTCGGTGCAGGAAAGCTACCGCAACCGGACCTATGAACGGATCTGCGGCGAACGCTACATGGTTCCGCTTTATGACCCCGCGACCGAAAGCCCGTCGGATGCGACCGTTTGCGCCGACATGTTCGAATATCCCAATATTCCAATGGTCTACCCGGTGGTCTGGGTGCAGGCGAACGAGGCGGCGATGCTGTGCGCGGCCGAGGGCAAGCGCATCGGCGACGCGCATGAATGGGAAGGCGCGGCCGCCGGGCAGCTGCTACCGCCGGACTACCCGTTCGACCGCATTCGCGGCATGGGTGCCTCGGCGGCCGTCAACACCATGCGCAGCATCCACAATGCCGCCTATGCCGATACGCGCGGCACCTATTCGATAGGGTCCTGGCGGGCCGGGGTCTGTGCCACCGGCAGTTTCAAGAACGGCAGCTGCAATGGCGGGTCCTTCACCGGGTGCGGCTCGAACACCTATCCGGCGGGGTCCTTCCCTGAATGCCGCAGCCCGCTGGGCGTCTATGATATCGACGGCAACGCCGCCGAGCACATGAACCTGCCCCTGTCCGAGGATCAGATGGCCAGCCGGGGGTCCACGACGCTGGGCGTGACCGAGATGAAAGGGTCGTGGTTCATCTGGGATACCGTGCGCGCGCATGAGCACTGGGCCCGCTGGCGGGCACCGTTCTGGCATGGCAGCCGGGTGATGTCGGCGTCGAGCCACCGGAATTATCACCTGGGCTTCCGCTGCTTCCGCGATATCTGAGCGGGGGTGGCCGGGCCCGTGGGTCAGCCCTTTTGAAAGGGCTGACCACAGCCTTCGACAGCACTTTCGCGCGCGGTCGGGCAAAGGCTCAGGCGCCCCTCCCCGTGGCAGGGTCGGGCGCCAAACCCCTGATCATGAACAGTTTTACTGCAGCGCGGCCAGACGGATCGTGGCACTGCTCAGCGGCCCATCGCCGTTCAGCATCTCGGCATAGCGGCCATCGGTCAGCAGGGCCCGGATATCGACCGGGCGCCCGTTGACATAGGCCGTGCGGCTGACCAGTCGGATGCCGTGGCTGTAATCCGCATAATCCGCGCCATGCACCGTCGAAAGCGGCTGGATCGGGTTGCCGCTGGCGCGGTGCCAGCCATAGATCGCGATCCGGCCCGGCGCGCTGGACAGCCGGTTGGCGATGACCACGTCCTTCTTGTGGCCGGCCACCAGCATCCCGGCGCGTCCGCCCGCATTGGCCAGCTGGGCATCCAGCGCGGCGTCATGGCGGGTGAAATATTCCGTCGTCACCATCTGTGCGCCCGGCTCCATCGGGCGCGGGCTCAGCCGCACCTGGGCCTGGGCATAGATCGCGTCGACCATCCGCGTGGTGGGCAGCATCATGTCGAAGGCATCGGCCACCTGCAGGGCAGCCGGCAGGCCCAGCGGCACGCGCACATGGTCGGCGTCGGAGCCGACGGCCAGATAATCGGGCGTCACGCAGATCGTCACGTCGGCCTGGCGGCCGCCGATGATGCCCTGGAACGATACCGGGCTGAGCGTGCGCAGATGGCTCGGCATGTTGCCGCGCAGCGCCTGGGTGGCAAGCGCGCTGTCACGGACGCCGCCGCCGCTGCCCATCAGCTCGGCCACCAGTTCCGAACCGCTGGGCGCATTGGCCGGGCGGCGCGGAATGGCGCGGGTCAGGCGGCGCACGCAGGGGTTGGCCACGGATCGCGGGGCCGGGCGCAACAGGCGATCATCCTCGGCCGGCGACACGGCGGCCAGCACCACCTCGGCTTCCGGGGTGGCGGGGGCGGTCACATCGGCGGCGTCGGGGCTGCGGGTGGACATCGTAACGGGGCGTTCGGGCGGGCGCAGGACGGCCAGCGCGGTATCGGCTTCGGGCACATTGCCCTCAAGCCGTGCAAGATAGGCGGCCGCGGCGGCGGCGGGGCGGCGGGGCGGGATCATCACCTGCACTCCTGCGATGACCTGCACCGTTGCGGGCCCGAGATATCCGGCATCCATTTCCGGCGCGGCAAGTCCCGGTGCCACGGCACGGGCGACCATCGGGTCGGCCAGCCGGCTGGGGGCATAGGCCACGCGCCGATCCGGTTCTGCCGGGCGCACATGGTCAAGGACGACCTCGCGCGCCTCGGCGCTGGCCGAAGCGGCGGCATGGGCGCGAGCATCGCGCGCCTGGTGGACCTGGACTGCGACGATGGCCGTGCAGGTCACCGCCACAGCTGCCGAGGCCAGAACCGATGCAAGAACGGTGCTGGCCAGGCCATCTGCAGGCGTGGTCCGCTTGGCGCGTCGCACATTGGTCAGTGCGGTATCTGTCCCTCTCATGAGCCTGTGGATATGTGGGCATGGTTAAGATAACAATAACGTAACAGCGTGACCGTTAGGTGATCGCCTGGAAGAGGCGGGTTTCCGCGCAGCTGCGCGCGGATTTCGGCGGAAAACACGACATGTTGCGGCTGCAGCATCCTGTAACCCAACGTCAGATCGACGTTTTTTTGAAGATCCCTTCGGGGATCGACCGGATAACCGCCATGATCAGCCGCCAGATGCCCCGCACATAGACGACATCGCGCCGTTTTTCGCCCGCATTGAGAATCGCCTGCGCCACCTCTTCGGGCTGGGCCGTGAGCCTGGGGTTGAGGTCCATTCCCTCGGTCATCGCGGTCGCCACGAAACCCGGCAACACGGTGACGACATGTACGCCCTTTTTTGCCAGACGGTTCCTCAGCCCCGAAAGATAGGCGGTGAACCCCGCCTTTGCCGACCCGTAGATGTAGTTCGAGGCGCGCCCCCGGTCCCCCGCGACCGAGCTGATCCCGATCAGCGTGCCGGACCCCCGCGCCTCCATCGCGTTGGCCAGAACCAGGAACAGGCTGGCCGGACCTTCGAAATTGGCGCGAAAGATCGCGGTGGCCTTGTCCGGGTCCGAGGCATTGTCGCCCTGGTCGCCCAGAACCCCGATGGCCGAGACCGCGATATGGGGCAGTTCCGGTAACCCGTCGACGAACCCCTTGTGGCTGGCCGTGTCCAGCGCGTCCAGCTCGTGCAGGGTCACCGTCACGGCCGACCGGGTTTCCAGGTCGGCCTTGTCGGCGCTCAGCCGGTCCACGTTACGCGCGGCCAGTTGAATGGGATGCCCGTGCGCGGCATAGGCCCGGGCCGTTGCGCGGGCGATATCCGACGCCGCGCCGAGGATCAGGACAGCGCCTTTCTCCGCCCCGCTCATAGCCCCAACCGCTCCGACTGCAGCGAGGTGAACCGCCCCGTCAGCCCCTGCTGTGCACGCATCTCGGCAAACGCCTTGGCGCGCGGGTCGCTTGCGTCCAGAACCCGTTTCTCCATCCGTGCATCCTTTGCCAGGTATTGCCGCCCGCCGAACGCTGTCATGATGTCGTCGAGCCGCTTCATCAAGTCCAGCGCCCGGTCCGTTGCCGGGAAATCAAGCGCCAGCGTGTAGCCTTCCATCGGGAAGGAAAACCGCCCCTCCGCCGGGCCCATGCGTTTGAGGACCGACAGGAACGATCCTTGCCCCGAGGCCGAGATCCGTTTCAAAAGCGCGCGCATCCCCTCGCGTGCCGTTTCCATCGGCAGCACGCATTGGAACTGCACGAAGCCGCGTTTGCCATAGCCGCGGTTCCAGTCGAGGATCGTGTCGAGCGGGTAGAAATAGCTGTCCCAATCCACGAGATGCTTGCAGGTCTTGCGCCGCCCGCGCGCGTAATAGGCGGCATTCAGGGTGCCGAGCGTGGCGGAGTTCAGAAGGGCAGGGGGCAGGTCGAAGGGCAGGCGGCGGGTGGTCTTGTCGGGCGTGGCGAAGGGGGCCGCGCGTTTGCCGGCAGGCAGGTCAGACAGGTCCGCATGACGGCCCAGCATGATCAGCGACCGGCCCAGGTCGCGCCCTGAGGCCAGGCAATCGAGCCAGGCCACCGAATAGGGGCGGTCCAGCGTCATCTCCATCTCGTCCATCGCGGCGTCGAGGGTGGGGGCGGCGCGCACCTCCTGCTCGATCCAGCCGGTCGCGACCGGGGCCAGCCGCAGTTGCGCGCGCAGGATCACCCCGGTCAGCCCCATGCCGCCGCAGGTCCAGTCGAACAGGTCGTCGCCGGGGCGGGTGCGCGTGACCTCCCCCTCGGGTCCCATCACCTCGATCCAGTCCAGACAGCGTCTGAACGACCCGTCGCGGTGGTGGTTCTTGCCATGCACATCTGCCGCGATGGCCCCGCCAAGGGTCACGAATTTCGTGCCGGGCGTGACCATCGGGAACCAGCCGCGCGGCAGGAAGGCCGCGATGACATCGGCCAGAAGCACGCCTGCCTCGGCCACCAGAACGCCGGTGCCCGCCTCGAAGGAGATCATCCGGTCGGTGCCGCGCATGTCCAGTGTAGGGTCCGGGTTCAGCGCCGCATCGCCATAGGCCCGCCCGTTGCCCCGCGCGATCAGGGGCGTATCGAGCGCGGCGGCCACATCTGCCTCGGACCGTGCGCGCCGCGTCTTGCACGCGGCCACCGGAAACCGGCCCCATCCCGAAAGGCGCGTCATGCCACCTGTTCCCGGTTGCGAAAGACGAACCGGCGGTCGAGCGCGTATTTGGTGATATAGCCCACGGTCAGGCCCAGAACCGCGCCCGCCTCGCGCGCCAGATCGGTCTGCCAGATCAGCCAGAACGCAGTTTCGGTGGCCCAGAAGATCGCCGTCGTCGCGACCCCCATCAGGGAATAAAGCGCGAACTGCGCCCCCTGCGCGCGGGCGCCCGTGGTCCGGTCATGAAAGATCCACCGCTTGTCGAGCAGGTATTTGACCACCAGCCCCACCAGAGTGCCCGCACCGAGCGCCGCGATGAAATGCGCGCCGCCGACCTCGGCGGCGGGCGTGCCCCACAACACCAGCCGCTGCACGGCGAGGTTGGCCACCACCGCGATCACGGCGAAACC
Source organism: Paracoccaceae bacterium (assembly GCA_024742455.1). Taxonomy (GTDB): domain Bacteria; phylum Pseudomonadota; class Alphaproteobacteria; order Rhodobacterales; family Rhodobacteraceae; genus JANSYL01. The sequence goes on along the minus strand of JANSYL010000001.1, from coordinate 444,045 downwards.
GGCATAGCGCAGGATCAGCGTCGTCCGGTTCATATCAGCACCGCCCCCGCCACCAGCACCAGCGACAGGCCCAGCGCCTTCTGGCTGGTGCGGTTGGTCAGGCTCCAGACCATCGGGTCGTCGTACATCTCGCCGCGCGAGGCTACCAGCACCAACCGGCTGATCCAGAAGATCAGGAAAGGGCAGACGCCCCACAAAAGCCAGGGCGACGAGAAATTCGCCTGCACCACCGGTTCGTTGATGTAGAGCGCATAGACCAGCACCGCGATATAGCCCGAGGTCACCGCCATCTGGCTGATCACGCCGCGGTCTTCGGGCCGGTAGCCCCGGCGCGATGTCGTACGGGCAGCGGCCTCGATATCGGTCAGCTCGGCCAGGCGTTTGACGGCAGCCAGCGCGAAGAAGATGAACATCGAAAACGCAAGCAGCCAGACCGACAGCGTCACCCCGATCGCCAGCCCCCCCGCGATGATGCGTAGGGTGAACAGAAAGGCCAGCATGCAGATATCGACCATCGTGTGGCGTTTGAGCTTCACCGAATAGGCCGTGGTCGCCACCAGATACAGCGCCACGCTTCCCAGAAGCGGCACGGATTGCAGCCAGGCAATGGCGAACCCCGCCAGGATAAGGACGGGAACGGTCAGCGTTCCGATCCCTGCCGAAAGGGCGCCCGAGGCAAAGGGGCGGTTGCGTTTGCGGGGATGGGCACGGTCATCGCCTAGGTCCAGCAGGTCGTTCAACACATAGCCGCCCGACGCCACGAGGCTGAGCGCGACGAAGGCCGCAAGCACCCCCGTCAGATCGGATATCCCGAAGGACTGGCTGGCGATCAGCGGGATCAGAACCAGCAGGTTCTTCAGCCATTGATGGGGGCGCAGGGCGCGCAGCACCGCGCGCGGCCGGTGGCGCGCCGCGTCCGTCCGCAGGTGTTCGGCGGGCACCGTTCCCGCGTCCAGCCTGCGGCGCACCAAACCCGCCGCGCCGGTGCTGATCGCCTCGACCGCCCCCGCCCAGACCGGCAGGTCGGCGGAACTGTCACCGATATAGACATAGCCCTGCGCCCCGAAGCGTTCGGCCAGAAAGGCGGCCTTGGCCGTGCCTTTCAGGTTGCGATCGGGCGTGGTGCCATGCACCTCGTCGAAAACGCCCAGATGGGCGGCAATGGCCCCGGCCAGGCGCGCATCGGTCGCCGTCACCAGCGCGGTGCGCCCGCCTTCGGCGCGCCAGGCGCGGATACGGTCCAGCACCTCTTCGTCATAGGGCAGGGTGGTGACATCGACCTCGTCCCGCGCCGCCAGATACCCTTTCAGCCCGGCCTTGCCGCCGCGCCCCAAGGCGGCGATGCTTTCCTGCAGCGCACGGGGGTCGGCGGCGATGGCGGCCCAGAAGGTCTCGTGCAGCATGTCGCTGCGGATCAGCGTGCCGTCCAGATCGACGGCCAGCACGGGCCGGGCATCACGGGCCTTGTCGGAGGCGTGGTCGTGGGTCTGAGCGTCGGGCACGGGTCTCGGTCGCCTTGGGTCGCGCCGCGCTGCGGCATCGGGGCGGTGACACCCTGCACCAGGCGCTGCCGGATGACTAGCGGAAACCGGACCTTGGGGCTGCGATGGCGCCATGCGGCGAGGTGGCTGTCGACAGCTGCAGGCCCCGGCGATACCGTCCGCGCAAAGATGCCAAGGAAAGCCCGTCACCATGCCATCCCGCTTCGTTTTCCCGCCCCGTCTGTCCCATGTGGCCGCGCTGGCCCTGCTGGTGGCCCTGCCGCCCCAGGGCCCGGCCCTGTCGCAGACGGCCGCGGACACCGCGACACAGGACGACACGCCGGCCTCCGCCTCCCCCGCCCAGGATCCCAGCGCGGTCGAGGCGACGGCCGCCGCCCTGATGGCCTGCCTCGACGCCGCCGGCCCCCCCACCGCCGAGGCCCCGGTCAGCCGCGAGGCGCAAAGCGCCTTCTTCGCCCGGCTGCGTGAGGCCGAAACCGCCTGCACCGACGCGCTTGCGCTTGATCCCGACGCAGGCGCCGCCGCGTTCCACCTCGCCACTCTGGCGCTGGCCCGCCGTGACCCGGATGCGGCCTTCCCGTTGTTTGAACGCGCCGCCGCCGCCGGGATCGCCGCCGCCCATACACGGCTTGGCGACTACCACAATTTCGGCATGGGCTCGGTCGACACCGATATCGACCTTGCCGTCCGCCATTACCGCGATGCGGTCGCGGGCGGCGATGCACCGGGGGCCGCGACCCTGGCGGCGATGTACCGCCTTGGCCGGGGTGTGCCGCGCGACCCCGCCCGTATGGTGCAGCTGTTCGAGCAGGCCGCCGATAGCGGCTATCATTTCGCCCAGTACCAGCTCGCCCAGATCCTGCTGACAGGCGAGGGCGTGCCCGAGGATCTGGCGGCGGAATTGTCGATCCCCGACGCCCCACGTGCGCTGGGCTACCTGGCCGGCGCGGCCGAAGCCGGCAACCTGCAGGCCACGCTCGATCTCGCGCGGGCCTATGGCGAAGGGATCGAGGGCGTCGCGCCAGACCCCGAGGCCCAGTTCCGCTGGACCGACATGGCCGCCGAAGCGGGCGCGCCACAGGCCATCGCGGCGCGCGCGTTCCTGTATGAACAGGGGATTGGAACCGAACCCGACCCCGACCGCGCCGCCGCAGGCTACATCGCGGCACTGGAAACCGGTGAGGTCGACGCCGATTCCATGCGCAGCCTTGCGACCGCCCGCCCGCCTGCCTGGGATGATGCCACCGCGCGCGCCTTCCAGGTCATCCTGCAGGAACGCGGCCTTTACGATGGCGCCATCGACGGCATCGTCGGGCGCGGCACCATGGCGGGGGCGGCGGCGCTGGCCGATTAGGGCTCAGCCCCGATCCATCGCGTGATACTCGGCGTTCGGCATCATGTCGGACGCGATGGCGAAGCGGTTCGACATGTTGAAGAACCCGATCACGTCGGCCAGGTCGAAAATCTCCTCCTGGCTCAGCCCCGCTGCGCGCAGCGCCGCCCGGTCGGGCTCATCCACCTCCCAGGGCGCGGTGGTCAGCTTCCAGGCGAAATCAAGCATCGCGCGCTGGCGCGGCTCCAGCGGCGCGACCCGGTAATTCATCACAAGCATCTCGCCCAGATGCGGGTCCCCCGACAGCCCGCGCACCGCCTGCCCATGCGCCACCAGGCAATAGAAACAGCGGTTCGCCGAGGATACGACCACCGCCACCATCTCGCGCTCCAGCTTCGACAGGCCCGAGGGCGCCAGCATCAGCGTGTTGTAATACTGCGCGAAGGCGCGCAGCTTGTCCTGGTTCAGGCTGAAGGTCTTCAGCACATTGGGCACCAGCCCCAGCTTTTCGATACAGATCTCGAAATAGCGCTGCATGTCCTCGTCGAGATCGGCCGCATCTGGCAGATCGTAGATCGACACGTGATCGGGTTGCGGCATGGGTGTCCTCCTCCTCGGCCGGCGTCAGACTGATCCGCCGAAGGACAAGCCGCAACCCCACCCGTCCTTGCTTTCCAAACAACTGCCTGCCCGCGCAAGCGGGCGACAAGCCTTCGAAGGCTTTCCCAATCCCATCCAAGGGACTGGCCGCCTCAGGCGACCTCCAGCCCCTCGTCGCTCAGCCCGTCGAGCCTTGGCATGAGCGACAGAAGCTCCTGCGTGTAGGGATGTTCGGGCGCGGCAAACAGTTTCTCGGTCTCGGCCACCTCGACCAGCCGCCCGTTTTTCAGGACGCCCACCCGGTCGCACATCTGGCGCACCACCGGCAGGTCATGGCTGATGAACAGCATCGTCAGGTTCAGATGGTCCTGCAGGTCCTTCAGGATGTTGAGGATCTGCGCCTGGATCGACACGTCGAGCGCGCTGGTCGGTTCATCGCAGATCAGAAACCGGGGCTGCGTCGCCAGCGCCCGGGCGATCGAGATGCGCTGCCGCTGGCCGCCGGAAAATTCATGCGGGTATTTCAGCCCGGCCTCGGCCCCGAGACCCACCCGGTCCAAGAGTTCGGCCACCCGGTCGGCCAACGCCCGGCCCGCCAGGATGCCGTGATGGCGCGCGGGTTCGGCCACGATCGCATCGACCCGCATCCGCGGATTGAGCGAGGAATACGGGTCCTGGAAAATCATCTGGATCTCGCGGCGGAACCAGTCGGGCACCCCGCGCGGCCCCGCCGTCACGTCGCGGCCCTCGAAACTCACCTCGCCCCCGTCGACGGCGTAAAGCCCCGCGATCATCCGGGCGATGGTCGATTTGCCCGACCCGCTTTCGCCCACCAGACCGAACACCTCGCCCTGGCGGATGTCGAAATCGACCGCGTCGACGGCCGTGAAATATTCCCGGTTCGCAGGAAGAAGCGCGCGTTTCGACACGAAGCGCTTGGTCAGCCCCCGCGCCGCGATCAGGGGCGCGCCGCGTTCGGCATCCGTCCTGGGCCAGTTGCGCGCCAGGTCCTCGACCTTGAACTCGGTCACCCGCCCGCCATAGCCGATCAGCGGGAACCGGTGCAGCTTCTTCCTCGGGCGCGGCACGGCGGCGATCAGCGATCTGGTATAGGGGTGTTCGGGCGCGCCCAGAACCCGTGCCGTCGGCCCACTTTCCACCACCTTGCCCTGGTACATCACCGTCACCACGTCGGTGGTGTCCGCGATCACGCCCATGTCATGGGTGATCAGAATCACGCCGACCTGCCGTTCGCGCGCCAGGTCCCTGATCAGATCCAGGATCTGCGCCTGGATCGACACGTCGAGCGCGGTGGTGGGTTCATCGGCGATGATCACATCGGGTTCGGAACAGAGCGCCAGTGCGATCACGACGCGCTGCCGCATGCCGCCGGAAAACTGGTGCGGATACTGGTTCACCCGTTCGGCAGGGTTCGGGATGCCCACCCGGTCGATCAGGTCGATGGCGCGGCGCTCGGCCTCGGCCTCGCCGACCTTCAGATGTTCGCGGATCGTCTCGACCAGTTGCTGCCTGATGGTGAAGAGCGGGTTCAGACTGGTCAGCGGATCCTGGAAGATCATCGAGATCTTCTTGCCCCGCAGACTGCGCATGGCCGCAGCATCCAGGCCCGAGATTTCATCGCCCCGGAACCGGATCACCCCTTGCGTGATCCGGCCCGGCCGATCCAGAAGACCCATCACGGCGGCCCCGATCGTGGATTTGCCCGCGCCGCTTTCGCCCACCAGCCCGTGGATCTGCCCTGCCTCCACCGTCAGGTCCGCCGAGTCCACCGCGATGAAGGTCTGCCGCCGCGTCGGAAAGGCGACGGTGAGATTCTCGATTTCAAGCAGGGCCATCGGTCGCCTCCTCGCTCAGGCGGGCGGAAACGAACAGGCCGATACAGCGGTTTTGCCGGAAGGTCCTAAGCCGGAAGCCCGCGGCGCAAAGGCGGTTCACGACCTGCGGCACCGTGTTGTCCTGCGTCAGCCCGCGTTCCGGGCCCATGTCGACGCTGACGTAATCCACACGGTCGAGCGTCGCCATCGCCCCCTCGAGGATCTCGGGTTCCGCCCCTTCGGCTTCCAGCTTCAGCAGTCGGATCGGATTGTCGGCACCGATCACCGCGCCCAGATCATCCAGCCGCCGGGTTTCGACCCGGATCGGTTCGCCCGCGGTGCCGCTGGCGATCAGGCTGGAGTCTCCGGTGTCGTTGCCGGGATAGAAATCCAGCGTTCCGGTCTCGTTCCAGAGCGCCAGCCGATGGGCCGAGATACCCCCCGTTGCGGCAGCGTTCGCGCTCAGCGCCTCGAATTCGGTCGGATCGGGTTCGAAGGCGATGACCCGCGCCCCGAGGCCCGCACAGATCATTGCAACTTCGCCGATATTGGCACCGCAATCGATGACCAGATCACCGGGACGAACGAGCCGTTCGTCGATCATGTAATCCTGCGCCAGCCAGCGGCGTCGTTGCGCGATGCCGGTGATCTGGGTGTGCAGGCGGGTGCGGCGGGCCACCGTCGCACTCAGATCGCCGTCCCGGACCACGAACATTCCGGTGCCCGCCACCGGTTCCACGGTCAGTTCCGGTCGCAGCCGGTGCGCAAGCCCCGCCAGCCGTCGCAGACCATCATCGCCGCTCCGCTTCATCATCGACCCGATGGCGCGCAGCGCCTCGCGCCGAAACTTGCCCGGTCGCCGTCCCATCAGCCCCCCTCCACGCGACCGATCACGCCGGCCAGACCAGCCCGAAGACCAGCAGCACCACGAAGCCGATCGCGCCGAACACGATGAATTGCCGTTCGCGGCTGAGCCGGGGCAGGGGTGAGAACATCACCAGCCCGTAATAGATCACCACGATCAGCCCGACCTGAAAAATGAACCGGGTCCAGTCGATATCCATCGCGTCGCTCCGCCTCTGCCATCACCTGAGCCTCGGGTTCAGCGCATCGCGCAGCCAGTCACCCAGCAGGTTGACCGACAGCGCCAGCGCCAGCAACGTCATGGCCGGGAAGAACAGGATCCACCACTCGCCCGAGAACAAGAACCCCTGCCCGATCCGGATCAGGGTGCCGAGCGAGGGCTCGGTCGGTGGCGCACCGACACCGAGGAAGGACAGTGTCGCTTCCGCGATGATCGCCAGCGCAAGGGAAATCGTCGCGATCACCAGCACCGGCGACAGCACGTTGGGCAGGATGTGGCGCAGCATGATCGCCACGGGCGAACGCCCGATCAGGCGCGCGGCGGCGACGTATTCCTTCGATTTCTCGACCAGTGTTGCCCCCCGCACGACGCGCGCGAACTGCACCCAGTCCGACAGGCCGATGGCCAGGATCAGCACCCAGATTGCCATCTGGTCGCGGTATTCCGGCGGCGTGATCCCCTTGGCAATGCCGAAGATCAGCATCGCCACCAGAATCGATGGAAAGGTCAGCTGCACATCGGCGACGCGCATGATGACGGTTTCCGTCAGCCCCCCGATATAGCCCGCGACAAGGCCCAGAGTGATACCGATCACCATCGCCAGCGCCACGGCGGCAAAGCCCACGAACAGCGAGATCCTTAGCCCGAACAGGATGGTGGAAAACACGTCCCGCCCCTGGTCATCGGTGCCCAGCCAGAAACTGTCGCCGGTGAACATGTTGGCCTCGCTCGGCGGGGTGAAACCGTTCATCAGGTTCAGCGTGCCGGGGTTGAACGGGTCATGGGGCGCGATCAGCGGTGCGAACACCGCCGACAGGATCAGAAGCGCCGTCACCAGCCCCGATATCATCGCCACGGGCGAGCGGCGAAAGGAATAGGCAAGGTCGCTGTCCCAGGCCATGGCAAGGCGCGACCGCGCGCGCCCGGCCTGAACGGTGTTGTCGGACAGGTCGGTCATGGCCTCAATTCCTCAGCCTCGGGTCGATCGCCACATAAAGCAGATCGACAGCCAGGTTGATGCCTACGAACATCACCGAGATCAGCATCAGATAGGCCGCCATCACAGGGATATCGACGAACTGGATCGCGTTGATGAACAAAAGCCCCACACCGGGCCACTGGAACACGGTTTCGGTGATGATAGCGAAGGCGATGATCGAGCCCAGCTGCAGCCCCGTCACCGTGATCACCGGCACCAGCGTGTTCTTCAGCGCATGCCGGAAATTCACGGCCTTCTGGCTCAGCCCCCGGGCGCGGGCGAAACGGATGTAATCCTGCCTGAGCACCTCAAGCATTTCCGACCGCACAAGCCGCATGATCAGCGTCATCTGGTAAAGCCCCAGGGTGATCGCGGGCAGGATCAGCGCCACCAGCCCGGATGGTGTCAGGAACCCGGTCGTCCACCACCCCAGGTCGACGACATCACCCCGTCCGAAACTGGGCAAAAGCGACAATTCCACCGAGAAGACGTAGATCAGCAATATCCCGATCAGGAAGGTCGGCAGCGACACCCCGATCAACGACAGGGTCATGATCGCGTTGGCGGCGAAGCCGTCGCGCCGGATCGCGGTGAAGATGCCCAGGATGATGCCAAGCCCCAGCGCGAACAGCCCCGACACGAAGGCCAGTTCCAGCGTCGCGGGCAGGCGTTCGGCGATGATCTCGGCCACCGGCCGGCCCTGGCGATAGGAAATACCCAGGTCGCCCTGGACGGCCCGCACCAGGAACTCCCAGTACTGGATGAAGAAGGGCTTGTTCAGTCCCAGCTGCTCCCGCAGCCGTTCGATATCGCCGACGGTGCGTTCCTGGCCCAGCATGGTCTCGACCGGATCGCCCACGAAGCGGAACATCGCAAAGGCCACCAGCCCCACGACCAGCAGCACCAGCACCGATTGCAGCACCCGCCTCAGGATATAGTTCAGCATCCAAGATCCCCTTCGCGACCCGCTCTCGCCCGGCCCGATCTGCCGGGTCTACCCCCGACCATGTGGCAGCGTCCAGTCGATCATTGGTCCCGCCGGCACGATCCCCAACGGGTTGCGCAGCTCGGAGGGCGAGAAATAGCCCTGCTTGTAGATGTCAAAGGCAACGGTCCCTGCAATCCCCGGCATCTGGTAGATCTCGCGCGCAAAGGCCCAGAGGTGCGGATAATCGCTGAGCCTCCGGATATTGCACTTGAAGGCATAGTGATAGGCGACGTCGAACCGCGCCAGCGTGGGAAACAGCCGCAGGTCCGCCTCGGTGAAGCGGTCACCGCAGAGATAGCGATGGGTCGCCAGATGCGCCTCGATCCCGTCCAACGCGGCAAAGACCTCCGCAACCGCGCCGTCATAGGCCTCCTGCGTCCGGGCAAAGCCCGCGCGGTACACACCGTTGTTCACCTCGCGATAGATGCGGGTGTTCCAGGCGTCGATGTCACCCCGCAGGTCAGCGGGCGCCAGGTCGGGGCCGGGAAAGGCGTCGTTCAGCATCCGCACCAGGTCGGCGCTTTCGTTCGACACCGCGCGCCCTGCGATCCTGTCCCACAGCAGGGGCACGGTGATGCGCCCGGTATAGGGGTCCGGCTCACGCGCATAGACCTCGTGCAGCGCGCGCGCCCCCATCAACGCATCGGCATGATCCCCGGCCGCATCGAACACCCAGCCCTGATCGGTGCGCCGGGGCCGGGCATAGGACACGCCGATCGCTGTCTCCAGCCCTTTCACCACCCGCATCATGAGCACCCGGTGGGCCCAGGGACAGTTCCACGCCGCATAAAGGTGATAGCGTCCGGCCTCGGCCGGAAACCCGGTCGATCCGTCGGCGGAAATCCAGTGCCGGATGGTCGACGTCGCACGCCGGAACTGCCCGTCCAGTGCCGTGTCCGGCCCCGGATCCTCGGCATGAAAGACACCGTCGATCATCACGCCCATCGCCCGCTCCCGTCACATGCCATCAAGGTAAACGGCCACTAAGGTGAACGCGCGTTGGCTGCCTGCCAATCCGGGCACCGCGTCCCGCCCCTCTTTGCTTTGCAAATACCTCCCCGCCGGAGGCGTCCGCCGCCCGCCACCGGGCGGGCCGCTGGCAGGCACATGACCCTGCCCTCCAGCAAACTCCGCGACGAAAAAAGGGCCGCGCGATGCGGCGCGGCCCTTCATTGTGATCGAAGACGACCCGATCAGTTCAGCTCGAAATACTTGAACTTCACCTGGTCATCGGCATCCACCACGGTGCTCCAGGCATCCGAGATGCCCCAGTTCAGCACCTGGTTGTGAACCGGCAGATAGATCACCTCTTCCTCGGCCATCTCGAACAGCGCCGCGATGGTACCGTTGCGCGCATCGAGATCGGTGTTCGAGGTCAGCGACGCGATCATCTCGTCCATTTCCGGGTTCGAATAGCGCGTGCCGTTCCAGGACCCGCGGTTTTCGGTCTGGGTATGGTAGAGGAAATTGAAGATGTATTCCGCATCATAGGTCGGAACGCCCCAGCCCAGCATGTAGAAATCCGTCTCGAAATTCGAGATCAGCGGGAAATGCTGAGCCCGCGGCAGGGCCGACAGGTTCACGTCGATGCCGATCTGGGCCAGCATGCCCACGACCGCCTGGCAGATCGCCTCGTCGTTGATGTAGCGGTCATTGGGGCAGTCGAGCTGGACCGAGAACCCGTCGCCATACCCGGCCTCTTCCATCAGGGCGCGGGCGGCCTCGACATCATAGGCGGGGTATTCGTCCAGTTCCGGCGTCCAGCCATTGACCGGCGGGGGCGAGATCACGCCCGCGGGCGCTGACTGGCCGCGCATCACGACCTGCTGGATCGCTTCGCGGTTGATGGCGATATCCATCGCCCGGCGCACGCGGACATCGGCGAAGGGGTTGGCGCCCTCGACATTGTCCAGTGTCAGGTCCTCGTCACCCACGTTCATCCCGAAGAAGATCACCCGGTTCTGCGGCGCGGTGGCCAGGCCGATGCCGTCGGCGCCGTCCACGCGTTCCAGGTCCTGCACCGGCACGTCCTGGATGAAATCGACCTCACCGGTCAGAAGCGCGGCCACCCGGGTGGCGGGGTTCTGGATCGGGGTGAAGATGATTTCGGTGATGTCCATCGGAAACTCGCCGATGCCCCAGTAATCGGGGTTCTGGGTCATCACGGTTTCCACGTCCGCCGTGCGCGACTGCAGCACGAAGGGCCCGGTGCCATTGGCGTTGCGCGCGGCATAGGTATCTTCGCCTGCGGCGTAATCCTGCACTTCCTCGGTATTGTTCTCGGCGGCCCAGCCGGCATCCAGCATCATGATGTTGGTCAGGTTGTTGGGCAAAAGCGGGTTCGGCCCGTCGGTGACCACCTCGACGGTGAAATCACCCGCGGCGCGGACCTCGGTCACACCGGTCAGCAATTCCTTGAAATCCGAGGCTTCGGAAAGCGCGCGGTTCAGCGAGAACACCACGTCCTCGGCATCGAAGGCCTGGCCCTCGTGGAAGGTGACGCCTTCGCGGATCTGGAAGACCCAGACATTCGGGTCGCTCGACGACGGCTCCCAGGACGTGGCCAGGCCCGGTTCCAGCCCGCCTTCCATGTTGCGCACGATCAGCGGCTCGTAGATCTGGTGCATCAGCGTCGTGGTCGGCCCCTCGTTCTGGGAATGGGGGTCGAGGGTGAGGGCCTCGGAGGCCCGGGCCCAGCGCAAGGTTTCGGCCGAGGCCGCGCTGACCGTCAAGGCGGTCGTCGCCAGAAGCGCTGCGCCGAACGTGGCTAGTCGCATCGTCATGAGGAATGGCTCCCTGATTGGTGATTTTGTGCGGCCTGAGCGGACGCTGAGCGCCAGCCTATGGGGGTTTTCTGGAAAGTCCAGCCTGACGCGCGCCCGCCGCCCACTGACGCAGCGACAGCAGGTGGCTTGAACCCGCCGCCCTGGCGACCCATTGTGCTGTCTCGCCATCAACGGAGACCGCAATGCCCGATGGGTCCTGGACAGATCAGTTTCCCGGCTTTGCCGCGCTCGACCCCGAGGTGCGGACCGCGCTGACCGAAAAGGCGCGCATCGTGCACCTGCCCAAGGGGTCGCGCATCTTCGGCGCGGGCGAGGCGACCGACCGGCTGCTGATGCTGATTTCCGGCACCGTCCGGGTGCAGCACCTGTCCGAAAGCGGGCGCGAGGTGGTGCTTTACCGTGTTTCGGGCGGCGACAGCTGCGTGATGACCAACGCCTTCCTCTTGGCCTATGAAGACCATGCCGCCGAGGGCATCGCCGAAACCGATATCGAGGCCGCCGCGATCCCGCGCGCCGCCTTCGACGCCGCCATCGCCGGGTCCGAGGCGTTCCGCACCATGGTCCTGTCAGCCTATGCCCGGCGGATCACCGACCTGTTCCAGGTGATCGACGATATAGCGTTCCGGCGGATGGATGTGCGGCTGGCCGAAAAGCTTCTGGCGCTGGCCGAGAATGGCACGCTCATGTCAACGCATGCGCAACTGGCCGCCGAGCTTGGCACCGCGCGCGAGGTCGTCTCGCGTCAGCTGGCCGAGTTCCAGCGCCGGGGGTGGATTTCGATGACCCGCGGCCAGATCACCCTGTCCGATATCGCAGCCCTGACAGCCCATGCCGAGGCCCCTGACTGAGGTGTCTGACGGCCCCGGGACTGAGGCACCGCGTCCTCTGGCGGCCGACGCTTGCTTTGTGACCATGTCACCGAACCCGCCGCGCCGCGTCGTTAAGGACGTGTGGCGAACAGGAATCATCTGGAGGTCGTTTGTCATGTTGTATCGTTTTACTGCCCGAACCGGGGGGGCTGGCTGATGGAAACCGCCTTCACCCCGATCCAGGCCCTGATCGGCGGGTCGCTGATCGGCCTGTCTGCTGTTCTTCTGATGTGGGCGCGTGGCCGCATCATGGGGGCCACCGGTGTCATGGCCGGTCTGATCTGGCCCGAAAACCGCGACGCCTTCATGTGGCGCGCGGCGCTGGTCCTGGGCATGGTCACGGCGCCCGCCCTTTACCTGCTGGCAACCGGCGCGATGCCCCCGGTCCAGGTGCCGGTCTCGACCCCGATGCTGATCGCGGGCGGCCTGCTTGTCGGCCTTGGCGTCAGCTATGGCGGCGGCTGCACCTCGGGGCACGGCGTTTGCGGCATGGCCCGGCTCAGCCCGCGGTCGATCGTGGCCACGCTCAGCTTCATGGCCGCGACCGGTGTCACCGTTTTCGTCATCCGCCACGTGATCGGAGGGTAAGACCATGCATCTTGTCGTCACCTATCTTATCGGGGTCGTCTTCGGCCTCGGCATCGTGATCTCGGGCATGTCGAACCCGGCCAAGGTCCTGAACTTCTTCGATGTCGCGGGCAGCTGGGACCCCAGCCTCGCCTTCGTGATGGGCAGCGCGCTGGCCGTCACCGCGATCGGCTACCGGATCGTGTTGCGCGGCACCCGCCCGCTGTTCGAAGGCAACTTCTCCCTGCCCACAGCGCGCGATCTCGACGCCCGCCTGATCGGCGGCTCGGCCGTCTTCGGCGTGGGCTGGGGTATTGCCGGGTTCTGCCCCGGCGGTGCGCTTCCCGCGCTTGGCACCGGCCGGTCCGAGGTCCTGATCTTCACCGCCGCGCTGATCGCCGGGCTGGCGCTGGCCCGCTTCATCAAATCCCGTCCGACACCCGCCCCGAGCGGCGCGTAACGAAAAGGAGACAGGTCCATGTCCGATTTTCCCGTGCGGATGGACATCCGCCCCGACGTGAAGGGCTTTTTCGACGAAGCCACCAACACCATTACCTATGTGGTCAAGGATCCGGGCAGCGACGCCTGTGCCGTGATCGACAGCGTGATGGATATCGAATATGCCGCAGGGCGCATCACCTATGACAGCGCCGACCAGGTCATCGCCTATATCGAGGACCAGGGGCTGAAACTGGAATGGCTGATCGAAACCCATGTCCATGCCGATCACCTGTCCGGCGCGCCGTATATCCAGGAGCGTCTGGGCGGCAAGATCGGTGTCGGCGCCAATATCACCGTGGTGCAGGACACCTTCGGCAAGGTTTTCAACGAAGGCACCGAATTCCAGCGTGACGGCAGCCAGTTCGATGCGCTGTTCAAGGACGGCGACACATACCAGGTGGGCGGGATGACGTGTTTCGCCTTTGACACGCCCGGCCACACCCCCGCCTGCATGGTGCATGTGATGGGCGATGCGGCTTTCGTCGGTGATACGCTCTTCATGCCTGATGGCGGATCGGCGCGCGCCGATTTCCCCGGCGGCGATGCCGGCACGCTCTATGATTCCATCCAGCGCGTGCTCAGCCTGCCTGGGGATATGCGGCTTTTCATGTGCCATGATTACGGCCCCGGCGGGCGTGAGATTGCCTGGGAAACCACGGTGGGCGAGCAGAAGGCGAAAAACATCCATGTGGGTGAGGGCAAGACGCGCGAGGAGTTCATCAAGTTCCGCACCGAACGCGATGCGCAGCTCGACATGCCCAAGCTGATCGTGCCCTCGCTGCAGGTGAACATGCGCGCGGGCGTGGTGCCCACCGACAAGGACGGCATCCCGATGCTGAAGGTGCCGGTCAATCGCCTTTAGGCCGCCGAACCCTTCGACGCCTTTGCCCACACCCGTCACCGGGTGTGGGCCCCCGGTCTAACCAAGAACCGAAAAACTGGACGCCGTGTTGATCGCGCGCTTGCGCGAGAAGAACCCGGCGTTCATCTCCTGCCCGATATGGCCGAGGCCGAAGGTCATCGGATCGCTGTCATGGTCGGCCCCGCCCTCGCAATAGGCGATCAGCCCGGCCATCAGCCGCCCCGCCACCGGCGCGTTCTTGTACTGGTTCCCGCTCGACCCGCAGGCCATGTAGAACCCGGGCAGGGCGGATTTGTCATAGATCGGGATCCAGTCGGTGGAGGCGTCGTAAAGCTCGACCACCCCGCGCATCCGGCTGGGGATGCCCAGGCTCGGCACGCGTTGCGCATAGCGCAGCGCCTGCGTGGTCCACTGATCGGTGAAATCGGGATTCCAGTCGCGGTCATCGACCCATTGATGGGTGTCGCATTCCGGGTCTTCGGACCCGATCAGGATGTTGTTGCCCTTTTCGGGGCGGCAATAGCAGGCGATATCGCTGTCCGACACGATCATGCCCCGCGTTTCGAAATCGAACCCCTCGGGGGCGGGGACGTGCACGACCTCCTGCCTGAGGGGGCGCGTTTCGATGGTCATGTCATCGAGCACGCCCGCCATTGCGTTGATCCGCGCGCTGGCAGGACCCGCGACGTTGACCACGACCGGCGCGTTCAGCTCGGTCCCATCGGTCAGTTTCACCCCCGCCACGCGCCCGTTCGATTGCACAATCTCCGCCACCTCGGCATTGAACCGGAATTCAGCACCGGCGCGCATCGCGGCCGCGGCGATATTCTGCGCCGACAGCGCCGGGTCGGTAACATACCCTGCCTTCGGCCAGAACACCGCGCCTTCGATCCGGCCCCCGGTGGGTTCACCGAAGCCCGGTTCCTCCTGCCGCTTGGCGGGAGCGAAACGCGCCAGGTCATAGACCGGTAGCCGCGCCGCGATCTGGTCGGCCGACCAGATCTCGAACGGGCAATCCAGCGCCGCGCTCATCTCCATGTGCTTGTCCAGGTACCCGTTCGCCTCGGTCCGCATCACCAGGCACCCGGTCTCCCTGAATTCCGCCAGCGCCTCGTCCTCGGGCGCGCCCAGGTAGTCCCGCCATCCCGCCCAGTCATGGTATCCCTCCCAGGCCATCGCGGTGCCCTCGGGCGTCGAATAATGCATCCGGATGATCGCGCAGGACCCCGCCGTCGATCCGTGCCCTGCCGCCCCGCGGGCGTCGAGCGACAGGGTTTTCCAGCCCGATTTCGCCAACTCGTAGGCCACCGCCGCCCCGATCACGCCCGCGCCGATGATGATCGCGTCCGCCGTGTCTGCCATGTGCCGATCTCCCGTCTGCGATACCACTCGCAGCCTGCCGCCGACGCCCGGGGCCGACAAGCCCCCCGGCTTCTTCTTGCCAAAAATACTCGAAAAAAGGCGGCGCTCAGGCGGCGAGGTCGATCCAGACCGGCACGTGATCCGACGGCTTCTCCCGCCCGCGCACATGCGCGTCGACCTGCAGATCGCGCATCAGGTCGGCGGCTTGCGGGCTGAGCAGCAGGTGATCGATGCGGATACCGTCGTTCTTGTCCCAGGCCCCGGCCTGGTAATCCCAGAAGGTATAGACCCCGGGCGCGGCATTGCGCGCGCGCAGCCCCTCGGTCCAGCCCTGGTTCACCAGCCGCCGGAACGCCGCGCGGGTCTCGGGCAGGGCCAGCGCATCGGCGCGCCAGGCCTCGGGGCGGGCGGCGTCCTCGTCCTGCGGGATGACGTTGTAATCGCCCAGCAGGATCACCGGCATCTCGCTGGCCAGCAGGGTTTTCGCATGCGCCTCCAGCCGCGCCATCCAGGCCAGCTTGTAGTCGTATTTCGGCCCCGGCGCGGGGTTGCCATTGGGCAGGTACAGGCCACACAGCCGCACCGCATGGGCATCGCCCATCACCGTTGCCTCGATCCAGCGCGCCTGTTCGTCCGCCGCGTCCCCGGGCAGGCCGCGCACCACGTCTTCCAGCGGGCGCTTCGACAGGATCGCCACCCCGTTGAACCCTTTCTGCCCGTGGGTTTCGACCGCATATCCCCGGTCCTCGAACATCTCGCGCGGGAATGCCTCGTCGACCGATTTGATCTCCTGCAGCACCGCAACATCCGGCTGCGCCTCGTCCAGCCAGTCGCCCAGCGCGCCCACGCGCGCCTTGATCCCGTTGATGTTGAATGTCGCGATTTTCATGGCTGCCTCTCCGCTCTCGCACTCCATGCCAGCGGCGCGGGGGCGGGGCAAGCCGTCCGCGCTACATCGAAAACGATGTTCCGCAGCCGCAGGACGATGTCGCGTTGGGGTTCTCGATGGTGAACCGCGCGCCGATCAGTTCCTCGGAAAAATCGATTACCGCATCGGCAAGGAAGGGCAGCGATACCGAATCCACCACGACCTTCTGGCCTTGATTTTCCAGAACAAGGTCATCCTCGGCCGGATCGTCCAGCTTGATCTCGTACTGAAATCCCGAACATCCGCCGCCTTCCACGGCCACGCGCAGCGCCTTAGGCGCGTCGGCCCCTTCATTGATCTCGGCCAGGCGTTCGAAGGCACGCGGGGTCACTTTGGGAGGAACGGTCAGCGTCAATGCCATCGTCACGGCCTTTTACATGGATGTCGCACATGCGATGTCACAAATATATGGGGATCAATCCGACCCGACAAGGGAAGCCGCCTGACCGATGCACCGCGCCCGATACGCCTGCGACCCCGCCACCAGCCGCGGGCGGCTGACACCCGAGGAAGAAAGCACCTTCCGCTCGCCCTTCCAGCGCGACCGTGACCGGATCATCCATTCCTCGGCCTTCCGGCGGCTCAAGCACAAGACGCAGGTCTTCGTCGAACATGAAGGCGATTATTTCCGCACCCGCCTGACCCACAGCCTCGAGGTTGCGCAGGTTGCCCGCACCATGGCCCGGGCCCTCGGGCTCGACGAGGACCTCACCGAAACCGTTGCGCTGGCCCATGATCTGGGCCACCCGCCCTTCGGCCATACCGGTGAGGATGCGCTGGCAGCGCTGATGGCCCCCTATGGCGGGTTCGACCACAACGCCCAGGCGATCCGCATCGTCACCCATCTGGAACGCCATTATGCCGATTTCGACGGGCTCAACCTGACATGGGAGGCGCTGGAGGGGATCGCCAAGCATAACGGCCCCGTCCCTGACCCGCTGCCCTGGGCGCTGGCCGAATACGCCGCGCGGCATGATCTGGAACTGTCCACCCATGCCAGTGCCGAGGCGCAGGTGGCAGCGCTTGCCGATGACATCGCCTATAACCACCATGACCTGCATGACGGGCTGCGCGCGAAGCTTTTCACGCTCGATGAGCTGGCCACGCTGCCGATCCTCGACACCTGCCTGGCCGAGGTGGACGCCGCCCATGGCAGGCTCGACCCCGGGCGGCGGCGGCACGAGGCGCTGCGGCGGTTCTTCGGGGTGATGGTCGGTGACGTGATCGCCACCACGCGCGCGAACCTGGCCGATCTGAACCCGCAGAGCGCCGCCGATATCCGCGCGGCGGGCCGGACGATGGTTCTGTTCTCTGATCCCGTCTTCGCCCGGATGAAGGAGATCCGCGCCTTCCTGTTCGACCGGATGTACCGCGCGCCGAGCGTTCTGAGGATGCGCGCCGATGTCACCGGCGTGATCCATGAACTTTTTCCCAAACTCATGGCCCATCCCGAATTGCTGCCGCCCGAATGGCAGCTTGGCGACCGGCGCGAGGCGACCGAGACCGAACGCGCGCGAAACACCTGTGACTACATCGCGGGCATGACCGACCGCTATGCCGGGGTGGTGCTGGACCGTCTGAGGGCGGGCGAGGGGGCCTGAGGCGCGATTTTCACCGCCCCGCCTTGCCCCGCTTGCCCCAAGCGTCGTAAGCCCGCCGCGCGGCGGGATGGTCCGTCAGCATGGCAAGGGAACGCATGAATGTTCGCGGAAATCCGGACACTGGTCCTCGACACGCTTGGCACGCTGATCACCTCGGGTGATCTGCCGGACGGGCTCGACCTGTCCAGTGTTGCCGTCGAACCGCCCCGCGATGCTGCGCATGGCGACATGGCCACCAATGCCGCGATGGTGCTGGCCAAGCCCGCCGGGATGAAGCCGCGCGACATCGCCACCCTGCTGGCGGGCAGACTGGCCGACGATCCGCGCATCGCCCAAGCCGAGGTTGCCGGCCCGGGCTTTCTGAACCTGCGCCTGTCGCCCGCGACCTGGCAGGGCGAGGTCGCGTCGATCGTGGCGGCGGGCCCCGCCTATGGGCGCGGCGCGGCCGGGCAGGGCAGAAAGATCAACGTCGAATATGTCTCGGCCAACCCCACCGGCCCCCTGCATGTGGGCCATACGCGCGGCGCGGTCTTCGGCGATGCGCTGGCCAGCCTGCTGGAAGCTGCGGGCCACGACGTCACCCGCGAATACTACATCAATGATGGCGGCGCGCAGGTCGATGTTTTGGCCCGCTCCGTCTATCTGCGCTACCTCGAAGCCCATGGGCAGGAGGTCGCCTTTGCCGATGGCACCTATCCCGGTGATTACCTGATCGCGGTGGGCGAGGCGCTTAAGGCCCGCGTGGGCGATGCGTATCTGGACAAGGACGAAGCCGACTGGCTGGTGCCGATCCGCGATTTCGCCACCGATGCGATGATGGCCCTGATCCGCGAGGATCTGGCCGCCCTTGGCGTCGAAATGGACGTGTTCTATTCCGAAAAATCGCTCTACGGCACGGGCCGGATCGAGGCGGCGCTGGATGATCTGCGGTCGAAGGGCCTGATCTACGAGGGCGTGCTGGAGCCGCCAAAGGGCAAGACGCCCGAGGATTGGGAACCGCGCGAACAGACCCTGTTCAGGTCCACCGAACATGGTGACGACGTGGACCGCCCGGTGATGAAATCGGACGGTTCCTGGACCTATTTCGCCCCTGACATCGCCTATCACTACGACAAGATCAGCCGTGGCTATGACGAATTGATCGATGTTTTCGGCGCCGATCACGGCGGCTATGTCAAACGGATGAAGGCGGCGGTGTCGGCGCTGTCGGGGGGGCGCGTGCCCCTCGACATCAAGCTGACGCAGCTGGTCAAGCTCAAGCGCGGCGACGAAGAGCTGAAGATGTCGAAACGCGCGGGCACCTTCGTGACCTTGCGCGACGTGGTCGACATGGTCGGCCCCGATGTCACCCGTTTCGTGATGCTGACCCGCAAGAACGATGCGCCGCTCGATTTCGACGTCGACCGCGTGCTGGAACAATCCAAGGACAACCCGGTCTTCTACGTCCAATACGCCCATGCGCGCATCCGGTCAGTGCTGGGCAAGGCCGCCGAACTGGGCCTCGATGCCCCTGCCGATGACCTGTCGACGCTCGCCGATCCGGTGGAACTGGCGCTGATCGCGAAGCTCGCCGAATGGCCGCGCATGGTGGCCATCGCGGCCGATGCGCATGAGCCGCATCGCATCGCCTTCTACCTCTATGACCTCGCCTCGGCCTTCCACGCGCTGTGGAACGCGGGCAATGCCCAGCCGCATCTGCGGTTCCTGCAGGAGGACGATCCTGCCACAACCCGGGCCAAATTGATGCTGCTCAGGGCCGTGGCGATTGTTATTTCCAACGGTCTTGGTATCTTGGGTGTCAAACCGGTCGATCACATGTGAGGCGTCAGACCTCGGACGGCCGGAAAAAATGAGCAGTCGGCCGACGCCTCGACCCGGGGTCAAACGGCCGCAGCGAGGCGAGCAGAGGCATGGCAGAGCTGGATTACGACTATCACCGGTCCGGGATCGCGGCGGCGCGGTCGCGGGGTCCCGTGCGGGCCTATCGCGACCACCATCACCATCACGGGCACCCCTATGCCCCTGAATACGAGGCCCCCGCTTCGGGCCACGATCCCGCCTATGGCGCTGCCGGGGCCTATTCCGCCCATGGTTCCCCCTATCCCGCCACCCCCTATCCCGCCACCCCCTATGCAGACCCCTATGGCGGCCCTCCTGCCGGACACGACGACATCCCCGGCACCGAGCCGGGCCCGATCGGGGTGCTGGTCAACTGGGCCGGTGCGCTGGTGTCGCTGGGGCTGGTGGTCGGCATGGGCGTCTGGGCCTGGCAACTGACCACGCGCGATGTCTCGGGTGTGCCGGTGATCCAGGCGCTCGAAGGTCCGATGCGCGTGGCCCCGGACGATCCGGGCGGCGCGCAGGCGCCGAACCAGGGCCTGTCGGTCAACCGCATCGCCGAAGGCGCAGAGGCCGCGCCTGCCCCCGACAGGGTGGTGCTGGCCCCGCCCCCGGTCGACCTTGACGGCGTGCCGGTGCCGCGCCCCGTCGATGCCGAGGCCGTGGCCGAAGCGAACGCCGCCCTGATCGACCGGCTGTTGTCGAGCGGTGCTCCGCTCGACGCCGTCAACGAAACCACCCCCGATCCCGCCCCTGATCCGGCTGCCGATCCCGCCGCGCAACCGACCGAGGCTGCCGCCGCGCCCGAAGACGCGATCACCACCGCCGTGGCCGAAGCGCTGGAGACCGGGGCCATCCCCGCCTCGGTGCCCGGCGTCGCCCGGTCGCTGCGCCCGGTGCCGCGCCCGGTGCAATCCGCCCCGGCGCAGGCGGCCGCAGGCGTGGCGGCCACCCCCGCCGCCGCCGACAGCCCGGCGCCCGGGACGGATGGCGTCACCGAAATCGCGCCCGCCGATCTGCCTGCGGGCACCCGTCTGGTCCAGCTTGGGGCCTTCGATACCGAGGCCATCGCGCGCGCCGAATGGGACCGGCTGACCACCCGCTTTCCCGATTTCATGGCTGGCCGCGCACGGGTGATCGAACAGGCAAGCTCGGGCGGCGCGGTCTTCTACCGCCTGCGCGCCCACGGGTTCGACGACCTGCCCGCCGCGCGCCGGTTCTGCACCGCGCTGGTGGCGCAAGGCGCGGCCTGTATCCCCGTGACCGTCAGGTGAGCACGCCCGCCGCCGCGATCCTCGGATGTGCGGGCACCACGCTTACCCGGGACGAAGGCCGGTTTTTCGCAGATGCCCAGCCCTGGGGTTACATCCTTTTTGCCCGCAATATCGACACGCCCGACCAGGTCCGCGCCCTGACGGCTGACCTGCGGGATGCAGCGGGGCGCGACGCGCCTATCCTGATCGATCAGGAAGGCGGGCGGGTGCAGCGGATGCTGGGCCCCCTCTGGCGCGACTGGCGCCCGGCGCTGGACCATGTGCGGATGGCCGGGGAAAACGCCGCCCGCGCGATGTATCTGCGCGCGCGTCTGATCGCCCATGAGCTTTACGCCATCGGCATCGACGCCAATTGCACGCCCCTGGCCGATGTCGCGCAGGGCGAAACCCACCCCTTCCTTCTGAACCGGCTTTACGGCGATACGCCCGATACCGTCGCCGCCATCGCCCGCGCGGTGGCCGAGGGACAGGGAGAGGGCGGCGTGCTGTCGGTGCTGAAACACCTGCCCGGCCATGGCCGCGCCACGGTCGACAGCCATCTGGACCTGCCGCGCGTCACCGCCCCCCGCGCCGATCTGGACGCGGTGGATTTTGCCGCCTTCGCCCCGCTGGCCGACCTGCCAATGGGCATGACCGCCCATATCGTCTTTGACGCGATCGACCCGGACAGGCCCGCCACCCTGTCGCCCCAGGTGATCGGCCTGATCCGGCACCAGATCGGGTTTGACGGCCTGCTGATGACCGATGATCTGTCGATGCAGGCGCTGCCGGGCCCGATCGGCGACCGCGCTGCGCGCGCCATCGCGGCAGGCTGTGACATCGTTCTGCACTGCAATGGCGACCGGGCCGAGATGACAGAGGTTCTGGAAAATTGCGGCACGCTGGACGGTCCCGCCGCTAGCCGGGCCGGGGCCGTACTGGCCGCGCGCCGGGCGCCCGCGCCGCTTGACATTGACGCTGCCGAAAGGGACCTTGCCAGCCTCTTGAGCGGAGCGGTGTATGTCTGACCTTCCGGCCGAGGCCGCCGATACGGACTTGGAAACCGAATGGGACAAGCATCTGCCCCATGACGGGGCCGATGCCCTGATCGTCGATGTGGACGGGTTCGAGGGGCCGCTCGACGTTCTGCTGGCGCTCGGCCGCGCGCAGAAGGTCGATCTAAGGAAAATCTCGATCCTGCGGCTGACCGAACAATACCTGACCTTCATCGAAAAGGCCCGGGTTCTGAAAATCGAACTCGCCGCCGATTACCTGGTGATGGCCGCCTGGCTGGCCTATCTGAAATCGCGCCTGCTGCTGCCGCCCGAGACCACCGATGACGAACCCTCGGGCGAGGATCTGGCCGCGCGGCTGGCCTTTCAGCTCGAACGCCTTGCCGCGATGCGCGAATGTGCAGCGCAGCTGATGGCCCGCGACCAGCTGCGCCGCGACCGGTTTCCGCGCGGCATGACCGAGGCGATGACCTCGACAAGGCGCATCGAATATACCGCCGGGCTGATCGACCTGATGCAGACCTATGCCCGCGTGCGCACCCGCGACGATTTCCGCCCCTTCGTGATGGACCGCGAAGCCGTCTTCACCGTGGAGGAGGCGCTGGAGCAGCTGCGCGACAAGATCGGCTATGACGGCAGCTGGGCCGAGCTGTCCTCCTACCTGCCGCGGGACTGGCGGATGGATCCGCAACGCCGCCGCTCGGCCACGGCGGCGCATTTCGCGGCGGTGCTGGAACTGGTGAAATCGGGCAGGGCCGAACTGCGCCAGTCGGGCACCTTCGAGCCGCTCGAAATCCGGGGGCGCAGCGGGCGATGACCGAGACCGGCATTTCCGATGCTGGGCTTTTCGAGGTCCCGCCTCTGGCCGAGCAGGAGCGGATGGTCGAAGCCCTGCTGTTCGCCGCCGCCGAGCCCCTGACCCTGCGCGAGATGGAGGCGCGGATGCCGCCCGGCTGCGACCCGGCCGAGGCGTTGCAGCTGCTGCGCAAACGCTATGACGGGCGCGGGGTGACGGTGACGCGGGTGGGCGATGCTTGGGCGATCCGCACCGCGTCAGATCTGGCCTTCCTGATGGCGCGCGAGGCGGTCGAGACGCGAAAGCTCAGCCGGGCGGCCATCGAGACGCTGGCGATCATCGCCTATCACCAGCCGGTGACGCGGGCCGAGATCGAGGAAATCCGCGGTGTCTCGGCCAGCCGGGGCACCATCGACCAGCTTATCGAACTGGACTGGGTGAAATTCGGGCGCCGGAAACTGTCGCCCGGCCGCCCCGTCACCTTCATGATCACGCGGGCATTTCTCGACCATTTCGGCCTCGAAAGCGCGCGCGACCTGCCGGGCCTGAAGGAACTGCGCGAGGCGGGTCTGCTGGAGGCGCGGATGGACGGCGACACCCCGTCCGAGCCCCCCGAAGAGGGAGAGGCCGACATGTTCGACGATGACGGCCCCGACGATGACGCCCCCGGTGCGGACGATGCCGACGACGCCGGGGCAGGGGCCTGATTTTCGCCGCAAACATGCTATATGCCCGCCCGTGAGGAGCCGTAGCAGCAGGCCCCCCGGAAAGGGGGGCATCCCAGGGAAAGGACCGACCCGATGAACCAGCTGGTCAACATGATCATGCGCATGGTGATGCGCAACCTCGTCAACCGGGGCGTGAACGCAGGCATCAACCAGGTGACCCGCGCCCGCCGTCCGCGCCAGCAGCCGCGCGAAACCCGCCCGCAGGCGCGCCACGATGATCATGGTGCGCGCGACTAATCGCGCCGCGCGCGGGCCGAAGGCCGACAGCACACCGAAATGAAAAAGGGGCGCCCCGGGGCGCCCCTTTCGTTTTGTCCGGACTGCCGGTCAGCAGCTGTAATACATGCCGTATTCGACCGGGTGGGGCGTGTGTTCGAAGGCATAGACCTCTTCCCACTTCAGCTCCATGTAGCCCTCGATCTGGTCCTTGGTGAACACGTCGCCCTTCAGCAGGAAGGCGTGATCGGCCTCGAGGTTTTCCAGCGCCTCACGCAACGACGCGCAGACCGTCGGGATGCCTGCCAGTTCCTCGGGCGGCAGATCGTAAAGGTCCTTGTCGGACGGATCGCCCGGGTGGATCTTGTTCTCGATCCCGTCCAGCCCCGCCATCAGCAGCGCGGCAAAGCACAGGTAGGGGTTGGCCGACGGATCGGGGAACCGGGCCTCGACGCGCTTGGCCTTGGGGCTTTCCGTCCACGGAATACGCACGCAGCCCGAGCGGTTCCGCGCCGAATAGGCGCGCAGAACCGGCGCCTCGAAGCCCGGGATCAGGCGCTTGTAGCTGTTCGTCGACGGGTTGGTGAAGGCGTTGAGCGTCTTGGCGTGCTTCAGGATGCCGCCGATGAAATACAGTGCCTCATCCGAAAGGTCGGCATATTTGTCGCCCGCGAACAGCGGCTTGCCGTCCTTCCAGATCGACATGTTGCAATGCATGCCGGTGCCGTTGTCGCCCGCGATGGGCTTCGGCATGAACGTCGCCGACTTGCCATAGGCATGTGCCACATTGTGTATGACATACTTGTATTTCTGCAGCTCATCGGCCTGCTTGGTCAGCGAGCTGAACACCAGGCCAAGTTCGTGCTGGCACGACGCCACCTCGTGGTGGTGCTTGTCGACATTCATGCCGATGCGCTTCATCGTCGACAGCATTTCCGACCGCAGGTCCATGCCGGCATCGGTCGGGTTGACCGGGAAATAGCCGCCCTTGACGCCGGGACGATGGCCCATGTTGCCCATCTCGTATTCGGTGTCGGAATTCCAGGCCGCGTCCTGCGCGTCCACCTCGTAGGACACCTTGTTCATCGTGTTCGAGAAGCGGACGTCGTCGAACAGGAAGAATTCAGCCTCGGGGCCGAAATAGGCCGTGTCACCAATGCCCGATGCCTTCAGGTAGGCCTCGGCCTTTTCGGCGGTCGAGCGCGGGTCGCGTTCATAGGCCTCGCCGGTATCGGGCTCGAGGATCGAACAATGCAGGCAGATCGTCTTTTCCGCGTAGAACGGATCGACATAGGCGCTTTCGGTATCGGGCATCAGTTTCATGTCCGAGGCTTCGATGCCTTTCCAGCCCGCGATCGACGAGCCGTCGAACATGAAGCCTTCGTCAAGGAAATCCTCGTCGACGAGGTCGGCCATCACCGTCACGTGCTGCAGCTTGCCGCGCGGATCGGTAAAGCGGATGTCGACATAGGCCGCTTCCTCGTCCTTGATCAGTTTCAATACGTCTTGTTTGCTCATGCTGACCTTCCCTTGGCGTTGTGGTCCGTGTGGTCTGGCAGGGGCGGGCAGCCCCCGTTTGCGATAAGTGGATTACAGCGCGTCCTCACCGGTTTCGCCGGTGCGGATGCGGATGGCTTCGCTGATGTCGGAGATGAAGATCTTGCCATCGCCGATCTTGTCGGTCTTGGCCGCCCCGATGATCGCCTCGATCGCGGCCTCGGCCTGATCGTCCGACAGCACGACCTCGATTTTCACCTTGGGCAGAAAATCCACGACATATTCCGCCCCGCGGTAAAGCTCGGTATGGCCTTTCTGGCGGCCGAACCCCTTGACCTCGGTCACGCTCAGACCCTGGATGCCGATCTCTTGAAGGGCTTCCTTCACCTCGTCGAGCTTGAAGGGTTTGATGATCGCTTCGATCTTTTTCATGATTGGGCCCTCGCCTCCTCTACCCGTGACGCCCGCGCGCGTCTCCTGACAGCATTTTGCTCCTTGGGCGTCCATGCGATAGGATGGAACGGGTCGGATCGCCCTCGGGAATCCGGAAGGGGCGATTACGAATTGGGCATAGCGCTCAAAATGCAGGCAGATTTGAATCAGGTGCACCGATGGAGCTTCTGACAGCCGCCCAGATGCGCGCGGTGGAACGCGCCGCGATGGCAGGCGGTGCCGTAACCGGGCGCGACCTGATGGACCGCGCGGGCGCGGGCGCGGGGGTGATCGCCGCCATCGATGCGACCTGGCCCGAACTTGCCGCCGCGCCGCACCGGGCGCTCGTTCTCTGCGGTCCCGGCAACAATGGCGGCGACGGCTTCGTGGTGGCGCGGCTGCTGATCGGGCGCGGGTGGGATGTGACCCTGCGGCTTCTGGGCGATGCAGCCTGGCCCGTCACACCGGATGCGCGCCTGAATGCCGACCGCCTGCTTGACCTGGTCGACCCCGTCGCCCGCGACCCGGCACGGTTCAAGGGCAGCCTGCGGCCCGACGCAAAGGTCGACCTTTTCGTCGATGCGGGGTTCGGGACCGGGCTGACCCGTCCCATCGACCCGGACATGGCCGGCAGTCTTGCCACCGCACAAGCGTCCGCCCGGCGCAGCGTCGCGATCGATGCTGTCTCGGGCTATTGCCTCGACAGCGGGCGCTGGCTCGGGCCCGAAGGGAACGCGGGGCGGGCCGATCTGACGGTCACCTTTCACCGGCCCAAGCTCGGCCACGTGATCGGGGCGCATGGCGTGGCGGCGGGCAGGCTGGTGGTCACCGATATCGGGCTGGAGGCACGGGGGACCACCGATGTCGGCCCGCGCGTCGCGCTGGTCGGCCGCGATCACCTGCGGCACTGGCCCGTTCTGAAAACCGGGGGCCATAAATACGACCACGGCCATGCCCTCGTCCTGTCCGGTCCGATGGGCCGGTCGGGCGCGGCGAGGCTGGCCGCGCGCGGCGCGCTGCGGGCAGGTGCGGGGCTGGTGACGGTCGCGGCCCCGGGCTCGGCCATGCTGGAATGCGCCGCGCAGCTGACGGCGATCATGCTCAGGCGAAGCGACGGGGCAGATGGTCTCGCGGCGCTGCTGGGTGATCCGCGCCTCAATGCGCTCTGTCTCGGGCCGGGCCTCGGCGTGTCCGACCGGACGCGCGACCTCGTCACCACGGCCCTGGCCGCGAGGCGCGCGACCCTGCTGGATGCCGATGCGCTGACCGCCTTTGCCGGGGCGCCCGAGGCGCTGTTTGACGCCTTGCATGCCACGACCGTGCTTACCCCCCATGACGGCGAGTTCGCCCGCCTCTTTCCCGACCTCGCCGCGCGCCTTGCCGAGGTCCCGACAGCCGGACCGGCCTTTTCCCGGCTCGACGCGGCGCGCGAGGCGGCGGCGCGTGCGGGCTGTCTCGTCCTGCTGAAAGGCCCCGACACCATCATCGCCGACCCCTCGGGCCAGGCGGTGGTCCATGCCGCGCTCCGCGACCGCGCGGTGCCATGGCTGGCGACGGCGGGCACGGGCGATGTGCTGGCCGGGATCATCACCGGCCTTCTGGCGCGGGGCCTGCCGCCGATGAAGGCCGCTGCAGCGGGCACCTGGCTCCATGCCGGGGCCGCCCTCGCCGCCGGCCCCGGCCTCATCGCCGAGGATCTGCCCGAAACCCTGCCGCAGGTGTTGCGCGATCTCGCGGATTAGGGCCTAGCCCCAGGCGGGCGGCTCGGTCTGCGGCTGGTAGGTGCCGAAACTCCATTCCTGTCCTTCCGGATCACGGCAGCGATAGCGCTCGGTGCCCCATTCGGTCTCTTCCGGTCCAAACACAATCTCGGCCCCTGCGGCGCTGGCACGGGCATGATGGGCGGCCACATCCTTGACCACCACATATATGCCCGGCGTGCCCCGGGGCAGATCGGCGGTGCCCACCAGGATCACACCGTTCCCGATGGTCAGTTCGGCATGGATCAGGACGCCATCGTCGCCGTATTGCGCGAAGTTTTCCCTGAAGCCGAAGGCTTCTTGCAGAAACGCGAGCGCGGCCTTGCCGTCCTTGTAGCTCAGATAGGGCACGATCGTGGGGCTGTCGGACATTTTTGGGGCTCCGGGCGCAATCTGGATATGCTCACCCGACCCAAGGTGCCGCGCCCGATCAACGCGCGAAGCGTCGCGCCTTTCCAGGCAGCTTCTTCCTGCTTGAAACACTCCCATAGGCCAGGCCGAGCCCGGCCTCGAAAGACGCGCCTTCTTCGACCCGGATATCGCGCGATATCCGCGGAAAACCTCGATTTCCGCCCCCCGATCCGCCGCCAAACCCTTTTCGATCAGGTTGGCAAACCCGGCTTTGGGAAATGAAAACAACACCTAAGCCGTGCTGTTCAGTCCTGATCAGTCACGCCCCGCCGATACCGGGCGCCCCGCGACATAGACCTCGGTCACCGCGCGGTCATCGCCCATCATGATCGTCGGAAACACCGCCTGCCAGATATCCCCGGCCCGCGCCACCGCCTGCGCTATGGCGGGTGTGGAGGCCAGGTCCAGCACCACCAGGTCCGCCTCGTATCCCGCCGCCAGCCGCCCGATCCGGTCGCCGAGCCGCAACGCCGCCGCCGATCCGCCCGTGGCCAGCCAGACCAGCTCGGACGGGTGCAGCGCCGTGCCCCTGAGCTGCGCCACTTCATAAGCCGCGGCCATCGTCCTGAGCATCGAGAAACTCGATCCCCCCCCGGTATCGGTTGCCAGCCCGACGCGCAGCCTGTCGCGCAGACCCATATCGAACAGACCCGATCCGATGAACGTGTTCGAGGTCGGGCAATGCACCAGTGCCGCATCGACCTCGGCCAGCCGGTCGATCTCGCGCGGCTCCAGGTGGATCGCATGACCAAACAGCGCGTTGGGCCCCAGCAGCCCGTGCGCCTCGTAGGTGTCGAGATAATCGCGCGCCGTCGGATAAAGCGATTTGACCCAGTCCACCTCATCCACCTGTTCGCTGATATGGGTCTGCATCAGGCAATCGGGATGCGCGGCCCAAAGCGCGCCCAGCGCCTCCAGCTGCGCCTCGGTCGAGGTAGGCGAAAACCGCGGCGTGACGATATAGGACAGCCGGTCCATCCCGTGCCAGCGGTCAATAAGCGCCGCACTGTCGTCATAGGCCGACTGCGCGCTGTCGCGCAGGAAACCGGGTGCGGTGTCACGGTCCATGCAGGTCTTGCCCGCCAGCATCCGCATGCCCCGTCTCTGCGCCTCGGCGAAATAGGCATCGGCGCTTTCGGGATGGATCGTGCAGTAACTCGCCACCGTTGTCGTGCCATGGGCCAGAACCAGGTCCATGTAGCGCGCGGCGATCCTAGCGGCGTAATCCGGATCGCCGAACCGGCCTTCCTCGGGAAAGGTATAGGTGTTCAGCCATTCGATCAGCCGCTTGCCCCAGGACGCGATGATCGCGGTCTGCGGGTAGTGGGCATGGGCGTCGATGAACCCCGGCAGGATCAGCGCATCGCCATGGTCGATCACCTTCGCCCCGGGTGCGGCCGCCCGCAGCCGGTCCGCGTCACCTGCCGCCGCGATGCGCCCGTCCCGCACATGCACCGCGCCGCGCCGGTCATGGCGCACCGAGCCGACGCCAAGCTGCGCAGGATCGCCCTCAAAGGCCAGAATCTGCCCCAGAATCAAGCAGTCCCTCATCACCGGTGCCTTTCGCCTTGAAACCCCGGCCCCGTGATAGCGGCAGGGGCGGCGCTATGTTAGGGGCATTCGAGCGACATCCAACCTTGCAAAAGGGCCGCGCCATGACCGACCAGCACCAGGACGTGATCGAACCCGGCACCGATACCCCGCAGGCCGATTACAGCATCGACGAGGCCCTGCGCCGGTCGCTGCGCCGCGCCATCGAGGCCGAGGATGTGGCCGCCATCGACATGCTGATGGACCCGCTGCACCCCGCCGATATCGCCGACCTTCTGGAACAGGTGTCGCAGGGGGACCGGGCGGCCTGGCTGGCGCTGTGGTCCAGCGGCATCGATGGCGAGGTGCTGTCGGAACTGGACGAGGGGCTGCGCGAGGAGGTGATCGGCCTTCTGCCCGACGAGGTGCTGACCGAAGCCGTGCGCGAGCTGGACAGCGACGATGTCGTCGACCTTGTGGAATATCTCGAGGACGACCAGCAGGCCACGATCCTCGGGGCTCTCGACGCCACCGATCGTCTGGCGGTGGAACGGGCGCTGTCCTATCCCGAGGACAGTGCCGGGCGCCTGATGCAGCCCGAGGTCGTGCATGCGCCCGAGCATTGGACCGTGGGCCAGATGATCGACCACCTGCGTGCCAACAAGGACGACCTGCCGGAACAGTTCTACCATGTCGTATTGACCGATCCGCGGATGAAACCCACGGGTTATGTCACGCTGGGCCGGATGCTGTCGGCCCCTCGCGAGACCGGGTTGTCGAGCCTGACCGAGGACAGTTTCCGGGTGATCCCCGCCACACAGGACGAGGATGAGGTCGCCTATGCCTTCAACCAGTATCACCTGATCTCGGCCCCCGTCGTCGATGATGACGGACGGCTTGTGGGCATGATCACCATCGATGACGCGATGATCGTTCTGGACCATGCCGCCGAAGAGGACCTGTTGCGCCTCGCCGGCGTGGGCGAGGAATCGCGGCTGTCGGACAAGATCATCAACACCACGAAACAGCGGCTTCCGTGGCTGTTCGTGAACCTGGTGACGGCGATCCTGGCCTCGCTGGTGATCGCGCAGTTCGAAGACGCGATCGCACAGATCGTGGCGCTGGCGGTGCTGATGCCCATCGTTGCCTCGATGGGGGGTAATGCCGGCACCCAGGCCCTGACCGTGGCGGTGCGCGCGATCGCCACCAAGGACCTGACGCGCGCCAACCTGATGCGCGTGATCGGCCGCGAAACCGGGGTGGGCCTGATCAACGGGGTGTTCTTCGCCGTCGTGATGGGGGTGATCGGCTATGTCTGGTTCGGCAACCCGGGTCTTGGCCTCGTGATCGCGGCGGCGATGGTGATCAACCTGCTGGTCGCGGGGCTTGCGGGCATCCTGGTGCCGGTGGCGCTTGACCGGATGAAGATCGACCCGGCGCTGGCCTCGGGCGCTTTCGTGACCACGGTGACCGATGTGGTGGGCTTCTTCGCCTTCCTGGGGCTGGCGGTGGTGTTCCTGCTCTGACCCCCCGGGGAGGTCAACCGGGTATTTCCAGCGTGATGTTGCGCCCGTTGCGCACATATTGCAGCGATGCCTCGCCAATGGCGGCCACCCGTCCCCCGTCCAGCCTGTCGCCGACACTGACCTGAACGAACCGGCCCGAGGGCAGGCGCACCATGGCGCGGCGGTTCTGCGGTGTGCCGCTGACCCCGATCAGGTTGACGTTGCGCAGCCGGATCTCGTTGCGCTGCGTGGCGGCGCGGCTGACGTCGGCGTTCGACGGGATGCCCGGCGTAACCGCGGCGGTCTGGGTCGTGGCCTCGGCGGCCGGGGTTCGCGCGGCTGAGGCGACGATGGCTTCGATATCGGAGGGACGCTGGGCGGGCAGCACCGAACGGGCGACGGCCAGTTCGGTCACATCGGCCCCGATTGCTGCGTCATCCCCCGGGGCCTGATCGTCGGTGAACAGCGAGGCCTGCGCGGCGGCTTCCTGCGCCGATAGCGGGCGTTCGGCGGGGCGCAGCAGGGCAAGCTCGGTTTCGGTCAGGCCGCCGAGGATCTGGCGTTCGCGCAGCTCGCTCAGGTCGCCGGGGCGCGCGGGCGGACGGAAAGTGCCCAGCACCGCGTCCAGAACATTGATCTCGGGCAGGTCGCCCGATTGCGCGCGGGCCTCATCCTCGGCTTCGGGGGCGCGCGGGTTGCGCACGGCGGGCAGCGG
Organism: Paracoccaceae bacterium; assembly: GCA_024742455.1. Lineage (GTDB taxonomy): Bacteria > Pseudomonadota > Alphaproteobacteria > Rhodobacterales > Rhodobacteraceae > JANSYL01. The sequence goes on along the minus strand of JANSYL010000001.1, from coordinate 412,553 downwards.
CGGCTGACCGGAAATCACGAACGCGCCGGACGGGGTGACGACTCCATCCGCCGTCGGTTCGACAAGGCCTTGCGCGTTCAGGTCAAGCTCGGTTCCGAAGGGCAGCGGGGCGGGCATCGCGCGCGGCACCTCGGCGGGGTTGACGTCGGCGGGCGGCAGCGCCAGCGCGTCATGCCCGATCACCTCGGGATCGATCGAGGCGACATAGATATCCTCGACAAGACTGATCGGGGCCAGGTCCGGGCGGTCCGGGGGCATCATCCAGATGCCGTCACGTGCATAAAGCAAAACCGCCTCTTCCAGGGGCGGCAGCAGGTCTTCGGGCAGAGGGGGCAGCGGCGGCAGGTCCAGTTCGGCGTCGATATCCGGCAGCACAGCGTCATCTGCGGGGGCTGCGCCGGTTTCGGCCAGGGCCGCGACCTCGGCCCCCTCGAGCGCGAGATCGGCGGGCGGCCCTGCCGCCTCGGGCAGCGGCGTGCCGGGATCGAGCGTGCCGATCGCGGGCGGCGCGGTGATCGCCACCGGCGGCATGTCAGGGTCGGGCAGGGCGCCGGGGGCCTCGGCCACGCTGCGGTCCCCGCCGGTAAGCAGGCGCGCGATCGGACTGTTGGGCAGGAACAGCACGGACCAGACCGCGACCAGCGCCAGAAGGATCAGCAGGATCACGGTCAGGATCAGACCGGTCTTGAAGGTGCCGCCGGCAGGTTGCCGTTTGCTGTTCACCTCCATTAGCCCGGCGATCAGTTTCTCGTCGGGGTTCTCGGCAGGCACTGCAGCGGTGGGCTTCGCGCGGCCCGGCAGGGCGATGGCGGGTTTGAACCGCTGAAGCCCCGCGCCGATCCGGGACGGCAGCGCGGTAACGGCCCCGGCCGAGGGCAACGCGGATGACAGGCGCGCCACAGCGCCCGCGACAAGGCCCGCGCCCGGTGCGCGCCGCTGCGGCGGTGGCGGCGGGAACGGGGCGCGGTCGAAGGCATCGGATATCGCCCCCGACGTGAACGCGGGCGCGGCGGGCGCCAGCGGACGCAAGGGTTTTGCACCGGGCGCGCCGGGTTTGGGGGGCGGGGCCAGCGGCGTACGGGCCGGGGCGTCGGGGGCTGCCGCGCCGCCGGGCGCGCGGGCGATGGGAGGCGCGGCCGGTTTGGCAGCCGGGGGCGCCGGGGCCGGAGCGCGCGGTTTGCTGACATCGCGCACGCGGGCCAGCCGACCGGCCAGCCCTGATTGCGGCTCGGGCTGCGGGGACGGCGTCGGATCGGCGGCATCGGGATGCAGAACCGGATCGGCGGGGGTGGGGATCGGTCCGCGCGCGAAGCCCAGGCGTGAAGGGCGTTCGCTGACGATACGGCCCGGGCCGCCGTCCTCCTGGGCAGCCGACCGTTTGCGGCGTCGTCCGGAAAAGCTGATCTCGGGCGCGGGCCCCTCGGCTGCTTCGCCGTCGGTGTCGCTATCGGTCTTCGTATCGGTATCGGTCCCGGTGAGGTCATCCTCGACCATGTCAAGGTTGCGTGCCACCGGCGCCGACAGGGCCGGGTCGGCGACCGGGCGCAACGCGGCCTCGCCCCCGCCCATATCTGCCCCCGATGCCGATACAGGCGCGGGATCGGCTGCCGCCACCTCGGGTTCGGCCGGCACCACCTCGGGTTCGGGCTCCGGTTCGGGTGCTGGCGGTTTCCAGGTATCGCGCCCGAAAACCAGCGCATCCCCTTCGAGTGCCAGATCGACCTCGGGCGAGAACAGCGGCACACCCGGGAACCTTTCGGTCGGCGGCATCGCGGCATAGGCCGCCGCGGCAAAGCCGTGGCTTTCGGCAAAGCCGCGCGCCTCGTCGAGCGTTTCCTTCGCCACCACCGCCAGCTTGACCAGGTCGGGTTCCGCCGCGCGGAAATCATAGACAAGCTCGGACAGGGGATAGGGCGTCAGCCCATCAAGCGCATTCTCGATCCGGGCGACGGTGAGGACCGGGTCCGCCGTCGGCGCCATGACCGAGGTGTAAAGCACCTGGTCATTGGGCAGAACGACGAGGCAGGCCACATCCTCGCCCTCGCGGGCGGCGGCCTTTTCATGAAGGCCTGCGAGGGCCCCCGACAGGTCGTCGATATCGACCGGGGTTTCCCCGATGAACGCCCAGTGACCGGCAGGCTGGCGATGCGCCAGGGCAATGCCTTCGGGCGAGAGAAACAGGGCGAATTTGACCGTCACGCGTGACCTCGGGCAGGAGGCAGGGGGCGCCGAAGCGCCTTTGTGAATCCCTTGGATGAACCTTGTATATCACGGATGGCACGGGGAAAACCGTGTGTGCTGTCGCTGTGGACAATGGGCGGATGATCCGCCGATCGTTTCCCGGTCATGTCAGCCGACAGCGCGCGAAAGCGCCCGGTCGAGATCGGCGATAAGGTCATCGGCATCCTCGATCCCGATCGACACGCGCACCACATTGGGGGCCGCGCCCGCCGCCGCCTGCTGTTCCGGCGTAAGTTGCCGGTGCGTGGTCGAGGCGGAATGGATGATCAGCGACCGGGTATCGCCGAGGTTTGCGACATGGCTGAAAATCTCCAGGCTGTCGACCAGCTTCACGCAGGCCTCGTAGCCGCCCTTGACCGCGAAGGTGAACAACGCGCCCGCTCCGCGCGGACAGACGGTTTTCGTCCGCTCGTAATAGGGTGAGCTTTCCAGCCCCGCATAGGTCACGAAATCGACCCTAGGGTCATCCTCCAGCCATTTCGCGATCTTCACGGCGTTTTCGACATGGCGTTCCATGCGGAGCGACAGCGTCTCGATCCCCATCAGCGTGTAATGGGCGGCCTGCGGGTTCATCGTCATGCCAAGATCGCGCAACCCGATGGCGATGCCATGGAAGGTATAGGCGAGGGGGCCGAAGGTCTCGTGGAATTTCAGGCCGTGATAGGCGGGTTCCGGCGCGCTGAGCGAGGGGAACTTGTCACTGGCCGACCAGTCAAACTTGCCGGAATCAATGACCGCACCGCCGGTGACCGTGCCGTTGCCGGTCAGGTATTTGGTGGTCGAATGCACCACCAGCGTCGCGCCCTGTTCGATGGGGCGGCACAGATAGGGGGTGGCGGTGGTGTTGTCGATGATCAGAGGCAGACCGGCGGCATCGGCGATATCGGCGATGGCGCGCACATCCATGATATAGCCGCCCGGGTTGGCGATGGCCTCGCCGAAGACGGCGCGGGTGTCATCGTCGATGGCGTCGCGCACCGCGTCGAGATCGTCGAAATCGACGAATTTCGCCGACCAGCCGAAGCGCTTGATGGTCTGGGAAAACTGGGTGACCGTGCCGCCGTAAAGCCGGGTGGAGGCGACGATGTTCTTGCCCGGGCTCATCAGCGGGAACAGCGCCATGATCTGCGCGGCATGGCCCGAGGAACAGCAGACCGCACCAACGCCCCCTTCAAGCGTGGCAAGCCGTTCCTGCAGCACCGCGACCGTGGGGTTGGTCAGCCGCGAATAGATGAACCCCACTTCCTGCAGGTTGAACAGCGCCGCGGCATGATCGGCATCGCGGAAGACATAGGCCGTCGTCTGGTAAATCGGCGTCTGCCGTGCGCCGGTGGCCGGGTCGGGCCGCGCGCCCGCGTGGATCTGCAAGGTGTCGAAGCCGTAGCTCGGCCCGTCTTTCGTGTCGGTCATCTCGGGGTTTCCTCCATGGCGTGGCAGCACCGCTGCGCTGCCATAGTGGAAAGCCCGCGTCGCGACAATCGCCTGCGCGCCGCATCGGCGGCGAATAGCGCGTCCGGGGGCTGGATCACCCTGGCGCGTGCGGGCGCGCGCGGGCGGGACGCATCAGTAGCCGCCGCCCGACTCTATCCGGCGCATCTCGCGCGCGGCGGTCCGGCGGCAGGCCTCTTCCGACGCGCCGCCACACAGGAACCACCGGTTGCCCACCTGCACCTGCCATTCGGTCGCGCCGAGCCGGGCCTCGTTGTCACTGGGGCGGGCGATTGTCACGGTCTGGCCCTGCACGACCATCGTTTCGGTAGGCCGGACATTGCCAGGATCGAGCGCCCGGACCGTGTCATTGGCAATGGCGGATTGAAAATTGTCGCACCCCGCCAGCAGGACCAACGCTGCCAAGGCGGTTGCGGGGATCGAGATCATGCGCGTCATGTCGGGCTACCTTCCGTTACGATATCCGCGCAGGGCGGAAGTTTTCGGGGCTGCTCGATACGAGACCGAAAGCTCGGCGAGAATCGACCTTGGGTCAAGCGGCAGGGAATTTTCCCCTGTAAGACGCCGCCGAAGCGCGGTATCCCGGCACCGATGCTGCGGATCACACGATCCGGGTCGGCAACAAGGATCGGACGGCAGGGGCTGAACATGGTGAATTTCCTCAGACGTCTCGTCACTTGGTGGAACGGCCAGACGCTCGGAACACAGCTGTTCACCCTGCGCCACGGCGTGAAGGTGGGGCAGGACGATCAGGGCAATGTCTTCTACCGGTCCCGCGATGACAAACGCCGCTGGGTCATTTTCAACGGTGAATCCGAGGCAAGCCGGGTCACCCCGGAATGGCATGGCTGGCTGCACCGCACCTGGGACGACCCGCCGACCGAGGCGCCGCTGGCCCGAAAGGCGTGGCAAAAGCCCCATGAACCCAACCGAACCGGCACGCCCGAGGCCTATGTGCCCGCCGGGTCGATCCGGCGGCCGGACCCGGTGGACCGGCGTGACTATGACGCCTGGACGCCGGAGTGACCGGCCGGGCAAGCACGGAGACAGGCGATGTCGGAAAGCGATAGTTCCATCACCGAAATCGGCGTCGGTGCGGCCGTGATGACGGCGGCGGCGGTGTTCTTTTTCTACACCGCGCAAAGCACCGGGTTCACCCATGATCCGGGCAGCTATGAATTGACCGCGTCCTTCCGCAGCGCCGAAGGCATCGCCGTGGGCACCGAGGTGCGGCTGGCCGGTGTGCGCGTGGGCACCGTCACCGACATGGAGCTTGACCCTGCCAGTTTCCGCGCGGTGACCACCTTCACGGTGCGCGAGGGGCTGGAACTGCCCGATGACAGCGCCGTGGTGATCGCGTCGGAAGGGTTGCTTGGCGGGTCCTTCCTCGAGGTGATCCCGGGCGGCTCGCCCTTCGTTCTGGGCGAGGGCGAGGCGATCATCGACACCCAGAGCTCGGTCAGCCTGGTGAACCTGCTGATGCGTTTCGTCACGGGTGACGGCGAGGAATGACCGGCCCGCGTTCCGCCCTTGCGGCGGCCATGCTGACGGCATGGCTGGCCGCGCCCGTTGCCGCACAGCAGTTCGACAATTTCGGCGATGGCGGCGGGTTCGGTGACGCCATCGACCTGGAAACCTTCGATTTCGGCGACCCGCCCGAGGATTTCGACCCCGAGAATCTCGACCTGCCCGACCTGTCCGACGGTGCCGATGCGACCGAGGATGACGGCATTTCGCTCGACATCACCACCCGGGACGGGGATGAGGACGACGCCATCATCACCTTTCCGGGCACCCGCACGCCGGTGACTTCGGTGCTGCAGCCCGAAACCGTGCAGGCCGGGCGCGCCACGCTGCGTGCGCTCGACAAGACGCTGGGCCGGCCCACCGATGTCGATCTCGCGGTCGAGGAAACGGTCATCTTCGGGCGCATCGCGATCCGGCTTCTGGAATGCCGCTACCCGGCCGGGGACCCGAGTTCAGACGCCTATGCCCATCTGGAAATCTACGACCTCGAAGGCAACAGCCTGTTCGCGGGCTGGATGGTCGCCTCGAGCCCCGCGCTCAGCGCGCTGGAACATCCCCGCTATGATGTCTGGGTGCTGAGCTGCGGGCAGGGTTAGGGCCGGTCAGGTCCGGATCGCCACCGCCCGCGCGCCCCACCGGCCGCCCGGCCGCCGCGTCAGCTCCACCAGCTTTTGCGGCCTGCCGCAGGCCCCGGGCTTGAGATAGCGGATGCGCGCCTTGGTACGCGGCAGGTTGTCGAGAAACCAGCGCAGCGCAACACGTCCCGTGCCCCTGCCGTAGGGCGCGACCAGGTCCATCAGCCAGACATTCGGGCCCGAGGCCCACTCCGCCGGGCCGAGGATTTCGCCCGAGACCAGCCGCATCTCGGCCCCGTCGCTCAGATAGGCCCAGGTCAGCGCCATGCGCGGTACCCCGTCGATGCGAAAGACGCGGTATTGCATGTGATCGATGGGCGGCTGGATGATCTGCCGGGCCTGCGCCAGTGTCATGTCCCGGTAGCGGTCGGTGCGCAGATACAGGAAAGCCAGATCGCCATAGGCGGCCAGTTGGGCGGGCACCGGATGCTCCGCCGCCGCGACGCGCGCTGCGGTTTCGTGACCGGTCGGGGTCTGCTCGGATGTCATCGGGCACCGCCCCCATGCGCGGCGTCAACATGTGGTCAACCGCTGCCAGGATGGCGCTGGCGACCCCCTCCTTGCAAGCGCGGGTGCGGAAACGCTGTGTTGACCCCGGTGTCTTGTCCGGTGCCTGATCCGGCGTCTGACCCGGTGAACCGGGCGCTATTCCGCCGCCTGCGCGCCCACCCGGTCGACGGCGAAGAAATCGGCGGGCGAGGTGACCGCCAGGTGCAGTTGCCGCCGGTATTCCGACCGTGGCACGTCCACCGCGCCGAGCGATTTCAGATGATCCGTGGTGAATTGCGTATCGAAGAGCTGAAAACCCCCCGCGCGCAGTCGCCCCACCAGGTGCGACAGCGCGATCTTCGATCCGTCGGTGCGGCGCGAGAACATGCTTTCGCCGAAAAACGCCGCGCCAAGCGCCACGCCGAAAACCCCGCCGGCAAGCTCACCATCCATCCACACCTCGACCGAATGGGCATAGCCCTGCGCGTTCAGCCCCAGATAGGTGGCAAAGATGTCGGGGTTGATCCAGGTCTCGGGCCGGTCGGCGCAGGCGCGCACGGTGCCCGCGAAATCACGGTTCACCGCGATCTTGTAGCCGCCCCTGCGCATCCGGCGCGCCAGGCTGCGCGAGACATGGAACGCGTCCAGCGGGAAGATGCCGCGCGTCTGCGGATCGACCCAGAAAATCTCGGGGTCTTCGGCGCTGTCGGACATCGGGAAAATGCCAGCGGCATAGGCGCGGAGCATCAGCTCGGGCGTCAGGGCCGGGACCGGCGGATATGACAGGTCGCGCGCCATCAGGGAAGACATAGGTCGGCACCCCGGAAAGTCCTGCGGAAACTTCAAGAGCCGCACGGGCGGCATGTCACCGGTCAATTGCACGGCGGAACGCGGCCGGGGCAGCCGGGGAATATCCCACGGGCGCAACGGGGCGGGGACGGTCGGAACGGGGCCAGGCATCACGCCGCGATGGGACCGCAGCAGGGCGGGGCAAGTCAAGCATGGCGGGGCTTCTCAGCCCGCCATCGCCTCCTCCAGCCATTTTTCCAGCCAGTGGATCGTGTAATCGCCGCTCTGGATATCGGGTTCCTCCAGCAGCGCGTGAAACAGCGGCACGGTCGTGTCGACGCCATCGACGATCAACTCGCCAAGGGCGCGTTTCAGCCGGGCCAGCGCCTCGGGCCGGTCGCGGCCGTAGACGATCAGCTTGGCGATCAGGCTATCGTAATAGGGCGGGATGCGGTAGCCGTCATAAAGCGCGCTGTCCATCCGCACGCCCAGCCCGCCGGGGGCATGGTATTGCGTGATCGTGCCGGGCGAAGGCGCGAAATTCGGCAGTTTCTCGGCGTTGATGCGCACCTCGATGGCGTGGCCCTGCACCTGAAGGTCGTCCTGGGTGAAGGACATCGGCTCGCCCGCCGCCACTCGGATCTGTTCGCGCACAAGGTCGACACCGAACACCGCCTCGGTGACGGGGTGTTCGACCTGCAGGCGGGTATTCATCTCGATGAAATAGAACTCGCCGTCTTCATACAGAAACTCGATCGTGCCCGCGCCTTCATACCCGATCTCGGCCACCGCCTTGGCACAGACCGCGCCGATCTCGGCCCGGGTGGCGTCGTCGATGGCGGGGCCGGGGGCCTCTTCGAACACTTTCTGGTGGCGGCGCTGCAGCGAACAGTCGCGTTCGCCCAGATGCACCGCGCGGCCCTTGCCGTCGCCGAAGACCTGCACCTCGATATGGCGGGGGCGGCCTAGATATTTTTCCAGATAGACCTCGTCATTGCCGAAGGCGGCCTTGGCCTCGGACCGGGCGGTGCGAAAGGCCGTTTCAAGCTCTTCGGCCGAGCGGGCAAGCTTCATCCCGCGCCCGCCGCCGCCAGCGGTGGCCTTGACGATCAGGGGAAAACCGGTGGTCTCGGCCACCGCGCGCGCCGCGTCGAAATCCGGCACGCCGCCATCCGAGCCGGGCACGCAAGGAACGCCGAGGTTCTTCATCGTGTCCTTTGCGGTGATCTTGTCGCCCATCATGCGGATATGTTCGGCCGAGGGTCCGATGAACTTGATCCCGTGATCCTCGACGATCTGCACGAAATTCGCGTTCTCGCTGAGAAACCCGTAGCCGGGGTGGATGGCCTCGGCACCGGTGATCTCGCAGGCGGAAATGATCGCGGGCACCGACAGGTAGGAATGGGGCGAGGGCGGGGGGCCGATGCAGATCGCCTCATCGGCCATGCGCACATGCATCGCGTCGGCATCGGCGGTCGAATGCACCGCCACCGTTTCGACGCCCATCTCGCGGGCCGCGCGGATGACGCGGAGCGCGATTTCGCCGCGATTGGCGACGAGGATTTTCCGAAACATCGCCCGCCCCCTTATTCGAGGATCATCAGCGGGGCGCCGAATTCCACCGGGGCGCCGTCTTCGACCAGGATCCGTTTGACGGTCCCGGCCCGCGGTGCGGGGATCTGGTTCATGGTCTTCATCGCCTCGACGATCAGCAGGGTCTGGCCTTCGCTCACCTTGTCGCCGACCTTGACGAAAGAGGACGCGCCCGGTTCGGGCTGCAGGTAGACGGTGCCGACCATGGGCGAGGTGACGGCGCCGGGGGCCAGCGCGGGGTCTTCGGCGGCCTCGGGCGCGGCGGGGGCCGCAGGTGCAGGAGCGGCGGGGGCCGGGGCGGGTGCGGCCATGGCGACCGGCGCGGCAATGGTGCCCTGGCGCGACACCCGCACGGTCAGCGCGTCGTCCTCGCCATATTCCCGCTTCACCTCGAGCTCGGTCAGCTCATGTTCACGCAGCATTTCGGCCAGCGCCTGGATGAAGGCCACGTCGGTATCATGGGGTTTCTTGGTCATTCGGTCCCTCGCCTTCGCTCGCGCACTGCACCCTTCTGTGCCCATGGGTGCCATTCGTGGTTTGGGTCGTCCCTACACCAGCCTGACGCCGGGGAAAAGCGGCCTCGGCACCGCGTGTGCGCGCTTCTGTGGCGGCGAGCCACGCCCTGTCGGATGCCCCGGCATCGCCCGGATTGACTGGCGCGGCCCCTCTGCTAGCGTGTCCGGGTCGGGCGGTTGGCCCGGTTTCGGACCCCTTTTCGGACATGGAGAGACCGCGATGGCGCTTGATCGACCGAGCCTGGCCCCCAACGACCTCAGCGCGTTCTGGATGCCTTTCACGGCCAACCGGCAATTCAAGCAGGCCCCGCGCATGCTCGTCTCGGCCGACCGGATGCATTACACCACAGCCGATGGCCGCCAGGTGCTGGACGGGGCGGCGGGGCTGTGGTGCTGCAACGCGGGCCACAACCGGCCGAAGATCGTCAAGGCGATCCAGGAACAGGCCGCTGAACTGGATTACGCCCCCGCCTTCCAGATGGGACATCCCAAGGCGTTCGAGCTTGCCAACCGGCTGCGTGACATGGCGCCCGACCCGTTCGAACATGTCTTCTTCACCAATTCCGGGTCCGAGTCCGTTGAGACCGCGCTGAAGATCGCCATCGCCTATCAGCGCGCCATCGGCCAGGGCACGCGGACCCGGCTGATCGGGCGCGAACGCGGCTATCACGGGGTCAATTTCGGCGGCATTTCGGTGGGCGGCATCGTCAACAACCGCAAGGTGTTCGGGTCCCTGCTGACCGGAGTCGACCACCTGCCGCACACGCATCTGCCGGACCGGAACGCGTTTTCCCGGGGCCAGCCCGAGCATGGTGCGACCCTTGCCGATGAGCTGGAACGGATCGTGGCGCTGCACGGGGCAGAAACCATCGCAGCCTGCATCGTGGAACCGGTGGCGGGGTCCACCGGCGTTCTGATCCCGCCAAAGGACTACCTTCAGCGCCTGCGCGACATCTGCACCAGGCACGGGATCGTTCTGATCTTCGACGAGGTGATCACCGGGTTCGGCCGCCTGGGCGCGCCCTTTGCCGCCGATTACTTCGGCGTCATGCCTGACCTGATCACCTGCGCCAAGGGCCTGACCAACGGGGCGGTGCCTATGGGGGCGGTGCTGGCCACGAAGGACATCCATGACGCCTTCATGCACGGCCCCGAACACCTGATCGAACTGTTCCACGGCTATACCTATTCCGGCAGCCCCCTGGCCTCGGCGGCCGGTCTGGCAACGCTCGAGACCTACCGTGAGGAGGGGCTGTTCGAACGCGCCGCCGAGATCGCGCCCTATTGGGAGGACGCGCTCCACAGCCTGAAAGGCACGCAGCATGTGATCGACGTGCGCAATCTGGGCCTGATCGGCGGGATCGAGCTGGACCCGATCCCGGGCGAGCCGACGCGGCGTGCCTTCTCGGTCTTCCTGAAAGCGTTCGAGAAGGGGATCATGATCCGGACGACCGGTGACATCATCGCGATGTCGCCGCCGCTGATCATCGAAAAGGCCCAGATCGACCAGCTGGTCGATACGCTGCGCGACATCCTCGAGGCGACCGACTGACAGGCCGTTGCGCGAATCACGGGCCTTTGGGTCACGTCCGGCCGACCGCGCCGGGGCGCATCGGGGTGCCGTGGCAGGCGCAAAACGGGGGGCAGGCCCCGGATAAAGCGGGTTTTTCCGCAACTTGGCGCCAGAAAGCGCGCCTTGGAGGCAGACACCGGGGCCGGACATGCTATGGCAGCGCCCGGACGGATGACGCGGAGACCGTGACATGAAGCGCGCGCTTGCGATTTTGGTGGCCTGTGCCGGGCTGGTGGCCTGCGGGGCGCCACCCACGCCTCAGGGCGAGACGGCAGAGCTGAGCCCCGAGGTTATGGCCCTTGTCGGGCCGGGGCAGGACCTGAACACGGTTCGGATCGAATCCGATGGCTGTTACTGGTGGCTGCACAGGGGTCCGGTGGAAACCACCTATATCCCACTGGTCACCGCCGACAGCCGGATGATCTGCACCCGCGCGCAGTAAGGTCGTGGGCATGGCGCCCTTCGGTGGCCTGTCCGCCTTTCCGGTGACACCCTCGGATGCGGATGGCCGGGTCGATACCGACAGGATGGGCGCGCTCGTGGCGCGTCTTGCTTGCACCGGATTGGCCTCCATCGGGGTGATGGGGTCGACGGGCGGCTATCCCTATTTCAGTGTCGGCGAACGCGCGCGGGCGATCGCGGCCTCGGTCGAGGCGGCGGGGGATGTGCCCGTGGTTGCCGGTATCGGTGCGTTGACGACCGGGGAGGTTCTGGCCCATGCGCGGGCTGCGCGTGACGCGGGGGCGCAGGGGCTGCTGCTGGCGCCCATGAGCTATCTGCCTCTGCGCGACGCGGAGGTGCTGGGCCTGTTCCGCGAGGTGGCGGCGGCCACCGATCTGCCAATCTGCGTCTACAACAATCCCATCACCACGCATTTCGATATCTCAAACGATCTTCTGACGGCATTGGCTGGGATCGATCGGGTGGATGCCGTCAAGAACCCGGCCGCCGCCGCTGAGGACTGCGCCGAACAGATGGCGGTGTTGCGCCGCCGGGTGCCCACCGGGTTTTCACTTGGCTATTCGGGTGACGCGCTGATTGCGAACGCTTTGGGCGCGGGGGCCGACGGGTGGTATTCGGTGCTTGCGGGCGTTCTGCCCGCACCCTGCCTGGCACTTTGGGCGGCGCGCGGGGACGCGGTCGAACGGATGGTGCTGAATGCCCGCCTCGGCCCGGTATGGGAGGTGTGTCGCGCCTTTGGCGGCATCCGCGTCGCCTATGAAATCGCCTCGCGCCTCGGGTTCGGACGGATCGACCTGCCGCGCCCGCTTCTGCCACTGACACGGGATGAGGTTGCGCGGGTCGAGGCGGCGCTTATCGCCTCTGATCTTCCGCTCGACGCCGCACCCTGAATACCGTTCCGGCCCCGCTGCCGGATCAGCATGGATTGGCGGGGCGGTCGGGCCGCGTCGCCAGCATCAGCGACAAGACGCTGCCCAGCCCCCGGCATAGCTGACCCCGGTCGAACGCCGTTCCTCGCGGAAGGGGCGCGGCGGGGCGGTGTCGGTGGGCCGTGTTTCGGCGATGGCCAGCGCGGCCAGCGCGTGGGATTGATCTTCGGTCATGATGTGATCCTTCGGTCGGGCCCCCGACCCGCATCCACAATGCCCGGACTTGCCCGGAGCGGCCATGGGATGGGTCGGATTGTCGGCAATCGCCCCTCGTGCGTCACAGTCTGCGGTCACAGTCGGCGATCCAGTTTCGGCGCCGGTTTGTCGCCTGTCAGCGCGAAAAGCCGGGCGAAGGGATCGCGCGCGGCGCGGTCGAAATCGCCGACCTGCAGGGTATGGAGCGGCGGCACGCCAAGCCCCTTGACGCGCGGCGGGTCCTCGCGCGGGGGCAGCGGCTCGGGCGCGGTCGGGTTGCTGCCATGCCCGTCGCTGCGCGCGCCGGGGCGCATCGGGGCGACGGCCTGCCCCCTGAGCGTCACGCCGGTCCCCTGCGCCGCCGGGCGCGGCGGCTTGGCCCCGGAAAGAGGGGCGATGCCGAAGGGAACGAGGGGAGGGGCGGCGGACATGTCGGGGCTCCGGGCGGGGGTGTCGGCACGCGACACCCTGCCAAACCTGCCGCGCCCTCTCCAGTAGGCCCCTAAAATTGCAACGAAATTGGCCACCCCCTGTTAGGAGTGGCCAAGAATTTCCTGCACCCGGGCCGGGCGGTTTACGCCCGGTTCATCCGGTTCTCGATCAGCTCGTCCACCACACCCGGTTCGGCGAGGGTCGATGTGTCGCCCAGCGCGCCGAAATCATCCTCGGCGATCTTGCGCAGGATGCGCCGCATGATCTTGCCCGACCGTGTTTTCGGCAGGCCTGGGGCCCACTGGATCAGGTCGGGTTTGGCGATCGGGCCGATTTCCGTGCGCACCCAGGTCTCAAGTTCCTTGCGCAGCTCCTCGGTGGGCTCGACCCCGTTCATCAGGGTCACATAGGCATAGATGCCCTGGCCCTTGATCTGGTGCGGGTAGCCCACCACCGCCGCCTCGGCGACCTTGGCATGGGCCACCAGCGCACTTTCCACCTCGGCCGTGCCCATCCGGTGGCCCGAGACGTTGATCACGTCATCGACGCGGCCCGTGATCCAGTAATACCCGTCGGCATCGCGCCGACAGCCGTCGCCCGAGAAATAGTAATTCTTGTAGTCCGAGAAATACGTCTTCTCGAACCGTTCATGGTTGCCCCAGACCGTGCGCATCTGGCCGGGCCAGCTGTCTTTCAGGCACAACACGCCCTCGGCCTCGGTGGTGTCGATTTCCTGTCCGGAATGGGGGTCGAGCACGACCGGCTGCACCCCGAAGAACGGTTTCGTCGCCGAACCGGGTTTCGTGGCGATGGCGCCGGGCAAGGGGGTGATCAGGTGGCCGCCCGTTTCGGTCTGCCACCAGGTGTCGACGATGGGGCAGTTCCCCTTGCCCACGACGGTGTTGTACCAGTTCCAGGCCTCGGGGTTGATCGGTTCCCCGACCGAGCCCAGCAGTTTCAGATCGCTCAGGTCGTATTTGGTGACGAATTCATCGCCCTGGCCCATCAGCGCGCGGATCGCCGTGGGCGCGGTATAGAACTGGTTGACCTTGTGCTTTTCACAGACCGCCCAGAACCGGCCCGCATCGGGATAGGTGGGCACGCCTTCGAACATCAGGGTCGTGGCCCCGTTCGCCAGCGGGCCATAGACGATATAGGAATGCCCGGTCACCCAGCCCACATCGGCGGTGCACCAGAAGATATCGCCGTCGTGATAGTCGAAGGTGTATTGATGGGTCATTGCGGCATAAACGAGGTAGCCGCCAGTGGTATGCACCACGCCCTTGGGCTGCCCGGTGGATCCGGATGTATACAGGATGAACAGCGGGTCTTCGGCCCGCATCTCGGCGACGGGGCAGTAATCATCGGCCTCCAGCCGCAGCTCGTTATAGTCGTAATCGCGCCCTTCGATCCATGTGGTCTGCCCGCCGGTGCGCTTGACCACCAGAACCTTGACCTCGTCCAGCACGTTCAGAAGGGCCGCGTCGGTGTTCGATTTCAACGCGGTCTTGCGCCCGCCGCGCGGCGCCTCGTCCGAGGTGATGACGACCTTGGCGTCGCAGCCATTCACCCGCGCGCCAAGCGCGTCCGGTGAAAACCCGGCAAAGACGATCGAATGAATGGCCCCGATCCGCGCGCAGGCCAGCATCGCATAGGCGGCTTCGGGGATCATCGGCAGGTAGATCACCACCCGGTCGCCTTTGCGCACGCCCATATCTTCCAGGATATTGGCCATGCGGCACACTTCGACATGCAGTTCGCGATAGGTGATGTGCTTGGCGTCATCGGACGGGTCATCGGGTTCCCAGATGATCGCCATCTGATCGCCGCGGGTTTCCAGATGGCGGTCGACGCAGTTCGCCGCAACGTTCAGCGTGCCATCCTCGAACCAGCGGATGTCGACATTGCCGGGGGCGAAACTGGTGTTCTTGACGCGGGTATAGGGCTTGATCCAGTCGATGCGCTGCCCGTGTTCGCCCCAGAACGCGTCCGGGTCGGCGATCGATGCGGCATACATCTTTTCGTATCTGGCCTGATCGATATGCGCCTTTGCGGCGAATGCGGCACTGGGTGCGGTGGTGCTGTCGCTCATCGAGATCCTCCCTGAAGACGGTGCGCGATGCCTTCCCCACATCGCGGTGGCCTCAGTCTTGGACAAAGCGGCGCCCGATACAACGGGCTGCGGCGTCGCAGCGCGCGGGCGGCAGGCGTGACGGCAAGACTATCCGGGGGCGTGTAAATCCTGTTAAGTTGCCCCATAGCAGTTTCGCCGCATCCCATGACCGATCCCGACACATCCCGCCGCGACCGCCTGACCGGCACCCGCATCCGCGACCGCAGGATGGCCGCCGGGATCAAGCAGGCCGACCTGGCCGCGCGCGCGGGCATCTCGGCCAGCTATCTCAACCTGATCGAACACAACCGGCGCAGGATCGGCGGCAAGCTTCTGATCGCTCTGGCGCGCGCGCTGGATGTCGAACCCTCGGTGCTGAACGACGGGGCCGATGCGACATTGCGGGCCGCGCTGAACGCCGCCGCCGGGCCGTCCGATCCCGGCGCTGCGTCGGCAGGCCCCGCACCCGAGACCGACAGGGTCGATGAGCTGGCCACCCGGTTTCCCGGCTGGACCGCCCTGATTGCCGGTCAGCAGGCCCGGATCGAGGATCTGCATGCCGATCTCGAGGCGTTGCGCGACCGGCTCAGCCATGACCCGAAACTGGCCGATGCGATGCATGAAATCCTGTCCTCGGCCGCCGCGATCCGCAGCACCGCCGAGATCCTGGCGGGCGAGGCCGAACTGGACCCGGCCTGGCGCACACGGTTCCACCGCAACCTCCACGAAGAGGCGCAGCGCCTGTCGGACCGGGCCACCGGGCTTGTGGCGCAGTTCGAAACGCCGCTTGGCTCCGATAGCGTGATCCGCCCGGTCGACCGGGTCGAGGCCGCCTTTGACGCCGCCGGCCATCATTTCCCGGCGATCGAGGCGGGCGGCGCCGCGGCGGTTCCGCAGGTTCTGGCCGCGCTCGGCCCGCTCGATGCGGCGGGTGCCGACCTGGCCGCGATCTGGCTTGCCACCTACGCAAAGGATGCCGCGCGCCTGCCGCTGGCCGAGCTTGAGGCGCGGCTCGGCGCGGCGGGGGGCGACCCGGCGGCGCTCCTGGCCGGTGACATGCCCCGGGCGGCCCTGATCCTGCGCCGCCTCGCCTGCCTGCCGTCGCGATCCGACCGGGCCCCGTTCGGCCTGGCGATCGTGGACGGGGCGGGGGGGCTGGTGTTCCGTCGCCGCGCCGACGGGTTCACCCTGCCGCGGCTTGGCGCACGCTGCCCGCGCTGGCCCGTCTACCGCGCCCTGACCCGTCCGGGCCAGCCCGAGGATGCGGTGGTTTCGGTGCCGGGTCTGGGGCTGTTCCGCACCTGGTCTGTGGCCGAGCCGGTGGCGCATCTGGGCTTTGGCCTCGCGCCGATGGCGCAGGCCACGATGCTGGTGCGCAAGCTGGCCGAGGCCGATGCCGCGACCGGCGCGGGCGCGATCGAGGTCGGTCCGGACTGTCCCGTCTGCCGCGCCGCCCCGGGGCTGCCCTAGCTTTATGTTGCCTAATGGGTGGGCATTCTGCACAGTGGCGCAACCCGCCTGGCGCGGGACCGGTCCTGGGGAGGACGCGCTGTGGGTGGTCGGATCCTGCTTGTAGAGGATGAAGCCAATATCGTCGAGGCACTGGGCTTCATCCTGTCGCGCGATGGCTGGGAGGTACGGGGCCATGGCAACGGGAATTCCGCGCTGGATGAAATCGAGCGGCTGAAACCCGATATCGTGGTGCTTGACGTGATGCTGCCGGGGCGGTCGGGCCTCGATATCCTGCGCGACCTGCGCGGCGCGCCCGATACTGCCGAGCTGCCGGTCCTCATGCTGACGGCCAAGGGCCAGTCCAGGGACCGCGACCTGGCGATGTCACTGGGCGCCGATGCCTTTCTGACCAAGCCCTTTTCCAATGCCGAGCTGGTCGCGACGGTGCGCGACCTGTCGGCCCGGATCGGGGCCTCCGGGGGACGCTAGGCGATGGTGGAGCGCGTGTTTCTCGAACGCCGCACCTATCGGCGCAACCGGCTGCAGGATGCCGCGCGGTTGCTGCCGGTGCTGGGCCTGATGCTGATCTTCGCGCCGATCTTCATCCGTGACACCGATGCCGTGCCCATCCGGGGCGTTGGCGGGGCTGTCGGGGGCGCGGCGGGGCCGGGCCTGTCGGGCTGGCTGATCTACTATTTCGTGGTCTGGGCCGGGCTGATCGTCATCACCGCCCTGGTCAGCCGCGCCCTGGTGCGCACCGCGCCCGACACCGACGCGCCCGGCACGGACGAAGGCGCGCCCTGACATGCTGAGCTTCAACGGCCTTGTCGCGGTCTGCATCCTTTACGTGCTCGGCCTGTTCGGGGTCGCGTTCCTGGCCGAGAAACGCGCCGCCGAGGGCAAGGCGGGCTGGCTCAACTCCCCCTGGACCTACACCCTGTCGCTGTCGATCTACACGACCGCCTGGACATTCTATGGTGCGGTCGGATCCGCGGTGCGCACGGGTCTTGAATTCCTGACCATCTATCTGGGCCCCACACTGGTGTTTCTCGGCTGGTTCTGGCTGCTGCGCAAAATGGTGCGGATCGGGCGGGCGCAGCGCATCACCTCGATTGCCGACATGATTTCCAGCCGCTATGGCAAATCGGGCGCTCTGGCCGCCCTGGTCACGGTGCTCGCGCTGCTGGGCACGACCCCCTATATCGCGCTGCAGTTGCAGTCGGTCACGCTCAGCTTCGCGGTCTTCGCCAATACCGGCGGCGGCTCGCCCGATGCCGAAAACACCGCGATCTGGGTGGCGGCGGGGCTGGCGCTGTTCACCATCGTCTTCGGCACCCGGTCGCTCGATATCAACGAACGGCATCCGGGCCTGGTGTCGGCCATCGCGCTTGAGGCCATCGTGAAACTGGTGGCCCTTCTGGCCGTTGGGGTGTTCGTCGTCTGGGGCGTGGCCAGCGGCCCGGCCGACATGCTGGCCCGGATCGAGGCCAGCCCCGTGGCGCAGGCCGAATGGAACGGGGCGCGCTGGCTGGGCATCACAATGCTGGCGGCGGCGGCGATCCTGTGCCTGCCGCGCATGTTCCAGGTGCTGGTGGTCGAAAACTCGGATGAGGGGCATCTGGCCACCGCCGGCTGGGCCTTCCCGCTATACCTGTTGCTGATCAGCCTGTTCGTGGTGCCCATCGCGGTCGTGGGGCTTGAACTCGGCAGTGTCGGCGACAACCCAGATCTTTTTGTGCTGACGATCCCCCTCAGCCTCGGGCAGGACGGGCTTGCGCTGCTGGTGTTTCTCGGCGGGTTCTCGGCGGCGACCTCGATGGTGATCGTGGCCGCGCTGGCGCTTTCGACGATGCTGTCGAACCACATCATCGTGCCGCTCTGGCTGCAGGCCACCCGGCACGAGGACCCGATGTCGGGCGACATGCGGCGCGTGGCGCTGATGGCGCGGCGCATCTCGATCGGGGGCATCCTGTTTCTGGGATGGGGGTATTACCGGCTGTCGGGTGGGGCCACGGCACTGGCCGATATCGGGCTTATCGCGTTTCTGGGCGTGGCGCAGGTGCTGCCCGCGCTGCTGGGTGGCATCCTGTGGCGCGGGGCGACGCGGATCGGCGCGGCGCTGGGGATCGGCGTGGGGTTCGCGATCTGGATGTGGCTATTGCTGTTGCCCAACGTGGCCGAGACGGGCGGATTGTTGTCGGGTTTCATAGCCGACGGGCCCTTCGGCATCGGCTGGCTCAGCCCCCTGACACCGCTGGGTCTTGCAGCCACCGACCCGCTGCTGACGGCGATGATCCTGTCGCTCGGGCTGAACACGCTTTTGTTCATCCTCGGCTCGCTTTTGTCCTTTCCCAGTCCGCTGGAACGGCTGCAGGGCGCGCAATTCGTCAATATCTACGCCCATTCCCGCCCGCTGCATGGCTGGCAGGGGGCGGCGGGCACTGCCGATGACCTGTTGATCATGGCGCAGCGCATCCTTGGCGCGCAACGGGCCGGTGCACTGTTTCAGGCCGCCGCCGCCGGGCAGGGCCGGGCCGGGGACATGCCTGACCCCACGCCCGAATTCCTGGAAAAACTGGAACGCGAACTCGCCGGGTCGGTGGGCGCGGCCACGGCCCATGCGATGGTCACCCAGATCACCGGCGGTGCCGCTGTCGGCGTCCGGCAGCTCATGGCGGTGGCCGACGAGACCGCGCAGATCAAGGAATATTCCAACCGGCTCGAGGCGCAATCGGCCGAGCTGGCCCAGACCGCCGCGCGCCTGCGCGAGGTGAACGCGAAACTGACCGAGCTTTCGGTGCAGAAGGACGCCTTTCTCAGCCAGATCAGCCATGAATTGCGCACGCCGATGACCTCGATCCGGTCATTTTCGGAAATCCTGATGCAGGCCGACCCGATGGATGACGCCGCGCGCGGCCGGTTCTCGCGCATCATCCATGACGAAAGCCTGCGCCTGACCCGGCTGCTGGATGACCTGCTGGATCTCAGCGTGCTGGAACATGGCAAGGTGACGCTGCACGAAAGCGCGGTGGACCTGTCGGATGTGCTGGATCGTGCGATCCACGCCGCGGGCGCCCAGGCCACCGATGCGCCGCTCAGGATCGTGCGCGACCGCGCCGCCGAGGCGGTACCGCTCTGGACTGATGCCGACCGGCTGGCGCAGGTCTTCATCAACCTGATCTCGAACGCGCAGAAATACTGCGATGCCAACCGGCCCGAACTGACCATCACGGTGCAGGCGCTCAGGGGCCGGTATGAGGTCGAGTTCGCCGATAACGGTTCGGGCATCCCGCCGGGCCAGCAGACGCTGATCTTCGAGAAATTCGCCCGGGCCGATACCGCGCGCGGCGCGCCGGGGGCGGGGCTTGGTCTTGCGATCAGCCGCGAGATCATGACCCGGCTCGGGGGCGGGCTGATCTACGTGCCGGGCGGGGCGGGGGCGCGGTTCCGCGTCCGGCTGCCCGCCGGTGCCCTGCGCGTGGCCTGAGGGGCGTGTTCACCCGGAATTAACCGCCTTGATGCGTCATGCGCCCATGACTGAACCTGGGCCATTGCTTTTCCGGGGCGCCCGATGACGGCCGCGCAGGCAACGATCCTTGCGCGCAAGATCGCGGCCCATGCCCGGCCAGTCGTCACCGATGATGCCGCGCCGGTACTGGCGCGGCGTCTGGAACGGGCGGTGCGGCGCGCGGCAATGGGGTTTCCCGCGCTCGGCCTGCGCATGGCGGAGGTTTCGGCGGCATTGTCCGATCCGCTGGACGCGGTGATCGACCGGGTCCCCGATACCGGCATGGTCGCCGTGGTCGAGGGGGGCGCCGCTGGGCGGGGATGTCTTGCCATATCGCATGGCCTGATCGACGCCCTGATCGAGGTGCAGACCACCGGCCGGGTCGAGGCGGCCGCCCTGCCGCCGCGCCCGGTGACCGAGATAGACCAGGCCCTGTCACGCGATTTTCTCGATCTGGTGTTGGCGGCCTTCGCAGGGGAAAACGGCCCCCCCGGCGCCGATCCCTGGCCCGCCGATCTGCGTTTCGGCAGCCGGGTGACGGACCCGGGGCAATTGTCGCTCATGCTTCCGGCGGACCGGTTCCACCATGTCCGCGCCGATATCACCTTCGACGGGGTCGACCGGTCGGCGCAGATCCTGCTGGCGCTGCCCGCCTGCCCTGTGGCGCAACCCGATCCGGGGCACGGTTCGGGGGATGCCGATTGGGCGGCGGCGCTGGCGCGTGCGCTGTCGGCGGCGCCCCTGCCGCTCGAGGCGGTGCTGTTTCGCTGCTGGCTGGGCTTCGGCGCCGCCGCGCGCCTGAAACCCGGCGATGTGCTGCCCTTCGCCCCGGACGATCTTGGCCGGGTCCGGCTGGTCACCGCCTCGGGGCATGGCGTGGGCGTCGGCCGGCTGGGTCAGATCGGCGGCAAGCGCGCGCTGCGGCTGGCGGGTGCGCCATCGACGGCGCAGGGCGGCGACTGCCCGGACAGTGCCCCGTCACCCGCGTCCGCCGCCGTCGCGGCACAGTCTGCCGCCGCGAAACCGGGCGACGACCCCGCCGCGCTGCCTGCCGCGCCGGGCGTCCCCGCGACATCGCCGTCCGACCTGGCTGATCCGGCCGCATCGGGCCCGGCGCCGATGCCTGCACCCCCGGCCCCCGCCGCAGGCTGAGCATCTGCCACGCAGCGCCCATTGGGGACGGGGGCGTCACGCCCTTCGGCCACATTCCAGGCGCAATCGCGCCGCAATCCGGGCACGGCAATAACCCGGAAAAGCACCCGCACCGGCCTTATTCGGCCATTCTTCAAGGGGATAGATGATGCGCTGTTAATGGTCCGCGCAGCGTAGACGAGCAGTAATGAAAAAAGGACCACCTCTCGAAAGGAGGTAGAACATGAAGACCGGGATCAAGCTTCCCTTGCTGGCCATTCTGGCCGTTTTCGCTGTCGCCGGTTGCGCCGGGCCCGCTGAGGTGATGCGCGACCAGCCCTTCCTCGACACCCCCGTGATCGAACCCGAACCCCGCGACTGGGCCGTTGCCCGGCTCGACATCGTGGTGCCCGAAACGCTGACCGTGTCCGAGGCCAACACCATCAAGCCGCGCGCCGATATCGTCTGGCGCGAAGATGCGCCCGGCGACCGCCATGCCCAGGTGCAGACGCTGTTCGAACAGGCCCTGACGCCGGTCCTGTCGCAACTTGACGGCGCAACCCGCGTGATCGTTCATCTTGAACTGACGCGGTTCCATGCCGTGACCGAACGCGCCCGCTACACCATCGGCGGCGAACATGAGATCGAGTTCCTGATGACGGTCTTCGACGCCGAAACCGGCCAGTCGATGACCGGTCGGCGTCCGGTCGACCTGACCTTCCGCGCCTATGGCGGCCAGCAGGCGATCGAGGCCGAGGCCGAAGGCATCACGCAACGCGTGCGCATAATGTCGCGCCTGCAGCAATGGGCGCTGGCGGAATTCCCGCGCCCCGCCTCCAGCCTGTTGCAGGCCAACTGACCCTTCCCCCCGCCTTGTCCGGCGGCTAGAGGGGGCGCATGACTGCGCCCCCTTTTCCCTATCCCACCCTGCGCCTGAAACCGAAAGCCGATGCCAGGCGCATCCGCTTCGGCCATCCCTGGGCCTGGGCCGATGATCTGGTGCTCGACCGGCGGGCGCGCAACCTCGCGCCGGGGGCACTGGCGGTGCTGGAAGATGCCGACCGGCAGGTCCTGGGCCTCGGAACCGCCACGATCGAGGCGCGGATCGGGCTGCGCCTGATCGATGCCGACCCCGCCGCCACGATCGACCGGGCCTGGTTCACCCGCCGGATCGCGGATGCACTGGCGCTGCGCCGCATCTACCCCGACCCCTTCTATCGCCTGATCCATGCCGAGGGCGATGCGCTGCCCGGCCTGATCGTTGACCGGTTCGGCGACACGCTGGTGATCCAGCCCAACGCGATCTGGCTGGAGGACCGGCTTGAGGATCTGGTGGTCGCGCTGACCGGGGTGACGGGCTGCGGCACGATCATCAAGAACGGCCAGGCCCGCGCCCGGCAGGCCGAGGGCCTGCCGGACGAGATCACCGTGCTGACCGGCACCGCGCCGGACACCCCGATCCCGGTGCCGATGACCGGGGCCATCTACATGGCCGATGTGACGGGCGGGCAGAAAACCGGCCTGTTTTTCGATCAGCGCCCCAATCACGCCTTCGCGGCCAGCTTTGCCCCCGGCGCGCGGGTGCTGGACGTGTTCAGCCATGTCGGCGGGTTCGGGCTGGCCTGTCTTGCCGCCGGGGCAAAGGGCGTCACCTGCATCGATGCCTCCGACGATGCGCTGCGCCTGGCGCAGGCGGGGGCGGATGCGATGGGGGTGGCCGGGCGGCTGACCACAAGGAAATCCGACGCCTTCGCCGCCCTCGAAGGGATCGCGGCGGACGGAGGAGACTTCGAGATCGTCATCGCCGACCCGCCCGCCTTTGCCCCGTCGAAACAGGCGCTGACGCAAGGGTTGCGCGCCTATGAACGGGTCGCGCGTCTGGCCGCGTCCTGCGTGGCGCCCGGCGGTATCCTGATCCTGTGCTCCTGTTCGCATGCTGCCGACCTGGCCAAGTTCCGCGCGTCCTGTCTGCGCGGGATCGGGCGGGCCGGGCGGCAGGCGCGGCTGATCCATACCGGGTTCGCCGGGCCCGATCACCCGCAGCACCCGGCGCTGACCGAAACCGGATATCTCAAGGTGCTGGCCTTCCGGCTGATGCCATGAAGGCGGTTCTGGATGCCTGCGTCCTTTACCCGACGGTCCTGCGCCAGATCCTGATCGGCGTGGCCAAGGGCGGGCTGATCGCGCCCATCTGGTCGGACCGATTGCTGGAGGAATGGGCGCGCACGGCGGCCCGGCGCGGCGGCGCAGGCGAGGAGGCCGAGGCGCGCGGCCAGATCGCGGTGCTCAACGCGCAATTCCCCGAAGCCATGACCGCCGCCGATCCCGGGGCCGAGGCTGCGCTGTGGCTGCCGGATGCGGGGGATGTGCATGTGCTCGCCACCGCCATCGCCGCTGGGGCGGACCGTATCGTGACCCTGAACCTGAAGGATTTTCCGAGGCGGGAACTGGCCGCCCATGGCGTCACGGCGGACCATCCTGACGCGGTGCTCTATCAGCTTTGGCTGGATGATGCGTGCATCGTGGAGCGCGTTGTCGCCGACGCCCACCGCGCATTCGAGGCGGCCCAGGGCGCGCCTGCCGATCTGCGCCCCCTGTTGAAACGCGCGCGTCTGCCAAGGCTGGCCAAGGCGGTGTCGGTCTAGCTGTCGCGCCGGGCCGAAATGGTCGCCGCGCCGTAAAGAAGTCCGACTTTAACGTTTGAAATGAATGGTCAGGCTCACTTGCTTAACCCTGACCACGCGCCTCATTCCGAGGGCAGTTCGCGCGCCCAACGTGCCTCGAGCGCCTCGATCGCGGCGATCCGGTCGGCCGTTTTGGGGTGGCTCATAAGCCATGCGGGCATGCCGCGCCCGCCCAGACCGCTCAGGGTTTCAAGCTTTTCGAACAGCGTCTTTTGCGGCCCGGTCCCGATCCCCGCCTTGGTCAGCAGGGCCGAGGCATAGGCATCGGCCTCGTATTCATCCTGCCGGCTCAGCCGCGCCGCCAGCAACGTGGCCAGCATATTGGCCACCCAGACGCCGAGGCCCGGGATGATCCGGCCAAGCACCGTGGCCAGTGCCACGCGGATCGCGTTCTGCCCGGAAAAATCGATCATCCGACGCCGGGCATGGCCCAGCGCCACATGGCCCAGCTCATGGGCGATGACGCTGGCCATCTCCTCGGCGGTGACCTCGCCCACGCGATACTTGTTGTAGAAGCCCCGCGTCAGGAAAATCCGCCCATCCGGCGCGGCCAGCCCGTTGACCACGTCGATCTCGTAAAGGTTCACCCGGATCCGGTCGAGACCGAGCGCCGCGGCCATCTTGTCGGTCAGCCCTTTCAGCCGCGCATCGACCAGTTCGGCCGATTTCGCGTCCAGCTCACGCTTCGTGCGCCAGGCCGAGAATTGGTACATGGCGAGCGCATAGGCAATTGCCAGAAGGATCGGGGTCAGTTTCAACATGGGTGGGATATGGGTCGGCGGTGGGCCTGCGGCAATGGCCTACGACGCCCTGATCCCCGGTCAGTCCCAGGCCACAGGCACCGACAGCGGCCCGCGAAAGGCCCATCCGCCAAAGGGCGCATCGCCCGCCAGCCTCAGCCCGGGCAACCGGTCGAACAGCATCGGCAGGGCGACCCCGGCGATCAGCGCCTTCGACGCCGCCGCGCCTGCGCAGAAATGCGGCCCCGCACCGAAGGGGATTGCGGCCGAGCTATCGCGCCACGGGTCGAACCGGTCGGGCTGGTCAAAGACGTCCTCGTCCCGGTTGGCCGAGCCGAACATCAGGAACACGCGCTGGCCCGGCACCAGATCGACCCCCGCCACGGTATCGGCCCGGGCCACTTCGCGCGGGGACATGCCGATGGGGCTGATCCAGCGCGCGTATTCGGAAAACACCGCATCCCAGCCCAGCGTGCCCCGGGTGGTGGCGTCCCGCACATCCCCGTGCGTCATCACGGCCCAGGCCGCCCCGGCAATGGCATCGCGCGGTTCGTTCTGACCGCCCGAGATGATCAGTTTCACATTCGCGCGCAACCGCTCGGGTCCAAGTCCTGCCTGATCCATCACGCTCAGCGCCGACATGTCCGGCGCGGCGCGCAGCATGGGCATCATCGCTTCGATATGCGCATCGATCGAGGCGGTGCAGTCATGGCAACGGGCCTCCACCTCCGCATCGCCCGCATAATTGGCGCAGCCGTCGATCATGCCCTGGCTGACGCGGTCCATCTCGGCGGCATCCATGTTGGTCAGCCCGGTGATCAGCTTCAGTGCCTCGGCGGCTACCGGCATCGCATAGTCCCGGACGAGGTCGGCCCGCCCGCGCGGGACCAGATCATCGAGGATCGCGGCGGTTTTCCGTTCGAAAAGCGGCAGCCACACCTCGCGCACCGTGCGCGGGCTCAGCGCCGGAAACAGCGCGCGGCGTTCGCTCAGATGCGCCTCGCCGTCCCGGCGCATCAGGTTCTCGCCCATCAGCCTGGTCATCAGCCCCCCGGGCTGGCGCGACGAAAGCACCTCGATGCGCTTTTCCTCGCGGTGGATATCGGCGCGTCTGGTCATCAGGACCGCACCGCCCAGCTTCGGCACCACGCAGATCGGTGCCTCGGCCCGCATCCGCGCCAGGTCGGGGTAGGGGTCGGCCCAGAACGCCTGCGGGTCCAGGTCGATGACGGGTGGCTGCATCGCGATCTCCCTCCCCGGATCTTGCAGATGCAATGGGCGGCGCGCGCGCCGGCACTGTCAACCCGCCTGATCCTTGCTTGCAAGAATACCTCGGGCGGCGCGCGAAGCGCGCGGGGCAGCGTCCCGAAAGCGGCTGAGCCGCCTAGCGCCCCAGTTCCTTCATTCCGCGATCAAGACCTTCAAGCGTCATAGGCACCATGCGCCCCTCGAAGATATCGTCGATCATCTGGGTCGACTGGGTCCAGCGCCAATGCCGTTCCGGCACCGGGTTGATCCACAGGTTGTCCGGCCATTGCGCGCGTGCGCGTTGCAGCCAGACCGACCCGGCTTCGGGGTTCCAGTGTTCGCTGGCGCCGCCCGGCATCGCGATTTCATAGGGGCTCATTGCGGCATCGCCCACGAAGATGCATTTGTAATCCGGCCCGTAGGTGTTCATCACCTCGTAGGTGGGGATCTGTTCCGCCCAGCGGCGACGGTTGTCGCGCCAGACGGCTTCATAAAGGCAGTTGTGGAAATAGTAATATTCAAGGTGCTTGAACTCGGCCTTGGCCGCCGAAAACAGCTCTTCCACCACCTTCACATGGTCATCCATCGACCCGCCCACGTCGAGGAAAAGGATCACCTTCACGGCATTGCGCCGCTCGGGGCGGGTTTTCACGTCAAGGTATCCGTGTTCGGCGGTCGCGCGGATCGTGCCGTCGAGGTCCAGCTCCTCAGCCGCGCCGTCGCGGGCCCATTGGCGCAGGCGTTTCAGCGCCACCTTGATGTTGCGCGTGCCCAGTTCCACGTCGCCGTCGAGATTGCGGAACTCGCGCTTGTCCCAGACCTTCACCGCGCGGCGGTGGCGCGACTCGGATTGCCCGATGCGCACGCCTTCGGGATTGTAGCCATAGGCTCCGAAGGGCGAGGTGCCCGCCGTGCCGATCCATTTGTTGCCGCCCTGGTGGCGGCCCTGCTGCTCCTTCAGCCGCTCGCGCAGCGTCTCCATCAGCTTTTCGAACCCGCCCAGCGCCTCGATCTCGGCCCTTTCCTCGGGGCTCAGGTGCTTCTCGGCCAGTTTCTCCAGCCAGTCCTTCGGGATTTCGGTCGCCTCAAGCACGTCTTCGGCGCTGATCGCCTCCAGCCCTGAAAACGCGTGGGCAAAGGCCTGGTCGAACCGGTCGAGATGGCGTTCATCCTTCACCATCGCCGCACGCGCCAGGTAGTAGAACCCGTCGATATCATAGGTCACCAGGCCCGCCCCGACGCCTTCCAGGAACGCCAGGTACTCGCGCAGTGAAACCGGGATGCGCGCCCGGCGGAGGGTGTCGAAGAACGGCAGGAACATAGGGCAAATCTAGGCGCGCGGATCGCGGAAGGAAACGCCGTTTCAGCCGGGGCCGGAATTGGTGCGAATTTCACGCGGAAACCGCGCGGTTTGCGCCCCCGTTACGTGGGCGCGGGCACCACCAGCATCGCGAAGGCCCCGACAAGGAACCCGATGATCGCGAAAATCGTTGCGTAATGCAGCATGTCCAGCCGGTTGCCGCCACGCCGCCGCGCCGTCCACAGCCCCAGCCCCGCGCCGATCGCGGCCCCCAGAAAATTCAGCATGATCGCCCTTAGAATGATTACCGCGACAGCGCCGATACCTCGGTCAGCCGCGCGCCTACGGCCGCGTTGCCGTCAAAGCCATACCGGCCCCAGGCCAGGCTGTCGAGACGCACGGCGCGCGCCTCGCCCGGGCGGCCCAGATCATCAAGGGCCTCGGCCCGGATCATCAGCAGCGTCGACAGAAGCGAGGCATTCTGCGCCGCGACCGCCGCCCGTTCGGCGCGCGTGGTCAGGCGCAGCGCCTCGTCCGCGCGGCCCGCGCTCAGGGCGAAGGCGGCAAGCTGCATGTCGATATGGGCGACTTGAATGCCGCCCGGGGCGATCCGGTCATAGATATTGGCCGCCGCCTGGAAGGCCCCGATCGATGCCTCGGCATCGGTCGACAGCGACAGGCGCGCCAGTGCAAAATAGCTGAAGGCCAGCCGCGCATCGGTCAGCCCCGATTGCCGCGCGATGGTGACGGCACGGTCGGCGGCCTGGACGCGGGCGGGGGCATTGGTTCCGGGACCGAGCGCGGTTTCGATGGCCCCGACCCAGGCCTGTGGGGTGCGCAGGATCGTGGCGGGGCCGCCTCCCGCCCCGGCGGGGTTCAGCCGGTCCAGGATGCCGGGGATCAGGGCCGCAACCTCGTCGCGCCGCATCCCCGACCGCAACGCTGGGTCGTAATAGGCGCGCAGCATCAGCATGTCGAACCCGGTCAGGACCGCATGCAGGTTGTCGTCGTTGAAGATCGAATCCGGCAGCCGGTAAAGATCGTTCAGGGGGCCAAGCGCCTGCGCCACCTCTTCGTGCAGGCAATCGCGCACCTCTTGCGGGCTCACGTCATTGGGCAGGAAGACGGCGACCCTTTCGCGCACGGTCAGGGTCGTCCAATCGAGGTCGCGGCCGTTGCGGGTGCGGCGGAACTCGGACCAGGACCCGACCCGCGGCACGACGAAACAGGCCGCCTCGGGCACCCGGCGCTGCATCTGGCTGCGCGGCATCGTCTCGATGGTGATGCTGGCAGCCCCCGGCGCGGCCTCGACCCGGCGGATATCGATGCGCGCCTCGCGGCGCAGACGCGCGATCAGCGCGTCGAGATCGGGCACGAGCGAGGCCGGGGCCCCGGGGGCGACGGTCACGCTGATCGGCCCTTCGAACCGGCTCATCCGGTCGATGGTGCGTCCGCTTTCCATCGCGAAACTGAGGTCGAGGAAATCCTGCGCCATCTGGGCATTGGGGCGGGCAGGGCGTTCGGGGGTGGCCGCGCCGAACCGGTTCATCGGCGGCAGCGTCGCGGGCAGGCCCAGCTCGCGGCGTTCCGGCAGTTCGGCCAAAGGCGTCGCGACACAGCCCGCAAGGGTCAAAGCGACGACGAGGCAGACGCGGGCTGCGGTGAAACGGGGCACGGGCTTATCCCTCGGGCAGGTCACACTGTTCCGGGTGTTCGTGCCGATACTCCCCCAACCTCATCCAAGATGAGGCCCGTCCCGACGCACCACGCGCGTAAGCATGCCACAAGTGGTCACGATTGACAGCATTTTTCGGAATTCCGCGCCGAACACAGTGTTCCGGGATCGGCGACATCCCGCCCTAGCGTTGTCCGCGCGCCATGAAGGCCAGACGTTCGAACAGCGCCACGTCCTGTTCGTTCTTGAGCAGCGCGCCATGCAGTTTCGGCAGGGCCGATGCGCCGTCGCGGCGCAGATCCTCGGGCGACAGGTCTTCGGCCAGAAGCAGCTTGAGCCAGTCCAGCACCTCGGAGGTGGACGGTTTCTTTTTCAGCCCCTGCTGGTCGCGGATCTCGTAGAACTGCGTCAGCGCGGTCGTCAGAAGCGCCTGCTTGATGCCCGGGTGATGGACTTCGACGACCCGTTTCATCGTCTCCATGTCCGGGAAACGGATGTAGTGGAAAAAGCACCGCCGCAGGAACGCGTCGGGCAGTTCCTTCTCGTTGTTCGAGGTGATGATGACGATGGGCCGGGTGGTGGCGCGCACCGTCTCGCCGGTCTCGTAGACGAAGAACTCCATCCGGTCGAGTTCCTGCAGAAGATCATTGGGAAACTCGATATCGGCCTTGTCGATCTCGTCGATCAGCAGGACCGACTTGGCCTCCGCCGCGAAGGCCTCCCACAATTTGCCGCGCTTGATGTAGTTGCTCACGTCGTTGACGCGCTCGTCGCCCAGCTGGCTGTCGCGCAACCGGCTGACGGCATCGTATTCATAAAGCCCCTGCTGCGCGCGGGTGGTCGACTTGATGTGCCATTCGATGATCGGAAGACCCAGAGCGCCTGCCACCTGGCGGGCAAGCTCGGTCTTGCCGGTGCCCGGTTCGCCCTTGACCAGAAGCGGGCGCTCCAGCGTCACGGCCGCGTTGACGGCCACCTTCAGGTCATCGGTCGCCACGTAGTCACTGGTGCCCTCGAACCGCATCGCCGCCTCCGCGCATCGTCATTCAAAGGGGAGGTAGAAGATCACCCCGCGCCTGTCCAGCGGCGCCACGATCCGGCGCAAACGGCCCCATCCCGTGCCATTTCTGCCTAAAGCTGCAGCGCCTGCCGGGTCGTGCGACCAAGGGTTGTGCGCGGCCCTGGCTTTTGCCCCGCGTCCCAATCAGCACGTGACAAGGACGCGGCGGTCTAGTAGTCGAGCGGCGACGGGCTCGGGGCCGAAGGGTCAGACCGCCTCACGGACCAGCCCCGCCGAGGGGAGCACCATGAAAGCAGAAGTCTTTTTGCCTGAAGACTATCGTCCCGCCGAGGACGAACCGTTTATGAACGAGCGTCAGGTGGAATATTTCCGCCGCAAGCTCATCACCTGGAAAAACGAGTTGCTCGAGGAAAGCCGCGGCACGGTGGCGGGCCTGCAGGACGGCACCCGCAACATTCCCGACGTGGCCGACCGGGCCTCCGAGGAAACCGACCGCGCGCTCGAACTGCGCACCCGCGACCGGCAGCGCAAGCTCATTGCCAAGATCGACAGCGCGCTGCGCCGCATCCAAGAAGGCGAATATGGCTATTGCGAAGTGACCGGCGAACCGATCTCGCTCAAGCGTCTCGACGCCCGCCCGATCGCCACCATGAGCCTCGAGGCGCAGGAGCGTCACGAACGGCGCGAAAAGGTCCATCGAGACGATTGAGGCCCGCAGAATGACTTGCGTTGCGGGCGTCCCATTGTGGCGCCCGTTTTCTTGCGTGGAGCGGACATGCTGATTGGACGACCGGTTACGGTTCTGGGCGGCGGGATCGGCGGGCTGGCCGCAGCGCTCGCCTGCGCGCAGCGCGGCGCACAGGTGACCGTGATCGAACGCGCCGCGGATCTGGGCGAGGTCGGCGCGGGCATCCAGGTCAGCCCGAACGGATGGCGGGTGCTGGCGGCCCTTGGGCTGGCCCGCGACCTGGCCGCGCGCAGCCCCCGGGCCGAGGCGGTGCGGCTGCGCGATTTCCGGGCCGGGCGCGACGTGTTCCGGGTGCCGCTGACCGACCCCGACCAGCCTTATCATTTCGTCCATCGCGCCGATCTGGTCGATGTTCTGGCCAAGGCGGTGAAGGCGGCGGGGGTCGCGCTGCGGCTTGGCGCCGAGGTCACGGGGCTCACCTTCGACGGGCGCGGCACGCATCTGACCTATGGCGACGGCAGGCACGAAACCCGCGGCCTGACCATCGCCGCCGATGGGTTGCACTCGGTCGCGCGGCCCCTGCTGAACCCGAGGTCACGGCCCTATTTCACGGGCCAGGTTGCGTGGCGGGCGACCGTGCCCTGGGACGGGGCGCGCGCGCCCGAGGCGCAGGTCTTCATGGGACCGGGGCGGCACCTTGTGCGCTATCCGCTGCGCAGCGGGCGGTTGATGAACATCGTCGCGGTCGAGGAACGCGACGGATGGGCCGCCGAAGGCTGGCACCACCGCGACGACCCGGACCACCTGCGCCGCGCCTTCACCGATTTCTGCCCCGAGGTCCATGACCTGCTCGCCCGGGTCGAAACGGTCTTTCTCTGGGGGTTGTTCCGGCATCCCGTGGCCGAGACCTGGGGCGCCGCAGAGGGGCAGGGTGCGGTGGCCCTGCTTGGCGATGCCGCCCATCCCACGCTGCCCTTCATGGCGCAGGGCGCAAACATGGCGCTGGAAGACGGCTATATCCTGGCGCAATGCCTGGCCGAGGAAACCGACACCACGCAGGCGATTGCGCGCTATCAGGGCGTGCGCAGGTCGCGCGTGATGCGCGTGGTCCAGGCCGCCGAGGAAAACGCCACCAATTACCACCTGCGCCCGGGCCCCGCACGCGCCGCCGCGCATGCCGCCCTGCGCCTTGCGGGGCGGGTGGCGCCGCATCTGGTCACGCGCCGGTTCGACTGGGTCTATCGCTACGACCCCACGCGGGCGGTCTAGCTCAGCTCCAGCTATAGGGCGGCAGCTTGCCGAAGGCTTCCTTCAGCGCATCGCCCCAGTCGCGCGAGATCATGTCGAAATAGGCATTGTCGCGTTCGATGCGCTGGCGCACGCCGGTGCGGAACGTGTCGGCCTCATAGACATGCAGATCCAGCGGCAGGCCGACCGACAGGTTGGCCTTGAGGGTCGAATCGAAACTGACCATCAGCAGCTTCACCGCGTCTTCGAAGCTCATGTCGGGGTCGTAGGCGCGCACCAGGATCGGGCGACCGTACTTGGTTTCGCCGATCTGGAAGAACGGCGTGTCGGCCGAGGCTTCGACGAAATTGCCCTCAGGATAGATCAGGAACAATCGCGGCTCGCCGCCGCGCACCTGTCCGGCAAGTATGATCGAGGCCGAAAACGGGGTTTCGGCCACCGGACCGTCCTGTCCGGTCTGGTCGGCGATCACCTCTTTCAGGGTGGCCCCCACGAGGCGGGCCACCTGAAACATCGACGGTGCCTCGAGGATCGAGGGCTGACCGCGTTCATCGGCGGGTTTCGCGCGTTCGTTCAGCAGGCTGATCACCGATTGCGTGGTGGCAAGGTTGCCGGCCGTCATCAGGGTGATCGACCGTTCGCCCTCGGCCTCCCACAGAAACATCTTCTGGAAAACGCTGATGTAGTCGACGCCCGCATTGGTGCGGGTGTCCGACATCATCACCAGCCCCCGGTTGAGCTTGAGCCCCACGCAATAGGTCATCTGCCTGTTTTCCTTCGCCCGCCCTGCCCAAGCGTTATTGCTGCTGCACCTGGATGTCGATGGACATCGCCTCGCCCCCGGCGCCGAAGCGCACGCCCGAGATCGGAGCGGCATCGCGGTAGTCGAGCCCGGTCGCCACCCGCACGTATCGCCGGTCGGGCGAAATGCCGTTGGAGATGTCGAACCCCACCCATCCCAGCGCTTCCACATGCACCTCGGCCCAGGCGTGGCTGGCATCCTGGTGGACGCGGTCATCCATCATCAGATAGCCCGAGACATAACGCGCCGGGTATCCCATCGACCGGGCGGCGGCCAGGAAGATATGGGCATGGTCCTGGCACACGCCACAGCCATGCTCGATGGCTTCCTCGGCGCTGGTCGTGGCATGGGTGACGCCCACTTCATAGGGCACCTCCTCCAGCACCCGGGCCGACAGTGCGTGCAGCCGGGGCAGGTCTTCGCCATGGTCATCGCGCAGGCCGCGCGCAAGGCGACGGACATTGACCCCGGCGCGGGTCAGCTCGGTCGAGGACTGGAAAAACCACAAGGGCGCGAACCCGCCGTGTTTGCCGATCACACCCGCCAGGTCGGCCGTTTCGACCGTGCCTTCGCAATGCACCACGATCGAGGTGGCGTTGGCGTCGAAGGAAATCAGCGAAACCCGGTTCTGGTGATGATCGGTGAACTCGGTCTGCGCGCGGCCGCCTTCGATCTGCATGTCCCAATCCACCACGGTCTGGCCCGCGCGGCTTTTGGGGATCAGGCGCAATTGCTGCAACCCGTAGGGCACCGGCTGGTCGAAATGATAGGTCGTGGTGTGGAGGATCTTCAGCCGCATCGCGTCACCCCAGAAACCGGTAATCGATCTCGATCTGCTGGCCGAGCCGCGCCAGATCGGTCAGGAAATCGGTGATGAATTCGTGCAGCCCATCCTCGAACACCCGCGTGATCGATCCGGTCTCCAGCCGCGCCAGCAACACGTCGGTCTGGTCATGCGATCCGTGCCGCGCGCGGTACTCGTTTTCCAGATAGGTCATGTTGGTGGCGATCTTGCGCATCGAAAACGCCAGGCTGCGCGGCATCCGCCCGTCGAAGATCAGGAAATTGGCGATCCCCATCGGCGTGGTTTCGCCCTGGTTGATCCACCGGTAGGACCGTTGCCCCGCGACCGAGCGCAGGATCGTCTCCCACTGGACATTGTCCAGCGAGGTGCCGATCTGGCTGACCGAGGGCAGCAGCACATAGTATTTCACATCGAGGATCCGCGCGGTGTTGTCGGCGCGTTCCAGAAAGGTGCCCAGACGCCCGAAATCGAACACGTCGTTTCTTAGCATCGTGCCATGCATCGCGCCACGGACCAGCGCCGATTGCTGCCGGATCATCGCCAGAACTTCGGGCAGGTCGCGGGTGGACACGGGCCGCGCCAGCGCCTGTTTCAGGATCATGTAGGTGTCGTTGACCGCCTCCCACACCTCGCGGGTCAGTGCCGTGCGCACCAGCCGCGCGTTCTGGCGCGCCGCCGCGATGGCCGACAGCACCGATGACGGATTGGTGCTGTCGCGCAGCAGGAAATCGATGGCCTTGCCCGCGTCCAGTTCGCCATGCCGGGCGAGATAGGCCTGCCAGACGGCGGCGGTGGTCAGGACGCTTTCCCATTCCTCGTCATCGCCGCCGGGCCGGGTCAGGCCGATCCGGAACCCCGCCTCGATCAGGCGGGCGGTGTTTTCCGACCGTTCAAGATAGCGGAACATCCAGAACAGCCCGCCCGCGGTTTTGCCGAGCATGGCGTTATTCCTCCAGCACCCAGGTGTCCTTGGTGCCGCCGCCCTGCGACGAGTTGACCACCAGGGACCCCCGTTTCAGCGCCACGCGTGTCAGCCCGCCCGGGGTGATCGTGATCTGGTTGGGCGACACAAGCACGAAGGGGCGCAGGTCCACATGGCGTGGCGCCAGCCCCTTTTGCGTCAAGATCGGCACCGTCGACAGCGCCAGCGTGGGCTGCGCGATGTAGTTGCCGGGTTTGGCCTGCAGCTTGGCGCGGAACGCCGCGATCTCCTTTTTCGAGGCGGCGGGGCCGACCAGCATGCCATACCCGCCCGACCCGTGGACCTCCTTGACCACCAGCTCATCCAGGTGATCCAGCACATAGGCAAGCGCGTCCGCCTCGGAACAGCGCCAGGTTGGCACGTTCTGCAGGATCGCCTTTTCGCCAGTGTAGAATTCCACGATATCGGGCATGTAGCTGTAGATCGCCTTGTCATCGGCGATGCCGGTGCCCGGCGCATTGGCGATGGTGATGCCGCCCGCGCGGTAGACATCCATGATACCGGGCACGCCCAGCACGCTGTCGGGGTTGAAATTCAGGGGATCGAGGAACTCGTCATCGACCCGGCGATAGAGCACGTCGATGGCCTTGTAGCCCTCGGTCGTGCGCATCGCGATCTTGCCATCGACGACGCGCAGATCTGTGCCCTCGACCAGCTCGACGCCCATGTGATCGGCCAGGAAGGCATGTTCGAAATAGGCCGAGTTGTGGATGCCCGGGGTCAGCACCGCAACGGTGCAGTCCTCGGTGCAGACGCGCGGCGCACAGGCCGCCAGCGACCGGCGCAGGTCCAGCGGGTAATTCTGCACCGGCTGCACGCGGATGCGGCTGAACAGTTCGGGAAACATCTGCAGCATCGTTTCCCGGTTCTCCAGCATGTAGGACACGCCCGACGGGGTGCGGGCATTGTCCTCCAGCACGAAAAATTCGTCCTCTCCGGTGCGCACCAGGTCGACGCCGACGATATGGGTGTAGACATTGCCGGGCGGCGTCACCCCGATCATGTGGGGCAGGAACGCGTCGTTCCGGGCGATCAGGTCCACGGGGATGCGGCCTGCGCGCAGGATCTCCTGCCGGTGATAAATGTCGTAGAGAAACGCGTTGATCGCGCGCACGCGCTGTTCGATGCCCTTGGTCAGCTTGGACCATTCGCGGCCCGAAATGATGCGCGGGACGATATCGAAGGGGATCAGCCGTTCATCGGCCTCATCCGCCCCGTAGACGTTGAAAGTGATACCGGTGCGGCGGAAAAACCGTTCGGCCTCCGTCGATTTCTTGCGCAGGTCGCGCAGGTCCTCGCCGTCGAACCAGTCGCGGTAGCGGCCATAGGGTGACCGCAGCCCGGCGCCTGAGCCTGACATCTCGTCAAAGAACGGGGAATGCTCGGTCATGCTCCCTTCCTAGCCCTCTTCGCGGATGGCTGCAAAACGGCCCGGGAAAGGCTAGGGATTGGATGGTGATTGGCGATGCAACATCGCGCATTGCCTGCTTTTTGGGCGGAATGCCTAGGTTTCAAGCCAGATTGTAACCGGGCCGTCATTGGTCAGCGTCACCGCCATATCCGCGCCGAACCGCCCGGTTTCGACCGCCGGACCAAGGGCGGCCAGGGCCTCGGCAAAGACGCGGTAGAGCCGTTCGCCGATCTCTGGCGGGGCCGCGGCGGAAAACCCGGGCCGGTTGCCGCGCGACGTGTCGGCGGCCAGCGTGAACTGGCTGATCACCAGCGCGCCGCCCCCGGTATCCAGAAGCGACCGGTTCATCCTGCCGTCATTGTCCCTGAAGATGCGGAGTTTCGCGATCTTCGCAGCCAGCGCGCGGGCCTCGCCCTCGGTATCGCCCGCCATGGCACAGACAAGGATCATCAATCCGGGGCCGCTGCGCCCGATCACCGCCCCGTCCACCGTGACCTCGGCCGCGCTGACCCGCTGCACCAGGGCCCTCATGCCAGGTCGCTCCGCATCGGCGGATTGGCCCCGGCGCGTGACACGGTCACGGCAGCCGCACGGGTCGCCAGTGTCAGGGCGGCGGTCAACACGTCATCCGGTGCTGCCTGCAATCCGTCGCGGGTCAGCGCACCTGCCTCCTCCAGCCCGGCCAGAAAGCCCGCGTTGAACGTGTCACCGGCCCCGATGGTATCGACGACCCCGACCGGGTCGGCCGCAACCTCGACCGCGCCGCCTTTGCGGTAGGCGACGGCCCCCTTCGCCCCCCGTGTCAACAGCACCAGCGACGGGCCGCAGCCAAGCAGCGCCTGCGCGTCCCCCGTTCCCTGCCACCAGTGCAGGTCTTCATCTGACAGTTTCAGGATGTCGGTCTTTGCCAGCAGGCGGTCGAGCCGCGCCCGGTACCGGGCCGGGTCGCTGATGAACCCGGGCCGGATATTGGGGTCCAGCATCACAACCTTTCCCGCCGCCTGTGCCCGGTCGGCAAGCGCGGCATAGGCCTCGGCCGCCGGTTCCACGGCCAGGCTGATCCCCCCGAACAGCGCTGCCGCCACGCCCCCGGGGATCGCGGGGATCTCTTCCACCCCGATCATCCGCCCGGCGGTGTTTTCATCGTAGAACTCATACTGCGCGTGCCCTCGCGTCAGGCTGACAAAGGCCAGCGTCGTGGGGCGGCCCGTGCGCAGCGCCAGGGACGTGTCGACGCCATCGGCCTCCATCGCGCGGGTCAGCCGCGCCCCGAAAAGGTCGGTGGACAGGCCCGTGAAGACGGTGGTGGGCAGACCAAGCCGCGCCGCCGCGATCGCCGCGTTATAGGTCGCGCCGCCGGGGTAGGGCACAAAGGCCGTCTCGCCCTCCGCCGTCTGGCGCGGCAGCATGTCGATCAGGGCTTCGCCTGCGCAGAGCAGCCTTGCCTTGCCCCTCACACGCCGCCTTCCGACACGACGATGATCGCGGCGATGATCGCGATGACCAGCAGAACCGCGAAGGCGATCTTCCAGGCCGAATAGGGCCGCTCGCCCCGCACCTTGCCGGTCTGGCCATTGACCACGAAACGGAAGGATTTGCCGCGATACTTGTAGGCCGCGACCCAGACCGGCAGCAGGATATGCTTGAAGGTCACGTCCGAAATGCGGGTCTGCACCTCGAGAATGCGCTGTTCGTCGCCGCCGATATCACGGCGGATGTCCTGGCGGATCTGGGCGTCCATGATCGCCTTGGCTTCTTCCAGTCCTTCATCGAGTTCGACCGTATAGCCCTCGGCCCGGAAGCCCGACAGGAATTCCGGCCGGTAGCCGTCAAGCTTGCCGAGGTCCCAGGGCGCCAGCGCATCGGTGTAGCTTTTGGGCAGGCTGCGCGAGGCCAGCACCAGCACATCATCGAAAAACCGCGCCACGCGCCCGCGCGCCGGGCGCCAGCGGATGCGACGTTCGCGGCGCGACTTGCCGTCGGACCCGCGCACGGTGACGTAATAGGCATCGCCCCGCTGCCCGCGATAGCGCGTCGCGGTATCGGCGTCATAGGTCCAGTAGGGGACGTAGATGCCATCCATCTTGCGCCCCTTCTTGGCATATTCCTTCAGCCCGTTGGGCGCGAACCACAGCCGCCCCAGCCAGTCGTTCATCGCCTTGTGCGCCTCGCGTTCGGCCAGCTGGAACGGGATCAGGCCCTTGGGCTTGATATGGCGATGCGTGCCGGTATCGGTGACCACGGGCGTGGCACAGAACGGGCATTCCCGGGCGTGGATATCGGGCTGAAACTCCACCTGCGCCCCGCAGGACGGGCATTGCGAGATGCGGGTTTCCTCCATCTCCTGCGCGGGCAGTTTCGCGGCGATGGCGGCATCGTAATCAAGCTCCACCAGCGCCTCGGCCTCACCGGCAAAGGGGCTTTCGTCGTCGATCCCGCGTTCATTGCCGCAATGGTCGCACACCAAGTGATCGCCGCCCGGGGCGTAGCGCATGTCGGACCCGCAATTGTCGCAGGGAAAGCGGTGTTCGGCGTCGGGGCGGGCGGGATCGAGCGTGGGGTCTTGGGTATCGGACATGGGGATCGGGGCCGTCTTTTGCAGGGTTGCCCAAGTCATCCCGCGCGCGCGCCGTCGGATCAAGGAAAGAATGGTCGGAACGGGGCTCTCCCGCCTGCCTCGCCCTTTCGGGCTGCGGCGGTTGGGCCGCGCGCGGCGGGCGACCCTTTGGGCCGCGTCGCCGTGCCGGCGCGATCTTCTTGTGCCGAAGCTTTGGGCAGGCCGAAGGGATTTGCAATCAGGCCGTTTGCGGGCAGGTCTGCCGGAAACAGGGCCTTGTCGAGTGTGCTCTGCGAGTCGCCCCGCGCGTCAGGGACAAGCCGCCGTTCCGGCGGTCGCCTTCGGCGGTCCCTGACCCTCAGGCCGACTCACGGGGTGCGGGGGGTTGATCAGCCCGCCGGCGGCGGGGGCGGGGGTGGCGGCAGGACGGTGAAAAGCTGCGCCAGCTCCGTCACGTCCTCGGCCTTCATCCAGCCATCCTGTCCTTGGGTCCAGACCATTGTCTCGCGCGTCATCTCACCGCTGGCGACCATCCGGCCCAGCGCGGCCTTGGAGAACGGCCCCTTGGTCGCGCCGCTCTCGGCGATGTGCCAGACATGTTCGACCGGCGGCGGGGGCGGTGCAGCGGGAGCGGCCTGCGGCTGCGCGCCCCAGGGGCCGGTATTGGCCATCTGGTTGGCCATCGCCATGCCCATCCCCATGCCAAGGCCTGCGCCCATGCCGCCATCGCCGCCCGGATTCGAGGCGGCGGCCTGCATCGCCTCGGCCGCGGCGAATTGCTGGTACTTGCCCAGATCGCCCACCACGCCCATCGAGGTGCGCTTGTCCAGCGCCTCTTCCACTGCGGGCGGCAGCGAGATGTTCTCGATGTAAAGCTCGGGCAGGGTCAGGCCGTAGGCGGCGATCGTCTCCGAGATTTTCTGGGCCACAAGCTTGCCGAACTCACCGGTATTGCCCGCCATGTCCAGCACCGGCACGCCCGAACCCGCCACCGTCTGGCTGAACTGTTGCACGATGATGTTGCGGATCTGGAACGTCACCTCATCGGTGGTGAACTCGCCGTCGGTGCCCACGATCTCGGTCATGAACCGGCCCGCATCTGCGACCTTGACCGTGTAGGTGCCAAAGGCGCGGATGCGCGTCGGCCCGAATTCCGGATCGCGCAGCATGATCGGGTTCTTGGTGCCCCATTTCAGGTCGGTGAACCGGTTCGTGTTGACGAAATAGATCTCGGACTTGAAGGGCGATTTGAAACCGTGATCCCAATGCTGAAGATTGGTCATGATCGGCATGTTGTTGGTCTCGAGCATGTAGAGACCGGGGGTGAACACGTCGGCCAGCTGCCCTTCGTGGATGAAGACGGCGGTCTGCCCCTCGCGCACGGTAAGCTTGGCGCCATACTTGATTTCATGGCCGTAGCGTTCGAACCGGTAGACCATCGTGTCGCGGGTGTCGTCGGTCCATTCGATGACGTCGATGAACTGACCGGAAAGGAAATCGAAGATCGGCATGGCGTGGGTCCGTTCTGTTCTGGCTTTGGCGCGATGATATCGCCCCGATCCGCGCAGGTCCAAGACGGAATCGCGGGATCGGGGCGGGGAGGGGTCAGTAAAGGATCAGCGTGGCGTCGCAGTATTCGCCCCCATAGGTGCCGACCCAGACGTCAAGCAATCCGTCGCTGGCGACCACCTCGACCCAGGGCATCAGGTCGCCCGAGCTGTCATCGTCGTAATACCACGACCCGTCAGGGCCGTTGATCAGCAGGAGCGTGTCGCAACCGGGGCTGTCCACCGACACCTGGATCGGGCCGTAGACGCCGCGCATGTCAAAGGAGAAATCGGGCTGGGTGATCGTGTAGCCGCCGGGATAGCCGCAATTGCCCAGGTAGACATCGCCGCCGGCAACCACCGGGAACCGCGCCCCCTGGTCGCCGAAATCTGCCTCGGTGACGATCTGCATCGCCATCGGGCTGCCGAGGGTGGGGCAGGCTTGCGCGGCAAGCGGTCCCACCAGGATCAGCCCGACGGCAAGGGAGATGGCACGCATCATTTTTTGTCCTTTGTTGCGTTGAAAAACGGGGGCGGCTCAGCTGGCCTGGCCGAGATACTCCTCGGCGATGCGGCGCACCGTGTCACGGGCGCTGTCGGGTGTCATGCCGACACTCAGGCGCCGGTCGTAAAGCATGCGCAGCAGCAATTCGTCATGGCGCGTCAGCAGCGCGAATTCGTCATCGTCGTTGAAGATCGACGGGCGCACATCGGGGCTGTCATTGGGCAGGCCAAGGCCCTGCGCTACCTCTTCATGCACGCAGGACCGGCGCAGAAGATCGGGGTGTTCGGCCCGGATGATCGCGATAGCCGAGACATAGACCGGGGCCTGGCCGCTTTGCGAAAACGCGTAGACCGCGCAGAAGATCGACCGCGGCATCCTCTCGATCTCGTCGATGGTGGCGTCGCTGGCGCCGGGCATCAATTGCCGGATCAGCGCACCGGCATTCACCTGTTCCTCGCGGTTGAGGTAGAGCACATGGAAATTGCCGCCCTGCTCGACGGTGCGGATCGGGTGGCCCGACACCTGCGCCAGCCGCGCGGCATAGGTGCTGAGAACGGACCGGTCCTGGGCGCGTTGCGCGGCGGGAACCGAGGCGCCGAAATGCGGCTGAAGGCGCACCGGCTCGCTCCACCGGCGCAGGGTCGACGGGGTTTCGCGCGCCACGAACCGGCCGTTGGCCAGCGCATATTCGCTGTAAAGTGCTATGCGTTCGAAATTGCCGGCCAGCATCTCGGGCGTCAGCGTGGTGTCGCGGCTGCCGTCATCGGTGCGCAGCAACCCATCGCCCACCAGCCGTGCCTCGATATTGCGGTAGAACGCGGCAAAGGTTGCGGTTTCCGACGCGGTGTCGGGTCGCGGCGGCGCCGGGGCGGGCATCGTCGGCGGGGTCGGCGCAGCCACGCAGCTGGCCAGCACAAGGCTGGCCAGACCGATCAGGGCGTGGCTGAACCGGAGGTGACGCAAGACGTCAGCTTTGCGGCGCGGCCGGGGCCGGGTCGGGCCGCGGGGCCGAGGCCGATGCCAGCGTGTCGCGCAGTTCGGCCTCCATCTTCTGCATCTCCGCTTCGGCCTCGGCGCGGCGGCGCTTGCCTTCGTCGGCGATGGCCAGGCTTTCCTCGATGGTGGCGATCAGTTCGGCATTGGCCGCCTTGACCGCCTCGATGTCGAACACGCCGCGCTCCATCTCCTCACGGACCATGCGGTTCGATTCGCGCAGGTTCTCGGCGTTCTTGGTCAGAAGCTCGTTGGTCAGGTCGCTGGCCTCGCGCACGGCCTTCGCGGCCTCGGTCGAGCGCTGGATCGCCAGCGCCTGCGCCAGCTGCGTTTCCCACAGCGGCACGGTGTTGACGAGGGTCGAATTGATCTTGGTCACCAGCGACTTGTCGTTTTCCTGCACCAGCCGGATCGACGGCAGCGACTGCATCGTGACCTGCCGCGTCAGTTTCAGGTCGTGGACCCGGCGTTCCAGGTCATCGCGGGCGGCGCGCAGGTCGCGCAACTCCTGCGCCTTCATCACCTGGTCGGCCTCGGGCGCTGCGTCGACCTCTGCGGCCTTGGCGGGGATTTCTTCCTCGTCCAGAACCCGCAGCTTTTCTTCCCCGGCCGCGATGTAAAGCGCCAGCTCGTCATAGAAATCCAGCGTCTTCTCATAGAGCTTGTCGAGCGCCTTGATGTCCTTCATCAGCGTGTGCTCATGGCCCAGCAGGTTGTCGGTGATCTTGTCGATCTGGCCCTGCACGTCCTCGTATTTCGCGATGAAATCATGGATCGGCGCGGCGCGGCCGAACAGACGTTCCCACCAGCTGCGGCGGCGGTTGGGGTCCAGCTCGTCCACCGAGAACCCGCGGATCGTGCCGACGATTTCGCGCAAGGAATCGCCCGCCGGGCCCACATCCTTGTTTTTCACACCCTGCAGCATCGATTGCGAAATCTGCTGCAATTCGGACTGCGCGCTCGACCCGAATGTCACGATCGAATTGGTGTCCGACATGTCGATCTGGGCAATCCGGTCGGTGATCTGCTTGGCCGTCGGCTTGTCGGCCTCGGGCAGCGGCACCAGATCGGCCGACGGTTCGGGCAGAACGACGGCGTTCAATTCATCGACAAGCTTGGCGGCCTCTTCGGCCTTGGCGCGGATTTCGGTGGTCATGGGCGGGTCCTCATCCCTCGATTGGCAGGTTTTCTCGTTTCAGCCGGTCTTGCAGAACTTCGATCTCGACATCGAAATTGGTGCGGTCATCGGTCAGCATCGCGGCATTGCGGGCGGCGAAATTGGTTTCCAGGTCGTCCAGGAAGGCGATGTAATCGGTGCGGATCTGCGGGTCGCGGTTGCGCCCGTACAGATCGACGAACTGCATCGTCGCATCGCGCGCACCTTGCAGATACACCCCGAGATACCGGCGCGCGGGCGTCAGGTCGCGGGGGTCTTCCTCGACCTGGCGGAACATCTGTCGCACCGTCATCTCGAAAGCGTCCACGCGCGATTCCAGCTGCCGGTCGCGGGCGCGCTTGATGGCATCCGTCATCTGGTCCAGCACCTTTTCGGCCTCGTCGATCTTGCGTGCGATGCGTTCGGTCTGCAGCCGGTCGGCCCCCTCCAGCCCCTTGTCGCGCATCGGGTCCAGCCCGAAGGACGCGACATGCAGCGCGCCCGCCACAGTGCCCACGATGATCGCGGGGGCGATGTCCCACTGGCCGCCGAACACCAGAAGACCGGTGCCGATGCCGGTCAGCACGGCGGCGAACATCTTGCGCGGAATGGCGGGGCGGCGGGCGACCTTGCGTTCGTTGAACGCATCCTCGGCCCGCACCCCGTCGCGCGTCAGCCAGGCTGCAAGCAGCAACACCGCCCCCCCGGCCAGATCGGTCGCCATCGCGGTCACGGTCTGGAAGAAGGCGGTAAACATCACCGCCAGCGGCAGGATGAAGAACAGGTTGATCTTGGCGGCGTGGCGCTGCGGCTTGCGGCCCTTGAAACTGGCCACGCTGATGCGTTCGGCGGTGACCATTTCACGCGCCGTGCCATCGGCGCGCTGGCCGGTCGGGCTGAATTCTCCTCCGAACCGTTTCGCCATGCTCAAAGGGCCCCGAACCCGCCGAAGATGGCGCCGAGGATCACGATCGTCAGCGCGAAAAAGGCGACGCCTTGCAGAAAGCTGGAACTCATCGGTCGTCCATGGTCGTTTGCGGGCTGCGCCTGCGGCAGCGCAGACAGACTAGAAGGGTTTGGCCGGGAAAGAAAGCACCGGCTGAGCGGGGTGGGGTTTTCCCCCGTGCGATGCCGTCCCGGCGTGCCGCAGGGCCATGATCAGGGCCGCAGCAGGGTGGGCATGACCGCCCCGGCCACGACACCCATGACGCCTGCATCCCTCCGCGGCGGGCGTCCGGCCGCGTCCAGCGCTGCATCCAGGCGCGTCAGGAAACCGGGCGCCTCGGGGTCCAGCACCCGGCGGTACAGGGCAAAAAGACCGGGCCTGAGATAGGTGGACCAATGGCAGACCCGTGTCACCGGCGCCCGGGTGCGCACCCCGAAATCGCGCAGAACCTGCCGGTGGCCTGCATTGTCGACCCGCAGATCGGTCCAGCCCGGCCGGTCGGGCAGGCCCGCGGCCACCGTACGGTCATCGCGCAGCGGCGCGGGAACGCAGAGCCGGAACAGCCCGTCGAAAACCGCGTTCTCGCCGCTGCCGACATTCAGAACCCGTGTCCCCCCGGGCGCGGCATGGGCGAAAGCGGCCGCCGCCGTGGCCAGGTATTCGGCGCCCGACAACAGGATCAGCCGGTGCACCGCTCCGGGCGGCAGGGCCGCGACCGCCGTCAGCGCCACCCGCACGCCAAGCGAATGAGCGATGATGCTGACCTTGAGATCGGGCCGGCGGCGCTGGATTTCCTGGACCAGGCGGCCCATCGCGGCGCCTGCGTCGAAGGCGCGGGCAGCAACGGCAGGCAGCGCGCCCCGGGCCGGCCAGCCAAAGGCGATGCCCAGCCGGTCGGCCTGCCGGTCCAGATGCAGGTGGCGTGGCCAGCTTACCGCCTTCCAGCAGGCGCGGGGGGTGAAGGACAGGATATGGGTATGCGGGTCATGTTCGGGATCGGCCGGATCAAAGCGCAACCCGTGCGTCATGATCGTCACCGATGCGGCGCGCGGCAGGCCGGCAAGGGCGGCGCCCAGCCCGGCCAGCCCGGACAATCCCGTCACATCGGCATCTACCCGTATCAACGCCATGGCCTGCCCCTACCAGCCGTTGAGGCGCGGATACGCAGGTTCCGCAACATTTGGGTGAACCTCTTGCGACATTTCCGTGACGCGGGCGCGCCCGCTTGACCCCTGCCGCCGCGCGGCGTAGGCCGTTCCCCGTGGCGATTTGTGAACCGGATTGCGGGCCACGCGAAACATACCGCTAA
The DNA here is from genome assembly GCA_024742455.1 of Paracoccaceae bacterium. Classification (GTDB taxonomy): domain Bacteria; phylum Pseudomonadota; class Alphaproteobacteria; order Rhodobacterales; family Rhodobacteraceae; genus JANSYL01. Next base: position 367,903 of record JANSYL010000001.1, on the reverse strand, counting down.
AGAGGTCGAGGAAGACGCCCGCGCAGGCGTAGCCCCCGGCCATGGCAGGCGCGGGGGCTTTTTTGTCCGCGCCAAGGGCAAAGGAGACCGGGGAATGAAGGATACCACCCCGAACCCGTCCTGGAAGCCGCGCACCCGCGCGATTCATGCCGGGACAAGACGCAGCCAGTATGGCGAGGTGAGCGAGGCGCTCTTCCTGACGCAGGGCTTCGTCTATGACAGCGCCGAAGCGGCCGAGGCGCGGTTCATCGAGGCCGGGCCGGATGAATATATCTACGCCCGCTACGGCAACCCCACCGTGCGCATGTTCGAAGATCGGATCGCGGCGCTGGAAGGGGCCGAGGATGCATTCGCCACCGCCAGCGGCATGGCCGCCGTCAACGCCGCGCTGACGGCGATGCTGAAGGCGGGCGATCACGTGGTCGCGGCACGGGCGCTGTTCGGATCGTGCCTCTACATCCTCGAGGAAATCCTGCCGCGCTACGGGGTCGAGGTGACATTTGTCGATGGCACCGATCTGGACGCCTGGCGCGCCGCAGTCCGGCCCGGCACGAAGGCGGTGTTCTTCGAGTCGATCTCGAACCCCGTGCTCGAGGTGATCGATATCGCCGCCGTGGCCGATATCGCCCATGCCGCGGGCGCCGCCGTCATCGTCGACAATGTCTTTGCCACGCCGGTGTTTCAGGACACGATCGGGCTGGGCGCCGATGTGGTGATTTATTCGGCCACCAAGCATATCGACGGGCAGGGGCGGTGCCTGGGCGGTGTCGTGCTCGGCACCCGCGACTTCATCCGCAAGACCATCGAACCCTATGCCAAGCACACCGGCGGGGCGATGTCGCCCTTCAACGCCTGGGTGCTTTTGAAATCGCTGGAAACGGTGGACTTGCGCTGCCGGGCGCAGGCGGCCACGGCGCTGCGGATCGCGCAGGCGCTGGACGGGCATGCCGCACTGGCCCGTGTGATCTTTCCCGGCCTCTCGTCCCACCCGCAGCACGCGTTGGCGATGCGCCAGATGGAACAGGGCGGCACCGTCATCGCGCTCGAGGTTAAGGGCGGGCAGGCGGCGGCCTTCGCCGTGCTGAACGCGCTGAAGCTGATCACCATTTCCAACAATCTTGGCGATGCGAAGTCGATCATCACCCACCCCGCCACCACCACCCACCAGCGCCTGACCGAGGATCAGCGCGCCGCACTGGGCATCACGCCCGGTACCCTGCGCCTGTCGGTGGGGCTGGAGGACGCCGATGACCTGATCGCCGATCTGCACGCGGCGCTGGCGGCGGCCCCGGGGGCGGCATGAACGGGTTGTTGATCCGGCCTTATCGCGACGGGGATGCACCGGCGCTTGCGCAGATCTTTCACCGTGCGGTGCGGGACGGGGCGCAGGATCATTATTCCGAACGCGAACGCGCGGCATGGTCGCCCGCGATCCCCGAGGGGTCGGAATGGGTGGCGCGGCTGACCGTGGCCGACACGATCGTGGCCGAATGTGATGGCACGCCCGCGGGATTCATGACGATCAACACCGGCACCGGGTTTCTCGACTTTGCCTATGTCGCCCCCGAACAGATGGGCCGGGGGGTGGCCGAGGTGCTTTATGCCGTCATCGAGGGGCGCGCGCGGGTCGCCGGGTGCCGCGTGCTTGAGACCGAGGCCAGCAAGCTTGCCGAACGGTTCTTCATGCGCCGGGGCTGGCATCTCGTGGCGCGCCAGAGCGTCGATCGCGGCGGCGTCGCCATTCCGAACGCGGTGATGCGCAAGCCGCTGACCCTGCGGGAGGCGGTGGCATGAGCCGGTTCCTCGTCCTGCAGCTGCGCCCCGAGGACGAAGCCGCCCACGAGGAATTCGGCGCACTTGTGGCGTGCGGCGGGCTGGCCGGGGACGATGTGCATCGCCTGCGGCTCGACCAGGCGCCCCTGCCATCCCTCAACCTCGATGATTACGCGGGGATCATCGTCGGCGGCGGGCCGGGCTGCATCAGTGATCCGCCCGACAGGAAAACACCGATCGAGGCGCGGATCGAGGCCGATATCCTCGCGCTGATGCCAGACGTGCTGGCGCGCGACATGCCTTTCCTGGGGTGCTGTTATGGCATGGGCATCCTCGGCCACACCCTCGGCGCGCCGGTGGGAAAGGGGCGCTATGGCGAACCCATCGGCGGTGTCGACTGCACGGTGACCGAAGATGGCGCCAGGGATCCGCTGCTGGCGGACCTGCCGTCCGGGTTCCGCGCGCTGGTGGGCCACAAGGAGGCCGTCGAGGCGCTGCCCGACGGCGCGGTCCATCTCGTGGCCTCCGGCCCTTGCCCGTTCCAGATGATCCGCGCGGGCCGCAATGTTTACGCCACCCAGTTCCACCCCGAGGCGCAGGGCGAGAACTTTGCCCAAAGGATCGCCATCTACCGTGATCGCGGCTATTTCGACCCCGCCGATGCCGACGCCCTGACCGAAGCCTGCCTCGCCGAAACCATTACCGTGCCCGAACGCATCCTGTCCGGTTTCGTGGCCCGGTATCGCAAATAAACCCCTGAAAAGTGATCCATTTCGCCGCGCTAGCGTAAAATACCTGCAATACAAGAATTGGAACATCCGGCGCGCGCCCCATATGCTTGGATCGCCCAGACCGAGGGGAATAACCGATGAACGTCCACGTGACCGAAGCGCCGACGCTGAGCGAGGCCGAAACCGCGCTTGCGCGCCTGAAGGCCTGGGCCGAAACCGCCTCCGAGGCGGAGATCGCCGCGCTCGACCCGGCGGTCGCGCGCCTGCGCGAGGACGCGGCCGAGGACGTCGGCGCATACCCTGTCTTCGCCCGCAGCTACCCGGCCGAGTTCCGCGTCGATGACGCCTACAAGGCCACCATGCCCGACCTGCAGAACGGGCCATCCTCGCTGATCCGGGGCGCCAACCGACAGATCCAGCACGTGGGCATTTCCAATTTCCGCCTTCCGATCAACTACCACACCCGCGACAATGGCGACCTGACCCTGGAAACCTCGGTCACCGGCACCGTCAGCCTCGATGCCGACAAGAAGGGCATCAACATGAGCCGCATCATGCGGTCCTTCTATGCCCATGCCGACAAGACCTTCAGCTTCGGCGTGATCGAAGCGGCGCTCGACGATTACAAATCCGACCTCGAAAGCTTTGATGCCCGCATCCAGATGCGGCTCAGCTTTCCGGCCCGCGTGGACAGCCTGCGCTCGGGGCTGTCGGGCTATCAGTATTACGATATCGCGCTGGAACTGGTCGAACGCGACGGGGTCCGCCAGAAACTCGTGCATCTCGACTATGTCTATTCCTCGACCTGTCCCTGCTCGCTGGAGCTCAGCGAACATGCCCGCGTTACCCGCAACCAGCTGGCGACACCGCATTCGCAGCGCTCCGTCGCGCGCCTGTCGGTCGAGGTGAATTGCGATGCCGACTGCCTGTGGTTCGAGGACCTGATCGACATGGCCCGCGCCGCCGTGCCCACCGAAACCCAGGTGATGGTCAAGCGCGAGGACGAACAGGCCTTCGCCGAACTGAACGCGGCCAACCCGATCTTCGTCGAAGACGCCGCGCGTCTGTTCGCCGAACAGTTGCAGCGCGATCCGCGCGTGGGCGATTTCCGCGTCGTGGCCAGCCACCAGGAAAGCCTGCATTCCCACGATGCGATCAGCGTGCTGGTCGAGGGGCCGACCTTTGACCAGGCCAGCCTCGACCCGCAGATCTTCGCGACGCTGATCCACCGCGGCTGACCGGGCCGAACGCCCCCGGCCTGACCCGAACTTGACAAGGCAGGGGCGTCGGCCCAACGCTCCGGCCCATGTTCGACCTGCGCCCGGTTTGCCATGTGATCGGCCTTTTGGTCACGGCTTTGGGCGTGTCCATGCTGATTCCGCTTCTGACCGACCTGATCGCAGGAAACGGGCATTGGGGCGCCTTCGCCGAATCCGCCGCGATCACAACCATGATCGGCCTTCTGGTCACCATCGCCAGCGCCAATGCCGAAACCGAACGGCTCAGCATCCAGCAGACCTTCCTGATGACCTCCGGCCTTTGGTTCGTGCTGCCGATTTTCGGGGCGATCCCCTTTGTTCTGGGCGCGACCGAGGCGCGGTTCGTCGACGCGTTTTTCGAGGCAATGTCGGGCATGACCACGACCGGCTCGACCGTGTTCACCGGCCTCGACACCATGCCCGAGGGGCTCCTGATCTGGCGTGGGCTGCTGCAATGGTTCGGCGGCATCGGCATCATCGTGGTCGCCATGGCCTTCCTGCCGGAACTGCGCGTGGGCGGCATGCAGATCTTCCGCTCCGAAGGCTTCGACACTTTCGGGAAAATCCTGCCGCGCGCCACCGAAATCGCCACCTCGATCTCGGTGATCTACGTTGCGCTGACGGCTGCCGCCGCGCTGACCTATGCGGCGATGGGGCTCGATGCCTTCGACGCGATCGTGCATGCCATGACCACCATCGCCACCGGCGGGTTTGCCAATTACGATGCCTCGTTCGGCGGGCTCGGGGCAGGGGTCGAATATACCGGCGTCGTCTTCATGCTGCTCGCTGCACTTCCCTTCGTGCGCTACGTGCAGCTTCTGGCGGGCAGCGCCACGCCGATCTGGGCCGACAGCCAGATCCGCGCCTTTCTTGTGACCGTTCTGGTGCTGTCGGTCGGCATGGCGATCTATCTCAACATCTTCGTCGGCTCGACCAGCGAACTGGCGATCCGCAAGGCGCTGTTCAACACCGTCTCCATCGTCACCGGCACGGGATATGCCAGCGCCGATTACAACCAATGGGGTCCGGTCGCGGTGACGGTCCTTTTCCTTGCGGGTCTGATCGGGGGCTGCGCGGGGTCGACATCCTGCTCGATCAAGGTGTTCCGCTACCAGCTTCTGTTTGCCTCGGTCTCGACCCAGGTGCGCCGCCTCTACGCCCCCCATGGCATATTCGAACCCCGCTACGAAGGCCGTCCTGTGGCCGATGATGTCGTGTCCTCGGTGATGGCCTTCTTCGCACTGTTCTTCGTGACGCTCGGGGTGGTGTCGGTGCTTCTGGCGCTGACCGGGCTTGACGTGATCACCGCGGTGTCCGGCGCGGCGGCGGCGCTGGCCAATATCGGGCCGGGCCTTGGCCCCGAGATCGGTCCCGCCGGCAATTTCGCGGGGCTCAACGATCCGGCGAAATGGATCCTGGCCGTCACGATGCTGATCGGACGGCTGGAGCTGATGGCGGTGTTCGTGCTGTTCACCGCCGCCTTCTGGCGGGCCTGATCAACGTGCCGCGATGGCGCGCCCGGCCGCCGCGCCCGAGGCCCAGGCCCACTGAAAATTGTACCCGCCCAGCCAGCCGGTCACATCCACCGCCTCACCGATCAGGAACAGGCCGGGTATGAGTTTGCTTTCCATCGTCTTGGAACTGATCCCATCCGTCGCGATCCCGCCCAGCGTCACCTCGGCCGTGCGATACCCTTCGGAGGCGGTGGGCGTCACCTCCCACCGGGTCAGCGCATCGGCAAGGGTTTTCAGCGCCGCGTCGGACTGGTCCCCGATCCGGCCAGTCACCCCGATCTCGGCGGCAAGGTGATAGGCCAGTTTCTTCGGCAGCAGGTCGGCAAGGATGGTCGCCACCTCCTTTGCGCCGTCGCTCTGCCGCCGGTCCCGCAGAAGATCGAACAGGCGCTCGTCCGGCCGGAAAGTCACGGCCAGGCTGTCCCCCTCGCGCCAGTAGGATGAGATCTGCAGAACCGCAGGCCCGCTCAGGCCGCGATGGGTGAACAGCATCGCCTCTTCGAAGGCCGCGCCATTGCAGGCCACGCGCACCGGGGCCGAGGCACCCGACAGCGCCGCGAAGACCGTCTTGCGCGGGCCGTCGAAGGTCAGCGGCACCAGCGCGGGGCGGGTTTCGGTAATGCGGTGGCCGAACTGTTCGGCGATGCGATAGGCAAGCCCGGTGGCCCCCATCTTCGGGATCGACTTGCCGCCCGTGGCCAGCACGAGGTTGCGGGCGCCGACGGTGATGCGCCGCCCCTCTCGCTCAAGCGTCACGCGGTAGCGGCCACCGGCATGCGCGACCTCGATGATTTCGGTGCCGAGCCAAAGCTCGGCCTCCGCCGCCTCGGCCAGAAGCATCGCGATGATACCCTTCGAAGAGGTATCGCAGAACAATTGGCCCAGCGTTTTCTCGTGCCAGGCGATGCGGTGGCGGTCGACGAGGTCGATGAAATCCCACTGGGTATACCGGCTGAGCGCGGATTTGGGAAAATGCGGGTTTTCGCCCAGGAAATTCTCGGGCGCACAGCCCAGGTTCGTGAAATTGCAGCGACCCCCGCCCGAGATGCGGATTTTCTCGCCCGCCGCCTTGGCATGGTCGACGATAAGGGTGTCTGGCCCGGTAAAACCCGCGCACATCAGCCCCGCCGCGCCGGCGCCGAGGATCAGCGTGGTCACGCTATGGGGCGGCATGGGGTGCAGGCAGCGCGGTATCGGTTGACGACATGCTGTCAGAAACGCATTTGCGACTTTTTATCAATGGCTTACCCGGGGTGCTCAATCCTGATCACCCCCCCTCGTCCAATGGCACGGCCCGCCCGTCAGTCGGCGAAATTGCGGCTGTCCTTGATCTGGTCCCAGGCCCAGACGACCTCCTGCAGGCGTTCCTCGTCGGACCGGTCGCCGCCGTTCATGTCGGGATGCAGGACCTTGATCAGCGCCTTGTAGGATTTCCGGATCTCGGCCTTGGTCATGGAATCCCGCGCCTCGAGGATCTCGATGGCGCGCCGTTCGGTGGGCGGCAGTTTCCGCCCGGCCGCCATCCCGTTGCGGCCCGGGTTGCGGGTGGCGTTCTCGCCCAGAACCTGGTGGGCGTCATCGACACCCAGCCGCGCCCAGGCCCGTTCCTCGACCGATTTCCGGAACGGTTTCGTGGGCCGGTCCCAGACCCGGTCGCGGTCCAGCTGCGCCTCGATCTCGGCCTCGGTGGTGCCGTCGAAAAAGTTCCATTTCAGGTTGTACTCGCGCACATGGTCGCGGCAGAACCAGAAAAAATCATCCAGGTTGTCCGGGCTTTTCGGCGCGCGATACTGACCCGCCTCGGTGCAGCCCTCATGTTCGCATTGCCGTTGCGACGTCTCGAACGCGCCCGACATGCCGCGCCGCCCGTTGCGACGTTTCTTCTTGTCGGTCGACACGCGCAGGTCGAAATTGAACGGGTTTCTGTCGGTCATGGGGCTCCCCTTCTCGACTCGGAAGCGTGAGTTTAGGGTTTTGGCGGCCAAGGTGAAGGGCTGAGGAGTGCGAATTGATGACACGTGCAGAAAAAATTGTGGAGCGACTGGAGGCGGCCTTCGCGCCGAGCGTTCTGGACGTGGTGGACGAGAGCGAGGCGCATCGCGGCCATGCCGGGTTTCAGGAGGGCGGTGAAAGCCATTTCCGCGTGATGATCGAGGCCGAGGCTTTCGCCGGGCTCAGCCGGATCGAGAAACACCGCGCCGTGCATGGGGCGCTTGGACGCGACCTGGTGGCCCAGATCCACGCGCTGGCGCTGACCATCCGCCCGTAAGGCCCCGCGCGGGGCGTCACAGCCCGTGCACAACCTGTACACACCCCGTGCATACGCGATGGCTGCACGGGGCGGGGCGATCAGGGTTGTTTCTGTGCGCTTGTGTCAGGACGGGCCGTTATTTTGGCTTTGGCATTCCGCTGGCCTGACGGGCCGTATGGCGGTCTTTCGATTGCTTGGGTTCTGTGCCACGCCGCTGCGCCGCCAGAGACTGTGCCACCAACTTGTGGGTGGTGGGCACCCAGAATAGCCACCGGGTGCCGTTCTCACCGATTGCCGTGCAATATGTTGCCGCGCAGGGATCCGCGTCCGAAAACCGGGCTTCAGAGTCCGAGTTTTTCGGACACGATCTCGTTCACCGCCTTCGGGTTCGCCTTGCCCCCGGTGGCCTTCATCACCTGTCCCACGAACCAGCCGGCCAGTTTCGGGTTCTGTTTCGCTTTCGCCACCTGGTCGGGGTTCTGGGCGATGATCTCGTCCACTGCGGCCTCGATGGCGCCGGTGTCTGTCACCTGTTTCATGCCGCGCGCCTCGACGATGTCGTCGGGGTCGCCGCCTTCGGTGTAGACGATCTCGAACAGGTCCTTGGCGATCTTGCCCGAGATCGCGTCGGACGTGATCAGCTTGATGATCTTGCCTAGTTGGTCCGGGCTGACCGGGGAATCCGCGATGTCGTGATCTTCCTTCTTCAGCCGTCCGAAAAGTTCATTGATGACCCAGTTGGCGGCGAGCTTTCCGTCGCCTGCTGCGGCCACCGTGGCCTCGAAGAAATGGGCGGCGTCCAGATCGGCGGTCAGCACGCTGGCGTCGTAATCGCTCAGCCCATAGTCACCGATAAAGCGGGCCTTTTTCGCGTCGGGCAGTTCGGGCAGGGCGGCGGCGATGTCATCGACCCAGGCCTGCTCGATCTCCAGCGGCAGAAGGTCGGGGTCGGGGAAGTAGCGGTAATCATGCGCCTCTTCCTTGGAGCGCATCGACCGGGTTTCGCCCTTGTCGGGATCGTAGAGGCGGGTTTCCTGTTCGACCTTGCCGCCGCCCTCGACGATGGCGATCTGGCGGCGGGCCTCGTGTTCGATGGCCTGCTGGATGAAGCGCAGGGAGTTCATGTTCTTGATCTCACACCGCGTACCCAGATGAGAGAAATCGCCGGTTTCGCGGTATTTCTCGTAGGCGCTGGGCAGGCAGACCGACACGTTCACGTCGGCGCGCAGGTTGCCGTTCTGCATGTTGCCGTCGCAGGTGCCGAGATAGAGCATGATCTGGCGCAGCTTGGCGACATAGGCCGCGGCTTCCTCGGGCCCGCGGATATCGGGGCGGGAGACGATCTCCATCAACGCCACCCCGGTGCGGTTGAGGTCGACGAAGGACAGCGCAGGGTCCATGTCATGGATCGATTTGCCCGCATCCTGTTCCAGGTGAATGCGTTCGATGCGCACCAGCCGCGCCGTGCCGTCACCCAGTTCCACCAGCACTTCGCCCTCGCCCACGATGGGCGCGTAGAGCTGGGAAATCTGGTAGCCCTGCGGCAGGTCGGGATAGAAGTAATTCTTGCGGTCGAAGGCCGAGGTCAGGTGGATCTCGGCCTTCAGCCCAAGCCCGGTGCGCACCGCCTGCGCCACACAGGCCTCGTTGATGACGGGCAGCATACCGGGCATGCCGGCGTCGACAAAGGCCACATTGGCATTGGGTTCGGCACCGAACCGGGTCGAGGCGCCGGAAAACAGTTTCGCCCGGGTGGCGACCTGGGCGTGCACCTCCATGCCGATCACAAGTTCCCAATCGTGTTTCGCGCCTGCGATGACCTTGGGTTTGGGGCTGTCATAGCTGAGGTCGAGCATCTGGGCCTCCGTTCGCGTCGGAGGGTGGTTTAGGCGAGGGCCGATCCCCCGGCAAGGGGCGGCCTGCGCCAGCCGCCCCTGTGGATGCGCCTATTGGGCGGTCAGTTGCGCGACCGCGCCGGTCCAGTCCTCGAGGTGGTAGATATGGCTGATCAGCCCATCCTCGAGCGTGACGATGTCAATCGACATGATGTCGAAGCTGTTGCCCGTGGCCGGGTCGACGCCGAAGAACGGCCCGACCGGTGTGCCGGTTGCCCGGCCGCGCACCACGAACCGGCCATCGCCCACCTCGATGATCTCTTCCGGTGCCCAGGTCAGATCGGGCACGACCTGGCCCAGAAAGGCGATGGTGTTGAGCATGCCTTGCGCGCCTTCGCCGCCCGGCGGCGTCGGGATCGAGACGACATCGGGCGAGAACAGTTCGAAGTAGCGGTCCGAGGTGGTTTCGGCCGGGGCACTCAGAACGTCGGTGTAGAAGGCGCGCACCGTGTCGATGTCATCGGCGACTGCAAGGCCGGGCAGGGCGGCGGTCGCCACCGCGGCGGCCAGTAGGGTGGTTCGCATGGTCGGTCTCCTGGGTTTTCGGGCTGGGCCTTGCCGGGTTCGACAGACCGCTTGCCGGTTTATGAACCGGGTGGTATCTAAATCAGGACAGTGCCGTCAAGAAAAAAATACCAACTGGTAACAAAATGTCCGATGACGATCAGAAATCCCCCAGGGGCCGCCCGCGCACGATGGATGCCGACCAGGTGCTGGAGACCGCGATGAACGCCTATTGGCGTGAGGACCCGGTGGATGTGTCGCTGAACGCGATCTGCCAGATGGCGGGCGTCTCCAAACCGTCGGTCTATCGCGCCTTCGGCAGCGAGGATGGCCTGATGGAGGCGGTGCTGGATCGGTATGCCGAGAGGCTGCAGGCGGTGCTGGGGTCCGTGCTGGCCCGGGGGGACGGGCTGACGGAAACGCTGGCGGCACTGGTCGATTTCGCCGCCGATGCGCCGGACATGGCCACCGGATGCGTCTATCACAAGATGCTGGCCGCGCGGCACCGGCTCGGGCCGCAGACCCGTGCAAAGGTTGATGCGATCGAGGCCGGGACGCAGGCGGCTTTCGCGGCATTCTTTGCCGCCCGCCGGGCTGCGGGCGACGGGGCCCGTGATCTGCCCGACGCGGTGGCCGCGCGGTTTCTGGCCGACCAGATCGGGCTTGCGCTGGGCCAGCGTGCGGCGGGTCTGCCCGGGGCCCAGATCCGCACGACCCTGACGCTGGCGCTGTCGGTGCTTGACCCGCGCTTGCCCGGGGACGCGCCGCGTGGTTGAGTTTGCCCGATCAGCCAGGAGATGCGTATGGACACCAGGAACGGACCTCTTCGCGTGGGCATCGGCGGCCCGGTGGGCGCGGGAAAGACCACGCTGACGGAAAAGCTGTGCCGCGCGATGGGCGACGCCTATTCGGTCGCCGTCATCACCAATGACATCTACACGGCCGAGGATGCCGAGTTTCTGCTGCGCGCTCAGGTGCTGCCCGCAGACCGCATCAAGGGGGTGGAAACGGGGGGCTGCCCCCATACCGCGATCCGCGAGGACGCCTCGATCAACCTGGCTGCCGTGGCGGCGTTCCGGTCGGCGATCCCCGATCTCGACGTGATCTTCATCGAATCCGGGGGCGACAACCTGGCCGCTACATTCTCGCCCGAACTGGCCGATGTCACGATCTATGTCATCGACACCTGTGCGGGGCAGGACATTCCGCGCAAGAAGGGGCCGGGGGTGACGCGGTCGGATATCCTGATCGTCAACAAAACCGACATGGCCCCGCATGTCGGGGTGGACCGCGACCTGCTGGAACAGGACACGGCGCGCGCACGGGGCGCGCGGCCCTACGTCATGGCGAACCTGCGCAACGGGGACGGGGTGGACCGGGTCGTGGCGCTTTTGAAGGAGGTGGGCGGGCTTTAGACCGCGTCGGCGCTGGCGCTGGCGCTGGTGGTTTCGGCCTCCGGCTCGGCGCCGAGCGCGGCCAGCAGCGCGTCGAATTCGGGGGCACCGGTGGCCCTGGCGCCATGGCGGGCCACCACGATGGCACGATCGAACTGGCCCCGGGCCTGCGCCTTTTCGGCCAGCCGCATCAGGTAGCCCGGATGGTTGCGGCGGATGTCGCGATACCGGTCGAGGATGCGCGCCTCGTTGAGGGTGCCCCGGGCGAGGAACCGCAGGAACGGCACCGTGATGTCGCCGGAATCGAAGAAGCTTTGCGGTTCGGGCCCGAACCAGCGGATCGGCACGCGGGCGATATGGCTGCCCTGGAACTGCGCGGCATGGGCCGAGGTGACGGGGTCATAGGGGTCGAAGATAAGAAAGGATTTTCCCGCCCTTTGCATCGCCTCGGGCCCGTAGGCGTAGCGGTTCGAGAAATCGAACTTGCGGAAGGCGCGAAAACGCTGGTCGAACCCGGCCCGGTCGACCGAGACGGTCGCAGCCGGTGCTGCGGCCAGCACCGAGGCCCCGGGCGAGGCCTTGGAGAAGGCGCAGGCCGCAAAGCCGCACATCGGCCCGATCCCCAGGAACACAACGCGCCGGAAGCTTTCGAAAAACCCCTGTTCGGTCAGCCCGTCGAAAAAATCGTAAAGATCGGGATCGCGGAACCAGGTGCGGCCGGAGGACAGGATGCTGAGTAGGGACAACTGGCGGCGCTTGACCGCCGCGAACCCCATCGGCATCCCGTCATTGGTGTCGGCAAAGGCCCGTTCGGCCCGGTCGAAGGACACCACCAGAGTATCGCTTTCCTGCACGAAGAGCGCCGAATGCCGGTCGGCGACACGGTCGAAGAACCCGTGATCGGCCCCGATCCGCGCAAGGTGGTCGCGCCATTCCTCGCGGGTCTGGTTGGCCTGGTTGCGCGGCGCGTCCTGGGGGTCGGTGCTCATGCGGGTCGTCCTCGGTCGGGTCTCGTGCGGGTGCGGGTGCGGTTATGGTTATGTCCGGGTCGCGGATCGGCACCCTTGATGGCTGGCGAATGTGGCAAAGCTGCGCAAGCGGGGCGGCATTTCAAGGGGTTTTCAGCGAAGCCGGGCCCGATTTCGCCCAATGCGGTGGCGCTGCGGCATCCCTTACCCCGGGTCAATTTAAATTGACAGGATCGCACACCCGGGCGTTTATCTGATCACCCAAAAATTCAACGTGAAGGGACAAAAGGATGGCATTGTTTTCAACCGTTTTCTGGCGTCTGGCCGGTGCGGCCCTGATGCTGAGCCTCGGCGCATCCGTGGCGACGGCCTGCCCGAACTGGCAGCTGTCGGGCGTGCAGGGCTATTACACCAACGGTCAGGACCTGTGGTCGCCCAACAGCTACTCGGTGGTGGCCGGCGGCAACCAGTCGCTCAGGAACTGTGGTTTCAATTACACGGGTTACGTGATCTCGAGCCCGGATTTCGAGTTCTCCATCGACGGGCTGCAGGGCTATGGCCGGCTGAACATCCGCGTGAATGGCAGCTGCGACACGGTGCTGCTGGTCAACGATTCCACCGGCCAGTGGTGGTTCAACGACGACAGCAACGGCTTCGATCCATCGATCGACATCTTCAACCCGGTCAACGGCACCTGGGACATCTGGGTGGGCACCTACAGCCCGGGAACCTGCTCGGCCACGCTGACGCTCGAGACATTCTGACCGGGGCGCGCGCCGGCTGTCGAACCGCAAAGGCCGCCCTGACCGGGCGGCCTTTTTCGGTCTGACGGATCACGACCGGCGCGGCAGACGAGGGGCAGCAGCCGCGCCGGTTTCCGGCCCGGTTACTGGGCCGGTTACTGGGCCGGGGCGGCCAGCAGGTCGGCCTCGATCGCGGCGGTCAGTTCCGCCTCGTCAACGAAACCGTCCGCATTGGTGTCGAGATCGGCGAAGGTTTCTTCGGTCAGGTCGGGATAGACCGCGACCAGTTCATCGAACGAGGCCAGCATATCGCCGTCGGTATCGATATCGGACAGGGCCGCCAGGGCCGGAGCCGCGAACAGAACCGCCACCAGGGCACCAGCTGCTACACGACGCATGAGTTTATCCTCCATTGGGACAGGCGCCGGGGACAGCCCCGCGGCGCATCGGGCAGATCGGGCGGCGCGGGCGCTGTTTCAAGCCCCGCAAAGAGGGGCGGGAAAAATATTTTTCGCCCGCTGCCGGGCTCTTGAAAGGCGGTGGTGCGCAGGTGATCTGCGGCTGAGGTTCGTGAAGGGATCACGCATGGATATCGCGGGAATTTGGGCGCCGCTTCTGGGCGGTCTGGTGCTGCTGAGCGGCGGCGGCGAGATGCTGGTGCGCGGTGCGGTGGGGCTGGCGGCACGGCTGAGCGTATCGCCATTGGTGATCGGGGTGACCGTGGTGGGGATCGGCACCTCGACGCCGGAACTGGTGACATCGGTGCAGGCGGGGCTGATCGGGTCGCCCGGCATTGCCTATGGTAACATCGTGGGCTCGAACATCGCCAACATCCTGTTGATCCTGGGGGTGTCGGCGCTGCTCTGGCCGATGGCGGTGGACCGTGCGACGCTCAGGCGCGACGGCGCGGCGATGGCTGCAGGAACGATGGTCTTCGCGCTGGCGGCAGTTCTGTTGCCGATGCCGCGCTGGTCAGGGGTGATCCTTGTCGTGCTGCTGGCCGCCTATCTCATCTGGACGATCCGCAGCGGGACTGAGGGCGGGGCGCTGGTCGAGGCGCCGCAGGAAGACCCGGCCCCGGTCTGGCGGGTGGCCGCGCTGACGCTGGCGGGGCTTGTGTTGGTCGTGGCGGGGGGTGCGTTCCTTGTCGATGCCGCGGTCATGCTGGCCCAGGGTCTGGGGGTCAGCGAGGCGGTGATCGGGCTGACCATCGTGGCCGTGGGTACGTCGCTGCCCGAGCTTGTCACATCGGTGATGGCGGCGCTGCGGCGGCAGGCGGACGTGGCGTTTGGCAATATCCTTGGGTCGAACCTGTTCAACCTTCTGGGCATCGGCGGTGTGACCGCGATGATGGCGCCCGGCGCGGTGCCCGGGGAAATCGTGCTGCGCGACCTGCCTGTGATGCTGGCGGCGACGGCGCTGGTCCTGGTGCTGGCCTGGATCGGGGCGCGGTTGAGCCGGGCGGACGGCGCGGTTCTGCTGGCGGGCTATGCCGGGTTCCTGGCGCTGACGGTGATGGCCGGCACATGAAAATAGGCCGCCCTGTCGGGGCGGCCCTTGAACCCTGCACGCCTGTCGCGGGTCAGCGGTTTTCGATTTCCACGTAATCGCGCATCGTCGGCCCGCGATAAAGCTGGCGCGGGCGGCCGATCTTCATCGCCGGGTCGGCCAGTTGTTCCTTCCACTGGGAAATCCAGCCCACCGTGCGGGAAACCGCGAAGATCGGGGTGAACATCGAGGTCGGGAACCCCATCGCCTCGAGGATGATGCCCGAGTAGAAATCGACATTCGGGAACAGTTTCTTGTCGGCGAAATACGGGTCTTCGAGGGCCTGTTTCTCAAGCTCCTTGGCGACCTGCAGGATCGGGTTGTCCTCGACGCCCAGAAGGTCCAGCACCTCGTCGGCGGATTGTTTCATCACCTTCGCGCGCGGGTCGAAGTTCTTGTAGACGCGGTGGCCGAAGCCCATCAGGCGGAACGGATCTTCCTTGTCCTTGGCGCGGGCGATGTATTCGGGGATGCGGTCGACGCTGCCGATTTCCTTGAGCATCTCGAGGCAGGCCTGGTTGGCGCCGCCATGGGCGGGGCCCCAGAGACAGGCGATACCGGCCGCGATACAGGCGAAGGGATTGGCCCCGGATGACGAGGCCAGCCGCACCGTCGAGGTCGAGGCGTTCTGTTCGTGATCGGCATGAAGCGTGAAGATCCGGTCCATCGCGCGGGCGAGGATCGGGTTGACCACGTATTCCTCGGCCGGGACCGCGAAACACATGCGCAGGAAATTCGACGCATAGTCGAGATCGTTGCGCGGATACACGAAGGGCTGGCCGATGGTGTATTTGTAAGCCCAGGCCGCGATGGTGGGCATCTTGGCGATCAGGCGGTGCGAGGCGATTTCACGCTGGCGTTCGTCATTGATGTCGGTCGAGTCGTGGTAGAACGCGCTCATCGCGCCGACGACGCCGACCATGACCGCCATCGGATGGGCATCGCGGCGGAAGCCGCGGAAGAAGTTGCCCATCTGTTCATGGATCATCGTGTGACGGGTGATGGTGTATTCGAAGGTTTCAAGCTCGGACGCCGAGGGCAGGTTGCCGTAGAGCAGCAGGTAACAGACCTCGAGGAAATGCGATTTCTCGGCCAGCTGGTCGATCGGGTAGCCGCGGTGCAGAAGCTCGCCCTTGTTGCCGTCGATATAGGTGATCGTGCTTTCGCAGGCCGAGGTCGAGGTGAAGCCGGGGTCATGGGTGAACACGCCCGCCTGCGCGTAGAGCTTGGTGATATCCAGCACATCGGGCCCGGCGGTGGGCGAATGGATCGGCAACTCGAAGGATTGCCCATCGATGGTCAAGGTGGCGGTTCTGGAGTCGTCATATGCCATGGTCGTCCCTTCTCCAACGTGGCCGGGCGGACAGCGGGGATCGCTGCGCGCGAGGGCGGGCCTGATCGGGCGGCCCGCTGCGTTATCTCTGGCTGCCGACCGGTCCTGCCCGTCGTCTCAGGCGTCGCCGGCGGCGGCGTCCGTCAGTCGGGCGAGCGTTTCTTCCCGGCCAATGACGAGCATCATGTCATAAACACTGGGGCTGACACTGCGGCCTGAAAGCGCGGCCCTGAGGGGCGCCGCCAACTGGCCGAATTTCAACCCGTGGCCGTCTGCAACCCCGGTCAGGATCGCCTCCAGCGTGTCCTTGGACCAGTTAGCATTCTGCAACTGCGCGGTCAATTCATTCAGTATACCACGGGATACCGGATCAAGCGCCTGCGCCGCCTTCTCATCGGGGGTAAAGGGCCGGGACCCCAGGATAAACTGGGCTTTTTCGATCAGGTCGGGGATCGACTTGGCGCGCTCTTTCACCGCATAGAGGCCCGCCATCAGCCCGTCTTTCTGCGCCTGCGAAAGCGGCGGCTGCCCGGTGATGGCGCAAAACCGGTCGATCTCGGCCACAAGGTCGGCATCCTCCATCCGGGCGATGTGCCAGCCCGCGACATTTTCCAGCTTTTTCAGGTCAAGCCGGGCGGGTGATCTGCCGATGCCCGACAGGTCGAACCAGTCGCGCGCCCGGGCATCGTCGAACAATTCGTCATCGCCGTGGCTCCAGCCGAGTCGCGCCAGGTAGTTGCGCATGGCGGCAGGGGGGTAGCCCATCGCGGCATAGTCCATCACGCCGAGCGCGCCGTGGCGCTTCGACAGTTTCTTGCCATCAGGCCCGTGGATCAGCGGGATATGCGCCCAGACCGGCACCGGCCAGCCCATCGCGCGATAGACCTGGGTTTGCCGCGCGGCATTGTTGAGGTGGTCGTCGCCCCGGATCACATGGGTCACGCCCATGTCGTGATCGTCCACCACCACCGCATGCATGTAGGTGGGCGTGCCGTCCGAGCGCAGCAGGATCATGTCGTCAAGCTGGTCATTGCGGACCGTGACACGACCCTGCACCGCGTCCTCGATCACGGTTTCGCCGTCGCGCGGCGCCTTCAGGCGGATCACATAGGGGGCATCGGGGTGACGGGCCTCGGGCATATCGCGCCAGGGGCTGAGGAACAGGGTCGACCGGCCTTCGGCGCGGGCGGCGTCGCGGAAGGCGGCGATTTCGTCCTGCGTCGAGAAACATTTATAGGCGGTGCCGTTCTCCAGCATCGCGCGCGCGACCTCGGCATGGCGATCTGCGCGGGCGAACTGGCTGATCGCCTCATCGTCCCAGTCGAGGCCGAGCCAGGTCAGCCCGTCGAGAATGGCCTGCGTCGCCTCGGGCGTCGACCGGGCGCGGTCGGTATCCTCGATGCGCAGCAGGAACTTGCCGCCGCGCCCGCGCGCGTAAAGCCAGTTGAACAGCGCCGTGCGCGCCCCGCCGATATGCAGGAACCCGGTGGGTGAGGGCGCGAAGCGGGTGATGACGGGTGCGGTTTCGGCCATGGGACCCCCAGTGTCGCAGGCGCGCGGCCCGTGATGTTCAGATGCACGGGCTGTCGCCCGTCATGTCGAAGTGCGCGGGCTGTCGTCCGCTTGTTAACCATTTGGAAAGCATGTTTCCGGCAAGACAGGGGCGGCTTACAAACCCGCCCCTGCAAGCGCAAGACCGGCGGCGGGTGGGGAGGCAGGATGGCCCTCGACCGACCCCTTGCGGTGCTGAACGCCCTGCAACAGGGCCAGCGCGGCGCGCTGATGCCCTGGTCGGCCGTGGCGCTGGGGCTGGGGGTCGGGTTCTATTTCGCACTCGCGCGTGAGCCCGGCCTTGCCGCCTATGCGCTGGCGCTGGCCCTGGGCCTTGCCGCGATCGCCGCCGCGCGGCGCTGGCGCGAGGGGGCCGCGCCGCTGGCGCTGGGGCTGGCGCTGATCGTGGCCGGTTTCATGCTGGCGGGGCTCAGGGCCCATGCCGTCGCCGGTCCGGTGCTCGACTACCGTTTTTACGGGGCCATCGAGGGCCGGGTCGTGGCGATCGACCGGTCCGCCTCGGACGCGGCCCGGATCACGCTTGACCGGGTGCGGCTGGACCGGATGGCGCCCGATGAGACACCGCACCGGGTGCGGGTGTCGCTGCATGGCGATATCGAGGGAACCGACCCGGTGCCGGGGGCCGTGGTGATGCTGACCGGGCATCTGGGCCCGCCCTCGGGCCCGGCCGAACCGGGCGGTTTCGATTTTCAGCGCCATGCCTGGTTCCTTGGGCTGGGCGCGGTTGGCTATACCCGCGCGCCCGTGATGCTGCTGGAGCCGCGGGCGCCGGGGGCGGCGTGGCTGTTTCACGCCCGGATGCGGTTGAGCGATGCGATCCGCGCCCGCATCCCGGGGCAGGAAGGGGCGTTTGCCGCGGCCGTTCTGACCGGGGATCGCAGCGGGCTGGACCGGGGGTCGATCGACAACATGCGCGACGCCAATATCGCCCATCTTCTGGCGATATCGGGCCTGCATATGGGGCTGTTGACCGGGTTCATCTATGGCGCGCTGCGCTTCGGGCTGGCGCTGATCCCGGCCATCGCGCTGCGCTATCCGATCCGCAAATGGGCCGCGCTGGTCGCGCTGGTGGCGGGGGCGTTCTACCTTGCCTTGTCGGGCGGCAACGTGGCGACGGAACGCGCCTTCATCCAGGTGGCGGTGATGTTTCTGGCAGTTCTGCTCGACCGGCGGGCGATCACGCTCAGATCGGTGGCGATCGCGGCGCTGATCGTGCTTGCACACCGGCCCGAAACCCTGATGTCGCCGGGGTTCCAGATGTCGTTTGCGGCCACGGCGGCACTGGTGGGGGTGTTCGCGGCGCTCAGGGACGGCCAGGTGATGACGGGCCTGCCGGGATGGCTGCGCGGGGTGGCGGCGCTGGTGATATCCTCGGCAGTGGCGGGGGCCGCCACGGCGCCCTTCGCGGCGGCGCATTTCAACCAGATCGCCGTCTACGGGTTGGTGGCCAACCTCATGACGGTTCCGGTGATGGGCAGCGTGGTGATCCCGGCGGCGGTGGTTGCGCTGTTGCTCTGGCCATTGGGGCTCAGCCATCTGGCCTTCTGGGTGATGGAGGCCGGATTGCGGTGGATCCTCAGGGTCGCCTCCGAGGTTGCGGCGATGCCCGGCGCGGTCGAGGCGGTGCCCGCGCCCCCGGCCCCGGTTCTCGGGCTGATCAGCCTCGGGGCGCTGTTGGTCCTGCTGTGGCAGGGGCGGGCGCGCTGGGCGGGGGTGGTGCCCGTGCTGGCGGCGCTGTGGATCTGGGCCGGCGGTGAACGACCCGGGGTTCTGATCGCCGATACCGGGCGGCTGGTCGGGGTGACGACGCCGGAGGGCAGGACGCTGAGCAGGGACCGGGGCGATGGGTTCGTGGCGCGCATCTGGCTGGAAAACGATGGCGACCGGGCGGGCCAGCCCGAGGCGGCGGCGCGGCCGGGCTGGCGCGCGACGGGCACCGGGGCCACGAGCGGGATCGCGGGTCTGGTGATCTGGCACGGGGCGGGCCTGCGTGCGGCGCGCGGCGCGGCCGAGGCCTGCACGATGGCCGATATCGTGGTGATATCCGAGCCCGGTGCCGAGCATGGCCTCGGCGCGGGCGTCGACCGCGCCCGCGCGGTGCTGAGCCGCGCCCCGGTCAGCGTTCTAGGCCCCGACGCCGACCCGGGTTGCCTGGTCTTCGATGCCACGCTTTTGCAGGACAGCGGCGCGCTGGCCCTGACGATCACGGACGGGGCGCTGGAGATCACCCCGGCGCGGGCGCGCCAGGGCGACAGGCTTTGGACGCGGTAACGGCGTTCAGCCGAACCTGCCTTCGATGAAGGCGCGCGCCTCGGGCGTTTCGGGCGCGGTGAACATCACCTCGGTCGGGCCGATTTCGAGCAACCGGCCAAGGTGGAAAAAGGCCACCCGGTCCGCCACGCGGCGTGCCTGCATCATCGAATGGGTGACGATGACGATGGATTTCTCGGCCTTCAGTTCCAGAACCAGTTCCTCGACCTTGGCGGTGGCGATCGGGTCGATCGACCCGGTGGGTTCATCCATCAGCAACACGTCGGGCAGGGTCGACAGTGCCCGGGCGATGCACAGCCGCTGTTGCTGCCCGCCCGACAGGTCGAGCCCGGTTTCGCTGTGCAGCCGGTCCTTCACCTCGTCCCAGAGATGGGCCTTTCTGAGGCAGGTTTCGACATGCGCCTCGAGCTCGGCCCGGTCGGCCATCAGCCCGTGGATGCGCGGGCCATAGGCCACGTTCTGCCAGATCGACGACGGAAAGGGGTTGGGTTTCTGTGCGACCCAACCGAAGCGGCGGCGCAGAAGCGGCGGGTCGATCTCGCGGGCATGGATATCCTGCCCATCCAGCGCGACATGGCCGGTGATCTCGACGCCGCGGGTCATGTCATGCATCCGGTTCAGCGCCTTCAGCATCGTTGATTTGCCACAGCCCGAGGGGCCGATGAAGGCCAGAACCTCGTTCGGGTAAAGCTCGAACGAAATGTCCTGCAGCGCGTGAACCTCGGCCGAATACCAAAGGTTCAGATCGCGCACGGTGATCAGCGGGTCGGAATTCCGGTGCGCGGGATGCGACACGGTTGCGCTGTCGGAGGCGGCCGGGCGCGGGGTGGTTCGCGGGGTCGTGCGGGCATCGAGCATCTTGCATCTCCGCATGGGGGGCTATTGCGATCTGCATGCCCCTGCGCGCCCGGGCGGGATTTGATGCAGGGCAAACGCGTGCAGATTTCACAAAACCTTCACATTCGGCGTGAAGCTGCCTGGATCGAAAGAAAGGGTTGGGGCCGGGGCGGCCTGTGCGTATCAAACGTGGGTGTGCCCGGCCGGCGCGTTAAGGGGGATGTGTTGGAAAGTGCAGAGCGGAGCGCGCGATGGCGCGGCTGAGCCTGGTCTGGGGGGTGCTGGTGACGGCGGCGATGGGCGCGCTGGCCTGGCAGGCACCGCCCGTGGTCGAGGCCCTGCGCGACCGCGTCTTTGACAGCTATCAGCGCCTGATGCCGGTCGAAACGCCGACGGAGGCACCGGTGGCCGTCGTCGATATCGATGCCGAGGCGCTGGCGCGCCTGGGGCCGTGGCCCTGGCCCCGCAGCTACATGGCCGAACTGGTGGACCGCCTGTTCGAGCATGGCGCGGTGGCGGTGGGGATCGACCTGGATTTCACCGCGCCCGACCCCATCTCACTCGAGCGTATCCTGGATAGTTGGAGCCGGTTTTCCACAAGTGTACCGCCGAGCCTGCCCGATTTTGGCCTCCGCCCGAATGACACCGTTTTTGCAGAGGCGATTCGAGGTCGGCCTGTGGTTCTAAGGCTCTGGCCTGCAGACCCGGCTCTGCGCCGCCACGAGACAGCCGAAGTCAGGGTTCTTGGGGCTATGCCCCATGCCTTGCCTGAGATTAGGGGCATCGCTTTCCCAATTTCAATTCTCGCCAGTACCGCAGGAGGGCAGGGGATCGGCGGTTTGACTCCGGATAACGATGGCGTAGTGCGCCGCGCGACGCTTGTGGCGCGCTCTGACGATACACTCGTGCCGGGCTTCGCAGCCGAGCTCTTGCGCGTTGTGAACGGGGCGCAAAACTACGCCCTGCGCATGGATGCGGGCGGTGAGCTTGGGCTGATAAACCGCGGTCGACCTTGGCAGCTTTGGATTGGCGGGAGATCGGTGCCCGTGGCACGCGATGCAAGCGTGCGGCTGTTGCCGGCGCCGGATCGGGCCGACCGGGTGACCGGCGCCATGTCGATCCTTGGCGCCCGCCCGCGCGACGCGCAGATCACGGCGCAACTGACCGGGCGGGTGGTGCTTTTAGGCAGCACCGCCCCGGGGCTGGTGCGGATGGTGACGACCCCCGCTGCCGAGCAACGTCCCGAATTGCTGGTGCAGGCCGATCTTCTGGAACAGATTCTTGCAGGCCGCAGCCTGTCGCGCCCGGTCTGGGTGGAGGAGGCGGAACTGGCCGCGATCCTGGGCCTCGGGCTGATCCTGAGCCTGCTGGTCGGGATCGGCCGCGTGGGCGGGGCGCTTGCGGTGATGCTGGTGGGGGGCGGCGCGGCCCTGCTGGGCGGGGTCACGGGTTATGCGCGTGCCGGGCTTCTGGCGGATCCGGCGCTGCCGGTTCTGACGCTGATCCTTGTCTGCCTGCCGGGCATTCTGATCCGGTCGCAGGTCCGGCGCCGCACCCGCCGCATGGTCGCGGCGCAGTTCAACCAGCCGCTGCCGCCCGCCATCCTCGACGCGGTGGCCGCCGCGCCCCGGGCGGCGCTGACGCCCCGGGGGGCGGCACGTGAGGTGACGGCGATGGCGATCGACCTGCCGGGCCTTGCGCATCGCGCGGCTGCCCTGCCGCCCGAGGCCGCGCTGGGCACCCTTGCCCGGGCTCGTGCCGCGATCGCCGATACGGTCGGCGCCCATGGCGGGATTTTCGAGGCCACGGGCGACGAGACGGGCATGGCGATCTGGAACGCGCCGCTGGCCCGGGACGATCATGCCGGGGCGGCGCTGGCGGCCATCCCCGATCTTGAGGCCGTTGTGGCATCCGCGCTGGCGACGGGTCCGTCCGCTGCGCTGGCGCCCGTGCGGGTGGCGCTGGGCATCTACGGGGCGTCAGCGATCATCGGCAGTTCCGGCACGCGCGGCACCCGGCGCTACTGCGTGATCGGACCGGCCAAGGACCTTGCGGCGCATCTGCAGCTTCTGACCCCCAGCTACGGGGTGAGCAATTGCGTGGGGGCGGCCACGGCCATTCACTGTCCGGCGCACCTGATCGCGGTGGAGCTTGACCGTGTCGTTCTGCGCCAAGACAGCGAGGCCGAACCGGTCTTCACCGTGCTCGACCGTGCCCATCCCGGGGCCGAACGGCTGGCGCGGCTTCTGGGCGAGGCGCGCGCGGCCTTCCTTGACCGCGACTGGCCGGGGGCGGAGGCGGCGTTTACCTCGCTGGCCGCGCTCGACCTGGAACCCGGTGACATGATGCAGCTGGCGCGGGTCTATCTGGACCGGATCGAAGCGTTCCAGCACACGCCCCCGCCCGTCGAATGGGACGGCTCGGCGCTGGGCTGACGGGATCAGTCGCCCAGTTTTGCGTGCACCTCATCCAGGTCGATCTCGCCCAGCGGCATCTTGTTGGCGGGGTTTTCGAAGTCGTATTTGAACAGCTCGAAATCGCGGTGGTAGATTTCATAGACCAGGTGCATCGACAGGTCGTCGAAATAATCCTGCACCGGATGGGCGCGTTTCGGGCCGTGCCCCTCGCTTTCGTTGAAGCGCGGCACCTGCGCGAGGTCGACGGAATGGGCCACCTCGATATGGTCGAGCACGGTCTGCATCCCGGTGTTGAAATCCTCGGTCCAGAAGATGTGATCGTAACGACCGCCATTCAGGATGAAGGTCGAGACATGGCCCGACATCGCAGACCAGTGGATGTCGGGTTCCATCGGGCGGCGCCAGCGGATCGTGTCGCGGGCGAACAGAAGGAACCGGCGGAAACTGGCGATCTGGTCGAAATCGGCGCTGCCGTCCGGCCCGCCGACATCGACGCCGTATTTCTGCGTCAGCATCGGCACGAGGTTGCCGCGATAGCGTTTGCCGTTGCGCTGGATGCCGCAGATCTTGTCGAAGAAGGACGACAGGATGCGGGTATAGGGATTGCGCACGCAGGTGAAGGCGAAGGATTTATGCGCCTTGACGTTGGCGGTGATCGCCGGCTGGCTGTCTTCCAGCGCCCATTTGTGCACGCCTTGGGTGGCATCATGGATATCGCCATCGAAGAACGCGCCATGGTCCGAGAAATACATGATCTGGCCGATGGTCGAGCAGGCGCATTTCGGCACCACGCGGTAGACCACGCTTTCGCTTTCCGTCATCCAGACGCCTGGAAACCCCATCTCGACCGCCTCGGTTGATCTTGTTTTCGGCCTGTCAGGGCCCCGTGCTGCAAGCAGCAAAGCAAAACCCGCGTGCCTCTTCAATCATCGTTAGCTATGGATGATACAACAATAAGCGAATTTTGAGGCGTGTTGTTTCGGCATGGCGCAAATTGCCTTCATCCTGCTTTGCCACAAGGACGCCCCGGCGATCATAAGGCAGGCCCAGCAGCTGACCGCGACAGGGGATTATGTCGCGATCCATTTCGATGCGCGCGCCCGGTCGCGGGATTTCGAGACCATCACCGCCGCCCTCAGGGACAATCCCAATGTCGCCTTCGCCACGCGGCGGGTGAAATGCGGCTGGGGGGAATGGAGCCTGGTGCAGGCCACGCTGAACACGCTGGAGACAGCGGCCGCAGCCTTTCCCCGCGCCAGTCATTTCTACATGCTGTCGGGCGATTGCATGGCGATCAAATCGGGCGCCTTCGCCAAGGCGTCTCTGGACCGTGCCGACCGCGACTATATCGAAAGCTTCGATTTCTTCACCTCGGATTGGATCAAGACCGGGCTCAGGGAAGAACGGCTGATCTATCGCCATTATACCAATGAACGCACCAACAAGGCGCTGTTCTACCGGCTTTTGAACCTGCAGCGGATGTTCAAGATGGAACGCCAGCCGCCCGCCGATATCGAGGTCAGGATCGGCAGCCAGTGGTGGTGCCTGCGCCGGCGCACCATCGAGGCGGTGCTGGCCTTCTGCCGACAGCGCCGCGACGTGGTGCGGTTCTTCTCGACCACCTGGATCCCCGACGAGACGTTTTTCCAGACGCTGGTGCGCCATCTGGTGCCCGATCGCGAGATCGAGAACCGCACGCTGACCTTCAAGATGTTCAGCGATTACGGAATGCCGGTCAGTTTCTACAACGACCAGTACGACCTGCTGATCAGCCAGGATTACCTGTTCGCCCGCAAGATCAGCCCCGAGGCCACGCGCCTGAAGGAACGTCTGGGCGCGCTCTGGGCGTCGGACCGGCGCCAGTTTCCCACCAGCGGCGAAGGCGTGCGGCTGCACCAGTTCCTGACCGGTCGCGGCCGGGTCGGCAAACGCTATGGCACGCGGTTCTGGGAACGCGAAAGCACGCTGGGCCATGACCGCGACCTGTTCATGGTGGTGTGCAAGAAATGGCATGTGGCCAAGCGGCTGATGCATGCCGCCTCGCGCAGATTGGGGATGAAGGGGGTTGAATACCTGTTCGACGAGGCCGATTGCCCCTTGCCCCATCTTGGCGGGATCGAACGCACGCTGGACAAGCGCAACCGCCACCGCCGCGCGCTGATCCGGATGCTTTACGACTATTACGGCACCGACCAGCTGATGATCTGCCTGGACCCCGGCAATATCGAGCTGATGCGCGATTTCATGTCGGACCGTGCCAATGCACGCATTCTCGAGCTGCAGTGCAGTTTCGACGACCAGTACCTTGTGGGCCATGCGCGGCGCGTCGGGCTGGCCGGTGATGACACCCCGGGCGAGGTGATCGCGGCGATGATGCCGACGCTGCGCCACCAGTTCGAAGACGAAAGCACCCGTATCCGCGACGCCGAGTTTCCGCATCACTGGCGGCTGCGCCAGGACCGCGACCCGGCAGAAAACGCAGGCGTGCTGGCCGAGTTTTTCGGCGTCGATTACGACACCGGACATGCGCTGGCCCACAGCCCGCATCTGTTCGCCGACTGACCGCACCGACCAAGCATGAGGGACCCCCATGGCCAACGCCTATGCCTATGATGACAAGAATATCTTCGCCAGGATTCTGCGCGGCGAAATCCCCAACGACACCGTGACCGAAACGGACCATACGCTGGCCTTCAACGACATCTATCCGCAGGCCCCGATCCATGTGCTGGTGATCCCCAAGGGGGCCTATGTCTGCGCCGATGATTTCTACGCCAACGCGTCCGAGGCCGAGCTGGTGGATTTCGCGCGCACCGTGGCGCGGATCACCGCCGATCTGGGCATCCAGCCGGGCCAGGGCGGGCAGGGATACCGCACGTTGTCGAATGCCGGTGAGGTCGCGGTGCAGGAGGTGCCCCATTACCACCTGCACATCCTGTCGGGCCGCCCCCTGGGCCGGATGCTGCAGAAGGCCGAGGATGTGAGGGGCTGACGGTCCGGCGCTCGGACGGTCAGGCGCTGCGCGTCAGCGACAGGAACACGTCTTCAAGGTCGGCTTCCTCGCTGCTGAGATCGGCGATGCCAACGCCCGCGTCGCGCAGCCGGTCGAGGATCGCGCCGGGCGTGACCGACAATTGGGGATAGCTGAAGCGCAGGCGGCCATCGGCCTGACGCTCAAGCTCGACCCCGTCGGGCAGCGCGATGTCGCCCGCCGCGCCTTCGGGCCGCACGATCAGCGTCTTGCGGTCCATCCGTGACAACAGCGCGGCGGTGGTGTCGCGGATCACCAGCTCGCCATGGTTGATGATGGCGATTTCATCGCACATCTGTTGCGCCTCTTCGAGGTAATGGGTGGTCAGGATGATCGTCATGCCCTGGTCGTTGAGCCGACGGACGTTTTCCCAAAGCATCTGGCGCAGTTCGATATCGACGCCCGCCGTGGGTTCATCGAGCACCAGGATCTGCGGATGATGCACCAGCGCCTTGCCCAGCAGGAGCCGCCGACGCATCCCGCCCGACAGCGTGCGGGCATAGGCCTCGGCCTTGTCGGACAGGCCGATCAGGTCGAGGATGTCATCGGTGCGGCGCTGGGATTTCGGCACGCCGTAAAGCCCTGCCTGCACCTCGAGGGCTGCGCGCGGGGTGAAGAAGGCATCGAGGTTCAATTCCTGCGGCATCACCCCGATGGCGGCCCTGCTCTGGCGCGGATTGACGTCCTGGTCGAAGCCCCAGATTTTCACCTTGCCCTCGGATTTCAGCACCAGCCCGGCAAGGATGTTGATCAGCGTCGACTTGCCCGCGCCATTGGGCCCCAGAAGGCCGAAAATGCTGCCCGCCGGGATGTTCAGGTCGATACCTTTCAGCGCCTCTTTCGGGGCCGCCTTGCGGCTGCCTGCATAGGTCTTGCGCAACCCGGTGATCTCGATCGCGTTTTCCGTCATCCTGCCGTCCCCCGCCTTGCCCGGCGGCGCTTCTCCTGCCATACCCGTGCCACTTAAGCCGCGCCCCCGAGGGGCACAAGCCGAGCGACCCGGACATGACCCAAGACCCGCCCGAAACCGAGATCGTTACCGCCTGGCGCGTCAGCTGTGACGGGGGCGAGGGGGCGCTGGGCCATCCGCGTGTCTGGCTGTCGCTGAACCCGAAAACCGGCTGGGTCGAATGCGGCTATTGCGACAAGAAATTCATCCACGAGGATTTCGCCGGGGCCGAGTAATCCGGTCGCACAGCCCGCAAGGCCGCGCTAGAACGTAACCCGACACGCGCGACAGGGGGCTGACATGGCATTCGGCAAGGGACATCACCTGCATCTGGTGGACGGATCGGCGTTCATCTTCCGTGCCTATCACGCGCTGCCGCCGCTGACGCGGAAATCCGATGGTCTGCCCATCGGGGCGGTCAGCGGATTCTGCAACATGGTGTTCCGGATGATCGAGGGGAACACCGGCCCCGATGCGCCGACCCATGCGGCGGTGGTGTTCGACAAGGGATCGCACACGTTCCGCAACGACATCTACGACCTCTACAAGGCCAACCGGGACGAGATGCCCGAAGACCTGCGCCCGCAGATCCCCCTGACACGCGAGGCCACCCGCGCCTTCAACATCGCCTGCCTCGAGCTTGAGGGATACGAGGCCGATGACATCATCGCCACACTGGCCCGGCAGGCGCGCGAGGCCGGGGGGCGCTGCACGATCATCAGTTCCGACAAGGACCTGATGCAGTTGGTCGGGGGCGGGGTCGAGATGCTGGATGCGATGAAGAACCTGCGCATCGACCGCGATGGGGTCGAGGCAAAATTCGGCGTCGGCCCCGAACGGGTGATTGATGTGCAGGCGCTGGCGGGCGACAGCGTCGACAACATCCCCGGCGCGCCGGGGATCGGGGTGAAGACGGCGGCCCTGTTGATCAATGAATACGGCGACCTGGACACGCTTCTGGCCCGGGCCGAAGAGATCAAGCAGCCCAAGCGCCGCCAGACCCTGATCGAATTCGCCGACCAGATCCGGCTGTCGAAGCAGCTGGTGACGCTGGATGACCGGGTGCCGATGGCCGAGACACTGGACGACCTGGAAGTGCGCGACCCAGAGCCGGGCCCCTTGCTGGAATTCCTCGGGCAGATGGAGTTCCGCACGCTTACCCGCCGCATCGCCGAGCATCTGGGGGTCGAGGCCCCTGCGATCCCCGACACCGACCCGGCGGGCGCCAACCCCACGCCCCAGGCGGCGGCGCCCGAGATGCCGCCGATGGACAGTTCCGCCTATGAGGTGATCCGCGATGCGGCGGCGCTGCAGGTCTGGATCGACCGGGTCAATGCGCGCGGCGAGGTGGCGATCGACACCGAGACGACCGGATTGAACGAGATGACGGCCGAGCTGGTGGGCCTTTCGCTGGCCACCGGGCCGGGGCAGGCGGCCTATATCCCGCTCACCCACCGTAAGGGCGGGCAGGACGGGTTGTTCGGTGATGATGCGCTGGAGGACGGGCAGATGCCGATGGGCACGGCGCTGGATATGCTGAAGCCGGTGCTGGAGGATGCCGCGGTTCTGAAAATCCTGCAGAACGCCAAATACGATGTGAAAATTCTGGCGCGCTACGGGATCGAGGTCGGGCCAATCGACGACACGATGCTGATGTCCTACGCGATGAACGCGGGCCTGCACGGGCACGGGATGGACGCGTTGAGCGACCGGTATCTCGGCCATGTCCCGATCCCCATCAAGGACCTGATCGGGTCGGGCAAATCCCAGATCACCTTTGACCGGGTGCCGATCGCCGACGCCGCCCCCTATGCCGCCGAGGATGCCGATGTCACCTGGCGGCTGTGGCAAAGCTTCAGGCCGCAGCTGCACCGCGCGCAGGTCACCACCGTTTACGAGACGCTGGAACGGCCCCTGGTGCCGGTGCTGGCGCGGATGGAGATGGCGGGCATCAAGGTCGACCGCGACGTGCTGAGCCGGATGTCGAATGCCTTTGCCCAGAAAATGGCGGGGCTCGAGGCCGAAATCCACGAGCTTGCCGGGGAAAGCTTCAATGTCGGCAGTCCCGCGCAACTGGGTGAGATCCTGTTCGACAAGATGGGGCTGGAGGGCGGCAAGAAGGGCAAGACCGGGAAATACGCGACCCCCGCCGATGTGCTGGAGGATCTGGCGACCACCCATGATCTGCCCGCCCGCGTTCTGGACTGGCGGCAGCTTTCAAAGCTGAAATCGACCTACACGGATGCGCTGCAGGACCATATCAACCCGGATACGGGGCGCGTCCACACCTCCTATTCCATCGCGGGGGCGAATACCGGGCGGTTGGCCTCGACCGATCCGAACCTGCAGAACATCCCCGTGCGCACCGAGGATGGGCGGCGGATACGGGAGGCGTTTATTGCCGAGCCGGGGAAGGTGCTGGTCAGCCTTGACTATTCCCAGATCGAGCTGCGGATTTTGGCGCACATCGCCGGGATCGACGCGCTGAAACAGGCGTTCAAGGAGGGGCAGGACATCCACGCCGCCACCGCGTCGGAAATGTTCAACGTGCCGCTCGACCAGATGACGCCCGAGGTGCGGCGGCAGGCCAAGGCGATCAATTTCGGGGTGATCTACGGCATCTCGGGCTTTGGCCTCGCGCGCAACCTTCGCATCCCGCGGGCCGAGGCGCAGGGCTTCATCGACCGTTATTTCGAACGTTTCCCCGGCATCCGCGATTACATGGACGAAACCAAGGCCTTCGCGAAGAAGAACCTTTACGTCCAGACGCTGTTCGGCCGGAAAATCCACACACCCGAGATCAATGCCAAGGGGCCGACGGCGGGCTTTGCGCAGCGCGCCGCGATCAACGCGCCGATCCAGGGGACGGCCGCCGACATCATCCGCCGCGCGATGATCCGGATGGAGGCGGCCATCGAGGGGCTGCCCGCAAGGATGCTGCTGCAGGTCCATGACGAATTGCTGTTCGAGGTGGAGGAAGGTGCGGTGGACGAGCTGACCGCCCGCGCCCGCGCCGTGATGGAGGAGGCCGCGCATCCGGCGGTGCACCTGGCCGTACCGCTGGTCGTGGATGCCGGGCAGGGGGCGCATTGGGCGGAGGCGCATTGAGGCGCCCGTGCTGATCGCCTTCAACAAGCCGATGAACGTGCTGAGCCAGTTCACCCCGGAAGGGAGCTGGCCCGCGCTGGACGGGTTCGGCTTGCCCAAGGGCGTCTATGCGGCGGGGCGGCTGGACCGCGACAGCGAAGGCTTGCTGCTGCTGACCGATGACGGGCGGTTGCAGGCGCGGATCACATCGCCCCGGGCGAAGCTGCCCAAGACCTATTTCGTTCTGGTGGAGGGCGTGCCGGAGGCGGCGGATATCGGCGCGTTGACGGCGGGTGTGGCGCTGAAGGATGGCCCCGCGCGCGCCGAAGCGGCGGAGGTGGTGGCCGCGCCCGGCTGGCTCTGGCCGCGTGATCCGCCGGTGCGGCTGCGCAAATCCATCACCGATACATGGCTGCGGATCGTGCTGACCGAAGGGCGCAACCGGCAGGTCAGGCGGATGTGTGCCGCGATCGGGTTTCCGGCGCTCAGGCTGGTGCGCTGGTCGATCGGGGCGCATGACTTCGCCGGGCTGGCGCCCGGCGAATGGCGCGAGGTTGCGGGATGAGCGAAGCGGAGATCGTCACGGTGGCCAGCCGGGCGGCGCTGCGCACATGGCTTGCGCAACATCGCGCGACATCGCCGGGCGTCTGGCTTGCGACCTACAAGAAACATCACCCCTGCCACCTGCCCTGGATGGAGGCGGTGGAGGAGTTGATCTGCTGGGGCTGGGTTGACGGGCAGGTCGGCGCGCTGGACGCCGACCGGATGCGCCACCGCGTGGCGCGCCGGAACCCGAAATCGGCCTGGTCGGCGGTGAACAAGGACATCGTGGCGCGGATGCGGGCGACGGGCCGGATGACCCCGGCGGGCGAGGCCGTGATCGCCGAGGCGGTGGCCACGGGCATGTGGACGTTTCTGGATGACGTGGAGCGGCTGGAGGTGCCGGAGGATCTGGCGGTGGCGCTGGGGGACCTGCGTGGCGTCTGGCACAGCTATCCGCGCAGTGTGAAACGCGGCACGCTGGAATGGATCAAGACCGCGAAGACCGCGCCGACGCGGGCCAAACGGATCACGGATGTGGTCGAAAATGCCGGGCGGGGGCAACGCCCGTCGCCCTTCAGGCGCTGAAATTGGGGTGTTTTCCGGGGGCACGCGCGGCACGGGGCATCGAGCCCCGCCCCGCGCGCGGGGGCTGCCTGCCCCCGGGCCCTTGCGGGCCGCCCCCGGAGGTATTTGGAAAGCAAAGAGGGCAGGGGCGTTACGCCAGCATCCCCATCGGGTTTTCCAGGTTGTCGACGATGGCCTGCAGAAGCTCGGCCCCGAGCGCGCCGTCGATGACCCGGTGATCGACGCTGAGCGTGACGGACATCACCGTGGCCACGGTCAGTTCGCCATCGGCGCCGACCACGGGTTTCTTCACGCCCGCCCCCACCGCAAGGATCGCGCCATGGGGCGGGTTGATGACGGCATCGAAATTGTCGATGCCGAACATGCCGAGGTTCGAGATCGCGAAGGCGCCGCCGACATATTCATGGGGGGCGAGTTTCTTGTTGCGGGCGCGGGTGGCGAGATCTTTCATTTCGGCCGACAGCGCCGACAGCGATTTCTGATCGGCGTCCTTCAGGACCGGGGTGAAAAGCCCCCCCTCCACCGCGACGGCGACGGCCACGTCCGAGGGTTTCAGTTTGACGATCCGGTCGCCCGCCCAGACGGCATTGGCATCGGGCACGGTCTGCAGCGCCAGCGCGCAGGCCTTGATGATGAAGTCATTGACGCTGAGCTTCACGCCGCGCGCGTCGAGCTGTTTGTTGATCTGGCCGCGGAAGCCGAGCAGCGCGTCGAGCCTGATGTCCCGGCGCAGGTAGAAATGCGGGATCGTCTGCTTCGCCTCGGTCAGGCGCGCGGCGACGGTCTTGCGCATGCCATCGAGCGGGACCTCGGTATGGTCGCGGTCGGCATACATTTTCAGGACCTGCTCGGCCTGCGGGCCTGCGGGCATCGCGGCGGTGGCCAGGGCTGCGGAGGCAGCGGCCGGCGCTGCGGCGGATGCGCCTTCGACATCGGCCTTGACGATGCGGCCATGCGGGCCGGACCCCTTGATCCGGGCAAGGTCCAGCCCCTTGTCGGCGGCGATCCGGCGCGCGAGCGGCGAGGCGAAGACGCGGCTGCCATCCGATGTGGCCGGGGCCGCCGGAGCCGGGCTGGCGGCGGCAGCAGGCGTTGCAGCAGGTGCGGGTTCGGCCTTGGGCGCAGCGGCGGGTGCGGCGGCGATGTCAGCCGCGCTTTCGCCCTCGGCCAGAAGCACGGCGATGGGGGAATTGACCTTCACCCCCTCGCTGCCCTCGGGCACCAGGATTCTGCCGATCACGCCTTCGTCGACGGCTTCGAATTCCATCGTGGCCTTGTCGGTCTCGATCTCGGCCAGGAGATCGCCGGAGGCCACCGTGTCGCCCTCCTTGACCAGCCATTTGGCAAGCGTGCCGTCCTCCATCGTGGGCGACAGCGCGGGCATCAGGATTTCCGTGGGCATCGCGTTCGTCCCCTTAGCGGTAGGTCACGTGTTTCACGGCCTCGACCACCTCGGCGGTCGTGACCAGCGCCAGCTTTTCAAGGTTGGCGGCATAGGGCATCGGCACGTCCTTGCCGGTGCAGTTCAGGACCGGGGCATCGAGGTAATCGAAGGCATGGGTCATCACGTAAGCCGACAGGTGGTTGCCGATGGAACAGACCGGGAAGCCTTCCTCGACCGTGACCATGCGGTTGGTCTTCTTCACGCTTTCGATCACCGTGCCATAGTCCAGCGGGCGCAGGGTGCGCAGGTCGATCACCTCGGCGCTGATACCGTCCTGGGCCAGTTTCTCGGCGGCCTCGAGCGCATAGGTCATGCCGATGCCGAAACTGACGATGGTGACATCCGTGCCTTCGCGCCAGATGCGGGCCTTGCCGAAGGGGATGGTGAAATCATTCATGTCCGGCACGTCGAAGGACCGGCCGTAAAGGATTTCGTTTTCCAGAAAGATCACCGGGTTGGGGTCGCGGATCGCGGTTTTCAGCAATCCCTTGGCGTCGGCGGCGGAATAGGGCTGCACCACTTTCAGGCCGGGGATCTGGCTGTACCAGGCGGCGTAGTCCTGGCTGTGCTGCGCGCCGACACGGGCGGCGGCGCCGTTGGGGCCGCGGAAGACCATGGGCGCGCCCATCTGTCCGCCGGACATGTAGAGCGTTTTCGCCGCCGAGTTGATGATGTGGTCGATCGCCTGCATGGCGAAATTGAAGGTCATGAATTCGACGATGGGGCGCAGCCCGCCGAAGGCCGCGCCGACGCCGATGCCCGCAAAGCCGTGCTCGGTGATCGGCGTGTCGATCACGCGGCGGGCGCCGAATTCATCCAGCAGGCCCTGCGTGACCTTGTAGGCGCCCTGGTATTCGGCCACCTCCTCGCCCATCACGAAAACGCGGTCGTCGGCGCGCATTTCCTCGGCCATGGCGTCGCGCAGCGCCTCGCGCACCGTCTGGGTCTTCATCTGGGTGCCCGCCGGGTAATCGGGTTCGACGGTGGCCGCCGGCGCGGGGGCCGCCGGGGTGGCGGCGGTTTCCGGGTTCGGGTCGGCCCGGCCCTCGGAGGTCTGCAACGCAGCGGGCGCGGGCGCCGAGGATGCGGCCGGGGCCGACATGTCCTCGCCCGCCTCGCCGATGATCGCGATGGCCTGGTTGACCTTCACCCCCTCGGTGCCTTCGGGCACCAGGATCTTGCCGATCACGCCTTCATCGACGGCTTCGAATTCCATGGTGGCCTTGTCAGTCTCGATTTCGGCGATGATGTCGCCGGAGGCGACGGTGTCGCCTTCCTTGACCAGCCATTTGGCCAGTGTGCCTTCCTCCATCGTCGGGGAGAGGGCGGGCATGAGGATTTCGGTTGCCATGTCAGTCTCCTAGAACCCGCCGAGGGCGGCCACGATGATGAGGATGATCACCACGGCAACCGCGAGGATGATGAACTGTGCGCCCAGCACCTTGCCGAAGGACAGCGCGCCGCCATCCGTGGCCTTGACCCGCTGCGACACAAGGTAGGCCTGAACGAAAAAGGCCACGATCCCCACGATCGCCAGAAGCACGCCCATCGCGTCGCCGCCCCCGGTCACAAGACCGATCACGAAGCCGATGCAGAACGTGGCCGCATAGACGATGAGATAGGTCACCAGAAGCGGCATGTAGGGGGCGCTGAGTTTGAAAACCCAACGCAGGACCAGCATGATAAGCGCGGCGTAGATGACCTGGCCGATCACACCGCCCGCAATTGATCCGAAGAGTTCTGCGCCCATGTCCCGGCCCTCCGTTACGCGTAGATATCGGTCCAAAGCTCCTCGAGCGCGGGCTCGGGGCTTTCTTTGGAGAATTCGGCCGCCTCGTTGACGATGTCCTTGATCTCCTTGTCGATCTTTTTCAGATCCTCCTCGGAGGCGTGGCCGCCGGTCAGAAGCATCTGGCGGACATGTTCGATGGCGTCGCGCTTTTCGCGCATTTCCTGCACTTCCTCGCGGGTGCGGTATTTCGCGGGGTCCGACATGGAATGGCCGCGGTAGCGGTAGGTCATCACCTCGAGGATGTAGGGGCCCTTGCCCGCGCGGCAGTGCGCGACGGCTTTCTCACCGGCGGCCTTGACGGCCAGCACGTCCATCCCGTCGACCTCTTCGCCTTCGATCCCGTAGGCCGCGCCCCGTTCCCAGTAGGAGGGCGATTTCGTCGACCGCGCGGTCGAGGTGCCCATCGCATACTGGTTGTTCTCGATGACGAAGATCACCGGCAGGTCCCAGAGCTCGGCCATGTTGTAGGTCTCGTAGACCTGGCCCTGGTTGGCGGCGCCATCGCCGAAATAGGTGAAGGTGACGCGCCCGTTGCCCAGATATTTGTCGGCAAAGGCCAGCCCCGCGCCGATCGGCACCTGCGCACCGACGATGCCGTGGCCGCCGTAGAAATGTTTCTCCTTCGAGAACATGTGCATCGAGCCGCCCTTGCCCTTGGAATAGCCGCCTTCGCGGCCCGTGAGCTCGGCCATCACGCCCTTGGGGTCCATGCCGCAGGCCAGCATGTGGCCATGATCGCGGTAGGAGGTGACGCGCTTGTCACCTTCCTCGGCGGCGGCTTCGAGGCCCACGACCACCGCTTCCTGCCCGATATAGAGATGGCAGAACCCGCCGATCAGACCCATGCCGTAAAGCTGGCCGGCCTTTTCCTCGAACCGGCGGATCAGCAGCATCTCGCGGTAGTAGTGCTTGAGCTCGTCCGCCGAAACGTTGGGTTTGGCGGCCGATTTCGCGGCCTTGCGTGTCGCCATGGGATGCACCCTCCCCGTCGGGCCCGGTGGGCCGGATAGTTTAACGTTGAACCTTTCCTAGCAAAGCACGGGCCGGATTTCACCGGTCCATCCTGCCGCAGGTCGGAAGGGAGAAGGGGTCAGGGCAGGACGATGTCGTCTGCGCGGATATAGCCCAGCATCACCCGGACCCGTTCATCGAGAAGATCGAGATCGAGGTAATCATCCGACAGCCGCCGGGTCAGGTTTTCCAGACGGGCGATATCGGTTTCCAGCAGGGCCAGGTCGGCTTGCAGGTCACGCAGGCGGGCCTCGGCCTGGACGCGCTGGAACAGCCCGTGATCGCCCTGTACGGCGGTGAAGGTGAAATAGGCCCCGACGCCGATCAGGGCGAGGGGCAGAAGCAACCCGGTCAATGTGCCCAGTCTGTGCATGGATGCGCTGCCGTGTGTCTGCCTCGGGGTCGGGCCTCTGCCGGGCCGTTCATGGGGCAGATTCGCATATCGATTCGCAAAAGGGAATCCCCCTCGTGCAGGGGCCGTGCAGGGGCGATGCCCGACCCCGGAATGCAAAACGCCGCGCGATGGCGCGGCGTTTGCGGTTTTGCCGAAAGCGGCGCTTAGCGCGTGCGCTTCATCGCCGCGAAGGCACCGGTCACGATCAGCGCCGCGATCACGGCTTTCACTGCGTCGCCCAGAAGGAAGGGCGCGGTCCAGCTTGCCCAAAGGCTTGCCGCGTCGGTGCCGAGCATCGCGGCGGGCCAGGCGAGACCGGGGATGTAGATCACGGCCGAGGCGACCAGCGCTACGGCGATCGTGGCGATCAGGCTGCCCGTCCAGCCGCGGTCGCTGGCAAGACCCGCGATCCACGCCATTGCGACGAAGCCGAGGAGGAAGCCCCCGGTCGGCCCCATCATGTAAGGCAGACCGGCATTGCCCGAGGCAAAGACCGGCAGGCCCATCGCGCCTTCGGCCAGGTAGGCCAGCAGCGTGACCGCACCCAGCCGCGAGCCGAGGGTGAAGCCCACCAGCATGATCGCAAGGGTCTGCAGGGTCATCGGAACCGGGAACATGGGCACCGACACCTGCGCGGCCAGCGCGATCAGCAACGTGCCCGCCACGAGCAGCGCGGCCTTCTTGATCAGGCTCAGATCGCCGAGCGCGGCTTCGGCCAGGGAAAAATCACGGCGCATGGGGCCCTCCGGTTGCATGTCGCTCAAATGGTCTGCCGCTTGGTATCCCCACCGGTGCAGGAGTGTCAAGCGGCAGCCCCTTGCGCTTGGCGTCCATCGCGGGCATTGCCCCGCGCCATGGACAAACCGTTATCAGGACAGATCGCGCTGGTCACCGGCGCCTCGCGCGGGATCGGCTTCGCCAGTGCGGAATGGCTGGCAGCGCAGGGGGCGCATGTGGTGGCCTTGGCACGCACCGTCGGGGGACTGGAAGACCTCGATGACCGCATCCAGGCGGCGGGGGGCGAGGCGACGCTTGTTCCCCTCGATGTCACCGACGAAGGCGCCGTCGCGCAGATGTGCCGCGCCATCCATGACAAATGGGGGCGCGCCGATATCTGGGTGCATGCGGCCGTGCAGGTCAGCGCCCTGACGCCCGCGCCGCACCTTACGGCGAAAGACCTCGACAAGCTGATCGCCACCAATATCCGCGCCTTTGCGCGCCTTGTGGCGATGGTCGACCCGCTGATCGCCCCGTCAGAGACGCCGCAGGTGGTGTTTTTCGATGACGTGTGGGATGCGAAATTCGCCGCGGGCTACGGCCTGTCGAAGGCGGCGCAGCGCGCGCTTGTCGAATGCTGGCAGGCCGAGACACAGCGGTTCGGCCCCAAAGTGCACCTTCTCAGGCCCAACCCGATGCCCACCGCCGTGCGCGCGCGGTTCTACCCCGGCGAGGACACGTCGCGCCTGGCCCATCCCCGCGATGAGGCGGCGCGGCTTCTGCCGGTGCTGCTGGAGGCGGTGCGCTAGGTTTTCGGCAGGGCGGTTTCGGCCAGTTCCTCGGCCTTGAGGGCGAGTTTCTCGAACCCTTCCACGAAACCTTCCGGCAGGCCTGCGGCGGCCGGTGCGGCCTCCTGCAATTCGGTGATGCGACGGGCGCGGTCGGCCAGGCGTTCCTCGGCCGAGCGCAGCGATTTCTCGCGGGCCTCCAGCTTTTCACGCAATTCCTGCACGTCATCCTCAAGTGCTGCGGTCTTGTCCGCCAGCATCAGCCCGGCCATCAACAGCATCCGGTCGGGCGGCATGCGGCCGATCTGGCCGAGGATCACGGCAGCCTCGGTGTCGAGCATTTTCGCCGCGGTCTGAAGGAACGGTTCTTCCCCGGCCTGGCAGGCGACGGTGAATTCCCGGCCGCCGATCATGACTTGAACCTCAGGCATCGGTCTTCTCCTTGCCGGACGGACCCGCGGGCGCGCCGAGGTCCGCCATGATGCGCTCCAGCTCGGCCGCCTCGGCCGCCCGCGCGGCGCGCAGGGCGGCGATCTCGTCGATCATCGCCTGGTCCATGTCGGCGATATCGGGGGCGGCGGCGGTGCGCAGGTTCTCGATGGTTTCCAGAAGATCGGCATTGGCGGTTCTGAGCTGCGCCAGCTCGGCCCGCATCGCGGCCAGGCGGGCATCGGGATCGGCGCCGTCGTCCTGCAATTCCTCGACAAGGTCCAGCGCCTCATCGCGTTCGGCGCGCGCGGCGGCCCGTTGCTGGCGCAGCCGCTTGACCCGGTTGCGCAGTGTTTCAAGGTCTTCGCCCGCCGGTTGCGCGGCAGCGGATTTCTTGGCGGCCTCAAGATCGGCCTTGAGCGTGGCGAGCGCGGTATCGCGAGCAGCCAGCGTGCGGTTGTATTCGTCGCGATCCGCCTGCCGGGCGGCTTCGAGCGATTTCAGCTTTTCGGCCAGCGCGTCCGCATCGCCATCGCCATCCGCGCCGGTCTCGGCCTCGGTCAGGCTGGCCTGGGTTTCGGCCAGCTGGTCCTCCAGCGTGGCGATCCGCGCCTCAAGCTTGGACACGCGGGCCTCGGCCCCTTCGGCGCGGGCCTGGGCGTCTTCCAGCGCGGCACTGGTCATCTCGGGGTCGTCGATCTGGTCGCCTGTGTCCTGCCGGGCGGCGAGGCCTTGCGCGATCTTGTCGAGCGCCGCGGCAAGGCGCGCCTCGAGCATGGTGAGTGTCTCGGGATCGCCCGTGTCGCCCGTATCGCTCATGTCGTCCTACGCCCCTGTTTCTGGCCCCGGCCATATCCGGCCCGCCGCCGGCCGGCCTGTTCTTGTCGGCCCGGTGGCGCAAGGCAAGCGCAAATGCCGTGGCTTTGCAAGCGTTTCGCCGAATGGCGCGCCCCGACGGCGGGGCGGCGCCCCATGCCCGGCGGACCGCCCCCGCCCCGTGCCCGGCCGCAAGGCCCGCGTCGCTTGCACTTGGCCGCGCCTCTGCTATGCCCGGCGCAGCCGTTTTCGCCGCCGCCCAAGGACGCACCCGCCATGGACCTTTCCGCCCTCGCCGCCGCCAATCCCGATCACTGGCGCCGCGCCGCCTGTATCCGCACCCTGACGCTGGATGCCGTGGCCGCGGCCAATTCCGGCCATTCGGGCATGCCGATGGGTATGGCGGATGTGGCGACGGTGCTGTTCGACAAGCACATGGTGTTCGATGCCTCCGCCCCCGACTGGCCGAACCGCGACCGGTTCATCCTGAGCGCGGGCCACGGGTCGATGCTGCTTTACAGCCTGCTGTACCTGACCGGTTACGCGGACATGACGCTGGAGCAGGTGAAGAATTTCCGCCAACTGGGCGCGATCACGGCGGGCCACCCGGAATATGGCCATGCCAAGGGGATCGAGACCACCACCGGTCCGCTGGGGCAGGGGATCGCGAACGCGGTGGGCTTTGCCATGGCCGAGGAATTCCTGCGCGCCAAATGGGGCAGGAAGATCATCGACCATTACACCTGGTGCATCGCGGGCGATGGATGCCTGATGGAGGGCGTCAGCCAGGAGGCGATCGCGCTGGCCGGGCGGCATGACCTGTCGAAGCTGATCGTGCTCTGGGACAACAACAACATCACCATCGACGGCGAGGTCAGCCTGGCGGACCGCACCGACCAGATGGCGCGGTTCGCGGCGTCTGGGTGGGACGTGTTGGAATGTGACGGCCATGACCCGGCTGCGATCGACGCGGCGATCACGGCGGCCAAGGCCTCGCCCCGTGCCGCGATGATCGCCTGCAAGACCCATATCGCCATCGGGTCCTCGGCGCAGGACACGGCCAAGGGGCACGGCGCACTGACCGATGCGCAGCTGATCGCCGACACCAAATCCGCCTATGGCTGGAGCGAGGAGGCATTCAGCATTCCCGCCGATCTGAAATCCTGGTGGGAGGGCGTTGGCGCCCGCGGCCGCGATGCGCGCGAGGAATGGGAGACGCGGTTCGGCCTGATGCCCGCCGGCAAGCAGGCCGAGTTCACCCGCGCCTTCGCCCATGAGGCGCCAAGGAAACTGTCGGCCACCATCAAGGCGCTGAAGAAGCAGATCAGTGAAACCGCGCCCAAACTCGCGACCCGCGCCGCCAGCCAGCACGCGCTGGAGGTGATCAACCCGATCCTGACGGAACATCTGGGCGGCTCGGCCGACCTGACCGGGTCGAACAACACCAAGACCGCCGATCTGGGCGTGTTCAGCCCAGAGGACCGGACCGGGCGGCATATCCATTACGGCATCCGCGAACACGGCATGGCCGCCGCGATGAACGGCATGGCGCTGCATGGCGGCGTGCGGCCCTATGGCGGCACCTTCATGGTGTTCACCGATTACGCCCGGCCCGCGATCCGGTTGTCGGCGCTGATGGGGCTGCCTGTCACCTATGTGATGACCCATGATTCCATCGGCCTGGGCGAGGACGGGCCGACGCACCAGCCGGTCGAACACCTGGCCATGCTGCGCGCGACGCCGAACCTGAACGTCTTGCGTCCGGCGGATGCGGTGGAGACGGCCGAGGCGTGGGAAGTGGCGTTGGGCCAGACCGCGATGCCCTCGGTTCTGGCGCTCAGCCGTCAGGGCCTGCCGACCGTGCGGACCGAGCACAAGACGAAGAACCTGACCGCCCAGGGCGCGTATGTGCTGGCCGAGGCCGAGGGGAAACGGCAGGCGATCCTGATGGCCACCGGGTCCGAGGTATCCGTCGCGATGGCCGCCCGGGACGTGTTGCAGGCCGAGGGCATCGGCACCCGTGTCGTGTCCATGCCCTGTTGGGAATTGTTCGAGGCGCAGGATGACGCCTATCGCAAGCGCGTGCTGCCCGGCGGGCCGGTGCGCGTGGCGGTCGAGGCCGCCGTGCGGCACGGATGGGACCGCTGGCTGCTGGGAGAGCGGGGCCGCGAAGCCAAGGCCGGGTTCGTCGGCATGGACAGCTTTGGCGGATCGGCGCCTGCGGGGGCGCTATACATGCATTTCGGGATCACGGCGGAGGCGGTGGCCGAAAAGGTGAAGTCGCTGCTCTAGGGCTTTCCGTCTTACTCCGCCGCGTCGCGCAGCACGAACCCCTTCCGCAGCATGTCGCGCGGCGGGATCGGGTAGTCGCCGGTGAAAACCGCGTCGTGATAGGCTGGGTTGTCGGGGTCGCGGCCCCCCGGGATGCCCACGGCGCGGTAGAGCCCGTCGATGGACACGAATTTCAGCGACGCGACGCCCAGATAATCGCGCATCTCGTCCTCGCTCATGGTCGCGGCAAGCAACTCGTCGCGGTTCGGCATGTCGACGCCGTAGAAATCGGGCCAGATCGTCGGCGGTGAGGCGACGCGGAAATGCACCTCCTTCGCGCCTGCCTCAAGGACCATGTCCTTGATCTTGCGGCTGGTTGTGCCGCGCACGACGCTGTCATCGACCAGGATCACCCGCTTGCCCTTCATCACCGACCGGTTGACGTTCAGCTTCAGCCGCACGCCCATGTTGCGGATCTGTTCGGTGGGTTCGATGAAGGTGCGCCCGACATACTGGTTGCGCACGATCCCCATTTCGAAGGGGATGCCGCTTTCCTGGCTGTAGCCGATGGCCGCCGGTGTGCCGCTGTCGGGGACGGGGCAGACCATGTCGGCCTCGACCGGGGCCTCGCGCGCCAGTTCGCGTCCGATATCGCGGCGCACCTCATAGACCGACCGGTCGCCGATGATCGAATCCGGGCGGCTGAAATAGACATATTCGAAGATGCAGGGGCGGGGTTTCTGCGGCTCGAAGGGTTTGTGGCTTTTGACCTCGGTGTCCGAGATCACGACCATTTCGCCCGGTGCGATTTCGCGGATGAATTCGGCCCCGATGATATCCAGCGCGCAGGTTTCCGAGGCCAGCACCATCCCGTCGCCCAGACGGCCCATCACCAGCGGGCGGATGCCCAGCGGGTCGCGCACCCCGATCAGCTTGGTACGGGTCATCGCCACGATGGCGAAGGCCCCTTCGCATTGGCGCAGCGCCTCTTTCATGCGGTCGGGGATGGTTTCGCCGATGGCGCGGGCCATCAGGTGGATGATGCATTCGCTGTCGGAGGAACTTTGGAAAATCGAGCCGCGCTCGATCAGCATCCGGCGCAGGCTGTCGGCATTGGTCAGGTTGCCGTTATGGGCGATGGCCGCGCCGCCCATGGAAAATTCCCCGAAGAAGGGCTGCACGTCGCGGA
Source organism: Paracoccaceae bacterium (assembly GCA_024742455.1). Classification (GTDB taxonomy): domain Bacteria; phylum Pseudomonadota; class Alphaproteobacteria; order Rhodobacterales; family Rhodobacteraceae; genus JANSYL01. The sequence goes on along the minus strand of JANSYL010000001.1, from coordinate 325,847 downwards.
TCGCGGTGTTGCCCTTGGACCCGGCGGTGGAATAGCGCACATGCCCGATAGCGATGGGGCCGGGCAGGGTGGACATCACCGATTGCGAGGTGAAATTGTCGCGCACATAGCCGAACCGCCGGGCAGAATTGAACCCGTGTTCGGGGTCATGGGCGACGATGCCGCCCGCCTCCTGCCCCCGGTGCTGCAGGGCGTGCAGCCCGAGCGCCACGAAATTCGCCGCATCCTGCAGGCCGATCACGCCGAACACGCCGCATTCCTCGCGCAGCTTGTCCGCGTCTGGGTCGGTGGAGGGGTCCGGGGTCGGGCGGGGCGTGGCGCTGGCGGCGGGCGGGTTGGCGCGCATCATGCGAATCCTGCTGCAGAGATCCCTTGCCCTCACATAGGCCGAACCGCCGCCGCTGTCACGAAACGATCATGAAGCGCCGGTCACGCCGGGGTGGCGCAGACCGAGGTCAGTTCCTCGTAGCGGGCCATGATCCAGGCCGGCGCCTCGGTCGGGATCATCGCCTGCACCCGGTCCTGCAGCTGCGCGAAGACCTGGATCGACCGGCTGTCGCTGACCACGGCCACGGGTTCCTGGCCCGCAACAAGGTCATAGACGATGAAGGCCACCACGACGAGCAGCACGCCGCGTGCGACCCCGAAGAGAAACCCGAGCCCGGCATCGACACCGCCTAGGGCCGAGCGTTGCACGAAAGACGCGAAGACCGGGGTGAACAGCGACACCACCACCAGCGCCACGGCAAAGACCGCGGCGAAGGAGGCCATGATCCCCAGTTCGCAACTGTCGCCAATGAAGCTGCCCAGATAGGGGACCTCGCGGATGAGGGGCGTGACGTTGGGGGCGAAGATGAACGCCACGATCGCGGCCACGACCCAGCCGCCGATGGCCAGTGTCTCGCGCACGAAGCCGCGCGAATAGGCAAGGATTGCCGAAATCACGATGACGCCCGCGACGATGCCGTCAACTATGGTGAAGCCGTCCATGACCCTCTGCCCTCTGCCCTGTCTTTTGCCTGTCGATCACCCTGGGCGTGCTGCCTGCCACGCCATTACCCCGCGCCGAATACCTCGCCCGCGAAGCGGGGTAAATCCGCCATTGTCTGCACGGTGATGTCTTTGTTGCCGGTATGCTTCGATCCGCCCGGAACGATGGCCGCGGTAAAGCCCAGTTTGACCGCTTCCTTCAGCCGCGTGTCGGTCTGCGCGACGGGGCGCAACGCCCCCGACAGGGAGACCTCGCCGAAGACGACGGTTTCGCGGGGCAGGGCGGCATCCTCGCGCGCCGAAAGCAGTGCGGCGGCCACCGCGAGGTCGGCGGCCGGTTCGCCGATCCGCACGCCGCCCGCGATATTGAGATAGACATCGAGGCCCTGAAACCCGATCCCGGCGCGCGCCTCGAGCACGGCCAGGATCATGCTGAGCCGCCCGCCATCCCAGCCCACGACGGCGCGGCGCGGCTGGCTGAGCGAGGAGGGCGCGACCAGCGCCTGGATTTCCACCAGCAGGGGCCGGGTGCCTTCAAGCCCCGCGAACACCACCGACCCCGGCGCGGGCGCGTCACGGTCGCTGAGAAACAGCGCCGAGGGGTTGGCGACCTCGGACAGGCCCGCCCCCGTCATCTCGAACACCCCGATCTCGTCGGCGGGGCCGAAGCGGTTCTTCACGCTGCGCAGGATGCGGAACTGGTGGCCGCGTTCGCCTTCGAAATAAAGCACGGTATCGACCATGTGTTCGACGACCCGGGGGCCCGCGATCTGGCCTTCCTTGGTCACGTGACCGACCAGCACCACCGCAACGCCGCGCCGCTTGGCGAAACTGACAAGCTCATGGGCCGCGGCGCGGACCTGGCTGACCGATCCCGGTGCCGCCTCGACGGTGTCGAGCCACATGGTCTGCACGGAATCGACGATGGCAAGGTCGGGCGCCTCGGCCTCGAGCGTGGTCAGGATATCGCGCAGGTTGGTTTCCGCCGCCAGCAACACGTGGCTCTGGCTCAGGCCCAGACGGTCGGCGCGCAGCCGCACCTGTGCTGTCGCCTCCTCGCCCGAGACATAGATCACCTTCAGCCCCGCATCGGCAAAGCGTGCGGCGGCCTGCAACAGCAGGGTGGATTTGCCGATGCCCGGATCGCCGCCCACCAGCGTCGCCGAGGCAGGCACCAGCCCGCCGCCCAGAACCCGGTCCAGCTCGGCCACGCCGGTATGGATGCGCGGCGGCGGCGGTTCCGAGCTTTGCAGGTCGCTCAATCCCATGCGCCGCCCCTTGGCCGCGCCCAGCGCCTTCTTGCCCGGTCCGGCCGATAGCGGCGCTTCTTCGGCGATGGTGTTCCATTCGCCGCAGGCCTCGCAGCGGCCGGCCCATTTCTGGGTGGCGTTGCCACAGGCGGAACAGACGAAACGGGGGGTGTGCTTGGCCATGCTCACGCCTTACCCCGGCCCGCGCGCAAGGGCCAGCGGCGCGGTCATGCCCCGCCGTTCAGCCACAGCCAGCCCAGGGTCAGGCCAAGGCTTGCACCCAGCCGCAACAGGATCAGAATCCTGGTGTCCTGCTGCATCTCGGCCAGCCCGCGATGCAGGCCAAAGGCCAGCCCGCCCCCGATGATCAGCGCCGCCAAAGCACCGATGCCCGGCAGCGCCAGAACCGACCCGGCCCCGAGGATCAGCACGCCGGCCACCACCGGGGGCAGCGCCCGGCGCGCCAGGTTCAGCAGCAGACCCTTGCGCCGCGCCGCCCGTTCGGACCGGACCCGCAGGCCGAAGCGCCAGCCGGTCAGCGCGGCGTAAAGCAGGCAGAAAACCGCCAGCACGGCGATCAGGGTCCGGACGGTGTCGGGCATCAGCCCCTCCTTTTCGTCAGGCGCGGGGTCAAAAGGCCAAGGGTCAGCGACGCCAGCACGCAGAAGGTGAACAGCCACAGGCCCCAGGCAGTTTCCACCCGGCCCACGGCGATGCCCTTGGCGATGGTGATATAGACCGCGATCAGGAAGATATCGGCCATCGCCAGCTTTCCCATCACCTGAAGCCAGCCCAAAAGCCGCGCGCTGCCGCCCCTGATCAGCACCATGAGGAGCAACAGGGTTTTCAGGATCGGGGCGAGCAGCGCGAAACCGGCCACCAGCACCGCCAGCGCCCATTCCCGCCCGTCCCAAAGCGCCGCAAGGCCCGACAGGATCGAGATTTCCGACAGGCCGAACAAAGGCAGCAACCCGGCCCGCATCAGCGGCGCGGACCAGGACAGCGGGAACAGCACCAGAAGCGCGCAATTGGCCGCGATCAGCACGCGGGTCGCGGTGTCAGGCGATCTGGCGGACATAGATGATGCCTGCGGCGACGACGAAAGTGGACAGGATGCGGCCCAGTTCGATCCGGTAACTGGCCTGATCGCGCAGATCATTGAGCGACACATGCAGCCCGAAGGCCAGACCGGCGGGAAACAGCACCGCGATCAGCACCACGACGGACGGAAGGCCGATCATCGCCCCCGCCATCACGACAACGATCAGCATGATCATCGCGGGTACCAGGTTGCCCAGCAGGTCCATGGTGTGGGGGATATGGTGGCGGCGTTCCGTGCGGGCCACGAACACCACCCATTCCATCAGCGCCAGCCCCGCATAGGTCCACAGCAGGGTGGCGATGGCCTCGATGATGGCGATGGGCGTCATGGCGGACCTGTCTCGGCTCGGGCGCGGTCGGTGGGCATGGCCCCGGTGCAGCCCCTTATATGGTCAGGCACGCGTGAAGGTCACCACCGGACCGTCCGAGGCCTTGACCGAATAGGACAGGCCCTGCGCCATCAGCGACCGGAAAATCCGGTCGATGCCCTCGCTGCCATAGACCGCCGGATGCAGTTCCATCGACACCACGCGCACCCCGCCCAGATCCATCTGCGGCACAAGGTCCAGTTCGGCCCCTTCGATATCCATCACGATGGCCGTCGGGTTCAGGTCACGGCGCACATCCTCGAACCGGGTCACCGCCACATCGACCACATCGCGCGCGCGTTTGCGGGGCCTCAGCGACGAGCCGAGGAACGAGCCGTGGATGTAGAAGGGCACCGTCGCCGGCGGATCGGCCTCGCAGGAGATTACCGCGTGATGGATGCGGATATTGGTCAGGTTGTTGACATCATAAAGCGTCTGGATGATCGGGATCAGCGCCGGGTTCGCCTCGTAGCTGTCGATGCGCGCCGGGCGGCAGGCATGGGCGATGACCGCCCCGACGATGCCGATGCCCGCCCCCAGTTCCAGCACCCGGTCCGCGGGTCCGATGGAGCGCAGCGCGGCCGAGATTTCCTGCGCCTCGTATCGCCCGCGCGAGATTGCGCGGATGCGCTGCGGGCCGAGATAGGGGTTATCGGGGATGTTGACGCCGTGACAGGTCACCACCGGCGCGACGGAGGGGGCGTTCGGGTCCATCGGGTCAGCGCACCGCCTCGATCGGGCCATGGGCCGAGCCCGAGATGAACTGGCGCAGATAGGGGTCTTCGGCGGTGTCCATCTCGGCCACCGGACCGTGCCATTTGATCACCCCGTCATGCAGCATCGCCACCTTGTCGGCGATGGCGCGCACGCTGGACATGTCATGGGTGATGGTCATCGCGGTCACGCCCATCTCGACCACGATCTCACGGATCAGTTCGTTGATGACGCCCGACATGATCGGGTCGAGGCCCGTGGTGGGTTCATCGAAAAAGATGATCTCGGGCGTGGCGGCGATGGCGCGGGCCAGCCCCACCCGTTTCTGCATGCCCCCCGACAATTCGGACGGGTAAAGATCGGCGACATCGGGCGTCAGGCCCACGCGGCGCAGCTTTTCCACTGCGATCTCGCGCGCCTCGGCCTTCGGGCGTTTCTGGGCGCCGCGCAGCAGGCGAAAGGCCACGTTCTGCCAGACGGTCATCGAATCGAACAGGGCGCCGCCCTGGAACAGCATGCCGAACCGGGCCAGGAATTCGTCGCGGTCGGCGCGGGTGACATCCTGACCATTGACCGTGATGACGCCGTCATCGGGCCGGATCAGGCCCAGGATACATTTCAACAGCACCGATTTGCCGGTGCCCGATCCCCCGATGATCACCACGCTTTCGCCCTTCTGCGCGGTCAGGTCCACACCGCGCAGCACCCGTTTCGGGCCAAAGGATTTATGGACGGACGCAAGTGTGATCATGCCGAAAAGAACAGCCCCGTCAGAAGGTAATTGGCCGCCAGGATCAGGATCGAGGCCGACACGACCGCGTTGGTGGTGGCGCGGCCCACGCCGCGGGCCCCGCGCCCCGAGGCCATCCCGTGATAGCACCCCATCAGCGCCACGATGAAGCCGAAGACAGCGCCCTTGATCAGGCCCGAGGTCACATCCCATGTCTCGAGGAAATCGACCGTGTTGTCGAGATAGACCGCCTGGTTGAAACCCAGTTGCGTGGTCGACACGATATAGCCGCCGAAAATGCCGATGATGTCGCCCACGGCCACCAGGATCGGCAGGCTGATCGTGGCGGCCAGCACGCGCGGCACGGTGAGGTATTTCATCGGGTTGGTGCTGAGCGTGACCAGCGCGTCGATCTGTTCGGTCACCTTCATGGTACCGATCTCGGCGGCGATGGCGGCGGAGACGCGGCCGGCCACCATCAGCCCGCCCAGAACCGGGCCCAGCTCGCGCACGATGCCAATGGCCACGATCTGCGGCACAACGGCCTCGGCGTTGAACCGTGATCCGCCCGCGAAGATCTGCAAGGCCAGCGCGCCGCCCGTGAACAGCGCCGTCAGCCCCACCACCGGCAGCGACAGCCAGCCGATGAAGATCAGCTGGCTGACCAATGCGCTGGGGTAGAAGGGCGGGCGGAGGATGTGGCCCAGCGTCCGCCCCGCGTAAAGCGTGACGCGCCCGATCTCGGCCAGCAGGGCCAGCGTCGTCCGGCCAACGGCGGCAAAGGGAAACAGCAGCGCGGTCATGACGCCCCCCCGGCATAATGGCGCGCGTAACGCGGGCCCAGCGATGTAAGTATCTCGTAGCCGATCGTGCCGGCCGCCTCGGCCAGGTCATCGACGCCCTGCGCGGGGCAGAGGATGTCGAGATGATCGGGCACCGCGTCCAGATGGGTGACATCGACGGTCAGCAGGTCCATCGACACGCGGCCTGCCAGAGGGCAGGCCATATCGGCCGCGTAAAGCGCGCCGATCCCGCCCATCGCACGGATCAGCCCGTCGGCATAGCCACCCGACACGGTGGCGATCCGGGCCTTGTGGCGGGCGATATGGCTGGCGCCGTAGCCCACGCTTTCGCCCCGTTCCAGATCGCGGACCTGGATCACCGGCAGCGACAGGCGCACCACGGGCTGCGCCGCGGCAAAAGGCAGCCCGCCATAAAGCCCGATGCCCGGACGGGCGAGATCGAAATGGTAATCGGCGCCCAGCAGGATGCCCCCGGTGGCCGCCAGCGACCTGGGCGCGGTCACGCCCTCGGTCATCTCGGTGAAGCTGACCAGTTGCGCGGCGTTCTGGGGATGACCGGGGTCATCGGCACAGGCCAGGTGGCTCATCACCAGCGTCAGGGGCCCCGCCTCAAGCCCGGTACGCAGCGCGGCCCATTCGGCAGGCTCCATCCCCAGCCGGTTCATCCCGCTGTCCAGTTGCACCCCATAGGGATGATCGGGCAGCGCCGCACGGTGGCGTGCAGCCTGTTCGGCACTGTTGAGCATCGGCGTCAGGCCCGCCTCGGCGATCAGCGGCGCGTCGCCTTCCATATGGCCGGAAAAGACGTTGATCGCGGGGCCATCGCCCAATGCGCGGCGCAGCGTCACGCCTTCCTCGGCCAGCGCCACGAAGAAATTCCGCACACCGGCGTCGGCCAGCGCCCGGGCCACGCGTCCGGCATCCAGCCCATACCCGTCCGCCTTCACACAGGCGCCGGTTTCGCCCGCGTTCAGCGCATCCAGCGCGCGCCAGTTGGCGACGAGCGCGTCGAGATCGATGGTCAGGTTGCCGCTTGCCATGGCGCTGTGTCCGTTCTGGCGCGGCGCGCGTCAAGGGCGGGAAACCGGCCGGGCGGGCATTTGCGATTGCGCGGCGGCGATTTTCGCGCCTAGTCGTCGCGCAGCGCCCCCTGTTGCCAGGGTTTGACGAGATCGCCGAACTTGGTGAAGCGGCCGTCAAAGCTCATCTCGACGGTGCCCACCGGGCCGTGGCGCTGCTTGCCGATGATCAGCTCGGCCTTGCCATGCAGCTGTTCCATGTCCTGCTGCCACTTGGTCATGGCCTCCAGGTTCTCGTCGCCCGGTTTCTCGCGTTCCTTGTAGTATTCGCCCCGGTAGACGAACATCACCACGTCGGCATCCTGTTCGATCGACCCCGATTCACGCAGGTCGCTCAGCTGCGGGCGCTTGTCGTCGCGCTGTTCGACCTGTCGGCTGAGCTGGCTGAGCGCGATCACAGGAATGTCGAGTTCCTTGGCGATGGCTTTCAGACCTTGCGTGATCTCCGAGATCTCGTTGACGCGGTTTTCAGACCGGCCCGACCCGCGCAGAAGCTGAAGGTAGTCGACGATGATCAGGTCCAGCCCCTGCGGCGCGCGTTTCAGCCGCCGCGCCCGCGCGGCAACCTGGGCGATCTGCAGCGCCGGGGTGTCATCGATGTAAAGCGGGCATTTTTCCAGGTCGCGCGCGGCCAGCATGTAGCGTTCGAACTCATCCTCGGTCAGGTCGCCCTTGCGGATCAGTTCCGACCGGATCTCGGCCGCCTCCGACAGGACGCGCTGGGCCAGCTGCGCCGCCGACATCTCGAGGCTGAAAAACCCAACCACGCCGCCATCCACCGTCCCTTCGCTGCCGTCGGCGGTCTGGCCGCGCCGGTATTTCCGGGCGACGTTGAAGGCGATGTTGGTCGCCAGCGAGGTCTTGCCCATGGACGGGCGCCCGGCAAGGATCAGCAGGTCCGACTTGTGCAGCCCGCCCAGCATCCGGTCGAGATCGGTGAACCCGCTCGACAGGCCCGCAAGGCCGCCATCGCGCTTGTAGGCGGCATTGGCGGTGTTCACCGCATCGGTCAGGGCGCGCAGAAAGCTCTGGAAGCCCCGGCTGGTCGCCCCGGTCGCGGCCAGTTGGTAAAGCTCGCTTTCGGCTTCGACGATCTGGTCATCGGGGCTTACATCGTCGCGCATCGCGCGCGCCCGGTCCGAGACCCGCTGGCCCAGCGAAATCAGCGACCGGCGCACCGCCAGGTCATGGATCAGCTGTGCGTAATCGCGCGCCGCCGAGGTGGCGATCGCCGACAATTGCAGCCGCACCAGGTATTCGACCCCGCCAAGCGCCTCGAGCCCCGGGATCTCGGCCACGAAATTCTTCAGCGTGGTGGCGTCGGTCTGCAGCCCCTTGGCGATGCGGGCCTGGATCATGACGAAGATCTCGGCATGGACCGGGTCGTGGAAATGGTCGGGTTTGATCAGGTCATCAATCCGGTCGAGCACATCGTTGGACGCCAGGATCGCACCCAGCAATTGCTGTTCGGCCTCGACGTTATGGGGCAGGGGGGTGTCCTCGGCGGCGGGGACGGAGGCCTTGGGGTGCAACGGTGTGATATCGGACATGCCTGTCTCCGGTCGGTCTGTTCTGCGTCTTCGCCCGCCTGGCCCCGCTTTGCCCGCTTTCGGCCCCTGTCTGCGCGGTGCCGATGATGCGCGGTCAAAGGGGGGTGCGGTGCCGATGGATCCGGCGTCGGCAAGCTTTGCCATCACGGGCTTCGACACGGCAGATGGGATAAGCCTGTGGAGCAATGCCCGGAAAAGATGTGGCGGGGCTGGCCGGGCATACCCCCTATATCTTGCGGGGCACCCTAGCCCATATGACAGATTCGCAACAGCCCAAGCGGAAGCTGATCAAACCTCCAGCCCGCGCGCGGCGCGCCAGGCATCCGCATCGGCCAGAAAGCGGGTCACCTCGTCCAGCGTGGCGGCGTCGAAATCACCGCCGCGCCGCGCCTCGGCGATGACATCTGCCCAGGTGCACAGATGGTGCAGCGTCAGACCGTGCCGGCCGAGCGTCTTCCGGGTGTCCGGAAAGATGTCGTAGAAAAACACCACCGCCGTGTGATCGCACCGGGCCCCGGCGGCGCGGATCGCGTCCACGAAGGTGATCTTCGATCCGCCATCGGTGGTCAGGTCCTCGACCAGAAGCACCCGGTCGCCTTCGCGCATCTCGCCCTCGATCTGGGCGGTCCGGCCGTAGCCCTTGGGCTTCTTGCGCACATAGGACATGGGCAGCCCCATGCGTTCGGCCACCAGCGCGGCAAAGGGAATGCCCGCCGTCTCGCCGCCCGCGATATTGTCGAAGGCCTCGAGCCCGGCATTGCGCATCACCGTGCAGGTGAGGAAATCCATGCAGGTGGCCCGCACCCGCGGGTAGGAGATGATCTTGCGGCAATCGATATAGGTGGGGGCCTGTTTGCCGCTCGCATGGGTGAACAGCTCGGTCGCGTTGAAATGCACGGCACCGATATCCAGCAGCATGCGCGCGGTCATCTGGGCCATCGTGGCGGCATCGGGGTAGGTCGTGGGGATCATGGGCAGCCGGTTGTTTTGCCGTATTTTCGGAAAGATGAAGCCTCAGGCGGTCACGCGCCAGTAAAGCGAATGGCCGGGGTCGAACAGGGTCACCGGGCCTTCGCCGGTGTCGATCCTGGCAGGGTAGACGACGGGCATATCGGTTTTTTCCAGTGTGATGGTGGTGTCATTGACCGGAAGGCCGTAGCGGGCGGGGCCGAAGAGCGAGGCGAAGCCTTCCAGCCTGTCCAGCGCGGCTTCTTCCTCGAAGACATGGGCGAGGCAGGCCATGGTGTTGGTCGCAGAAAACACCCCCGCACAGCCGCAGGCGCTTTCCTTGTTGGGGTCGGTATGGGGCGCGCTGTCGGTGCCCAGAAAGAACCGCGGATTGCCCGAGGTGGCGGCGACGCGCAGCGCCTGCTGATGGGTCGACCGTTTGGCAACCGGCAGGCAGTAGTAATGGGGCCGGATGCCCCCCACCAACATGTGGTTGCGGTTGATCATCAGGTGATGAGTCGTGATCGTGCCGGCAATGTCACCGCTGGCCTCGCGCACGTAGTCGATCCCCTCCGAGGTGGTGACATGTTCGAGCGTCACCTTCAGGTCGGGCAGGTCGCGGCGCAGCGGGTCGAGCACGGTGTCCAGAAACACCTTTTCACGGTCGAAGATGTCGACATCGGGCGTCGTCACCTCGCCATGGATGCACAGCGGCAGGCCGATCTCGGCCATCTTTTCCAGCACCGGGCGGACACGCGAAAGGTCGCGCACGCCCGAGGCAGAATTGGTCGTGGCCCCTGCGGGGTAAAGCTTGACCGCGTGGATGATCCCGTCGGCAAAGGCGGCGGCCACATCCGCAGGGTCGGTCGACTCGGTCAGGTAGAGCGTCATCAGCGGCGTGAATTCCAGCCCCTCGGGCAGGGCGGCCATGATCCGGTCGCGATAGGCGCGCGCATCGTCCCCGGTGATCACCGGCGGCACCAGATTGGGCATGATGATCGCGCGGGCGAAATGGCGCGCGGTTTCGGGCAGGACGGCGGCCAGCATCGCACCGTCGCGCAGGTGCAGGTGCCAGTCATCGGGGCGGCGGATCGTCAGGCGCTGGGTCATCGCATTAGGGGCTACACCAGACCGGCCCGGTTGCAAAGCAGATGGCCCGGCACATGGCCGGGGCCTTGCATCGGGTGCGGATCGTGGCCGGTCTGCCGCCTTCTTCGGCAAAGCGCGGCAATTGCCGGGCGCGGGGCGACCATTCGCTTGCCTCGGGGCGGGGGCGCCGCCTAGGGTTGCAGAGATGCTGGATGTCTCGCCCCATATCGCGCCGCAGCAACGGGCCCATGGCCGCGCCGCCGTCGTGATCGGGTCCGACGGGCGGATCGCCGACCTGCACCAATCGGGCGCGGCCAAGGCGATGCTGCCGCGGATGCATGGCCGCCCGCCCGAGGTGGTGTTCCTGAACACCGCCGGGGGCGTGACCGGGGGCGACCGGCTGTCCTATGCGCTTGAGGTCGCGGCGGGCGCCACGGTCGTTGGCACCACCCAGACCGCCGAACGCGCCTATCGCAGCAGCGCGGGGACGGGCAGGATCGAGACGCGGCTGACGGTCGGCGCGGGGGCCACGCTCGCCTGGCTGCCGCAGGAGGTGATCGTGTTCGAGGGCGCCCGGCTGGACCGGGTGCTTGAGGCTGATCTTGACGCGACCGCGCGGCTGATCACCTGCGAAACCCTGGTGCTTGGCCGCCGCGCGATGGGCGAACATCTGCGCGATATCGGCCTGACCGACCGGCGCCGCGTGCGCCGCGCGGGCCGGGTGATCGGGCATGAGGCGATCGGGCTCGATGCAAGCGCCCTGTCCTCCGGCGCGCCGGCGGGGCTCGGCCCGGCCACGGCGCTGGCCACGGTCTGCCTTTTCGCCTCCGATGCGCCCGACCACCTTGACCGGGTGCAGGCGGCGCTGCCCCCGGGGCCTGCCAAGGGGCTGCTCGGCCTTCGCGCTGCCGCCTCGGCCTGGGACGGCCGCCTTGTCGTGCGCCTGATGGGGCCCGATGCCCATGACCTGCGCCGCGCTCTGGCGCGCATCGTCACGACCCTGACCGCTGCCGACCTGCCACGCGTCTGGCAGACCTGATCTGAAAGGACACCACCGCCGATGAACCTGACGCCCCGCGAAAAGGACAAGTTGCTGATCAGTCTTGCCGCGATGGTCGCGCGCAACCGGTTGCTCAGGGGGGTCCGGCTGAACCATCCCGAGGCGATCGCACTGATCACCGATTTCGTCATCGAAGGCGCCCGAGACGGCAGATCGGTGGCCCAGCTGATGCAGGAGGGCGCCCATGTCATCACCCGCGACCAATGCATGGACGGCGTGCCCGAGATGATCCACGACGTGCAGGTCGAGGCGACCTTTCCCGATGGCACGAAACTGGTCACCGTGCATCACCCCATCCGGTAACCCCTGGAGCAGCGAAGATGATTTTCACCTTTCTCATGGGCATCGCGGCCGGCGCGCTGATCCCCCTGGCAGAACCCCATCTGCGCCAGTTCGTCGAGAATGTCGCGATGCGCGACCTTGGCATCAAACAGACCGAATACGATGTGCTGACGCTGTTGGTGCTGATGCTGGCGGGCACCTTCCTGTCGGCGATCTTCGTGGGCTTTGCGGGGGCTTTCCCGATGATCCTGGGCGCGGTTCTGGGCCTGTTCGGCAAGCGCATCCTGGCCGCGATCCGCGGCGACGGGGAGGAGGACGCATGATCCCCGGCGAGGTGATTTGCGCCCCCGGCGACATCACGCTGAACGCGGGCGCAGAGGCGGTCACGATCAGCGTGGCCAATACAGGCGACCGCCCGGTGCAGGTGGGCAGCCATTACCATTTTGCCGAAACCAATGCCGCGCTCGATTTCGACCGGGCGGCGGCGCGGGGGATGCGGCTCGATATTCCGGCGGGCACGGCGGTGCGGTTCGAACCGGGCCAGACGCGCGAGGTGAAGCTGGTGGCCTATGGCGGCGCGCGCGCGGTCTGGGGGTTCAACCGGCAGGTGATGGGGTCGCTATGAAACGCGTTCTGGGTTTCCTGCGTCGTACGGCGGCGCCCTGGGCGGGCAGGGGCACCGCGGGGGGGCGGCCGGGCGACACGGCCATTGAGAGTGCCCTTCCGGACACAGCCCCCTTGATCGCGGGCGACCCCGCGCCCGGTGCCGGGCCGGGGTGCAGCGGAATGCCCGGGCATAGCCCGCTTGCAATGCCCACCCCCTTCGACGCGATGCGCTCGGGCTTTCAGGTGGCGCAACTGGCCGTGGAAAGCCAGGCGGTGGTGACCATGCGGCTGATGGGCATGGGCGGGGCCTGGAACACGCCCTTCGATGAAAGCTACCGGATGTGGCGCGAGAAACCGGCGGCCTTCACCGAGGCGGCGGGCCGCGCGGTCGAGGCGGCGATGAAGGGCCAGCCGCCGAGCGCCGTGGTTTCGGCCATGGTGGCCCCGCTCAACCGGGACGCGGCCCGGAACCGGGTGCGCCTGTCGGACCGCGGCCTGAGGAAACTGCGATGACCGGGCGTGCCTGGATCCTTGCGGCAGGTGTCGCGCTGATGCTGCCCGTGGTGGCGCAGGCCCAGGGCCATGGATGGGATTGCAGCGATTACGACGTGCTGCCGCAGCAGGGGCTCAACGCCTGCGTTGGCGATGACTATCGCGCGGCGGATGCGGAATTGAACGCCGTCTATCAACGGGTGATGGGATCTGTCTGGCCCGAGATGGCCGACCGGATCCGCGCGGCGCAGCGGCTTTGGATTCCCTATCGCGACGCCGCCTGCGAGGCCGAGGCCGAACTGATGCGGGGCGGCTCGGCCGAGCCGATGCTGCGCCTGTCCTGCCTGGCGCGGCTGACCCGGGCGCGCACGGCAGAGTTGCTGTTTTTCGAAGGGATGTGAGGGGGGTGCCATGGCGACCGTGCGATTGCTGAGCGACGCGGAACTGAGCGCGGAAGCGGCGGAGGTCTTCGCCGATATCCGCGCGGTGCGGGGGACCGATTACATCAACAATTTCTGGCGCGCGCTGGCCCATGACCCGGTGACCTTGCGGGCGACCTGGGAGCGGCTCAAGGTCGTGATGGCCCCCGGCGCGCTAGACCCGCTGGTCAAGGAAATGATCTATGTCGCGGTGTCGACGGCGAACGGGTGTTCCTATTGCATCCACAGCCACACGGCGGCGGCCAAGGCCAAGGGGATGACGCCCGAGATGCAGGGCGAGATGCTGGCCGTGATCGGCATGGCGATGCAGACCAACGGGCTCGTGACGGGGCTGCAGGTGCCGGTGGATGAGGTTTTCGAGGCGTGAGGGATTTGATTACCTTCGCTACAGGTATTACCTTTGCGTATTGTATTACCTCTGTGCGGGGCAAGGAACCATGAGCACCTCGAAAGTCACCTCCAAGGGTCAGGCCACGATCCCCGCCGATGTGCGTGCGCGGCTCGGCATCAAACCTGGCGATAGTGTCGAATTCACTGTCAACGATGCGGGTGAGATGGTCGTCCGTCGCGCGCCGCGCCTGTCGGATCTGACCGGGATGATCAAGGTCGATCCGGAATACGCGCATATCTCGGTCGATGAGGCGATTGAGATGACCCGGGAAGAGATCGGGATGTATGGCCGAAATGGCGGAAATGATGATCGGGATTGATACGAATGTTCTGCTACGCTGGCTGCTCGACATTCCCGAGGATGCCGATCAGCGAAGCAGTGTGGCCCGGTTTATGGAAACCGCCGATCAGCCAATTTTCATTTCGTTGCCTGTTTTGCTTGAAACCGTCTGGAACATGCGTCGCCGCTATCGCGTGGATAGGGAACAGATTGCCAAGCTCGTGCAATTCCTGATCTCAAATCGGCAAACCGTGATCGCTGAGGATAAAGCGATCCGAGATGCGATGCTGGGCTTTGTCAAACATGGCGGCGACTTTGCCGACCACCTGATCGGCGCCCTGAACCGCGACGCCGGCTGTTCCACCACGCTCACCTTCGACAAACGCGCCGCGCGGCTCGACACCTTCACCGAGATCACCTGAGAAGGGTGGGCCTGTGATATCCGCTGAACAATATGTCAGTTGCCGCATGCGTTTGACGGTTTTGCCCCGGTGCGGGGTCAAGGCGCAGCTGCCGCGCCATCGACGGGCCGCCCCCCGGCACGTCGATTGGGTTGGGCTTGGTGCGCCGTGCGGAACACGCGCGGATGTGGCCGATATAAAGCGCTGCTGCTCGACCGTCGGATCGACGCACCGCGGCCCGTCGAAGACGCTCAGGGCGTTACCACCAGCCACGCCATTGGCCGAGCCACGCCAAAATGATGATGAGGGTTGGGACGGCTTGGAGCCAGAATGCTGTGCTCGACACGAAGGCTTCCTCCGGAAATTAACCAATGGGACGCTGTTTTTATTGGCGATACCCGTTTTGACGTTAACCCTACGCGGCTAACGTTAAGTAAACGCAAACGCATCACGCGGTCTCGAAGCCGGAGTTCAGACATGCCCACCCAAATCCCCCGCACCACCTATGCCGACATGTACGGGCCCACCACGGGTGACCGGGTGCGGCTGGCAGATACCGACCTGATCATCGAGGTTGAACGCGACCTGACCACCTATGGTGAGGAGGTCAAATTCGGCGGCGGCAAGGTGATCCGTGACGGGATGGGGCAATCCCAGGCCACAAGGGCCGAGGGGGCGGCGGACACCGTCATCACCAACGCGCTGATCGTCGACCATACCGGCATCTACAAGGCCGATGTCGGCCTGAAGGACGGGATGATCGCGGCCATCGGCAAGGCGGGCAACCCTGACACCCAACCCGGCGTCGACATCATCATCGGACCCGGGACCGAGGCCATCGCGGGCGAGGGGCGCATCCTGACCGCCGGGGGGTTCGACGCGCATATCCATTTCATCTGCCCTCAACAAATCGACGATGCGATCCATTCGGGGCTGACCACGATGCTGGGCGGCGGCACCGGCCCCGCCCATGGCACGCTCGCCACCACCTGCACGCCCGGCCCCTGGCATATCGGGCGGATGCTTCAGGCCGCCGATGCCTTTCCCGTCAACCTCGCCTTCGCGGGCAAGGGAAACGCCTCGCGCCCCGAGGCGCTGGTGGAGATGATCGAGGCGGGCGCCTGCGCGATGAAGTTGCACGAGGATTGGGGCACCACGCCCGGCGCCATCGACTGCTGCCTGTCCGTGGCCGATGACATGGACGTGCAGGTGATGATCCATACCGACACGCTGAACGAATCCGGCTTCGTCGAAAACACGCTGAAGGCCATCGGCGACCGCACGATCCACGCCTTTCACACCGAAGGGGCAGGGGGCGGGCACGCGCCCGACATCATGAAGGTCGTGGGCTACCAGAACATCCTGCCGTCCTCCACGAACCCCACCATGCCCTACACCGTGAACACGCTCGAGGAACATCTCGACATGCTCATGGTCTGCCACCACCTCGACAAATCGATCCCCGAGGACGTGGCCTTTGCCGAATCGCGCATCCGCAAGGAAACCATCGCGGCCGAGGACATCCTGCATGACATGGGTGCCTTCAGCGTCATGGCGTCCGACAGCCAGGCCATGGGCCGCGTGGGCGAGGTGATCATCCGCACCTGGCAGACCGCCGACAAGATGAAGAAACAACGGGGGCGCCTGTCCGAGGAAACCGGCGACAACGACAATTTCCGCGTCAAACGCTACATCGCGAAATACACGATCAACCCCGCCATCGTGCATGGGATCAGCACCCATATCGGGTCGGTCGAGGTGGGCAAACGTGCCGATCTGTGCCTCTGGAACACCGCATTTTTCGGGGTGAAGCCGGAAATGGTGCTGGTCGGCGGCACCATCGCCATCGCCCAGATGGGTGATCCCAATGCCTCGATCCCGACACCGCAACCGGTCTATTCGCGGCCCATGTGGGGCAGTTTCGGCCGGTCTGTCGAACGCTCCTCCGTCACCTTTGTCAGCCAGGCCGCCCAGGCGGCGGGCATCGGTGACAGGCTTGGCCTTGCCAAGGACACGGTCGCGGTCTCCGGCATCCGCACGGTGAAAAAGGCGCAGATGATTCACAATTCGGCGACACCCACGGTTGAGGTGCATCCCGAAACCTACGAGGTGCGCGCCGATGGTGAGCTTCTGACCTGCGAACCGGCCACCGAACTGCCCATGGCCCAAAGATATTTCATGTATTGATCGCATCCCTGTGCTCTAGTCGGGCAAGGACCAACCGGGGGATGTTCACATGACCAATCTTCGTTTCGCACTTGCGGGCACCGTGTCGGCGGTTTGCATGGCTCTTGTCACACAGACCGCAACGGCGCAGGGGGCCTGCCCGTCGGGGCTGGCCAATGATGGTGTCTATGTCAGCTATGCCGACCGCGTCGTGCGGTATGAACGGCTCAGCACCGGGCTGACCGCCGAGTTCGAAACCGCTTTCGACGGCAGCTTTGTCTATGGCTACCGCACCCACCCCATCGGGCTGGTGGAGACCAGTTGGGAATTGCAGGGCGGGCGCATCGTGGCGGGCTCGTTCGAAACCGTGCAGCTTGAGGGGGCGGCGCTTCCGCAACCTGCCCCCGGCATGACATGGAACGGGATTGAAACCTCGCGCTTCACCGATGGATCGGTCACCACCTTCCAGACCTCGGTTCTGGTCGAGGACATGGATGTGCTCGAGATCGGCGGCTGCCAGTATTCCGGCCTGCCCATCACCGTGACCCGCATCAATCAGACCGATGGTGTCACCTCGCAGGATGCCTTCGGCTATTTCCCCGATCTGGGCGTGGTGATGTTCCTCGGCTTCGGCGATGGCATCGACAATGTCAGTTTCGATCTGCCGGTGGCGATCTCGGACCTGCCGCCCAATGCCGACGGATCCGGCCCGGTTCTGGATACGAAATAGGCAGACGCCCAAATCTTCGCCGCAACGCGGCATTTTTCTGCCGGGTTTTCCGCATTGCGGAATTTCCCGTCTGACCTTCCGGCGTTCTGCGCTAGGGTAATGGTCAAGGGAGGACCCATGCCCGAGCAGCCGAAAGGGTCCGCAGATGCCGAACGTGGCCAACCGAAATTTCTCTCCCCGCCTCAGCGCCGGTTTCGATGCGCTGTTCTGCACGCTGGGCCTCGGGCTGGGGCCCGCGGACCTGCGGGGCGCGCGCCTGGCGCGTGCGGTGCATCTCGATGCGCTGCCGGACGCGGCGTTGCGCCAGATGGGCATTGCGCGTGACGACATCCCCCGTATCGTGTTCCGCGACCTTTTCGACATCTGATGAGGGCGCGATGCGCGTGGCCAGTATTCTGCACCGGGCGGGGCATCTGCCCGGTGATACGACCGATACCCTGACGCTGGATTACGAGGCGCGGTTTCTCAGGCGCAAGAAACTGGTGACCGGGGCCGGGGCCGGGGTGCTGGTGGATATGGCCGAAACCGTGTCGCTGGATCATGGCGACGCGCTGGAGGCCGATGATGGCAGCCTGATCGGCATTGTCGCCGCGCCCGAGGCGCTGCTGGAGGTCACAGGTGACCTGACGCGGCTGGCCTGGCATATCGGCAACCGCCACACGCCCTGCCAGATCGAGGCGCGGCGCCTGCTGATCCGTGACGATCCCGTTCTGGCCGATATGCTGGCCGGGCTGGGCGCGACGGTCACCCCCGTCACCGCGCCCTTCACCCCCGAAGGCGGGGCCTATGGCCACGGCCGGACGCATGGCCACAGCCACTGATACCGGTGACCTGCTGCGCCTGACCCAATGGCTGTCGCCGGCCTTTCCGGTGTCCTCCTATGCCTATTCCCACGGGCTGGAGGCCGAGATCGCCGCAGGCCGGGTGCGTGATGCAGCGGCGCTGCGGTCCTGGGTCGAGGTCGTGCTGACGCGCGGCAGCGGGCTCGGCGACGCCGTGTTCCTTGTCGCGGCGCGCAAGACCGGGGCCGACATCCTCGCGCTGACCGATCTTGCCCGCGCGATGGTGGCCGGCCGCGAACGGCTGGAGGAAACGCAGGCCCAGGGCCGCGCCCTGTCGGACACGCTGTCCGCCCTCGGCCTGACGGTGCCCGATGCGCCCTATCCCGTGGCGCTGGGCGTGGCCTGCCGCGACCTGTCGCTGGGCGATGGGGATGTGGCGGCGCTTTACCTGCAGGCCTTCGCCGCGATGCTGATCTCCGCCGCCGTCCGCTTCATGCCGCTGGGCCAGGTGGAAGGGCAGGGGGTGCTTGCCGCGCTGCAGCCGGTCTGCACCGCCGCCGCCCTGCGGGCGACGGAAATGACCCCCGAGGATATCACCCAATCGGCTTTTGGCGCCGACATGGCCTCGCTGGAGCATGAAAGGCTCGAGGTGCGCATCTTCCGCACGTGACCCTCCTGATTGCGGTGTCGCGCCCGGGCACATAGGGTGCGGGCGACACTCAGGGATGCGTTGCCATGTCCGACAGCCTGGACCACATGCCCGAAACCGCGCTGGCCTGGCATCGCGCCGGCAAGGGGGCGGTTCTGGCCACCGTCGTGGAAACCTGGGGCTCCGCGCCGCGCGCCGTCGGGGCGCAGATGGTCGTGTCGGGCGCGGGTGAGATGGCGGGATCCGTCTCGGGCGGATGTGTCGAGGGCGCGGTGGTGATCGAGGCGCAGGAAGTGGCCGAGGCGGGCACCGGGCGGTTGCTCGATTTCGGCGTTTCCGATGGCGATGCCTTTGCCGTCGGGCTGGCCTGCGGCGGGCGCATCCGCATCTGGCTCGACCCCGTCGGCGCGGCCCTGCCCGAGGCGCTTCTGGCCGATCTGGTGGCCGCCCGTGCCGCCCGGCGACCGGTGGCCTACCTTGTCGATACCGACACCGGCGCGCGGCAGCTGACGGACCCCGCGCCCGGGCTGTCGGCGCGGTTTCGCGAAGACCGGTCGGGGATGGAGGGTGCGCAGTTCATCCATATCCACAACCCGCCCCTGAGGCTGGTGGTGGTGGGCGCCGTCCATATCGCCCAGGCGCTTTTGCCGATGGCGCGGATGGCAGGATATGACCCGATCCTGATCGATCCGCGAGGTGCCTTCGGTTCGGCGGCGCGGTTTCCCGGGGAAACCATCCTCGATGACTGGCCGGATGAGGCGATGGCCCGGATCGGGCTGGATGCCCGCACCGCCGTCGTCACCCTGACCCATGACCCGAAACTCGACGATCCCGCGATCCGGGCCGCGCTGGCCTCGGACGCGCTCTATGTCGGCTGCCTCGGCTCGGCCCGCACCCATGCCAAGCGGCTGGCGCGGCTTTCGGCCGAGGGGGTGGAGACGCGCGCGCTTGACCGGATCCATGCGCCCGTGGGTCTTGATATCGGGGCGCGCGGCCCGGCCGAGATCGCGGTTTCGATCCTGGCCGAACTGACGCGCGTGGTGCGGCAGGGATGAGGTTCGGCCCGCTGCCCCTCGATGCGGCCGAGGGCGCGATCCTGGCCCATTCCGTCGCCCTGCCCGGCGGGCGCCTGCGCAAGGGGCAGGTTCTGGGTGCCGATCACATATCGAAACTGCGTGCCGCAGGTCATGACCCGGTCATCGCCGCCTGCCCCGACCCCGGCGACGTGGATGAGAATACCGCCGCAGCACGACTTGCATCCGCCCTTGTGCCGGACGACCGGACCGGGCTGGCCGTCGATGCCGCCTTTACCGGGCGGGCCAATATCCGCGCGACGGGGCCCGGCCTGATCGCCCTTTCGCCCGACGCCATCGCCGCGCTCAACGCGGTCGATCCGATGATCACGCTGGCCACCCTGCCGCAATGGCAGCGGGTCGAAACCGGCATGATGGTGGCCACCGTCAAGATCATTTCCTACGCCGTGAACGCCCGTGCGCTGGAGGCCGCGATGGTCCATGCGACAGGCGCGATGCGGCGCGCCGCCCCGGTGCTGCGGGATGCCGACCTGGTCGTGACCGAGGTGCCGGGCAGCCCCGACCGCAGCGACAAGGGCATCACTGCCGTCTGGGACCGGGTCACGCGCCTGGGCCTTAGGGCCGGTGAAACCCTCCATGTGCCCCATGACGAAGACGCGCTGGCAGACGCGCTTGGCCGCTGCCGCGCCGATCTCGTGCTGGTGCTGACCGGCTCGGCCACCTCCGACATCGCCGATGTGGCCCCGGCCGCGCTGGTGCGGGCGGGCGGACAGGTCACGCGGTTCGGGATGCCGGTCGATCCGGGCAACCTGCTGGTGCTGGGCAGGCTTGGGCCGCGCCCGGTGATCGGGCTGCCCGGTTGCGCGCGGTCCCCTGCGCTGAACGGCGCCGACTGGGTGCTGGAACGGATCGCCTGCGGTATCCCGGTCAGTTCCGGCGATATCGCCGCGATGGGGGTCGGCGGCCTGCTCAAGGAAATCCCCACACGTCCGCAGCCCCGCGCCAAACCACCGTCGGGACAGGCGGCTTCCCTTTCCCGCCCGGCGCGTTAGGTTGCGTCCCGAACGGCAGCGAACGGAGCGTGCAGATGCCCCAGGTCACACTCAGCGTGAACGGAACCCAGATGACGGCCGAGGTCGAGGGCCGCACCCTTCTGGTGGAGCTGTTGCGCGACCGGTTTCGCCTGACCGGCACCCATATCGGGTGCGACACCAGCCAATGCGGGGCGTGTGCAGTCCATGTCGATGGCGCGCTGGTCAAGGCCTGCACCGCACTGGCGCTGGATCTGGACGGCGCCGATGTGACCACGATCGAGGGGATGGCGGGCGCCGATGGCACGCTGTCGCCGGTCCAGCAGGCGTTCCAGGATCATCACGGTCTGCAATGCGGCTTCTGCACGCCGGGCATGGTGATGGCGGCGGCGGCGCTGCTGTCGGAAAATCCGAAACCGACCGTGGCCGAGATCCGCGAATATCTCGAGGGCAATATCTGCCGCTGCACGGGCTACCACAATATCGTCAAGGCGATTCTGGCCGCCTCGGGCCAGCCGGTGGATGATCTGGCCGCCTCGGTGGCGTGACGGAAACAGGGGGCGGGTGCCATGTATGATTTCGATTTCGCCAAACCGGCCACCATCGCCGAGGCGCGTGCCGCGCTGAACAGCGACGAAGCGCAGGCGCTCGGCGGCGGGCAGACGCTGCTTCCGACGATGAAACAGCGCCTGGCCGCGCCCGGCCTTCTGGTCAGCCTAACCGGGATCGCCGAGATGAAAGGGGTCCGCCCCACCGGGGACGGACAGCTGGTGATCGGCGGGGCCACGACCCATGCCATGGTCGCGGCGGAGGCAGCTGCACACTATCCCGCGCTGGCCGATCTGGCCCGGCGCATCGGCGACCCTGCCGTGCGCAACCGGGGCACCATCGGCGGATCGCTGGCCAATAACGACCCCTCGGCCTGCTATCCGTCGGCGGTCCTGGCCTCGGGCGCGACCATCGTTACCGACAGCCGCGAGATCGCGGCCGATGACTATTTCGACGGCATGTTCGGCACCGCGCTGGAGGACGGCGAGATCATCACCGGCGTGCGCTTTCCGCTGCCCCGGGAAGCCGATTACCAGAAATTCGTCCAGCCCGCCTCGCGCTTTGCCCTTGTGGGCGTGTTCGTGGCCCGCTTTTCCGATGGCGTGCGCGTCGCCGTGACGGGGGCCGGGGCGCAGGGGGTGTTCCGCTGGACCGAGGCCGAGGCTGCGCTGTCTGCCGATTTTTCGAGGGATGCCGTGGCCGCGCTTGCGGTGCCCGATGTCGAAATGATCTCGGATATGCATGCGGCCGGCGACTATCGCGCGCATCTGGTGCGGGTGATGACGGGCCGGGCGGTGGCTGCGGCCCGCTGAGGTGGCGCCCGGTCGTTGCCGTCTGGCCGTTGCCGCCTAGTCGTTGCCGCCGGGCCTTATGACCCAGCCATCGGTGGAATGCTCGAGCCCGAAATTGAATTCGAAATTGAGCTTCAGCCCGCTGTCGAGCTGCGTGCCCCATCCCACGCGCATGTTCACGCCGGCATGGGGCACGGTATTGGCCGCCGAAAACGACCCTTCGCCCGCGACCCCGATCTCGTAGCCGCCGTCGAAGGTGAACCCGTGGCTTTCGAAAGGGGTGTAGTTGCGGTCAAGCTCCAGCGTATCGGTCGCCGCCTCGAAGGGCACGCTGTCCAGCATCACGGCATCTTCGGCGACGGCTGCCCCCGGCAGGGCACACAGGACCGCAACCGCCAGCCCGCCGCGCAGGCCATGCGGCACGGTGATCGCGTTCCGTGCCGCGCCCTGGGTCATTTGGCCGGGCCGATCATCATCACCATCTGGCGGCCTTCCAGCTTGGGCATGTTTTCGACCTTGCCGATGCCCTCCAGCTTGTCGGCGACCCGGTGCAGCAGTTCCAGACCAAGGTTCTGGTGCGCCATCTCGCGCCCGCGGAACCGCAGGGTGACCTTCACCTTGTCGCCCTTTTCAAGGAACTTGATGGCGTCGTTGACCTTGCGTTCAAAGTCGTGGTCGTCCGTGTTCGGACGCATCTTCACTTCCTTGACCTCGATGGTCTTCTGTTTCTTGCGCGCTTCGCTTTCGCGCTTCTGCTGCTCGTATTTGAATTTGCCGTAATCCATGATCTTGGCCACCGGCGGGTCCGCGTTGGGCGAGATCTCCACCAGGTCCAGCCCCGCGTCGCTGGCCATTTCCATGGCACGTTCGGGGGTGACGACACCGACATTTTCACCATCGGCGCCGATCAGGCGGACTTCGGGGCAACGGATACGGTCGTTGACGCGCGGGCCGGTGTCACGGGTCGGCGGCGCGTTATGGGGTCTGCGGGCTATGGGGGCCTCCTTAAGGCGGTTCTCAACAGGAGCCGCAAGGTATCCCCGCACCCCTTGATTTTCAAGACGCACTGGCGGTGCATCGCCGGAAATCCGGCATTTGCCGCGCGCTTAGGTTGCGTTTGATCCGGCGCGGCCCTATGCGCAAGGCAGATTCGGATTCAGGAGAGATGAAATGAACCGTGCGCTACTGATCATTGTCGTCATCGCCGCGCTTGCAGGCGCCGCGTGGTTCGTTCTGCGCGAACCCGAGATGATGGAAGAAACCGGCGTCGCCGACGCCGTGGAAGAGGCCACCGAAGCGGTGGAAGAGGCGGTCGAGGAAACCGTCGAGGCGGTCGAAGAGACCGTGGAAGAGGCGGTCGAGGAAACCGTCGAGGCGGTCGAAGAGACCGTGGAAGAGGCGGTTGAAGAAACCGTCGAGGCCGCGGAAGAGGCGACCACCGCTGTCGAAGAGACCGCGACCGAAGCCGAAACCGCCGTTGAAGGTGCTGCCGACGAGGCCGCCGCCGCCGCCGATGCGGCCGCATCGGAAGTGGCCGACGCCGCCGAAACCGCAACCGGCGGTCTGGGTGACCTGCTGACCGTCGACGGGTTCGACTACGACCAGGTGATCGCCGCGATCGACGGCTCGGACCTCAGCGATTTCCGCAAGGCATCGCTGCGCACCGCCATCACCAGCGCCCGGGACAATCCCGAGCTGCTGGAAAACGCCCTGGCATCGGTGCGCACGGCCCTCGGCCTCTGAGCGCCGCATCCTGACATGCGAAAGGGCCGCCCGATGGGGCGGCCCTTTTTCGTGGTGCCGATGACCGATCCGCGTCAGTCGAGAAACGCCTTTTCGACCACGTAGTGTTTCGGCTGCGAATTGGCGCCTTCCTGCAGCCCGTATTCCTCGAGCATGTCCTTGAGTTCCAGGTTGAAGGCCAGGTTGCCGCAGATCATCGCCCGGTCGGTCTCGGGCGACAGTGGCGCCACGCCCAGATCCTCGAAACATTCCCCCGACCGCATCAGGTCGGTGATCCGTCCCATCTTCGCGCTCTCTTCGCGTGTCGTGGTGGGGTAGTATCTGATCTTCTTCCAGAACCCGGCGCCGATCACCTCGTTCAGAAGCTCATCGTCCTTCAGCCCCTCGATGATGTTGCGGCCATAGGTCAGCTCGCCCGCCTCCCGGCAGGTATGGGTGATGATGACCTCGTCGTAATCCTGGTAGGTCTGCGGCTCGCGCAGAAGGCTGGCAAAGGGGGCAAAGCCGGTGCCGGTGGCGAAGAACCAGATCCGTTTGCCCGGCAGCAGCGCATCATGAACCAGCGTGCCCACGGGTTTGGGGCGCAGGATCACCTGATCGCCCGGCGCGATATGCTGCAGCTTCGAGGTCAGCGGCCCGTCGGGAACCTTGATCGAGTAGAACTCCAGTTCCTCGTCCCAGGATGGCGAGGCGATGGAATAGGCACGCAGAAGCGGTTTCTGCTTGCCGGTCGCGGGGTCCGGGTCGCCCATCAGGCCGATCATCACGAATTCCCCCGACCGGAACCGCAAGGATGCGGGCCGCGTGGTGCGGAACCGGAACAGCCGGTCGGTGTAATGCTCCACCTCGGTCACGGTCTGCGCATCCGGCAGGGCGGGGGTCGGTTTGGTCTGGGCGGTCTCGGTGTCTTTCACGGTGCTATGCTCGGTCCTGTCAGATCGGTTGGGGCGCAGCCTAGGTCGGGGGCGCGCGCCCGGCTTTGATTTAGGTCAGGGCCGCACCGCGCAGGCGCGACTGATAGTCATGGGCGCGCCAATCTGCGCGGAACCGCCATTGGTCCTCGGGCTGACGCGCCGCAAGATCGGCCGAAATCTCCACCTCGTCAAAGCCGGATCGCCGCGCCATGGCGTATTGATCGGCCAGAACGTGGCCATGGGCGCGCAGCCGCCCGGCATAGCCCATCATCCTCAGCCGCCGCGCCAGCGTAAAGCCCCGGCCATCCGCGCTTTTGGGAAAGGCGATGCGGATCATCCCGACCCCGCCAAGACGCCCCTCAAGCCCCGACAGATCTGCATCCGGCGCAAGATCCAGCGCCCGGTCGCCATCGAACCCACCGGTCCAGTCCTCGGCCACGAACCCCTCATCCTGCACGATAACCGTGTCAGCCATCCGCCCGCTCCTTCATCTTTCCAAAAATTCGGCCGCGGCCGGCAGCCCCGGTCACGACGCCTTGGCCACCGGGCCGCGCACGATGCGTCCGTCGACGAAATGGATGCCGCATTCTTCCTTCCGGGTGCCGCGCCAGCGCCCGGCGCGCGGGTCCTCGCCCTCGGCCACGGGGGTGGTGCAGGGCGCGCAGCCGATCGATGGATACCCCTTTGCGACCAGCGGATGCCGGGGCAGGCCGTTATTGGCCATGTAGTCCTGTACGTTCTTCGGCGTCCAATGGGCCAGCGGGTTGACCTTGATCCGGTCCGTCCCCTCGGGCTCAAAGAAATCGAGGGTGGCGCGGGTCGTGCCCTGGAACCGTTTGCGCCCCGTCACCCAGGCGTCGAAGGGGGCCAGCGCATGCAGCAGGGGTTCGGTCTTGCGCAGGTGGCAGCAGGCATCGGGATCGGTCCTGTGCAGCTGCCACGACGGGTCACGCGCCGCCAGCCGCGTGCGCGAGGCCCGGATCATCCGCACATCGCGCAGGCCCAGAATGTCGGCCACCTCGCGCTGGTAGGCCAGCGTTTCCTCGAACAGCATCTCGGTATCGACGAACAACACCGGCGTCGCCCGGTCGATCAGCGACACCATGTGCAGCAACACGA
The DNA here is from genome assembly GCA_024742455.1 of Paracoccaceae bacterium. Lineage (GTDB taxonomy): Bacteria > Pseudomonadota > Alphaproteobacteria > Rhodobacterales > Rhodobacteraceae > JANSYL01. Next base: position 299,766 of record JANSYL010000001.1, on the reverse strand, counting down.
CGGATTCCGCCCCGAAGGACGTGACCAGCGCGACCCGGCCCGTGTCGCTGTCGGTCATCGCATGTTCCAGCACCGCGATGGCGGAATGATGCGCATAGCGCGCATTAAGGGCATCGACGCGCGCCGATACGGGCGGAAAGGGCTGGGGTGCACTGGCTTCAGGCAGCATTCGCGGCCTCCTCGGCCGTGTAGAGCGCCGCCTTGAACGGGGCGATCCCGACCCGGCGGTAGGTATCGAGGAACCGCTCACCCGGATCGGCGCGCAAGTCAAGATAGGCCTGCACCAATCGCTCGACCGCGGGGATGATTTCATCGGCCCCGAACCCGGGCCCCGCCCGGTCGCCGATGACGGCCGTCTCGGTCCCGTCGCCGCCAAGCGTGATCTGGTAATTCTCCACCCCGTTCCGCTCCAGCCCCAGAATGCCGATATGGCCGACATGGTGATGTCCGCAGGCATTGATGCAGCCCGAGATCTTGATCTTCAGCTCACCGATCTCGTGCTCGATCTTCAGCGCCTCGAACCGGGTGGCGATCTCCTGGGCGATGGGGATCGACCGTGCGGTGGCCAGTGCGCAGTAATCCATGCCGGGGCAGGCGATGATGTCGGAAATCAGGCCGACATTGGCCGTGGCCAGCCCTTCGGCGGCCAGCGCGGCATGCACCGCCTTCAGGTGGCGCTTCGGCACGTGGGGCAGGATCACGTTCTGCTCGTGGCTGATGCGCAGCTCGTCATGGCCGTAGTGCTCGGCCAGATCGGCCAGCGCGCGCATCTGGCGCGCCGTGGCATCGCCGGGCGTCGTACCATGGGCCTTCAGCGACACGGTCAGGATCGCGTAATCGGGATGCCTGTGGGCAGTGACATTGGTGTCGGTGAAGGCGCGGAACACCGGGTCGGCATGGCGCCAGGTCTGATAATCCTCCGGCCCGCCCTTGTCGAAGGCGGGCGGGGCGAATTGCGCGGTGATGGCGGCCAGATGGGTCTGATCGATGCCGGAAAACAGCGGTTTGCGCGCCGCGAATTCTTCCTCGACGAGGCGGCGGATTTCATCGATCCCGGTCTCATGCACCGTGATCTTGATCCGCGCCTTGTACTTGTTGTCGCGCCGGCCCAGCAGGTTATAGACCGCGACGATGGCCTCCAGGTAGGGCAGCAGGTCGGGCAGGGGCACGAATTCCCGGATCACCTTGGCCAGCATCGGCGTGCGGCCAAGCCCGCCGCCCACCAGAACCCTGGCCCCGGTCACCCCGTCCTGTTCGACCAGCCGCAACCCGATGTCATGGGCGGCGGTCACGGCCCGGTCCTGAGCGGCGCCCGTTACGGCCAGTTTGAACTTGCGTGGCAGGAACTGAAATTCCGGGTGGTCGGTCGACCATTGCCGGATCAGCTCGGCCACCGGGCGGGGGTCGGTCACCTCATCCGCCGCCGCGCCTGCGAAATGGTCGGCGGTGACGTTGCGGATCGTGTTGCCCGAGGTCTGGATCGCGTGCATCCCGACATCGGCCAGCGCGTCGAGGATATCGGGCACATCCTTCAGTTTCGGCCAGTTAAACTGGATGTTCTGGCGCGTGGTGAAATGGCCGTATCCCTTGTCCCACCGCTCCGCGATCATCGCGAGTTGCCGCATCTTGCGTGCATTCAAGGTCCCGTAGGGGATCGCCACGCGCAGCATGTAGGCATGCAGTTGCAGGTAGAGCCCGTTCATCAGCCGCAAGGGCTTGAACTCATCCTCGGTCAGTGATCCGTCGAGGCGGCGCTCGACCTGCCGGCGGAACTGCGCCACGCGGGTGCGGACGAAAGCCTCATCGAACTCGGAATAGGTATACATCGCGCTTTCGCCTTTTTCCTGTCGCGGCCGATACTTCGGGAAGGATTGGCCGGTCCCGGGTTTTCCGGAAAACTCGGTCCTTTCAGACGGTTTCCTGTTTGCCGTGCCGGTAATTCGACGGACCGCGCGTGCGGAACGCCTCGCGGAAATGAACGGGTTCGGGGCCGCGCAGCCCGGCCACCGCATCGGCCAGATAGGCCCCCACCACCTCATGCCCCCGCGCCTCGGCATCCAGGAGCTTCAGGTCCGCCGTCGCGGCATCCTCGATCAACTCGGCCTCGGCGTGGCGGCGGGTCCATCCGCCATCGGCGGTCATGTAGACGACATCGCCCAGTATCAGGTCATTGGCGGTCAGGACCTTGGGGGTGAACGGGCGGGGCATCAGGCGCGCTCCTCAAGCTGGAATTGGCTGTGGGGCAGGGGCAGGGCGGCGGCGGCCGCGCGCGGGGCAAGCCCGTAAAGCAGGATCACCGGACCGTCCGGGGCGGCCGCATCAAGGGCCGTGGGCAGGTCGGCCAGACGCGTGGCGATCACCCTTGCGTCCGTGCGGCTGGCGTTTTCCACAGCTGTCACCGGCGTGTCCGGGTCGGCGCCATGCATCAAAAGCCGCCCCTGGATGAACCGCGCCCCGCGCGCGCCCATGTAGATCGCGGCGACCGTGCCGGTCCGCGCGAGCGCCCGCCAGTCCTGTTCGGCGAAGCCGTCGACATCATGGCCGGTCAGAAACCTGAGCGAGGAATTCCGGCCACGACGGGTCAGCGACTGGCCGATCTGCGCCGCCGCCGCGCCGGCCGCCGTCAGGCCCGGCACGATGGACCACGCGATCCCCGCCGCCTCCAGCGCCGCGATTTCCTCATCCAGCCGCGCATAGACGGTCGGGTCCCCCGCCTTCAGCCGCACCACCTGCGCGCCTTCCCTTGCATGGGCCAGCATCAGGTCGCAGATATCTTCTTGCGCCATCTGCGCGCCGAACCCTTTCTTGCCCGCATCGATCAGCACTGCCTCGCGCCGCGCCAGTTCCAGGATCGGCGGGGCCACCAGCCGGTCGTGGATCACCACATCGGCGGCATCCAGGGCCTTGCGCGCTTTCAGCGTCATCAGGTCCGGGTCGCCCGGCCCGGCGCCCACCAGATCAACGCGCCCGGGCCGCGCCTCGGCGTTCAGATGCGTCTGAAGCAGGCGTTTCAGGGCCGGTTCCAACGCCTCGACGCCACCGTCGGCAAGCGCCGCCGGGCCCGCCGCGTCGTAATAGGCCGACCAGAAATCGCGCCGAACGCGGCCCATCGGCAGAGCCTCGGCCATTTTGCGGAACCCCTTGCCCACCAGCGCCAGAGGCCCCAGCGATGCGGGCAGCCGTTCCTCGAGATCGGCCTTGATGCGTCGGGCCAGAACCGGCGCCGCACCCTCGGTTCCGATGGCCACCGTTACCGGGTCACGGTCGACGATGGCGGGCGTGATGAACTGGCTTTCCTCCAGGTTGTCGACCCGGTTGGTCAGCGCCCCGTCAGCCTGCGCAAGGCGTGTGACCCGCGCATCCTCGGCATCGTCGTCATTGGCCGCGTAGAACGCCACGCTGCACAGCGCATCGCCGGGTTCCAGCGCGCGCCGGGTCAGACGGATGCGCCCCGCTTCGGCCAGCGCCACGACCTCGGGCGCCGGATCGGCGGCGAACACGTTCACATGCGCGGTGGTCTTCATCAGCAGCCGCAGCTTGGCCAAAGCCGCCTCGCCGCCCCCCGATACGGTGATCCGGCGGCCTGCGACGGCAAGGAAGATGGGAAAGTGATCCATGGGGAACCCTCGGCGCTGCTTCGGGTCCGGGATAGAACAATTTCCTCCAAATGGGCAGGTATCGCTTGCAAAAAGGAACATGCGTTCGTTATGGAGCCTGAAGCCATACCCATTGTTTCGCGCGGAAAGACCCTGCCAAATGCCCGTCCAGATCGACGCCCTCGACCGGAAAATCCTCGCCGCCCTGCAGGAGGATGCCAGCCGGTCCCTCGACGAGATCGCCAGAATCGTCGGCTCGTCCAAGACGCCGGTCTGGTCGCGCATCCGCAAGCTGCGCGAGGCGGGGGTGATCGGCCAGCAGACCGTCCTGCTCGATGCCGAAGCGCTCGGGTTCGAGGCTTGTTTCTTCGTCCTGATCCGCACCTCCGAGCATGAGGCCGCCTGGCAGGACCGGTTCCTCGCCGCCCTCAGGTCAAGGCCCGAAGTGCAGGAGGCCCACCGGCTGGCGGGCGACATCGACTACATCCTCAAGGTCCGGGTCAGGAATGCCCGCGCCTATGACGAGTTCTACCAGGCGCTGATTTCCGAGGTGCGGATCTACAACGTCACCGCGCTGCTCAGCATGGAGGAAATCAAGTCGTCCCCGATGCTGCCGCTTCAACACGCTCCGTGATAACCCGCGCGCCGCGCTCCAGAGTGCGGTGAACGGGGCATTTATCGGCGATCTCCAGCAGCGATTGCACCTGATCTTCCGCTAGGTCCCCTTCGATCGTGATCCGACGGGTGAAGGTGTCGAGCGGGGTGTTGCGCCCATCGGCATCCTGCGCATGCACCCGGTCATGCAGCACATCGACCGAGACATGGGTCAGCGGCAGCTTCTTTTTCCGCGCATACATCCGCATCGTCATCGCGGTGCAGGCCCCCAGACCAGCGGCCAGGAACTGATAGGGGGTCATCCCCTTGTTGGTGCCGCCATAGCCCAGCGGTTCATCGGCCAGCGCATGGTGATGCGGCCCCGCCTGCACATCTTGCAGGAACCCGTCCGGGTCGGCCTCGCTGACGCGGGTCACGCCTTCGGGCGCGCCCGGCGGCGGGGCCGGGGCGGCCAGGTCAAGGTATCGCCCGGCCCAGGCCGCGATCACCTCGGCGGCGTATTCGGCATTGGCCGGATCGGTCAGCAGATGGTCGGCCTCATCAAGGGTGACGAAGCTTTTCGGGTGTTTCGCCGCCATGAAGATCTGCGTCGCGTTCTCGATGCCCACGTAATCATCGCGCGGCGCATGCAGAACCAGCAGCGCCTTTTTGAGCCCCCCGATCGCGGGGCCCAGCGCCTCGGCGCGAACATCCTCGACGAAGCCCTGCCCGATGCGGATGGCCCGCCCGCCCAGCACAACCTCTCCCGCGCCCTCGGCGGCGATCCGGTCCAGTGCATCGTCGAAATTATGGGTAACATGGCCGGGGTCGAAGGGCGCGCCGATGGTGGCGATGGCCTTCACGCTGTCCATCTCGCCGCCTGCGCGCAGCACCGCCGCGCCCCCCAGCGAATGCCCGATCAGAAGCGACGGCGCCATGCCACGCGCCTTGAGCGCCTGTGCCGCCGCATGCAGATCGGCGACGTTGGAGGTGAAGGAGGTGTTCTCGAACTCCCCCTCCGAATGCCCGAGCCCGGTGAAGTCGAACCTGAGCACCGCGATCCCCATCGCCGCCAGCCGGGCCGAGATACGCCGCGCGGCGGGGATGTCCTTGCCGCAGGTAAAGCAATGCGCCATCAGCGCGGTCGCCAGATGCGGCCCGTCGGGCAGGTCCAGCCGGGCCGACAATTCGGCCCCGGAATGGCCGGGAAAGGTGAAACGTTCGCTGGGCATGGTCAGGGCCTTTCGGATCACGGACCCGCCGAGGATGGGCCGCCCGGCCCCGCGTCACAACCCATGTGTCGGTTCTGTCACGGCCTCGTGTCACGGGGTGAGGGGGCGGGCTTTGCGAGGCAGACAAAAGGCCGGTCTCGGGGACGGATCGGGCGAAGGCGCCTGCCGCCGCGCCGGTTCACCCGATGCGCCGTCCACTGACCTGCTCCGCGCGCCCCGCCTTCTTCTTGCCGGAAATACCTCCGGGGGAGGCGCGCAGCGCCGGGGGCAGCGCCCCCAAAACGCCGCTGGTCCCTGGGCTCCGCCCGTTCGCGGCTTGAAGGGTCCACTGGACCCTTCATCGGCTATGCCGAACCGCCGCTCACCCCCATCAATGCCGCATCGAACGGGTAGCTCGTCAGGTTCTCATACCCGGCCTCGGTGATCAGGATCTGATCTTCCAGCTTGATGCAGAAATCGCCGTCTTCCTCGCCCACCAGCGCCTCGGCACACAGCGTCATGCCGGGTTCCAGCACCGCTTCGAACGCGCCTTCGGTGTAATGGTCGGGATAATCGATATGGGGCCATTCATCACACAGCCCCACGCCGTGGAAGCGGCAGGAATATTTCCGCTTGTCGTATTTCGCATCCAGCTGGTGACCCTTGAACACCAGGTCCCGCAGCGGCACGCCGGGACGGCAGAGGTCCATGTTGGTCATGATATGCTCATGCGCATGCTGCATCGCCGCGATCATGTCGGGGCGGGGTTTTCCGGGGCCGGTCCACCATGTCCGGCTGATATCGACGCAGATGCCGTAACAGCCCACCAGATCGGTATCGAGGCCGCAGATCTCGTTCTCCTGAACCACGCGCGGCCCGCATTCCTGGAACCAGGGGTTGGTCCGGGGGCCGGAGGCGAACAGGCGCGTTTCGATCCATTCGCCGCCGCGCCGGATGTTTTCGGCATGCAGCACGGACCAGATCTCATCCTCCGACTTGCCGGGCTCGATCGCCGCCTCCATCGCGGCCAGCGACCTCTGGCAGGCATCGACGGCGCAGCGCATGGCCAGGATTTCATCGGGGCCCTTGATCGACCGGGCATGTTCGGTCAGCTCCTCGCCTTCCTCGATGGTGAAACCCAGCGCCTCCAACGCCCGCGCGCCTTTCAGCATGATCTTGTCGACGCCAAGCCGCCGGTTGCGGCCCGCATGGGCGGCCATGATCTCGGCCACCTGGGCAGCGAACCCGGCAGCGGCCTGATCGGTGCGGTCGCCGACCGAGAAATAGAACATCGACGCCCCCGACCGCACCTCGCGCACCAGCGGGTTGTGATCGGCCAGGAAGGGGGCGTTCTTGTATTCCCACAGCACCATGTGCCCGTCGGCGCAGACAAGGCAGGCGCGGAACGGGTTATGGGTGTTCCAGATCTGCATGTTGGTGGTGTCGGTGGCATAGCGGATGTTCAAGGGGTCGAACATCAGCACCCCGCCCCAGTCGCGCGCCTGCAACGCATCGACCAGCCGGTTCAGCCTGTAGGCCCGCATCGCGGGCAGGTCGGGCAGGGTCAGCCCCGCCGCCGCCCATTCACCATAAGCCAGCTGCGTCGGCCCGATCTCGACCCGGTCCTGGTCGTTCAGGGTGCCATCGTCCAGCATCACACCCCGCGTCGGGTCGATCTTGCGGATATCGCGGCGAAAGCTGGTGTTCATGATGCGGCACTCCTTGCCAGCCAATGGCTCAGCGTGACCCTGCCCAAGGGGGCTTGCGCGCCCGGATGCGGCATGGAACCTGTCGGAAATGGAGCATGTCCTGCACGACCGTCTGCCCAGCGCGCCCTGGATGCAGCCCGCCACGCGGCGGCTTCCGGGGGTGCAGCCACTGGGCATGGCGGATTGGCTGATCCGGGATGAGGCGTTCCCAGGGCAGATGGCGCTGCGTGATGACCTGATCGCCACCCGCCGTGACGCGGTGTTCCGCGCGGGGCCAGACACACGCGCGGCGCGGGCCGAGGTTCTGGCGCTGGTGCTGAAGACGCTGGATGACGGCTATACCCGTGACGCCCGCGGCGTGACCCGGCCCGATGGTGTGACAGTGGACCTCGACGCCGATGATCCGTTGCTGGTCGCCGGGCGGCTGGTGCAGGCCGATCTCTGCATCCTCTCCAGCCCCGCGCCGGGGCAGGACCCGGTGCTGACCGACGCGATCCTTTGTTTTCCGGCAAGCTGGACCCTGGCCGAGAAAATCGGCCACCCGCTGGCGCGCATCCATGTGCCTGTCGCCAGCTATACCGAGGATATGGCCCGCCGGGTGCGGCGGCTGTTCGATGCGCTGCGTCCGGGTCAGCCGCTCTGGCGGCAGAATGCGCTGCTATATGCCGACCCCGCGCTGTATCAGCCGCGCCCCGAGGTGCAGCCGCGCGTCACCCCCGCCGCCCGGCCCGATTACCTGCGATCGGAACGTCAGGTGCTGATACGGCTGCCCGACACCGGTGCGGTGCTTTTCGCGATCCACACCTTCGTGCTGCCCTTCGCCGCACTGACCCCTGACCAGATGGCGGCGCTTGAGGTGCATCCGATCGAATATGCAGGCCGCAGCGCATGACCCGCGTGACCGATCAATACGACGCCTATCCCTACCCGGAACGTGACCCGGCCGATGAGGCAAGGCGCCTGATCACCGGCTCGCCCTCGCATCCGCTGGAACTGGACCACTACGTCTTTGCCGGGGCGCGCGACTGGTCGCAGCCGTTTCGCGCGCTGGTGGCGGGCGGCGGCACGGGGGATGCCCTGATCCAGCTGGCGCAGGTGCTGACGGCGGCCAAAGTGGCCCATGACATCCACTATATCGACCTGTCGACCACGGCCCGCGCGGTGGCCGAGGCGCGGGCGAAGGCGCGGGGCCTTACCGGCATCACCTTCCATACCGGCTCGCTTCTGACCGCGCCCGAACTGGGGCGTTTCGACTATATCGACTGCTGCGGGGTGCTGCACCATCTGCCCGACCCGCAGGAGGGCTTCGATGCGCTTGCTGCCGCGCTGTCGCCCGATGGCGGCATCGGTCTCATGGTTTACGCCCCCTTCGGCCGCTCCGGCGTCTATCCCCTGCAGGAGGCGTTCGGCGCGGTGCTTGACGGCCCGCCGCAGGACCGGCTGCGCCGCGCCAGGGCGATCTTCGACCGCATCCCCGACGGCCACCCGTTCAAGCGCAATCCGCATCTGAGCGATCACCGGCAAAGCGATGCGGGATTCTATGACCTGCTGTTGCACAGCCAGGACCGGGCGTTCCGCATCGGCGAGGTGCTGGAAGCGCTCGATGCGGCGGGGCTGGTGATGACCGGCAGCCCCCAGGCTTTCCTTTATGATCCGGTGCCGATCCTCGGCGATGCGGCCATGGTTGACGGCATGGACCACCGCGCGCGCATGATGCTGGCCGAGGCGCTGCGCGGCACGATCCGCACCCACGTGATTTACGCCGGAAAGGCCGGGAGCGGGGCGGCTGCGGCGAGAGCCGGGCCGGCATCGGTGCCCCATATCAAGGGCGCGTCGGGTCAGAAACTGGCGCAGGCCGCCGCCAGGGCCGGGGTCATCCCCGTCACCCATGACGGCCAGAAACTGGAAATCCCCGTGCCGGGGCTTGCCGCCCGCGCGCTTGCCCGGATCGACGGGCGGCGCAACCTGCAGGAGATCGCGCAGGCGCTGGGCACCGACTGGCTGAGTTTCGCGGGTGTCTGGGGCGGGTTCTCCGACCGGCTCTGCCGACACGGGCTGATGTTTTATTCGGGGCTGCTGCGCCGGTGACCCGCGCGTCAGGCGCGGAAATGCTTCGACAGCTTCAACCCCTGGCCCTGGTAATTCGACGCGATGTCGCCGCCGTATAACCGGTCGGGCAGGGCGGCCATGCGTTCGTAGACCAGCCGCCCGACAACCTGACCGTGTTCCAGCACGAAGGGCGCTTCGTGGCAGCGCACCTCCAGCACGCCGCGCGCGGGCACCCCGTGGCCGAACCCGGGGTCGAAGAACCCTGCGTAATGCACCCGGAACTCGCCCACCATCGCAAGATAGGGCGACATCTCGGCGGCACAGTCGGGCGGGATCGTCACCGCCTCGCGGCTGACGAGGATGTAGAACGCCCCGGGGTCGAGGATGATCATCCCGTCATCCCCGCGCACCGTTTCCCAGAACTGCGCGGGATCATGGGCGCCGACGCGGGTCATGTCGATCACGCCGGTATGCGGCTTGGCGCGATAACCCACCAGCCCGCCCGTGCCGGGCGTCAGGTCGACCGAAAACCCCAGCCCGTCGGAAATCACGGCCTGCCCATCCACCAGCGGCGTGTCGGCATGGCGCGCGGCCAGCTCGGCATCGCTCAGAACTGCTTGCCCGCGCCGGAACCGGATCTGGTTCAACGCCAGCCCCGGTTCGACCAGTACCGAAAAAGACCGGGGGCAGATCTCGGCATAGAGCGGTCCGGCATAACCTTCGGGAATGCGGTCGAACTCCACCCCGTGATCGGTGATCACCCGGGTCAGGCAATCGACCCGCCCGGTGGAGCTTTTGGCATTCGCCGCCGCGCTGACACCAGCAGGCAGCGCCAGCCCCTCCATCAAAGGCACGACATAGACGCAGCCCTTTTCCAGCACCGCGCCACCGTTCAGATCCATCCGGTGCATCTTGAACCGCGCCAGCCTGTCGGCCACGGTCCGCCCCGGCCCGGCCAGGAACGAGGCCCGCACCCGATAGGCCACCGACCCGAGCCTGAGGTCCAGGCTGGCCGGCTGCACCTGGCCGGGCGTCACCGGGGCGGAGGCGGTGATCTGCCCGCCATCGATCATCGCGGTAATCTGGCTATCGGGTAAAACGCCGTCGGTCATGCACCCCTCCAGGCAGGCAGGGTAACGCTGGACAACGGGTGGTGTCGATTGGTCGGGCTAGCAGGACTCGAACCTGCGACCTTCCGTCCCCCAGACGGACGCGCTACCAGGCTGCGCCATAGCCCGACTGGGGGCGTTCTAGTGATTTTGGGGGTGGGCGCAAGGGGCGTCAGGGGACGGGGTCCTTGCGCATCGTCTCGATCAGCGCGCCCAGCGCTTTTTCCGCGCGTTTGCGCGGCCGCGCCCGGGCGGCGGTCATCAGGTCGGCAAGCTGCGTCAACGGGTCCCCGGCGGGCGCGTCCTCAGGTTCCGGGGCAGGGTCCCCGTCTCCGTTCCCGTCCGTGTCAGGGGTCTCTGTCCCGGCCCCGTCGCCGCCATCTTCCCCGGGTACGGTCGGTGCAGGGTCGGGGCCGGATGCGGGTTCCGCGTCTGCCTCGGGTTCCGCCTCGGGTGTCACGGCCTCGTCCGCCTCGTCCCGGGCCAGCTGGCGCGGGGCGGGGGTGTCGAAGGGCAGGGGGGCCTGGTCGGGGTCGGTGGTTTCGGCGTCCGTGTCGGCTTCGGCCGCATCGCGCGCGTCGTCCTCGGCCCAGGCCTCGGCATCGCTCAGTGTCGCCGCGTCCTCCGCGCCCTCGCCCTCATCCAGCGGCGGCGCCTTCGCGGTCACCGCCTCCTGCCCGTCCTCCTTGATCAGGCGCTGAACGCCGCGGATGGTGTAGCCCTCGTCATGCAGCAGCACCTTGATTCCGCCGATCAGCTGCATGTCGGCGGGCCGGTAATACCGCCGCCCGCCCGCGCGTTTGACGGGCTTGATCTGTGGAAATTTCGACTCCCAGAAGCGCAGCACATGCGCCTCGACCCCAAGCCAGTCCGCAACCTCGCGGATCGTGCGGAACGCCTGCGCGCTCTTTGCCATACCCGTTCGTCAGCCCCGGTTGCCTGCGGCCACCCGGTCCTTCATCAGATGCGACGGGCGGAAGGTCAGAACCCGGCGCGGGCTGATCGGCACTTCCTGTCCGGTCTTGGGGTTGCGCCCCATTCGCGCGGTTTTCGACCGGACCGAAAAGGTGCCGAAGGACGAAATCTTGACCTGTTCGCCCCGCACCAGCGCGTCCGACATCAGGTCCAGCACCCGTTCGACCAGTTGCGCACTTTCGTTGCGCGACAGGCCAACCTCGCGGAACACGGCTTCGGACAAATCCATGCGGGTGAGGGTCTTGTTGGCCATCGGTTCCGTCCCTTCGTTTGAGCGAAAGGATGGGCGAAGCGAATTGTTAAGTCAATGTAAAGGGTTGCGGAGCGGCGGGTATTTGCGCGCCGGTGTTGCCCCGCTACCAGCGCAGCACCACCGCACCCCAGGCCAGCCCGCCGCCGATCGCTTCGGCCACCAGCAGATCGCCGGGCTTGATCTGCCCGCGCGCCACGCCCACCGACAGGGCCAGCGGGATCGAGGCCGCCGAGGTGTTGCCATGGTCCTGCACCGTGACCACCACCCGGTCCATGTCGACGCCCAGTTTCTGCGCCGTGCGCTTGATGATACGCAGGTTGGCCTGGTGCGGCACGATCCAGGCGATATCGTCATGCGACAGCCCCGCCTTGGTCAGCGCGGCATCGGCGGTCTGGGCCAGTTTCTCGACGGCGTGGCGGAACACCTCCTGGCCCTCCATGCGCAGCACGCCGGTGCTCTGGGTGCTCGACACGCCGCCATCGACATAAAGCAGGTCGCGATGGGTGCCGTCGGAATTCAGGTCGGTGGCCAGAACCCCGCGGTCGTCGGAGGTGCCCGCGCCGTCCTGCGCCTCGAGGATCAGCGCGCCGGCGCCGTCGCCGAACAGAACGCAGGTGGACCGGTCGGTCCAGTCCATGATCCGGCTGAAGGTTTCCGCCCCGATCACCATAACCCGCCGCGCCTGGCCCGACACGATCAGCGCATTGGCATTGGCCAGCGCAAAGACGAACCCGGCACAGACCGCCTGGACGTCGAAGGCGAAGCCACCGGTCATGCCCAGCCCCGCCTGCACCATCGTGGCGACCGAGGGGAAGGTCAGATCGGGGGTCGAGGTGGCCACCACCAGCGCGTCGATATCGGCGGCGGTCAGCCCGGCATGGGTCAGCGCGGCGGTGCCTGCCGCGATGGCCATCTGGCTGGTGGTTTCATCCTCGGCGGCGAAATGGCGCCGCTCGATCCCCGAACGTGACCGGATCCAGGCATCCGATGTGTCGAGCGTCTTTTCGAACTCGGCGTTTTCGACGACGCGGGCGGGCAGGTAGTGGCCGATGCCCACGGGGACTGCTCGGATGGTCACGGGGTCCTGCCCTCCATATCGATGGCGGCCGCGGCGGCCTGTTCGGCATCGGCGATGCGCGCGGCCAGCCGTTTGGCAAAGCCCGCCGCCGCCAGCCGTGCCGCCAGCTTTATCGCAGCCGACACGCCGGTGCCATCGGCCGATCCGTGCGATTTCACGACCGTGCCGTTCAGCCCGAGAAACACCCCGCCATTCACCCGGCGCGGGTCGATCCGTTTGCTCAGCCGCCTGAGCGAGGTATAGGCCATGATCGCCGCCAGCCGCGACATCGGCGAATGCCGGAACGCCTCTTTCAGCAGATCGCTGATCAGCCGTGCTGTGCCTTCGCCGGTCTTCAGCGCGACATTGCCGGTGAACCCGTCGGTCACGATCACGTCCAGCCGGTCCGAGGGCAGGTCGCCGCCTTCCACGAAGCCCACGAATTCGAAATCGGCGGCATGGCTGACGGTCTCGATCAGTTCGGCGGCGTATTTCAGCTCGGCCCGGCCCTTGTGGTCCTCGGTGCCCACGTTCAAAAGCCCCACCCGCGGGCGTGGCAGGTCCAGCCCGTTGCGCGCATAGCTCGCGCCCATCAGGGCGTATTGCAGAAGATCCTCGGCATCGGCGCGGATATCGGCGCCGCAATCGAGCATGACGTTGAACCCCTGCGGCCCGCGCGACGGCCAAAGGCACCCGATCGCCGGACGGTTGACGCCTTCGATCTTGCGCAAACGCAGCATGGAAATCGCCATCAGCGCGCCGGTATTGCCGCAACTGACCATCGCCTGCGCCTCGCCCGCGCGCAGCGCGTCGATCGCCGACCACATCGAGGTGCCCTTGCCCTGGCGCATCACCACCGAGGGTTTGGCATCCATCGTCACCACGCCATCGGCATGGCGGATCTCGCAGCGGTCGGTCAGGATGCGGCGCCGTTCGATCAGGCCCTCCAGCTCGGGCCTGTCACCATGCACGATAAATCGCAGATCGGCATTCTTGCGGGCAGATTTCGCCATGCCCGACACCACGGCCGCCGGGCCGAGGTCACTGCCCATCGCGTCGATCGAAAGGACCGTTCCGGGGATCGACTTGGCCGTCAGCGCGGTTTCGTCCGTCATCGCCGCTCTGCCTTGCCCCCGCTCGGCCGGTTCCTGGATCAGGCGGCGTCTTCGTCGAGGTCGATCTCGTCGGCCTGGGCGATGACTTCGCGGTCATTGTAGAAACCGCAAGCAGGGCACACGTGGTGCGGACGCTTCAGCTCGCCACAGGACGGACACTCATTGGGGTTCGCACCATCCAGCCCGTCATGGGCGCGGCGCATATTGCGGCGGGACCGCGTCACGCGGTTCTGGGGGACAGCCATGTCACATCCTCGATATTGGCGGGGCGCCTGATCTGCCCCCGGATCTCAAAACCTGATCGCCCTCCGGATGGCGCGAACCCTTTGGTCCGGGCGCCCGGCCCAGTGCGCAAATCATGCTGCGGGACTGGTCTGGAACGAGGGCGGGAACATACTCCGATTCCCCCGCCATGCAACCCCTTTCCCCGGCTCAGTCTTCCGCGTCGCGATCGCCCTTTTCCGGCGGCGTTTCGGGGCCGTCTTCCCCGCTCGCCAGCCGGTCGCGCAGCACCGCCAGCCCGGCCAGGGGTTTGGCCGCCTCATCATCCATCGGCGCCACGCCGGGCGGGCCGAAGATGCGCGCGGCCGGCGCGGCCCCTTCGGCGCGCGGGTAAAGCGGCAGCGCAAGGCTCAGCGCCTCCTGCGCCAGCGCGATCAGGTCCAGCCGGTCGGGCAGGGGGTCGATGCTGTCATCCTCGGGCATCTCCGCCTCCTCGGTGTCGGGGGTGCGGAAATCGGCGGCATAATGCCGATCGATCCCGGTTTCTATCCGCGTCGTCACCGGCGCCAGCGTTGCCACGCAGGGCTGCACCACGGTCGCGCCCAGATGGCCCTCGAACCGCCAGTCACGTCTGCCCTCGGGGATCAGGCGCCCGGTCAGCTGCAGCTTGCGCAGCGCGCTGAGCTCCAGCGCCGCCGCGATCGCCGCCCGCTGATCGGCCCCCGGCACAAGTTCGACCGGGTGCGCTGCGTCGCGCGGCAGGCGCCGCAGGTCCGGATCGGCATGATTGGTCATCGAGGTCCCGTCCTTCTGGTCCGTGCGGTCCCGGCCCGAACTTGCCCTGCGGCGGCCGCTAAGATAATCGGATAGAAAGCTTTCGCGCCCCGGGCAACCCGGGGGCAGCGAACCGTTCAGTATGAGGGCAGCCATGGGCATCGATCCGCGACGCAATCCAAGCTCGGCCATCGGGCGGGCCATGGCCGGCCTTCTGGTGGTGCTGGTGCTGACCGCCTGCCAGGCGACCTATACCAATCACGGCTACCTGCCGCCGCCCGAGGATATCGAAACCCTGCAGATCGGCGCCACCCGGGACGAGGTGGTCGACCTGATCGGCAGCCCCGGATCCTCCGGCGTCATGCGGGACGAGGCGTGGTTCTACACCGATTACCGGATTCGCAATTTCGCCTACCAGCCGCCCGAGATCATCGAACGCAACATCCTCGCGGTGTCCTTTAACGAAGCGGGGCGGGTGCAGAATATCGAACGCTACGGTCTTGATGACGGGCGGGTGGTGCAGTTCTCGCGCCGGGTCACGACATCTTCTGTCGAAGATATCGGCATCCTGCGGTCGATCCTGAGCAATTTCGGCCAGATCGACCTCAGCAACCTGGGCAGCTGACGATGCGTCGCGTGTAACCTGGACGTCACCGTTTTGTGTCATCATCGCATCAAAAGCGGTCGATCGGCAGGGGCGGGATCATGAAGGACCTGATCAGGGGGCATTACCGGGCAAGGCTGGCCGGGGGCGCGCAGGATGTCGCCGCCGCGCAGGATCTGCGCGGTCTGGCCTTTCGGGACGGGCGGCGCGACATCGATGCCTATGATGCCGCCTGCACCCACATCCTCGTTGAAGATACCGTCAGCGGGGCGCTGGTGTGCTGTTTCCGGCTGCTGCATTTGCAGGACGGGGGCGATATCGGGCGCTCCTACGCCTCGCAATTCTACGAACTCTCCGCGCTCAGCCAGTTCGATGGCCCGATGGTCGAAATGGGCCGGTTCTGCATCCACCCCGACTGGCGCGACCCCGATATCCTGCGCGTGGCCTGGGGCGCGATGACCGCTTATGTCGATGATCGCGGGGTCGAGATGCTGTTCGGCTGCTCGTCCTTCCACGGCACCGAGGCGCGTGAATACTACGACGCCTTCGCGCTGCTCAGGGACCGGCACCTCGGGCCCAAACGCTGGCTGCCACGGGTCAAGGCGCCCAAGGTGTTCCGCTTTGCCAGCAGGCTGCGCCGCCGCCCCGATCTGAAACGGGCGCAGGCCAAGATGCCGCCGCTTCTGCGCACCTATCTTCTGATGGGCGGCTGGGTCAGCGACCATGCGGTCATCGACCATGACCTCGGCACGCTGCACGTGTTCACCGGGCTGGAAATCCGCGCCGTGCCGCCGGGGCGGGCGCGGCTGCTGCGGCTGGTGGCAGGCTAGGCGCGGCTTCAGCCCGCCAGCACCACCAGCGCGTGGCGCTTTTTGCCCGCGCTCAACTTGATCGGTTCGGCGAGGTCTGCCGCCCCGATCATCAGACCGGCATCGCTGAGCGGCGCATCGTTCAGCCGCGCGCCGTTGTCGGCGATCAGGCGCTTGGCCTCCTTGCCCGATTTGGCCAGCCCCGTCCGGGTGATCAGCTGCACCACCGAAATGCCGTCGCCCAGTTCCTCCGGGGTCAGTTCCAGCGTCGGCAGGTCCTCGCCCGTGCCGCCCTTTTCGAACACCTCGCGCGCCGTGGCCTCGGCCGCCGCCGCCGCCTCGGCCCCGTGCAGAAGCGTCGTCACTTCATTGGCCAGCACGATCTTGGCCTCGTTGATCTCGGACCCTTTCAGCGCGCCCAGACGGTCGCATTCCGCAACCGGCAACTCGGTGTAAAGCTTCAGGAACCTGCCCACATCGGCATCGGTGGTGTTGCGCCAGAACTGCCAGAATTCATACGGGCTCAGCATGTCGCCATTCAGCCAGATCGCCCCGCCCTGGCTCTTGCCCATCTTGCGCCCGTCCGAGGTGGTCAGCAGGGGCGTGGTCAGCCCGAAAATCTCGGACTCGAGCACCCTTCGTGTCAGGTCGATGCCGTTGACGATATTTCCCCACTGGTCCGACCCGCCCATCTGCAACAGGCAGCCCTCGCGCCGGTTGAGTTCCAGGAAATCATAGGCCTGCAGGATCATGTAGTTGAATTCGAGGAAGGACAGGCTCTGTTCCCGGTCCAGCCGCGATTTCACGCTTTCGAAACTCAGCATCCGGTTGACGCTGAAATGCCGCCCGATATCGCGCAGGAAATCGAGGTAGTTCAGCCCGTCGAGCCAGTCGGCATTGTTCAGCATCACCGCATCGTTGGGGCCGGTGCCGTAATCAAGGTAACGGTCGAACACCGCCTGCATCCCGGCGATATTGGCGTCGATCTCGGCGGCGGTCAGCAGCGGGCGTTCATCGGCACGAAAGGACGGATCGCCCACCTTGGTGGTGCCGCCGCCCATCAGCGTGATCGGCCGGTTGCCGGTCTTCTGCCACCACCGAAGCAGCATGATGTTCAGCAGATGGCCCACATGCAGCGATTTCGCTGTGGCGTCATAGCCGATGTAACAGGTGACCGGCCCTTCGGTCAGCTTTTCGTCCAGCCCCTGCAGGTCGGTGCAATCGGCCAGGAAACCGCGCGCGATGATGGTGCGCAGGAACTCGGATTTGGGCTGGTAGGTCACGGCGATGGGCCCCATGCTTGCCACAGGCGTCCGGGCTATACCGGGCACGGGGACGAAGGGAAAGGGTCAGATGGTCCGGGTGGTTGGCTTGATGTCGGGCACGTCGCTGGACGGGGTCGATGCCGCGATCCTCGACACCGACGGGGTCACGGTGGCGGCGACCGGCGACACCGCCTATCGCCCCTATTCCGACGCGGAACGCGCCGTCCTGCGCACAGCCCTTGGCACCTGGCCCGGCGACCCGCTGGCCGAGGCCGCGGCCCGGGTGGTGGAGGCCGCGCATCTTGAGGTTCTCGACGGCTTGCCGGCGGTCGATCTGGTGGGATTTCACGGCCAGACACTGGCGCATGATCCGGCCGGCGCCCGCACCCACCAGGCAGGCGATGGTGCGCGCCTGGCCAGGGCCTTGGGTGTGCCCGTCGTCTGGGATTTCCGCAGCAATGACATGGCGCTGGGCGGGCAGGGCGCGCCGCTCGCCCCGTTCTATCACTGGGCCTGCGCCCGGGCGGCCGGCGTCACGGCGCCGCTGGCGGTGCTGAACCTGGGCGGGGTGGGCAATATCACCTGGGTGGACCCGCAGGCCGAAACCCCCGATGCGCCCGGCGCGCTTCTGGCCTTTGACACCGGGCCGGGCAATGCGGCGATGGATGATCTGTGCCTCGCGCGCGGTCTCGGGTCCCATGACGCGGGCGGGGCGCTGGCGCGGCGGGGCCGGGCCAATGCCGCAAGGGTCAAGGACGCGCTGGTGCATCCGTTCTTCTACAAGATGCCGCCCAAATCGCTCGACCGGGGGGATTTCTCCGGGCTGGCCGAAACGGTCGCCGATCTGGGTGATGCCGATGCGCTGGCAACGCTGGCGGCGATTACGGTGATGGCGGTCGCCCGTGGCCTGTCCTACGCGCCCCGCCCGGTGGCCGAGCTTTGGGTGACCGGCGGCGGACGGCACAACGGGGCATTGATGGCGGGGCTGAAGGCGGCGCTGCGATGCCCGGTCCTGCCCGTGGAAGAGCGCGGCCTTGACGGGGACGCGCTCGAGGCGCAGGCCTTCGCCTATCTCGCCGCACGGGTGCGCGCGGGCCTGACGACCAGCGCCCCCGGCACCACGGGCATCGCCGCCCCGGTGGGCGGCGGGCGCCTGTCGCATCCGTGATCCGAAGGCATGCAGGCCCGTGGCCCGCGGAAGGGGGCAAGGGGCGCTGCCCCCGTCGCCGGTCCGGCGGCCCGTCAGTTGCGCGGAATGTCGAACCCGGGCGGGGCAAGGATGAAGCCGTCGAACCGGAACCCCGGCGAGACGGTGCAGGACACCAGCGTGTAATCCCCGGTGCTGCGCGCGGCCTGCCAGTGATCCCTCGGCACGATGATCTGCGGTGCGCCTTCGGTCAGGTCGGGCGTCAGCATGTGGTCGGTGGCCGGCCCCGCATCATCGGCCGCGATCGACAGCACCAGCGGCGCACCCGCATGGAAAAGCCAGATCTCGGTCGCGTCGACCCGGTGCCAGTGACTGGCCTCTCCCGCCTTCAACAGGAAATAGATGCAGGTGCCAGACGGGCGGCCCGTGCTGTCGCTGTCGATCCAGGTCTGGCGGTAATGCCCGCCTTCAGGATGCGGGACGAGGCCCAGCCGGGCGATGATCTCGTCAGCGGTCATTCGGTCATGATCCTTGTGCTGGCCTGCGTCCGTCCGGCCGACATTGCGGCCCCGCGCAGTGCGCGTCACCCCCGCAGGATCGTGCCCCCGGCATAGCGGGCGGTTGCGCCCAGTTCTTCCTCGATCCGGATCAGCTGGTTGTATTTCGCGGTCCGGTCCGACCGCGCCAGGCTGCCGGTCTTGATCTGCCCGCAATTGGTGGCCACCGCGAGATCGGCGATGGTGGCATCCTCGGTCTCGCCCGACCGGTGGCTCATCACGCAGGTCATCCGGTTGCGATGCGCCATGTCCACGGCGGCCATCGTCTCGCTCAGTGTGCCGATCTGGTTGACCTTCACCAGCAGCGAATTGGCGCAGCCCCTCGCGATCCCTTCCTCGAGCCGCGCGGGGTTGGTGACGAACAGGTCGTCGCCCACCAGCTGGACCTTGTCACCGATCGCTTCGGTCAGCATCCGCCACCCGTCCCAGTCATCCTCAGCGCAGCCATCCTCGATGGACAGGATCGGGTAATCGGCGGCCAGCGCCTGCAGATAGGCCACGTTCTCGGCCGCGCCCAGGGTCTGGTTCTCGCCCGCCAGCACATAGGCGCCGTCCCTGAAATACTCGGTCGCGGCGCAATCCAGCGCCAGCATGATGTCCTCACCCGGCCTGAATCCCGCCACCTCGACGGATTTCAGAACGAAATCCAGCGCCGCCCGGGTCGAGCTGAGGTTGGGCGCAAACCCGCCCTCGTCGCCCACTGCCGTGGCCAGTCCCGCCGCCGAAAGCTCTTTCTTGAGGGTATGGAACACCTCGGCCCCCATCCGCACCGCCTCGGCGATGGAGGTGGCCGAAACCGGCATGATCATGAATTCCTGGATGTCGATGGGGTTGTCGGCATGGGCCCCGCCATTGATGATGTTCATCATCGGCACCGGCAGAACCCGCGCCGCGGTGCCGCCCACATAGCGGTAAAGAGGCTGCGACGTGGCCTCGGCGGCGGCTTTCGCCACGGCCAGGCTGACGCCCAGGATCGCGTTGGCACCAAGGCGGCCCTTGTTCGCGGTGCCGTCCAGTTCGATCATAATGGCGTCGATGGCTTCCTGCTCGGTGGCGTCGGTGCCCAGCAGCGCCTCGGCAATCTCGCCGTTTACCGCCGCCACGGCGGTCGTGACCCCCTTGCCCATATACCGGGCCGCGTCGCCGTCGCGCAGTTCTACTGCTTCATGGACCCCGGTCGAGGCGCCCGAGGGCACCGCCGCCCGGCCCAGCGTGCCATCCTCCAGCGTCACGTCGACCTCGACCGTGGGGTTGCCCCGGCTGTCGAGGATCTCGCGGGCGTGGATATCGGCGATGAAGGTCATGGGGCAGGCTCCTTGGCAAACGCGCGGGCATCAGTGTCGCGCGCTCTATACCAAGCCCGTCCCGGGTGGCGAGGCTGATTGCGCTAGCAAAAACGCCGCATCAGGCCGGGCGTTTGCGCAAGGCCTCGCGCCACAGGGTGTAAAGCCCCGTCGCCACCACGATGCTGACCCCCACAAGCGTCCAGACATCCAGCGTTTCGCCGAAGATGTAGACCGCGATGAGGAAGGCAAAGACCAGCCGGGTATAGCGGAACGGGGTGACCACCGCGACCTCGCCCACGCGCATCGCCGCGGTGATCGCGAACACCGCGACCATGCTGGCCAGGATGCAGCCGAACAGGAACCCGATGGCCGATACCGGGATCGGGGCAAAGCCGCCCGCAAAGGGCATCAGGACCAGTCCGGCCACCGACACCGAGGCAAAACTGTAGCTGGCCAGCAGGGTGGTCGGCACCGTCTTGGGGACGGGCCGGGTGGCGATGTCGCGCAGCGACAGGCCGATCGCCGCCGCCACCGCCCAAAGGATGTTGGCGTCAAAGCCTGCGCCCACAGGCCGGATGATGATCAGCACCCCGATCAATCCGACGATGATCGCGGTCCAGCGCCGCCATCCGACGCGTTCGCCCAGAAACAGCGCCGCCCCCAGCGTCACCAGCAAGGGATTGGCCTGAATGACGGCGGAAAGCTGCGACAGCGAGATCAGCGACAGCGCGGTGATGAAGGCAATGGCAGCCGCCACCTCACCGGCATTGCGCACCATGACCGACCGCATCAGGAACACCGGCGACCACCAGCGATGGCCCTGCACGATCGCCCAGAGCCCGAACAGAATCGTGCCTCCGGTGCCCAGCAGGAACACGATCTGGCCCACCGGCAGGTCGCGCGACATGAACACGATGGTCATGTCCGCCAGCGCGAAGGCCAGCATCGCCAGCGTCATCCATGCCATGCCCTTGAGATTGTCCAAGCTTCGCAAGCCTCCCCGCCGCTCCTGCCATCCCGCCTAGCGGCAAAGCGGCCCGACGCAAAGCCCATCCAGCCGCTTCTTCTTGCGGAAAATACTCACAAGACACGCTGCGCCCGGCACAAGTCGGGCACAGCACCGTGCGCCACCCGGGATAGATGCAAAGCGTTGCAAGGCTTTTGCCGCCTCAGCCCTTTTTCAAGGGCACCCCGTAAAGCTCCAGCTTGTGGCCCTTCAGCCGGTAGCCGAGTTTCTCGGCGATGCGGTCCTGCAGCGCCTCTATCTCGGGGTCGACGAATTCGATCACCTCTCCGGAATTCAGGTCGATCAGATGGTCGTGATGGTCGCGGTCGGCATCTTCATAGCGCGCGCGCCCGTCGCCGAATTCCAGACGGTCGATGATGCCCGATTCCTCGAACAGCTTGACCGTCCGATAGACCGTGGCAATCGAGATATTGGGGTCGCGGGCCGACGCGCGGGCATACAGTTCCTCGACATCGGGGTGGTCGTCCGAGGCCTCCAGAACCTGCGCGATGACGCGGCGCTGCTCGGTCATCCTCAGGCCCCTGGCCTCGCAGCGCGACAAGATCGTGTCCGACATCGCCCGACCCCCGTTTGAACCGCCACCGGTTTAGGGGATTTGGCCTGCCGCGAAAACCCCGCGCGGCTTGACAGGGGCCGGTCCAGCGGGTCTGACGGGCAGGGCGCAGGGGGGCACATGGCACAAAAGGATCGCATCGACCTCTTCGGCGTGGTGACGCTGACCCTGTTCTCGCTGCTTCTGGGGTTCAACCAGGTGGTGATCAAGGTCACCAATGACGGGTTGCAGCCGGTGTTCTTCGCCGGGCTCCGCTCGCTCGGCGGGGCGCTATGCATCTATCTGTGGATGCGCGCGCGCGGCATCGCCGTCACCGTGAAACCTGGCATCGTTCCCTATGGCATCCTGATCGGGCTGGTGTTCAGCGCCGAGTTCATCTGCCTGTTCATCGCGCTTGACCTCACGACGGTCACGCGCACCTCGGTGATCTTCTACACGATGCCGGTCTGGCTGGCGATCGGGGCGCATTTCCTCATTCCCGGCGAAACCCTGACCCGGACCAAGGTCGCGGGCCTTGCGCTGGCGGTGGCGGGCGTGGCCATCGCCATCCTGCTGCGCGACCGATCGGGCGAGGGCGAGGCGTCGCTGGCCGGGGATCTCTTCGCGCTGGCGGCGGCCTTCGGATGGGCGGGGATCGCGCTGTGCGCGCGGGCCACGCCGCTGAAGGATATCCGCCCCGAGATGCAGCTGTTCTGGCAGCTCTGCGTCTCGGCCGTTCTGATCCTTGCCGCCTCGC
Organism: Paracoccaceae bacterium; assembly: GCA_024742455.1. Taxonomy (GTDB): domain Bacteria; phylum Pseudomonadota; class Alphaproteobacteria; order Rhodobacterales; family Rhodobacteraceae; genus JANSYL01. Next base: position 277,118 of record JANSYL010000001.1, on the reverse strand, counting down.
TTGCCTTCGGCCCGCTTCTGCGTGACCCCGAACCGATCCATTGGGCGGGGCTCGCGTTCCAGATCGTGGCCATCGTCAGCGCGGGCTTTCTGTTGTGGATGTGGCTCCTGTCGATCTACCCGCCCGCCTCGGTGGCGGCCTTCAGCTTTCTCGCGCCGATCTTCGGAGTGGGCCTCGGCTGGCTGTTGCTGGGCGAAGATGTGGGACCCGAAATCCTGGTGGCGCTGGTTCTGGTCTGCGCGGGCCTGATCCTGATCAACCGGCCGCGCAAGGCCCCCGTTCCCGCCTGACCGTCACGTTCCGCAGAAGGTCGCGCGCACACGGGTTTGCTCGGTCGGCCCATCCTCATAGGCCGCCAGGCCCGAATCCTCGGCATAGGGATCGGCCAGCGCCGCCATCAGCCGTTCGAACACGCCCGGATCGCCCGCAACGGCGGCCGTTATCGCCTCTTCGACCCGGTGGTTACGCGGGATGCGCGCGGGGTTTGCGGCCTGCATCCGTGCCACCCGCGTGGCCCCATCCTCGCGTGTGATGCGCCGGGCCCATGCCTCGTGCCAGCCGTCGAACGCCGTGGGGTCCGCGAATTCACTGCGCGCCTGCACCGGGTCCGGCCCCGACAACGCGCGGAACACCCGCGTGAAATCCGCCCCGTTCGCCGCCATCACCTCCAGCAGGTTCAATGCCAGGCCCGTATCCCCGTCCTCCGCCGTCGCAAGGCCCAGTTTCGCCCGCAGCCGTGCCTGCCACGCCGTGTCGAAGGCATCGGCGAACCCGTTCACGGCTTGCGTGAAATCCTCGATGGCCGCGTCCCGGTCGGGCATCAGCGGCAAGAGCGCGGTGGCGAATTGCGCCAGGTTCCATGCCGCAATCTGGGGCTGGTTGGCATAGGCATAGCGCCCGAACTGGTCGATCGAGGAAAACACCGTATCGGGGTGATAGGCGTCCATGAAGGCGCAGGGTCCGTAATCGATGGTCTCGCCCGAAATCGCCATGTTGTCTGTGTTCATCACCCCGTGGATGAAGCCCACCGCCATCCAGCCTGCGACCAGATCGGCCTGCGCCGCGATCACTGCGCGTAGCAATCCCGCCGGTCCCTCCGCCTCCGGGTAATGGCGCTGGATGACGTGGGTGCACAGGGCCTCAAGCGCGGGGACATCATCGCGCGAGGCAAAGAACTGGAACGTCCCCACCCGGACATGCGACCGCGCCACCCGGGTGAACACCGCCCCGGGCAGGGGCCCCTCCCGCAGCACGATCTCGCCGGTGGTCACGGCGGCCAGCGCCCGCGTCGTGGGCAGGCCAAGCGCCGCCATCGCCTCCGACAGGATGTATTCGCGCAGGACCGGGCCCAGCCAGGCACGCCCGTCGCCCATGCGGGAATAGGGCGTGCGGCCCGCCCCTTTCAGCTGGATGTCGAACCGCGCCCCGTCCGGCGCCACCACCTCGCCCAGCAGCACCGCGCGCCCGTCGCCCAGTTGCGGTGACCAGCCGCCGAATTGGTGCCCGGCATAGACCTGTGCCAGCGGTGCGGCCCCGTCGGGCAGGGTGTTGCCGGCAAACAGGGCGGCGATCTCGGCCTCGCTGTCCGGCAGGGTCAGACCCAGCCGGTCGGCCAGCGCCCGGTTCACGGCCACCAGCCCCGGCTCGGCCACGGGCGTGGGGGCGAGACGGGTATAGAACCGGTCGGGCAGCCGGGCATAGGAATTGTCGAAGGGAAATCGGGCAGTCATGGCGGCGCGGTCCTCAATCCGCCAAGACCTAGGGGCCGGGGCGCGGCTTGAACAGGGGGTGTGTTGCCCCCTCGGGCGCGCGTGTTAGGTGTCGGGGCTATTGCCGAGTAGACAGGGAGATCCGACATGGCCGCCTCAGACCGCGTCGCGATGCAATTGCGCGACCGCCCCGAATACGCATCCAAGCCCAAGCCCCTGACCTTCGCCCCCGAGGCCACCGTGCGCGAGGCAGTGGCGGCGATGACCGCCCGCGGCTTCGGGTCGGTGGTGATCACCGATCAGGATGAACGCGTCATCGGCATCGTCACCGAACGCGACATCATGGGGCGGGTGGTTCATGAAAACCGTGATGCGGACAAGACGACCCTGTCCGACATCATGACCGAAAACCCCCGCGTCGCGCGGGAAACCGATGACGTGGTCGATTGGCTCAGGATCATGTCGAACGACCGGTTCCGCCGCCTGCCCGTCGTGGATGAGGATGGCCGGATCAAGGCGGTTTTCACGCAGGGCGATTTCGTCAGCTACACCTGGCCGGCCTGATTTTCCAGGCCACGCAGCTGGCCAAGGCCAGCGTCTTCAAGAACTGGCATTTCTGGCTGGTGGGCGGCGGCGTGGCGCTCTATTCGCTGCTGATGATCATCGTGGTCGCGGTGGTGGTCTGAGAGGGCCGACACCCTTCGCACGGTTTCGACAGACCCATCGAAGGGTCTGCAAACCTCGTGATGGCCGCTTTCGCCGCAGCCCAGGGCCCATCAGGCGGCGGGCGTCAACCGTCGCAGCCCCTTGGTGATCTTGGCCTTATTCTGCCGCGCCTGCGCAAGATCATAGGCCCCCTGCAGCCGCATCCAGTGATCGGCGGTCGATCCGATCACGGCCTCCAGCCGCATGGCCATCTCGGCGGAGATGCCGCTTTTTCCGGCGAGGACCCGGTGAAGCTGTTGGCGCGACACGCCAAGCGCTTCGGCGGCTTTCGCCGTGGACAGGCCGAGAAAGTCGATCTCATCCTGAATATGTGCCCCCACATGGGGCGGGCTGTGCATCGGCATAATGCGCCTCCGTTCAGTGATACTGCTCCAAATCCAAAACGTCGAACTTGCCATCGCCAAGGTCTGCGAAGGTGATGCGCCAAGGACCATTCACGCTGACCGCCCATGTCCCTTTCCGCGCGCCTTTCAATTCATGCAGCCGCAGGCTCGGGCGGGTCAGATCATCAAGGCCAAGGGCTGCATCCAGGTCCGCCAGGATCGTCGCAATGCGCCTCGTCTGGTCAGATCGAAGGCCTCTGGTTGTTCCGCGTTCGTAAAATTCCCTTAGACCCTTGTGCTTGAACCCGACAATCATTTGCGCGATGTAACATGTAACGCTACGATTTACAATCAAGTTGCGGCTCTACGGCCGCAGACCGGTTTGCGCCACCCCGATCGTCACACTCAGGATCGGAAGACCAAGCCTCAGACAGGCTTCGCGGCCGGTTCGCAAAACCGCCTCAAAACCGCGCCAGCCGCGTGGTCAGCAACTCGAAAAACCCCGGCGCGTCCAGATCGCCCATGAAGGTCGCGTTGGGCACCCGGTCTGTCACGCGCCACCAGTCGGCCACCGTCATCCCGCGCGTCAGCGCCGACTGCGTCTCGATCTCCACGTTGATATGGCGCCCGGTGAAAAGCTCGGGCGCCAGCAGGTAGGCGATGACGCAAGGGTCATGCAGCGGCGCGCCCTCCGACCCGTATTTCTCCTTGTCGAAGCGTTCGAAGAAATCGGTCCAGGCGGCGACGACCGCGCCCACACGTGTGCCCAGCGCGCGCAAGGCGTCGTTGCGGTCGCGCGTGATCAGCGCCTTATGGGTGACATCCAGCGGCATCACCGTGATCGGCGCGCCGGAATGGAACACCACCTGCGCCGCCTCGGGGTCGACATAGATGTTGAACTCGGCTGCCGGGGTGATGTTGCCCACCTCGAAATAGGCCCCGCCCATCAGGACGATCCCGGCGATACGGGGGCCGATGTCGGGTGCACGGGTCAGCGCCGTGGCGATATTGGTCAGCGGTCCGAGCGGGCACAGCGTGACCGTGCCCGGCGGTTCGGCGCGCAGCGTGTCGATGATGAAATCGACCCCGTGCCGGTCCTGCAGCTTCATCTGGGGGTCGGGCAGGGGGATCCCGTCCAGCCCGGTCTTGCCGTGCACATGCTCGGCTGTCACCAGCGTATGGGCCAGCGGCCTGTCACAGCCCGCGAAAACCGGGATATCGCTCCGTCCGGCCAGTTCGCAGACGATGCGCGCATTCTTCGAGGTCAGGGCTAACGGCACATTTCCCGCCACCGCCGTGATCCCCAGAACCTCGATCTCGTCCGGGCTGGCCAGCGCCAGCAGAATCGCCACGGCGTCATCCTGGCCCGGATCGGTGTCGATGATGATCTTGCGCATGGGTCCCTCCGGCGACGTGGCGCGACCATCCGACGGGGCGCGTTCGGTTTCAATGCCTCTGGTGGCAGTATTTCAGGCAAGAAGAAGGGGGCCGGGGTGCGCGATCGCCTTGGCAGCGGATCAAGAGGGGCGCGTTAGATTTTTTTATCAGGGAATTTGCTGGTCTGCTCAATCCTGATCTCCGGCGCGGGCAGGGATCAGCGCCCGCGCCAGATCCAGCCGCCGCCGAAAATCCGGCTGCTGTCGGGGGCATAAAAGACGCAGGCCTGCCCGGGGCTGACGCCGTCCTCGGCCACCACCAGTTCGACCTCCGCCTCGGTGTCCGAGACAGGCCGGATCGTGGCGGCGCGCGGCGGGCGGGTGGAGCGGATCTTGACCTCCATCTCCCACGCCTCCCGGCTGGCGAAAGGCGCGTCGCCCAGCCAGTTGATCTCGCGCACGGGCACCCGGCGCGTGCTCAGCGCCTCTTTCGGGCCGACGATCACGCGGCGCGTGTCGGGGTCCAGTTTCACCACGTAAAGCGGGTCGGCGAGCCCGCCGATGCCAAGGCCACGCCGCTGCCCGATCGTGTAGTGGATCACGCCCCGGTGTTCGCCCAGGACATTGCCGTCCATATCCACGATCTCGCCCGGATCGGCGGCGCCGGGGCGCAGCTTCTCGATCACGGCGGCATAATCGCCATTGGGCACGAAACAGATATCCTGGCTGTCGGGCTTGTCGGCCACGCCCAGACCATAGCGCGCGGCAAGCGCGCGCGTGTCGGCCTTGGACGGCAGGTGGCCCAGCGGGAAGCGCAGGAAATCCAGCTGCTCCTGCGTGGTGGAGAACAGGAAATAGGACTGGTCGCGCGCGGCATCGGCGGCGGCGTGCAACTCGGCCCCCGCAGGGCCCATCTTGCGCTGGATGTAATGGCCGGTCGCCATGCAATCGGCATTGAGGTCGCGTGCCGTCTCCAGCAGGTCCTTGAACTTCACCCGCTCGTTGCAGCGGATGCAGGGCACGGGCGTCGCGCCGGCAAGGTAGCTGTCGGCGAATTCGTCGATCACCGCCTCGCGGAAGGTGTTCTCGTAATCCAGCACGTAATGGGGAAAGCCCATCTCCTCGGCGACGCGCCGGGCATCGTGGATGTCGCGGCCCGCGCAGCAGGCGCCCTTCTTGGCCAGCGCGGCGCCGTGATCGTAAAGCTGCAGCGTCACGCCCACCACGTCATAGCCCTGCGCGGCCAGGTCGGCGGCCACGGCCGACGAATCGACGCCGCCCGACATTGCCACCACCACCCGCGTCTCGGCGGGCGGCTTGGCAAAGCCGAGCGAATTGAGCGTATCGGGCCGGTCGAGCGCCATATCTATCCGTCGCCGTGCAGGGGATTTCGGGCGACATATAGGAAAATCGCGGCCATCCACAAGCGCCCCGGTTACCGTCGCTTAAGGGGTTTTGCGTCATCAAGGGCGCCGTCGTTCAACGGAGGCGACCGCGCCCATGTATATCAGACGCGTCCCCGGCCCGGTCTCGGTCACCTTGCCCGATGGCACGCGGATGACGCGCGCGGACCTGCCCGCGCCCGACACGCACCGATGGGTGGCCAGCCGCAAGGCCGCCGTGGTGCGCTCCGTCGAATGCGGGCTTCTGACCGCTGCCGAGGCGCAGGCGATCTATGGCCTGTCGGAGGAAGAACTTGACGGATGGTGCCGGGCCGTCGCCCGACATGGTGAGGCCGCGCTCAAGGCCACCGCCTTGCAGCGGTTCCGCGACTGAGACAGTCTTGTTTTGCAGATCGCGCGGTCGCTCGGCTAGGCTGGTAACCGCTAATTAACCATTTTGGCAAAATCTGGTTCTCGACCATTGCGAGATTCGGAGTAGTGAGATGCGCGTTCTGCTTGTCGAAGATGACCCAACGACGGCCAAGAGCATCGAAATGATGCTGCGCCACGCCAATCTCAATGTCTACACGACCGACCTCGGCGAGGAAGGCATCGACCTGGCCAAGCTCTATGATTATGACATCATCCTTCTGGACCTGAACCTGCCCGACATGACCGGGCACGAGGTTCTGCGCCAGCTGCGCATGGCCCGGGTGACGACGCCGATCCTGATCCTGTCGGGGCTTGCCGACCCGGAAAACAAGCTCAAGGGGTTCGGCTTCGGCGCCGATGATTACCTGACCAAACCGTTCCACCGCGAGGAACTGGTGGCGCGCATCCACGCCATCATCCGCCGGTCGCAGGGCCACGCGCAATCGGTCATCAATACCGGCAAGATCTCGGTCAATCTCGATGCCAAGACCGTCGATGTCGGCGGGCAGACTGTGCATCTGACCGGCAAGGAATACCAGATGCTGGAGCTTCTGAGCCTGCGCAAGGGCACGACCCTGACCAAGGAGATGTTTCTGAACCATCTTTATGGCGGCATGGATGAGCCCGAGCTCAAGATCATCGATGTCTTCATCTGCAAACTGCGCAAGAAACTGTCCGAGGCCACCGGCGGCGACACCTATATCGAAACGGTCTGGGGGCGTGGATATGTGCTGCGCGACCCGGCCGGCGAAGCCGTGGCCGGGATCGCCGCATCGGCCTGATCGCGGCTGGACCTGCCCCCGTTCCGATCCTATCACCCTCATACGGGGTGAGGATGTGCGACGATGGCGGACAGCGAAAAGGCAGGCGCCGAGGAACTGACCGAAGGACAGGCGCGGGCCCGGCTTGCGCTGCTGGCCGAACGGCTGGAGGCGGCCAACCGCGCCTATTACCAGGACGATGCCCCCGCGATCGATGATGCGACCTATGACGCACTGAAACGCGAGAATGCCGCCATCGAGGCGCGCTTTCCCCATCTCAAACGCGCCGACAGCCCCAGTGACCAGGTCGGCGCCGCCCCGGCCGAGGGGTTTTCCAAGGTCACCCATGCCGAACGGATGCTGTCGCTGGCCAATGCCTTCGACGCGGGCGACGTGGCCGAATTCGTGGCCGGGATCCGGCGCTATCTCAACATCGCCGCCGATGCGCCGCTGGCCTTCACGGCGGAACCCAAGATCGACGGCCTGTCGCTGTCGCTGCGCTATGAGAAGGGGCAACTGGTATCGGCGGCCACCCGTGGCAATGGCGAGGTCGGCGAGAACGTCACCGCCAATGCCCGGATGATCGCCGATATCCCCCAGACGCTGGCCGCGGCGCCCGACATCCTCGAGGTGCGCGGTGAGGTCTACATGAGCCATGCCGATTTCGCGGCCCTGAACGACCGCCAGGCCGCACGCGGCGGCAAGACCTTCGCCAACCCCCGAAACGCCGCCGCCGGGTCGCTGCGCCAGCTTGACCCCGCGATCACCCGCGACCGGCCCCTGAGGTTTTTCGCCTATGCCTGGGGTGCGCTGTCGTCCCCCCTGGCCGACACCCAGTCGGGCGCCATCGACCGGCTTGCCGCGCTCGGGTTCCGGACCAACCCCTTGACCGCCCGCTGCGACGGCACCGAGGCGATGCTGGCGCATTACGCCGCGATCGAACAGGGCCGCGCCACGCTAGGCTATGATATCGACGGGGTGGTCTACAAGGTCGATGACCTGGCGCTGCAGGCGCGGCTGGGCCTGCGGTCGACCACGCCGCGCTGGGCGATCGCCCATAAATTCCCCGCCGAACTGGCCTGGACCCGGCTGGAAGCCATCGACATCCAGGTCGGGCGCACCGGCGCGCTCAGCCCGGTGGCACGGCTGCAACCGGTGACGGTGGGCGGGGTCGTCGTGTCGAACGCCACGCTGCATAACGAGGATTACATCGCCGGCCGGGATGCGAACGGCCAGCCGATCCGCGACGGCAAGGACATCCGCGTGGGCGACTGGACGCAGGTCTACCGCGCGGGCGACGTGATCCCGAAAATCGCGGACCTGGACCTGGCGCAACGGCCCGCCGACGCGACGCCCTTCGTCTTTCCGACGCTCTGCCCCGAATGCGGATCGGACGCGGTGCGCGAGGAAGGCGATGCCGTGCGCCGCTGCACCGGCGGCCTGATCTGCCCGGCGCAGGCGGTGGAAAAGCTGAAACATTTCGTCTCCCGCGCGGCCTTCGATATCGAGGGGCTGGGCGCCAAGCAGGTCGAGGCGTTCCATGCCGATGGCTGGATCGCCGAACCGGCCGACATCTTCACGCTGCAGGATCGCTATGGCAGCGGGCTGCAACAGCTGAAAAACCGCGAAGGCTGGGGCGAGAAATCGGCCGAAAACCTGTTTGCCGCCATCGCGGAAAAGCGCCGGATCCCGCTCAACCGTCTGATCTTCGCGCTGGGCATCCGCCATGTGGGCGAGGTGGCCGCTGCCGATCTGGCGCGCCATTTCGGCAGCTGGGACGCGCTGGCCGCCACCGTCGATGCCGCCGCCTCCGCTGCAGGCGCCCACCTTGCCGCCGAGGCGGCGATGCTGGCCGAACGCCGCCGGGCCGCCGATGCGGGCACCCGGCCCGACCTTGCCGCCGCCCGCAAGACCGCGTGGGACGGGGTTGCGGATACGGCCCGCGCCGCCTGGGAGGATCTGACCGGTATCGACGGGATCGGGGCCACGGTGGCGGTATCGCTGGTGACCACCTTCCAGCAGGAGGCCGAGCGCGCCTCGATCGACAGGCTGGTGGCGCTGCTTGACATCGAAACCGTCGCCGCCCCCATCAGCGCCGACAGTCCCGTGGCCGGCAAGACCGTCGTCTTTACCGGCAGTCTCGAAAAGATGACCCGCGCCGAGGCCAAGGCCCGCGCCGAGGCGCTGGGCGCCAAGGTCTCGGGCAGCGTGTCGGCGAGGACCGATCTTGTGGTGGCGGGGCCGGGCGCGGGGTCGAAGGCCACGAAGGCCGCCGAACTGGGCGTCGAAACCATCGACGAAGACGCCTGGCTGGCGCTGATCGGCGATGCCTGAGCGGGGGCGCCCCGATTACCTCTGGCCGCTTTTTGCAGGCCTCGACACGCTGGACGGGGTCGGCCCGAAAACCGCCAAGGCCTTCGAGGGCATCGGGGTGGAAACCCCAAGGGACCTCGTGCTGACCCTGCCCACCGGCGGGGTCGACCGGACGCGCAAACCCTCGATCCGCGATGTCGCCCTGCCGGGCATGGCCACGGTCGAAGTGACGGTGGGACGGCACCGCAAACCCGCAGGACGCGGCCCTTACCGGGTCGAGGTGGAGGATGCGCAGACATCGTTCCAGCTGGTATTCTTTCACGCGCGCGAGGATTACCTCGCGCGGCTTTTGCCCACCGGGTCGCGCCGCGTGGTTTCGGGCAAGGTGGAGCTTTTCGACGGCATCGCCCAGATGGCGCATCCCGATCACGTGCTGCCCCCCGACGAGGCCTCCGCCATCCCCGGGTTCGAGCCGGTCTATCCCCTGGCGCAGGGGCTGACGCAAAAGGGGCTCGCGCGCGCCATGGCCTCGGCCCTGTCGCTGGTGCCGCATCTGGGCGAATGGATCGACCTGCCGCTTGTCGATGAAAAAGGCTGGCCCGCCTGGCGCGCGGCCGTGCTGGAGGTTCATGCGCCGCAGGCCCCCGGCGATCTGTCGCCCAACACGCCCGCGCGCCAGCGCCTTGCCTTTGACGAGATGTTCGCCCACCAACTGACGCTTGCGCTGGCGCGCGCGCAGGACCGCAGGAAGCGCGGGATCGTATCCGAGGGGGACGGGCGGCTGCGCGCCCGGGTGATGGCGGCGCTGCCCTTCAAGCCCACCGGCGCCCAGATGCGCGCGATGGAGGAGATCGCGGGTGACATGGGCGCCCCGCACCGGATGAACCGGTTGCTGCAGGGCGATGTGGGGGCAGGCAAGACGCTGGTCGCGCTCATGGCGCTGCTGACGGCGGTCGAGGCGGGCGGGCAGGGGGTGATGATGGCCCCCACCTCGATCCTGGCCGCGCAGCACTACGCCGGGTTGAAACCGCTGGCCGAGGCGGCGGGCGTGGTGATCGCGCAGCTGACCGGGCAGGACAAGGGCGCGGAACGCAAATCGAAGCTCGCGGCGCTGAAACGCGGGGATATCCAGATCCTCGTCGGCACCCATGCGGTGTTCCAGGATGACGTGGATTTCGCCGATCTGCGGCTGGCCATCGTCGATGAACAGCACCGCTTCGGCGTGCGCGAACGCATCCGGCTCAGCGACAAGGGGGCCGCGGCGGATATGCTGGTGATGACGGCAACGCCCATCCCCCGCACGCTCAGCCTTGCGCAATACGGTGATATGGATGTCAGCGTGCTGGACGAAAAGCCGCCCGGACGGACGCCGGTGACCACCGCATTGGTGCCCACGGGCCGCATCGACGAAGTGGTCGATCACCTGCGCGTGGCGGTGGCCGAGGGCAAACAGGCCTATTGGGTCTGCCCGCTGGTCGGCGAATCCGAGACCTATGATGCGACGGCGGCCGAGGAGCGGTTCAAACGCCTGCGCGCGGCACTGGGCGATGACGTCGTGGGGCTGGTCCACGGGCAATTGCCGCCCGCCGAGAAAGACCGCGCCATGACCGATTTCGCCGAAGGGCGCACCCGGGTTCTGGTCGCGACCACGGTCATCGAGGTGGGGGTCGACGTGCCCAATGCCTCGATCATGGTGATCGAACAGGCCGACCTTTTCGGGCTGGCGCAGCTGCACCAGTTGCGGGGCCGGGTCGGGCGCGGGGCGGCGGCCTCGACCTGCGTGCTGCTTTATCGTGCGCCGCTGGGTGAGACGGCAAAACGCCGCCTGTCGATCCTGCGTGAAACCGAAGACGGGTTCCGCATCGCCGAGGAAGACCTTGCCATTCGCGGGGCGGGCGACGTGATCGGGACCGCGCAATCGGGCCTTCCGAGGTTCCGCATCGCTGACATGGAACGCCAGGCGGGGCTGATGGCGCTGGCGCAATCCGCCGCCCGGGCGCTGTTGACCCGCGACCCCGGTCTGCAAAGCCCGCAAGGCCAGTCCGCACAGGTGCTGTTCTGGCTTCTGGAGCAGGACAAGGCGCTGAAGCTGCTGTCTGCCGGATAGCCGTCAAGCCCCTTTTGTTCCGCTTTGTTCTAAAAATGTTCTTGCATTGGGCCAGGAAAAGTGAGAACAAAGGGTCAACACCAAGATCACGGAGCAGTTTCCATGACCCGCATCGCCGACATCATCTCCCGCTCGCGCAGCACGCTGTTCTACGACGCGTTGGGTGTCGTCGCGCTGGCGGTATTCACCCTGGGCCTGTTGCATCTGCCCGGTCTGATCTGACGGTTTTTCGCTTTCTGCCTGCGGTCCGGCACGGGCCATGGCGGGGTTGGTTTCAAACCCGCCTGTCTCACTGCCTCTGGCGCCTCGTCTGCCCCGACCGGCGCCCGCCCTGCCGATGGACACGCACACTTCCGCCGCCACCCCATCCGGGTGAGCGGCGGTTTTTTTTTTGCAGGCGGTCAGGCGCAGGCGGCGCGTTCGGCCTTTTCCATGGCTTCGGCGGCCGCCTCGAGCGACAGCATGATCGAGGCATGGCGGTTGCGGTAGTCGCGCGCCGGTTTCAGCACCTCGTAGCCGAAAAACGGCGCGCCGGGCCCCGGCCCGCCGGATTTCAGCATCTCGGCCAAGGCGTCGCGCGCGGCTTCGACCTCGGCCCGGCTGCGGCCTAGGATCGACGCCCCCATCAGCGCGGCCGAAGCCTGGCCCAGGGCGCAGGCTTTCACGTCCTGCCCGAAACGGGTGATCACCCCGTCCTTCACATCCAGGTCCACGGTCACGGTCGAGCCGCAGACGGGCGCACGTTTGCGCACGCTGACCTGCGGGTCGGCAAGCCGGGAGGCATGCGGGATATCCGCCGCCAGCGCCAGAATGCGCTGCGAATAGAGCTTGATCAGATCGCTGTCGCTGGACATCGCTTTGCCTTCCCGTGACGGACCTTCTAACAGGTAGCCCCGAAGCCGCCCGATGCAAAGAGCCCGCCGATGACCACGTTCACCCCCGACAGCCTGACCTTCAACGACCAGGGCCTGATCCCCGCCATCGCGCAGGATCACGACACGGGCGAGGTCCTGATGATGGCCTGGATGAATGCCGAGGCCGTGGCGCGCACGCTGCAAACGGGCCGCGTGACCTATTGGTCGCGCTCGCGGCAGGCGTTCTGGGTCAAGGGTGAGACCTCGGGCCATGTGCAGGAACTGGTCGATCTGCGCGTCGATTGCGACCGGGACTGTATCCTGGTGCTCGTCAAGCAGACCGGCCCGGCCTGCCATACCGGGCGGCGAAACTGCTTTTTCACCGGGATCCGCGACGGCGACGAGGTCGAGCTGATGCAGCCCGTGACATAGCGGGTCCACCCGGTGGCATCGGCTGCGTTGCGGGGTCGCATCCTATTGGCGTTCCGGGCCGCACCACCTAAAACTAAATCATGATCATTGAGCTTGGCCATTTCGCCGCCATCCTTGCCATGATGGTGGCAGTATTCCAGATGATCGTGCCGATGATCGGCGCGCATCGGGGCAATGTCGCCTGGATGGCGGTCGCCGAACCTGCCGCCACCACGCAATTCCTGCTGACGGCTTTCGCCTTCGCCGCGCTGACCTACGCATTCGTGACCTCGGATTTCTCGCTCAGCCTCGTGGTGGCCAATTCCCACACGCTGAAGCCGATGATCTACAAGATCTCCGGCGTCTGGGGAAACCATGAGGGGTCGCTTCTGCTGTGGGTGCTGATCCTGACCTTGTTCGGTGCAATGGCCGCGTGGTTCGGCGGCAACCTGCCGCCCCGGCTCAAGGCGCGGGTGCTGGCGGTGCAGGCTTCGGTCGCTGTGGCGTTTTTCGCCTTCATGCTCTTCACCTCGAACCCGTTCCTGCGGCTTGCCGTGCCGCCCTTCGACGGGCAGGACCTGAACCCGCTCCTGCAGGATCCCGGCCTCGCCTTCCACCCGCCGTTTCTCTACCTTGGCTATGTCGGGCTCAGCATGGCGTTTTCCTTCGCCGTCGCCGCCCTGATCGAAGGGCGCGTCGATGCCGCCTGGGGCCGGTGGGTCAGGCCCTGGACGCTGGCGGCCTGGGTGTTTCTGACCGTGGGCATCGGGCTTGGGTCGTGGTGGGCCTATTACGAGCTTGGGTGGGGCGGGTTCTGGTTCTGGGACCCGGTGGAAAACGCCAGTTTCATGCCCTGGCTGATCGCCGCCGCGCTGCTGCATTCGGCCATCGTGGTCGAAAAGCGCGAGGCGCTGAAAAGCTGGACGATCCTTCTGGCCATCCTTGCCTTCGGGTTTTCACTGATCGGCACCTTCATCGTGCGCTCGGGCGTGCTGACATCCGTCCATGCCTTCGCCAATGACCCCGAACGCGGTGTCTACATCCTTGCTATCATCGTGATCTTCATGGGGGGGGCGCTGACCCTTTTTGCGCTGCGTGCCGGGGCGCTGGAAGCCAAGGGCGTGTTCAGCACGGTCAGCCGCGAAAGCGGGCTGGTCGTCAACAACCTGCTTCTGGCGGTGTCGACCTTCGTGGTCTTCATCGGAACGATCTGGCCCCTGATCGCCGAGATGTTTTTCGACCGCACGCTCAGCGTCGGGCCGCCCTTCTTCGACCTGGCCTTCACCCCCTTCGTCTTTGCGCTGTCCGCCGTCCTGCCGATCGCCGCGATGCTGCCGTGGAAACGCGCGCGTATCGGCCGGGCGCTGCGGCCTCTGGTGCCGGCCTTCGTGCTGGCGCTGGCGCTCGGCCTCCTGGCATGGGCGATCTACAACGAGGCATCCGTCATCGCGCCCATCGGCATCGCGCTGTCGGTCTGGCTGGTGGCGGGCGCTGCGACCGACCTGTGGTCGCGCACCGGGCGCAATTCTGTGGGGCACCGGGTCGGCCGTCTGTTCCGCCTGCCGCGCGCCGACTGGGGCAAGGCGGTGGCCCATGCAGGGCTTGGCCTGACCATGTTCGGGGTGGTCGCCCTGACCGGTTACGAGGTCGAGGATATCCGCGTCGCCCAGCAGGGGCAGCCGTATCAGGTCGGCGCCTATGAGGTCGAACTGATCCGCGTCGACGAAAACGTTCAGGGTCCAAATTACATCAGCACAACGGCGACGATCGCCTTGCGCCGCGACGGGCAGCTGATCGAGATGCTGACGCCCGAACGCCGGTTCTACCCGGTGGCGGGCATGCCCACGACCGAAGCCGGGATCGACAGCGGGTTCACCCGCGATGTCTATGTCACGCTGGGCGACCCGCAGACCGGCGGCGGATGGGCGGTGCGGACCTGGATCAAACCCTTCGCCAACTGGATCTGGGGGGGCACGATCATCATGGCGCTTGGCGGGCTGCTCAGCCTGAGCGACAGGCGTTACCGCGTCGCCGCAGGGGCCGCCAGGGCGCCGGCCACGCCGAAAGGCGTGCCGGCGGAATGATCGCTGTCCGGGACATGCTGCGCCGCAGGGGCGCCGCCTGCATCCTCGCCGGTCTCGTGCTGCTGGCCTCCCCCGCTGTCGCCGTGCAACCCGACGAGGTGCTGGATGATCCGGTGCTCGAGGACCGGGCGCGCGATATCTCGGCCGGGTTGCGATGCATTGTCTGCCGCAATGAATCCATCGACGAATCAAGCGCCGAACTGGCCCGTGACCTGCGGCTTCTGGTGCGCGAACGGCTGGTGGCCGGTGACACCGATGACGAGGTGATCGCCTTCGTCACCGACCGTTACGGCGAATTCGTTCTTCTGCGCCCGACCGCGACGGGCGCCAATATCGTGCTTTGGCTGGCGCCGGTCGTGATGCTGTTGATCGGGGGCGGGCTCGCCCTGGCCTTCATCCGCCGCCGCGCCGCCAGCCCCGCCCCGACAGAGACGGCGCTGACGCCCGAGGAACAGGCCCGGCTCGACGACATCCTGCGCGACTGACGCGGCGTTTCGGCTTTTCCGAACCGATCGGTTTGCCTATGGTCCGCCGGGAACGGCAGGACGGAGGGCCCATGCAGTACGAAACCATCACCCGCGAGGACCAGGACGGCATCGCCGTCGTCACGATGCGCCGGCCCGACGTGATGAACGCGCTCAACACCCAGATGCGGGCCGAGATCACCCATGCGATCGGCACCGCCGGGACCGAGGCGCGGGTCGTGGTGCTGACCGGGGAAGGCCGCGCCTTCTGTTCCGGGCAGGACCTGGGGGACCGCGCCAATGTGGGCGATCTGAACCTCGAACGCACCCTGCGCGACGAATACATTCCGATGCTGAAATCGATCACCGATTGCCCGGTGCCCGTCATCGCCGCCGTCAATGGCACCGCCGCCGGGGCAGGGGCGAACCTGGCGCTGGTGGCCGATGTGGTGATCGCCGCGCAATCGGCCAGCTTCATCCAGGCCTTCACCCGGATCGGCCTCATTCCCGATGCGGGCGGCACCTATGTGCTGCCGCGCCAGGTGGGGCTTGCCCGCGCCATGGGGGCGGCGCTGTTCGCCGACAAGATCAGCGCCGAACAGGCCGCCCAATGGGGCATGATCTGGGAGGCCGTGCCCGATGCCGATTTCGACGCCACATGGCGCGGGCGCGCGGCGCATCTGGCCACGGGCCCGACCGAGGCGTTCAAGCGCGTGAAACTGGCCATGCAGGCAAGCCTGGGCAATTCCTTCGATGAACAGCTTCTGTACGAGGGCCAGTTGCAGGGCGAATGCGGCCGCACCCGCGATTTCAAGGAAGGCGTGATGGCGTTTCTGCAAAAACGCGCCCCGGCCTATGAGGGGCGCTGACGCGCGCAACTCTCCTTTGACGCGATGCCCGCCGCTCCGCTAACCTGACGCGGGAGGGTTTCGGCATGACAGACGCAAGCGTTCCGCCCGCACCATCAAAGGTGCCCGCCATCAAGACCATGCGCCTGGCCGATATCGGCCGCGCGCTGGCCGCAGGCTGGCGGGATTTCCGGCGCAAGCCGATGATGGGGCTGTTCTTTGCCAATGTCTATTTCATGGGCGGATGGGCGATTTACGCCTTTCTCTATGTCATCGAACAGGAATGGTGGGCGATTCCGCTGACGGTGGGCTTTCCGCTGCTCGGGCCGTTCCTTGCCGTCGGGCTTTACGAGGTGTCGCGGCGGCTGGAGACGGGGCAGACTGCCTGGGAACGCCGTGACATCTTCGGGGTGATCTGGCGCCAGCGCGACCGCCAGATCCCCTACATGTCCTGGGTGATCATCGTCTATTTCCTGTTCTGGTCGTTCTTCGCACATATGCTGTTCGCGCTGTTCATGGGGCCCTCAGCGCTGATGAACGTCACCTCGTCCTATGCCTATCTGCTGGAACCCGAGGGTCTGAAGATGCTGCTGGTCGGAACCGGCTTCGGCGCGGTCTTCGCCTTCATCCTGTTCTGCCTGACGGTCGTGTCGCTGCCGCTGCTGCTGGACAAGGAACTGGATTTCGTCACCGCGATGCTCACGTCGTTTGCGGTGGTGCGTGCCAATCCGGTGGTCATGGGGGCCTGGGCGGCGGTGATCGCCGGGCTAACCTTCCTCGGCATGCTGCCCTATCTGTTCGGCCTGTTCATCGTGTTGCCGGTGCTCGGCCACGCGACCTGGCATATCTACCGCGCGGCGCTCGACCCGCTGGACTGATCCGGCGGGGGGATGAACCGCCATGCCACCAGCGCGCCCGCCGCACACAGCCCGGCGGTGATCCAGGCCAGTTGCGCAAAGGCGGCGGTGCTGGCCGCCGCATGGCCCGCCGCCCCGGACAGGGCGCCGAAACTGGCCGGGCCGCCGGCGGCCCGGTAGGCCGCCCCCGCAAGCGAGCCCATCGATGCCACCGCGATCAGGCCGGCGACCCTGCTGACCGCGTTGTTGATGCCCGAGGCCGCCCCTGCCGTGTCATCGGTGACCGCCCCCATGATCGCTGTCGACAGTGGTGAGACGACAAGCGCCATCCCAAGCCCCATCAGCATCGTGCCGGGCAGCACCGACACCCAGAAATCCTGCAGACCGGCCAGCAGCGCGAGGCTGGCAAAGGCCACCGCCACGATGGCCCCGCCCGCCCCGATCATCCGGCCCGCGCCATACCGGTCTGCCCAGGCCCCGGCCCTGGCCGACAGAAGGGTCAGGAACACGGTCAGCGGCGCGAAGGCGAGCGAGGCGAAGATCTCGCTTTCGCCCCATCCCGCGATCATCGTCATCGGCAGGAAGAACAGGATCGTGGACAGTGCGAAATAAATCATCGCCGTGGCGAGATTGGCGGCCGAAAAGGCGGGGGTGGTGAACAGGCTCAGCGGCATCATCGGGTGTTCCGTGCGTCCTTCCCAGACCACGAAAACGGCCAGTGTCACCAGACCGGCGGCAACGATCGCCCATTCCGGCCCGTCTGCCGCCGCCGTCAGGCCCCCGGCGATCAGCCCAAGCCCAAGCGTGGCCAGAACCGCGCCGGGCAGGTCCAGCGCCTTGCCGGCCTGCGCCGTGTCGCGGGCGACACGGGTGCGGATCAGCCACAGCGCCACCACGCCAAAGGGCAGGTTGATCGCGAACAGCCAGCGCCAGATGCCGGGCCCGCCGAATTCCAGCGCCAAGCCCCCCAACAGCGGCCCGAGCGCCGTGGTCAGGGCCGAGGCGGCTGCCCAGGTGCCGATGGCGCGCCCCCTTTCGGTCGGCGGATAGGCCTTGGCGATCAGGGCGAGACTGCCGGGGATCATGACTGCCGCGCCGACCCCTTTGAGCACGCGGCCCGCGATCAGCACCCCGGTCGTGGGGGCGAGGGCGCAGAACATGGATGCGATGACAAAAACCGCGATCCCTGCTGAAAATGCGCGCGCGGTGCCGAACCGGTCGCCCAGGGCGCCGCCCAGAAGGATCAGCGCCGACAAGGGCAGAAGGTAGCCATTGTTGATCCATTGCGCTGCCACCAGCCCCGCGCCCAGATCGGCACGCATCGCGGGCAGGGCGATGGCGATGATCGTGCCGTCGATGAACCCGAGCGATGAGGCGAGGATCGCCGCGATCAGGATGAAGCGGCGATTGGCGGCAGAACAAAACCCGGGCGCGGGGCCCGGGTTTCTGGTCACATCAGTCTGTGGGGCGGCACCGGGGCCGGTGCCGGTCGTCACGATGGTCAGCTTGCCTTGTCACTGGCCTTGTCACTAGCGTCCGCATCGGCGGCCTTGCGCGGTGCCGTGCTGCCGGTTGGGGCAGTCTTGGCGCGCGCGCCGCTCGTGGTGGCTGCACTATTGCTGCTGGCAGCCGCGGTCTTGCTGGACGACCCTGTCGCAAGCGGGTCTTCGGCGCGATGAACCGAGCCTTCGAAATGGGCCCCGGATTCGATCGCGATGGTCTTGTGAATGATGTCGCCCTCGACCCGCGCGGTCGAGGTCAGGCGGACCTTCAGGCCGCGCACCTTGCCGATCACACGACCGGTGATGACGATGTCATCGGCGATGATTTCGCCCTCGATGGTGGCCTGTTCGCCCACGGTCAGCAGATGGGCGCGGATATCGCCCTTCACCGTGCCTTCGACCTGGATGTCGCCGGTGGTGCGCAGGTTGCCCGTGACCGTCAGGTCCGAGCCCAGAACCGAAGGGATCGGTTTCTGCTTTGGTGCCGCCGGGGCCGGTTGGGCCATGCCGTCGCCTGCAGGCGATACCGGGGCCGGTGCCGCCGGTTTCGGTGCCGCAGTCGTGTCGAGCGCGCTGGACTGCTTCGGCCCGGGTTCATTGATCTTGGATTTAGAAAACATCGCGTCCCGCCGTGATGAAGGTCATTGGGTTCACCGGGTCACCGTTGCGGCGGACCTCGTAGTGAAGATGGGTGCCTGTGGATCGTCCCGTATTGCCCATATCACCAATGCGTTCCCCGCGCGAGACCCTTTCCCCCTCACTGACGCGGATCCGGCTGAGATGGGCGTAGCGCGTGGTGAACCCGTCGCGGTGGCGCAGTTCGACCATCAGGCCGTAACCGCTTTGACGGCCAGCAAAAATCACGGTTCCGTCGCCTGCGGCCACGATCGGCGTGCCGCGCGATCCGGCGAAATCGGTACCGGCATGAAGCCGCCGAGAGCCGGTGAAGGGGTCGCGGCGATAGCCGAAGCCCGAGGTGAAGCGGAAGCTGCCATTGACCGGGATCGAAAACGGCAGCCCCTCGGCGGCGATCCGGTGGGTGTTCATGGTGTCGAGCGCGGCCAGCACCTCGTTGGCGCGGACCGACATCGCATCCGGGTCCTCGCCCGAGGTCGACAGGGTTATCGGCATCAAGGGGCCGCCCTGACCATCATAGGTGGCCCGCACGCCTTCGATCAGGCGTTCCGTGGACAGGCCGGCGGATGTGAACATCTCGTTCAGCGGCTCCATCGACATCGCGACCGCTTCCTCGATCTGGCGGAACACACGTTCCTGGCGCTCCGCGGTCAGCGCGGCCTCGAAATTCAGCCGGTCGATCTCGGTCGCGGCGACCATCATGCCATCGGCATGGGTGTCGCGCTGCCCGGCAGTGTCGGCCAGCGCCGCGGTCAGGAATTCGACCGTGTGCATCAGGTCGCGTTCGCGCGCGGCGGCTGTCAGGGTGGTGCCGGTGTTGGCGGTGATCTCGCTGTTCAGAAGCGCCACCTCGGCGCGGGCGGCGTCGCGTTCCTCGATCGTGCTGCGCAGCGTGCCCTGGATCACGTTGACGGCTGTTTCCAGTTCGCGGCGCCGTTCCTCGGATTCCAGCAGCCGCACCTGCATGTCGGCCACCTGGTCCATCGCAAGGGCAAAGCGTTCCTGCGCCTGGCGGGCCTCCATCGCGCGGGCGTCGCGTTCATCCGACAGCGTGTTGAGCCGCGCAAGATAGCTCAGCTGTTCCTGACGGGCCTGATCGCGGGCATTTCCGGCGCTGATCGTGTCGATGAGAAAGATCGAGGTGACGATGACGGTCCAGCCGATGAAGGCGGCGGTGCCCCCGATGATCGCCGCCTGGGTCAGCGGGCGCAGACGCACGAACCGCGTGCCGTCCTCGGATTTCAGAAAAAGGCGCTGTTCCGGCAGCCGCTTGTCCAACGCCGCGTTCACGCGGTTCAGAAGCCTAAGTGTCACGAGTTGTGCCTCATCTTCCCCTGATCTTCTTTTCTCGGCCCGGTCACGCTGTCCCCTGCGTAACCCTGGCCCGTCCGGGGATACGGAACCGGGGCCTGTGTCTCAACACCTTATCGTGAGCGCGGCGAAAAATCACTGCAAAACCGTGAGGTCTTAGGCAGGAATCCGCCGATATCTGGTAGGGGCAGGGCGGTTCGGCAGGCGCGGCGGCCCGCCGCGGGGGACGCCACGCCCTGCGGATCCATGCGGATTACAGTGCGCGCACGGCTTCCAGCACCGCCTCGGCATGGCCCGGCACCTTCACCTTGCGCCAGACCTGGGCGATCTGTCCGGACCCGTCGATCAGGTAGGTGGCGCGTTCGATGCCCATATAGGTCTTGCCATACATGCTTTTCTCGACCCAGACGTCGTAGCGTTCGCAGACGTCGCCATGCTCGTCCGACACCAGGGCGATGCCCAGGCCGTGCTTGGCGACGAACTTGTCATGCTTGGCAACGCTGTCCTTCGACACCCCGATCACCGTCGCGCCCGCTGCTTCGAACTCGGCGGCAAGACCGGTAAAGGCGATGGCTTCCTTGGTGCAGCCGGGCGTGTCGTCCTTGGGGTAGAAATACAGCACCACGGGTCGCGGTTTGAGCGCCGACAGAGTGATCTCGCCGCCGCCGTCGCGGGGCAGGGTGAAATCGGGGGCGGGCTGGCCTTGTTCGGGCATCGGCGGGTCTCCTCTCGTTTGGGGGCTGCGGCGCAGCGTCAATTGCAGCCGCGCGTGGAGCAAGCTAGGCGGGATAAGACGAAATGAAAGCCCGAAACGCGGCGTGACACAGGCATGTCCGATACCCAACCACCGGCTGGACACGACCCCGCGCCGCGCCGCAGCCTCCGCCTGTTGCGCGGGGCGTTGCTTGTGTTGGGCGCGGCCGTGCTGGTCATCGGCGTCCTGGCAGGTGCAGCCTATCTGCGGATGTCGCAGGGCGCGCTGACGCTTCCCGATATCGTGACCACGCGGCTGGAGGCCGCGATCGACCGCGCCACCGACGGTGCGGACCTGACGCTCGGCGACCTGATGGTCGAGGTTCTGGAGGACGGCACCGTGCAGGTCGCGCTGAGCGATGTCGTCATCCGTGACGGGGCCGGGCGCCTGCTGGCCGCGCTGCCGCTGGTCGAAACGGACCTGTCGGGCGCCGCCCTGCGACGGGGCACGGTCAAGCCGGTCCGGGTGACGCTGGCCGGGGCCGGTGTGGTGCTGCGCCAGCGCGATGACGGCACGCTCAACGTGCGCGTCGCACAGGATGAGGACGCGCCGAGCCTGGCCCTGACCGAGGGGCTGGCCTGGATCGACGATGTTTTCGATGCCCCCGAACTGGACCGCCTCGAAAGCCTCGAAGGGCGCGCGCTGACCGTGCTGCTGGCCCGCGACGGCCAAGCCGACACCTTGCGCATCACGGATGCCGCCATGCGGCTGACCCGGCAGGACGATACGCTGGCGATCACGATGGGTGGCGTGTTGCAGGGCGAAACCGAAACCCCGATCGACCTTGCCATGACCCGGCGCGCAGGCTCGGGTCAGACCGATCTTGCCGGCAGCTTCCGCGATCTCGCCGCGCGCGACCTGGCGCAGCTGATACCGGCGCTGACCTGGCTCGACCTTGTCGATGCGCCGATCGCGGGCCAGATCTTCACCCCGCTCGGTGATGACGGGCGATTGGGGGATTTCTCGGGTCAGCTTGTCGTCGGCGCGGGCCAGTTCGACATCGAGGGGATCGGCGCCCCGCTGTCTTTCGAGTCGATGGTCTTCGAAACGCGCTACAGCGCGCCGGACAACCGGCTATGGTTCGACAGGCTGTATCTCGATGCGCCCGAACTGGGGTTCGAAGCCACCGGCCATGCCGACCTGTCTGCCGATGGCCGCACCTATGTCGGGCAGTTCGCACTTGAGGATATCGTGACCAATCCGCGCGGCATCTACCCGGCATCCGTCGCGCTGGAGTCGGCTGCGGTGGACCTGCGGTTGTCGCTTGGCGCGGCCACGGAACTGGAAATCGGCCATGCCGTGATCGTCGATGACGGCGCCGAGATGACGCTGCGGGCCGATCTGCGCGCCTCGGCCGAGGGCCTTACGGCGGCGCTCGACGCCCATGTCGCCCGGATCGAGGCGGGGCAGGTGCTGGGCTACTGGCCGCGCACCCTGGGCTCGAACGCGCGCCGCTGGCTGGGCGAAAACCTGTTCGCGGGCACCCTGCACGAGGCTGATTTCGCGCTGCGGCTGGGCATCGACGGGGACCTCCTCCACGAGGTGCAGTTCGATTTCACCGGGGCCGAGATACGCCCGCTCAGGGATGTGCCGCCCATCACCGGCGGTGCGGGGCTGCTGCGGTTCGCGCAGGAAAACCTGCAGGTCCGGCTTGATGCCGGACGGATCGCGGGGCCGGGTGGCGGCCCCGTCGATCTGGCGGGCACGACGATGGCGATCCCCTATACCGGCATGCGCGGCCCCGACACCCGGATCAGTGTCGCCGCCGAAGGGGGGCTGGGCGATGTCCTGACGCTGCTGACGCTGCCCCCCGTCAGCCTTTTTGCCGAGGGCGATCTGACGCCGGAGGCGGTGGGCACAGGGCAGGTCACCGCGCGGGCCGATCTGGGGCTGCGCCTGGTGCGCCCGCTGACCCTGCCCGAGGTGGAAATGGACGCAACCGGAACCGTCACCGGGTTCGCCAGCACCGGCCTCGTGCCGGGCCGCCAGCTCGAGGCCGACATTCTGGCGCTGGCCGTCGACAATCGCGCGGTGCGGGTCTCGGGCGATGCCCGGCTCGACGGGGTGCCGCTTTCCGGGGAATGGACGCGTGAGATCGGGCCCGGGGCCGACCCGGTGTCGCGCATAGCGGCCGAGGCGCTGCTGGACCGTGATGCGCTGGCCCGTTTCGGGGTGCGCCTGCCGCAGGCCATGCTCGGCGGGCAGACCCGGGCCGCGATCAACCTGACGCTTCCGCCGGGTGAGCCGGGGCTGTTGCGGCTGCGCTCGGACCTTGCGGGCCTGACGCTGGCGATCCCCGAACTGGGCTGGCGGCTGGGCCGCGAAACCACCGGCGCGCTGGAGGCCGAGATCATGCTGGGGCCCGATCCCGCGATCCCCGCCCTGACGCTGGAAGCGGGCGGGCTGAGCCTGTCGGGCAGGGTCGATCTGACAGCGGATGGCGGCCTGACCCGGCTGGTGGCTGACCGGCTGCGCATCGGGTCCTGGCTGGACGTCGCGGGCAGCCTCAGTCCCCGAGACGCGGGGGCGGCGCCTGCGATCCGGGTCACGGGCGGCACCGTCGATCTGCGCCGGATGCCCGAGCTGGGATCGGGCGGGGGCGGGGCGTCGGCCCCGATCGACCTGACGCTCGACCGGGTGCAGATCGTCGACGGCATCGCCCTGACCGACGTGCAGGCCGAGATCATCGAGGGCCCCGGCCTGAACGGCCGGTTCGGCGGGCGCGTGAACGGCCAGGCCCCCCTGCGCGGCATCATCACCCCGGGGGCGACCGGTCCGGCGGTGCGCGTGCTGTCCGATGATGGCGGCGCGGTGCTGCGTGCTGCGGGCATCTTTCGCACCGCTCATGGCGGCGACATGGAGCTGACGCTGGTGTCGCTGGAACCGCGCGGCCATCTCGACGGGCAGCTGACGATCCAGGGTCCGCGCCTGCGCGATGCCCCGGCGATGGCGGAACTTCTGAACGCGATCTCGGTGGTGGGGCTTCTGGAGCAGTTGGACGGGCAGGGGATCAACCTGGGCCTGGTCGAGGCGCGGTTCCGCATCACCCCCGACCAGGTCGTGCTGTCGCGCGGCTCGGCGATCGGGCCGTCGATGGGGGTGTCGATGGATGGCACCTATCAGACCGCGTCCCGCCAGATCGACATGCAGGGCGTGATCTCGCCCTTCTACGCGCTGAACGGGTTGCTCGGCGTGCTGACCTCGCCCCGGCGCGAGGGGCTGTTCGGCTTTGCCTACCGGCTGCAGGGCGTGGGCGATGCCACCACCGTCACCGTCAACCCGCTGTCGATCTTCACCCCGGGCGTCTTCCGCGAGATTTTCCGCCGTCCGCCCCCCGAATTGAGCCGCGCCGAATGAAACTGGACGATTTCGATTACGACCTGCCCGAGGGGCGTATCGCCACGCGCCCCGCGCGGCCGCGATCCTCGGCCCGGCTGCTGCTGGCCGAGGGCGACGCCATCAGCGACCGGGTGGTGTCGGACCTGCCGCAGATCCTGCGCCCGGGCGACCGGCTGATCCTGAACGACACCAAGGTGATCCCGGCGCGGCTGACCGGCGCGCGGCGCCGGATCGTGGCGGGCGCGCCTGTCACCGCGAAGATCGAGGTCACCCTTCTTGAGCCGCAAGCCGACGGCAGCTGGAGCGCCCTGGCCAAACCGCTGCGCAAACTGGCGCTGGGCGAGACGGTGGTGTTCTCGGATGCGCTGTCGGCCGAGGTTGCGGGGCTGGAGGAGGGGCTGAAGCTGCGCTTCAACCTGTCGGGCGGGGATTTCGACGCCGCGCTGAATGCGGCTGGGGCCATGCCCTTGCCCCCCTATATCGCCAGCAAGCGCCCCGCCGATGAACGCGACCGCGACGATTACCAGACGGTCTGGGCCAGGCGCGCGGGCGCCGTCGCCGCCCCCACCGCCAGCCTGCATTTCGACGAGGCGCTGGTCGCCGCGCTGACACAAGCCGGAATCGGCATGACCTTCGTGACGCTGCATGTGGGCGCGGGCACCTTCCTGCCGGTCACAGTCGATGACGTCACCACCCACCGGATGCATGCCGAATGGGGCGAGGTGCGCCCCAAGGCTGCCGAGGAAATCAACGCCACCCGCGCCGCGGGCGGGCGGATCATCCCCGTCGGCACCACCGCACTGCGCCTGATCGAAACGGCGGCCGCGCCCGACGGCACGATGCAGCCCTTCGAGGGTGACACCGACATCTTCATCTATCCCGGCTATGCCTGGAAGATCACCGATGCGCTGATGACCAATTTCCACCTGCCGAAATCGACCCTGATGATGCTGGTTTCGGCGCTGATGGGGCGGGACCGGATCATGGCGATCTATGCCCATGCGCTGCAGCGGGAGTACCGGTTTTTCTCCTATGGCGACGCGTCTTTGCTCATTCCGTCGCGGATGTGACAGAACGGCCCTCTGACCCGCGCCTAGACCCGAGCCCACAGCCGTTGCGAAGGACCCCGCGATGATCACCGTCTTGCGCGCCTCATGGGCCCTGTTACTGGGCATGTTCCTTCTGCAGATCGGCAACGGGTTGCAGGCCTCGCTGATGGGGGTGCGCGGCGCGATCGAGGGGTTTTCGACATTCGAATTGTCCCTGATCGGCTCGGCCTATTTCCTGGGCTTCCTCGGCGGGTCGAAACTGGCGCCGAAATTCATCGCGCAGGTGGGCCATGTCCGCGTCTTCGCGGCGCTCGCCTCGCTGATCTCGGCGGTGCTGATCTCCTACCCGATGATCACCGACCCTTACGCCTGGATGATCCTGCGGGTGATGATCGGCTTCGCGCTGTCGGGGGTCTATGTCACCGCGGAAAGCTGGCTCAACAACGCGGCCACCAATGACACGCGGGGTCAGTCGCTGTCGGCCTACATGCTGGTGCAGATGGTGGGGCTGGTGGCCGCGCAGGGCATCCTTGCGACCGGTGATCCGTCAGGATGGCTTTTGTTCGTGATCCCGTCGATCCTGGTCTCGCTCAGCTTCGCGCCGGTGCTTCTGGCCGTGCAGCCCACCCCCGCCTTCGAAGCCGCGCGCCCGATGACGCTCAGGCGGCTCTACGACGCCTCGCCCTTCGGGGTGGTGGGCATGATGCTGCTGGGCGGGGTGTTCTCGGGTCAGGTGGCGATGGCCTCGGTCTATGCCACCGAACAGGGGCTGACACTGGCACAACTGTCGGGCTTCGTGTCGTCGTTTTTCCTGGGCGCGATGCTGTTTCAGTATCCCATCGGCTGGCTGTCGGACCGGATGGACCGGCGCGTGCTGATCATCGGGGCGTCGGTGGCGGCAACGGCGGTGGCGGCCCTCGGTGTGCTGATGGGCCATATCTTCGTCATGGTCTTTGCGGTGGGGCTTTTGTCGGGCGGGCTGTCGCAGCCCCTTTACGCGCTGCTCATCGCCTATACCAACGACTATCTCGAGATCGAGGATATGCCTGCCGCCGCCGGTGGCCTGATCTTCGCCAACGGGATCGGTGCCATCCTTGGCCCGCCGGTGATGGGGGTGATGATGACGGCGATGGGGCCCTGGGCCTTCTGGCTGTTTCTGGGCATCGTCACGGCCATGATCGCGGGCTACGGGTTGTGGCGGATGACGCAGCGCCCGACCGTCTATGCCGAGGAAGACGATTACGAGGCGGTTTCTTATACAACAATCATGCCGGGGGCCGTGTCTCCGGTTGCCATCGAGGCCGCGCAGGAGCTTTATGTCGAGGCCGCCGAGGAATTGGCCGAGAGCGGAGGGGGGGACACCGCCACATAATCACGGCCGTACAGAGGGAGAGCAGGATCGATGGGCAGTATCAGCACCGAGGCCGAGGCGGTCACGCAGTTCTGGCGCAAGGCCGGACCCGAGAAATGGTACAAGAATGACCCGGGCTTCGATCAGGAGATCCGCGACCGGTTCGAAACCCTCTGGCAGGCCGCCCGCGACGGCCGGTTGTCGGACTGGTGCGTCTCGGCCGAGGGCGCGCTGGCGCTGATCATTCTGACCGACCAGTTCCCCCGCAACATGTTCCGCGACGATGCCCGCGCCTTTGCCACCGACGCTCTGGCCAAGAAAGTCGCCTGTTACGCGCTCGACCGCCGGTGGGACCTGCGCATCGCCGAACCCGAACGGCAGTTCATGTACATGCCCTTCATGCATTCCGAGCAGTTGACCGATCAGGACCATTGCGTGCGCCTGATGGCCGAACGGATGGAGACCGGCAACAACCTGCTGCATGCCCGCGCGCATCGCGAGATCATCCGCCGCTTTCACCGCTTTCCCTATCGCAACGCCGCGCTGGGCCGCGTGACCAGTGCGGCGGAACGCGCCTTCATGGAGGACGGCGGCTATGGCGGCATCGTTTCGGCGCTGGAGGCCGACGCCGCCTGATCCGGGGCCTGATCCGGGCCTGATCCGGGGCCTGAGCCCTGCCTGCGACCCTCGGTCCTTTGCAGCCACAGGTTGGGCCGTTTAACGTTGAACCAACCTGTCACTTGCCGGAGGACCGACCGTGGCCGAGCAGAATTTCGACGTCATCGTGATCGGGGCCGGGCCCGGCGGCTATGTCGCCGCGATCCGCGCCAGCCAGCTGGGCCTGAAAACCGCCATTGTCGAACGCGAGCATATGGGCGGCATCTGCCTGAACTGGGGCTGTATCCCGACCAAGGCGATGCTGCGGTCATCGGAAGTGTTCCACCTGATGCACCGCGCCAAGGAGTTCGGCCTGAAGGCCGAGGGCATCGGCTATGACCTCGATGCCGTGGTCGACCGGTCGCGCAAGGTGGCCAAGCAGCTGTCGGGCGGCGTCAGCCACCTGATGAAGAAGAACAAGGTCACCGTGGTGATGGGTCAGGCGACGCTGCCCGCCAGGGGCACCGTCAGCGTCAAGACCGACAAGGGCACCGAGACGCTGAAGGCCAAGAACATCATCCTGGCCACCGGCGCGCGCGCGCGCGAACTTCCGGGGCTGGAGGCGGACGGCAAACGCGTCTGGACCTACAAGCATGCGCTGGTGCCGCCGCATATGCCGAAGAAACTGCTGGTGATCGGCTCCGGCGCCATCGGCATCGAATTCGCAAGTTTCTACAACACGCTCGGCGCCGAGACGACCGTGGTCGAGGTGATGGACCGCATCCTGCCCGTCGAGGACGAGGAAATCAGCACTTTTGCCAGGAAGAGCTTTGAAAAGCAGGGCATGAAGATCATGGCCAAGGCGATGGTCAAGAAACTGGATCGCGGTGCCGACAAGGTGACCGCCCATATCGAGACGGGCGGCAAGACCGAAAAGCACGAGTTTGACACAGTCATCTCCGCCGTGGGGATCGTCGCCAATACCGAAGGCCTGGGGCTGGAAGCTTTGGGCGCCAAGATCGACCGGTCCTTCGTGGTCACGGATGCCTATTGCCGTTCGGGGGTCGAGGGGCTCTATGTCATCGGCGACGCCACCAACGGGCCCTGGCTGGCGCACAAGGCCAGCCATGAGGGCGTGATGGTGGCGGAACTGATCGCGGGCAGGAACAACGTCCACCCGGTCAAACCCGAGGCCATCGCCGGCTGCACCTATTGCCATCCGCAGGTCGCCAGTGTCGGGCTGACCGAAGCCAAGGCCAGGGATGCCGGCCACACGATCAAGGTCGGCCGGTTCCCCTTCATCGGCAATGGCAAGGCCATCGCGCTGGGCGAACCCGAAGGCATGATCAAGACCGTCTTCAATGCCAAGACAGGCGAGCTTCTGGGCGCGCATATGATCGGGGCCGAGGTGACCGAGCTGATCCAGGGTTATGTCGTGGGCCAGAAGCTGGAGACGACCGAGGAAGACCTGATGGAAACCGTCTTCCCGCATCCCACCCTCAGCGAAATGATGCATGAAAGCGTGCTCGATGCCTATGACCGGGTGATCCATATCTGAAGCCGCTTGCCCCCCTGCACCGCCGGGGCGAGGGGCAAGGCATGGCAGACATGGCTGAAGCGGCAGAGACGGGGCCGGATACGCGGCCGGATACGGGGGCCGATACGGGCCGGACCCCATGGTTCCTGATCGCGGCGCTTTACGTGGCCGGGCTGATCGCGGCCGGCCAATTCGCCAAGATCTCGCTGACCCTGGCCCCCTTGCAGGCCGCCTATCCGGATGCGCCGGTCGCCTTCGCGGTGTCGGGCGTGGCGGTCACGGGGATCCTTTTCGGCGTTATGGCCGGGGGGCTGGTGGCCCGGCTGGGTACCCGCCGCGCGGTGCTTTGGGGGCTTGCAGGCTCGGCGCTGGCAGGCGGGGCGCAGGCGCTGTTGCCTGCCTTCACGGTCCTCATGGGGCTTCGCGTCGCCGAAGGTGCCGGGCATCTTCTGCTGGTTGTGGCGATCCCCACGATGATGGCCGGGCTCAGCACCGACCGCGACCGCCCTCTGGTGATGGGGCTCTGGGCCACCTTCTTCGGGGTGGGGTTTGCCCTGGCCGCCGTGCTGATCGGCGACGGGCTGGCCCCGGTCTATGCCGGCCACGCGGCGTTGGCCGCCGGGGTCGGCGCGATCCTTTGGCGCGCGCTGCCGCGGGTTCCCGTGCCGCCGTCCGCGCCGCCGCGCCTGGCCGACCACCTGATGATCTACACCACCCCGCGGCTGTTCGCGCCGGGATTGGGCCACGGCCTTTACGCGACGCTGTTCCTCGCGCTCGTGACTTTCCTGCCGCCGCTTTTCGGATCGCCCTGGTTGTCACCTGTTCTGCCCCTTGCGGGGCTCGCCGGATCGCTTCTGGCGGGGCCCCTGATGCGGCGGCTGCCCCCGGGGCGTCTGGTTGGGGGCGGGTTCATGGCCCTGGCATGTGCCTTCGGGCTGGTCTGGCTGGCCGGGGATGCGGGGGCCTATCTGGCGATCCCGGCAATGGCGCTGTCGGGCGTGGTCGCCGCCGCCGGGTTCGCCGCGGTGCCCTGGCTCAACCCCACGATGGCCGACCGCGCCCGGGCCAATGGTGCGATGGCGCAACTGGGCAATGTCGGCACCTTCTCAGGCACCCCTGTCATCGCGGCCGCCGGGGCGGCGGCGCTGTTGCCGATCACCATCGCCCTGTGCGTTTTCGCGGCACTGTTGACGGGCCTTGCGTATCGCGCGGCCAGCCGCCGCTAGGTTCCACCTTTGTTCTCGATTTCCGGTTGGAGACTCGTCCCGTCCCGCCTATGTGTTGCGGATCGGTTAACGGGGGCGGGCGATGCCGGAGCAGAAGCAGATCGAGGTGCGCGGCGCGCGCGAGCACAACCTCAAGAATGTCGATGTCGATATCCCCCGTGATCAGCTGGTCGTGATCACCGGCTTGTCCGGGTCGGGCAAGTCAAGCCTCGCCTTCGACACGATTTATGCCGAGGGGCAGCGCCGCTACGTGGAATCGCTCAGCGCCTATGCGCGACAATTCCTCGACATGATGGAAAAACCGGACGTCGATCACATCTCGGGCCTCAGCCCCGCGATTTCCATCGAACAGAAGACGACGTCGAAAAACCCCCGTTCGACCGTCGGCACCGTGACCGAGATCTACGATTACATGCGCCTGCTCTTCGCGCGGGTCGGCACGCCCTATTCGCCCGCCACCGGCCAGCCCATCGAGGCCCAGCAGGTGCAGGACATGGTGGACCGCGTGATGGCGATGGAGGAGGGGACGCGCGCCTACCTGCTCGCCCCGATCATCCGTGACCGCAAAGGGGAATACCGCAAGGAATTCCTGGAACTGCGCAAGCAGGGGTTTCAGCGGGTCAAGGTGGACGGAGAATTCCACGACCTCGACAACCCGCCGGTGCTCGACAAGAAATTCCGCCACGACATCGACGTGGTGGTGGACCGGATCGTCGTGCGCGAAGGCACCGAGACGCGGCTGGCCGACAGTTTCCGCACCGCGCTGGATCTGGCCGATGGCATCGCGATCCTGGAAACGGCACCGAAAGACGGCGAGGGCGATCCCGAACGCATCACCTTCAGTGAAAACTTCGCCTGCCCGGTGTCGGGCTTCACGATCCCCGAGATCGAGCCGCGCCTGTTTTCCTTCAACGCACCTTTCGGCGCCTGCCCGTCCTGCGACGGTCTGGGGATGGAGCTGTTCTTCGACGAACGCCTGATGGTGCCTGATGCCGCCCTCAGCCTCGAAGACGGGGCCATCGCGCCCTGGCGCAAGGGCAAGTCGCCCTATTTCGTCCAGACGATCGAGGCGATCGCCAAGCATTACAAGTTCGACGCGAAAAAGCCGTGGAAAGACCTGCCCGAAAAGGTCCAGCAGGTGTTCCTGCGCGGCTCGGGCGACGAGGAAATCCCCTTCCGCTACGATGAAAGCGGCCGTGTCTACCAGGTCACGCGCAGCTTCGAGGGCGTGATCCCCAACATGGAACGCCGGTACCGCGAAACCGACAGCGCCTGGATCCGCGAGGAATTCGAACGCTATCAGAACAACCGGCCCTGCGGCGCCTGCGGGGGTTACCGTTTGCGGCCCGAGGCGCTGGCGGTGAAGATCGCCGGTCTGCATGTCGGGCAGGTGGTCGAGATGTCGATCCGCCAGGCTTTCGACTGGTGCGAAACGGTGCCCGCGGCGCTGAGCAACCAGAAGAACGAGATCGCGCGCGCGATCCTGAAGGAAATCCGTGAACGGCTTGGGTTCCTCAACAATGTGGGGCTGGAATACCTGACGCTTTCCCGCAACGCGGGGACATTGTCGGGCGGTGAATCGCAACGCATCCGGCTGGCCTCCCAGATCGGGTCGGGCCTGACCGGGGTGCTCTATGTGCTCGACGAACCTTCCATCGGTCTCCACCAGCGCGACAATGACCGGTTGCTGACCACGCTGAAAAACCTGCGCGACCAGGGCAATACCGTCATCGTCGTCGAACATGACGAGGAAGCGATCCGCGAGGCCGATTACGTCTTCGATATCGGCCCGGGCGCGGGCGTGCATGGCGGCCGGATCGTGGCCAGGGGGACACCCGCCGAAATCACCGCCGACCCGGCCTCGATCACCGGGCAATACCTCGCCGGAACGCGCGAGATCGCGGTGCCGGGGGAACGGCGTGCGGGCAACAAGAAAAAGCTGACGGTGGTCAAGGCCACCGGCAACAACCTGAAGGACGTCACCGTCGATTTTCCGCTGGGCAAATTCGTTTGCGTCACCGGCGTGTCGGGCGGGGGCAAATCCACGCTGACCATCGAGACGCTGTTCAAGACGGCCTCGATGAAGCTGAACGGCGCGCGCCAGACGCCCGCGCCCTGCGAAACGATCAAGGGGCTGGAACATCTCGACAAGGTCATCGACATCGACCAGCGGCCCATCGGGCGCACGCCCCGGTCGAACCCCGCCACCTATACCGGTGCCTTCACGCCGATCCGCGACTGGTTCGCGGGTCTCCCCGAGGCCAAGACCCGCGGTTACAAGCCGGGGCGCTTTTCCTTCAACGTCAAGGGCGGCCGGTGCGAGGCCTGCCAGGGCGACGGCGTGATCAAGATCGAGATGCATTTCCTGCCCGACGTCTATGTCACCTGCGAAACCTGCAAGGGCGCCCGCTACAACCGCGAAACCCTCGAGGTGCAGTTCAAGGGCAAGTCGATCGCCGACGTGCTCGACATGACGGTCGAGGATGCGCAGGAATTCTTCAAGGCGGTCCCCTCCATCCGCGAAAAGATGGACGCGCTGGTCCGCGTGGGCCTCGGCTACATCAAGGTGGGCCAGCAGGCGACGACGCTTTCGGGCGGCGAGGCGCAGCGCGTGAAACTGTCCAAGGAACTGGCCAAACGCGCCACCGGCCGGACGCTTTACATCCTCGACGAACCGACCACGGGGTTGCATTTCGAAGATGTCAGGAAGCTTCTGGAAGTGCTGCACGAACTGGTGGACCAGGGCAACACGGTGGTGGTGATCGAACACAATCTGGATGTCATCAAGACCGCCGACCATATCATCGACATCGGCCCCGAGGGCGGTGATGGCGGCGGTGATGTTGTGGCCACCGGCACCCCCGAAGAGGTGGCCGAGGTCGAACGCTCGCATACGGGCCGCTACCTGGCCCCGATGCTCGCCGCAACCAAACACGCCGCCGAGTAACGCGCCCGCCCGCGCGGCCCGCATTGACGCCGCGCGGCGCAAATGCCATGCCAAGGGTCACCAGACCCCTTGGGCGAAACGGCACATGAAGGTCATCATCTGCGGCGCGGGCCAGGTCGGCTGGCAGATCGCGCGCCATCTTTCCTCGGAAAACAACGATGTCACCCTGGTCGACAACAACCCCGACCTGGTGCGCCGGGCCACCGATACGCTGGACGTGCAGGGGCTGACGGGGTTCGCCTCGCACCCGGACGTGCTGGACCGTGCCGGTGCGCGCGACGCCGACATGGTGATCGCGGCGACCTTTTCCGATGAGGTCAACATGGTCACCTGCCAGGTGGCCCATTCGGTGTTCTCGGTGCCCCGCAAGATCGCGCGGCTGCGGTCGCAAAGCTATCTGAACGCGATCTATTCCGACCTCTACCGCCGCGACCACCTGCCCATCGACGTCGTCATCAGCCCCGAGAAAGAGGTGGCCGAGGCTGCGCTCAGACGCATCGCAAGCCCCGCAACCTTCGAAACCGAAAGCTTTCTGGGCGGCGATGCGAGGATGCTGGGCATCCATCTCGATGCCGATTGCCCGGTGCTCGACACCCCTCTGAAACAGCTTTCGGAACTGTTCTCGACGCTCAGGGCCATCGTGGTCGGGGTGCGCCGCGACGGCACGCTGATCGCACCTGAACCGGGTGACCAGCTTTACGCGGGCGACCAGATCTATGTCTTCACCCATGCCGCCGATGCCGACCGCACGCTGGAGATTTTCGGCAAGCGGGCCTACCGGCCCGAACGCGTGCTGATCATCGGAGGCGGCAATGTCGGGCTGGTCGTGGCCCGCGACCTGGAAAAGGGCGCCAATCGCGTCCGCACACGCGTGATCGAACTGGACCGCGGAAATGCCGAGCGCGCGGCGGATGCGCTGGAACGCACCATCGTGCTGCATGGTGACGGGCTTGATATCGAATTGCTGCGCGAGGCGGGTGTCGACCGCGCCGATGCGGTGCTCTGCGTCACCGATGATGACAAGACCAACCTTCTGGCCTCGGTCCGGGCCAAGGCCGTGGGGGCCAAGATGTCGATCGCGCTGGTCAACGACCCGTCGCTGGTGCCGCTTATGGGGCCGCTCAATATCGACGCGCATGTCAACCCGCGCTCCACCACCGTCAGCTCGATCCTGCGCCATATCCGCCATGGCCGGGTGAGGGGCGTCTATTCCATCGGCGATGCCGAGGCCGAGGTGATCGAGGCGCAGGTGCTGTCGACCTCGCCTCTGGCCGGGCGCGCGATCCGCGATATCGATTTTCCCGAAGGCGTGCTGGTGGGCGCGGTTCAGAAGGACGGCAAGGTGATCCGGCCCACCGGGTCCACCCGGATCGAAGAGGGTGACACCGTCGCCATCTTCGCCCTGTCGGCCGATGTGCCCGCGGTCGAGACCCTGCTTCAGGTCTCGATCGACTTTTTCTGACGCAATGGCGGGCATGCTGTCCAGATTGCCGTTCTTCGTCGTGCTGATGCTGGTGGCGGCGGGGGCGATGATGGTGCCCGCGGCCTATGCGGTAGTGACCGAGGATTTCGACGTCGCGCGCGATTTCTTCTATTCGGGGCTCGTCTTCGGTATCGCCGCCCTGCTGATCGGGATGGCCGCCCAGAACAGCCGCCGGGCCGAAGGCGAACGGCGCTATCTCGCCACGCTGTTTCTGGCCTATCTGTGGCTGCCCGCGATGCTGGCCGTGCCCCTGATCGATGCGGTCGGCAACACGCGGTTCATCAATCTCTATGTCGAGATGATATCGGCGCTGACGACGACCGGTGCGCCGTTCTTCGACGCCGAAAGACTGGCCCCGGCGGTGCATGTCTGGCGGGGCACGGTGGGTTGGTTCGGTGGCCTGCTGATCTGGATCACGGCGGCGGCGGTTCTGGCGCCGCTCAATCTCGGCGGCTACGAGGTGACCTCCGAGGCCAATATCCCCGGCCAGGTGGTCACCACGCTGCGCGGGCTCGAGGCGGCCTCGGCGGCGGGGCGGTTGCGCAAATACGCCCGCCGCCTGGTGCCCATCTACCTCACCCTGACCGCGGTTCTGACGATTTGCCTGACCGCGCTGGGCCAGGCGCCGATGCCGGCCTTCATCCATGCCATGTCGGTGATGGCCACCTCGGGGATCAGCCCAGGGGACGGGCTGGTGGGTGCGCCCTCGGGCGCGATGGGCGAGGTGGTGATCTTCGCCTTCCTGTTCTTCGCGCTGTCGCGGCGCGTCTATACCTCGGGCTTCGGTGCCGGGTTGTGGTCGCGTCTGCGCAGCGACCGCGAGGTGCGGCTGGCGCTGGTCACGATCACGGTCCTGCCCACGCTGCTGTTCCTGCGCCACTGGATCGGCGCTTTCGAGATCGACGATCTCGCCAACCCCGCAGGCGCGCTGACCGCGCTCTGGGGCGGGGTGTTCACGGTCCTGTCCTTCCTGACCACGACGGGGTTCGTCTCTGACAGCTGGGCCGCCGCGCAAAGCTGGTCGGGCCTGCCGACGCCGGGGCTTTTGCTGATGGGGCTGGCGGTGATGGGCGGCGGGGTGGCGACCACGGCGGGGGGGGTCAAGCTTTTGCGGGTCTATTCGCTCTACAAGCATGGCAGCCGCGAGATCGGCAAATTGCTGCATCCCCATTCGGTCGCGGGCGCCGGGCGGCTTGGCCGCCGCATCCGCCGCGAAGGCGCCTATATCGCCTGGGTCTTCTTCATGCTCTTCATCCTGTCGCTGGCGGCGGTGATGGTCGGGCTGTCGGCGACGGGCCTCGATTTCGAGACCGCACTCATCCTCGGCGTCTCGGCGCTGTCGACGACGGGGCCGCTGGCCGGTGTCGCGGCGGCCGATCCGATTTCATTCGGTGCGCTCAGCGATCCGGCCAAGATGATCCTGGCGGTGGCGATGATCGTGGGCCGGATCGAAACCCTGGTCCTGATCGCGCTGCTCAACCCTTCCTTCTGGCGGCCCTGACGCGCCTCGGGCCCACAGGGGGTGGAAATCGCCCACCGGGCGATACATACTTAACCATGTGATTTTCAAACCTGCCGTTCCGAGAGGCAGCAATAGCGATAAGGCTGGACCGCAAATGGCCGAAAACAAACAGAACCTGCAAGACGCCTTCCTCAACCATGTGCGCAAGACGAAGGTGCCGGTGACGATCTTCCTGATCAACGGCGTCAAGCTGCAGGGCGTGATCACCTGGTTCGACAATTTCTGCGTGCTTCTGCGCCGCGACGGGCAGAGCCAGCTGGTCTACAAGCACGCGATTTCCACCGTGATGCCGGCGCAGCCGATTAATCTCTACGACGGGGACGAGTGACGACCACCCCCGCGCCCGACCGGCCGTCCCACGGGGTCACACCGACCCGCGCCCTCGTCCTGCATCCCGACATTGCCGCCGACCGCAAGGGCCGCGCGCCCGAACCCGCGCTGGCCGAGGCGGTGGCGCTTGCGCGTGCCCTGCCGGGGCTGACCGTCGTGGGCGAAGAAATCGTGCGGCTGAAAAAGCCGCGCCCGGGGCTGTTGTTCGGGGATGGCAAGATCGCCGAACTGGCCGAAAAGGTCAGCGCCGATGAGGTCGGCCTGGTGCTGATCGACGGGCCGGTGACGCCCGTACAGCAGCGCAACCTTGAAAAGAAGATGGGCACCAAGCTTCTGGACCGCACCGGCCTGATCCTGGAAATCTTCGCCGACCGCGCCCAGACCCGCGAAGGCGTGTTGCAGGTCGACCTTGCCGCGCTCAGCTATCAGCGCACGCGGCTGGTACGGGCCTGGACCCATCTGGAACGCCAGCGCGGCGGATTGGGCTTTGTCGGCGGCCCCGGCGAAACCCAGATCGAGGCCGACCGCCGCGCCATCGACGAGGCCGTGGGCCGGATCAAGCGGCAACTGGCCAAGGTCGTCAAAACCCGCAGCCTGCACCGGCAGGCGCGCAAGAAGGTGCCCTATCCGATTGTCGCGCTGGTGGGTTACACCAATGCGGGCAAGTCGACGCTGTTCAACCGGCTGACCGGGGCCGAGGTGATGGCCAAGGACATGCTGTTCGCCACGCTTGACCCGACGATGCGGGCGGTCAAGCTGCCCGACGGGTCCGACGTGATCCTGTCGGACACGGTGGGCTTCATCAGCGATCTGCCCACCCATCTGGTCGCCGCCTTCCGCGCCACGCTGGAGGAAGTGCGTGATGCCGACCTGATCCTGCATGTTCGCGATATCTCGCACCCCGAGACCGAGGAACAGGCCGCCGATGTCCGCACGATCCTGGCCGATCTGGGCATAGACGCGGCCACGCCCCTGATCGAGGTCTGGAACAAGACCGATCTCCTTCCGCCCGCCGAGGCCGAGGCGATGGCGCGCATCGCCGAGCGGCGCGAGGACGTGTTTGCCCTGTCG
Organism: Paracoccaceae bacterium; assembly: GCA_024742455.1. GTDB lineage: Bacteria > Pseudomonadota > Alphaproteobacteria > Rhodobacterales > Rhodobacteraceae > JANSYL01. Next base: position 239,816 of record JANSYL010000001.1, on the reverse strand, counting down.
GCCTGGACGGGCGAGGGGATGGGCCCGCTGCTGGCGGCCACCTCGCGTACCCTGTCGCCCCCGCGCAGCCATGCAACGCTGACCCTGCCGCATTCTGACGGGCGGCGGCGGGCCTGGCTGTTCGACCAGGGCATCGTCGAGACCGAGGAGCGGGGTGAGGCCACCACCACGCTGACCGTTCACTGGACCGCGCGGCAGGAAAAGGCCTTCGCCGCGCTTTAACGCGTCCGGCGCTGGTTCAGCAGGATCAACCCAACCGCCAGTAGGCCGAACCCCGCGAAGGCCGCCGGGTCCAGCCGTTCATCCAGTACGATCCATCCCAGCAGGATCGCCACCGGCGGGATCAGCAAGGTCACGATCATCGCGTTGCCCGACCCGGCGGTTGCGAGGATCCGGTAATAAAGCAGATAGGCGATGGCGGTGCCGATCGCGGCGAAATAGGCGATGGCGGCATAGGTGACGGGGTCGGTCGGCGGGCGCGGCACCCCATCGACAGCGATGGCCAGCGGCAGCATGATCGCGCTCGACCCCGTCAGCATGCCCGCCGCCGCCACCTCGGGCCTGAGCCCGGACAGCGTGGTCCGCGCCCATGCGGCGGCCAGCGCGTAGGAGAACGCGCCGCCAAGGACCGCCAATTGTGCCAGCGACCGGATGTCGAAGGCGCGCAGCGCGTCGAGGCCGATGGCGATGGAGACCCCTGCAAAGGCGATCACCACGCCCAGGCCGCGCCGCCAGGTCAGCCGCTCATCGGCAAAGACGATGGCCGCGACCAGCACCCCGAATACCGCCGTTGCGGCGTTGAAGATCGAGGTCAGCCCGGTTTCGATGAACTGCTGCCCCCAGGCCATCAGCGTGAAGGGGACCGCGTTGTTCAAAAGCCCCATGGCCAGAAGCGCGCCCCAGATGCGCGCGCCCCGGGGTAGGGCAAAGCCGCGCCACAGGATGTAGCCCCACAGGATCACCGCCGCCCAGACCACGCGGTGCGCCACCAGCGTCAGCACCGGCACCTCGCCCAGCGCCAGCTTGATCGCCAGGAACGACGCGCCCCAGATGGTGCCGAGCAGTGCAAGCTCGGCCCAGGCGCGGGGGGACAGGCGGGGGGCAAGGCGGGGGTCTGAGGCGGCCATGCAAGCCGCTTACCGGAGGCACAGGACCACGGCGACCCGAAAGCTGCGCAAAGAAAAACCCCCGGCGCTGGGCCGGGGGTTCGGAGCATTCGATGCGGTCTGGGTCAGAAGCGGATGCCGACGCGGAGACCAGCGGATACTGCAGTGTTGTCGGTGAAGACGCCGGTCGTGGCGGCAAGCGGCCCGGTGTCATCGAGCCAGCTGTATTGCAGGCCGCCCGTCACCTCGAACTGTTCGTTTTCCCAAGTTACAGCGAGGCCAAGGGCCGTGCGCCCGTCGGTCGGGTTGAGGTTGGATGCGTTGCCTCCCACCTGCGGTTCACGCAGGACCGTCACCGCGCCCGACCAACTGTCCGTGAAACGACGACCGAGGCCTGCGGTGTATGTAACAGTGTCGTTGGATAAATTGGTTAGACATCCGCCGGGCACCGGAAAGTTGGTCGGACAAATCTGAAAGTCGCTCCAATCAACGTACCGAATGGAGCCGAACAAAAGCGTGTCTTCGGCGATGCCGCTCTGCGCTTCCAGCATCCAAGACTCGGGAATTGTGGTTTGGAAGTTCGTGGCGGCAGGTCCGACCACATTAAGACCATCCGTGCCGGTAAATGTATGCACAATCTGGGAATTGTAGGTCAGGGCAACCCGAAGCGCGATCTCAGGCATCTCGTAAGCTGCACCGAGAACATACCCATACTCGGTGCCTCCATCGACATTCAGTGAATAGCCTGTCTGTGGCGCAGGAAGGGGTGCGTTAATGAAGCTTACAAATGCGGTGCCTGAGGTGCCCCTAGTTTCCTAGACACCTGCCTCATTCAGTTTCTGCTGTCTGATCTCGAAATCAACGGGCGACAGCATGCCGTTGTTCGTGTGCTTACGCTTCGTGTTGTAGAACAGCTCGATGTATTCGAACACGTCCTGCCTGGCAGCATCGCGGGTCGGGTAAGTGCGACGCCGGACGCGCTCCCGTTTCAGGAGCTGGAAGAAGCTCTCCGCGACTGCGTTGTCATGGCAGTTCCCGCGTCGGCTCATACTCGGTTCAAGGTCGTGCTGGCGGAGGAAGGTCTGCCATTCGCGGCTGGTGAACTGGGAGCCCTGGTCTGAATGCACCGTGACCCGGTCAGACGGCTTTCGTCGCCAGACAGCCATCAGAAGAGCTTGGAGCGCCAGGTCCGTCGTCATGCGGGACTGGGCGGACCAACCAACGACGCGGCGCGAGAACAGATCGATGACGACACACAGGTACAGCCAGCCCTCGTGGGTCTTGATGTAAGTGATGTCGATGACCCAGATCTGATCGGGCGCGGATGTCTCGAACTTCTGTTCCAGCCTGTTCTCGGCCACGACCGCGGGCTTGCCGCCGTAGCGGCCGGGGCGGCGTCTGTAGCCGATCTGCGCAGCGATCCCGGCCAACGACGCTAGCCGGGCAACACGGTTCTCCGAGATGCATTCGCCCTGGTCGCGCAGATCGTCCGTCAACTTGCGATAACCATAGACCTTGCCGCTGTCAGTCCAGGCCTGACGGATCAGTTCGGTATGGCGCAGATCTTCCTGCGCGCGGTGGCTTAACGGTTCCTTAAGCCATGCATAGAAGCCGGAGAAATGGACCCGTAGCACCCGGCACATGGCCCGGACGCCGAACTCGTCCTGATGCGCCCGGATGAAGGCGTACTTCATTGGGACTCGCGCGCGAAGTACGCCGTTGCCTTTTTTAGGATGTCGCGCTCCTCGGTGACACGGGCCAGTTCCCGCTTCAGTCTGCGGTTCTCGGCCTCGTGATCGACGCCCGGCTTCGGCGACGGCTCCCCAAACAGCTTCACCCACTTGTAGAGAGAATACTTGCTGACCCCCAAGCGGCGGGACACCTCCCCAACAGGATACCCGCGCACCGTGATCTGATGCACCGCATCGCGCTTGAACTCGTCGCTGTAGTTGCTTGTCCCCATGGTCGCCTCCTCGGCTCAAAGTAAGGGGGCAAAGCGTCTACAAATCTAGGGGCACTTCAGCCGTCGACTTGGCTCGCACGCACACCACCATAAACGCTGAAGTTGTTTGGCATTTCGTAGCGCAACAATGCAGTGAGAGCCCTGCCATCCAAATCTGCAGTCGTCCCGGCCGCAGTGTAAGGTCCCGCCGGATAACCTACATCCGCACCCACATGCTCATCGAGGATCAGCGCGAAAGACAACTGCTCGGAGATGTCCGTCCGAAAGCTGATCGAAGGCAAAACAAACGACGGTGCCATGTCTCCGGATGCGCCTGCAGCGTTCGATCCCGACACGTCAGGGTCCGAATATCCCAGCCCGAACTGCAGATACGTCCCTTCCTCGAACAGGATAGCCATCGACTGGTTCGACCGTTCGATCCCGCCGGCCTGCGCCAGCGCCGTGGTTGCCAGAAGCGCCGCGCCTGCGGCCATGATGCGGGTCATGGTGGTGTCCTCCCCAATCCCGTAAAGTTCCGTCCCTTGACGGTGGATAAGGTGGGAAAGGTCCGATCCGGTCAATTCTGACCCTGCGTCAGCCATCGCGGAACGACATTTGGGGCCATAACTGTGACAGTTATGCTACATTCCGCGCCGCGCGCTGCATGCCGATTATGTTGATGTAGTTGGCGCCGAAAATCAAAATCGCCCCCGCCAGCACGCCCCATTGCAGAGGCTCGGCATAAAACATCAGCCCAACCAGCGCGATGGCGGGCAGGCGGGCAAAATCCATCGGCATCACCACCGAGGCGGGCGCAAGGCTGAGCGCGGTGGTCAGGCAGAAATGCGCGGCCAGCCCGCACACCGCGATCACCGCGATCCAGGGCCAGGTCGCCGCGGAGGGCACGGTCATATGCCCATCGGCCAGGCACACGATCAGGCCGATGACCAGCTGCATCACCGTCAGGTAGAACAGGATGCAGGTGATCGTCTCGGTCCGGGTCAGCCGCTTGGTGAAGATCGCGGTGGTGGCAAAGAACACGGCGGCCGAGGCCGCGGCAATCATCCCGGTGCTCAGCGGCGCGCTGCCCGGCTGGACCACAAGCAACACGCCCGCGAACCCGATCAGCCCGGCCATCACCTTGGCCCCCGTCAGCCGTTCACCCAGGAAAATCGCGGCCAGAACCATCACCCAGAGCGGCGAGGTAAACTCGAGCGCGAAGACCAGCGCCAGCGGGCTGACCGTGACGGCGTAAAACCACAGGTTCTGCCCGGTGAAATGGGCCAGGTTGCGCCACAGGTGCAGGTCCAGCCGGCGCCGCGTGACCTGGCCCAATGTGCCGAAGGCCGCGCCCAGGACAAGCACGATCACCACGCCGATGGCCGACCGATAGGTCATCATCTCGAAGGTCGACAATTCCAAAGCCGCCGCACGCCCCGCGACCGCCATGGTCGAGAAGGACACGATCGCCCCGATCATCCAAACCGCCGCCTTGAGCGGTTCGACCGGGGCCGCGTGGGCGGGGGCAAGTGTCATTCCTGGGGGGTGGCGTCCCTGCAGCATCCATTGGCGGGGCGTTGCCCCGCAAAGGCGGGAATACCGACCTCGATGGCGAAGGGCAAGCTGACGCCCATCATCGACGTGCATTCCCGGCGTTCCAGAAACACCGGCACCGGCCCGCCGGCTGTCATCAGTGCGGTCTGTTCAAAATCGCCCAAGGGGGCGGACAGGGCGGGGTCAAGCTCGAACACGCCGTCGCCAAGATAATCGAAGGTCGCGGTGTCGGTGTTGAGGACCATCATGAAAAACGGGTCCCGGCCAAGGCAGTGCAGCTCAACCGCGTTGGCTGCGGACGGGGTGGCGGCGATCAGGGCGATCAGGGCGGCGTGTTTCATGAACGAAAGGGTAGCACGCCACCGGGGCCCGCCAAACGCCGATCACGGAAATGGCGATCACAATCCCTTGGCCTTGGCCGCATCCCACAGCACGTCCATCTCGGCCAGATCGCTGTCTTCCGGCCGCTTGCCACGGGCCGCCAGCGCCGCTTCGATATCGCGGAAACGGCGGACGAATTTCTCATTCGTGGCACGGAGCGCGGTTTCCGGGTCGACCTTCAGATGCCGGGCAAGGTTGGCCATCACGAACAGCAGGTCCCCCATTTCATCCGCGATCTCGTCCTGGCTCAGGGTGTCGCGCGCCTCGGCCAGTTCGCGTGCTTCCTCGGCGATCTTGTCGATGACATGGCCCGCATCGGGCCAGTCGAACCCGACCCGTGCGGCCCGTTTCTGCAGCTTTTCGGCCCGCATCAGGGCGGGCAGGCCCAGGGCCACGTCATCCAGAACGCCGCCCTTGTCCCGTGCGGCGCGTTCGGCCGCCTTGACCGTTTCCCAGTCGCGCACCTGGTCTTCGGCCGACTTGTCGCGGCTTTCCTCGCCGAAGATATGCGGGTGGCGGACAATCATCTTGTCGGCGATGGCCCCGGCCACATCGTCGAAGCTGAACCGCCCGGCCTCCTGCGCCATCTGCGCATGGAACACCACCTGCAGCAGCAGGTCGCCCAACTCGCCCTTCAGGTCGTCCATGTCGCCGCGTGCGATGGCATCGGCGACCTCGTAGGCCTCTTCGATCGTGTAGGGGGCGATGGTGGCGAAATCCTGTTCGATATCCCAGGGGCAGCCGGTCCGGGGGTCGCGCAGCGCGGCCATCACGGCCAGAAGCCGGTCGATCGGCGGCAGGGACGGGTCGGGGACAGGGGTGCGGGCCACGGGCTCAGTGATCCTGGGCGCGCAGGTACCGCCGCATCCCGTAAAGCAGCGGGTCGCCCGTGGGGGCCACGGCCACCGATTCGACCGCGCCGATGCAGATGTGATGGGTGCCGATCCTGTCGGCCGAGATCAGGCGGCAATCGAAGCTGACCAGCGCATCGCTCAGCCGGGGGGCGCCGGTGACCATCGTCTCTGTCCTGACGGCGGCGAACTTGTCGCCGCCCGGGCCGGGCAGGCGCGAGGCGAAGATGTCGGACACCTCCACCTGGTCCACGCGCAGCACGTTGATGCAGAACACCCGGTTTTCCAGGATCTGCGGCAGGGGGGTCGCGTCGGCATTGATACAGGTCAGCATGGTGGGCTGCGGACCATCGGCGGAAATCGATGTCATCGCCGAAACGGTGACGCCGCCGCGCCCGGCGGGCCCGTCGGTGGTGACGACCGACACCGAGGCCGCCGCCCGGCTCATGCCTTCGATGAAATGCGTGCGCAGGTCATCCAGGGTTCCGTCTGTGCCGGTCTCCGCCATCGCTTGCGCCTCTTGCCGCCCGTGTCGCGTTAGGTGGCGCAGCCTTGCCCGATGACAAGGTCCGAAGGCAACCCGCCCATTGGCGACGGACCCGCAGACCGGTAGGACGGGGCACAGGGGATCCTGAAAAGGGCGCGACATGGCTTTGGAAGACGCGAAAGACGAGGTGGACCGCGCAATCACCGCGACCGACCTGAAGGGCCTGGCCTTTGAAAACGTCTTTGCCGGCGTGCCCAGTTTCCTGCGCCGCCGGTACAGCAAGGACCTGGCAGGGGTCGATCTTGCGATCACCGGCATCCCCTTCGACCAGGCGGTGACGAACCGGCCCGGCACCCGGCTGGGCCCGCGCGCGATCCGCGAGGCCTCGGCGCTGCTGCCCTGTGATCCGCCTTACGGGTGGGACGGGTATTCCCCGCTGGAATCGCTGGCGATGGTCGATTACGGCGACATGGCCTTCGATTATGCCCATGCCGCCGATGTCCCCGCCCGGATCGAGGCCCATATCGCGGGCATTCTGCAGGCGGGTGCGGCGGCGATCACGCTGGGGGGCGATCATTCCATCACCCTGCCGATCCTGCGCGCCCATGCCGCCAGGCACGGCCCCGTCGCGCTGATCCAGATCGACGCCCATACCGACACCTGGCCCGACGACAACCCCGCCCGCATCGACCATGGCACCTTTTGCTATACCGCCGTGAAGGAGGGGCTGATCGATGTCGCGGCCTCGGCCCATATCGGCATCCGCACCGTGGTCGCCGACAACCTGGGGATCGAGATCATCGACGCCCGGGCCGTGGCCGCGCGAGGACCGGCGGCGGTGGCCGAAACGCTGCGCGAAAAGGCGCGGCGCCGCCCGGCCTATCTCAGCTTCGACATTGACGGGCTCGACCCGGCCTTTGCGCCCGGCACTGGCACACCGGTCTGGGGCGGATTGTCCAGCCGGGAGGCCGCGATCCTGCTCAGGGGGCTTGCGGGGATCAACCTGGTGGGTGGCGACGTGGTCGAGGTGTCGCCCCCCTTCGATCCTGCCGGCATCACCGCAGTGGCCGCCGCCCATGTGGCGATGGACCTGATCTGCCTCTGGGGCACGGGCCGCGCGTGAATCGCTGGACGGATCGTTTGCGACGGCATATTTCCAGACGACGTCCATTCGGAAAAAGGTAGCCCGGCGTCCCATGCCGAAACGCAACGACACAGAGCGTCAGGTGGCGCGCGACATCACCTATGCCAGCGCCGCCGCCTCGCGCACGGGCCGCGCGATGATCCGCGTCATGGAAAACGCGACCGGCCGTCTGGGCCTGATCAAGCGCGCCGAGGGCTATGACGACGAGGTCCGGCAGGGCAAGGATTTCTGGGGCGTCATGGTCGACCGCTACGGGTTCCGGCTCGAGGTGATCGGCGGCAGCCTCGACAATATCCCGGCCGAGGGGCCCGTGGTGCTGATCGCCAACCACCCCTATGGCATCCTCGACGGGCTGATGATGGGCCATATCCTCAGCCAGTCGCGCGGCGATTTCCGCATCCTCGCACACCGGGTGTTCCGCAAGGCCGAGGATATCAACCGGATCATCCTGCCGATCTCGTTCGACGACACGAAAGAGGCGATGGCGCTGAACATCCAGACCCGCAAGGACGCGCTGCGGTTCCTGGCCGAGGGCGGGGCGATCGGCATTTTCCCCGGCGGCACCGTGTCGACGGCGGCACGCCCCTTCGGTCAGCCGATGGATCCGGGCTGGCGCAGCTTCACCGCGCGGATGATCGCCAAATCCGAGGCGACAGTGGTTCCGCTGTTTTTCGACGGTCACAATTCACGCCTCTTCCAGCTGATGAGCCATGTGCATTACACCCTGCGCACCGGTCTTTTCATCAAGGAATTCAAGGCGCGCGTGAATTCGCCCGTTCAGGTGGTGATCGGCGATCCGATCCCGCGCGCCGATCTGGAACCCTATGCCCGCGACGCAAGGGCGATGATGGCCTTTCTGCGTGAAACCACCTATAGGCTCAGCCCGCGCCCGCTCGATACCAATCTGCGCGGGTTCGAGTTCGAGGATCGTCACCGCGACCCCAATGCCGATCAGGGCATCGTGCGCGGGCGGCTGAAGGACAGGTATTGAATGGCGGTAGGGATTTTCGATTCCGGGCTCGGTGGTCTGACCGTGCTCAGCGCGGTCGAGGCGCGCCTGCCGGACCTGCCGCTGGTCTATTTCGGCGACAATGCCCACACGCCCTATGGCGTGCGCGATGCCGATGACATCTATGACCTGACCACACGGGGCGTTCAGGCGCTGTTCGATATGGGCTGCGACCTGGTGATCCTGGCGTGCAACACCGCCTCGGCCGCCGCGCTGCGCCGGATGCAGGAAGGCTGGGTGCCCCAGGACAAGCGCGTTCTGGGCGTCTTCGTGCCGCTGATCGAGGCGCTGACCGAACGCAAATGGGGCGACAATTCCCCGCCGCGCCCCGTCGCGGTGGAGCATGTCGCGCTGTTCGCCACCCCTGCGACCGTCTCCAGCCGTGCGTTCCAGCGCGAACTGGCCTTTCGCGCCGTGGGTGTCGATGTCGAGGCACAGCCCTGCGCCGGCGTCGTCGACGCGATCGAGATGGGCGACATGATCCTGGCCGATGCGCTGGTCCGCAGCCATGTCGAGGCACTGATGCGGCGGATGCCGAAACCCGAGGCCGCGATCCTCGGCTGCACCCATTATCCGCTGGTCGAGGACGTGTTCCGCGATGCGCTTGGCGAGGGCGTCGCGGTCTATTCGCAGCCCGATCTGGTGGCCGAGGCGCTGGCCGATTACCTGGCGCGCCGCCCGGAATTCATCGGGGACGGGCAGGGGACCCGTTTCGTGACGACGGGCGACCCGGCGTCGGTGTCGAACAAGGCGACCCAGTTCCTGCGACGCCGGATCGAGTTCACCGCCGCAGATATCTGACCTTTCGTTTCCGTTCCACGAGACCCGACCATGACCCACAAGATCGCCATTCTCGGCGCCTCCGGCTATACCGGGGCCGAGCTTGCCCGGCTGATCCTCGGCCACCCCGACCTGAGCATCGCCGCCCTGACCGGTGACCGGAAGGCGGGGTTGGAGATGGGCGATGTCTATCCGTTCCTGCGCGGCCGCGGCCTGCCCGATCTGGTCAGAATCGAGGATGTCGATTTCGCGGGCATCGACCTGGCGTTCTGTGCGCTGCCCCACGCGACCAGCCAGGCCGTCATCAAGGCCCTGCCGCGCGACCTGAAGGTAATCGACCTCAGCGCCGATTTCCGCCTGCGCGATGTCGCGGCCTATGAGAAATGGTATGGCAAACCCCATGACGCGCCCGAGCTTCAGGCGCAGGCGGTCTATGGCCTGACCGAATTCTACCGCGACGACATCCGGCGCGCGCGGCTGGTCGCCTGCACCGGCTGCAACGCGGCCACCGGGCAGTTCGGCCTTGTGCCCCTGATCAGGGCAGGGCTGATCGACCTTGACGAAATCATCCTCAACCTCGTGGTCGGCGTTTCGGGCGCGGGCCGCAGCCTGAAGGAAAACCTGCTTCATGCCGAGCTTTCCGAAGGCGCCAATCCCTATGGTTACGGCGGCACGCACCGGCACCTGGGCGAATTCGATCAGGAGTTTTCGCGCCTTGCCGGGCGGACCGTCGAGGTGCAGTTCACCCCGCATCTTGCGCCCATGAACCGCGGCATTTTGGCCACCATCTATGTGAAGGGTGATCCGCAGGCTATTTATGGCGCGCTGGCCGGGGCCTACGCGGAGGAACCGTTCCTCCACGTGCTGCCTTTCGGCAAGGCTCCCTCGACCCATGACGTGCGCGGGTCGAACTATGCCCATGTCGGTGTGACGGCGGACCGGCGGGCAGGGCGGGCGCAGGTTTTCGTGGCGCTCGACAATTTGTGCAAGGGCTCGTCGGGGCAGGCGTTGCAGAACGCGAACCTGATGCTCGGGATTGAAGAAACCACGGGGCTGACCGGCGCGCCGCTCTTCCCCTGACACGAATGAAGGAGGGCCGATGCGCGGCCTCAAGAAACAACGCCGGATCCAGATCATCCTGGTCGCCACTGTCGCCCTCGGGCTGTCGGCCGCGCTGATCGGCTATGCGATGCGCGACGGGATCAACTTCTTCCGTCCCCCCTCCGAAATCGTCGCCGATCCGCCGCCGCCTTCCGAAGTGTTCCGCATCGGCGGCCTTGTCGAAGAAGGCACGCTTGTGCGCGGTGAAGGGGAGCGGATCAGTTTCGCCGTGACCGATGGCGGCGCGTCGGTGCCGGTCACCTATACCGGCATCCTGCCCGATCTGTTCGGTGAGGGCGAAGGCATGGTCGGCACGGGCCGCCTTGTCGACGGGGTGTTCGAGGCCACCGAAATCCTGGCCCGGCATGATGAAACCTACATGCCGGCCGAGGTGATCGACGCGCTGGAGGAACAGGGCGTCTACCGCGACCCGAACGGGTAGGGGGGGCCTTGACCCCGCCGCCCCCGACCATCGGACCGCGCTGAGGATTGGGGTTTCAATCCATCTTGCCATCCCGGCGTGAAACCCGGGCAACCGCCTCGGCGGGGTCAAACCCCGCCCTACGACCGCGCCAGATGTACCGCGCAGCCGGTGAGCGCGGCGTAATCATCGACCACCACCGCGACGCCGAATTGGTCCATGAAGCCTGCAAACCGGCCCTTGGCCCGCATCGCCCCGGCAAAGCCGAACCGGTCCAGATACGGCTGCAACGCCCGTGCCACCCCGCCGGTCAGGTAAATGCCGCCGAAGGGCAGATGCGTCAGCGCAAGATCACCCACCACCTGCCCGAGCAGGCGCACGACGACCGCGACCGTTTCCGCCGCCTGCGCCTCACCCGCCTCGAGCGCGGTCATGATCTCGGGCGTCTCACGCGCCTGCCCGTGCAGGACCCTGTCGACGAAGGCGATGCCCCGGCCCGAGACCGCCTCTTCGATCGAGGCTGTGCCGAAGGTCTTTTCCATCGCCTGCGCCAGACGCGCGTCGCCCCCCCATGGCAGGCTGACATGCCCGGCCTCCGACGGCGGCACGAAGCGGCCAGCCGCGGTGTCGAAAACCGGGGCCGCGTTGAACCCCGTTCCGATCCCCACCACCAGTTTCGCGGCATGGGGCGAGGGCGCGGTGCGGTCGATCACCGTGATCACCCCGTCCCCGGGCAGATGCCCGATGGCATGCCCCTGCGCCTGCAGATCGTTCAGCACCGCGACCCGGTCGGCCGTCAGCGCCCGCGCCAGTTCATCGCGGTCGATGCGCCAGCCCAGGTTGGTCATCTCGGCCACACCGTCGCGCACCGGCCCGGCAGCGGCCGCGCAGACGCCCCTGATATCGCCCGCTGCGGTGCCCGTGTCATCGAGATAGCGCGCGATTACCTCGGCGATCCCGCCATGCTCGGCATTGCGGAACCGGCGCAGGCTGGTGGGCGCGACCTCGGTGCCATGGGCCAGCGCCACGCGGGTATTGGTGCCGCCGATATCGGCGACAAGGCTTGTATGAGTGTGGGCGGCTTCGAAGGGCATCGCGCGCCCCTTACGGCGCTTTCGGCCCGTTTGCCAAGCCGTCGCGCGCCCAGGCACGCGCAAGCGCCTGATAGGAGGCTTTCGGATGGCGGGCCAGGCTTTCGAAATCGACATGCACCAGCCCGAACCGGGCCGCATAGCCGAGGGCCCATTCGTAGTTGTCCATCAGCGACCAGACGAAATACCCCGTGACCGGAACGCCCTCGGCGATGGCTGTGCGCAGTGCCTGCAGGTGGGCTGCCAGATAGGTGATGCGCGCGCTGTCGGTCAGACCGTCGCCTGCCATCCCGTTCTCGGTCACGAGGATCGGCAGATCGCCCGAGTAATCGCGCGCCACCCGGCGCAGGAAATCCGTCAGACCCTCGGGGTGTATCTCCCACCCGATCCCGGTGCAGGGCCCGCGCGGCGGCGCCTCGGCATAACCGGGCCAGGCCCCCGGCGCGGCGGCGATGCGCCTGCGGGTGTAGTAGTTGACCCCGATCCAGTCGACCGGCGCGCGGATCGTGTCGAAATCATCCTGCCAGCCATCCGGCAGGTGCGACGCGATCCCTTCCAGCAGCGCCTCGGGATAGCGGCCCAGAAACAGCGGCTCGAGAAAGGCCCTGTTGTAGATCGCGTCGCGGCGGTCTGCGGCGGCGTGGTCCTCGGCGGTGTCGCTGGCGGGTGTCGCGCCTTCAAGGTTGACCACCGCGCCAAGGTTTTTGATGCCGAGGTCGCGCATGACCCCGATCGACCGGCCATGAGCCAGCAGAACATGGTGCATTGCCCGGGCGGCGGCACGGATATCGCGCAGGCCGGGCGCGTGGTGCCCCTCGAAATGGCTGAGCCAGGCCACGCACCAGGGTTCGTTGACGGGCGCTGCAGACCAGACCCGGTCGCCGATCCGGGCCATCACGGCCTGGGTGAACTCGGCGAACCAGTCCGGCATGTCGGCATTGCGCCATCCGCCCCGGTCGGCCAGCGCCTGCGGCAGTTCCCAGTGGTAAAGCGTGACCGCCGGTTTGAGGCCGCGCGCCAGCATCCCGTCCACCAGCCGGTCATAGAAATCCAGGCCTTGCGGGTTCACCGGCCCCGTCCCTTCGGGCATCACCCGCGCCCAGGAGGTCGAGAACCGGTAGACATCGGCATTCAGCGCCGCGACCAGGTCCAGGTCTTCCGCCCAGCGATGGTAATGGTCACAGGCCAGTGCCCCGTCCTCGGCGCCCGCGACATTGCCGGGGGTGGCGGCGAAACTGTCCCAATGGGTGCGGCCCGCGCCGCCGAACCGGTGCCCCTCGATCTGGTAGGCCGAGGTGGCGGTGCCGAACAGGAACCCTTGCGGAAAGGCGCTGCGCGGGGGCAGGGCGGGCATGCTGGTCATCGCGGCGGCGCGGTGGTGTCGCCCAGGACCAGGTCCACCTCCCACAGCTCGGTCAGGGGGGCGGCCCCGGGGTCGCGGATCAGCGTGATCAGCATTTCCGCCGCACGCCGCCCGGCATCGCGGATCGACGACCGCGTCGCGGTGAAGGTCAGGCCGGGCCCGTGATTGGACAGGTAGCTCAACTCGTCGTCATGGCAGATCACCGACAGGTCACGGCCCAGCATCAGGCCCCGCGCCTCGGCGGCGCGCCGCACGCCGACGGCCGAAATCATCGAGGACACGAGCATCGCCGTCGGCGGCTCGGGCCCGTCCAGAAGCCGCGCGGCGGTGTCGAACCCGTAGCCTTCTGTCATGACGTCCGAAAAGATCAGCCGCCCCTCGACCGGCACGCCCCGATCCGTCAGCGCCGCCTCATACCCGTCGCGGCGGCGGCGCGCGAAATCGAACCTGTCCTGCCCGTTGATCAGCGCGATCCGGCGATGGCCCAGATCGAGCAGGAACTCGGTCGCCTTTCGATAGGCGCGGGTGTTTTCGATGTCGAGCCAGCTGTACCCTTCGGGCGTTCGGGTGCGCCCGTGAACGATAAAGGGCATGCCGAGGCTTTTCAGAACGTCAATGCGCGGGTCCTCGGTTTCAGGGCCCTGCACCATCACCCCGTCGACCGATCCGCGCCGCACCATCTGCCGGTAGGCCGCCGCGCTCTGGCCGTCGCCGACGACCGACAGCAAGATCTCGTAGCCTTGCGCGGCATAGGCTTCGCCCGCGCCCGCAAGGAAATCGGCGAAGATCGGGTTCACGATCTCGGAGCGTCCGATCAACGGAATGACATGGCCGATGGCCATCGACTGCCCCGTTGCCAGATGGCGCGCCCGGGCACTGGGCGTGTAATCGGCGGCCTCGGCTGCGGCCATGACACGGGCGCGGGTGGTCTGGCCCACCTCGGGGTATCCGTTCAACGCGCGGCTGACCGTGGTCGGGGACAAGCCGAGACTGTCGGCCAGTTCTTTGAGATTCATCGGGTTTTACACGCCAAACCGCTGTGAAGATGTCCCTAGGCTAGCGACCTGCGCCGGGAATTGTCAAAGCCAGTTCTGTGGTGCGTCATGCTGCGGGTGCAGAAAGTTGGTTTGTGATCAACGGCATGGCGAAGATGGATTGACAGGTCCGGCATGCGCGCCGATGCTGCCGCGTAGTCAAAGCGCTTTGAAGACGCGATCAACACGTCCGCGGCGCATTCGGATGGCCGCGCCCTGCAGGCGCGCCACAGGCAACTGGGAGGACGCCATGACACGCAGCTTCATGGTCGGCGCCGCCGCGCTGGCTTTCACCGCATCGGGCGCATTGGCGCAGGACCTGATGGTTCCCGTGGGCGAAGGCCCGTTCAACTGGGACAGCTATCAGGCTTTTGCCGATGCAACCGACATGTCGGGCGAGGACCTGACGATCTTCGGCCCCTGGCTCGCGGGTGAGGCGGCGGCGTTCGAAAACCTCGTCGCCTATTTCAACGCCGCGACCGGGGCCGGGGCCACCTATGTCGGCTCGGATTCGCTGGAACAGCAGATCGTCATCGATGCCGAGGCGGGGTCCGCCCCGAACCTGACGGTGTTCCCGCAGCCGGGCCTGGCGCGCAATCTGGCGGCGCGCGGGTTTCTCGAACCGCTGCCCGCCGATCTTGCCGACTGGACACGCGAGAACATGGCCGCCGGCCAGTCCTGGGTCGATCTGGGCACCTATGCCAATGCCGACGGGCAGGATGAATTCTACGGGTTCTTCTTCAACGTGAACGTCAAGTCGCTGGTCTGGTACATCCCCGAGAACTTCGAGGATTTCGGCTATGACGTGCCGACCACGATGGAGGAGTTCACCGCCCTGATGGACCAGATGGTCGAGGACGGGGAAACCCCGCTTTGCGTCGGTCTGGGCTCGGGCGGGGCCACCGGCTGGCCCGCCACCGACTGGGTCGAGGACCTGATGCTGCGCACCCAGCCGCCCGAGGTCTATGACGCGTGGGTCGCCAATGACATGCCGTTTGACGATCCGCGTGTCGTCGAGGTGATCGAGCTTTACGGGTCCTTCACCGGCAATGACGACTACGTCGCCGGTGACGCCAACGCGACCGCCACCATCGATTTCCGCGAAAGCCCGCTGGGCCTGTTCGAAAGCCCGCCATCCTGCATGATGCACCGGCAGGCCAGCTTCATCCCGGCCTATTTCCCCGAGGATGCCGAACTGGGCGTGGATGTCGATTTCTTCTACTTCCCGGCCTATGCTGGGCGCGATCTGGGCACCCCGGTCCTGGGCGCGGGCACGCTGTTCGCGATCACCAACCCGACCCCTGCTGCGGAGGCTTTCATCGCCTTCCTGCAGACGCCCTTTGCCCATGAGGTGATGATGGCCCAGGACGGGTTTTTGACCCCGCTTCTGTCGGCCAACCCCGAAGCCTATGCCAATGACACGCAGCGGGGCCTGGGTGAAATCCTGACCTCGGCCACGACCTTCCGCTTTGACGCCTCCGACCTGATGCCGGGTGCAGTCGGGGCCGGGTCGTTCTGGACCGGCATGGTGGATTTCTCTTCGGGCACCAAGGACGCGGCCACCGTGGCCTCGGAAATCCAGGCCAGCTGGCCCTGATCTGACCGGGACGCGCCGCGGGCCAGCCCTGCGGCGCGTCCTTTCTCCCTATCCCGGCAGGAGGGCCGCGCCATGCATCCGGCGTTTCAGGGTCTGATCACCATCGCGCTCGGTGTGGGCGGCTGCGTGGCCTATTTCTATTTTGCCAATCAGGCGCTCGACCGGGTGCTGTTCCCGGCGCGCGGGCCCAATGCGGGGCGCAACATCAACCGCGCCAACATGATCCGGCCCTGGGTGTTCCTGTTTCCCGCGCTGTTCGTGCTGTGCCTTTATCTCGCCTATCCGGTGGTCGAGACGCTGCGCCTGTCGCTGACCGACCGGGACGCGGGCGATGCTTTCGTGGGGCTGGCCAATTACCAGCAGATGGCCTCCGAGCCGAAATTCTGGGAGGCGATCCGCAACAACATCCTGTGGCTGATCGTCGTGCCCGCCGCCTCGACCGCGCTGGGCCTGCTGGCGGCGCAACTGACGGACCGGATCGCCTGGGGCAATATCGCCAAATCGCTGATCTTCATGCCGATGGCGATTTCCTTCGTGGGCGCGGCGGTGATCTGGCGGCTGATCTATGATGTCCGGCCCGACGAGGCCGACCAGATCGGCCTGCTGAATGCGATCGTCACCGCGCTCGGCGGGGATGCGCAGGCCTGGCTGACCATTCCGTTCTGGAACAATTTCTTTCTGATGATCGTGCTGATCTGGATCCAGACCGGGTTCGCCATGGTGATCCTGTCCGCGGCCCTGCGCGGCATCCCCGAGGAAACCATCGAGGCCGCCATCGTCGACGGGGCGGGACCCTTGCGCATCTTCTTTTCCATCAAGGTGCCGCAGATCTACCCGACGATCATCGTGGTCTGGACGACCATCACGCTGCTGGTGCTGAAAATCTTCGACATCGTCTTCGCCATGACCAACGGGCAATGGGAAACGCAGGTTCTGGCCAATTACATGTATGACAAGCTGTTCCGCGCCAATGACTGGGGCGTGGGGTCGGCGGCGGCGATGGTGATCATGGTGCTGGTCACCCCGATCCTGATCTGGAACGTGCGCCAGGTGCGCAGGGAAATGCGCTGAAGGGGCGGGGGACATGGACAATATCGCCGGCAAGAAATCCTCGCTGACCTGGGCCGTGCACCTGTCGGTCGCGGCGCTGGTCATCATCTGGCTGATCCCGACGCTCGGGCTTTTGGTATCGTCTTTCCGGACGGTGGAACAGATCTCGGCCTCGGGGTGGTGGCGGGCGCTGTTTCCTGCCGAACAGAACCTGACGCTGCGCACCGCACCGCCCGAGACGCAGGTGCAGGAGGGTGGGGTGTTCGTGATCGAGGGCAATCTTTTCGCGGTCGCGGGCGAGACCCCGACCCAGATCAGCGCCTTCGGTATCTCGGCCCGCGAGGTCAGCGCCTTTGCCCCCGGCGACACCGCCGAACTGCGCCGGGGTGGCCAGATCACGGTGGCGACCAATGGCGATTACCGCCTGACCAATACGGAAGCCTTCGATGGCGATCGCGGCGCTCGCGTCTTCGTCACCGCGACCGTGCCGCCCGATTTCACGCTGGACAATTACGACTATGTCCTGTTCTCGGGCGATGCGCGCGACGGGATGGGGCGCGCCTTTCTGAGCACGCTGACCGTCACCATCCCCGCCACCGTCATCCCGATCCTGATCGCGGCTTTCGCGGCCTATGCGCTGGCCTGGATGGAGTTTCCGGGCCGCGCCCTGCTGATCGCGTTTATCGTTGCCCTTCTGGTGGTGCCGCTGCAGCTGGCACTGATCCCGCTTCTGTCGCTGCATAACGCCATCGGCATCGGCAAGGGGTATCTGGGGGTCTGGCTTGCCCATACCGGGTTCGGGATGCCGCTGGCGATATATCTCTTGCGCAATTACATGGCCGGTCTGCCGCGCGACATCATCGAAAACGCCCGTGTGGATGGCGCCACCGATTTCCAGATCTTCACCAGGATCATCCTGCCGCTCAGCTTTCCCGCGCTGGCCAGTTTCGCGATCTTCCAGTTCCTGTGGACCTGGAACGACCTGCTGGTCGCCATGGTGTTCCTGATCGATGCCACCGGCGAGACCACGGTGATGACCCGCCAGATCGTCGAATTGCTCGGCACGCGGGGCGGCAACTGGGAAATCCTTGCCACGGCGGCCTTCGTGTCGATCGCGGTGCCGCTTCTGGTGTTCTTCACCATGCAACGCTACCTCGTGCGCGGCCTGCTGGCCGGGTCGGTGAAATAAGGCAGACACCCGACAATGAACCTGATGCAGGACCTCAACCGCGAACAGATCGTGGCCCCCGACAGGGATTGGTGGCGCGGCGCGGTGATCTACCAGATCTACCCGCGCAGTTTTCAGGATTCCAACCATGACGGGATCGGCGATCTGGCGGGCATCATCCACCGCCTGCCGCATGTCGCCGAACTGGGTGTCGATGCGATCTGGATCAGTCCCTTCTTCCGGTCGCCCATGCTCGATTTCGGCTATGACGTCAGCGATTACTGCGATGTCGACCCGATGTTCGGGTCGCTTGGCGATTTCGACGCGCTGATCCAGCGCGCCCATGACCTGGGGCTGAAGGTTCTGATCGACCTCGTGCTCAGCCACACCTCCAGCCAGCACCCGTGGTTCTACGAAAGCCAGACAAGCCGCGATAACGCGAAATCCGACTGGTATGTCTGGGCCGACGCCAAACCCGACGGGTCGCCGCCCAACAACTGGCTGTCGATCTTCGGCGGATCGGCCTGGGAATGGTCGGGCGACCGGATGCAGTATTACCTGCACAATTTCCTGCGCGAACAGCCCGACCTGAACCTGCACAACGCGGACGTGCAGGAGGAATTGCTTTCGGTCGCGCGGTTCTGGCTGGATCGTGGTGTCGACGGGTTCCGGCTCGACACGATCAATTTCTATTTCCACGACCCAGACCTGCGCGACAATCCCGCGCTCGACCCAGCCGAACGCAACGCCACCATCGCGCCCGAGGTGAACCCCTATAATTGGCAGGATCACCTTTATGACAAGAACCAGCCTGAAAACCTTGATTTTCTGCGCCGGTTGCGCGCCGTGCTTGATGAATACCCCGCCGCCACCGCCGTGGGCGAGGTCGGCGATGCCCAATACGGGATGGACCTGCAGGCGCAATACACCTCGGGCGATGACAAGGTGCATATGTGCTATTCGTTCGAGTTTCTGGCCGCCACGCCGCTGACGCCGGACCATGTCGTGGGCGTGTTGCAGAATTACGAGGACCGGATCGGCGACGGGTGGGCCTGTTGGGCGTTTTCCAACCATGACGTCGTCCGCCATGCCTCACGCTGGAACCTCGGAGAGGACGCGCGCCGGCTTTACGCCGCGCTCCTGCTGTCCCTGCGCGGCTCGGTCTGTCTCTACCAGGGCGAGGAACTGGGCCTGACCGAGGCCTATGTCGCCTTCGATGATCTGCAGGACCCCTATGGCATCCGCTTCTGGCCGCGCTTCAAGGGCCGGGACGGGTGCCGCACGCCGATGCCCTGGGTGACCGACAACCACAATGGCGGGTTTTCCGATGCCAAGCCGTGGCTGCCCGTCGCCGTCGAACACCTGTCGCGCGCGGTGGCCGAACAGGCGCAGGCCGACGACAGCACGATGATCTTCTACAAGAACATGATCCGGTTCCGCCAAAGCTACAGGGCGCTGATCAAGGGGGCGATGTCCGATCTGACCGCGGGCGAGGGCACCGTCAGCTTCGTGCGGACCGAAGGCGACCAACGGCTGTTCTGCGCCTTCAACCTGACCAACACGGCGCAGCCCGTCGATCTGCCCGAAGGCCGGTGGCGGCAGGACAAGGGCGCGCCGTTCACGGCGGTGGTGGGTGAGACGGGCCTCACCCTGCCACCCTATCAGGCATATTTCGCGGCGGCCGAATAGCCGCCACAGCGGCCCGGGGGAGGGGGCGCGACATGGCAAACCTGAAACTGACCGATGTCGAAAAGACCTATGGCGGCACGGTGACCGTGCTCAGCGACATCAATCTCGAGATCGAGACCGGCGAACTGATCGTGTTCGTCGGCCCCTCGGGCTGCGGCAAGTCGACCTTGCTGCGGATGGTGGCGGGGCTGGAAAAGATCACCGGCGGCACGCTTGAGATTGACGGGGTCAGGGTCAATGACGTGCCGCCGTCGGAACGCGGCATCGCCATGGTGTTCCAGTCCTACGCGCTCTACCCGCACATGACCGTCTACGACAACATGGCCTTCGCCCTGAAGATCGCCGGCGCCAGCCGCGCCGAGATCGACGAAAAGGTCCGCGCGGCGGCCGAGAAACTGCAACTGACCAATTTCCTCGACCGCCTGCCAAAGGCCCTGTCGGGCGGGCAGCGTCAGCGCGTGGCGATCGGCCGGTCGATCGTGCGCGACCCCAAGGTCTATCTCTTCGACGAACCGCTGTCGAACCTCGACGCCGCCCTGCGCGTCGCCACAAGGATCGAGATCGCGCAGCTGAAGGAACAGATGCCCGACAGCACCATGATCTACGTCACCCATGACCAGGTCGAGGCGATGACGCTGGCCAGCCGGATTGTCGTTCTGGCCGGTGGCGGGATCGCGCAGGTCGGCAGCCCGCTGGAGCTTTACGAACGGCCCAATTCGACCTTCGTGGCGCAATTCATCGGCTCGCCCGCGATGAACCTTCTGGCGGGCAGGATCGTGGGCACGGGCAAGGTGACGACGCTGGAACTGCCCGAAGGCGGCGGCACGATCACCTCGCATTACCCGTCGAAGCCCGAGGACAAGGGGGCCGAGGTCAAGGTCGGCATCCGCCCGGAAGACATGGTGGAGGCCGGAGATGACAGGTTCGCCTATCGCGGCGAGGTCGAGATCACCGAGGCCCTGGGTGAGGTCACGCTGCTTTACTTCAGGAAATCGGCCCCCGGCCATGACCCGGTGATCGGCAAGCTGCCCGGCATCCACAAGGGATTGCGCGGGCAGGAGGTGAAGCTGACCGCAGCCCCCGAAAAGGTGCATGTGTTCCGGGACGGCGTGTCGCTTCTGCACCGCGATGCGGGCGTGTTCGTGCCGGGGGTGCAGCCGCATTAACCCATGTAGGGTGGGTGAAACCCACCGTCTGCACAGCAAATTGCCGATGCGCGTGGTGGGTTGCACCCACCCTACAGTCTCGTTGCACCGAAGTCGGGGCAATCAAGCGTGATCCGCATACGAGGCATCGCCCGCCAGGCGGCGTTGGCCCGGCTTGCGCGTCGGTCGGCCATCCTGCTAACTGAACGCACGTTCAATTCAGGCGAGGGGCGGCCCCATGGACATCACGCAATCCAGGATCATCGTCACCGGCGGTGCCAGCGGGCTCGGTGCGGCCTGTGCGGCGCATTTCCGGGCGCTCGGGGCGCGGGTCAGCGTCTTCGACCTGAAGGCCGAAGGTCAGGATGCTTATGCTGTCGATGTCACCTCCGAGGATGATGCCGCCCGGGCCGTTGCCGCCGCGGCGCATGCGATGGGCGGCATCACCGCCGCCGTCAATTGTGCGGGCATCGCCACCGGGGCCAGGACCGTGGGCCGCGACGGGCCGCATGACCTGGGCCTGTTCCGCAAGACCATCGACATCAACCTCGTGGGCAGCTTCAACATCGCCCGCCTCGCCGCCGCCGAGATGGCGAAGAACACCCCCAATGCCGATGGTGAACGCGGGGTGATCGTCAACACCGCCTCCATCGCCGCTTTCGACGGGCAGAAGGGGCAGGCGGCCTATGCCGCGTCGAAGGCCGGGATCGCGGGGATGAGCCTGCCGATGGCGCGCGACCTTGCAGGGCTCGGCATCCGTGCCTGTGCCATCGCCCCCGGTATCTTCCTGACCCCGATGCTGGAGGGTCTGGGGCAGGAGATCATCGATGGGCTGTCGGCGGACGTGACCTTTCCCAAGCGGCTTGGCCGGCCCGAGGAATTCGCGCAGCTTGCCGCCTTCATCATCGGGGCGCCCTACCTGAACGGGGAAACCATTCGCATCGACGGCGCGCTCAGAATGCAGTGAGGGGCCGGAAATGGATTACATTATTCGTGGATTTCGGCGTTTTTTGTAATCCATTTTCGCGCTCCTAGAACCGTTACCGCTAACATGATATGCCCCTCCCAAGGCCCCACCGCAGGAGGAGACAATGCCCCTCGACGCCCGCATCGCCGCGGTCACGGATCGGATCATGGACCGGTCGAAAGACAGCCGCGCCGCGTATCTCGACCGGATGCGCAAGCTGGCCGAGGACGGTCCGCGCCGCGCGCATCTGTCCTGCGGCAACCAGGCCCATGCCTATGCCGCCATGGGCGCGGACAAGGACAGCCTGATCGCTGAACGTGCGCCCAATCTCGGGATCGTCACCGCCTATAACGACATGCTGAGCGCGCATCAGCCGTTCAAGGATTACCCCGACAAGATCAAGGCCGCCGCCCGCCGCGCCGGGGCCACGGCGCAGGTCGCGGGCGGTGTGCCCGCGATGTGCGATGGCGTCACGCAGGGCCAGGTGGGGATGGAGCTGAGCCTGTTTTCCCGTGATGTGATCGCGCTGGCGACCGGTGTATCGCTCAGCCACAACACGTTCGACGCCGCCCTTTATCTGGGTGTCTGTGACAAGATCGTGCCCGGCCTGATCATCGCTGCGGGCACCTTCGGGTATCTGCCCGGCATATTCGTGCCCGCAGGGCCGATGGTCAGCGGCCTGCCCAATGACGAAAAGGCCAAGGTGCGCCAGCAATTCGCCACCGGCGAGGTCGGGCGTGACAAGCTGATGGACGCCGAGATGGCCTCGTATCACGGGCCGGGCACCTGCACCTTCTACGGCACGGCCAATTCCAACCAGATGCTGATGGAACTCATGGGGCTGCACCTGCCCGGTGCGTCCTTCGTCAATCCCGGCACGCCGCTGCGCGAGGCGCTGACCGGGGCGGCGGCGACCCGCGCGGCGCGGATCACCGCGCTGGGCAACGATTACCGGCCGGTTTGCGACATCCTTGATGAAAAGGCCTTCGTGAACGGGATCGTGGGTCTGATGGCCACGGGGGGATCGACCAACCTGGTGATCCACTTGGTGGCGATGGCGCGTGCGGCGGGTATCCATCTGGATTGTGCCGATTTCGCCGATCTTTCCGCAGCGACGCCGCTGATGGCGCGGATCTATCCCAACGGGCTGGCCGACGTGAACCATTTCCATGCCGCGGGCGGGCTGGCCTATGTCATCGGCGAATTGCTCGATGCCGGGCTGCTGCATCCCGACACCAAGACGGTGGTGGGCGAGGGGCTGGCCGATTACACCCGCGAGCCCAGGCTCGCCGGTGACCGGATCACCTATGTCGTCGGCCCGAAGGGCAGTCTGAACGACAGGATCCTGCGCCCCGTGTCCGACCCGTTCCAGGCCACCGGCGGCGTGGTGGAGTTGAACGGCAATCTCGGGCGCGGGGTGATGAAAGTGTCCGCCGTTGCCCCCGAACGGCGCGTGATCGAAGCCCCTGCCGCGATTTTCGAGGATCAGGCGGCGGTCAAGGCCGCGTTTCAGGCGGGCGATCTGAACCGCGACGTGGTCGTCGTGGTCCGGTTCCAGGGGCCCAAGGCCAACGGGATGCCGGAACTGCATGCGCTGACGCCGGTTCTGTCGGTGCTGCAGGACCGGGGCCACAAGGTGGCGCTGGTCACCGACGGGCGGATGTCGGGGGCGTCGGGCAAGGTGCCCTCGGCGATCCATGTCTCGCCCGAGGCGGCGGATGGCGGGATGCTCGGAAAACTGCGCGACGGCGACCTCATCCGCGTCGATGCAAGCGCGGGCACGCTGGCCGTGCTGACCGAAGGCGTGGCCGACCGCCCTGCCGCCATCCCCGATCTCAGCGGCAATGCCCATGGCGTGGGCCGCGAGTTGTTCGAGATTTTCCGCGCCACCGCAGGCCCGGCCACCGCCGGGGCCGCCGTTGTCGTCTGAGGGCATCATGACGCCGAAAGATCAATCCGCCTATTGCCGCGATCTGGCCCTGCGGGCGCCCGTGATTCCGGTGATCACGGTCAGCGACCCGGACGCCGCGGTGCCGCTGGCCGAGGCCCTGGTGGCGGGCGGTCTTGCGGTGCTGGAGGTGACCCTGCGCACGCCCGTGGCCCTGGACGCGATCACGGCGATGGGCGCGGTGCCGGGGGCTGTTGTGGGGGCGGGCACGGTCCTGTCGCCTGCAGATCTGCGCGCGGCCAAAGCTGCGGGCGCGCGGTTCGCCGTTTCACCGGGCAGCTCGGCGGCCCTGATCGAGGCGTCGGTATCCGAGGCGCTGCCGCTTTTGCCGGGGGGTGTGACGGCGACCGAGGTGATGGCACTGATCCATCGCGGCTACACGATGGCGAAATTCTTTCCCGCCGAGGCATCGGGCGGCGCGGCATCGGTCAAGGCGCTGGGTGCACCCCTGCCGCAGATCGCATTCTGCCCGACCGGTGGCGTGACGCCCGACAATGCCCGGGATTACCTGGCGCTGCCCAACGTGGTCTGCGTCGGCGGGTCGTGGATGCTGCCGGGGGAAAAGATCGCGTCGGGCGATTGGGACGGGGTGGAACGGCTGGCCAGGACAGCGGCGGCGCTGCGCTAGGCGCGGGCGCGATCCGTTCCGCCCGCCAGCCTCTCCGCAAAGCCGGTCAGCCGTTCGATGGCTTCAGCGAATTGATCGTCGGGCAGCGTCAGTGCCACCCGCAGATGGCCTGCCGCCGCCTGCCCGAAGCTTTCCCCGGGCATCACCGCGACCATTTCGGCATCGAGCAGAGCCTCGGCGAAGTCGGTGCCGCTGAGGCCCGTGGCCCGGATATCGAGCATCACGTACATCGCGCCATCCGGCGGGATCGCGCGGATCAGGGTCTGCCCCTGCAGCCGCGCCAGCAGCGCATCGCGCCGGCGCAGGAACGGGGCGGCGACGCGGGCCTCGGCGGCCTCGCCGAGGCCAAGGGCGTATAGCCCCGCCTCCTGAATATAGCCGGGCACGCCATAGGTGGTGTGGGTGGCCAGGTTGATCAGATCGGCGATCACGTCTTCCGGCCCCGCGACCCAGCCGAGCCGCGACCCGGTCATCGCGTGGCTTTTCGACAGCGACCCGACGGTCAGCGTGCGCGCGGCCATACCGGGCAGGGACGCGATGGGGATATGGCGGCCCGACCAGACCTGGGCGTCATACACCTCGTCCGAGATCACCCAGAGGTCATGGCCACAGGCGATGCGGGCGATCCCGGTAAGGGTCTCGTGGGTATAGACCGCCCCGGTCGGGTTGTTGGGGCTGTTGATCAGCAGGCTGACGGCGCCCGGTGCGGCGGCCTCCAGCGCGGCAAGATCGGGTTGAAACCCGGCCTCGCTGTGGGCGGGCACGGGCACGGGCACCGCGCCGACAGCGCGGATCGTGCCGGGATAGGTGGCGTAGTAAGGGTCGATCATCAGCGCCCGCGCACCATCATCGCAGGCGGCGTGATGGGCGGCGAACAGCCCGGCCTGGCCGCCGGGCGTGATCAGGATGTTGTCGGGGGTGTAGGGCAGGCCATGCGACAGGCTCAGCCGTTCGGCCACCGCCGCGCGCAAGGGCGCGATGCCCGGCACGGCGGCATAGCCCGTGGCGCCGCCCTGCGCGGCCCCGGACATCCGGTCGAGGATGTCGGGCGCAGTGGCCACGTCATGTTCGCCGATGGTCAGTTCCAGCACCGGCCGCCCCGCCGCCTTCATCGCGCGGGCGCGGTAGAACACGGCCCATCCATCATCGCCGCCCCCGGTCAGGTTGCGGATACGGGTTGAGGTTTGGGGCATGGCTCGGGCCTCCGGTGACGCTGCGACGCCCCGCGACAGGGGCATGGGCGGGACGGGAAGACAAGCCCCCGACCGGCGGCGATCCGGCCTTTCGCTCGCGTGTCAGGCGGGGCTGTTCAGTTCCAGCTCGCGCAACACCAGCGCATAGCTTTCATCGATGCGCAGGCGCAGAACATCGATCGGGGTTTCCCAGGGCAGCACCGCCCAGTCCGCGTCGATTTCGAAGGTCTGCTGCGCACCGTTCTGCCGCAGGCGCACCGACACGCCCGCCCCCTCGCCGGTATAGGCGGCGAACATGCGCCCCCGCACGCGCCAGACGACCATGTCCGGGCCGAAGGGCTGCACCCGCTCGGCCCCGGGCAGTCGTCCGCAATGCTTGTCGGCGAAGCGCTCGTGCATGGCACTGGTATACGATGGGATACGTTGCATTTGTCAATTATCGAATCGCAGGACCCGACGCTATGACGCGGCCTGCGGGCCGTCGTCTGCTTGTGGCGCGCGCCGGCATCGCGTATTCCGCCGCCGACCCTGCCGCGCCCGGCCGGAAGGACCGCCGCCATGACTTCCATGACCCCGATCCGCTTGCGCAATTCCAGGACCCGGACGGTCGAGACGCTGACGCCGATCGATCCCGGGAATGTGCGGATGTATGTCTGCGGCCCCACCGTTTATGACCGCGCGCATCTGGGCAATGCCCGGCCCGTGGTGGTGTTCGACGTGCTCTACCGCCTGCTGCGCCATGTCTACGGGCCGGATCACGTGACCTATGTGCGCAACATCACCGATGTCGAGGACAAGATCATCGACCGCGCCGCCACCAACGGTGAGCGCATCGAGGACCTGACCCGGCGCACCACCGCGTGGTTTCATGAGGACATGGCCGCGCTCGGCGTCGACTACACCGGCGATCCGCAGTTCAAGGAACCTCACGCGACAGACTACATCCCCCAGATGGTCGAGATGATCGAGGCGCTGATCGCCAGGGGACATGCCTATGCGGCGGAGGGGCATGTGTTGTTTTCTGTGGCGAGCTACCCCGGCTACGGCGCGCTGTCGGGCCGGTCCGTCGAGGACATGATCTCGGGCGCGCGGGTGGAAGTCGCCCCTTACAAGCGCGACCCGATGGATTTCGTGCTGTGGAAGCCGTCCACCGATGACCAGCCCGGATGGGATAGCCCGTGGGGCCGGGGGCGGCCTGGCTGGCATATCGAATGCTCGGCCATGAGCCACGCGTTGCTCGGCGACAGTTTCGACATCCATGGCGGCGGCATCGACCTGCAGTTCCCGCACCACGAGAACGAGATCGCGCAAAGCTGCTGCGCCCATCCCGAGGGCGATTTCGCGCGCATCTGGATGCATAACGAGATGCTGCAGGTCGAGGGCAAGAAGATGTCCAAGTCGCTCGGCAATTTCTTTACCGTGCGCGACCTGCTGGACCAGGGTGTGCCCGGCGAGGTGATCCGCTTCGTGTTCCTGAGCACGCATTACTCCAAGCCGATGGACTGGACGGAGCGGAAGGCGGCGGAGGCGGAACGCGCGCTCCGCAGGTGGCGGCAAATGCTGGCAGGCGTGGTGCCAAGCACACCGGCTCATGAAGTCGTGGATCACCTGTCGAACGATCTGAATACAGCCGGGGCGCTCAACTTCCTGGGCCAAGTAGGTCAGGTTCTTTACCAGAAGAACGGGTCGTCGTGGGAGCCGCCTTCAAACCCCGACCAAGAGTGGAAGACGCTGGCCGGGGAGTTCCTTGCGGCAGCACAACTGCTTGGACTTCTGTTGCCGGAGATGGGTGATTGGACGGAAACGCCCGACCTCAACCCGCTAGCCTACAGGTTGGCCGAGCTCCGGCAAGCAGCCATGGCCTCCAAGGACTTCTCACAAGTCGACGCCCTGAAATCCGCTCTCACCGATGCCGGTGTCGAGGTCCGCATGTCGAAGGACGGTGTCGACCTCGTGCCCGGTCCCGGTTTCGACCCCGCCAAGCTGCCCGACCTGCCTTGACCCTCGCCGCCTGCGCCGATCTCGTCCATCGCGCCGATCCCGACCGGTTCCGCGCCACGATGGCCGCGCCTGTGCCGCTGCGGCGGGTGCTGTTCCCGCTCTACGCCTTCAATGTCGAGGTCAGCCGCGCCCCCTGGGTCACGGAGGAGCCGATGATGGCCGAAATGCGGCTGCAGTTCTGGCGCGACGTGGTGGAAGAGATCGGTGCGGGCCGCCCGCCGCGCGCGCATGAGGTGGCCGTGCCCCTTGCCGAAGTTGTGCAGCCCGGGGATGCACCCTTGCTCGATGCGCTGATCGCGGCGCGGCGGTGGGACATCCACACCGACGCGTTCGAGGATCAGGCGCAGTTCGACGGCTATATCGACGCGACCTCTGGCAACCTCCTCTGGGTTGCAGCGCGTGCGGCTGGTGCGCCGGACACGGCGGAAGCAGCGGTGCGCGACCTGGGATGGGCGGCGGGGCTGGCGGCGTTCCTGCGTGCGATCCCCGAGCTCGAGTCGCGGGGGCGCGTGCCGCTGGTCGATGGCAGCCCGCAGGGCGTGCGCGACCTGGCCGAACGCGGGCTGGCACGGCTGCGGGCCGCACGGGCCGCGCGGAAGACGGTGCCGCGCGCCATGGCCCCGGTGCTTTACGCAGGCTGGCGCGCCGAGGGCATTCTGCGCGCGGCCAGCGCGGTGCCCGAGCGGGTGATCGAGGGAAAACTGGATGAAAGCGAATTCGCCAAGCGGGCGAAGCTGTTGCGGGTGTCTCTGACGGGGCGGTGGTAGGCCCAAACCGTCAGGCGAAGGCGTCCTTGGGTTTCATCGCCAGCCAGATCAGCGCCCCCCCGGCCAGCATCAGGAACGGGGCCATCGCCAGGTTCACGGCGTTCCAGCCGCCCACCACATCCGCGCCCGCGTTCATCAGCACCCCCGACATCAGCGAGGCGATGGTGACGCAGCCGAAGACTAGGAAATCGTTCATGCCCTGCACGCGGCCGCGCTCCTCCACGGTATGCGCTTCCGCCAGAAGCGCGGTGGCCCCGATGAAGCCGAAATTCCAGCCCACCCCAAGCAGCACCAGCGCGCCGAAAAACCGGTAAAGCTCCACCCCCGTCATCGCCACGGCCCCGGCAGCGGCCAGCAGGAACAGACCCGCCGCCACGATCCGCATCGCCCCGAAGCGCGCGATCAGGTGGCCGGTGACGAAAGACGGCGCGAACATCGCGATGACATGGGCCGACACGACATCGGCGGCATCATCGGTGCCGAACCCGCAGCCGACCACGGCCAGGGGCGTCGAGGTCATCATCAGGTTCATCAGCGCGTAGGAGACCATGGCGCAGATGATGGCGACGGCGATTTTCGGGTCGCGCAGCAGGTCGCGGCGGCTGCGCCCGTCGGCCACGGTGCCGGGGGCAGGGCGCGCCGGTGCGGGCAGGTCGAGCAGGATGAACAACAGCGCGCCCACAAGGTTCAGCACGACCACCAGCACGTAGGTGGCCAGGAACGGGATCAGCGCGAAGCCTGCGGTTTCGGCGAAGATCGCCCATTGCCCGTCACCCACCGTCGCCTTGACCAGTTGCGGACCCAGAAGCGCCGACAACAGCCCCCCCGCCATGACATAGGAGATTGCCTTGGGCCGGAACCCGTCACTCGCCGCATCGCTTGCGGCGAAGCGGTAGAATCCCTGCGCCGACATGTAGATGCCCGAGAAATAGGACCCGAGCAGAAACAGGGGAAAGCTGCTGGTATAAAGACCATAGGCCGACGTCGCCGCCCCGATCCCGCCCCCGAGCGCACCGATGAAAAAGCCGGGTTTGCGGCCAAGGCGGCTCATCAGCCACGAGAGCCAGGGCGCGGTGGTCATCGAGCCGAAAACGATCAGCGAAATCGGGATCGTGGCCAGCGCGGGCGAAGGCGCCAGCATCAGCCCCGCCAGCCCGCCCACCACGAAGATCATCGGCATCTGGCTGCCCAGAAGCGCCTGCGCCGCCACCAGCACCGCGACGTTGCGCCTGGCGCGGGCGTCGGACGGGGCGGCGGTGTCGAGGGTGGCATCGGTCATGGCGGGAGCGGTATAGAAGGGGGCGAAAGGCGTCCAGCCCATCGGTGTCGCGGGCAGTGTCGCAGGGCAGGGGGACCCCTCCATGATCTGGATCAAATGACCGTGCCGGGCGGGGTGCCGCAGCGGATCGAAACCGGGGCCGATATCGCGGTCTGCAGCAAGGTCCTGTGCAGGATCGAGCCGCGGTTTCAGCGGATCGCGGATGCCGGTCCCTTGCCCTTGCGCCGGCGTGCGGACGGGTTCGGCGCCCTGGTTGCCGCCATCGTGGGGCAGCAGGTTTCGACCGCCTCGGCGGCGGCCATTCTTGGCCGGTTGCAGGCGGCGGGTTACGTGACCGAAGCTGCGGTGGCTGCGGCCCGCGACGAGGATTTGCGGGCCTGCGGCCTCAGCCGGGCGAAGCTGCGCTATTTGCGGGCGCTGGCAGGGGCGCGGCTGGATTATGCCGCGCTGCGCGAGGCCGACACCGGTACCGTTCTGGCCACCCTGACTGCCGTGCCCGGCATCGGACGCTGGACGGCCGAGATCTATGCCAAGTTCGCGCTTGGCCATGCCGATGTGTTCGCCGCCGGGGATCTTGCCCTGCAGGAGGCGGCACGGCGGCTGTTCGATCTGCCGGACCGTCCGTCCGAGGCCGCATTGCGCCGGATGGCCGAGGCGTGGACGCCCGTGCGTGCGGTTGCCGCCCGCGCCCTTTGGGCCTACTACCGGGCTGAGACCAAGCGAGAGGGGGCGCCATGACGCGGGTGCTGGAATTCAAACGCAAACCCGCGCAATCGGGCGATGCCGACAGCCTGGTGATCTTCCTGCATGGCTACGGGGCGGATGGCGGCGATCTTCTGGGTCTTGCCGACCCGCTGGGCCCGCATCTGCCGGACACGGCCTTTGTTGCCCCCGATGCG
The DNA here is from genome assembly GCA_024742455.1 of Paracoccaceae bacterium. Lineage (GTDB taxonomy): Bacteria > Pseudomonadota > Alphaproteobacteria > Rhodobacterales > Rhodobacteraceae > JANSYL01. Next base: position 209,221 of record JANSYL010000001.1, on the reverse strand, counting down.
CCGGAACGGTCGACGATGAACCCGATGGGGTTTCAGTGGTTCCCGATCCCCTGGATCGACGGATCATCCGAGGACCAGGCCGAACAGGGCATGCTGCGTGCGGTCGATGATCTGAACGCCTTTCTCGACCGGATGATGGCCGAAGAGGGGCTGACGCCGGACCGCGTGGCGCTGGTGGGGTTCAGCCAGGGCACGATGCTGAGCCTGCATGTGGCGCCCCGCCGCGATGCGGCGCTGGCCGGGGTGGTGGCGTTTTCGGGCCGGTTGCTGGCGCCCGAGACGCTGGCCGATGAGGTCAGGGTGCGCCCGCCCGTCCTGCTGATCCATGGCGATGCCGATGATGTCGTCCCGCCCGCAAGCCTGCCCGAGGCGGCAGAGGCGCTGGAACAGGCGGGTTGGACCGAGCTTTACGCCCATGTGATGAAGGGCACCGGCCACGGAATCGCCCCCGATGGCCTCAGCGTGGCGCTGGCCTTTCTGCGCGACCGGTTCGGCATCGAGGGCTAGTGCCAACCGGCAGCGTCGGGCCGCTACCTGTGGATATCGTCACAGAACTGTCAGACGACTCGCTTATCCCTGACTGCGACACCCACCGCATCTTGTAAGGGTTGTCCCTTTCGGATGCCTAGATATAGTGGGGTTGAAGCTGGAGCGGGTTGCTCCCGCTCTGGTGCCAAGAAACGGGCAGTCAGGGCGAGAGCGGAGTCACCCATGCAACAGGCGATGGACAGCACAACAGAAGACCTCATACGCATCGGCGCCGACGCCGAGGCGGAGTTCCGGACCAGTTTCGTGCGCGCGCCCGGGGCGTTGAAACAGCACCCCGCCCTTGTGCTCAATGCCGATTACCGGCCCTTGTCCTACTACCCCTTGTCGCTCTGGCCCTGGCAGGATGCCGTCAAGGCGGCCTGGCTCGACCGGGTGTCGATCGTGGCCGAGTATGACGAGGTGGTCCGGTCCCCCTCGACCGAGATCCGCATCCCCTCGGTCGTGGTTCTGAAGGATTACGTGCGGCCGCAGAAACGCGTGGCCTTCACCCGGTTCAACCTGTTTCTGCGCGACGAGTTTTCCTGTCAGTATTGCGGGGCGCGGGGTGATCTGACCTTCGACCATGTTGTGCCGCGCGCCCGGGGCGGGAAGACATCCTGGGAAAACGTCGTGGCGGCCTGTTCGAAATGCAACCTGAGGAAGGGCGCGCGCAGCCTGCGCCAGACCGGCATGAGCCTGCGCAAGGCCCCGCGCCAGCCCGGTGCGGAGGAGCTGCGCAACATGGGCCGACGGTTCCCGCCCAACTACCTGCACGAAAGCTGGCTGGATTTCCTCTACTGGGATACCGAACTGGAGGCCTGAGCCGGCGTTTCGGGGGCGCTGCCCCCGCCGCCCGGTCCGGGCGTTTCCCCCGGGGTATTCGGCAGGCAAAGATGGGATGACAGGGGCGCGGGCCGGGACTAGCGTCATCTGGCGTCCGTTCAGAAGGTCCATCCCATGTCCGATCCGTTTTTCCAGCCGCCCTCGGGCACCGATCTGCCGCGTTTTGCCGGGGTGCCCAGTTTCATGCGCCTGCCCTGGCTGCCGCCGGATCATCCGCGCCGGGCCGAGGTCGAGATCGGGCTGTTCGGGATGCCCTGGGATGGCGCGACCTCGAACCGGCCCGGCGCGCGGCACGGGCCCCGGGCGTTGCGCGATGCTTCGACCATGATCCGCGAACGCAACCGTGCGACGGGGCAGGAGCCGTTCAAGGCCTCCCGCATCGCCGATCTGGGCGACGTGGCGATGAGCCCGGTCGACCAGGATGACGCGCTGTCGGCGGCGCATGACTTCGTGGCGGGTATGCTGGCGCAGGGCATCCGGCCCTTCATGGTGGGGGGCGATCACCTGTGCACCCTGACCGTGCTGCGTGCGATCCGCGCAGCGCGGGGCGGGCCGGTGGGGCTGGTCCTGCTCGACAGTCATACCGATCTTTACCCGCCCTATTTCGGGGGGCGCACCCTGACCCATGGCAACCCGTTCCGGCAGGCGATCGAGGAAGGCTGCCTCGACCCCGCACGCTGCGTGATGGCGGGGATGCGGGGCACGTCCTACAACACTGAGGATTTCGATTACGGGCTGGAACGGGGCGTGCGCATCCTGCCCATCGAGGAATGCATGGAGCTGGGCTGGACCCGGGTGATGCAGATCGCGCGCGAGGTGGTGGATGATGCGCCGGTCTATGCCAGTTTCGACATCGATTTCATCGACCCCGCCTATGCGCCGGGCACAGGCACGCCCGAGGTGGGCGGGCCCACGAGCTATGAGGCGCTGACCTGCGTGCGTGCGCTGCGGGGGCTGGATATCGTGGGCGCCGACCTGGTGGAGGTTTCGCCGCCTTTCGACACGGGCGGCATCACCGCCTGGCTTGGCGCGTCGGTCATGTTCGAGCTGATCTGCGCTATGCAAAGCTGACGCGCCTTCCGGCGTACTGTAGAGCCGACGCGCCTGCGGGCGCGATGCAGCCCTGACGCGCCTGCGGTCGCGATGCACCCATGATCCGGCCGGACCGCGGGGCGTTGCCATTGAGTGGCGCGGCGCATCTGTTAGGGTGAAGGGGCAGGGGCCGGTCCGGATACGGCCCGCGAAGGCAGGCAGCACAATGGTATCCCGCGTCATCCCCGTCGATCCGTTCGACCTGATCATCTTCGGTGCGACCGGCGATCTTGCCCGGCGCAAGATCCTGCCCGCGCTCTACCGGCGGTTCTGCGATGGGCAGATGCCCGGCGAGTCCCGCGTGATCGGTGCGGCGCGGACCGAGATGGACACCGCCTCCTGGCGCGATGCCGTCGCCGAGGCGATCACCGAATTCCTGCCCGCCAAGCAATGCGATGCCGACAGTATCGCGGCTTTCCGGGACCGGCTGCATTACGTGCCGGTCGATGCCCTGGGCGATGACGGGTGGGCCGATCTGAAGACGCTGGTGCGCCCCGGCGTCATCCAGGCCTATTACTTCTCGGTCGCGCCCAGCCTGTTCGGGGCCTTGGCCGAACGGCTGCAGGCCTTCGAGGTCTGCTGCGACACGGCGCGATTCGTCGTGGAAAAACCCTTTGGCCGCGACCTGGAAACGGCGCGTGATCTGAACCGGACGCTGGCCACCTATTTCCACGAGGACCAGATCTACCGGATCGACCATTACCTGGGCAAGGAAACCGTCCAGAACCTGATGGCGATCCGTTTCGGCAACACCCTGTTCGAGCCGCTGTGGAACACGCAGTATATCGACCATGTCCAGATCACCGTGGCCGAGACGGTGGGCGTGGGCGGGCGCGGGTCCTATTACGACCGCGCCGGGGCGATGCGTGACATGGTGCAGAACCACCTGATGCAGCTGTTGTGCCTGACCGCGATGGAACCGCCGAGCCGGTTCGAACCCGCGGCGGTGCGTGACGAGAAGCTGAAGGTCATCCGCGCGCTCGACCCGGTGGATCCCGGCGATATCGTGCGCGGCCAGTACCAGGCGGGCGAGACACCGGGCTATATCGAGGATGTCGAAAACCCCGACAGCCGCACGGAAAGCTATATCGCGCTGAAACTGCATGTCGCCAACTGGCGCTGGAACGGCACGCCCTTCTACCTGCGCACCGGCAAACGGCTGAAGGCCAGACGGTCCGAGATCGTGGTGCATTTCAAGGAAACGCCGCATTCGATCTTCGATGCCGATGCGGGCAGCCGGGCCAATGTTTTGTCGATCCGCCTGCAGCCCGATGAAGGCATCGACCTGCGCGTGACAATCAAGGAACCGGGGCCGGGGGGCATGCGTCTGATCGATGTGCCGCTCGACATGTCCTTTGCCGAGGCGTTGGGGCCCGAGGCCGCGGATGCGCCGGATGCCTATGAACGGCTGATCATGGATGTGATCCGGGGCAACCAGACCCTGTTCATGCGCGGCGACGAGGTCGAGGCCGCCTGGGCCTGGACCGACCCGATCATCGCGGGCTGGACCGACCGGCGCGACACGCCCCTGCCGTATGAAACCGGCAGTTCGGGGCCAGAGGATGCGCTGATGCTGATGCACCGGGACGGACGCCGCTGGCGGGAGATCGCGCCGTCATGAAACTGATCCCCTATCCCGACCGCGACCTGATGATGCTTGACCTGGCCGACATGCTGGCCAGCGAGCTGGCCGATTGCCTGCGCCGTAATGAAAGCGCCGCCTTCTGCGTTCCGGGGGGCACCACGCCGGGCCCGATCTTCGATGTGCTGAGCGAACAGCGTCTGGACTGGGACCGGGTGCTGGTGATGCTGAACGACGAACGATGGGTGCCGGAAACCAGCGACAGGTCGAACGCGGCGCTCGTCAGGGCGCGGCTTTTGACAGGCCGCGCCGCGGCGGCGACCTTTCTGCCGTTCTGGCGGGCAGAGATGACGCCCGAAGAGGCCGCGCCCGGGATCGCCGCGGCGGTCAGGCCGCATCTGCCGATCTCGGTCCTTTTGGCGGGGATGGGTACGGACATGCATACGGCCAGCCTGTTTCCCGGCAGCGCGGTGTTGGGCGAGGCACTGGAATCCCACGCGCCGGCGGTCCTGGCCGTCCCCGCCGACGCGGCGGGCGAGGAGCGTATCACGCTGACCGGTCCGGTCCTGTCGGGGGCGATGAGCAAGCATATCGTGATCACCGGTGCCGCCAAGCGCGAAGCCATCGAGACGGCGCAGGACCTGCCGCCGCATCTGGCCCCGATCCGCACCGTTCTGGGAGGGGCAACCGTGCATTGGGCGCCATGAGCGGGGTGCAGGAGATATGGGCCGACCTTGCCGCCCATCGCGCCGCGACGCAGGACCGGTCGATCCTTGACCTCTTCGCGGAACCGGGCCGGGCCGGGGCGTTTTCCGCCCGCGCAGATGGCTTGCTGTTCGACTATTCCAAAACGCAGATCGACAGGGCGGCGCGCGACCTGCTGATCGCGCTGGCCCGTGCCTCGGGCGTCGAGGCCCGGCGCGATGCGATGTTTGCGGGGGACCGGATCAACGACACCGAGGGCCGGGCGGTGCTGCATACCGCCCTCAGGGCCGAGGCGGGGCCGATCCTTGTTGAGGGGCAGGATGTGCTGGCGGAGGTCGGGGCGACGCGCGCCCGCATGGCAGAGTTCGCGCGGGACGTGCGAACCGGGGAAATCGCGGGGCAGGGCGGCCCCTTCACCGATGTGGTCAATATCGGCATCGGCGGGTCGGATCTCGGGCCGGCTATGGCGACGCTGGCGCTGGCCCCCTGCCATGATGGCCCGCGCATCCATTATGTCTCGAATGTCGACGGGGCGCATATCGCCGATACGCTGAAACCGCTCGACCCTGCGCGCACGCTGGTGATCGTCGCCTCCAAGACCTTCACCACAATCGAGACCATGACCAATGCCGCCACGGCCAAGGCGTGGATGGCGGGCACGGTCACCGACCCGGGCGCGCAATTCGCCGCCGTTTCCAGCGCGGTCGAGAAGGCGGGCGATTTCGGCATCGCACACGGGCGCGTCTTCGGCTTTGCCGACTGGGTCGGCGGGCGCTATTCGGTCTGGGGGCCGGTGGGGCTTGGCCTGATGCTGGCCATAGGGCCGGAGCGGTTCGGGGATTTTCTGGCCGGTGGCCGGGCGATGGATACCCATTTCCGCACCGCGCCGCTGGAGGGCAACCTGCCGGTGCTGCTGGCGCTTACGGGCCTCTGGCATCACCTGGTCTGCGGCCACCCGACCCGCGCCGTGCTGCCCTATGAACAGCGCCTCGCGCGGCTGCCCGCCTATCTGCAGCAGCTGGAGATGGAATCGAACGGCAAGCGCGTGACGATGGCCGGCGAGGTGCTCAGCCATCCCTCGGGGCCGATCGTCTGGGGGGAACCCGGCACCAACGGACAGCACGCGTTCTACCAGCTAATCCACCAGGGCACGCAGGTGGTGCCCTGCGAATTCATGGTGGGTGCAAACGGGCATGAGCCCGCGCTTGCCCATCATCACGCGCTGCTTCTGGCCAATTGCCTCGCCCAGTCCGAGGCCCTGATGCGCGGCCGGTCGATGGAGGAGGCGCGGGCGCTGATGGCGGCCAGGGGTCTAACCGTGGCCGAGCTGGAACGACAGGCCGCCCATCGTGTCTTTCCGGGCAACCGACCCTCTACCACGTTGCTTTACGACCGGCTGACGCCCTTTGTTCTGGGCCAGATCATCGCCCTTTATGAACACCGGGTGTTTGTCGAAGGCGTGGTGCTTGGGATCAATTCCTTCGACCAGTGGGGCGTGGAACTGGGCAAGGAACTGGCCACAGCCCTGGCTCCGGTGCTTGCCGGGGAGGAGTCCGGGGCAGACAAGGACGGGTCGACCCGGATGCTGGTCGATGCGGTGCGCGCGCTGAGGGGGGCTGTGGGGTAGGGCCCGGTTCAGCCCTCGGCCACGGCCCCGTCCAGATCGCGAAAGGCGGCGATCCCTGCCTCGGGGATCGGGAACCGCCCCGGCGCGTCGCGGTTCAAGAGCACCACCACAGCCTCGCCCGTTGCGGTGACCTGCGCCGGGTCCAGCGTGTAGACGGCGAACTCCATGGTGAAGGACGTCCGGCGATAGGCCCGCGCCCGGCCCACCACGACATAGTCGAGATCCATCCCCATCTCGACCTTGTATTCCGCCGCCGCCGACCTGAGCACGAGTCGCGGCGCGCCGGGCCCGTAATCGGTGACCTGCCGGGCCTTGAGATAGGGCAGGCGGAAGCTTTCGAACCACCTGAGATAGGCGGTGTTGTTGACATGGCCGAGCGCGTCGAGTTCCCCGAACCGCACCCGGTCGGCAAGCCCGAAGGTCCAGGGCGCGGGGATGCCGAGGGCGCGAAGGTCTTCGGTCAGGATCGGGGTGTGATAGGCCAGCATTGCGGCGGTTCTGACCGGGATGCGCCGGGGCTGCAAGAGGGCCATGAAGCTTGGAGCGGGTAACGGGAATCGAACCCGTAACTTAAGCTTGGGAAGCTCGCGTGATACCTTTTCACCATACCCGCGTTCCAGGCGGCTGAGGTAATCAAAGCCGCTTGCGCCGTCAATGGCTCACGCCCGCCGCCTCCGACGTCGCCCGCCATTCTCGGCCCCGCCACCCCCGCTCGCCCCGAAACTGACCTGAGGCAGGGGCGCGATCCTGGACAGCTCCGGAAACGGGTCGGTGGCGTGCGGGATCGCGTTGGCGTTGACGAAATGTTCCTGGAACTTCGGCTCGATCGCGGTTTCGATCTTTTCGATCCGGCCCACCGTCGCCTCGATCTCGGACCGGGCGGCGCGGTTGCACAGCGCCATCCGCGCCCCGTGGCCCGCCGCGTTGCCCGCGCTGGTGACGTTGTCCAGCTTCGCATCGGGGATCATGCCGAGCACCATCGCGTGTTTCGGACTGATATGGGCGCCGAACGCACCGGCCAGCACGACGCGGTCGACACGTTCGACCCCGCGATGATCCATCAGCAGCCGCGCACCCGCGTAAAGCGCCGATTTCGCCAGCTGGATCGCGCGGATATCGCCCTGGGTCACCAGGATGCGGGGGCCGCCTTCGGCGCTGGCATCATGGAGCAGGTAGGCATGTGTCCGCCCCTGCGCCTCGCAGCGGGGGGTGCCCACGGCCTCGGCGCTGCCGATCAGACCCGATGCATCGAGGATACCCGCCATCCGCATTTCCGCCACCGCCTCGATGATGCCCGATCCGCAGATGCCGGTGATGCCGCTGTCTTTCGTGGCCTCTGTGAACCCCGGATCGTCGGACCACAGATCGCAGCCGATGACCTTGAAACGCGGCGCCTTGCTGGCCGGGTCGATTTCGACGCGTTCGATGGCGCCTGGGGCGGCGCGCTGGCCCGCGCTGATCTGGGCGCCCTCGAAGGCGGGACCGGTGGGCGAGGAACAGGCCAGCACCTTGCTTTGGTCACCAAGCAGGATTTCCGCATTGGTGCCGACATCGACGATCAGCGTCAGCGCCTCGGCCTTGTCGGGTGCTTCGCTGAGCGCCACGGCGGCGGCATCGGCCCCCACATGGCCCGCGATACAGGGCAGCATGTAGACCCGGGCCGTGGGCGCGATGGTGGTCAGGCCGATCTCGTCGGCTGCGAAGGTCAGGCTGCCGGAGGTGGCCAGCGCAAAGGGTGCCTGGCCCAGTTCCACCGGGTCGATCCCCAGCAGCAAGTGATGCATCACCGGGTTGCAGACGATCACCGTCTCGAAGATCAGGCCCGGGTCGATCTCGGCCTCGGCAGCGATCTCGGTGGCGAGGCTTGCCAGCGCCTCCTGCACGGCGCGGGTCATCTCGGCATCGCCGCCCGGGTTCATCATCGAGTAACTGACCCGGCTCATCAGGTCCTCGCCAAAGCGGATCTGCGGATTCATCAGGCCTGAGGAGGCCAGAACGCGCCCATCGGACAGGTCGCACAGATGCGCGGCGATCGTGGTGGAGCCGAGATCGATGGCCAGCCCGTAAAGTCCGCCCTCGTGAAACCCCGGCCAGACACCGAGGATCACGGGCATGTCGCTGCCCGCCGGTCGATGCACCGCGACGCTGACCTGCCAGTTGCCCTTGCGAAGCGCGGTTTGCAGGTTCTGCAGCACCCTGAGCGGGGCGGTGACACCGGTCACATCCCATTGCTCGGCCAGCGCGGCGCGCAGGCGTTCCAGATCGCCCGCGGGTTCGTGCATGTCGGGCTCGGCCACCTCCACCAGGCAAAGCCGGGTGGCGGGGTCCATGGTGATCGGACGGGTCGAGGCGGCCTTGCGCACGACCTGGCGGTGGACCTGGCTTTCGGGGGGGACGTCGATGACGATGTCGGATTGAACCGTCGCCTGGCAGCCGAGGCGGCGGCCTTCTTTCAGGCCCTTGACGCGGTCATATCGCGCCTCGACCTCGTTCCAGGCCGACAGCGCGCCGTCCGACACGGTCAGCCCGTGTTTGGGAAAATCGCCGTAGGAGGGCGCGACCTGGCATTTCGAACAGATGCCGCGCCCGCCGCAGACGCTGTCGAGATCGACGCCCAACTGGCGCGCGGCGGTCAGAACGGGGGTGCCGACCGGAAACCTGCCGCGCTTGCCCGACGGGGTGAAGATGACGAGGGGGTCCATGTCAGTCATGTCGATTTTACTGGAAAAATCTCACACTCAAAATCTTCTAGAAGATTTTCAGTCAGCAGATCACGCGCAAAGGGGCGGCGGAACAGATGATGACGAAATCGCGATCGCATTCGATCATGTGATAACCACGGCGACGCACTTCCAGCTCCAACGCAGCCCGACCGATCTCTCGTTCTACATCGCGGATCTTGCGGCGCACCACGCCGCCGGTTTGCGCGGCCTTGGCGCGAAACACCTGATCCAGCCAATCTTGGCCAAGCGGCTTGGTGTGCCGGGGCAGCATTTGCATGGCGTGACCCTGACCCGTTTCTGGTAAACATCGCGTAAACCAAGTCTACCCCGCGCGCCGTCGGCGGCCACCGGCCCGCCCACCGCGAAGGGCGGCGTCGGGGTCCTGGTTGAACTTGATCCAGGCCGCACCGCCATCGTCGTGGTTCATCAGGAAATTGGCGGCGCGGATCGCCTCCATCTCCTTGCCCGGGCGCGGCTTGGTCGAGCCCATCCCGAACAGTTTCACGAACGCCTCGTCATCCATGTCGGGGGGCAGCATCACGCCTGCGGCTTCGACCTCGGCGCGTTTCTCGGCGATCTTGGTGGGGCCCACGGGCAGGGCCACCGGATTCATGATCGCGCTGGTCATGCCCGCGCCATAGGCCATCGGCAGGAAGGCGTTGTTGATGCCGTGCCGGTTCGGAAGACCGAAGGAGATGTTGGAGGCACCGCAGGTCGTGTTCACGCCCAGTTCCTCGCGCAGGCGGCGGACGAGGGTAAAGACCTGATGGCCCGCGGTTGCCATGGCGCCGATCGGCATCACCAGCGGATCGACCACGATGTCATGGGCGGGGATGCCGAAATCGGCGGCGCGTTCGACGATCTTCTTGGCGACGGCAAACCGTACCTCGGGGTCTTCGGAAATGCCGGTATCGTCATTCGAGATCGCCACGACCGGCACGTTGTATTTCTTGACCAGCGGCAGGACGATCTCCAGCCGTTCTTCCTCGCCGGTGACAGAGTTCAGAAGCGGACGGCCCTTCGCCGCCTTCAACCCGTTTTCCAGCGCACCCGGCACCGAGCTGTCGATGCAGAGCGGGCAATCGGTGACGGCCTGCACCACCTCGATCAGCTGCGCCATCAGGGTCGGCTCGACGAAATTGTTGTCGGCATAGCGCGGGTCCTCGGCCATCTTGTTCGAGAAGACCGCGCCCGAATTGACGTCGAGCACCGTGGCCCCGGCCGCCACCTGCGCCAGCGCGTCGGCTTCGACCCGGGAGAAATCGCCGCGCTCCAGTTCCTCGTTCAGAACCTTGCGGCCCGTGGGATTGATGCGTTCGCCGATCACGCAGAACGGCTCGTCAAAGCCGATCACGGTCGTCTTGGTTGCGGATTCGATGACGGTGCGGGTCATGTCGGGACTTTCTCAGGCAAGCGCGACCGGGGCGGGGGCGCGGCCCCCGTGGTCGGCGGCGAAGGCGGCGTTGGTCTTGATGCCGCCCAGGGGGAAGAAATGGATGCGTTCGATGTTCCGGCCCCGGCCCTCGGCCTTCGCAGCGGCGAGGTCGGACAGGACGTCGACGGGCTCGAACGGCAGCAGCAGCTTCGACACGTCACGGGCGCGTTTCTGCAATACCGACAGCGACGGACCGACGCCGCAGGCGATGGCGAACTTGATCAGAGTCTGCAGCTTGGCCGGTCCCGCGATGCCCAGATGAACGGGCATTGTGATACCGGCGGCAGCCAGTCGGTCGGCCCAGGCCAGGACCGGACCCGCCTCGAAGGCGAACTGGGTGGCGATCGCGAACTCGGCATCCGAGCGGTTCGCGAAATCCTGTTTCCATTTCAGCGCCGCCATTACCTCGGCATCGCCGCCATCCGGGTCGATGTCGCGGTTGCCCTCGGGGTGGCCTGCGACATGGATCCGGGTGAACCCGGCATCATCGAAAAACCCGGTTTCCAGAAGCTGCATCGAGGAATGGTATTCGCCCCGCGGCGTGGCGATGCCGCCCGCCAGGATCAGGCCCTGGGTCACGCCTGCCTCGGCCTGGTACCGGCGCACCATGTCGGCCAGCGTCGCCGGACCTGCGATGGAGCGCGCCGGAAAATGCGGCATCGGCTCGAACCCTTCGTCGCGCAGGCGGCGGGCGGTGGCGACCATGTCATCGATTTCGGTTCCGTCGATATGGGCGATATAAACCCGCGTTCCCTGGGGAAGATGGTCCCGGAAATCTTCGATCTTCTCGGCCGTGCGCGGCATCACCTCGATCGAGAAATCCTCGAGCAGGGTGTCAATTCCGGGCGCGTGCGGTGCGGCCGGGGCCTCTTTCGGGCGGAAATTCAACAGGGCCATCGCTCTCTCCCAGATGCGTGTCACGTGAATGTCAGGCCGCTTCGCCCGCTGCGTCGCGGCCATCGGCGGCGATCAGGCGCTTGAGACGGTCAGCGTCGTATTCGGTATCGAGGCGGGCGGCCTCGGCGTCCGCGATATCCTGCGGCTCGCCGTCGATCTCGCCTGCCGCAACGCGCCGCCATTCGGCCAGATACGCGTCTTCATCGCGCGCCCCGATCTTCATCGCGCAGCGGTCGATGGCCTGCTCGAAGCGTTCCGGCAGCACCGCCTTGGCCCCGCGGCGCCCCTTGCCGACAATGACCTGCGCGGGGATATCGCGCCAGAACACATGGGTTACTGTGGGCATCGCTTTGACCTTCAAGATCGGCCCCGAACGGGCGTTGACGCGCACCATAGGCGAGCCGTGCCCGACCCCTGATGCTGTTTTCGACACCACGCGGGGCGAGAGCGACCCCGCGCGCAGTTCTTGTCATAGGCGCGCGAGGCGCCCGGGGCGAGGGCGCACGAGGCCCAAAATTCTCATGAAGATCATGGGCCGGATCGAAGGCAGGCCCGGCCGCCCCCGCATCCGCCCGTTGTACGCCAGCTTGCCCGCCCCGGGCGTGCCCGCCCATTGTGAGATCGCGCGCGCGCGTCTACAGTCATTTACAGACCAAAAGGCCCGTACCCGACATGGCCCGCCGCAAGCCCCCAGAGGCCGGACGCTATCCGCGCCCGGTCGCCCCCGTGACACCGGCCAGCCCGCCGCCCGTGACCCATCCCGGTGCGGTACCCGTGCGCCCGGGTTCGGACGATCTGTACGCAGCGCTCGATCTGGGAACCAATTCCTGCCGGATGCTGATCGCGCAGCCCAAGGGCAGCCAGCTGCATGTCGTCGACAGTTTCTCGAAATCGGTGCAGCTGGGCCAGGGGCTGGAAGGCTCGGGGCGGCTGTCGCGGGCCTCGATGGCGCGGACGGTGGGGGCGCTGAAGATCTGCCAGCGCAAGCTCGACAAGCACAATGTGCGCCGGATGCGGCTGGTGGCGACCGAGGCCTGCCGCCGCGCCACCAATGCCGCCGAGTTCATCGCCGTGGTCAAGCGCGAGACCGGCCTGACGCTGGAAGTGATCGAGCCCGAGGAAGAGGCGCGGCTGGCGGTCGTGTCCTGCGCGCCGCTGGTGTCGACAAAGACCGAACAATTGCTGGTTGTCGATATCGGTGGCGGATCGACCGAACTGGTCTGGATCGACCTGAGCCGTGTGCCGCGAATGGAGCGCCCGCGCGCCCTGATGCGGCTGCATGCGGGGTTCGACCAGGATGACAGCGTCTTTCCCCGCGCCAAGGTGGTGGACTGGATCTCGATCCCGCTCGGGGTGGCGACGCTGAAGGACATGTATGACGATGTCGCCGATGACGGGGCGCGGTTCGCGCTGATGAGCTGGTTTTTCGAGGAACAGCTGGCGGCGTTTTCCCCCTATGACGATGCCGCCGATCAGGCGCTGGAGGGGTTCCAGATCATCGGTACCTCGGGCACCGTCACCACGGTGGCGGCCTCGCATCTGGGGCTGCGCCGCTATGATCGCAACAAGGTGGACGGGCTGCGCATGACCTCGCACCAGATCGACCAGGTGATCCAGGATTACCTGACGCTGGGTCCCGAGGGGCGGCGCCGCGACCCGCGCATCGGGCGCGACCGGCAGACGCTGATCATGTCGGGTGCCGCGATTCTGCAGGCGCTGCTGAGGGCCTGGCCCACGGACCGGCTGAGCGTGGCCGACCGGGGCCTGCGCGAGGGGCTGCTTTATGCACAGATGAGCCGTGACGGGGCGCTGGATGACGGCCCGTTCTGACGCGCGCAGGCAATGACGCATCTTCGGCGCCCGGCAGTCGCACGGTCGGCCGGGCCGCTGTGCGGGCGGCTGCGACGGAGGCCTCCGGCGGCGGTATTTTGCAAGCAAAGAGGGCACGGGGGCGTGGTCAAGCCGGGGCTTGGCGCGTAATCTGCGGCGCAACAGGGAGGGTCGGGCATGGCGATACTGGCGGATTTGCCGCGCAACGCGGCGGGGATCGAGACGGCGGTGGGCGTGTTGCAGCAGCGGTTCGGGCCGCGGTTTGGAACCGGGCAGGCGCTCAGGGAACAGCACGGGCACACCACCACCTGGCTCAGGAACCAGCCGCCCGATGCGGTGGTCTTTCCTGAGACCTGCGAAGAGGTGCAGGAGATCGTGCGCGTCTGTGCCACGCACCATGTGCCGGTCATTCCCTTCGGCACCGGCACCTCGCTCGAGGGGCATGTGAACGCGCCCGCCGGCGGGATCAGCGTGGACATGTCGCGGATGACCCGGATCCTGGCCGTCCACCAGGAGGACATGGACGTGGTGGTCGAGCCCGGGGTGACGCGCAAGGCGCTGAACACCCATCTGCGCGACACCGGGCTGTTCTTTCCGATTGACCCCGGCGCCGACGCCTCGCTCGGCGGGATGGCGGCGACCAATGCCTCCGGCACCTGCGCGGTGCGCTATGGCACGATGAAGGACAACGTGCTGGCGCTGAAAGCGGTGATGCCCTCGGGCGAGGTGATGGTGACGGCGGCGCGGGCGCGCAAGACCAGCGCGGGCTATGACCTGACGCGCCTGATGGTGGGGTCCGAGGGCACGCTTGGCCTGATCACGGAACTGACGCTGCGCCTGCAGGGCATCCCCGAGGCAGCCTCGGCGGCGACCTGTTCTTTTCCGTCGGTGCAGGCGGCCTGCGACGCGGTGATCGCGACGGTGCAATACGGGCTGCCGGTGGCGCGGATCGAATTGCTGGACGCGCTGACCGTGAAGGCCGTGAACGCCTATTCCAGGCTCAGCCTGCCCGAGACGCCGTTGTTGCTGCTGGAGTTCCACGGCACGCAGGCCGGCGTGACCGAACAGGCCGAGGTCTTCGGCGAGATCGCGGGGGATGCGGGCGGCACCGGCTTCACCTTCACCACGCGGGAGGAAGAGCGCACGGCGCTCTGGCAGGCGCGCCATGATGCCTATTGGGCAAGCCTCGGGCTGCGCCCCGGGGCCAAGGGAATTTCCACCGATGTCTGCGTGCCGGTGTCGCGGCTGGCCGATTGCGTGGTCGCCGCGCAGGAAAAGGCCGCCGAGATGGGCTTCGTCGCACCCGTCGTGGGGCATGTGGGCGACGGGAATTTCCACGTGCTTCTGCTGATCGACATGGAGGACGCGGCGGAGGTCGCGCGCGCCGAACATTATGTCGGCTGGCTCAATGATCTGGCGATCGGGATGGGCGGCACCTGCACCGGTGAGCACGGGATCGGGCAGGGCAAGGCCGCCTATCTGGAACGCGAACTGGGGCCCGAGGCGATGGCGGTGATGCGGGCGATCAAGCGCGGCATCGACCCGGGCAATATCTTCAACCCCGGCAAGGTCGGCCTCGGCTGATGGTGCGCCCCAATGGTCATGGCGTGATGTCGGCCCATGCCGAGCCGCATCTTTCGGGCCGCACCGGGTGGCTGCGCGCGGCCGTCATGGGCGCCAATGACGGGATCCTGTCCACCGCGTCGCTGCTGGTGGGCGTGGCCTCGGGCGGGGTGGACCGCCCGACGCTTCTGCTGGCAGGGGCGGCGGGGATCGCGGCGGGGGCGCTCAGCATGGCGGCAGGGGAATATGTTTCGGTCTCCAGCCAGGCCGATGCCGAACGCGCGGATATGGCCAAGGAACGGCGGGAGTTGCGCGACAATCCCGAGGGCGAACTGGCCGAACTGACCGCGATCTACGAGGCGCGCGGCGTCAGCCCGGACCTGGCCGCCGACGTGGCGCAGCAACTGACCGACCATGACGCCCTGACCGCCCATATGCGTGACGAGATCGGCCTGACCGATCTGGCGCCGCCCATGCCCGTGCAGGCGGCAACGGTATCGGCGATGACCTTCGCCTCGGGCGCGGCGGTGCCTTTCATCGTGGTGGGGCTGGCGCCGATGCCGGTGGTCACGATCTGGATCGCGGTGGCGACGGTGGTGGCGCTGGCAAGCCTGGGGGCGTTGGGGGCGCGGGCCGGAGGCGCGAAACCGGCTAAGGCCGCGATCCGCGTCGTCGTGCTGGGCTGCGCGGCAATGGCCGCGACTTCGGTGATCGGGTCACTGGTGGGGGCGGCGCTGTAGGGCCGGGCCCGCGGCGTCAGGCGAGAAACACGCCCATCACCACGCTCATCAGGCCAAGCACCGACACCAGAAGCGCGCCCATGTTCAGGCCCACGATCCGTTGCAGCCTTTCGCGCAGTTCCGGGTCGGGCAGGCCCGCGCGCTTGGCGGCGATGGCGGCATAGATGCAATAGCCAAGAACGAACAGGCCGATCACCGCCAGCCCCGTTCCCACGATCACGAGCCATGTCATCGCGCGCGTCTCCCTTGCGTCCACGATAATTGACGTAGGCGATTACGCGCGGTGCGGCAAGCCTTGCGATGGGGCGTCGGCGCTTCTAGAAGGCGCACCTGAGCAGCCCGAACACCGGAGACACCCATGGACACGCCCGACGCCCCGCAGGACAGCTATCGCGTCACCGCCGATGAGTTGCGGCAGTTCATCGAACGCTTCGAGCGGCTGGAGGCCGAGAAAAAGGACCTCGCCGATCAGCAGAAAGAGGTGATGGCCGAGGCCAAGGCACGCGGCTATGACACGAAGGTGATGCGCAAGGTGATCGCGCTCAGGAAACGCGAACCCGATGACATCGCCGAGGAAGAGGCGGTGCTGGAGCTTTACAAGGACGCGCTCGGGATGCGCTAGGGCGCCAGCAGCGTCACGTCCGGCAGGCGGGCGATCACCTCCATGTCGTTTTCGTAGCTTTCGGTCAGGTCGGCCATCAGCTCCTCTGTCCAGCCGGGCAGGTCCAGCTCTTCCTCGATGGCGTCCTCGCGGGCGTAGCGGTCAAGGAAGGCCGCCACGATGCGGCGGCGCTGCATCTCGGTTTCGGGCGGCGTGTCGCGCAGATAGGCCCTGAGCCGGTCGAAGCCTTCGGGGTCCATGATCGTTTCGACCAGGTCGTCCTCACCATCGAGCGGCATGTCGGCGCCGATGGCAGCCATCTCGCGCAGGATCTCACCCCACAGCAGCGGCGTGTCCTCGTTGCACCAGACCGTCACCGGGCAATCGGGCAGGGCGTTGCGCAGCCGGCGCAGCATTTCCGACCACGCCACGGCATGGGGCTGCATGTTGGCGGTAAATTCCTCGAAATCCGAGATCTTCGAGGTTTTCCAAAGCTCGGGGATCAGCGTCGCCGGGTCGCGCATCCCGATGAAGAACTCGACCTCGGCCGAGGGGAACAGGCCGCGCAGCTGCGCCGCCTTGCGGTCGATCATCGGCCAGATCTGGGGGCCCTGCACGACCAGGCGGTTGATGCAGATGAAACGGGGGTCGGACAGGATCAGCCGGTCGATCCGGTGTTCGTCGACGATGGCGTCGATCAGGGCGGCCTGCACCTCGTCATTGGCGGGCCGGCCTTCCAGCGCATTGCCCGTGTCTCGCACGACGGTGCGATAGCGGGTGGGGGGCGGCACGATGATGTTCTGGCGCGCCAATGCTGCGCGGTTTTTCAAAAGCGAACCCAAAAGCAGGTCATCGTCGGTGCCCGGCGCGCCGATGTGATAGACGACCTGCATGGCGGCCCTGTCCCCTGACCCAGTGTTTGCGCGCCAAGCTAAACCGGCGCCGGGGCGGACGCAAACGCGAAGCCGCCCTTGCACAGCGTCATGATGCTGACCTATAGCAGCGGCGTGCCCCTATAGCTCAGCTGGTAGAGCAACTGATTTGTAATCAGTAGGTCCGCGGTTCGAGTCCGTGTGGGGGCACCATAAAATTCAACAATTTCAGACACTTGAAAAAAGTATTGCAGCATAACTGTTGTCAACAATTAGTTGTAAATAGTTATAAACATTGCTGGCGTAATCACGCGCACGATTCTTGGCGCTGAAGTCGTAGCTCACAGTTGCCGTTAGATCTGGCTGTTCGGCAATATGATGCTAATCATGGCTACGAGCGCCGAATTGATACGGCAAAACTGGTGTGACCGGAGAATTGAAAGGGGGCAACACAAAAGTAGGTTGACGGCTGTAGATCCATCAATCAACCTCCTTTGCGGCTGACGTGTGCCCATTAGTGAAAGACATGTACAAACACACTAGACGTTTTATATACGAAAATTCATCCAAAAGGGTGTTCGTGGGGCAACGGTCTGTTTCGTTGATTGATAAGCTTGTTATGTTCACATTTGTGGGAACGTTAGCCTTAATGACATTTGGCGTTGGACTTGTGTTGCTTGCTTTTTACAAAAAAAAGCAGTTCCATCCTGATGTGCACTTTATTGAAAAATCACGTGCAATCAACGCTGAATTAGTTAAAAGGCACTTGCGTGGAGCCGGGTATAAGCTTGAAAGTGGCGAATTGCCTTATGTCTTGATCAATCTCTACAGAGAAGAGTTCATGTTGTTTACTGACCGCGCAATATACTACTCGCTATGCGCAACTAGCAAAATTGGCGAAATACGTATCGTGCATGGTAAGCTTCCTTTGAAGCAAGGCAGAGAGATCAAGACAAGAAGCACGATATTCAATAATCTTGACATAATGGTCGGCGGCGAAATAATTGGCGCCATGACTGATGGAAATGTCGAGCGAATTATTTTTTTATTGAAGTGCATCGCGAAAGACATCCGAGAATGGTCAGCAGCTAATAGGGCAGCTGTATAATTTAGATGCACTGGTCGCACTTACTGGCGTTAATAATTGCTTTCTTTGCGCAAAATTTTATTACTTATATACGGAGGTGCCACAAAATCACTTTGATTTTTTCTTTTAATTTGCTCATTGGCTATACCGCTATTGGCTACATAATTAATATTTTCTATGGACTTTTTAGCAACAAATTGGTATCATGCGCCCAATGGTATGGTTTGGGTAAGTATGGGGGCGGCAACAGGATTTTGTCTCGGATTTGAGTATAAATCGTCACCTTTTGAAAACTTAACAGGAGTAATCATATGGAAATCCTCGGCGGAATTGCTGCCTTTGTCATCGGCTGGTGGCTTGTTAGTGTAATCATCAAGGTATCCAATAAAATTGATGATGGATTCAAGTAACTTTCGTATAAGTTCTGTAACATGCAGGCTCAAACAGTAAGGGTTGTCTGCCGTAACATTGGTAAGTAATATTTAGACTTACCGATGTCCAAGCATTATCGTTGGGTCACCAGAGGCGGCGGCATTTCTCAATGTAATTGAGAGAAATCAAGCCCGCGCAGTTTTTTTGCCATGTATTGGTTTTTTGACTGTAATTTTGAAAACGAGGTGACGGCTGGGATGTTTTAGATTAAATCGACAATCTTTGTTCTCGCTTCACTGTCTCCGTCGATATAGCGTTGAGTGACCGCCAACGACGAATGACCTGCCAAGGCTTGAACGTCCCGCAGTGACCCGCCGACAGTGCTGATCTTCTTGGCAGCGTTTGTGATAAAAGTTCGACGACCGCTATGCGACGAGCATCCCAAGAGACCGACGTCTTGGTACCAACGCCTGAACATGTTCACCACAGCTTGTGGGGATGTCCGTTCAGACCGCTCAGTGGTTATGACATAGGCTGTCAGCGGGTCGAAGTTACGCTGCTGCCGAGCGACCTGTAGCATCTGTCTGAGGTTTGTCTGTAGCTGTTTGTTGAGAGGTATCACTCGCCCTGAGCTTCCTTTAGAAGCGCTGTCAGTCAAGTAGATCGCGCTTCCTACCTCGCCGTCCGATGCCAACACCATAGACCAACGCAAGTGGGCAATTTCTTTGGCTCGTAGACCGGCTTTCACGGACAAAAGAAAAACTGTCTGATCGCGCAGACCATGTCGGCGACCTAACAAGAATGCCGTGAGCGAGTTGACCTGACCTTTAGAGAGGGTCTTCGCTTGCTTACCTAGTCGCATAACGCACCTATTATATCAAATTGATATTTTGATAATAAATAATGAGTCGGGCATGTAAATATTCAGCTAAAAATTATTAGCCGTTTTAGATCAATGACTTATTGAAACTGATTACATAATGGCAATTTGATAATCAGTCGTTGAATGAAGTCGACCGACAGCCTGCATCATCTAGGCTTTCGAGTCTTGGCGCTCAGAGTGTGTCCGATTACGTCAATAGCAACGCTGTTGCCGATTTGGCGTCTTTGAGCGATCAACCCGTCAAAAAGATTATGGAGTGCGTTCTCGATACGCTCCAATCGATCTTCAATTGAGAGGTTATTTCCGCGAAGTTTTAGTGATTGCTTTCCGTCATTGAATGATCGCAAAGAGGCATCTCCTTCGTTCCGTGCCTTTGCGCCATATGTGGCAAGAGCAGAAGCGCGAATAGCGCTTTCATTGAGGGCGTGTGTCGGGTCTCGAAAATCCGTAAAGTTTTTCATGCGCTTTTTCCTTCTGAATTTAGGATTCTGTGGTATTATATATATATTCAGTACACAGAAGGGATTTATAAATGAGAAAAGAGCTATTGGAATTTTTTCCGAAATGGTCAGAATCTGAAGCCTACGCCGTTACTCTAACAATGAAACAGTATACCGATGGGAAAAGGCTTGATGAAATATATGCTTCCCAAAACCTAAGGCATTTTCGAAATTTTATCAGCAGAAAGTATTTTGGCTCTGCCGCCCGAAGGTATAAAACGTCGCTAAATATTATTCCCGTTTTAGAGACATCGCACTCAGGTCGGCTGCATTATCATTTGGCAATAAAAAATCCCATCCCGAACAATGATGACTTGTTCAGGGAAAGGGTAAAAGCGAGTTGGTCAAAAACATTATTTGCCGACAAAGAAATTGATATTCAACGCTGCTCTGACGTGTTGGGTTGGTATAAATACATTACAAAAGAACGTTCTGCCACCATAGATTGGGAAAACTATCACATCGCCTGACGCAAACGTCGCATTGTGTTTCCCTATTCGCTACAATCTATCTAAGGAGGCGCGCTTTTTTCGCGCCTTCAATTCTTATTATTGTCAAATGAATAAATTGCCAAATATCTTATCACTGTTGTTTTTCCCATTTAGCCATGCACGACAAGAAAGATTTTATGGCTCATGCCGAAAACGGCATACCAATAGCGCAGGTCTATCATGCAGTTTATTCGCCAAAGCTGTGCAAGTTTTTCGCCATTTCACTCGAAAGGGGCAGGTATTTAGCATAAAATCTTTCAATTTGATCAACACTCGTGCCAGCGTTCTTGGCTAGATTGAAAATGTTTACTTTTCCCTCGCTATGAATAATACGCATGCAAATTGCTGTGTGGCGAAGTGAGTACAATGTGTGTTTTTTTTGAGTATACTGGTCTGTCTGTAGATCAGTTCGATCAAGTAAAGCGCCAAATTGTCTCTGTATGACTTTGGCGGCTGTTGTTCTGTTTTTGTATTCTGGCAAGAACAAATATGTGTCACCATTGTAGGCTTGCTGCCGGTTGCAGATTCTTTCGTATACGGAAACAGCACCCGGCATCGTGTTTGAACTTCGATATCCTGTCTTGCCGTTTTTTATTGTCAAAACCAGCCGTTTGGGATTTTGAGCGCTCATAACATCATTGTGGGTCAGTGCGTAAAGCTCAGTTGAAATGGGGCGTACGAATGAATGCACAAGGAACAATATTAGATCATACAACTCAGTCGTGACTGGCGTTCCTCGAACGATTACTTCGTCCTCTGCCATCGTTTCAGCGCCGCGAAGCAATTTCTTGTATGCATCTTTAGCCTTTGGAGCCAGTGGATGAAAACGAAAGAAAGGACGGGGGTTGTCGCGTTGTCTTGTTCGTGGTGTTTGAGGCACGTCGCCGATTGCGCCGTCACTTTGAGCGATCTTCAAGACGTTTCGAAAAGTTGCGGACAGGGTGTTACGCGTTGATGGTGACAGGTCAGGGCGTTTTTTGTAGAGCCAGTCTAAGTACTCCTGCCAATCACTGGTGCGCAATTGTCGAACGTCGTGTTCACCAAAGTAGTCAACGAGCCCCCAGTCAGCGTTCAGGATCGCCCAATGCATTGCCTTTACATATTGGCTACTGAGTTCTCCTTTATCCGCTTTGACTTTGGTCTTGTTGAGCAGTTTTTGCGCGAAATGCTTGAAGGTGTATTCTGTCTCAACGCGGACCTCTGACTTGAGTAGTGCAATTGCCAATTCCTGAGCGGCATCTTTCGCCAATATCGATGACGACTGCCCTGTTGACTTGACTAGGTACTTCTTGCGCTTGCGATCCCAAACCCGCACCATCCAGTTAGGCGAGTTGGCAACGCGATAAATCGACAAACCCTTGTACAAGCGAATGGCAGGTGGTGTGTCTGCTGGAGGCGCCATGGTACCTACTTAGTTATAAACATCATGTGTAAACCATACCATAAGTTGTTGAAAAATAATAGGGCGAAGAAAATTTGTAATCAGTAGGTCCGCGGTTCGAGTCCGTGTGGGGGCACCACCCGATCCCCGTCGCCACAGACGTATCTCACGTCACGCGGCGACCCCGGGTTTTCTTATGCTCAGCCGTCCGGGCCGCCAGTCGCGCACGGTGTTGCCATGCACCACCTCGCGCAGGCTAGCCATGCGGGTGCGGCGTTCGTATTCGGGCATCTCCAGCGCCGAGACGATGGCGCTGTCCATGGACCGGTTCGAAAACGGGTTGGTCAGGACCGCGCTGCCCAGTTCCACCGCGGCACCCGCGAATTCCGACAGCACCAGCACACCGTCGCCATCGACGCGGGCCGCGACGAATTCCTTGCACACCAGGTTCATCCCGTCGGCCAGCGGCGTGATCCAGGCAACATCGGCAGCCCGGTAATAGGATACCAGTTCCACGAAAGGGATCGCGCGTGAGATCAGGGCGATCGGCTGCCAGTCCAGCGATCCGAAGCGGCCGTTTATGCGGCCCGCCGTCTGTTCGATTTCGTTCTGGATGTTTTCGTAGACGGCCATGTTGCGGTTGGCGGGCACCGAGACATGCATCAGGCGGACCTTGCCGATGAGGTCCGGGTTGTCCTCCAGCACCCGTTCGAAACTGGCCAGTTGCTCGATCCCGCCCTTGGTGTAATCGGTGCGCCCGACTGACAGGATCAGCTTCGTGTCGCCCAGTTCCTCTCTGATTTCGGCGGTCAGCCTGGCGGCATCATCGGACCTGGCGTTGTCCTCGATATATGCCACATCGACGCCCACCGGCGTCACGCTGACCGACACGCTGCGATCGCCATGGGTCAGCCGCACGGGCATCGTGCGTTCCATCAATGCCGTTCCCTCGGACAGCCATTTCCCGGGCACCGGTTCGCGTTCGACCGCGTCGATGTCGAACAGGCTGCGCGCGGCCGAGACGAAATTGGCCGCGAAACGCGGGATGTGAAAGCCGATATCGTCGCAGGCCAGAAGGCTTTCGATGATCTCCTTGCGCCAGGGCAGCACGTTGAACGCGTCGGCGGCGGGGAAGGGCGTGTGGTGGAAGAAGGCAATGCGCAGATCGGGGCGCAGCTTGCGCAGATATCCCGGCACCAGCCAGAGATTATAATCGTGCACCCAGACCAATGCGCCCTCGGCCGCCTCGGCCGCGGCCGCCTCGGCGAAGGTCCAGTTCACCTCACGGAAATTGGGCCAGTCGACAGGGTCGTAATTGTAGCGTTCCTTGAAACTGTGCAGGATCGGCCAGAACGCTTCCTTGGATGTGACGTGGTAGAACTCTCGCACCTGATGGGGGGACAGCGGCAGGCGCGACACTGAATAGGTCCCGTAATCATCCTCGACCTCGATCACCTGTTCGAAATCGGGGTTCGACGGGTCCTCGGCCAGTTTCCACGCGATCCAGGCCCCGTGATCGACCGCGCCGAAAAAGCTTTTCAGCGTCGGCACGATGCCGTTGGGGCTGCTGTTTTCCTTCAGCACGATACGGCCGTCTTCCTCGACCTCCTCATAGGGCTGGCGGTGATAGACGATGACGAGATCCGAGGGCATGGGCGCGTCTGCTCAGGCTGCGGCGCGGCGGAGCGCGTCGAAGGCCAGGATCGCCTCGGCGATGCCCGCCGCGCCTTCACCGCCTGCGAAATGGACATGGTCCTGGCCCTTCAGCGCCTCGAGCAATGCCGGCTCGGAATTGCCGACGGCGACGGCGGGCAGGCCAAGGGCCAGCATCGACAGGTCGTTCAGCGTGTCACCGGCCACAAGGCAGCGGTCATTGGGCACGCCCAGATGGGCAAGCAGGCGCAACAGAGATGGCCCCTTGCTGACACCCCTTGGCAGAACGTCGAAGAAACGGTCGGCCGAGACCAGCGCGTCGAGCCCCATATCGGCCACGATGTCATGGGCGGCGGGGTCGAACCGGTCGGGGTCCATGTCATAGCTGACCCGGTAACGGAACCCGGTCGATTGCAGCCGCAGCCCCGGCACCCGGTGCAGCGCGGCCTGCACCCGGGCGCTGGCATTGCCCCAGGCGGCGGCGATCTCGGCCTCGAGTTCGGCGATCGGGGCCAGCAGGTGGTCGTCATCGACCGAGGCGATGGTGGTGCCCACATCGCCCACCACGTAATCGGGTTTCGGCACGCCATGCTTGCGCGTCAGCGTGCGGACAAAGCCCGGGTCGCGCCCGGTCACGAAGATCAGCCCGACCTCGGCACGGTTGCCCTCGATCCAGTCATAGAGCCTGCGGCGGGCCTCGTCCGACCCGCCGAGAAACGTTCCGTCGAGATCGGTGGCCAGCACCAGCGGCTTGGTGGACAGGTCGGGGGTGGCTGCGGATTGGGTCGGCTGCGTCATGAAAACCTTTCTGCAAGTTGGCGGATGGCCCCGGCCGAGGCCGGGTGGTCGAAGGACAGGTCGAGCGCGCGCGGCTCGGCCTCGATGGGCCGCGCCCAGAGCGCGGCGAAGGTGGCGCCCAGATCGGCGCCCTCATGCAGGACCGATCGCACCGCCTCGGCGATGGGCATGGACACCCCGACACGACGGGCCAGGTCGGTCACGGACCGCGCGTTCATCTCGCCTTCCACCACCACCGGCCTGCCGTCGAAACAGGCATCACGGGGCGTGCCCCGGCCCAGTTGCAGGCCAAGCGCCATGTTGCGTGAGGTGGGGCTGGAACAGGTCAGCGTCAGATCGCCCATGCCAGACAGGCCGGTGACGGTCTCGCGCCGCCCGCCCAATGCCTCGGCCAGGGCCTTCATCTCGTCGATGCCGCGGGTGATCAAGGCGGCGCGGGTATTTTCGGCGAAACCTGCGCCGGTCATCATCCCGCAGGCGATGGCGATGACGTTCTTGACCGCGCCGCCGATTTCTACCCCCACCAGATCGTCCGAGACATAGGCGCGGAAGCTTTCGGTCGACAGCGACACCGCCATGCGCACGGCGGGGCTGGCATCGGGGTCCAGCCGGTCGCGATGGGTGAAGGGAAAGGCGACGGTCGCTGCCGTCGGATGGCCAAGCGCGGTTTCCGCGGCGAAGGTCGGGCCAGAGACACAGCCCACGGGGTTGCCACCCAGTTCCTCTTCGGCGACCTGCGTCATCAACAGGCCGGTTTCGGCCTCGATCCCCTTTGCGCAGACGGCGACCGGCACATCGGCGGGCAGGTATTCGGCCAGTTGCCGTGCAAGGCTGCGCACGGAACGCGAGGGCACGACAATCGCCACGGCACCGGCCCCCTCAACCGCCGCTTCCATGTCGGCCATGGCCCTGAGCGATCCGGGCAGCGGCACGTCGGGCAGATAGCGCGGGTTCTGCCCGGTCGCGTTGATGGTGTCGCAGACACGCCCATCCCGGCCCCAGATGCGCGTCGGCACCCCGGCCTTGGCGAAGGTCGCGGCCACCGCCGTGCCCCATGCGCCCGCACCAAGCACGGCCACCCGTTTGAACGGTTTCGGACGGGTTTTGGCCGGAACGGCGGGAACGATCTGGTGCTGCATGATGCCTGTGGTGGTGTTTCTGGATGTCAGTGGTGAACGCATGGACCCCCCAAGGGGTATTGCGCCGCGAAAGTCGCCGGCGGAAATGTCGTTTACAGAACATCCATGTCGCAAACATGCATCTTGTGAGGCTCAGGTCAATGGCCAGACCCGGCTTTTCCCATCGGATAGGTTGCCAGGGGCCGTCCCATGTCCCACCGCGCTTTCCGATTGTAAGGCGGCGCCACCATCGGTATACCGCTGCCGCACGCACCCGTAGCTCAGCTGGATAGAGCGCTGCCCTCCGAAGGCAGAGGCCAGAGGTTCGAATCCTCTCGGGTGCGCCAGTCCCATTTTCGCGCTACCGCCCTTCCGGCGACTTGAGCACGGTTTCGGACGTGACCCTGCTTTGCAGTATTCCGCCTATTCCGGTCTCGCTTCATGCGCCGGGTCATCTCCGCCGAAATTCAGCGTCACCCGGTCGCCTGCGAAATAGGTGCGGCCGTATTCGACCGGACGGTCGTCGGCGTCGATATTCACGCCCACGCTGCGCAGGACCGGTGCGCCGGGCGGGATCGACAGGTGGCCTGCCAGCGCCGGGTCGGCGGATTTCGCGGTCACCTCCGTCCAGGCGCGGGTATAATCGGCCAGGCCATGCGCGGCGAAACCCGCCGTGACTGACGGATCGGCGCGCAGCGCTTCCGGAAGGCCCGGAAACCGCGCGGCGGGGAAGGCCGACCGGAAAAAGGCAATCGGCGCGCTATCGGACAGCGACAGCCCTTCGTAGAGATGCACCATTTCCCCTTCGGACAGGGCCAGCGCCTGTGCCTCGCGCGCATCCGCTGGTCGCGTCGCCAGCATCAGCACCCGCTTTTCCGGCACATGGCCCGCCGCCTGCAGTGACCGGTGAAAGCGCACGCGTTTGCCGATCGGGTAACGGGTCGGCTTGTGCTGCACGAAAACGCCCGCGCCGCGCCGTGCGATCACGGTACCGGTTTCGGCCAGCGCCTGCAGCGCACGGCGCACGGTGTGGCGGTTGACGCCGAAACGCGCCGACAGTTCCGCCTCGGTCGGCAGCCGGTCGCCGGGGGCATAATGACCGGCGGCGATCTCGCTGCTGAGCCGGTGATGAATCGTGGTCCAAAGGGCGGGGCGGGCCATGGGTGTCACCGAAACTTCATGAAACGGGCGTTGCCGACTCAGGGGCGGCCGCGTAAGGATTTGTCTAGTTGTATAAATAAACCGACAAATCCGCAAGATGTCTGTGACCGCCCCTACCACTCTCTCTCCCGCTCAGGCGGCGCGACAGGAACGGCTGTCGCTTCTGGCCAAGGCGGACCCGGCGCAATTGACCGCGCTCTGGGCGGGTACGGGGCTTGCCCCTGCCCATGCCGATCTGCGCCCGCCCGAGATCGGAACGGTGATGGTCAGGGGGCGCGCCGGCGCCGTGGGCGCAGCCTTTAATCTCGGGGAAATGACGGTCACGCGCTGCACCCTGCGGTTGGACGGGGGCGCGGTCGGGCATGGCACCGTGCAGGGGCGCGACAAGGGCGCCGCCCGCATCGTGGCGCTGATCGATGCGCTGTTCGAGGCAGGTGAGGGGGCGGCGCTGGAGGACGGTGTGCTGGCCCCGCTGCGCGCCACCGCCGAGGCGCGGCGTGAAACCCGGGCGCGCAAGGCGGCGGCCACCAGGGTCGAATTCTTCACCATGGTGCGGGGAGAGGGATGATGGACACCGATACCCTGACCGGTGGCTTTGCTGACCCGCCCCGCGACGCCGCCCGCGCCTTTCGCGCCGCCTTGCAGGCGCTGGCGCGTCCGGGCCGGATCGAAACCGTCACCGGCGCCGCGCCGCCCGCGCCTTGTTCGATGGCTGCCGGTGTTCTGCTGCTGACGCTGTGCGACGGGACCACGGGGCTGCATCTGGCCGGGGACCATGACGCCGAGGCGCTGCGCGACTGGGTGCGGTTTCACACCGGCGCCCGGCTGGTCCGCGCCGATGATGCGGATTTCGCGCTGGGCACCTGGCCTGCGCTGGCCCCGCTGGATCGTTACCGGACCGGGACGTCCGAATACCCTGACCGTTCCGCCACCCTGATTGTCGAGATGCCCGTGCTGACCGCGACCGGGGCGCGACTGACCGGGCCGGGCATCGAGACGGAGGCGCGGCTGAGCCTGCCCGAGGCGGCCGCCTTTCAGGCCAACCGGCGGCGGTTTCCGCTTGGCTACGACTGCTATTTCACCTGTGGCGACCGTCTGGCCGGCCTGCCGCGCAGCACCAGAGTGGCGGAGGGCTAGGCCATGTATGTCGCGGTCAAGGGTGGCGAACGCGCCATCGACAATGCCCATGCCTGGCTGGCCGAGGAGCGTCGGGGCGATACCGATATCGCGGAACTGAGCCTTGCGCAGATCCGCGAACAGCTGGCTCTGGCCGTGAACCGGGTGATGGCCGAGGGTTCGCTCTATGACCCCGACCTTGCCGCGCTGGCGATCAAGCAGGCGCGGGGCGACCTGATCGAAGCGGTGTTCCTGATCCGCGCCTACCGGACCACTCTGCCGCGCTTTGGTGCGTCGACCCCCGTCGACACGGGCGCGATGGACTGTGACCGGCGCATCTCGGCCACCTTCAAGGACCTGCCTGGCGGGCAGATCCTCGGGCCGACCTTCGATTACACGCATCGTCTGCTGGATTTCGCGCTGGCCGCCGAAGGCAACACCCCCGAGAGCGCGCCGCAGGCCGAAGCCGATCCGAAGCCGAAACCCCATGTGACGGAGTTCCTGGCACGCGAGGATCTGATCCAGCCGGAACTGCCGAAAGCCGCCGCACCCGTCGATCTGACCGAAGGCCGGTTTGTCCTGCCCGAGATGGAGCGGCGGCATCAGGCGGGGCTGTTCAGGGAAGAAACCCCGCGCGACCTGACGCGGGAACCCCTGGACTTGCCCTCAGACCGGTCACTGAAACTGCAGGCTCTGACGCGGGGCGACGAGGGGTTCGTGCTGTCGATGGCCTATTCCACGCAGCGTGGCTATGGCCGCAACCACCCTTTCGTGGGCGAGCTGCGCGTGGGTCGCGTGCCGGTGGAGGTCGATATCCCGGAACTGGGTTTCGCGATCGAGGTCGGCGAGGTGCAGCTGACCGAATGCGAAACGGTCAACCAGTTCCTCGGCTCGAAATCGGAACCGCCGCAATTCACGCGCGGCTACGGCTTGGTCTTCGGCCATTCCGAGCGCAAGGCGATTTCCATGGCGCTGGTCGACCGGGCGATGCGGTGGGAAGAACTGGGCGAAGACGACACCGGCGCACCGGCGCAGGATACCGAGTTCGTCCTCTACCATTGCGACAACGTGCAGGCGACGGGATTCCTGGAGCATATCAAGCTGCCCCATTACGTCGATTTCCAGTCCGAGCTGGAACTCATTCGCCGTATCCGGGCCGAAGCGCTTGCCGGGAAGGCTGCCCCGCAGCCTGAGGCGGCCGAATGAGCCGGGCTTCAGCGTTCCCGCAGGGTCGCGCGGCGCCGCGCCTCGGCATCGGCCTCGACACGGGCAAACACCACCTCGGCCCGGCGCGCGGTGTTTTCCGCCCCGTCCCCATGGTGGCGCCGGGTGGCCAGCAAAAGCATCAGGAAGACGCCCAGAAACATCGTGAAGGCAAGGCCGCCCACCAGCAGGAATTCGATCATGGCACGGGTCTCCGCTCTTGCGGCTCACATTCCGCCGACACTGCACGAGGTAGCCCGGCCTGTGAAAGGATCGCTCAACCCTTGGGGGAGTCGGGCAATTTTCTTGCCAAGCTCTTTCTAACCCGTTCGACAGACTTGCGTTTTTTGGAGCCTGTTCATGCCTGAGACGTCGGAAACCGCCTATAATTTCGCCTATCTCGACGAACAGACCAAGCGGATGATCCGACGTGCGATCCTGAAGGGGGTCGCGGTGCCGGGCTACCAGGTGCCCTTTGCCAGCCGCGAAATGCCAATGCCCTACGGGTGGGGAACAGGTGGCGTGCAGGTATCGGCGGCCTGCCTGACACCCGAGGATACGTTCAAGGTGATCGACCAGGGCGCCGATGACACGACGAACGCGGTGTCGATCCGCAAGTTTTTCCAGAAGGTCGCAGAGGTCGCGGTAACCGAACACACCAATGAGGCCACCGTCATCCAGACACGCCACCGCATCCCCGAGACGCCCCTGACCGAGGATCAGATCCTCGTCTACCAGGTGCCGATCCCCGAACCCCTGCGGTTCCTCGAACCCTCCGAGGTCGAGACGCGACGGATGCATGCGCTGGAGGATTACGGGCTGATGCATGTGAAGCTCTACGAGGACATCGCGCGCCATGGCGAGATCGCCACCGCCTATGCCTATCCGGTGACGGTCGAGGACCGGTATGTGATGGACCCGTCCCCGATCCCGAAATTCGACAACCCCAAACTGGAAAGCGCGGCCCTGCAGCTGTTCGGCGCAGGGCGGGAACAGCGGATCTACGCGGTGCCGCCCTATACCAAGGTGGTGAGCCTCGATTTCGACGACTACCCCTTCGACCCTTCCAAGGCGCCGCATCCCTGCGCGCTCTGCGGGGCCGAGCATACGTATCTCGACGAGGTGATCGTCGATGATGCGGGCGGGCGGATGTTCGTGTGCTCCGACACCGATTACTGCGCGTCCCGGCAGGCGGAGCAGGCGGCATGACTGGGGCGGAAACCTGCAGGTTTCCGGGTGGGAAAACTGCAGCTTTCCGATGCGTTTTCCTGCAGGAAAACGGCGCCTTCAGCCTTGCCGCGCGAGGGGTGGCGGGTGTGGGGATGCGTATTTCTGGAAAGATGAAGGGGATGGGCGCATGACACCGCTTCTGGACGTGCAGTCGCTGACGAAATCCTATGGCGGGCGGATCGGCTGTGCCGATGTGTCGTTCCGGCTCTATCCCGGCGAGGTGTTGGGGATCGTGGGCGAAAGCGGGTCGGGCAAGTCGACCCTGCTCAATTGCCTGGCGGGGCACCTGGCCCCGGATGCGGGCGAGATCATCTTCGACACCCGCGCCGAGGGGCCGCGCGACGTGCTGCAAATGTCCGAGCCCGAGCGGCGGATGCTCGGGCGCACCGATTGGGCCTTCGTCCACCAGAACCCGCGCGATGGCTTGCGGATGCGGATCAGTGCAGGCGGCAATGTCGGTGAACGCCTGATGGCCGTGGGGGCGCGCCATTACGGCGAGATCCGTGAGGCCGCCACCGACTGGCTGAACCGGGTGGAGATTTCAGGCGACCGGATCGATGACCGCCCGGCGGCGTTTTCGGGGGGCATGCAGCAGCGGCTGCAGATCGCGCGTAACCTGGTCACGGGTCCGCGCCTGGTGTTCATGGATGAACCGACCGGGGGTCTCGACGTCAGCGTGCAGGCGCGCCTTCTGGACCTCATTCGCGGGCTGGTGCGGCGCATGGGCCTGTCGGCGATCGTGGTCACCCATGACCTGGCCGTGGTGCGTCTGCTGGCCGACCGGCTGATGGTGATGAAGGGCGGCCATGTGATCGAGACCGGGCTGACCGATCAGGTCCTCGACGACCCGCAGGCGCCCTATACGCAGCTTCTGGTCAGTTCGGTGCTGCAGGTTTGAGTGTTGCGGGCAAGAAGAAAGGGCAGGCGCGATGATCGAGGTTCAGGGGCTTGGCAAGCAGTTCACCCTGCACAATCAGGGCGGCGCGGTCATACCCGTGCTGGAGGGGGCGGCGTTTTCGGTGGCACCCGGCGAATGCGTGGCGCTGACCGGGAAAAGCGGGGCGGGCAAGTCGACCGTGATGCGCATCCTGTACGGCAACTACTTGGCGCAGGCAGGGTCGGTCATGATCGGCGATATCGACCTGACCAGGGCCGAGCCGCGCGAGGTCCTGGCGCTGCGCCGCGAAACGCTTGGCTATGTCAGCCAGTTCCTGCGCGTGGTGCCCCGGGTGCCGACACTGGAGGTGGTGGCCGAGCCGCTTCTGGCGCTCGGCGCGGAGGAGCAGGTGGCGTTCGGCCGGGCGCAGACGCTGCTGTCGCGCCTGCGCATTCCCGAAACGCTCTGGTCGCTGTCGCCCACCACCTTCTCGGGCGGGGAACAGCAGCGGGTCAATATCGCGCGGGGCTTTGCCCATGCTTATCCGGCGCTGTTGCTCGATGAACCGACCGCCAGCCTCGATGCCCAGAACCGCGAAACCGTGCTGACCCTGATCGAAGAAGCCAAGGCAGGGGGCGCGGCCATTGTCGGCATTTTCCACGATCTGGAGGCGCGCAATCGCGTCGCCGACCGTGAGGTTGATGTCAGCGCCTTCACCCCCAGGGCCGCTGCATGAGCCGGGGGCGGTTCATCGCGGTGGTCGGGCCTTCGGGCGTCGGCAAGGATTCGGTGATGGAGGGGCTGGTGGCGGCGCGCCCCGACCTCACCCGCGTGCGCCGGGTGATCACCCGGCCTTCCGAGGCCGGGGGAGAGGCGTTTGACGGGATCGACGAAGCGGGGTTCGCCCGGATGCGCGCGGCGGGGATGTTCGCGCTGGACTGGCAGGCCCATGGGCTCAGCTACGGCATTCCCGCGACGGTGCACGAGGTTCTGGCCGACGGGCGCGATGCGCTGGCCAACCTGTCGCGTGGTGTCGTGAGCCAGGCGATGGAGGTCTTTGGCCCCACCCATGTTCACGTGCTGGCGGTGACCGCCCGGCCCGAGATCCTGGCCGGGCGGCTGGCCGGACGCGGGCGCGAAAGCGCGGCCGAGATCGCCGCGCGGCTGGCCCGCGCCGCACCCCTGATGCCCCTTGGCGTGCGGGTGACCGAGATCGACAATTCCGGCGCATTGGAGGGCAGCATCGCCGCCGCCCTGACGGCGCTTTACCCCGAAAGGGTGTGACGATGGATCAGGTGGAACCGGCCATCATCGTCCTCCCCAATCAGGCACAGACTGTCCAATGTGACGGGCGCGTCCAGCACCGGTGCGAAATGCGCGGCAAGCGCGGTTTGCGCCGCTTCCGCCTCGGACATGCTCAACCGTCCTGTGAGGGTGAGGTGAAACCGGAACTCCTCCTTCACGTAAGGATAGCCCCATTGCAAAAGCAGCGCCTCCTGCCGGTCGCTGAGGACTGCCTTGCGGCGGCGCGCCAGTTCCGCATCGGAGGGCGGGGCGCGAAAGGGGTCGAGCGCTTCGACCGTCGCCGCGGCCAGCGCGGCGAGACCAGGATCGGGCCGGTCGGGCACGATGGCGACAAAGCCGCCCAGTCGTTTCACCACAAGTGGCGGCAATGGCACGGGCGGCTGCGTGGCGCAGAACCCGGCCATCGCGGCATCAAGCGCGGCGGCGTCCGTGCCCCCGGCCAGGAAAAACGGTGGTTTGATCGTGCCGTGAAACCCGTATTTGCGCGGGGTGGCTGTCATCTCCTCGGCGGCTTGCGGCAGGCCCGCGACCGTGGGATGGGGCAGGCGCGTGCCGCTGACGCTGTCCCATCCGAGCCAGGCCGCGCCCGCTGCGTAAAGATCGCCCTCGGGCACCGCATAGACGCCATAGCGCCGAAACCCATTCATGACCGGACCCTTCCCGATGCCCCGTGACGCCGCCTCCTTGCCCGATCGCCTGACGCTTGCCAACGCCCGTCTCGTGCTGCCGCAGGGCGTGATGGAGGGGGCAGTGGAAGTGTCGCGGGGCGAGATCACCGGGCTTCACGACGGGACCCGCGTCGCGCCAGGTGCCGTGGATTGCGAGGGCGATTTCGTGGCGCCCGGGCTGGTGGAGCTGCACACCGACAATCTGGAGCGTCACCTGCGCCCGCGCCCAACGGCGCATTGGCCCCATGGTCCGGCGATCGTCGCCCATGACGCCGAACTCGCCTCGACCGGGATCACCACGGTCTATGACGCGCTCAGGATCGGGTCGATCAAGGAAGGACCGGGGGGCGGGATGCCGGCCTATGCGCGGGCGCTGGCCACGGAAATCCTGCATCTGCACGCGGCGGGCGCGCTGAAGATCAGCCACCGCATCCACCTGAGGGCCGAGATCTGTTCTGACACGCTTGAGGAGGAACTGGACAGTTTCGGCCCCGATGACCGGGTCGGGCTGCTCAGCCTGATGGACCATACACCGGGGCAGCGGCAATTCACCGATATCGGCCAGTACGAGGCTTATATCCGGGGCAAATACGCCGTCAGCAAGGAAGATTTCGACGCCTATGTGGGGGAACGGATCGCGCTTGGCGACCGGGTGAGGGACCGGCACGAGGCGGCATCGGTCGCGGCGGCGCAGCGGTTGGGCGCGGCGCTCGCCAGCCATGATGACACGACTGTGGACCATGTCGCGCGGTCGGCGGGCTACGGGATCACACTGGCCGAGTTTCCGACGACCGGCGATGCGGCGCGCGCCTGCCACCAGCACGGGATCGCAGTGATGATGGGGGCCCCCAACCTGATCCGGGGCGGGTCGCATTCGGGCAATGTGGCCGCCGGGGATCTGGCCGAGGCGGGGCTGCTCGATGTGGTGTCGTCCGATTACGTGCCCGCGGCGCTGCTGGGGTCGGCGGTGAAACTGGCCGGGATTTGGGGTGACATGGCCCGCGCGGTGGCGACGGTAACGGCGGCGCCTGCGAAAGCGGCGGGCCTGATCGACCGGGGGCGGATCGCCGAGGGGCTGCGGGCGGACCTGATCCGGTTCCGGGTGATCGAGGGTGTGCCCGTCCTGCGCGGCGTCTGGGTGCAGGGTGCGCGGGTGGCGTGAGGCGGCACGCGGCGCCCCGGTCGGTTGTGCAAACCCCGCGCTCAAGTCGCCCGAAGGGCGGTGGCGCACCAAAACGCTGCCTCCGGCAGAGGTATCTGGAAAGCAAAGAGGGGGCGGGGCGCGTCAGATCGCCAGGCCCCGGTTCCGGAGATAATCGAAGCCTTTCGGAACATCCGTCTTGTCGCGCAGCTCCAGCACCAGGTGCGGGTCGGCGTCGATATCGGCCAGCGCGGCAAAGACGCTCGGCCAGTTGATCGTTCCATCCCCGGGCGCCCAGTGCCGGTCGGCGAAGCCGTCGGTGTCCTGCAGGTGCACATGGTGAAGCCACGGCCCCGCCGCATGGATGAAGTAATCCACCGGGACCGATCCCTGGGTGCCGAAGGAATTATGCGCATGTCCCGTGTCGATGGACAGGCGCACCGCGTCGCTGTCGAAACTGCGCGCAAGGTCGAGCCGGTCCATGGGCGAGATGTCATCGCAATTCTCGATCACCAGCGTCACGCCAGCATCCGCCGCGCGGGCCACAACGGGACGCATCACGTCATGGCAGGCCTCGATGATCTGATCCTTCAGCGATGGGGCATTGCCCCTGCCGGGGTGGTCGCCGAAATTGGTGTAATCCCAGATCGTGAAGGGGGAATGGACGACCATCTGGGTCGCCCCGAGGGCAATGGCGGCCTTCAGCCCGGTCAGGTAGCGGTCGGTGACGATGGGCATCAGGTCTGGATCGTTGCAGTTCATCGGCACATGGACGAAGGGGCCGTGGATGCCCAGCCGTCCTTCGAACCCGTCGAGATAGGTCCTGGCCTGCGCCGCCAGCCCTTCCCAATCGCCCCTCAGAACCTCGGTTGCATGGAAATCCTGTATCTCCAGGTCGCGCTGCTCGGCAATCAGCCAGTCGCGGAAGCCAGGCAGGTCGGCCACGTCGAGCGCGGCACCGATTTTCAGCGGGGTCATGGGCGGATGTCCTTCGGGGATCAGAAAACCTGCTGGCCTGCACGCCAGGCGGCGGTGACGACGGGCTGACCCGCTTCGAGACGGATGGCGACCAGATCGGCGCGGGCGCCTTCGGTGATCGTGCCCCGGTCGGACAGGCCGGTCAGATGCGCGGGCGCCTGCGTGACCAGCCGCAGGGCGGCGGGCAGGTCATGGTCCTGGCCCTTGTCGGCGGCGATGGCAAAGGCCGCATCGAGCGGGCTGCGCGGGACATAGTCCGAGGCGAGGATATCCACGAGGCCGAGGCGCAGCAGCTCGGCCACCGCGACATTGCCCGATTGCGACCCGCCGCGCAGGTAATTGGGCGCGCCCGCGACCACCGCCATGCCTGCGTCTTTCGCCGCACGGGCGGCCTCGACCGTGGTGGGGAATTCCGAGATCCGGATGCCTTCGCCCACCGCCTCGGCCACATGGTCGAGTGACCGGTCATCATGGCTCATCAGGGGCAGGTCGCGGATCAGGGCCGATTGCACGATATGGTGACGGACCTTCGCGCCCATCTTTCGGGACCGGACGAAAAGGTCCTCCATCATCACGCGGCCCTCGGCCTCGTCCACCTCCATGTCATGGATCATGTGGTGAAACCATTTCTCCACATCGGGGCTTTGGCGGTCGCCCGGGGTGTGGTCCATGACCGACACCAGCCGCGTCAGCGGGTGATCGATGGTGGCATCGACCAGGTCGATGGTGGCGGGGTCAGAGATTTCGCAGCGCAGATGCAGCAGGTGATCGGCCCGGAACATGCCGCGGCGCTGCCCGTCGGTCAGCGCATCCACCAGCGGCCCCAGGATTTCACGGCGTTCGGGCCGTTTCATCGAGGCCCCCACCGACAGCGAATCGAACACCGTGGTGGTGCCGCCCGAGATCACCACCGCGTCATGGGCCATCAGCGCAGGCAGGAAGGACCATTGCACGCCGAGGCGGGGATGGACATGGCGTTCGACATGGTCGGTATGGATGTCGACGATGCCCGGGATCAGATATTGCCCGCCCATGTCGCGCCCGTCGGTGGCCCGGCCCAACCCTGCGATCCGCCCCTGTTCGACCCGCACCGCGCCTTCGATCACCGCGTCGGCGGTGACGATCTTGGCATTGGACAGGGTCAGGGCCTCGGCGGCAGGGGCATCGAACATTCGCAAACTCCGGGATGGGGATTTCGGGCTGGTCACGCTGGCCTTTCCGCAGGAGTGTAACAGCCATGTGCCGCATGCGTTACGCTTTGGTGACAATGCGCAGAGACCGCCACAGGCAGCGCCCCTTTGGCGTCATCGGGGTCCCGTTTACGTTGAAAGGCCACAAGATGCAGCATCGCCCGGTTGTTTATCCACAGGGTGTTGCGGCGGGACCGGCCCAGCTCACCGATCTGTGAGCGGTGCGCCGCATGCCGTGCCGCGTGCCGCAATGCCCGGACACAGAAGGGATTTCGGGGCGGCAACCCGCCAAGCTCCGGGCACAGTTACGAATTCTTTGCATAACCGTCACGCAGGCGACACGCCGGGCGCTTAGCCGGTGCACGCTTTGGGGGATCACGGGGTGCGCTGCGCTGCTTCACGCCCCCGGGCTTACGTTCACACAACACAGAGTGACGCTACCATGTTCAAGCAGACCTTTACCGCATTGGTCCTGGGCGCAACCGCCCTGACCGCGCCTGCCGCCTTCGCACAGGACTGGCGCGAAGACGTTCCGGTGTTCCGCATCGGCCTTCTGGGCGGCGAAAACGACGCCGACCGCCTGCGTGACAATGCCTGCCTTCAGGAAGACCTTGCCGAACTGCTCGGCGTTCCGGTCGAACTGTTCCCCGCGCCCGACTATGCCGGCGTGATGCAGGGCCTGCTGGCCGCCCAGCTCGACTATGCCCAGCTGGGCGCATCGGGCTATGCCGGCATCTACCTGCAGGACCCCGAAGCGGTCGAGCCGCTGTTCGTGTCCGCGGAATCGGACGGCGCCACCGGCTACTTCTCGGTGATGTACACCCTGGCCTCGTCGGACATCACGTCGCTCGAGGACATGGAAGGCCGCACGCTGGCCTTTGCTGACCCGAACTCGACCTCGGGTTACCTGGTGCCGCGCGCCGAACTGACCCGTGCCGGCATCGATATCGACAGCTACTTCGCCGAAACCGGTTTCGGCGGTGGTCACGAGCAGGCCGTCGTCGCGGTCCTGAACGGCCAGTACGACGCCGGTGTGACCTGGGTTTCGGGTGTGGGCGAGCCTTCCGAGGGCTACACCCGCGGCAACCTGCGCTCGATGATCGACAACGGCCTGCTCGACATGGCCGACCTGCGGATCATCTGGCAGTCGAGCCAGATCCCGAACGGCCCGATCGTCGTGCGCACCGACCTGCCGCAGGAAGCCAAGGACATCGTCAGCGACTACCTGGCCAACCTGCTCGAAAGCGACCCCGAGTGCTACTACTCGGTGACGGCGGGCGAAGGTCAGGGCTTTGTCGCCGTCGACCATTCCTTCTTCGAGCCGGTCGTCGAAATGCGCCGCATGCAGACCGAAGCACGCTGATCTGCTCAGGGTTCGAGCACATCGATCAGGCCAGCCCCCGGGCTGGCCTGATTTGTCCCTTGCCCGCCTGCACCAGGCGCCAAAGGGGTCAGCGGCCCCCGGAAATTCAACCGATGATCACGGCAAAACGTAACAATAACAGGGCCTTGATGGTGTGCATGCAGGGGCATTCCGATTCATTACCGGAGTTTAACAATTCCGTTTCAAACCCGACACATATTGCCCTTAGCCGGGCGGTGCGAACGGGCGGCGCGTGCGGTGCCCCCGTGAGAAACCGTCATTCAGGGAATTACACCTCATGATGAAACAGACCTTTGCCGCCTTCGTGATGGGCGCAACCGCTCTGACCTCCACCGCCGCTTTCGCCGATTGGCGCGAAGAGGTGCCGGTTTTCCGTATCGGCCTTCTGGGCGGTGAGAACGAAGCCGACCGCCTGCGTGAAAACGAATGCCTCGCCGAGTATTTCGAAGAGCGTCTGGGCGTGCCGGTGGAACTGTTCCCCGCCGCAGACTATGCCGGCGTGATGCAGGGCCTGCTGGCCGGTCAGCTGGAATTCGCGGGCCTCGGCTCGGCGGGCTATGCGGGCATCTACCTGCAGGACCCCGACGCGGTTGAACCGCTCTACACCACCATGCAGATCGACGGGTCGCTCGGGTATTACTCGGTGATGTATGTCCTGGCCGACAGCGACATCGAAAGCCTTGAAGACATGGAAGGCCGCAGCCTCGCCTTCGCTGACCCGAACTCCACCTCTGGCTACCTGGTTCCATCCTTCGAACTGGCCAGCGAAGAAGGTCTCGACCTGGAAACCTACTTCTCGGAAACCGGGTTCGGCGGCGGCCATGAACAGGCCGTGGTCGCGGTTCTGAACGGCCAGTATGATGCGGGTGTCACCTGGACCTCGGGCGTGGGCGACATCAACGAAGGCTACAGCCGCGGCAACCTGCGCTCGATGGTGGACAAGGACATGCTCGACATGTCGGAAATCCGCATCATCTGGCAATCCAACCTGATCACCAACGGCCCCCGCGTCATCCGCTCGGACCTGCCGCAGGAGCTCAAGGACCTGGTGATGGGCGCCTCGCTGCGCCTGCAGGTGGAAGACCCGGACTGCTTCGACTCGGTCAACTCGGGTGAAGCCATGGGCTACTGGCCGATCAACCACGAATTCTACGTCCCGATCATCAACATGCGTCGGGAACTGGCTGGCGAACGCTAAGCCGCAACCACAAGGAACGGGGCCGGTTATCCATGCCGGCCCCGCGCCATTTGACCAAAAGCCGCGTCGGGGGAGGGGCGGCTGGCAGAAACCGGCCTGGGCGATGATCCGCTGTCAGGCGTGCTGAAGGGGTAACAACGATGCTGAAACTCGAACAACTGACGCGCCGGTTTGGCGAAAACACCGCCGTCTCCTCCGCTACTCTTGAAATTCCCGATGGACAGATGGTCGGCATCATCGGCCGGTCGGGGGCGGGCAAATCCACGCTTCTGCGGCTTCTGAACCGGCTGATCGACCCGTCCGACGGCAAGATCGTCTTCGGCGACACCGACATCGCCCAGCTGAAGGGCCGCGAGCTGCGCCAGTGGCGGTCCGACTGCGCGATGATCTTCCAGCAGTTCAACCTGGTAGGTCGTCTCGATGTGGTCACCAACGTCCTGACCGGGCGGCTGTGCGACATGCCGGCCTGGCGGTCGCTGACCCAGATCTTCACGCCCCGCGAACGCGCCTTTGCCATTCAGGCGCTGGATCGTCTGGGCATGGCCCATACCGCGCTGCAACGCGCCGAAACGCTGTCGGGCGGTCAGCAGCAACGCGTCGCCATCGCCCGCGCCCTGGCGCAGGAACCCAAGATCCTGCTGGCCGACGAACCGATTGCCTCGCTCGACCCGATGAACGCAAAAATCGTGATGGACGCGCTGCGCGACATCAACAAGCAGGACGGCATCACCGTGATCTGCAACCTGCATACGCTGGATACCGCGCGCAATTACTGCGACCGGATCATCGGCATGCAGGACGGCCGGATCGTGTTTGACGGCACGCCCGCGCAGCTGACCAACCAGATGGCGCGAGAGATCTACGGCGCCGAGGCCGATGAGGCCTTCAACGAGGCCGCGACCTCGACCTCGATCCCCACCTCCGACAGCCCCGCGGTCGATACCGCGAAGGCGATCGCCTGAGCCGAGGATAGGATCCGATGTCTGACGCAACCCTTCCCGGCGGCGCTTCGGCGCCAGCCACAGGCGGCAGCGCGGTCGATGTTTTCGAACGTCACCGGGCCGAACTGCAAGCCTCCAAACGCGTGATGAACATCTTCGTTCTGCTGGTGTTCCTCGTGGCCCTCGCCCTGTCGGTCTGGGTGAGTGATTTCCTGCCGGAACGCCTGGC
Source organism: Paracoccaceae bacterium (assembly GCA_024742455.1). Lineage (GTDB taxonomy): Bacteria > Pseudomonadota > Alphaproteobacteria > Rhodobacterales > Rhodobacteraceae > JANSYL01. The sequence continues at coordinate 169,279 of JANSYL010000001.1, read as the reverse complement.
CGAGGGCATTCCGCGCATCTTCGAATATTTCGCCACCATCGTTCCCGACCTGCAGGGCGATGTCCTGTTCGAGGGCCGTGGCGATGATGGCCGCGCCGTCCCGGGCTCGCTCACCTTCTGGTATGCCGATTTCTGGACCTATGTCGAACTGATCTGGGAAACCATCCTGATGGCGATCACCGCGACCCTTCTGGGCACGGCGGTGGCCTATGCGCTCAGCTTCCCGGCGGCGCAGAACCTGGCACCCGCGCGCTGGATCTACTGGATCTCGCGGCGGTTCCTCGAATTCTGCCGGGGTGTGCCGGAAATCCTTCTGGCGCTGCTCTTCGTCTTCATGATCGGGATCGGGCCGCTTGCCGGCATCCTTGCCATCGCGATCCACTCGGCCGGGGCACTTGGAAAGCTTTTTGCAGAAGTGAACGAGAACGCCTCGTCCCGGCCCATCGAGGGGATCACCGCCGTGGGCGGCACATGGTTCGAGAAAATGGCCTATGCAGTGACCCCGCAAGTGCTTCCGAACTTCTTCAGCTATGCCTTGCTGCGGTTCGAGATCAACGTGCGGGCCTCCTCGATCATCGGCTTCGTGGGTGCGGGCGGCATCGGGCAGGAACTCAACCGCGTCATCTCCTTCTATTCCGATGACCGGGTTCTGGCCGTGCTGATCCTCGTCGTGCTCATGGTCACGGTCATCGACCTGATCTCCGAGCGCATTCGTCTGGGCTATATCGGGCGGGAGAATTTCAAATGAGCATCGCAACGATTTCCGCCGTCACCGAAGAACAGATCGCACAGGTGCGCGCGGCCAATCCCCGGGCCTTCAACACCGTCTGGGATCAGGTGAAACGGTGGGGCTGGCTGTTCGCGGCCGTCGTCTACCTGATCTGGTCGATGTGGTTCTTTGAGTTCGGCAAGCTGATCGAGGCGTCTGACCGGGCCTGGGCCCTGCTCAGGGCCTTCGTGGTCTGGGAAGACATGGCCGAATGGCAATACCGCAACATCTATATCGGGATCGCCCAGACGCTGGCGATGGCGTTCCTCGGCACGCTTCTGGGCACGCTCGGATCGCTGATCATCGGCTTCTGCGCGGCACGCAACGTCAACCCGTTCGGGTGGCTGCGCCAGATCGTGCGGCGTTTCCTCGACATCCTGCGCGGCATCGACCAACTGGTCTGGGGCCTCGTTTTCGTGCGGGCGGTGGGGCTCGGCCCACTGGCCGGGGTGCTCGCGATCTTCGTCTCGGACCTTGGCACCTTGTCCAAGCTTTATTCCGAGGCGATCGAGAACGTGGACCAGAAACAGGTCGAGGGGGTCAAGGCCACCGGGGCCGGGCCGCTGGCGGTGATCCGCTACGGCTATATCCCGCAGGTGCTGCCGGTATTCATTTCCCAGTCGCTCTATTTCTGGGAATCGAACACCCGGTCGGCCACGATCCTGGGGATCGTGGGCGCGGGCGGCATCGGCATGATCATCATCGAACGCTTCCGCGCATCGCTTTACGATCAAGTGGCCTTCGTGGTGCTGAACATCCTGGTGATCATCTTCTTCATCGACTGGCTGTCCAAGCGGATCAGGCTCTGGGCCATCGGCGAACAGCGCGACTGACGCGCCGCATGTAGAACAGGAAAGGCCCGGTCCCGTCACCGGGCCTTTTCCTTTGGTGCCACGGCGCGGCCCTTCACCCGCACAGCGATCCGTCCTAGCCTTCGCGCCATGGCGATCCTGACCCTTACCCTGAACCCGGCCATCGACCTCGAAACCACGGTCGACACCCTGATCCCGGGTCGGAAACTGCGCTGTCCCGAACCCAGGCGCGACCCCGGCGGCGGGGGTATCAACGTGGCGCGGGCGGTGATGCTTCTGGGCGGGCAGGCGACAGCAGTGATCGCCACCAACGGATCGACCCTCGGCGGCCTGCTAAAGGCCCGTGGCGTGCCGGTGGTGCAACTTCCCGGGCCGGGATCGACGCGGCAGAACCTGTCGGTGATCGAAACGGCGACCGGGCACCAGTATCGGTTCATATTTCCCGGGCCCGCATGGTCGGGTGTGGATGTCGCAGCCACCACCGGGCGGCTTCCGGGTCATATCTCACCGGGCGATATCGTCGTGTTCTCGGGCTCGCTTCCGCCGGGCATGACAGCGGCGCAGCTGCGCTATATGGCCTACCAGGTGGGGGCCGCAGGCGCGCAGGTGGTCATCGACACCTCGGGCGATGCGCTGCGGCTCATGTCCGAAGGGCAGGGGGGCTATGCGATGCTGCGGATGGATTCCCATGAGGCGCATGCGCTGGTCGGCCACGATCTGCCGGATCGGGCCGACACGGCACGGGTCGCGCGGGACCTTGTGGCGCGCGGCGTGGCCCAGCGTGTGATCATCGCCCGGGGGGCCGACGGATCGGTGATGGCAACACCGGACGGGGCGTGGTTTGCCCCCGCCGTCGATGTGCCGGTTGCCTCGGTCACCGGGGCGGGGGACAGTTTCGTGGCGGGGGCTGTGCTGGCGATGGACCGGGGCGCGGATGCGCCCGGGATCCTGCAATGGGGATGTGCCGCCGCCAGCGCCGCCGTCACCACCGAGGCCACCGAGCTGTGCGACAAGACGGTGTTCGACGCCGTGCTCGACGCCTCCGCCGCCATGCCGCTGTAACCGTCGGTTTCGCGCCGTCGGGCCGGGGTGCCGCCGCCCGCCATTCCGATTGCGCGGCCGCCTATTCCGCCGCGCGTTTCGGCAGCACCCAGCCGGGCCGCGGGAAATGGCAGGTATAGCCATGCGGGATGCGCTGCAGGTAATCCTGATGCTCGGGCTCGGCCTCCCAGAAATCGCCTACAGGTTCCACTTCGGTCGCCACGCGGCCCGGCCATATCCCCGACGCCTCGACATCGGCGATGGTGTCCAGCGCCACGGCCTGCTGCGCGTCATCGACATAATAGATCGCCGACCGGTAGCTCAGCCCGATGTCGTTGCCCTGCCGGTTCAGCGTGGTGGGGTCATGGATCTGGAAGAAGAACTCCAGGATGTCGCGATAGGTGATGATGGCGGGGTCATAGATGATCTCGATCCCCTCGGCATGGGTGCCGTGGTTGCGGTAGGTGGCGTTGGGCACATCGCCGCCGGTATAGCCCACCCTCGTCGAGATGACGCCGGGCTTGTGGCGGATCAGCTCCTGCATCCCCCAGAAACAGCCCCCCGCCAGAACGGCGCGTTCGGTGCTCATGCCACGTCCTCCACTTGATCAAGGTAGGCGCCGTAGCCTTCCGCCTCCATGTCGTCGCGATGGACGAAGCGCAGGCTTGCCGAGTTGATGCAATAGCGCAACCCGCCCCGGTCGCGCGGCCCGTCGGGGAAGACATGGCCCAGATGACTGTCACCATGGGCAGACCGCACCTCGGTCCGGATCATGCCGAGGCTCAGGTCGCGCTTTTCGATCACATGCGCGGGCTCGATCGGTTTGACGAAGGACGGCCAGCCGCAGCCTGACTCGTATTTGTCCGACGACGCGAACAGCGGCTCGCCCGACACGACATCGACATAGATGCCCGGTTCCTTGTTGTTGAGGTATTCGCCCGTGCCCGGCCGTTCTGTCGCGTCCTGTTGGGTGACGCGGTATTGCTCGGGGGTCAGGCGGGCAATCGCCTCGGGGTCCCTGGTATAGGTGGTCATCGCCCCTCCATCCTGTTGTCTGGTCTTGGCGGAAATATGGGGGCGGAACAGCCGCCTGTCCAACCCCTGGCCGATCACGAAAAATCGCCCCGTGCACGGGGTGCCGGGACGGTCATGCGATCATATCTGTAGGTAAGGTGTTACCGACCCCAGGACCGGACCGGGCCGCAATCCATATGCACGAAACCCGATCCCGAATACCGGCCGACGCCCCCGGCAGAACAGGCGCGCGCGGCCTCGAACATCTGGCTCACCGAGCGCGAGCTCATGCGCAGGTCCGCCGCCTCGCCCTGCATGTGCAGTGAATTCCGCGCCACGCCCGAGGACCGGGCGCGCAACATCGCGTTGGTGGCGGGGCTGCGATAACCCGACAGAACGGTGTAGGGTTCGCTGGTGTCCAGCAGGTTATGGGCGGCCGTCATGATGTCGATGGTGCGCGGGTCGATCGGGTGGACATCATCGGTGCGCCAGTCGCGCATGAAATGGCTGATTTCTTCGAGGGCGGGGCGGATGTAGTCGCCGTCGATCCAGTAGATCATGTCGATGCTTTCGCCGGTGCGCCCCGAATACATCGTCAGCCGCCGGATGTCGCCACCGCCGCGCAGAAACCCGGTGGCATTGGCCATCACCGGTGCTGCCGAAACAGCGGTTGCCGCAAAGGCGCGCATCAGCGCACGACGCGAAAGATTCGATGTCGTCATCTTCTGGTATGCCCCATCGTTCGCCTGTTCCGGCCCGACCGGTTGCTTTTCTTGTCGAAAGCGCCCCGGTCGAACGGGCCATCCCCTCAGGCCGTGATCTTGATGACACAATCGACATCTTTCTGAAAGTCCCGATTGCGGGGTCCTGTGGATAAACCGGGATTCTCGGCGAATTTTCGCCAGTTTGGGCTGATTCGGTCGGCGCATCGTGGCGTGCGGTCCTGCTCACGTCCGCGGCCGGGGCGGGCCGCGGGGGGGGCGCGCAATGCGGGTTCTCCGCCGTTGCAGATGGGGAACTATCTGACAAGACTTGCGAAAAAGTGAATGGACGGCCTTTTCCTGCAGGCGAAAAGGTTTTTTCATGCTATCCAGGGTTCAACACATCTTTTTCTGCCGAGGATGACATTCAGATGTTCGCGCGTTTTCTGAAATCGGGCTGTCTCGCGGCGGCGCTTGCCGTCACGCCGGCCGTCACCGCACTCACCGCCATCTCCGTGCCGCTTCAGGCCGAGGCGCAGGCCTTCTCGGCGCTCAGGCAGGCCATCGCCGAGGCCTCCTCGACCGATGAACGCCTGGCCGCCTTCTATCTCAGCCGCGATTTCGAACCGATCTGGGCCACCTCGGATGCAGCCGACCGGCGCGCCGCTCTTATCCGGGCGCTCGACCAGGCCGATTCCCATGGTCTTCCGACCGATCGCTACGACATAGATGCGCTGCGCACCGCCTTCCGCGAGGCGACGAACCCTTACATGCGCGGGCAGGCCGATGTGCTGGCCTCGCAGGTGTTCCTGCAATATGCGCAGGACGTGCATGGCGGGTTCCTCGACCCGTCCGAGATCATTCCCGACATCTTCCAGGATCAGCCGCAGCACGACCCGTATGAGCTGATGACGGCGTTCCTTGAGGCAAACCCGCATGCCTTCATGGAAACGCTGCCGCCGCAAAGCCCGAACTACACGCGGCTGATGCGCGCCAAGCTGGAACTCGAGGACCTGGCCGCGCGCGGCGGGTTCGGTCCGACGGTTCAGGCCGGCAGCCTGCGGCCGGGCGACAGCGGTCCGCAGGTCGTGGCGCTGCGCAACCGGCTGATGACGATGGGCTACCTGACCCGCTCGGCCACCGCCGAATACAACAGCGATCTGCAGGTCGCCGTCATGGCCTTCCAGGAAGACAATGGTCTCGTCGCCGATGGTGTGGCGGGCGGCGACACGATCGAGGCCGTCAACCGCAGCGTCGAGGACCTTTGGGATGATGTTGTGCTGGGCATGGAACGGATGCGCTGGCTGAATGACGGTCAGGTCCATGACCGGCTGATTTTCGTCAACCTCGCAGATTTCCACACCCGCGTGATCGACAATGGCGAGGTCAGTTTCATCACCCGGTCCGTCATCGGGCGGCGGGACCGTCAGACGCCGGAGTTCTCCGACGAGATGGAGCATATGGTGATCAACCCGTCCTGGTATGTGCCCCGCTCGATCGCGCGCGGCTACATTCCCAACATCATCGCAGGTGGTGGCAGCGGGTTTCAGCTGATGGCCGGGGGGCGCCCGGTCAGCCGTGCGGCGGTCGACTGGACGAACATCACGCCCGAGAACTTCCCCTTTGACCTGCGTCAGCCGCCGGGTCCGCGCAACGCGCTTGGCACGGTGAAGTTCATGTTCCCGAACCGTCATGCGATCTACCTGCATGACACGCCCGACCAGCACCTGATGGATCGCCATGTGCGCGCCTATTCCTCGGGCTGCATCCGTCTGGATGACCCGCATGAGTTCGCCTACCTGCTGCTCGCCCGGCAGGAGGAAGATCCGCGCGGTTTCTTCCACGACGTGCTGGACAGCGGGGGGGAAACCTATGTCTATCTCGACACCCATATCCCGGTGCACCTGACCTACTGGACAGCCTGGGTGGAAAGCGACGGGTTCCTGCAGACGCGGCCCGACATCTACGGGCGCAACGCACGGCTCAGCCAGGTCGTGCAATCGCTCGGGGTGGTCATGCCGGACGCGTCCAGCTAATCCTGCCCTCGCGACACGACGCGGGGGGAAGGATGCGCAAAGTCACGATCCGCGAGATTGCGGCGGCGCTCGGGGCTGAAGCCCTGGGCGCCTCTGACCTGGTTGTGGAGGGCGTGGCCGAACCCGCCTCCGCCGGTCCCTCAGATCTGGCCCTGGCGATGAGCGCGAAATACGCCGATGCGCTGGCAGAGGGGAGGGCGCAGGCCGCCGTGATCGGTGACGGCATGGACTGGCAGGCGATTGGGCTGAAGGCCGCGATCATTGCGCCGCGCCCGCGCTATGCCATGGCCTATATCACCCGCGCGATGGACCCGGGCCCCGACATCGCCCCCGGCATCCACCCCACCGCCGTGATTGACCCCGGTGCCGAGATCGGCGCGACTGCCGCCATCGGCCCCTTCGTGGTGGTGGGCGCGGGCGCGCGGATCGGCGCGCGCGCGCGTATCGAGGCCCATGTGTTCATCGGCCCCGGCACGACCATCGGTGATGACGCGCTGATCCAGGCCGGGGTGCGCATCGGCCACGGTGTCACCATCGGCGACCGCGCGATCCTGCAAATGGGCGCGTCCATCGGCGGCGACGGGTTTTCCTTCGTCACGCCGGAACTCAGCCAGATGGAACGCGGGCGTAAATCGCTTGGCCGGGACGATGCCGCCGGGCCCGCACAAAGCTGGACGCGCATTCATTCGCTTGGAGGCGTGGTTCTGGGCGACGATGTCGAGGTCGGCTGCAACAGCACGATCGACCGCGGCACCATCGCCGATACGGTGATCGGCGATGGCACCAAACTCGATGCGCAGGTCCATGTCGGCCATAACTGCAAGGTGGGGCGCGATTGCCTGCTGTGCGGGCAGGTGGGCCTGGCCGGGTCGGTGGTTCTGGGTGACCGGGTGGTGCTTGGCGGGCGCGTCGGCGTGTCCGACAATATCACCGTCGGCAATGACGTGGTGGCGGGGGTGGCATCCCTTCTGATATCCAACGTGCCTGCGGGGCGGATGATGATGGGCTACCCGGCGGTGCGCATGGATGCGCATGTGGAAATCTACAAGGCGCTGCGCCGCCTGCCGCGTCTGGCAAGGTCGGTCGCCGATCTTCAGAAAGCCGTTTCCAAATCCGGCAAGACACCGTAAGTCAGCCGGCGAACGAGCAAGTGGGGGTGACCATGACCGAGGCGGTCAAAGACAGGATCATCGCGATCATTGCCGAACAGGCGGTGCTTGAGCCCGCCGATGTCAAAATGGACGCAACGCTTGAGGATCTGGGCATCGACAGCCTGGGGCTGGTGGAATCGATTTTCGCCATCGAGGAAGCCTTCGACATCCAGGTGCCCTTCAACGCCAACGAACCCGATCAGAGTGATTTCGACATCTCGTCGGTGGCCGCCATAGTCGCGGCCGTCGAGGCGTTGGTCGCCGAACAGCACCCGGCCTGATCGCCCGTGCGCCGCGTCGTCATCACTGCCCATGGCACGATCAACGCGCTCGGGGCCGATGTTCCGAGCACGCTCGAGGCGATGCGCGAGGGGCGCTGCGGGATCGGTCCGCTGGATTTGCGCGATGTCGACCGGCTGTCGGTCAAGATCGGCGGTCAGGTCCGCAATTACGACCCCGAGGCGCTGTTCAACCGCCAGCAGATCACCCTTTATGACCGGTTCACCCAGTTCACCCTGATCGCCGCACGCGAGGCGATGGCACAGGCCGGGCTGTCCTTCAGTGGCGAACTGGCGACACGGTCTGGCGTGGTGCTGGGCACCGCCGGGGGCGGGGTGAATACCTGGGACGAAAACTACCGCTCGGTCTACGAAGAGGGCAAGAACCGCGTCCATCCCTTCGTCGTGCCGAAGCTGATGAACAACGCCGCAGCCAGCCACGTGTCGATGGAATACAACCTCAAGGGGCCGGCCTTCACCGTGGCCACGGCCTGCGCGTCGTCGAACCACGCGATGGGGCTGGCGTTTCAGATGATCCGGTCCGGCGCCTGCGACGTGATGCTGACCGGCGGCTCCGAGGCGATGCTGAGCTTCGGCGGCGTCAAGGCCTGGGAAGGGCTGCGGGTGATGTCCAAGGATGCCTGCCGCCCGTTCTCGGCCAACCGCAACGGCATGGTGCAGGGTGAGGGCGCGGCGGTCTTCGTCTTCGAGGACTACGACCACGCCAGGAGACGCGGCGCCGAGATCCTGGCCGAGGTGTCGGGTTTTGCCATGGCCTCGGATGCCGCCGACATCGTGATGCCCTCGAAACAGGGGGCTGCACGCACGATCAGCGGCGCTCTGAAGGATGCGGGAATGGCGCGGGACGAGGTGGGCTATATCAACGCCCACGGCACCGGCACCGCGGCCAATGACAAGGTCGAATGCGCCGCGGTTGCCGATGTCTTCGGCACCCATGCCGACAAGCTGATGATCTCGTCCACCAAGTCGATGCATGGCCACCTGATCGGCGGCACCGGCGCGGTCGAGATGCTGGCCTGCATCATGGCGCTGAAGGACGGGGTGATCGCCCCGACCATCGGTTACGAGGAACCCGACCCGGAATGTGCGCTGGATGTGGTGCCGAACGAGGCGCGCGAGGCGCAGGTGACGGCGGTTCTGTCGAACGCCTTCGCCTTCGGCGGGCTCAACGCGGTTCTGGCGCTGCGCAAGGCGCCCTGATCGGTCCCGGGGCGCGCGCGCAGGCGCACGCCTCCCGGGACCGGGTTCGAAAACGAGGCTCAGCCGTCCTGCAGGGCCTCGAACAGTTCCTGGGCAACGGCGTTGCGTTCCTCCAGCGCGGCGAAGCCATCGGTGAAGCCCGACAGCGATGCCGTCAGCTCCACCACGGCCCCCGGCGCCTGGAGCGGCACGATCCCGACGATCGCCTCGCCGCCGTTCTGCATCGTTTCGATATCGGCGGCCGTCAGGCCAAGGCGCACGAAACAGCCCATCGGCTGGCAGAAGGCGAAGGGAAACTGCGAACCTGCATTGTCATCGATCCGCAGCCGCAGGCCGGGGGTCAGAAGCGTTTCCATCGGCGTCACGATGGTCGCGCCCGCCACCACCTGTTCGCCATCGGGCAGGTCGAACAGGGTGAATTCGGCCACCGGGTTGCCTTCGTCATCCTGCAGCAGCTGGTAGAGCGAACAGGGCTCGGGCTGGCCCTCCTCCACGCGGATGCAGCGCAGGTCCCAGTCGCCATAGGTGTCGGCGACATAGGTTTCACCGCCGACCGGTTGCCCGGTGGGCAGGTCGACCTCTTGTGCTGCGGCCAGCGTGGGGGCTGCGGCCAGCAGGCCTGCAAAAGCGATGGCGGAAAGGGATGTATGCACTTTCATCTGGGCCTGTATCCTCGAGCGATGATTGAAATCGAGGGCCGCGTAACAGGTTTTCAGGCCAGTGTCAGGGCACATTTTGCGTCGAAACGCGGTGCTGTGCGAAACTTCGCGCAGGATCGTGGGGGCGTTGGCCGGCCGAGTGACGGCGCCCCAAACCACCCTGCGCCGAAAAAAACCAAAGGGCCCGCAAGCGGACCCCCTGGCAATTTTCTCTCCCTGTCGGACTGGCCGACTTATGGGCGGGACGCTACGGCACGGGCACGAACCCGTCAACAGCCCAGTTGCGCCGAAACGCTGCATTTTCGTGCCCATCCGCGCGCGGCGAAAAAAGCCGCGCCCCGAAGGACGCGGCCAGGTGACAGGGAGGAAGGTAAGACCGGGGAAACAAGGCCCCCGGATGCGTCTCAGACTGGCGTGGAAAGGTTAAGGATGTATTCTCGGCGCGCAGGATTGCGGCAGAACGGAGCAGGTCATGGAGAACGGGATTTTCATCGGGGGCGGCGGCCCGGATTACGCGGTGCCACAGGCGCTGCTTCTGGATTACGCCAACCGGCACGGGCTGATCGCAGGGGCCACGGGCACCGGCAAAACGGTCAGCCTGCAGATCCTCGCCGAAAGCTTCTCGGTGCAGGGCGTGCCCGTGGTTCTGGCCGATGTGAAGGGCGATCTTGCGGGCCTGGGCAAATCCGGGCGCGCCGATTTCAAGCTCCATGATGCGTTCATGTCACGCGCCCGGACCATCGGGTTTTCCGACTATGCCTATCACGCGGTCCCCGTCACTTTCTGGGACCTTTACGGTGAACAGGGCCACCCGGTACGCACGACGGTGTCCGAGATGGGGCCGCTGCTTCTGTCGCGGCTTCTGGAACTGACCGAGGCGCAGGAGGGGGTGATGAATGTCGCCTTCCGCGTCGCCGATGAAAACGAGATGCCGCTTCTCGACCTCAAGGACCTGCAGGCCCTGCTTGTCTGGGTGGGAGAGAACCGGGCCGACCTGTCGCTGCGCTATGGCAATATCTCGCCCGCCTCGGTGGGCGCGATCCAGCGGCGGCTTCTGGTGCTCGAAGGGCAGGGCGCGGCGCAGTTTTTCGGCGAACCGGCGCTGGCCCTCGACGACCTGTTCCTGACCGATGACAAGGGATGGGGCCGGGTGAACGTGCTGGCCGCCGACAAGCTGATGCAGTCGCCCCGGCTTTACGCGACCTTCCTGCTCTGGCTGTTGTCGGAGTTGTTCGAGACCCTGCCCGAGGTCGGCGACCCCGACAAACCGAAGCTCGTGTTCTTCTTCGACGAGGCGCATCTGCTGTTCGATGATGCGCCCAAGGCGCTGATCGACAAGGTCGAACAGGTCGCGCGCCTGATCCGGTCCAAGGGCGTGGGGGTTTATTTCGTCACCCAGAACCCGGCCGATGTGCCCGAGGATATCCTGGGTCAGCTGGGCAACCGCATCCAGCACGCGCTGCGGGCCTTCACCGCCAAGGACCAGCGCGACTTGCGGCAGGCGGCCGAAAATTACCGCGAGAACCCCGATTTCGAGATCGAGGATGCGATCCGCGAGGTCGGCGTGGGCGAGGCCGTGACGTCGATGCTCGAGAAAAAGGGGGTTCCGGGGATCGCGCAGCGTACCCTGATCCGCCCGCCCTCGTCGCAACTTGGCCCGATCACCGAGGCCGAGCGCGCGGGCCTGATCGCCGCCTCGCCGCTGGCGGGCAAATACGATACCACCATAGACCGCGAAAGTGCCTTCGAGATGCTGAAGGCCCGTGCCGAGACCGCCGCGCGCGAGGCCGAGGCCGTCGAAGCCGCCGCCGAGGACCCGTCGCCCGCCACGCGCGAATTCAACGCCGCGCGGCGCTATTCCGGCAATCAGGTGGGCCGGTCCGCCAGCACGCCGCGCCGGTCATCGTCACGTTCCGACAGCGTGGGGCAGGCCTTTGCGAAATCCTTCGCACGCCAGATCGGCACGCAGGCGGGGCGCGCCGTGGTGCGCGGGGTTCTGGGCGGGGTGTTCCGGGGGCGCTAGATCGGCCCGATCAGGGCGCGGATATCGCGCGGGCGGAACCCGTCGGCGCGGTATCTGGCGATCGACCGTGCGTCGTCGCGCTTGGCCAGCCGCGTGCCGCGGTCATCCGTGATCAGACGGTGGTGGTGAAACTGCCGCATCCGGTATCCCAGAAGAACGCTGAGGCAGACATAGATATCGGTGCTGCCCGCAAGGTCCAGCCCGCGCACCACATGGGTGATGCCCTGCGCCTCGTCATCGACGACGACCGACAGGTAATAGGACGCCGCCATCCCCGGCGGGGCCAGCACGATATCGCCCGAATAGCGGATCAGGTTGTCCGCCGTCAGCGCATGGGTGCCGTGTTCGACCCCGGTTTCCAGGATCGATGGCCAAGAGGGCATCGCTGCCACGGCCTTGCCCATGTCGAGCCGGATCGCATCGTCGGGCCCCGCCTCGGCTATCGACCGGCCCCGGCAGGTGCCGGGATAGACCGGGCCGCCGGGTCCGTGGGCGCTGTCGTCATGGGGGGCCGAGGCTGCCTCGCGGATATCGCGGCGCGAACAGCGGCAGGGAAAGGTCAGCCCCGCCTCCGACAGGCGCGCGATGGCGGCGCGGTAGTCGTCGGCATGGTCCGATTGACGGCGCACCGGGGTGGGCCAGCTGAGCCCGAGCCAGGCCAGGTCGTCATAGATCTGGGCCTCCCATTCGGGGCGGGCGCGGCTTTGGTCTATATCGTCGATGCGCAGCAGAAAGGTGTCGCCGGGCAGCCCCGCCAGTTTCGCGTTCAACAGCGCGGAATAGGCATGGCCCAGGTGCAGCGGTCCGGTGGGCGAGGGCGCGAAGCGGGTGCGCACGAGGGTCATGGGCGGTCAGGTCCTGCGCAGGACGAACACCTTGGACCCCATGTCCTTTTCGATCAGGTGCGGGCCGTAATCGGCGAACTGCAGATCGCTCCGGGTGAGCGCGGCTTCATAGGCGTCCATGTAATCGTCATCGGCGAGCGTGGAGTCGTTATAGCTGAACGCCAGCAGGCCGCCGGGGGCCAGCGCGTCGACCAGCATCCCAAGCGTTTCGGGCGGGGCGGCGCCGTAGCTGACCACGCCGACGGCGGTGATGGCGGCGTAATCGCCCGGGCTCACATCGCCAAGCTGTCCCGGTTCGCCCGCCCAGACGCGGCGATACATGCCGCTTTCCCAGGCCAGGGTCAGCATCTCGGGCGTGATATCGGTGCCGTCGATGGTGGTGAAACCCTGCGCCTTCAGCGCGCGGCCCGACAGGCCGGTGCCGCAGCCGAAATCGAGGATCGGGGCGGCGCGGTCGGGCAGGTGACCGGCGAGCGCCGCCGCCACGCGGCCGGGCGTGCGGTAGCCCGCGCGGTCGAGATCGGCGTCATAGCCGGTGGCCCATTCGGCATAGAGCGCACGGGTGTCTTCGGGAGAGCGGGGCGTCCAGAGGCCCGGGTCGAGAGGTTTTTTCATGGCCCAAGGCTAACAGCAGGCGCGGCGGAATGGAAATGCAGACCGGGCCCTGGCCCGGGACGCACAGATGGTTTCTTGGCCGGGGCCCGGTCTACTCCGCTGCCTGGCGTGCGGGCCCGGCCAGCCAATCGGTCCATGCCGCCTTCGCCCGGTCCGTATAGGCCTTGTAACGGTCCTTGCGCCCCCGGCGCCCGCCCTTCAGCCCGTCGACCGGGGGGAACAGGCCGAAATTCACGTTCATCGGCTGAAAGGTCCTGGCCTCGGCCCCGCCGGTGATGTGATGGATCAGCGCGCCCATCGCCGTGACCTGCGGCACCGGGGCCAGCCTGTCGCCCCGCAGCTCCGCCGCGGCCATGCGGCCCGCCAGAAGCCCCATCGCCGCCGATTCGACATAGCCTTCGACGCCGGTGATCTGTCCGGCAAAGCGGATATGGGGTTTGGACCGCAACCGCATTTCCCCGTCCAGCAGGGTGGGCGCATTCAGGAAGGTGTTGCGGTGGATGCCGCCGAGCCGGGCAAAGCTTGCATCCTGCAGGCCCGGGATCATCCGGAACACGTCCGTCTGGGCGCCGTAGCGCATTTTCGTCTGGAACCCGACGATATTGTAGAGCGTGCCCAGCGCATTGTCGCGGCGCAGCTGGACCACGGCATGGGCTTTTTCGTCGGGCTTGTGCGGGTTCGTCAGACCGACCGGTTTCATCGGCCCGTGGCGCAGGGTTTCGCGCCCGCGTTCTGCCATCACTTCGATGGGCAGGCAGCCGTCGAAATAGCTTGCGGTTTCGCCCGGTTTGAACTCGGTCTTGTCGGCCGCCAGCAGCGCGTCGATGAACGCCTCGTATTCGGCTTTCGTCATCGGGCAGTTGATATAGGCGGTGCGTTCTTCCTCGGTCTCGCCCTTGTCATAGCGCGACTGCCGCCAGGCGACGGTCATGTCGATCGTGTCGGCATAGACGATGGGCGCGATCGCGTCGAAAAAGGCCAGTGCGTCCTGCCCGGTCTCGGCCGCGATCGCCTGGGCCAGCTTGCCCGAGGTCAGCGGGCCGGTGGCAATGATCGCCGGCCCGTCATCGGGAAGCGCCGTCACCTCGTCATGCGATATCTCGATATTCGGATGCGCCGTCAGGCGCGCGGTCACCGCCTCGGCAAAGGGGTCACGGTCGACGGCCAGCGCGCCCCCCGCAGGCAGGCGGTGGGCATCGGCCATGTCCATGATCAGCGACCCGGCGGCGCGCATTTCCCAATGCAGCAATCCGACCGCGTTCTGTTCGTCATCATCGGACCGGAAGGAATTGGAACAGACCATTTCGGCCAGCGATCCGGTACGGTGGGCGAAGGTTTCGACCCCGGGCCGCATTTCATGGATCGTGACCTGCGCGCCTGCCTCGGCCGCCTGCCACGCGGCCTCGGACCCGGCCATGCCGCCGCCGATGATTTGTATTCTGTTCGCCGCGTTTTTCGTCATGGGCGCAGATAATGCAAACGCCCCCGGGCAGACAAGGCCGGGGGCGTTTTCCGCGGGACGAAGGCGCGGATGGGGTGCGTCAGGCGCGGCTGCTGCGTTCGACGGCGGCTTCTTCCTCGGGGTCGTCTTCGAACATCCAGGGTTCACGTGTTTCCAGCAAGGTATAGCGGCCGCCGCCATAGGCGACGAGCGGGATCGAGAACACCGTGATCAGCGTGACCTTAAGCGCCAGCGCCGGGTCGCCATCGGTGGTGGTGATGATCGCGGGCGCGATCAGCAGAACCGCCGACATGAAGGCCACCTGGCTGGTGCGGATGCCGAAGACCAGCCAGATCGACAGCACGAAATAGAGCGCCGACAGCGCCGAGGAATGCAGTTTCAGCGAAGGCGGGATCTGCCCGATCACCGTGGCATAGGCCTCGGGGTCGACCTGCGGCAAAAGCCCGATGGCGGCTTCGATGAATAGCGTCGCGGCCAGACAGATCCGCATATGGAGCCGGAGCCATTCGGTGAATGTGGTCATGTCGTTACCCGTTCGTATGTCACTGCTCGGTTCGGGCCTTTGCGACCCTTGCCCAAGTCGTATCGGTGAAACTGGACCGCATTAGGTGGCAATTGAGGCAATTTGCGTGTGATTGCGGGGCAGGTGGTGGCGGGCAGGCGGCGCTGGCGCGGCGGACCGGCAGCCCGGCCCGCGGCGGTGATGTCAGGCCCCCTGGGGCGGGTCGACGAAGATATTGTCGATATCGTCATGGCGCGCGATCTCGGCCCTTGCGGCACTGAGCCGGGCGGCCAGGGCATGGCCGGGACGGCGCGGGCGCACCGGGCGCGGGATCTCGGCGGGCACCTTGGGGGTCAGGCGGCGCGGCTGCACATGCCTGCGCACCACCCGCACTCGGTGGGGATGGCGCGGGTCGGGTTCGCGGTAGGTCAGGATCAGCGCCGCGATCAGCGCCACGTCGCGCCAGAAACTGGCCAGGTCGGCGCCACCGGCCGTCTGCACCATGGCAAGATAGCTGGAAAACACCGTCATCAGCGCCAGAAGCAGGGCCGCGGCGCGGGTATGCAGGCCGATCATCACCATGAAGGACAAAAGGAACACCAGCCCGGTGGCGACCGCCTTGTCGAGCGGCGCGGCCAGAACCGTGGCGAACAGGACCGACAGGTCGGTGCCCGGAATGATCTCAAGCGCGACGGCCACGAAATAGGACCCGATCAGGACCCGCAAGACCATGGTGGCCAAATCGCTGAGCATGACGCGGTCGGTGGCGTGGTGGTTCATTTGTTTTCCCTCCAGAACCCTCTGCGGAACATCCGCAGGGCAGCATTAGGGAAACTGTCGGCCCGAACTCTGTCGGGTTTGAGGGCGCAGTGTGGAAAAATCCCGCTCAAATTGAGGCGGCCCGCACACAATTTCCCCGGATCGCCAGGGAAACAAGGGGCCGGGGCGTTCACGGCGACGTGACCGGATTGCCCGGCGGCCCGACATGTTTTTGCCCGGTTCTGCCCGGACGCCACAGACATTGCGCCCGGTCAGGGCCTGAGCGCCCAGCGCCCCGGCCCGTGTGCGGCCAGCACCAGGAACCCGCCCGCGATGGTCCAGTTCTTGGCCGCGATCGTGACCTGCCAGGGATCGGCAAGGAGAATATGGAAATAGCTGGTGAGGACGCAGTAAAGCGCGGCGGCAAGGGCGAGGGGCCGGGTGGCGACCCCCGCGAGGATGCCGAGCCCGGCGATGGTGGTGAAGAGGCCCGAGGGCCAGATCAGCCAAAGCGGCCAGCCCGCGAGATCCAGCAACGCCAGCGCGCCCGAAGGGTCGATGATTTTTTGGGCCGTGCCTGCCAGCATGAGCGCGGACAGGAGCACCCGGCCCGTCAGCGCCAGCGCGGCCTCAGCCCGCGGCGTCGGGGGCATCATCAACCGCGTCCTCATCGCCCTGATCGGCGATCCAGGCGACGCTGACGACTTCCTCACCCTTGGCGGTGTCGAAAACCTTGACCCCGCCCGCGCTGCGCGACCGGAAGGAGATGCCATCGACCGGCACGCGGATCGACTGCCCGGTGGAGGTGGCCAGCATGATCTGGTCATCCAGATCGACCGGGAAGGAGGCCACCAGCGCCCCGCCGCGCATCGCCTTGTCCATCGCGGCCACGCCGATGCCGCCCCGGCCGCGCACCGGATAATCATGGCTCGAGCTGAGCTTGCCCGAACCCTTTGCGGTGATGGTCAGGATCAGGTCTTCTGCGGCCGACATTTCGGCGTAGCGGTCCTGGCTGAGGGCCAGATCGCCGGTGGTTTCATCCTCGTCCTCGCCGGTCTCGGCGTCGTCGGACAGGCCCGCCACCGCGCGGCGCATTTTCAGATAGGCCGCGCGTTCATCGGCGCTGGCCTCGAAATGGCGGATCACGGCCATCGACACGACGCGGTCGTCCCCGGCCAGCCTGATCCCCCGCACCCCGGTCGAATCGCGGCCCTTGAAGACGCGCACATCGGTGGTGGGAAAGCGGATGGCGCGGGCGCCGGCGGTGACCAGCATCACGTCATCGTCTTCGGAACAGATGCGCGCGTTCACTAGGCTGACCGATCCGTCCTCGGGCAGTTTCATGGCGATCTTGCCGTTGCGCATGACATTGGTGAAATCGCTCAGCGCGTTGCGCCGCACATCGCCCGCCGTGGTGGCGAAGACGATCTGCAATTCGTCCCAGTGATCTTCATCGCGGTCGACGGGCATGACGGCGGCGATGCCGGTGCCCGTCTCGATGGGCAGGATGTTGACGATGGCCTTGCCGCGCGAGGCGCGCGAGCCGAGCGGCAGGCGCCACGTCTTCAGCTTGTAGACCATGCCGGAGGTCGTGAAGACCAGAAGCGGCGTGTGGGTGTTGGCCACGAACAGGGTGGTGACGACGTCGTCGTCCTTCATCGCCCCGCCCGACAGGCCCTTGCCGCCGCGTTTCTGCGCCCGGAAATCGGCGAGCGGCGTGCGCTTGATATAGCCGCCCTGGGTGATGGTGACGACCATGTCCTCGCGCTCGATCAGGTCCTCGTCTTCCATATCGCCCGACCAGTCGACGATCTCGGTGCGGCGCGGGACGGCGAATGCCTCTTTCACCTCGGCCAGTTCGTCCGAGATGATCGACAGGATGCGGTCGCGCGAGGCGAGGATGGCGAGGTAATCCTTGATCTTCTCGGCCAGTTCCTGAAGCTCGCCGGTCACTTCCTTGACGCCCAGCTGCGTCAGGCGCTGCAGCCGCAATTCAAGGATGGCGCGGGCCTGCGCCTCGGACAGGTTATAGGTGCCGTCCTCGTTGATCTTGTGGGTCGGGTCGTCGATCAAGGCGATGTAGGGCGCAATCTCGCCCGCGGGCCAGCGGCGCGTCATCAGCGCCTCGCGCGCCTCGGCGGCATCGGCGGAGCGGCGGATGGTGGCCACGACCTCATCGACATTCGACACGGCGACGGCGAGACCGCAGAGGATATGCGCCCGTTCCCGCGCCTTGCGCAGCTCGAAGGCCGTGCGGCGGGCCACGACCTCCTCTCGGAAATCGAGGAACGCGGTGAGAAAGCCGCGCAGCGTCAGCTGCTCGGGCCGCCCGCCATTCAGCGCCAGCATGTTGCAGCCGAAACTGGTCTGCATCTGGGTGAAGCGGAACAGCTGGTTCAGTACGACATCGGGGGTGGCGTCGCGTTTCAGCTCGATCACCACGCGCACGCCGATCCGGTCGGATTCGTCGGCGACGCCGGAAATCCCTTCGATCTTTTTCTCGCGCACAAGGTCGGCGATGCGTTCGATCATCGTGGCCTTGTTTACCTGATAGGGGATCTCGTCGAGCACGATGGCGTAGCGATCCTTGCGGATCTCCTCGATCCGGGTCCTTGCGCGGATGATGACGCTGCCGCGCCCTTCCAGATAGGCCTTCCGCGCGCCCGAGCGCCCCAGGATGATGCCGCCGGTCGGAAAATCCGGTGCGGGGATATAGTCGATCAGTTGTTCGGAACTGAGGTCGGGGTTTTCGATCAGCGCCTGGCAGGCATCGATCACCTCGCCCAGGTTATGGGGCGGGATGTTGGTGGCCATGCCGACGGCGATGCCGCCCGCGCCATTGACCAGCATGTTGGGAAAGCGCGCGGGCAGGACCGTGGGTTCCTGCTGCTTGCCATCGTAGTTGTCCTGGAAATCGACGGTGTCCTTGTCGATATCGGCCAGAAGGTAGGCGGCGGGCTTGTCCATCCGCACTTCGGTATAGCGCATGGCGGCGGGGTTATCGCCGTCCATGGACCCGAAATTGCCCTGGCCATCCAGCAGCGGCAGCGACATCGAAAACGGCTGCGCCATGCGCACCAGCGCCTCGTAGATCGCGCTGTCGCCATGGGGGTGATACTGGCCCATGACGTCGCCCACCGGGCGGGCGGATTTGCGATAGGGCTTGTCGTGCGTGTTGTTCGTCTCGTGCATTGCGAACAGGATGCGCCGATGCACCGGTTTCAGCCCGTCGCGCAGATCGGGGATCGCGCGGGAGACGATGACCGACATCGCGTAATCGATGAAGGAGGTCTTCATCTCGGCCGCGATATCGATGGACGGGCCGCCGTAAGGCACCCGGTCGGGCCCGTTTTCGTCTTCGTTCTCAGGAGGTTCCGGGGTGTCGGTCAAACCGCTGCCTGCTGCGTTGCCTGAACTCTATATTTTGTTGTTCACAGTCTATCCCGCCGCGACAGGCGGTGCAATGCTTGCCCGCCTGCCGGATTGGCAGCCAGCGCAGGCGGCTGCCAACATGTTGTTTTAGTTGCAATTAAACGAATCCGGGGCAAGCTGAAGCGGTGGAAGAGGCAACGCCAAGAGGTGCCGCGACATGACCGAGACCGAGCTGATGCTGAAAGGATACGGGCTGACCACCGCCGAGATGGTTTACCGCATGCCCGATTTCCGCAACGTTCTGAATACCTTCGTCTGGCAGGACTATGACCTTGGGCCGGATTACCCGAAACTGTTCGAGTTCATCGAGTTCTGGCAGGAAAAGATCGAAGGGCCGCTGCATTCGGTGCGCTTTACCCATCGCAAGCTGATCGGGCCGGGGGAATGGCGCAACGTGACGGGCGAATTCACCTATCACTGATTGCACGCCCCGGGTTGGCGGGCCGACGCCGTTCACGATTCCCGGCGCTTATGCAGGCCGGGCGCGCGCGGCGATCAGCCATATCGCGGCGAGGCCGAGGCAGGCCAGCCCGTTCCAGGACGCCATCGACAGGCCCAGGAATTCCCACGCCACCTGGTTGCACAGTACCAGTTCCCGCCCCGTCGTCGTATCCAGAAGCGCGTCGGCGCTGAGCGCCGTCATATCCTCGGCCGCGCCAGCGCCGCAGGTATTGGGCCCGACCCACCATGCGCGTTCGACCCCGGTGTGGTAAAGCGCAAGCCCGGCATTGCCCGCCATGGCAAGCGCGCCCAGCAGGGCCGGACCCGCCCCTGGCAACGCCAGCCCCAAAGCCCCGATCCCGATCGCCGCGGCATGCGGCCAGCGTTGCCACAGGCACATCTGGCAGGGCGCCAGCCCGCCCAGATACTGAAAGCCGAAGGCGGCCAGCAGCAAGGCCGCCGATCCGGCAGCGGCCAGCGCGATCAGCGGGCGTTTCGGCAGGCGCATCAGGATCGAAAGCATGGCGGGGTCCCCCCGGGTTCGGTGCCTGGGCGTTGTCTAACCGACCGTGCCGGTGCCGCAAGGCCCGAACCGCCCCGGCGGGGCCGAAAGCCCGGCGGTTCAGATCCCGATCCAGCCGCGCAGCACGCTGACCAGCGATGCGCCGGCGATCACCAGCGTGCCGATCCATGCGGTACCGAGCACCCCGCCAAGCCCGACAAGGATGCCGTCGCGCTGCAACAGCCCCATCGCCACGATCACCACGGCGATGCCCGGCACGGTATTGGTGCCCGGAAGCGGCACGAGGATCGAGGCGCTGAACACCACCAGAGCCAGCCCCACCACCCGGTCGAGCGGTGGCCGCGTCAGGGCCACGAGACGCGGGCGGCTGACCATTTCGATCCGCGCCAGCCAGGGCCCGGCACGCCTGGCAAGGTCTGTCAGGGCCGCCGCCGTCACCGTGCGTGCCCCCAGCCGTTCGGGCAGCCAGGGCGCGCTGCGCCCCAGCGCGATCTGGACCGAGACGAACATCAGCGGCAGCGCCACCACCTGCGGCACCCCGTAAAGAAACGGGATGCAGCAGGGCAGGGCCAGCACCAGCAGGAACAGACCGAAGGCCCGTTCATTCAGATGCGTCAAGATCCAGTCGATGCGGGCGGTGTCGCCCTCGGCCTCGGCGGCCAGCCTGGCAAGCCGGTCGGCGATCGGCTCGGCCTTGTGTGACTGCTCCATCTCGTGGTGTCCCCTGCGCATTTCCCGCGTCCGCCTAGCAAAGCCCGCCGCCGGGGGCCAGCGCCGTATTCCGCGGGTGCGGGGAAGCGCGGGCGAGGTGGCGGACCGGCAAAAAATCCAGTGACAAAACCGACCGGCAGGTTAAGAATGATGCACATGCAACGGTCGCGGGCCGCGGCGGCGGCGGGATCGCAGGATCACCCGGCGCGGCGGGGTCCGGGCGCGGTGCAGGGTTGAACCGGCCCCGACAGTGGGCCGGGCAAGGGAGGAAATGATGATCAAACAGATGACCTCGGCCGCCCTCGGGCTGGTCGTGACGGGTCTGGTCGCGGGTCTGCCCGCCACCCCGGCCCAGGCGCAGGCCGAAGTGACGCTGCGCTGCCAGCACTTTCTGCCGCCGATGGGATCGGTTCCGCGCTTCTTCATGGAGCCCTGGGCTGCGGCCATCGAGGAACAGTCGGGCGGCCGCATCGACGTGGAACTGTATCCCGCGATGCAGCTGGGCGGTGCCCCGCCGGCGCTTTATGACCAGATCCGCGATGGCGTGATCGATTGCGGCTGGGCGCTGCCTGCCTATACCCCGGGCCGTTTCCCCGAGGCCGAGGCGATGGAACTGCCCTTCATGACCTCGCTGTCGGCCGAGGAATCGAGCCGTGCGGCCTGGGATTTCACGCAGCAATACCTCGCCGATACGCGGTTTGCCGATATCCACCTGATCGCGGTGCATGTCCACGGCCCCGGGGTCATTCACCTGGCAGGGGACCCGATCGAATCCACCGCCGATTTCGACGGCCTGCAGCTGCGCGGCCCGTCGCGGATGGCCAACGCGCTGCTCGAAGACCTGGGTGCCACGCCCGTGGGCATGCCGGTTCCGGCCTTCCCCGAGGCGCTGAGCCGGGGTGTCGTCGATGGTGGCGTGATCCCGTGGGAGGTGGTTCCGGCGCTGCGTGTCGAGGAACTGGCCGGGTCGCACACCCAGATCGGGGGCGACCGCGCGCTTTACAACACCTTCTTCATCTGGGGTATGAACCCCGACACCTACGCGTCGCTGCCCGATGACCTGAGGGCCATCATTGATGCCAATTCCGGGATCGAGGCTTCGGCCGCGGCCGGTGCGGCGATGGACCAGGGCGACGACCTGGCCTTTGACGCGATCACCGCGCGGGGCAACACCATCGTCACGCTGGATGACGCCGTGGTGGCCGAACTGCGCGAGGTGGGCGATGCGGTGACGCAGCGCTGGATCGAGGAAATGGAGGGTCTGGGCCTGCCCGGCGCTGAAATGGTCGAAACGGCGCGCGCGCTGGTCGACCAGTATTCGGGCGGCGGCACCAACTGAGCCATGCGGCCCCGGGCGGCGCAGCGGCCCGGGGCCTGCGACATGAGGTTGGAGAGGGGTGTTGCGGGCCCGGATGCGTCCGCCGTCTCTCCGGGTCCGGGCGGAGGGGAGGCCGCCCGGACGCTTTGTCGCCCGCACCACCGGAACGAAGGAGGCGCGCCATGACGGTTCTGATCGCCGGCGCCGGTATCGGGGGGCTGACGCTGGGCCTGTCGCTGCACCAGGTGGGCGTGCCCTTCCGCATCGTCGAGGCTGTGCGCGAGCTGCGCCCGATGGGGGTGGGCATCAACCTGCAGCCCCACGCGGTGCGCGAGCTGTTCGAACTGGGGCTGGAGGCCGAGCTGGACACCATCGGCATCCGCACGGCGGAAGTGGCGTATTTTTCCGAACAGGGCAAACCGATCTGGTCGGAACCGCGCGGCCGCGACGCGGGCTATAACTGGCCGCAATATTCGATCCACCGGGGTGAACTGCAGTTCCTGCTGCTGAACGCGCTGCGCGCGCGCGCGGGCGATGTGGTGGAAACGGGCAAGGCGCTTGCCGACTGGGCCGATACCGGCGCGCGGCTGAGCGTGCAATTCGAGGACCGCGCGACGGGCCAGAAGCTCGATAGCGTCGATGCCGCCGTTCTGGTCGCGGCCGACGGCATCAATTCCACCGCGCGCGAAATCCTTTATCCCGGCGAGGGCGGCGCGGTCTGGGGCGGCACGATGATGTGGCGCGGGGTGACCGATGGCCCCGCTTTCCTGACCGGGCGCAGCATGGCGATGGCGGGCACGAAGGACCGCAAGTTCGTCTGCTACCCGATCCAGACCCATGCCGATGGCCGGGTGCGCATCAACTGGATCGCCGATCTGAGCATGCCGCCCGATTTCCCCTGGGACCGGCAGGACTGGACCCGCGAAGGGCGGCTGTCCGATTTCGCGCCGCAGTTTGCCGGCTGGCATTTCGACTGGCTGGATATCCCCTGGGTGATCGAGAATGCCGAAAGCATCTGGGAATACCCGATGGTCGACCGGGATCCGTTGCCCGCGTGGTCCTTCGGGCGCGTGACGCTGATGGGGGACGCGGCGCATGCGATGTATCCGATCGGGTCGAACGGGGCGAGCCAGGCGATCCTCGATGCCCGTGTTCTGGCGCGCGAGATCCGGCGCCACGGCGCGGGCGAGGCGGCGCTGGCCGCCTATGACGCGGCACGGCGCGAAGACGTGAACAAGGTTGTGCTGGCCAATCGCGGCGACGGGCCCGACAAGGTGCTGGACGAGGTCGCGGCGCGCGCGCCGGACGGGTTCGACCATATCGATGACGTGATCGGGGCAGAGGAACTTGCCGCCATCGCCGCGTCCTATAAGAGTGTTGCAGGCTTCGACGTGGACGCGCTGAACGCGCGGCCATCCCTGATCGAAGCCGGGGCCTGAGCGGGCAGGGGGACCATGCAGGTAAGGGACGGGATCGCCCCAAGGGCAGAGGCCGCGACGGGCCGCGTGATCGCGCAGATCGCGGGTGCGATGGCATGGATCGGCGGCCTGATCCTGACCGCGCTTGCCATCATGGTCTGCCTGTCGATTCTCGGGCGGCAACTGGACGGTATCTGGATCTTCGGGCCGATCAGCGGCGATTACGAACTGGTCGAGGCGGGCACGGCCATCGCGGTCTTTGCCTTCCTGCCCTGGTGCCAGCTGAAGCGCGGGCATGTGGCCGTCGATATCGTGGTGCAGGCGCTGCCCTATCGGTGGAAGGCATTTTCGGGCCTTGTTGGGGATATCCTGCTGGCCGTGGTCGCCTATGTGATCGCCTGGCGGCTTTACGTGGGCTTCGCCGAGAAATTCCCGCACGGCTCGGACGCGGTGCGGTCGGCCCTCGGCATGGGGCCGCGCCCGTTTTTCGCCGAAACCACCTATGAATTGGAAATCCCCGTCTGGATCCCCTACGGCCTGTCGCTGATCGGGGCGGTGCTGTTCTTTGTCACCGCGCTTTACACCGTGTGGCGGTCGGTCAACTGGGTGGCCCGGGGCATGGAGGCCACCCCGTGACCGGACTGGAACTGGCGCTTGCCGGCTTTGCCTTGATGCTGCTGGCGATTTTCCTGCGCGTGCCCATCGGCGTGGCGATGGCGGTAACGGGATTCGTGGGCACCTGGATCGTGCTGGGACGGCCATCCGCCTCGCTCAGCCAGCTGAAGACGCTGACCTATGACACGTTCAAGAACTACAACCTGTCAATCGTGCCCCTGTTCCTTCTGATGGGGCAGTTCGCCACGAAATCGGGCATGTCGCAGGCCTTGTTTCAGGCGGCAAGCGACTGGCTTGGCCACCGCAAGGGCGGGGTGGCGATGGCCGCGGTGGGGGCCTGCGCCGGGTTCGGGGCGGTCTGCGGATCATCGCTGGCCACCGCGTCGACCATGGGTCAGGTGGCGCTGCCCGAGATGCGCAAGCGCGGCTATTCCGACGGGCTGGCGACCGGGTGCCTGGCCGCGGGCGGTACGCTGGGCATCCTGATCCCGCCCTCGATCATCCTGGTGATCTACGCGATCCTTGCGCAGCAGAACATCGTCAAGATGTTCATCGCAGCCCTGGTGCCCGGTATCCTGGCCGCGCTCGGCTACATGCTGACGGTTGCACTTTACGTCTATTTCCGCCCCGACGCGGCGACGGCGGCGGATCGGGTGCCCTATGCCCAAAGGTTCCGCACGCTGGCCGGCATCTGGCCGGTGGTGGTGATTTTCGGCCTTGTGATGGGCGGGATCGCCGCCGACTGGGACTGGACGCAGGACGGGGTTCAGGCGCTGTTCACGCCCACCGAGGGGGCCGCCGTGGGCGCGGTTCTGACCGGCATCTACGGCGTCTGGACCGGCGGCCTGACCTGGGCGGGGTTCAGGGACAGCGTTCTGGCCACCGCGCAGGCCACCGCGATGATCTTCTTCATCGTCTGGGGCGCGCAGCTGTTCAATTCCTTCCTCGCCTTCACGCAGGCCCCGATGCAGCTGGTCGAATGGATCGGGGCCTCGGGGCTGGCGCCGCTGACCGTGCTTACGGTGATGCTCATCGCATACCTGATCTTTGGCTGCGTGATGGATTCGCTGTCGATGATCCTGCTGACGATCCCGATCTTCTTTCCGATCATCATGTCGCTGGACTTCGTTGTCCTGGGCTACGCCCTGAGCCCCGAGGAGGCGGCGATCTGGTTTGGGATACTGGCCCTGATCGTGGTCGAGGTGGGGCTGATCACGCCGCCCGTGGGCATGAACCTGTTCATCATCAATTCCATGGCCCGCGATATCCCGATCCAGCGCACCTATGCCGGCGTCGCGCCCTTCGTGGCGTCCGACCTGATCCGGGTGGTGATCCTGGTGCTGTTCCCGGGGATCACGCTGTGGCTTGTGGGGGTGATGTTCGGATGAGCCAGGCGATTGACGTGACCCCGCGCCCGGCGTAAGCGGGCATTTCCTGGCCCGAGTGGCGGAATTGGTAGACGCAGCGGATTCAAAATCCGCCGCCGCAAGGCTTGCCGGTTCGAGTCCGGCCTCGGGTACCAGACCAGGATTTTCCCCGGATTCTGATCGATCATCGCGGCACCTGATGTGATTCGTGCGAAACGCGCGGGGCTGGCGAATTTGCCTCATTTTTGCCACATTCGTTGATTTCGCGAGACATGACGCGCGGGGCGACTCGGCCGCTCATTGACAGACTGTTTCCGGTTCGCGACCGGTCGATTGTTGGAGGAATGGAAACAATCGCGCGGCCGCATCCATTGCTCAACATACTGGAAAAACTGAAAAAAAAACGCCTTTTCGCACGGGTTCGGGGCTGTCGCGGCGCGGGCGCGTGCGACCGGACGGGCAGCCGGGGAAACAGTGCGCCGGAAACCCGCCGCAGTTCGGACGCAGATGACGCGCCGTCAGCCCGAGTCGCCGGGGCAATCGTTAAATTTTCCCTTTCTGCGGGCTCGGCTTTGGGTCTAAGCAACCTCCAGCCCAACTGGGGGGCGATGTCTGCATAGGCCACGGGGGCGGCCGTACGGTTTCGTGTCTGACGGCACGAAGGGTGTATGCCGCTGGCGGAATGGCTTCCGCCGGGCCATTGAGGAACCTGCTGCGTGCCGCGGCGGGTCCCTTACCGCGCGACCTGTGCGCGGCATCTCCCTTCCTGTTTCGCACCGAAATCGCGCGCCGCCCGGTCGTCTGCACGCATCGCGCCCCCGGTGAGGAACGAAACCGGCCCGCTTGCGCGGGCGTCGCCGCCCTGCGGCAAGGAGAACGCGAGATGACCCAGTTCAACGATCCTGCCAATGTCGATAAGCTGGTCGGCCTTTGGGATTTCGAAGACGGTGCCAAGGATCAGGACACCGGGCTTGCGGACGGGGTCGCGCAGAACGGCATGTTCTTCGACGGAGCCAGCGCCTCGGGCGGCAAGCTGAACCTCGCCGATCAGGATGAGTCGCGCTTCGAGGTCGATGGCAATGACGACGTGTTCGAAGCGCTCGACAAGGGCACGATCCGCGTCCGTTTCGAACAGGAAGACCACAACGGCGGCAGCCCCGATACCCTGGTCAGCCGTGGCGAATACGACAGCAAGAAAGACGACGGCCTGTTCGACCTGCGCGTGACGAAGGATGGCGAGGTCGAGGTGTTTCACCTGATGCCCGACGGCACCGAGGTGGAACTGACCACCGACAAGGACACCTTCAAGGAAGGTGACGATGTCGAGGTCTGGTACACTTGGGACAAGGACGCGGGGGCCACGCTGCATGTGGTGAACCACACCACCGGCGAAAGCTTCACCGAAACCGACGACACCGCCGGCCTGACCATGAATGTCGGTGATGACGACGATGAAAGCTTCACCTTCGGTGCGCGTGAAAAGGACGATGGGGGGCCGTTCGACAAGGAATTCACGGGCACGATGGACTATGTCGCCATCTACAACGAGCCCGTCGGCCCCGCCGCGCCGGAACCGCCGATCGACTACGTGCCGACCACCACCGATGACATGCTGACGCTGTGGGAGTTCGAGACCCCCGGCACCAACAACACCGCCGAGGATACCGCGCCGAAAGGTGGCGACGAGGACGGCACGCTCAAGAACGGCGCGGTGCAGGATGCCAACGGGCAACTGGTTCTGGATGGCCACAATGACCACATGGTCGCCGGCCCCGACCCGGATTGGCAACTGGACGAAGGCCGGATCGAACTGGTGTTCAAACAGGATGCGGGCCAGTCGGGCGACGGCACGCTGTTGTCGCGTGACAGCACGGGCTTTGACGATGGCGGCCACCTGACGATCTGGGCCAATGCCGCCGGCAATGTCGAGGTGCGCCACCAGACCGACAGCGACAGCAAGTTCTACAAGACACCCGATGGCTTTTTCGAAAAGGGTGACGATGTCCGCGTCACCTATGCCTGGGACAAGGATGGCGAGAACGGGTTTTTCAAGGTCGAGAACCTGACCCAGGGCACGACCTATGAAGAAGAAATCGACGACAAGCTGACCATCGACAACGGCTCGACCTCCGAACCCTTTGTCATCGGCGCAAGCTCGATCTTTTCCGACGACAATTCCGCTAACCACCTCGAGGAATTCTTCGACGGCAAGATCTCGTATGTGGCGATCTACGACAAGGCCGCCCCGTCAGGCGATTTCGTGGTCGAAGGCACGGCGGGCGATGACCTGATCGACCTGGCCTATGACGGCGATCCGGACGGCGACAGCATCGACGCGGGCGACAACCAGGCCGGCAATGATGATGACGTGGTTGATGCCAAGGGCGGCAATGACACGATCCTGTCGGAAAACGGCGATGATCTGGTCTTTGCAGGCTCGGGCGATGACAGCGTCGAGGGCGGCACCGGAAACGACACCATTTTCGGCGACAGCGGCGGGGCGGAAACCAGCACCACGCGCGAAAGCTTTGAATGGGATCTGGCCAACGACCCCAACCCGATCGAGAACGGCGACGCGATCACTGGGTTCATGCAGAACACCGGGTCGGTCGATGTGACGTTTTCGATCCTGAAATCGGATGCGGGCGTCACCAACACGTTCGAGAATACCGACCAGAACGTCGCGGGCATCGACACCGGCGGCGAGACGATCGACGACAACAGCTCGTTCAATTCGATCCTGAACGGGCAGGGCAACGAGGGCGATTACCGGCTGGATTTCAGCCAGCCCGTTGAAAACGTCGATTTCCGCATCAACGATATCGACGGCGACGGCATCGTGCGGATCAAGGCCTTCGACGCGGGCGGCAACCCGATCGAGATCGAACTGACCGCAGGCGCGAACCTGACGCTCAGCGACACCGATGGTGTGCCCGGTAATGACACCGCCGACAGCAATGGCGGCTATGAAGACGACAACAGCCCGAATTATTCGATCCTGGTGGAAATCCCCGGCCCCGTCAGCCGGATCGAGATCCAGCATGACATGGACGGGCCGAACAACACCGGCATCAACATCACCGATGTCTATTTCGACGTGGTCACGGCCGATGACGGTGAGCCGGGCGATGACACGTTGCTTGGCGAAGACGGCGACGACCTGATCTTCGGCGAAGGCGGCGATGACAGCATTGATGGGGGCATCGGCAACGACACCCTGTTCGGCGACAGCCCGCCCGAGGGCACCGTTCTGGGCCCGAACCTGATCGTCAACGGGTCCTTCGAAGACACCACCGGCGCCGCCGCGACCGGCTACGGGTTCCGCGCCGATACCGGCATTCCCGGCTGGACCGAGGATACCGGCGAGGATTTCGACATCCACAATGATGGCCGCGGCGGGGTCAACCCGACCGATGGCAACAACTGGCTGGACCTCGACCGGTCGCCCGGCAATGTGCGGGTGGGCCAGGATGTGCAGGGCATCGTCGATGGCGAGACCTACAAGCTGACCTTTGATGCGGGCGACGGCGATTTCCTGAGCCAGTCCGGCCCGGGCGAGAACCTGGTCAATGTCTACTGGGGCGGTGAACTGGTCGGCCAGATCGACCCGAACCCGGGCACGATGGACACCTATACCTTCGATCTGGTGGGCGGGGCCGGGAACGGCAACAACCGGCTTGAATTCGAAGGCACCGGCACCGAGGACAATTTCGGCGCCTCCATCGACAAGGTCAGCCTTGTGCAGGTGGCCGGTGACCCCGGCGATGTCAGCGGCAATGACACGATCACCGACCTGTCGGGCAACAACACCATCGTGTCCGGCCCGGTCGGCGCGCCCGATCAGGATTTCCCGGGCGACGGTCTGCCTGCCGATCCCGACCCCAATGACGACCGCGACAGCGTCACCACCGGCGGCGGCAATGACAGCATCTCGACCGGCGATGACGACGACACGATCAATGCCGGTGGCGGCAACGACACGATCGATGCGGGCTTTGACGATGACAGCGTCAATGCCGGCGGCGGGGCTGATTTCGTCGAAGGCGGCGAGGGCAGTGACACCATCACCGGCGGGTCCGGCAACGACACCATCTTCGGCAACGAGGATGGCGGCAACATCTACGAAGAAGATGACGCCACCGACCCGAACCCCGGCAACGACCGAGACAGCATCGATGCGGGTGCGGGCAATGATGTGGTCTTCAGTGGTGACGACGATGACACCATCGCGGGCGGCGACGGCAACGACACGCTGGATGGCGGCCTTGATGACGATGTCATCACCGGCGGCACGGGCAGCGACGTGGTGCGCGGCGGCGACGGCGATGATGACCTGCGCGGCAACGAAGGCGACGATCTGGTCGAAGGCGGCGCGGGCAACGATGAACTGCGCGGCGACGAGGGCAACGACACGATCGACGGCGGCGACGGCGACGATTCGATGGGCGGGGCCGAAGGCGATGACAGCATCCTGGGCGGTGCCGGCAACGACACGCTGACCGGCGGGTCGGGCGACGACACGCTGGATGGCGGGGCCGGGGACGACAAGATCACCGGCAGCTCGGGGTCGGATTCGGTCACCGACAGTGATGGCAACAACACCATCGACACCGGGATCACCGGCCTGCCGGATCGCGGGTTCCCGAATGTGCCGGGCGATGCCGACACCGACAGCGTGCCCCCCGGCTCGATCTTCGACGACCGCGACACGGTGACCACCGGCGCGGGCAATGACAGCATCACCACCGGCGACGACGAGGACGTGATCAATGCGGGCGATGGCGACAACACCATCGACGCGGGCTTTGACGATGACCTTGTCACCACCGGGTCGGGCAATGACTCGATCATCCTCGGGGAAGGGTCCGACACGGTGGATGCGGGTGCGGGCGATGACACGATCATCGGCGGCATCGGCAATGTCACCGACCTTGCCAACCTGATCGACGAAAACAACAACCCGGCGCTCAATGACCCGATCCTCGACAATGGCGACGATTCCATCGTGGCCGGAGCGGGCAATGACAGTGTTCTGGGCGAAGACGACAACGACACCATCAAGGGCGGGTCGGGCGATGACACGCTGGATGGCGGCATCGACGATGACAGTATCGAGGGCGGCTCGGGCGATGACAGCATCATCGGCGGGCAGGGCGCCGACACGCTGAAGGGCGGGACCGGCAACGATACCTTCGACGTGGGTGTCTTCACCGACCCGATCTATGGCGACGATTACGATGAAGGCATCGGCGATCTCGTCATTGGCGGCGAGGATCCCGGTGACGGCGATATCGACGTGCTGGACCTGTCGGATTCCGGGCCGCTCAAGATCTTCAAGGAAGACAGCATCGACCCCACCGGCACCTCGGGCGAAAGCGGGCGCGTGGTGTTCTATGAGGACGCCGCCAAGACGATCGTCAAGGGCGAGCTGATCTTCAAGGAGATCGAGGATGTCATCCCCTGCTTCACGCCGGGCACGCTGATCGCCACGCCAATGGGCCAGGTTCCGGTCGAGGATCTGCGCGAAGGCGACCGGATCATCACCCGCGACAACGGCATCCAGGAAATCCGCTGGACCGGGGCGCGCACCATGTCGGCCGAGAAATTGGCGATCGCGGCGAACCTGCGGCCGATCCTGATCAGGGCCGGCGCGCTCGGGCCGAACCTGCCCGAACGCGACATGGTGGTCAGCCCGCAGCACCGCGTGCTGATGACAGGCGAGGCGCCGCAGCTGCATTTCGAGGAAAGCGAGGTTCTGGTCGCGGCCAAGCACCTGGTCAACGACCGGTCGGTGCTGCAGCTGGGCGCGGTGGAAACCACCTATATCCATTTCCTCTTCGACCGGCACGAGGTGGTGCTGTCGGACGGGGCCTGGACCGAAAGCTTCCAGCCGGGCGATCAGAACCTCGCCGATATCGGCGATGCCCAGCGCGAGGAGATTTTCGCGATCTTCCCCGAACTGCAGACCCGCGAAGGTATCGAGGATTACGCCGCCGCGCGCCGGTCGCTGAAATCCTATGAGGCGAAATTGCTCAAAGTCTGAAGCGGTCACGGATGACTTGGGGAAAGGGCGGTCTCAGGGCCGCCCTTTTTCTTCGGCGTCCTTCAGGCCCCGCCGGCGCGCCAGGCCGCCCAATCCTCGGGCGTGTCGAGATCGCGGGTGGCCCGGTCGCCCCCGAGCGGGACCAGGTGAACGCGGGCGCCATGTTTTTTCAGGACATTGCGTGCGCCGGTATCGCCGGTCAGCCCGGACAGTTCCTTTACAAGATCGGCAGGAAACAGGACCGGGTGGCCGGGCGCGCCCGCCGCATCGCAGCCGCGCAGGATGGCGCCCGGCGCGTGCCGGTGCAGACCGATCAGGAGGTACAGGTCATTGGCGCGCAGGCCCGGCATGTCGGCGGGCAGGACCAGGGCCGGGCCGGCAAGACCCGCCGCCCCCGCCGCGATGCTGTCGCCCATGCCGCCGCCCGCGGCGATCTCGATCACCTCGGCATCCAGCCCCTGCAGCGCCGCGCGCCGCGCGTCCTGATCGGCCGCGATCACCACCCGCGTGGGGCCGCATTTCAACGCGCGTGCGGCCATGACCCGGATCACCGGGTCGCCCCCGACCTTTTCCAGCATCTTGTCGGCCCCGCGCATGCGCGTGCCGCGCCCGGCAGCCAGTACGATGACGGTGGGCCCGGCGCTGGCCTTTCCGCGGCTCACAGCTTGCGGATTTTCAGCTTGGTCAGGCGGTTGCGGTCACGCGCGGCCACTTCGAAGCGGAAGCCGTGAAAGCTGAAACACTGTCCCTCGGACGGGATCGTCTGCGCCTCGTGGATCACGAGGCCCGCGACGGTGTTCGCCTCTTCGTCGGGCAGCGTCCAGTCGGTGGCGCGGTTGAGGTCGCGGATCGTCATCGCGCCGTCGATCAGGTAATTGCCATCGGCCCCGGGTTTCAGAACCGGCGCATCGGGCTTGTCGAATTCATCGGTGATCTCGCCCACGATTTCCTCGAGGATATCCTCGAGCGTGATCAGTCCCCTGAGCGCACCGTATTCATCGACCACAAGTGCGAAATGGGTGTGGCGGCGCAGGAACTGGCGCAGCTGGTCGTCGAGCGTGGTGGTTTCGGGGATGAAATAGGGCTTCACCGCCACATCGGTGATCTTGAAC
The DNA here is from genome assembly GCA_024742455.1 of Paracoccaceae bacterium. Taxonomy (GTDB): domain Bacteria; phylum Pseudomonadota; class Alphaproteobacteria; order Rhodobacterales; family Rhodobacteraceae; genus JANSYL01. The sequence goes on along the minus strand of JANSYL010000001.1, from coordinate 136,411 downwards.
CCGGTCAGCCCCGGCGCATCCTCGCCCCGGGTCAGCCGGTGGATGGCGCGCAGAAGGTCCTTGGCATGCACCAGGCCGATGACGTTTTCCTTGTCGCCCCGGTAGACCGGCAGCCGGGTATGGGTCGATTGCAGCGCCTGGTCCAGGATCGCGTCGGGGGCCGCGTCGGCGTCGATCATCTCGATGCCCGACCGGTGCAGCATGATCTCCTCGACCGTGCGTTCATGCAGGTCGAGCGCGCCCAGAAGCCGGTCACGCTGTTCCTTTTCCACCGCACCCTCGGCCTGCGCGATCGACAGGGCGCCCGCGATTTCCTCATGCACCGACAGCATGTTTTCACCCGCCTCGATCCGCACGCCGAAGGGGCGCAGCACGCCACGCACGATCACGCGCACGGCGGCGACGGCGGGCGCAAGAACCGAGATGATGATGTTGATGGGCCGGGCCACCCGGGCGGCGGTGCTTTCGGGGCTGTTGATGGCGTAGGTTTTCGGCAGCACCTCGGCGAAGATCAACACCAGTGCCGTCATCACCAGCGTCGCCGCCGCCACCCCGCCTTCGCCCACAAGCGCGGTGAACAGCGCCGTGGCCAGCGAGGTCGCCAGGATATTGGCCAGGTTGTTGCCCAGAAGGATACCGCCGATCAGGCGTTCATTGTCTTCCTTCAGCACAAGCGCCTTTTCGGCGCCCTTTGACAGCCGGTCGCCCTTGTCGACAAGGTTACGCAACCGCCCGCGAGAGGCGGCGGTCAGCGCGGTTTCCGAGCCCGAGAAAAAGCCCGAACAGACCAGCAGGAACACGATCACGCCTGCGGTGATCCAGGTGGCGGGTTCGGCCAGCGCGGCACTGAGTTGGGATGTATCCATGCGCGGGTTATGGGGATGCGTGGGGGGGCGTTCAAGGGGGACGGTGCCCGGCGCGCAGGCGGCGGACCTCAGGGGTCCTCGGCCAGCGGATGTTTTTCCAGCACCAGCGCCCTGAGCCGTTCGTCGAGAACATGAGTGTAGATCTCGGTCGTGGCGATATCGGCATGGCCCAGAAGCGTCTGGATCGCGCGCAGATCGGCCCCGTTCTGCAACAGATGCGTGGCGAAGGCGTGGCGCATGGCATGCGGTGTCACGGTGGCGGGCGAAACCCCGGCGGCGACGGCGATATCCTTGATCAGGGTATAGAAGCGCACCCGCGTCAGGTGCCCGGCCTTGCCCGAGGACGGAAACAGATAGGACGAAGGGCGGGCGCCGGTTTCGGCCTGCCGGACGGTTTCGGCCCGGTCCCGATGGACCAGCCAGGCCGCAAGCGCGGATTTCGCGGCCGGCGTCAGGGGCACCATCCTGTCCTTGTCGCCCTTGCCGCGCACTAGGATCAGCGCCGGGTCGCCCCGCACCGCCGCCACCGGGAGCGAGACAAGCTCGCTCACCCGCAGCCCGGTGGCATAAAGGACCTGCATCAGGCAGGCGCTGCGCAGCCTGTCGCCCTCGGTCCGGCCATGGGTTTCGGCGGCGGCCAGCAGGCGGTCCACATCGGCGGGGCTGAGCGTGGCGGGCAGGCGACGGGCCCGGGCCGGGCCGCGCAGCGCGATCGCGGGATCATCGGCGCGCCAGCCTTCCTCGCGCGCGAACCGGAACAGGCCCTTTATGGCCGACAACCGGCGCGCCCGCGTCGCCGTCGACATGCCCTGCGCGTCAAGATGCGCGAGGTAATCCTCGACCGTCTGGCGGCTGGCCATGGCAAGCGCCGTGTCCTGCCCCGCAAGCCAGCCGGTGAAATCGGCAAGATCACGGGCATAGGCCAGCTGCGTGTTGCGGGCGATGCCGCGTTCAGCGGCTAGGGCATCCAGAAACCCCGCCACCCAAAGCCTGTCATCGGACGGGGGCGACACCGGTCAACCCGTCAGAAGCAGCTGCAGCGCCGCGCGCCGGGCCACGTCCTCCAGCCCGACCGCGCGGAACAGCACCAGCGCATCGGTCAGGTCGTCGAGATCGGCCTCGGGCGCCGACAGCACTAGCGCCGCGCGCAGCAGCGCCTCACCCAGCCGGTCGTTCTCGATGAACCAGCCGTATCGGTGGCCGGGCAGGGGGGCGGTGAAGGCGGCGGCGATGGCGCGCCTGCGCCCGTCGGCCCCGTCGGGCGGCGTCGCGGGAAGGCCGCGTGCGATATCGACGGCCAGCCGTTCCATCGCGGTATCGGGTGCCATCCGCTGCGCCGCCCGTTCGTAATCGGGTGACAGCAAGGCGATGCGCCGCGCCAGACGCGCGGCCTCGCTGGTCAGGGGCAGGCGCGCCAGAAGCTCGGCGTAAAGCTCGGCGAAGGCGACCTCCATATGGGCCTCGGCGATGGCATTGGCGGCGGGGCCAATGCGGCGCGTCACCTCGGCCAGATCACCTGCAAGGATCGCGGTATCGAAGGCCTGCAGCGCGCGCAGCCGGTCCCAGACCGCGCCCGAGGCCGAGGGCACCCGGTCGGTGGCGATGGCCAGCCACTGGGTGGGTTCGATCGCACCCGCCCGCATCAGCCGTTCGGCGGCGTCCACCTGCGCCCGCCAGCCCGCAAGGGGCGACAGGTCGGCATGGGCGAAGGCCAGCGGCAGGTCGGTGGTGTCGGGCCGTTCGCCCAGCGCCACGCGCATCTGGAACCGCAGGGGCGTGATCGCGGGGTCGGGGGGCAGCGGGTCTTCGCCTTCGAACAGTTCGGGGTCGAGGAACCGGGCGATCAGGTCGGCCTCGTCCTCGGTGATCCGGCCCAGCGCCGCCCCGGTGCCCAGCGACAACGCCGCCGCCGCCCAGTCGCCCGAGCGCGAAAGGCAGAAGATACGCGCCGGGAAGGTGGGGGCGATATCGGGGCTTGCCTCCATCGCGGCGCAGGGGCGGGCGACATGATCGGTCAGAAGCCCCACATCGAACCAGCGGCGGAACACCTCGGGGTTGGCGGGACCGGCCCGGTCGATCAGCGCCTGCGCGGGGTCGAGCGCGCCGCGCGCCAGCAACATGTCCAGCCGGGCCAGAAACAGCCTGCCTTCGGCGCCGGTCTGGCCTGCCGGGGGATCGAGTTCGGCCAGAACGAGCGTCTGGGTGAAGGCCTGCATCGCGGGCAGGCCCTGCAGGGGCTGGGCCTGGATCAGGCGGACCAGCGTGTCGGTTTCGGACTGGCCCCAAAGCCCGCGCGGAAGCCCGGTGATGGTCGTGGGCAAAACGCCGACACCGTCCAGCGCCACGGCCCCCAGCGGGGTGACCGTTATGTCGGGCACGTCGACCGAGGTCGCGACATCGGCATGGGGCCGGGTCAACGTGTCGGACAACCAGTCCGGCGTCGACAGCCCATCCCCTTCGGGCAGCGCCAGGTCGGGCGGCGCGGCCTCCTGCGCGGCCAGCGGTGCCGTAACAGCACAGAGGATCAGGGCGGCCCTAATCCACATCGCTAATCCGCATCCAGCGTGACCGGTGCCGTCACGGTGGATTGTTCGGGCACAAGGTAGCCGGAATAGGAATACCCGATCAGCCCGAGCGCCCCCAACACGATCACCACCAAGAGAAACCGAATGATCCGCCTCATGCGCCTGCCTGCCTTTCCGCCCCGTGATGGGCCCATCGGCGTTTGCCGCCGCCTTTTTCATCTTATAAGGCATGGGCGATTAAATTGCGCCAATCAATACGAGGAAATCCGCACCCGATGGGCGAAACCGCGCCGCATATCGCGCCCAGGCTGACGCGCACCGTCGTGCTGATCGGCATGATGGGGGCGGGCAAGACCGCCGTGGGGCGGGCGCTGGCCAGCCGTCTGGGCGTTGCGATCCGCGATTCCGACGCCGAGATCGAGTCGCGGTCGGGCCTGAGCATCGAGGAGATCTTCAACCGCTACGGCGAGGGGTTTTTCCGCGAGAAGGAGGCGCAGGTGATCGCCCGTCTGGTGGAGGGTGACCCGGCGATCCTGTCCACGGGGGGCGGCGCCTGGCTGGACCCCGGCACGCGCGCGACCCTGACCGGGGCCGCGGCGGTTCTGTGGCTCAAAGCCGATATCGATCTTTTGTGGCAGCGCGTGAAACACAAGGATACCCGCCCATTGCTGCGCAGCGAGGACCCGCGCGCCACGCTCGAGGCGATCCATGATGCGCGGGTGCCAGTCTACGCGCTGGCGCCGCATGTGGTCGAGGTCGATCCGGGCTGGAGCATCGAGGACACGACCGATGCCGTGCTTGCGGTGTTGCAGGACGTCGGCGCGGTGGAGCCCGCAGGATGACCGGCCCCGTCACCGTGGATGTCCCGCTGGATGACCGGGCCTATCAGGTCCGCATCGGCCCCGGCCTTTTGGCCCGCGCGGGGGCCGAGATCGCGCCGTTTCTGAAACGCCCAAAAACCTGGATCATTACTGAGGAAACGGTGGCCGGTCTGCATCTGGCCGCGCTTCGGGCGGGCCTGGCGGCGGAGGGCATCACCTCGGAGGTGTTCGTCCTGCCGCCCGGGGAGGGCACCAAAAGCTGGCCGCATCTGACGGCATCGGTCGAATGGCTTCTGGAGCAGAAGGTCGAGCGCGGCGACATCGTGGTGGCCTTCGGTGGCGGGGTGATCGGTGATCTTGTGGGCTTTGCCGCCGCGATCCTCAGGCGCGGGGTGCGGTTCGTGCAGATCCCCACCACGCTTCTGGCCCAGGTCGACAGTTCGGTGGGCGGCAAGACCGGGATCAACACGTCGCACGGCAAGAACCTGGTGGGGGCCTTTCACCAGCCGACGCTGGTTCTGGCCGATACGGATGTTCTGGGCACGCTGAGCGCGCGCGATTTTCTGGCAGGCTATGGCGAGGTGGCGAAATACGGGTTGCTGGGCGATGCCGGTTTCTTTGCCTGGCTCGAGGAAAACGGCCCGGCGCTGGCTGCAGGTGACGATGCGCTGAGGGTCGAGGCGGTGCGCCGGGCGGTGCAGATGAAGGCCGATATCGTGGTGCGCGACGAGACCGAACAGGGTGACCGGGCGCTTCTGAACCTGGGCCACACCTTCGGTCATGCGCTGGAAGCGGCCACCGGGTATTCCGACCGTTTGCTGCATGGCGAAGGGGTGGCGATCGGCTGCGCGCTGGCCTTCGATCTGTCCGCCCGCCTCGGGCTGTGCGCGCAGGAGGACCCGAGCCGCGTGCGTGCGCATCTGGCCGCGATGGGGATGCGGCTGGATCTGGCCGACATTCCCGGGCCGCTGCCCGATGCCGAGGGGCTGCTGGCGCTGATGGGACAGGACAAGAAGGTGGTGGATGGCCGTTTGCGCTTCATCCTGGCGCGCGGGATCGGCGCGGCCTTCGTCACTGCTGACGTGCCCGGGGATGCCGTGCGCGCCGTGCTGGCCGAGGCGATCCGAACGCCTGCAAAGGCGTGATCCCGCTCACAAGGCGCGGCAGCGCGGCGCAGTGGCGTGAAACGTTTTGCTTGCATCCGAAACGGCGTGCTAGGCTTTGTTAATAATGTCCCTGAGGAAGATGAAAAAATGAAAAAATCTCTCGCTCTTGTTGCCCTCGCGGCCGTGATGGGTCTGTCGGCCTGCAACTCCACGCTGGAGCGCGGCCTGGTCGGCGCCGCCATCGGCTGTGTCGCCGGTGAGGTGCTGGTGAATGGCCGCTGTGTCGAAGGTGCGGTTGTCGGCGGCGGTGTCGGTGTTCTGACCCGCTAAGCGAAACCGCTTTTTTACGTGACAAACGGCAGCGTTCGCGCTGCCGTTTTTCTTTACGGAATGCCCGTCGCCAAAGGCGTTCAGAAGAACCTCGGCACCGTCTTCGAAGAAGGTGCCCGGCGCCGTTCAATCGGTGCCGCGATAGGGTTCGACATATTGCAGCGCCATGTCCCAGGGGAAGAAGATCCAGGTGTCCTGGCTGACCCCGGTGATGAAGGTATCGACCATCGGTTCGCCCTTGGGCTTGGCATAGACGGTCGCGAAATGCGCGCGCGGGTAAAGCGCGCGCACCACCTCCAGCGTCTTGCCGCTGTCGACCAGGTCGTCGACCACCAGCACGCCCTCTCCATCACCCATCATCGCGTCGTCGGGCTTGCTGAGCACCACGGGCACGCCCTGGGTCTGGTGATGGTAGCTTTTGACGCTGATCGTATCGACGAGCCGGATATCCAGCTCGCGCGCCACGATCATCGCCGGGGCCATGCCGCCCCGGGTGATCGCCACCACCGCGCGCCAGGCGCCATCCTCGCCCGGGCCCCGCTTGTCCAGCCGCCAGGCCAGCGCGCGGCTGTCGCGGTGGATCTGGTCCCAGGAGACGTGAAACCCTTTTTCATGGGGCAGGGGGGTGATCATCTCGGGGCCCTCCTCAATCGGCCTTGCGCTCCAGCGTCATGTCGGGGGCGTCGGGGTTCTTCATGCCGATCACGTGATAGCCCGCATCGACATGGTGAACCTCACCGGTGACCGCGCGGCCCATGTCCGACAACAGGTAAAGCGCCGATTGCCCGACCTCGTCCTGTGTCACCGTCCGGCGCAGAGGCGCGTTGTTTTCATTCCATTTCAGGATATAGCGGAAATCACCGATGCCCGAGGCCGCCAGCGTCTTGATCGTGCCGGCGGAAATGGCGTTCACGCGGATGCCGTCGCGGCCCAGATCCTCGGCCAGGTACATCACCGATGCCTCCAGCGCGGCCTTGGCGACGCCCATCACGTTGTAATGCGGCATGACCTTTTCGGCGCCGTAATAGGTCAGCGTCAGCAGGCTGCCGCCATTGGGCATCATCTTTTCGGCGCGCTGGCAGACGGCGGTGAAGGAATAGACCGAGATGTTCATCGTCATCTCGAAATTGGCGGGGCTGGTGTCGACATAGCGGCCGCGCAATTCGTTCTTGTCGGAAAAGCCGATGGCATGGACCACGAAATCGAGGCTGTCCCAATGCCGGCCCAGCGTCTCGAACAGGGTGTCGAGGCTGGCCGGATCGGCGACATCGCAGGGGATCGTCAGGGTGCTGCCGACCTGTTCGGCCAGGGGGCCGACCCGTTTCAGAAGCGCCTCGCCCTGGTAGGAAAAGGCCAGCTCCGCGCCCTGCTCGGCCAGCGCCTTCGCGACCCCCCAGGCGATGGATTTGTCATTGGCGAGCCCCATGATCAGCCCGCGTTTCCCGCTCATCAAACCCATCGCTGTCCCCATCTGTCACGACCGGTTCCGGTTCCGGTTGATCTCCTCTAGGCGATTGACCTGAGGGCTTCAAGACAGGCCCGCCCCTTGCCCGCGCCCCGTACGCGCCCTAGCACATGGCGCGGACCGGCAGCGCGAAAGGCAGGCGAGATGAGCGATCGAGACGGAAAATTCACAGGCGATGATCCCTTCGTGCTGGCGCAGGCCTGGCTGGCCGAGGCCGAGGCCGCCGAGATCAATGACCCCAATGCCATCGCGCTGGCCACGGTCGACGGTGACGGGCTGCCCAATGTGCGGATGGTGCTTTTGAAAGAGATCGAGGTGAACGGGGACGGCACCGGCGCCTTCGTGTTCTATACCAATTACGACAGCCAGAAGGGGCAGGAAATCGCTGCCTCGGGCAAGGCCGCCTTCGTGATGCACTGGAAAACCCTGCGCCGCCAGATCCGGGTGCGCGGAACGGTGACGCGGGAAGACGGGCCGAAGGCTGATGCCTATTACGCCTCGCGCTCGCTCAAAAGCCGTCTTGGCGCCTGGGCCTCGCAGCAATCGCGCCCGCTGTCGGGCCGGGCGCACCTGATGGCCGAGGTGGCGAAAGTGACCGCGCAGCACGGGCCGAACCCCGCGCGCCCGCCGTTCTGGGGGGGCTTCCGCATCGACCCGGTCGAAATCGAGTTCTGGGCCGATGGGGCGTTCCGCTTGCATGATCGGTTCCGGTGGCGCAAAGACGCTGCCGCCGAGTCGTGGGAGGTGCAACGGCTCAATCCTTGACGGGCAAGGCCCCGTTCCGGCAATTTGGCACCATGAGGAGGAGGGCCCGCGCCTGCGGCGGGGGCCGGAGGTGCTGGACCGATCCGATATCGCCCGCGTCCGTGCGGGACCGATCGGGTCGGAATGGGCAAAAGGCCGGGACAACGGCCGCAAATAGGACGTGCCAATGCAAGACGAGGTCAATGACGGCGACGTGGTCGAGGGCCGCGTCAAATGGTTTGATGGCACCAAGGGGTTCGGCTTCATCATCGCCGATACGGGCGGGCCGGACATTCTGCTTCATGCCAATGTGCTCAGGAATTTCGGCCAGGGGTCGGTGGCCGAGCAATCCCGTATCACGGTGCGCACCCAGCTGACGCCGCGCGGCGCGCAGGCGGTCGAGGTGCTGGCGATCACGCCGCCCGACCCGTCCGAGATACCTGACCGCGACGATGGCCATGACGTCATCGAGGCACCGGCCGATGCGCCGTTCCTGGCCGCGCGTGTGAAATGGTTCGACAAGGCCAAGGGGTTCGGTTTCGCAAATATCTTCGGCAATCCCGAGGACGTGTTCGTGCATGTCGAGATTCTGCGCCGCTTCGGTCTTGCGGATTTGCAGCCGGGTGAGGCGGTGGCTATGAAGGTGGTCGAGGGCCCGCGCGGCAAGATGGCCGCCGAGGTGCGCAGTTGGGATTTCGTCTGACACGGAGGGGGCCGATGCTCCGGGCAGCGATATGGGCGGTGTCGCTGGTCTGGGCGGGTGCGTCCGGCGCCATGGCCGCCTGTGCCGAGGACCGGGTGCAGGTCCGCGGCGACTGGGGTTCGGCCCGGTTCACGGTGGAAATCGCCGACACGCCCGAGGAACGCGCCCTGGGCCTGATGCACCGCGAGACCATGCCGATGCGGGCGGGCATGTTGTTCATCTATCCGCGCGAACGCCCGCTGGCGTTCTGGATGCAGAACACGCTGATCCCGCTCGACATCATCTATTTCGACGCGACCGGGCAATGGGTCAGCATTGTCGCCGAGGCGCAGCCGCTCGATGAAACCCCCCGCCCGAGCGAGGGCCCCGCGCAATACGTGCTGGAGATCAATGGCGGTCTGGCCGAGCAGTTCGGTATGGGGCCGGGCACCGTGCTGCGCCATCCGCGCATCCCCCAGGATATTGCCGCCTGGCCCTGCGACGAGGGATGAACAGCCTTTTCATTTCGCGCGCTGCGCAGTAACACCCGATCCGTCGGGGCGTGGCGCAGTCTGGTAGCGCACCTGTTTTGGGTACAGGGGGTCGTGAGTTCGAATCTCGCCGCCCCGACCATTGTTGTCGGCCCCGGGTTCCAAGACCTGAGCGCGCGGCACAGCGCCGGAACCGGGGCGTGCCCCGGGGGTGGACCTGCTGCAACCCCTTGGAATACTTTGTATTTCTGCCCGGATGGCGGGCCCGGTCTGCGTCAGGCGGGAATCGGGGCGTTTGATCCGCCGTCCACGATCCATTGCGTTTGCAAGAACAAAAACTACCAGATTTAGTGAAATTACCCGTTGACCGAGTCAGGGTTCCTACGTCATTTTGTGTAGGCCGTATGCCATAACACCATATGTGGGGTCGTGCGGCGGGAGACAACATCGAACATCGCAAGACCCGCGTTTAGCGGCGCCTCGGTGCTGAGCCGACGATGGGGAACGCTGTCTCTCTCATAGCCAAGATCGGTCGGGGCGCAATGACGCCGACAGGCCGGCGCAAACAGGATCAGAGGGAAGCTAGAGGCAGCCATGAAGATCGAACGCAGATTCACCCGGGCCGGCGCGGACGCATTCGCGGACCTGGAATTCACCACCACCACATCCGAGATCCGCAACCCGGACGGCACGACCGTGTTCAAGCTGGACGCCGTCGAAGTACCCGTCGGCTGGAGCCAGGTCGCCTCGGACGTGATCGCGCAGAAATATTTCCGCAAAGCCGGTGTGCCCGCCGTCCTGCGCCCTGTGAAGGAAAAGGGCGTGCCAAGCTTCCTGTGGCGCCATGTGGCCGACGAAACGGCGCTGGAGGAATTGCCGGAAGACCAGAGATATGGCGGCGAAACGAGCGCCAAGCAGGTCTTCCGGCGCTTGGCGGGCGCCTGGGCCTATTGGGGCTGGAAGGGGGGCTATTTCACCTCCGAGGCCGATGCAGAGGCCTATTTCGAGGAAATGCAGCTGATGCTGGCGCGCCAGATGGCGGCGCCCAACAGCCCGCAATGGTTCAACACCGGCCTGCATTGGGCCTATGGCATCGACGGCCCGTCCCAGGGCCATCACTATGTCGATTACAAGACCGGCAAGCTGACCAAATCGACCAGCGCCTATGAACACCCCCAACCCCATGCCTGCTTCATCCAGTCGGTCGCCGACGACCTGGTCAATGACGGCGGCATCATGGACCTGTGGGTGCGCGAGGCACGGCTGTTCAAATACGGCTCGGGCACCGGCACCAATTTCAGCCATCTGCGCGGCGAGGGTGAAAAACTGTCGGGCGGGGGCAAATCCTCGGGCCTGATGGGGTTCCTGAAGATCGGCGACCGCGCGGCGGGCGCGATCAAGTCGGGCGGCACCACGCGGCGCGCGGCCAAGATGGTCATCGTCGATGCCGATCATCCCGATATCGAGGATTTCATCCAGTGGAAGGTGATCGAGGAACAGAAAGTGGCCTCGATAGTCGCCGGGTCGAAGATGCACGAGAAGATGCTGAACGGTATTTTCGCAGCCATCCGGGAATGGGACGGCAGCATCGAGGATGCGGTCGATCCGGCAAGGAATGCCGCGCTGAAATCGGCGATCCGCGAGGCCAAGAAGGTGGCCATTCCGGAAACCTATGTGAAACGGGTTCTCGATTACGCCCGCCAGGGCCATACCAGCATCGAATTCCCCACCTATGACACGGATTGGGACAGCGAGGCCTATTCCTCCGTGTCTGGGCAGAACTCCAACAATTCCATTCGCGTAACCGATAAATTCCTCCAAGCGGTTGCCAATGACGAGGATTGGGACCTGATCAGCCGCGTCAACGGCCAGCCCGCGAAAACCGTCAAGGCGCGTGAGCTTTGGGAAAAGGTTGGCCACGCGGCCTGGGCCTGTGCCGATCCGGGTATCCAGTTCCACGACACCGTGAATGCCTGGCACACCTGCCCGGAACACGGCGCGATCCGCGGGTCGAACCCGTGCTCGGAATACATGTTCCTCGACGACACGGCCTGCAACCTGGCCTCGATGAACCTGCTGACCTTCTACACGGGCGGCAAGTTCGACGCAGAAAGCTATATCCACGCCACGCGGCTGTGGACGCTGACGCTGGAGATCAGCGTGATGATGGCGCAGTTCCCGTCGAAGGAAATCGCGCAGCTGTCCTATGAATTCCGCACGCTTGGCCTGGGCTATGCCAATATCGGCGGCCTGCTGATGAACATGGGCTACGGCTATGACAGCCCCGAGGGCCGGGCGCTGTGCGGGGCGCTGACCGCGATCATGACGGGCGTGGCCTATGCCACCTCGGCCGAGATCGCGTCCGAACTTGGCCCCTTTGCCGGGTTCGAGAAGAACCGCGAGCACATGCTGCGGGTGATGCGCAACCACCGCGCGGCGGCTTATGGCAAGACCGATGGCTACGAACAGGTCAACGTGAACCCCGTGGCGCTGGACCATGCCAATTGCCCCGATGCACGCCTGGTGGACCTGGCCAAACAGGCCTGGGACGAGGCGCTGACCCTGGGCGAGGCGCATGGCTATCGCAACGCGCAGGCGACCGTGATCGCGCCCACCGGCACGATTGGGCTGGTGATGGATTGCGACACCACCGGGATCGAGCCCGATTTTGCACTGGTGAAGTTCAAGAAACTGGCCGGTGGCGGGTATTTCAAGATCATCAACCAGTCGGTTCCCGCCGCGCTGGAGGTGCTTGGCTATACCTCGAGCCAGGCCGAGGAGATCATCGCCTATGCCGTCGGGCACGGCACCCTGGGCCAGGCCCCGGGCATCAATCACACCAGCCTGATCGGCCACGGGTTCGGACGCGCGGAACTGGAAAAGATCGAAGCCGCGCTGCCGTCGGCCTTCGACATCCGCTTCGTCTTCAACCAGTGGACCCTGGGCGAGGAATTCTGCACCCAGACCCTGGGCATCCCGGCGGAAAAACTGAACGATCCCACCTTCGACATGCTGCGGCACCTGGGCTTTTCCAAGGCCGAGATCGACGCCGCCAACGACCATGTCTGCGGGACCATGACCTTGGAGGGCGCGCCCTTCCTGAAGGAAGAGCACTACCCGGTCTTCGATTGTGCCAATCCCTGCGGGAAGAAGGGCAAACGCTACCTGAGCGTGGAGAGCCATATCCACATGATGGCGGCCGCCCAATCCTTCATCTCGGGCGCGATCTCCAAGACGATCAACATGGCCAATCACGCCACGATCGAGGATTGCCAGAAAGCCTATGAGCTGAGCTGGTCACTCGGGGTGAAGGCCAATGCGCTCTACCGTGACGGATCGAAGCTGAGCCAGCCGCTTGCCGCCGCCCTCGTCGAGGATGACGAGGAGGCCGCCGAGGTGCTGGAAAGCGGCACCACGATGGAAAAGGCGCAGGTCATCGCCGAGAAGATCGTCGAAAAGGTCGTGGTCAAGGAGATCATCAAGGCCCATCGCGAAAAGCTGCCCGAACGCCGCAAGGGATATACCCAGAAGGCGATCGTGGGCGGGCACAAGGTGTATCTCCGGACCGGCGAATACAAGGATGGCTCGCTCGGCGAAATCTTCATCGACATGCACAAGGAAGGCGCGGGCTTCCGGGCGATGATGAACAATTTCGCCATCGCGGTTTCGGTCGGCCTGCAATACGGGGTGCCGCTCGAGGAATTCGTCGATGCCTTCACCTTCACCAAGTTCGAACCCTCGGGGATGGTGCAGGGCAATGACTCGATCAAGAACGCCACCTCGATCCTCGATTACATCTTCCGGGAACTGGCGGTCAGCTATCTCGACCGGACGGATCTGGCCCATGTGGCGCCGACGGGCGAAAGCTTCGACAGCATCGGGCGCGGCGCCGAGGAGGGCGTGCGCAATTTCGAGGAGGTGCCGGAAAGCCGCGCTTCCAGCCCGCTCGACGTGCTGCGACAGGTCGCCTCCACCGGTTACCTGCGCAAGCGCGCCCCGCAGGAGCTGATCGTGCTGCAGGGCGGGGTGGACCCGGTGGCGGCGCTGGAGACACTCGTGCCGGAGGCGCGGAACAACGGGGTTTTGCCGGAGACGAAGGGAAACACCACCGTCGCCGCCGTCGCCAGCACCACGGCGATCACCACCGGCACCGCGTCCATGGATGCCCGCGCCAAAGCCAGGATGCAGGGCTACGAAGGCGAGGCCTGCGGCGAATGCGGCAACTACACGCTGGTGCGCAACGGCACCTGCATGAAGTGCAACACCTGCGGTGCGACGAGCGGGTGTAGCTGAGGCTAAGGGATGGTTGCTGAAACTGTGAGGATCTCAGGGAAAGTCAGTGATCGGGATCGAGTGTATCCGGAGCAGGAGTGCATCCTTGATTTCAAGGGCACCGCGAATGGGACGTGTCAAGCCTTCTACGCGTATGGCGATTTCCGTTCTGAACAGCCGACTTCGAACTGGAGCGATCGATACCAGTTCGCCTCTGGTGCAACCCAGGTGGTCACAGCGAGCGGCGTAAATGACGTTCTTGGTCTCGTTTTCGAACTGAAGATGGAGATCGGCGAATTAACGGAGCGCGCATCGACGCTAACCTAAACCAATCGGGCGCGCGGCCCCTCGTGTCGCGCGCCTGTCATCCGGGGTGGGTGCGCTCGCCCCTGACGCGGATCAGGCCGCAGGCAGAAATACTCGGGCAGTCAACAGGAGAGCCTGATCAGCGAAACTTGCGGGAGGGTCCCTCAGGCTCTCCCGTTTTTCTTTTCCTGCCTTGCCGCCGCCCCGTGCCCGCGCCACTCTTGTCCCCATGCTGCTTCGCACCTGTCTTGCCTGGCTGATCCTCGCCGCCCCGGCCCCGGCCGCCGACCTGACGGTCTTTGCCGCCGCCAGCCTGCGCGGCGCGCTGGACGACATCGCGGCGGCCTGGACGGTGGAAACCGGCGGCACCCTGACCCTGTCATTCGCGGGCAGTTCCGCCATCGCCCGGCAGGTGCAGGCCGGCGCGCCTGCCGACCTTGTGATCCTGGCCAACACGGCATGGATGGACGTTCTGGAAGACGGCGGCGAGATCGACCCCGCGACGCGCACCGACCTTCTGACCAACCGGCTGGTGCTGATCGGCGCGCGGCCGGAGCCGCCCGTCGATCTCGGCGACGGCGCGGCGGTGCTGGACCGGATCGGCGAGGCGCGGCTGGCGCTGGCGCTGGTCGATGCCGTGCCTGCCGGGATCTATGCCCGCGCGGGGCTTGAAACCCTCGGGCTGTGGGACGCGCTTCAGGGGCAGGTCGTGCAATCGGACAATGTGCGCGGGGCCCTTGCGCTGGTCGCCACGGGCGCCGCCCCTTACGGCGTGGTCTATGCCACCGATGCCGTCGCCGAACCGCGCGTGACGGTCCTGGCGGAATTTCCGGCCGACACGCACCCGGCCATCCTTTATCCCGCCGCCGCCCTGCGCGGCGTCGATCCGGCGGCCCTTGATCTGCTGGGCTTTCTGGGCCGTCCCGTCGCCGGGGCCATTCTTTCCGGGCATGGGTTCGGGCTGGTGCAGCCTTGATGCTCGGGCCCGAGGAATGGACGGTGCTGGCGCTTTCGCTGCGGGTGGCGCTGGTGGCGACCCTGCTCAGCCTGCCGCTCGGCATCGCGGTGGCCTATCTGCTGGCGCGCCACCGTTTTGCCGGCAAGGCCATCGTCAACGGGGTCGTGCATCTGCCGCTGGTCCTGCCGCCGGTCGTCACGGGCTACCTGCTGCTTCTGGCCTTCGGTCCGCGCGGCCCGCTTGGCCAGGGGCTCGAGGCGCTGTTCGGCGCGGGCATCGCCTTTCGCTGGACCGGGGCGGCGCTGGCCGCAGGGGTCATGGCCTTCCCGCTGATGGTGCGCGCGATCCGTCTGTCGATCGAGGCGGTGGACCCGAAACTGGAACAGGCCGCCGCGACACTCGGCGCCAGCCGTGTCTGGGTGTTCCTGACGGTGACGCTGCCGTTGATCCTGCCGGGCGTTCTGGCGGGTGCGGTGCTGGCCTTCGCCAAGGCCCTGGGCGAATTCGGCGCGACGATCACCTTCGTCTCGAACATTCCCGGCGAAACCCAGACCCTGCCTCTGGCGATCTACAGTTTCCTGCAGATCCCCGGCGGCGAGGGCGCGGCGCTCAGGCTGGTGGTGATCGCGGTCGTGGTGTCGATGGGGGCGCTTGTTATGTCGGAATGGCTGGCGGCCCGCGCCGCGCGGCGGGTGGCCGGACGATGAGCCTGTCTGTCTCCCTGACCCACAGGCGGGGCGATTTCGCCCTTGATGCGGCCTTCGAGGGGCAGGGCGGGGTGACCGCGCTGTTCGGGCGGTCGGGCGCGGGCAAGACCACCGTGGTCGATGCCGTGGCGGGGCTGATCCGGCCCGACCGGGCGCATATCCGCGTGGGCGACACGGTGCTGACGGATACCGATACCGGGCGCCTCCTCCCGCCCCACCGGCGGCGCGTGGGCTACGTGTTTCAGGAGGCGCGGCTGTTTCCCCATCTGACGGTCAAGGACAACCTGCTTTACGGTGCGCGCTTCGCCGCCCCGGGCGCGGCGCGGCCCCTTGCCGAAGTGGTCGAGATGCTCGGGATCGGCCCTTTGCTCGACCGCCGCATCGGCGGGCTTTCGGGCGGCGAGGCGCAGCGCGTCGCCATCGGGCGCGCGCTGCTGGCCGCGCCGCGGCTGTTGCTTCTGGACGAACCGCTGGCCGCGCTCGATGCGGCGCGCAAATCCGAGATCCTGCCCTATCTCGACCGGCTTCGCGCAGCGGCTGCCATCCCCATCCTTTATGTCTCCCATGACGTGTCGGAAATCGCGCGCATCGCCACCGATATCGTTGTGCTGGATGCCGGTCGCGTGATCCGCGCGGGGCCCGTGGCCGATGTTCTGTCCGATCCGGCCATCGTCGCCGCGACCGGTGTGCGCGGCGCCGGTGCGATGGTCACCGGCCGTGTCACGGCGCAGCACGACGACGGGTTGACGGAACTGGCCGCGGCGGGCGGGGCGCTGTTCCTGCCCCGGGTGGTCGCGCCCATCGGCGCGGCGCTCAGGGTGCGGATTGCGGCGCAGGATGTGATGATCGCGCGGCGCGCGCCGACTGATATATCGGCGCTGAACATCCTGCCTGCCCGTGTCCTGTCTGTGACCGAGGGGGCGGGCCCGGGCGCGCTGGTGCAGGTGCAGGCGGGCGATGCGACGATCCTTGCGCGCATCACGCAGCGTTCGGCGCGGGCACTGGCGCTTGCCCCGGGCGATGCGGTCCATGTGTTCGTAAAATCGGTGTCCGTGGCCTCGGGCGATATCGCGCCGGTCCCCGGCTGAGCCTTCAGTCGCCGCTGCAGACCGGTGCGGTGGCGCTGCGCGCGCGCGACAACAGGTCAGGGTCGAAATGCAGCGCGCAGGTCAGTTCCGCCTCCGAGGCCAGCGCCAGGGCCAGCATATCGGGGCCATGGCCGAAGTCCTGCGCCATCTCCACCCGGATCTCGGTATCGGTGCGGGCGAGGCGGAGAAGCGTGTTCACCTCGTCGGCGGGCGGGCATCCCATCGCCTCGGTCGCGATGCGCAGATAGGCCTCGCCCGATTGCCGGGCCTAGGCCGCCGTGCCCGCGGTCGGACGCGGCGCGTCGATCCCGGCCAGAAGCGCGGCCCGGGTCAGGTCGAGGGCGGCGCAATGAAGTGCGGGCTGCCACAGGTCGGCCTGAACCGGGGTTGCGAGGGTCGCCAGACAGGCAAGGACGGAAACCTTCGCGCGAAGGTTTCCGGCCCGATGCATTTTCATCCGGTAACCGCCCATCAATCCTTCAGGCTTTCCTCCCTCAGCCCGTCGGCCAGAAGGTTCAGACCCAGAACCAGGCTCATCAGGGCCAGCGCCGGGGGCAGGGCAGGGTGCGGATAGATCGTCAGCAGGCGCCGCCCCTCGTTGATGGTCGATCCCCAATCGGGGCTTTCCGGGCTGACGCCCAGGCCGAAAAAGCCAAGCGTGCCGAGCAGGATGGTGGTGTAGCCGATGCGCAGGCAGAAATCGACGATCAGCGGGCCGCGCGCATTGGGCAGGATTTCCCACAGCATGATATACCACGGGCCTTCGCCCCGCGTGGTGGAGGCCGCCACGTAATCCCGCGTCTTGATGTCGAGCACCAGCCCCCGGACGATCCGGAACACGGTGGGTGAGTTCACGAAGACCACCGACACGAAGACGATCAGGATGTTGCCCTGGATATCGAACAGGTCCAGCCATTCCGGCCAGAGCCGGAAAATCAGCGGCAGATCCGGGTCCGAGGCATCGGAAATCAGCGACATGTAGCCGATGCCGCCGATCGACAGGACCAGCGCCAGAAGGATGTTGCGCTTCATCGGCTGGATCGAGAACCGCGAATTGAACAGCACCGCGAAGAACAGGATGGGGAAGATGAACAGCACCATCGACATATATTGCGGCACGCCCGCGGCGACGATTTCCGGGGTGACCAGCAGGAAGAACAGCAGGATCACCGGGAAGGCCAGCGCCAGGTTGGCGATGAAGGTCAGCAACGTGTCGAGCTTGCCGCCGAAATAGCCCGCAGGCAGGCCGAGCGTGATGCCGACCATGAAGGCAAAGAGCGTGGCCACGGGCGTGATCTTCAGCACCTCCTGCCCGCCGAAGATCATCCGGCTGAACACATCCCGGCCCAGGTTGTCCCCGCCCAGAAGATAATAGGGGTAAAGCCCGTCTTCCCCGGTCGGCAGCGGCGACCCCGGCACCTCGTTGCGCATCTGGGAAATCACGTCGATGGGGCCATGGGTGGCGACCATGCCCGCGAAAACCGAGGAGAAGATCCAGAACATCACCAGGCCGAAGCCGATCATCCCGATCGGGCTGTCGAAAAGCTTTCCGTAAAGGCCCAGCCGGCGTTTGAAGGTGATCGACAGGGCGAAGGTGACGACCAGCGCGATCCAGACCGGCGTCAGCCGCGCCGCCATCGCGCCGATGATCCCCTTGGCCTCGAGCGTGGGCAGGGCGATGCCGCCAATGATATAGCCCAGACAGCAGACCACGAACAAAAGCACCGCGTAGCGCATCGCGTTCAGGGCGTAATCGACGGGCGTCTTGATCTCGGTCAGCGTGTTGTCGGGGTTGACGACGATCTCACCGGCGCGCTGGCCGGCCAGCGTCAGGGCGAGATTTGCGAAAAACCCCAGGATGAAGACGGCAACGGCGGCCAGCATCAGCGGGTTCAGGAAGGCGCCGAGCGCGCCGGACCATGTCAAAGGTTCCATGTCGCGGGCCTTTCTATGCGAGCCGGATGCGGGGGTTGAGGAAAACGTAGCCGATATCGGAAATCAGCTGCGTCACCAGGACGACGAAAACCGCCACGATGGAACAGGCCAGAAGCAGCTCGATATCGTTGTTCGAGGCGGCTTGCACCAGCGTCCAGCCGAAACCGTTGTAGTTGAACAGCGTCTCCACGATCACCACGCCGGTCAGCAGCCAGGGAAACTGCAGCATGATCACGGTGAAGGGCGCGATCAGCGCGTTCCGGAGCGCGTGTTTCAGCACGATATTGCGGAAGGATTGCCCCTTCAGCCGCGCCGTGCGGATGTATTGCGCGGTCATCACCTCGGCCATCGAGGCCCGCGTCATCCGCGCGATGTAGCCCATGCCGTAAAGCGCGATGGTCATCACCGGCAGGGTGAAATTCCAGAAGGTCACACCTTCCTCCATCGCCGACCGGGCCGAGCCGAGAAACAGCGTGCGGCTGTCGATCCAGCCCCATTCCGCAAGGATCGGCGACAGCCCGGCGGTCGACGAGGCCAGAAGCACGATGAAAATCACGCCCGATACATATTCAGGCGTCGCGGTCGAGGCGATGGCGAGCGTCGAAAGCGACCGGTCGGTGCGCGATCCCTCACGCATCCCCGCCAGAACCCCGATGATCAGGGCGGCGGGCACCATCACGCCGAAGGCCCAGGCCATCAGGATCAGCGTCAGCTGCAACCGCCCGCCGATGATCTCGGACACTTCGGCATCGGACACGGTGGAATAGCCCAGATCGCCCTGCAGCAGCCCGCAGAACCGGGGCGCCTCGGCCGGGTCCATCCCCTGGTCGATGCAGCGCCCGGTGATCCGGCCGGTTTCGGGGTCTTCGCGCGTCCAGCCCGGGGCCACGCCCAGCCATTCGCCGTAGCGCACGATCATCGGACCGCCATAGCCGTTGCGGTCGAGCCAGGACACGACCTCGGCATCGGTCATGCGCGCGTTGCCCTGGGTCTTGGCCAGTTTCTCGAGATTTGGAAAAAGGTTCGTCAGAAAGAAGACCACGAAGGTCAGGCAGAGCGCGGTCAGCAGCATCACACCGGCGCGGCGCAGAATGAATTGTCCCATCATGTCCCCTGTCGGTTGCGCCTTTCCGGCGCAGGGTCCGCGCGGCCCGGCAATAGGGGCGCGGCTTTGGTATGCAGAGCAACCCGGACCCGCGCCTGCGCGCGGGCCCGGTCAGGAACCCGGGCCCGATAACGGGCCCGGGTCATGTGCCGTCAGGCTGCGACGCCCAGGTAATGGACGTTGATCTCGAACTTCGGATGCATGTCCGCGTTGATCACGCCGTCGCGGTAGTGACGGAAGAGCGACCGCCAGTAGGGCTGCAGCGTGACGCCTTCTTCCTGCATGATCGACTGCAGGCGCGCCATGATTTCACGCCGCGCATCGGCATCGGCGATCCCGTTGGCCTGGTCGAGCAGCGCGTCGAACTCGGCATTGGCAAAGCCCGACTCGTTCCACGCCACGCCCGAGCGATAGGCGAGGTTCAGGATGATCACGCCCAGTTCGCGGTGGTTCCAGTTGGTCGAGCTGAACGAATAGGTCGTCCAGTCGTTCCAGAAGGTCGACCCGGGGATCACGGTGCGTTCGACGTTGAAGCCCGCATCGCGCAGCTGCGCGGCTACCGCATCGGTGGTGTTGCGACGGTAATCATCGTCGATCGAGGTGATCTCGAACACGAAATCCGACTGCCCGGCCTCAGCCAGAAGGGCCGCAGCCGCTTCCTTGTCCACGGTGATCGGTGGCAATTCGGCGTATTCCGGGTGGATCGGGGCGACATGGTGGTTTTCCGCCGTCACACCCTGACCGTTGATGCCCAGGTCGAGGCAGACCTGCGGATCGACCGCCAGCGCGATGGCGCGGCGCACGCGCACATCGTCATAGGGCGCGTTGTTCTGGTTGGGGCGGATGACCACGGTGGCCGCCGTCACGACCTCGGACTGGGTCCAGCCGATGGCCGAGAACAGGTCGACGAATTCACCCACGGTCTCGTAGGTCATGTCGAATTCGCCCGCCTCGGCGCCCGCGAACCATGCCGCCGGGTCCTGGCCGAGGTCGATGAAGACGATCTCGTCCAGATAGGCTTCGCCCCAATAGGTGTGATCGGTGTTTTTCTCCAGCCGTGCCGACACGCCCACCTCGTAATCGGTGACGCGGTAGGCACCGGTGCCGATCCCGTGATCCAGCGGGTTGGTGCCGATCAGGTCACGGTGCTGCACGGCGGCCGGGTAATCGGCGATGCCCGCGACCAGCGTGATGTCGGAGGCCGGATAGGTGATCTGCACGGTCATGTCGTCGATCACTTCGATCGCGCCTTCGCGTGCCACACCGGTATCGGGGTCGACCAGCGCGCCCATGCGGGCGGCCATCGAGTTGCCCTCGACCGTCGAGTCGCACCAGCCGATGAAATTGGCGGCGACGTCCTCGGCGGTGAACGGGTCGCCATTGTTGAAGGTGATGCCCGGGCGCACGCGGAGAATGTACTGCGAGGCGTCTTCGTTGGCCTCCCAGGACTCCAGCAGGACACCGTTAAAGGAGCCGTCGGCGCGGCTTTCCACCAGGTATTCCAGGATGCCGCGCGACACGTTGGCCATCTGCGACCAGTCAAAGGTGCGCGGGTCCTTCAGCGCGCGCACTTCCATCTGGATGCGCAGGCTGCCGCCCATCGGCGGGGTCGCCATCTGGGCCTGTGCCGTCGACGGGGCCAGCCCGATCAGCGAATAGGCCGCCGCTGCCGACACGCCCAGCGCGGTCGACCGGGTCATGAATTCGCGACGGCTCAGCTTGCCTGCCTTGTATTCGTCGGCATACATCTCGGCGACCGGATGGGTCGCAAGATGCGTGCGGGGGTGGATGGTCATCATGTATCTCCCTGTCGTTGATTATCGGTCGTGATCGTCGCTGCGGTTTGCATATCGGCGGACCGGACGGCGGCGGCACGTTGCCCGCGCCCGGGGCCACCATCCCCCGCATTAGCGCCCGGAAGGCGGCCTGCGGTCAATGAAAAGATCGCGCGGTCTTGGTCGGTTTGCGACATCAACATTCACAAAAAACGACATGGCGCGGAAACGCAACCCGATCGGGCGAAAATCTCCGTGACGGGGCCGCAGGGTCAGGCCAGCTTGCGGAAGGCCGATGGCGGGTGGCCGGTGGCCTGCGTGAAGGCCCGCGTGAAATAGGCGGGTGACGAGAATCCCAGTGTTTCGGCGATTTCGCGCGCGGGCATGTCGGTATCGGTCAGCAGGCGCATCGCCTCATACATCACCCGCTCGGTCAGCAGCGCGTGCGCCGGGCGGCCCGTGGCCTCCTTGCAGACGCGGCTGAGATGGGTGGGGGTGACCTGCAGGGCCGCGGCATATTGCGCGATGCCCTGGCCCGACCGGAACTGCGTCTCCATCAGGTCGCTGAACCGCGCGGCCAGGTGGTGGCTGGCATGATGCCCCGCATCGCCGCCGTGATGGGCGTCATGATCTTCGCGGCGCGACAATTCCCGCGTCATCCAGGCCGAGATCAGCAGACCATACCCGTTCAGCGCCCGGTCCATCGCCGGGGCCGCGGCCGAGATCTCGCGATCGACCTTTTCGAGATGGCTGGTCAGGATGCCCTGCGCCTCGATCGCGGTGATCCGCAGGTGAAACGGCTCGCGCGGCAGGCCCAGCTCGGCGGCTTCGGGAAGGCGCAGGACCAGCCCCTGGGTCTGCGGCGGCAGTTCCAGCGCCAGCTGCACCCCGGATGGTGCATAGATCGCATTGTTGGGTCCGTAGCCGCGCGTCACGCCGCGCAGAAACACCCGTCCCTGTCCGCGGGTGATCCAGAACAGCCGGTGCTGGCGGTCGGAATGCAGGTTTTCGACCCGCCAGGCCTCGCGCATCCGGTGCTTGCCCAGCGAGGTGACGGCGTAACCCTGCGGTTGACCGAGGCGGGACGACAGGCCGTGCACGAACATCGCGGGAGACTACGCCAATGTTGCGAAATCACAAGCGTTACCTGTCGCCCGGTATCGGCAGGGCTGTCCAGCCACCCATCCGTGCGCGGAACCAGGTGCGCTGGCGCTTGGCGAATTGCCGCGTGGCGATGATGGCGGCCTCGCGCGCCTCGGGCAGTGTCATCCGCCCCTGCAGATGCGCGATCAGCTCCGCCGCGCCGATGGCCCTCGCGGCCCCGCCCGCCTGTGGCCAGCGCGCCAGGTTGGCGCGCGCCTCCTCCAGCGCGCCTTCGGCGAGCATCGCGTCGAACCGGGTGGCGATGCGGGCGTTCAGCCAGTCGCGGTCGGCGTCCAGCACGAAGGCATGGGTATCGGCAAGCGGCAGATCGGGGGGCGCGGTGCCCGCCTGCCAGTCCGACAGGGGCCGCCCGGTGCTGCGCAGCACCTCCCACCCCCGGCGCACGCGCGCCAGGTTGTGCTTGTCGATCTTCGCGGCCAGGACCGGGTCTTCGCGCATCAGATCGCCGAGCAGACTGTCGAGATCGCGCGTCTCGGCCTCGGCGCGCACCTCGGGCGCGATCTCGGGGATCTCGGCCAGCCCCTCGGTCAGGGCGCGGAAATAAAGGCCCGTTCCCCCCACGATGATCGGGCGCCCGGGCCCGCCGAGCCAGGGCCGCAAGTCACGCAGCCAGGCGCCGACCGAATACTCCGCCTCGAAAGGCATATGCCCGTAAAGCGCATGGGGCAGGGCGGCCTCATCACCGGGACCCGGCCGCGCCGTCAGAACCCGCCACCCGTCATAGACCTGCATCGCATCGGCATTGACGATCACGCCGCCCTGCGCGCGGGCGATCCGCAGCGCCAGCGCGGACTTGCCCGATGCGGTAGGACCGGCGATCAGCACGGGACGGTCGGGCGACAGGGCGTCAAGGTCGATCAAGGGGCCTCAGGTGCGGCGTCGGGGCGGGGTGGCGCGGGGTTTCCGCCGTTGAACAGCCCCGCGATTTAGCCCTATGGTGCCGCCGACGCAAACCCACCCCCAAAAGGACCCCCCGATGCCCGATGCCACCGCAACGGAGGACGCGATCGCGCCGCTCTATTCCCGCGTGATGCTGAAAATCTCGGGCGAGGCGCTGATGGGCGACCAGGGCTACGGCCTGCACCCGCCGACGGTCGAACGCATCGCGCGCGAGATCAAGTCGGTCCATGATCTGGGGGTCGAGATCTGCCTGGTGATCGGTGGCGGCAACATCTTTCGCGGATTGCAGGGCAGCGCGCAGGGCATGGAACGCACCACCGCCGATTACATGGGGATGCTGGCGACGGTGATGAACGCGCTGGCGATGCAGTCGGCGCTGGAACAGCTGGGCATCTTCACCCGCGTGATCAGCGCCATCACCATGAACGAGGTGGCCGAGCCCTATATCCGGCGCCGTGCGATCCGCCACCTCGAGAAGAAACGCGTCTGCATCTTCGCCGCCGGAACCGGCAACCCGTATTTCACCACCGATACGGCGGCCACCCTGCGCGCGTCCGAGATGGATTGCGAGGCGATCTTCAAGGGCACCAAGGTCGACGGCGTCTATGACAAGGACCCCGTCAAGCACGCCGACGCCAAACGCTATGACAAGGTTACCTATGACGAGGTGCTGGCCCAGCATCTGGGCGTGATGGATGCCTCGGCGATTGCGCTGGCGCGGGAAAACAGCCTGCCCATCATCGTCTTCAGCCTCGATGAACCCGGCGGGTTCAAGGGCATCCTGTCGGGCCGCGGCACCTATACCCGCGTGTCCTGATCCGGGCCTCCGGCGATGTTCGATTTCGGCGCCTTCTGCTACCTTGATGTGCAGAAGACCGGGTCGAGCTTCGTTCTGGATGTTCTGACCCGTCACGGCGCGCGCCCCCTCAACCGGTCGGTCCGGCACGGACGGGTGCGCTGGCCTGAACCCGAGGGCGGCGATCCGCGCCTCTATTTCATCACCTGCCGCGACCCCGTCGCCCAATGGCGCAGCCTCTATTTCTATGGCTGCGACGGTCAGGGGGCGCTGTTCCACTTCCTGCGCCGCACCCAGCCCGACACCGCCGCCCTTTATGACAGGACCGAGGCGGGGCTGAACGCCTGGCTCGCCCGTCTGCTGGATCCCGGTTTCGCCCTGGCGATGCCCGAACAATATGACCAGACGTGCCCCGCGCTTTACGGGTTCCAGACCGCGCGCTTCCTGCTGCTCAGTTTTCGCAGGCCGGTGATGCGGTTGAGGTCGCTGACCACGCGGGCCGACCTGATCGCGGCCTACGAGGCGGAAAGGCTGCACGCCCATGTGCTGCGCACGGAATCTCTGAACGATGATCTGGCCGCGCTGATCCGTGGCCCGCTGGCCCGGCATATGCGCGATGTCGATGCCGCCTGCGCCGACCTGGCCCGGGGCCGCCGCCTCAATGTCTCAAGCCATGCCGGGGCAGGCGCGGATATCCGGATCGACCCGGCGCTGCACGACCTGATCCGCCGGCGCGAATGGTTCTTTTACGATATGCTCGGCTATGGCTGACCGGCGCGCCCGGACCGGGCCCGCGCCATATTGCGGTTCACAACCCCGCATCCCTCCTATATCCCATCTTCCTGATCCCATCGCCTTGCGCAGAAGAGTGTGGAGAACAGCACCGTGAGCGACGAAGAGTTTGAAATCGACACCGATGACCTGGCCCGCCGGATGGATGGCGCGCTGGCCGCGCTCAGGACGGAGTTTGCCTCGCTCAGGACCGGGCGCGCCTCGGCCTCGATGCTCGACCCGGTGATGGTCGATGCCTATGGCGCGATGACCCCGATCAACCAGGTGGGCACCGTCAACGTGCCCGAACCCCGCATGGTCACCGTCAATGTCTGGGACAAGTCGCTGGTAGGCAAGGTAGAAAAGGCGATCCGCGAAAGCGGGCTGGGCATCAACCCGCAGCTCAACGGCACCATCATCATGCTGCCGATCCCCGAGCTGAACGAGGAACGCCGCCGCGAACTGACCAAGGTGGCCGCGCAATATGCCGAACATGCCCGCGTGGCCGTGCGCAACGTGCGCCGCGACGGGATGGACCAGATCAAGAAGGCCAAGGCGGCCGGCATGTCCGAGGACGATCAGAAACTGTGGGAAGACGAGGTGCAGACGCTCACCGATGACCACATCGCCAAGGTCGATGCCGCGCTCGAGGCGAAACAGGCCGAGATCATGCAGGTCTGACCGCCCGGCCGGACAGCACCGTTCAGACGCGTTCCATTGCACCAGTTCACCCCGAGGACCCTAAGCCCATGACCCAGACGACCGCAGGCGTGAACCACGTCGCCATCATCATGGATGGCAATGGCCGCTGGGCGCAGAACCGTGGCCGCCCGCGGCTGGTGGGCCATCATGCCGGTGCGCGGCGCGTCAAGGAAATCGTGCGTGCCTGTCCCGATCTCGGGGTGAAATACCTGACCATCTTCGCCTTCTCGACGGAAAACTGGAAACGCACCCAGACCGAGGTCGCGGGGCTGATGCGGCTGTTCAAACGCTATATCCGCCGCGAGGCGCAGTCGCTTTTCGCGGAAAACGCCCGCGTCCGGTTCATCGGCGACCGGGTCCGTCTGGAACCCGCGCTGGTCGACCTGATGGACGGGCTGGAATTGCTGACGGCGGAAAATACCGGCACCAATCTGACCATCGCGCTGAACTACGGCGGCCGGGATGAGGTGGCGCGCGCGGCGCGCAGGCTCGCCCATGATGTCGAGATGGGCAAGCTCGCCCCCCGCAAGATCACCGACCAGACCTTTCCGCGCTATCTCGACACCCATGTCCTGCCCGATCCCGACCTGGTGATCCGCACCTCCGGCGAGGCGCGGATTTCCAATTTCCTGCTGTGGCAATCGGCCTATGCCGAGTATCAATTCATCGACACGCTCTGGCCCGATTTCACCGCCGAGATCTTCGCCCAGGTGCTCGACCGCTACAGCCTGCGCGACCGCCGCTTCGGCGCCGTGCCGGCCTGACCCCTCTTGACCTTCGGGCGTGACAGTTTCCCCGACCTGGCCACGCGGATGGCCACGGGCGGCCTGATCGCGGGCATCGGGCTGGCCGCAGTCTGGGCCGGCGGCGCGTGGTTCACCGCGCTCGTTGCCGGGATCGTGGCGGTGCTGGTCTGGGAACTGGTGCGCATGCTGGGCGGCAGCCCGGCCCGGGCGATGGCGCTCGGCGCGGCAGGCGGGGCGGCGATGGTGGCGGCCAAGCTCACACCGCTGACCGTGGCCCCGGCGCTCGGTGCGCTGGTGATCGCGCTCGGCATGCTGGCCTTGCCCGCCCACCGGCGCATCTATGCCGTGATGGCGGGGTTCGTGCTGGTGTCAGCCTTCGGGCTGATCCTGCACCGCGACGATTTCGGGCTGACCTGGATGTTGTGGCTGGTGGTGCTGGTCGCGGTCACCGATACCTGCGGCTATTTCGCCGGACGCCTGATCGGCGGCCCGAAATTCTGGCCCGCCGTCAGCCCCAAGAAAACCTGGTCGGGCACCGTGGCGGGATGGATCGGGGCGGCCCTCGTCGGATGGGCCTTCATGGCGGCGACCGAAACCGGGGTCGAACTGATCGTGGTGTCGGTCCTGCTCAGCCTGGCCAGCCAGATGGGCGATATCGCCGAATCCGCGATCAAGCGGCGCATGGGGGTGAAAGACAGCTCGAACCTTTTGCCCGGGCATGGCGGGCTGTTCGACCGGTTCGACGGATTGCTTGGTGCGGCACTGGTGCTGGTTCTGGTAAAGTGGCTGGCGGGCTTTCCGCCGCCGGTGGCCTGAGCGGGGCGGGGCATGCGGCGGGTCAGCATCTTCGGGGCCACGGGGTCGATCGGGCAGAACACCATCGACCTGATTGCCCGTGACCTGCCTGCCCATGACGTGGTCGCACTGACAGGCGGCGGCAATATTGACCGGCTTGCCGCCGACGCGATCCGGCTGAAGGCCGACGTCGCCGTCACCGCCTATGAGGACCGCCTGGATGATCTGCGCACGGCCCTCGCCGGCACCGGGGTCGAGGCCGCGGCGGGGCAGGGCGCATTGGCCGAGGCCGCCGACCGGCCCGCCGACTGGATCATGTCGGCCATTGTCGGCGCGGCGGGGCTGGCGCCGGGGTTCCGCGCGCTGCGCCACGGCACCACGCTGGCGCTGGCCAACAAGGAAAGCCTGGTCACCGCCGGGCCGCTTCTGATGGCCGAGGCGCGCGCGCATGGCGCGACGATCCTGCCCGTCGACAGCGAACATTCCGCGATCTTCCAGGCGCTGGTGGGCGAAGACATCGCTTGCGTCGAAAAGGTCATCGTCACCGCATCGGGCGGGGGGCTGCGGGACTGGCCGCTCGAACGGCTGGCCTCGGCCACCCCCGCTGATGCAGGCGCGCATCCCAACTGGGACATGGGCCAGCGCATCACCATCGACAGCGCGTCCATGTTCAACAAGGGCATGGAGCTGATCGAGACGCGCGAATTCTTCGGCCTGCCCCCCGAGAAGATCGAGGCGGTGATCCATCCGCAATCGCTGGTTCATGCGCTGGTGGGCTATTGCGACGGGGCGCTGATGGCGCATCTGGGCGCCCATGACATGCGCCATGCCATCGGCTATGCGCTGAACTGGCCCGACCGCCGCGCCCTGCCGGTGGACCGGCTGGACCTTGCCAAGATCGGCAGCCTCGATTTCCACGCCCCCGATCCCGCCCGTTATCCCGCGCTTCGGATCGCCCGTGCCGTCATGGAAACCGGCGGCAAGGCGGGCACGATCTTCAACGCCGCCAAGGAGGTGGCACTGGACGGATTCCTGGCCGGTCGCATCGGCTTCATGGAGATGGCGGGGGTGGTCGATGCGGTGCTCGACGCGCTTTCGGCCCAATTTCGCCTCACAATCCCCATGTCAAGCCTTGAGGAGGTGCTGGAGATGGACCACATCGCCCGACAGACGGCATGGGCCCATATCGAAAAACGACGACAGGCAGGTTAATGGAATTCATCCCCCAGTTCGGCGGCATCGCCTTCACGATCATCGCCTTCATTGCAGCGTTGTCGATCATCGTGGCGATCCACGAATACGGCCATTACATCGTCGGACGCTGGTCGGGCATCCATGCCGAGGTGTTCTCGCTCGGCTTCGGACCGGTCCTGTTTTCCCGCACCGACCGCCATGGCACCAAGTGGCAGGTCGCGGCCCTTCCGTTCGGCGGCTACGTCAAGTTCCTCGGCGATGCCGACGCGGCATCCGGCAAGGACGGGGCGGCGATCGACGCGATGGACGTGTCCGAACGCCGCCGGTCGATGCATGGCGCGCCGCTCTGGGCACGCTCGGCCACCGTCGCCGCCGGGCCGGTGTTCAACTTCATCCTGTCGATCCTCATCTTCGCGCTGGTTCTGTTCTTCACGGGCCGCGCGGTCGATGAACCGGTGGTGGGCACCCCCGCCGCCTTGCCCGCGCAATTCGAACGCCTGCAGGAAGGCGACCGGATCACCGCCATCGCGGGCCAGCCGGTCGAAACCATGTCGGACGTGCTGCGGGTGTCCGATGACCTCGACCCGGCGCCCACCGCCACCTATTCCATCGATCGCGACGGCGCCGCACTGGAGGTCGAGGCGGCGTTTCCCCGTGTCCCGCTCGTGCAGTCCGTCACCCCGCAATCGGCCGCGATCGAGGCGGGCCTGCGCGAAGGCGACGTGATCACCGCCGTCAATGGCGTCCCGATCCATGCCTTCGCCGAATTGCGCAATGCCGTCGACGCGGCCGAGGGCACGCCTCTGACGCTGACGATCTGGCGCGCGGGTGAAACGCTCGACATCACGCTGACGCCCAAGCGCACGGATCTGCCGCTGCCCGAAGGCGGGTTCGAAACGCGCTGGCTGATCGGGATTTCGGGCGGCTTGAGCTTTGACCTGATCCGCGAATCTGTCGGCCCCTTCGCGGCGCTGTGGTACGGTGTCGAACAGACCGGATTCGTGATCACATCGTCGCTGTCGGGGCTGTGGCACATGATCACCGGTGCGATCTCGTCATGCAATCTGCAGGGGCCTATCGGCATCGCCGAAACATCCGGTGCCGCCGCCAGCCAGGGTATCGACAACTTCATCTGGTTCATCGCCGTTCTGTCCACCGCTGTGGGGCTTTTGAACCTGTTCCCGATCCCGGTTCTGGATGGCGGCCACCTGATGTTCCACGCCTATGAGGCGGTGGCGGGCAAGCCGCCGTCGGACCGGGCGTTGAATATCTTCATGACCGTGGGGCTGACGCTGCTGCTGTCGCTGATGCTGTTTGCGCTGACCAACGACATCTTCTGCCCCTGATCCCGAAGCCGTCCCCGGCGCCGACCGGGCGCACGGGCCCATCGAATTGCCGCGAGGGGTCCTGAAAACCGCCTCAGGCGGGCCGCATTCGTGCCGCATTTGCCGGTCAGCCTTGGACGCAGCCCAAGATATGGGGAATCAAGGAGGCCGATATGCGACTTTTGGCAGAAAGCTACCGCGGTGCATCGCTGATCGTGTTCAGCAACATGGACCGGTTCCTGGTGCCGCTTCTGATCGTGGCGGCGCTGCTTCTGGCGGGCAGCCTGTTTTCCTACGTCACGGTACACTGATCATACCGCGTTGTCGCTGCGACGGCGCGATTCCTCCGGGATGATTTGCGGGCGGCTTTGCCGCCCGTAAGTTTTGGATTTCCGGCGCAATTGTGACCAAAATGCGCCAGTTCTCAACAACCCCCTCCACTCAGCCGCGTGATCGTTTTGACAACTCCCGGCCTACCAATTAGGCAGGTCTTGTCTGCACGAAACACAAGGGGTTGGATTCAATGCTTTCGCGTGATCGCGCGCTGTCGCTTCAAGCAGTCTTTCCGGCCCTTCGGAGCCTTGCCGCTCTGATCGCTCTCGCCTCCCTTCTCATCGCGTTGGCGATGCCCGCGACCGCGCAGGGCTTCCGGTTCTCCAACGTTCAGGTCGATGGCAACACCCGAATCTCCGACGCTTCCGTCCTCGCCACGGCGGGCATCACGCCCGGTCAGACGCTGTCAGCCGCGCAGGTCAACGACGCGCTGCAGCGGCTTCAGTCGAGCGGGCTGTTCCTGTCGGTCGAGATCGTGCCGCGCGGCAACACCGCCGTCATCACGGTCGAGGAATTTCCGACGATCAACCAGATCGCGATCGAGGGCAATGACCGGCTGAGCGATGAGAACCTGCGCGAACTTGTCACCTCGCAGGAACGCCAGGTCTATTCGCCAAGCCGCGCCGAGGCCGATGCCGAGGCCATCGCCGAGGCCTATCGCGCCTCGGGCCGCCTGACGGCGACCGTCACGCCCACCCTGATCCGCCGTCCCGACAACCGCGTCGACCTCGTCTTCGAAGTGGCCGAGGGGGGCGTGATCGAGACCCAGCGCATCGCTTTCGTGGGCAACCGCGCCTATTCCGACCGGCGGCTGCGCCGGGTTCTGGAAAGCACGCAGGCGGGCGTGTTCCGCCAGCTCGTGAACCGTGACACGTTCATCGCCGACCGGATCGCGTTCGACCGGCAGCTTCTGACCGATTTCTACCAGGATCGCGGCTATGTGGATTTCCAGATCCTCAGCGTGACGCCTGAACTGTCGCGCAACCGCGATGCCTATTTCGTGACCTTCAACATCCGCGAAGGCCAGAGCTTCGACCTGGGCCAGATAACCACGGTCAGCGAGATCCCCGAGGCCGATGCCGCCGAGTTCCAGGATGCGATCCGCATTCGCCCCGGCGTGACCTACAGCCCGCGCCTGATCGACAGCACGATCAGCCGTCTTGAAAACCTCGCCACAAACCAGGGTCTGCGTTTCGTGCGGGTCGAGCCGCGCTTCACCCGCAACGCCGCCGATCTGACCATCGATGTCGAATTCGCCATCGTGCGCGGGGAACGTGTGTTCGTCGAACGTATCGATATCGAAGGAAACTCCACGACGCTTGACCGGGTCATCCGGCGCCAGTTCGACACGGTCGAGGGCGATCCGTTCGATCCCCGCGCGGTGCGCGCCGCGGCCGAGCGTATTCGTGCAACCGGCTTCTTCGCGGATGTCGAGGTCGAAGGCCGGCCCGGCAGCGCCGCCGACCAGGTGATCGTCGATGTCGACGTGGAAGAGGCGCCCACCGGCTCGCTCGGCTTTGCCGGCACGTTCTCGACCGATGTGGGCTTCGGCCTCGGTGTGTCCTTCTCGGAACGCAATTTCCTCGGGCGCGGTCAGGCCGTGGCTTTGTCCTTCAACACTACGAGCGGCAGCCAGGCGTTCAATTTCTCGTTCACAGAACCGGCCTTCCTGCGCCGCGATCTGTCGCTTGGCACGAACATCTTTTACAACCAGACCAGCGATCAGAACCGTGAATTCGATACCGAGGATTACGGGTTCAATGTCGGGCTCGGCTTCCCGGTCAGCGAATACGGTCGCTCGCGCCTGAGCTACGGGTTGGAAAACAACACGATTTCGGGCTTCAACGCGGCGACCAGCTCGCCCATCATCGGGGCCGATCAGGGCTCGCGCGTCGTGTCCTATATCGGTGCGCAGTATTCCTATGACACGATCGGCACCGGGCTCGACCCGACCACGGGCGTCAACCTCGAGCTTGACGTGCAACTCGCGGGTCTTGGCGGTGATGCGCAATATGTCCGCACGACCGCGCTGGCCGTCGCGCAGCGCCAGGTCGCGCGCGAGGACGTCACCCTGCGCGCCTCGTTCGAGGCCGGGGCGCTGCAAACGCTGAACGGCAACAGCCATTTCAACGACCGGTTCTTCCTCAGTTCGCGGCAGATGCGCGGTTTCCAGCCTTTCGGCCTCGGCCCGCGTGACACCGGTGCCCCCAACCGGGACGCGCTCGGCGGCAACTACTTCACCGTGGCCCGGTTCGAGGCGGGCTTCCCCCTCGGCCTGCCGGATGAATACAACATCACCGGCGGCGTGTTCGCCGATGTCGGGTCTGTGTGGGGGCTGGACAACACTGCCGGGTTTGCAGGCCCCGTCGATGACAGTTTCGCGCTGCGCTCGACCATCGGGTTCTCGGTGTTCTGGGAAACGCCCATCGGCCCACTGCGGTTCAACTTCAGCAGTCCGGTGATGAACGAAAGCTTCGACGAAACGCGCAATTTCGATTTCAGCGTCGAAACCCGGTTCTGATCCATGGGCCGCGCCCCGGCGCTGCTGTTCATCCTGCTGGTCGCAACCGCCGCCAGCGCGCAGGAGGGGACCGGACCGTCCGATCCGGCCTCGGTTCTTGACCAGGTGCAGGCGCAGGTCGATGACGGCGCCCGCCCCGACAGTCCGCAGGCCTTCGGTCCCATTCTCGTGCTCAACCAGGACCGGCTGCTCGCCCAGTCCGAGTTCGGCCGCCGCATCCAGGCCGAACTTGCCGCCGCTGCCGATGCGCTGACCCGTGAGAACCGCGAGATCGAGGCCCGGCTGACCGAGGAAGAGCTTGGGCTGACCGAATTGCGCCCCACCATGCCGCCCGCCGACTTCGCCGTTCTTGCCGAGGAATTCGACGCCCGTGTCGAAGGGATCCGCGCCGCCCAGGACGCCAAGAGCCGCGATCTTCAGGCCCAGGCCGAAGCGGCGCAGGCCCGCTTTTTCGAGCTTGTCACCCCGATCCTGCTCGACCTCGTGCGCGCCCGGGGGGCCAGTGTTCTGCTCGACAACCGCACCGTCCTGCTCTCGGCGCAGGGCATTGATGTGACCGATGCGGCGCTGGCCGCGATCGATGCCGAAATCGGTGCGGGCGGACCCGATCCGCTGGTGTCCTTCGATCCCGCCCCCGATCCTGACACTGCCACCGGCGACTAACCGCGGACCGCGCTCCCGCGGCCCTGTTCTGGGCGCTTGCCGCGCGTGGGCGGAGTTGTTACCACCACCCGCGATCAGACCCGGCGGACCCGACCCGCGCGCCGCCCCAGAGGATTTTCCGCCATGACCGACGCCGCTTCCGCCCCGCTTTCGGCCGATATCGACCTGATCAAGCGGTTGATCCCGCACCGCTACCCGTTTCTTCTGGTCGACAAGGTCCGCGATATCGTCCCGTTCCGGTCGGCCACGGGCATCAAGAACGTCACCTATAACGAGCCGCATTTTCAGGGCCATTTCCCTGCCACACCGATCATGCCCGGCGTGACCATCATCGAGGCCCTGGCACAGACCGCGGCGGTGATGGTGGGGGCCTCGGCCGACATGGCCGACCGCGACCTGCTGGTCTATTTCATGGGCATCGACAAATGCAAGTTCCGCCGCAAGGTGGGGCCGGGCGACGTGCTCGAACTTCATGTCACCACGCTGCGCGGCAAGCCCGGCGGCAAGGTCTGGAAATTCGAAGGCCGCGCGGCGGTTGACGGCGAACTTGCCGCCGAGTGCGAATTCAGCGCCATGATGGACCTGAAGGCCGAGGACGGCGCATGATCGACCCCACCGCCGAGATCCACCCCTCTGCCGTCGTGCAAGAGGGCGCGACGATCGGGCCCGGCGCGCGCATCGGCCCGTTCTGTCTGGTCGGCGCCGAGGCGGTGATCGGCGCGCGCACGCATCTGAAATCGCATGTCGTCGTGACCGGCTGGACCGAGATCGGCGAGGATTGCGAGATCTTCCCCTTCGCCTCGATCGGCGAGGTCCCGCAGGACAAGAAATTCGGCGGTGAACGCACCCGCCTGATCGTGGGCCACCGCAACCGCATCCGCGAAGGTGTCACCATGAACACCGGCACAGAAGGCGGCGGCGGCATCACCCGCGTCGGCGATGACGGGCTGTTCCTGACCGGCTCCCATGTCGCCCATGACGCGCAGATCGGCAACAATGTCGTGCTGGTCAATCATGCCGCCATCGGCGGGCATTGCATCATCGGTGACGAGGTGATCGTGGGCGGTCTGTCAGGCATCCACCAGTTCGTCCGGATCGGGCGCGGCGCGATCATCGGTGCCGTCACGATGGTGCCCCATGACGTCATTCCCTATGGCCTCGTGCAGGGTCCGCGCGGCGGGCTCGACGGGTTGAACCTGGTGGGGCTCAAGCGCAAGGGCGTGGGCCGCGAGGACATTACCGCGCTGCGCGCCGCCTTTCAGGCGCTGGCCCAGGGAGACGGTGCGTTTCAGGACCGTGCCCGGCGTCTGGGCGACAGTGACGAGGGGCAATCGGATTACGTGCAGGAGGTCATCGCCTTCGTCACAGCGGGCAGCGACCGGTCCTTCCTGACCCCGGGCTGAGGCGATGGCGCGCGCGATCATCGCCGGGGCCGGTGTTCTTCCGCAGCTGGTGATGGCGGCGGGACCGGCGGAATGGGTGGCCCTGCCGGGCGCCTCCGCCCCCGATGGCCAGTCGCCGCTGATCCATGCCCGATACGAACAACTGGGGGCGGTCTTCGCGGCGCTGGACGCGGCGGGCGTCAGGGAAATCTGTTTCGCCGGTTCCGCCTCGCGCCAGCGTTTTGACGGGGCCGCGCTCGACGCCGAAACCCGGGCGCTCCTGCCCCGGATCGAGGCGGCGCAGCACAAGGGCGATGATGCGCTTCTGCGCGAGGTCGTGGCGATTTTCGAGGGCCGGGGGTTCACCGTGCGCGCGGCGCATGAGCTGCGGCCCGATCTTCTGGCCGGAGATGGCGCGTTGCATGGCAGCGCCGCGCCCGGTGGCGATGCCGCCCGCGCCCGCGCGGTTCTGGCGGCGCTCGGGCCGCTCGATGTGGGGCAGGCGGCGGTCGCGGCCCGGGGGCAGGTGATCGGCATCGAAACCCTGCAGGGCACCGATGCGATGCTGGCCTTCGTGGCCGACACGGCGCCCGGGTCGGGCGGCGTTCTGGTCAAGCGCCCGAAACCCGGCCAGGACCTGCGCGTCGACATGCCCGCCATAGGTCCCGCCACCATCCATGCCGCCGCCGCGGCGGGCCTCACGGGGGTCGAGCTGGCGGCGGGCCGAACCCTTCTGCTCGACCGCGAGGCCGTGATCGCCGCCTGCCGGGACACCGGCCTGAACCTTTGGGCCGTGCCATGACACTGACCCTGTTCCTGATCGCGGGCGAACCTTCGGGCGACAAGCTGGGCGCGGCGCTGATGGCGGGCCTGAAGGCGGTCAGCGGCGAAGACATCGTCTTTCACGGCATCGGCGGCCCCCTGATGCAGGCTGAGGGGCTGACCCCGCTTTTCCCGATGGAGGAGTTGTCGGTGATGGGGCTGGCGGCGATCCTGGCCAATTACCGGCGGCTTCTGGGCCGGGTCGAGGATGCCGCGCGCGCGGTGCAGGATATCTCACCCGATGCCCTGATCACCATCGACATCCCGGAATATTCCCTGCGCGTGGCGGGTAAGGTGAAGGCCGCAATGCCGCATCTTCCCACGGTGCATTACGTTGCCCCCACGGTCTGGGCCTGGCGGGCCCGGCGCGCGCGCAAGATGGCGAAATCCATCGATCACGTGCTGGCCCTGTTCCCGTTCGAGCCGCCCTACATGCAGGCCGAAGGCATGGGTTGCGATTTCGTGGGCCACCCGATCGCGACCGAACCGCAGGCCGGCGAGGCAGACCGCGCCGCGTTTCGCGCAGGCCTGGGCCTGACGCCCGACCACCCCCTCATCCTCGCCTTGCCCGGGTCCCGCCGGGGCGAGGTGGAAAAGCTGATGCCGATTTTCGGTGAGGCGCTGCGCCCGGTCATCGCCGCCCGCCCCGACGCGGCAATCGTTCTGCCCGCCGCCCCCGCCGTCGCCGCGCTGGTGGCCGACAAGCTGGCGGGCTGGCCGGGGCAGGTGCATCTGCTCGATCCGCGCGGCAAGAACCACAACGAAGCCCTTGCTGAAAAGCGCGCGGCCTTCGGGGCGGCGGATGTGGCGCTGGCGGCCTCGGGCACGGTCAGCCAGGAACTGGCCGCGGCCGAGACGCCGATGGTCATTGCCTATGACACCAACTGGCTGTCGCGGGCGGTGATCGCCTCGATGCTGAAGGTCGACACGGTGACATTGGTGAACCTCGTGTCCGACACCCGTGCCGTGCCGGAATTCATCGGCGACAACTGCCGCCCCGACCGGATCGGCCGCGCGCTTTTGTCCCTGATCGGTGATGGCGATGCGCGGCTGGCCCAACTCGACGCGATGGCGGTCACGATGATGCGGCTCGGCCGCGGGGGCGAGGCACCGGGCCTGCGCGCCGCGCGCTCGGTTCTGGCCGCGATCTGACGGCTCAGGCGGTGAACCGCGCGCGCACCGCGCCGGACAGCTGCAACAGGGTGCCGGGGGCGATGGGAAAGATGTGGCGGGGCGTGCCCGCTGCGGCATAGACCAGGTCGAACTCCAGCAATCGCGGGTCGAACCAGGCCCGAATCGGGTTCAGATGCCCCACCGGGGCGACCCCGCCGATGGCAAAGCCCGTCTGCGCCCGGATCAGCCCCGCATCGGCCTTGCCCAATGGCTCGCCGGCAAGCTCGCGCGCCAGCTCCGTCGACACCCGGTTGCCGCCCGCCGTGATGAACAGCACCGCGTCGCCCGTCACCTCGGCGGCGAAGATGATCGATTTGGCGATCTGGTCGATATGGCACCCGGCGGCGGCGGCCGCCTCGGCCGCCGTGCGCGTGCTGCCCGGCATCTCCATCACCGGCGCATCGATACCGGCCCCGGCCAATGCCCGTTCCACCCGTCTGAGGCTTTTGCTCATCCGCTCCCCTCCCGCCCTGCGCCCCCGCCTTGCCAGCCCCCGCGCCGCGCGGCAAGACAGGCGGCATGGAATTCGCCGCGCGCCTGACCCGCCACCCGATCCCCTATGCCCCCGACCGGGGGGCAGAGGCCTGGTCGGTGCTGACCGGCGCGCCGGCCGGGCTGCGTCCGCTGATCGAAGGCACGGGCGGGTCATCGCCCTATCTCGCCCGGCTGATCGCGCGCGAAGCCGACTGGCTGGCCGACGCGCTGATCCGCCCGCCCGAGGAGGTGATGGCCGAGGTGATCGCGGCCGCATCCGACCTGTCGCCCGGTGAACTCGACACCGGGCTGCGCCGGCTAAAGCGCCGCGCCGCGCTGATCGTGGCGCTGGCCGATCTGGGCGGGGTCTGGAGCCTTGCCACCGTCACGCAGGTCTGGACCGATTTCGCCGATGCCTGCCTTGCCGCCGCGCTGCGCACCCATGTCGGCCACGAGGCCCGGCGCGGCAAGATCCCCGGCATGACCGAGGAGGACGCCCATCGCGACGGCGCGGGAATGGTGGCGCTGGCGATGGGCAAGATGGGCGCGGGCGAGCTGAATTATTCCTCGGATATCGACCTGATCTGTCTTTTCGACGACGACCGGTTCGACCGCACCGACGAGATGGAGGCGCGCGCAGGTTTCATCCGCGCGACCCGGAAAATCGCCGCCAGCCTGGGCGATGCCACCGCCGAAGGCTACGTGTTCCGCACCGATCTGCGGCTGCGCCCCGATGCCTCGGTCACGCCGGTCTGCATCTCGATGACTGCCGCCGAACGGTATTACGAGGCCGAAGGGCGGTCCTGGGAACGCTCGGCCTATATCAAGGCGCGGCCTGCGGCGGGCGATATCGCGGCGGGCGCCCGGTTTCTGGAGGCGCTGTCCCCCTTCGTCTGGCGGCGTCACCTCGATTTCGCGATGGTCGAGGACACGATGGACATGCGCCGCCGCATCCGCGACCACAAGGGCCTGCACAAGGGCGATGCGATCACCCTGCCGGGCCATAACATCAAGCTCGGCGCGGGCGGTATCCGCGAGATCGAATTTTTCGCCCAGACCCGGCAATTGGTGGCGGGCGGGCGGGATCCGTCGCTGCGGCAACCCCGCACGGTCAGGGCGCTCGCGGCGCTGGCCCGGGCGGGCTGGATCGAACAGGGCGTCGCCGATGAGCTGGCCACGCTCTATGCGCAGCACCGCGAGATCGAGCACCGGGTGCAGATGATCGACGATGCGCAAACCCACCTGCTGCCCAAATCGCCCGAGGGGTTCGACCGGCTGGCCCGGCTCTGCGGCACGGGTGACACCGCCGGTTTCATCGCCGGTCTGCAAACCCGTTTTGACCGGGTCGAGGCCCTGACCGGGGCCTTTTTCGCGCCCATGCGGGGCGAGGCCGAAACGGTCGAGATCTCGCCCGCCCAGGCCGATATCGTGGCGCGCTGGCCGTCCTATCCCTGCCTGCGGTCGGAACGCGGCCAACGCATTTTCGAACGGCTGCAGCCCGAGCTTCTGCGCCGGTTCCAGGATGCAGCCCGCCCCGATGAGGCGCTGGCCAATTTCGACAATTTCCTGCGCGGCCTGCCTGCAGGCGTGCAGCTGTTTTCCCTGTTCGAGGCCAATCCGCCGCTCGTCGACCTGATCGTCGACATCTCGGCCAGCGCACCGGCCTTGTCGCGGTATCTGTCACGCCACTCGGGCGTGCTCGACGCGGTGCTCGATGGCCGGTTCTTCGCGCCCTGGCCGGGGGTCGGCGGGCTGGCCCGTGATCTCGATGCCGCCTTCGCGGGGCTGGATTACGAGGCCACGCTCGACACCGCGCGGCGCTGGCAGAAGGAATGGCATTTCCGCATCGGCGTGCACCAGCTGCGCGGCCTGATCGATGCCGATGACGCGGCGCTTCAATACAGTGACCTCGCCCAGGCCGTCATCGCCGCCCTCTGGCCCGCCGTGACGGCCGAACTGGCCCGCCGCCACGGGCACGCCCCGGGCCGGGGGGGCGCGGTGATCGCGATGGGCAGCGTGGGGTCCAGGCGCATGACGGCGGGATCGGACCTTGACCTGATCGTGATCTACGACGCCGCAGGCCAGGAGATGAGCGAGGGGGCCAAGCCGCTCGATGCACGCGGCTGGTTTGCCAGGGCCACCAAGACGATGGTCACCGCGCTGAGCGCGCCGACCGCGGCGGGCAAGCTTTACGAGGTGGACCTGCGGCTGCGCCCCTCGGGCAAGCAGGGGCCGGTCGCCACCTCGCTCGAGGCGTTCCGGACCTATCAGCAGACCGAGGCCTGGACCTGGGAACACATGGCGCTGACCCGGGCGCGCGCGGTGGCGGGCGCGCCGGACCTGCTGGAGGATATCGAGGATGTCCGCCGCGCCGTCATCGCCGAAAAGGCCGACCCGGCGAAGGTCTGCCGGGATGCCGCCGACATGCGCGACCGGCTGGCTGCTGCCGGGCGGTCCGGCGGCACCTGGCGGGTCAAGGACGGGCCCGGCGGCATGCAGGAGATCGACCTGATCGGTCAGGCCGCCGCGCTGATGGCCGGGGCCCCGGCCCGCAGGATCGCTGATCAGCTGCAGGCGGGGGTCGCGATCGGCTGGCTGGCCGCGCCCGAGGCCTCGCGGCTGGCCGAGGCGCATAGCCTGTTCAGTGCCGTCCACCAGGCGGCCAATCTTCTGACCGACGGCCCGCTTGATGTGGATGCGGTCGGCGCCGGCGGGCAGGCCTTCGTCGTCCGGCAGGCCGGGGCGAAGGACCTTGTGGACCTGACCGCCCGGCTCGATACGATGCGCGCCGAGGCCGCCGAGATCATCACCGCCGCGCTTGCGCGCCCCCCGAAGGACAATGACCATGCCGCCGCGCCCCGATGACCCCCACGATCCCAAGGGCCTGATCACCGAGGCCTTCCGCATCGACGGGATCACCGGCGCGGAATGCCGGTCTATTTTCGTGGATTGGGCGCTGGCGATGGACCCGGAGCAGGTGACGGCCGCGATCACCGCCCTGATCGCGCGCCACGAAGCGGACGCGCCCGGTCACCCGATGCTGGCGGTGCTGCGCGAGGGGCAGGGCGCGCGCCCCGCGCCTCGCCGCCGGGGCGGATGGCAGGGACGACGCAGGACGCCTTAGCCCGGCGTGGCCGGCCCTGACCTAGGCCCGTTTCCGCGCCCCCTGGCTGCCGCGTTCACGGTAGGGCGTGGTGTTGTAATGGGCCCGGTAGCATTTCGAGAAATGCGAGGGGCTGGCGAACCCGCAGGCCAGCGCCACGTTGATCACGCTCATGTCGGTCTGCATCAGCAGGTTGCGCGCCTTCGACAGTCTCAGTTCCATGTAGTAGCGCTTGGGCGACCGGTTCAGGTAGCGCCGGAACAGCCGCTCCAGCTGCCGGGTCGACATGCCGACCTCCTTGGCCAGCGTCGCGGGGCTGATCGGTTCCTCGATATTCTGTTCCATCATCCGGATCACCTGGCCCAGTTTCGGATGCCGCACGCCGATGCGCGTCGGGATCGACAGGCGCTGCGTGTCCTGGTCGGTGCGGATCGAGGTATAGATCAACTGGTCCGCCACGAGATTGGCCAGGTCCTCGCCATGGTCATCGGCGATGATCTTCAGCATCAGGTCGATCGAGGCCGTGCCGCCCGCCGTGGTGATCCGGTTGCCGTCGATCACGAAGACCGATTTCGTCAGGGTCACATCCTCGAATTCCTCGGCGAAACTGTCCTGGTTTTCCCAGTGGATGGTGGCGCGCTTGCCATCCAGCAGCCCGGCGCGCGCCAGCGTGTAGCCCGCCGTGCACAAGCCGCCCATCACCGCGCCCTTGCGCGCCTCGCGCCTGAGCCAGCCGATCATCCGCTTGGTGGTCGCCGCCTGCACGTCGATGCCACCGCACAGCAGCACCACGTCGTCGCGCGTGACCTCGTCCAGGTCACCGTCCAGCTGATACCCGATGCCCGCCGAACACCGCGCGATCCCGCCGCCTTCACCCACCAGCACCCATTCGTAAAGTGCCTGGCCCGACATCCGGTTGGCGATCCTCAGCGCCTCGACCGCGCTGGAAAAGCACAGCATGGTGAACTGGTCGAGCAGAACGAAGATGAATCGCCGCGGGCTTGCTGGCTCTGGCATGGCGCGTCCCTTGTTCACGCGGCACGGCGCCGGGGACGCCCCGGCAAAGTGCGTTTTTCCACCGAAAGCACTAATTTCCCCGCTGCGCAATCCCGCGAAGGTCGCAATTGCGGGATTGGATCGCGGCGCCAATGCCCCTATGACGGGCCCGACCCAAGCGACGAGGAGGGATCGCCATGGATGGCACCGCGACCCAGAGCTGGACGAAATCCGATTGGCGCGCCAAGCCGCGTGTGCAGATGCCCGACTATACCGATCCGCAGGCTCTGGCCTCGGTCGAGACGCGGCTGGCCGCCTATCCGCCCCTCGTCTTCGCGGGCGAGGCGCGGCGCCTCAAGGCCGAACTGGCCGCCGCCGCACGCGGCGAGGCGTTCCTGCTGCAGGGCGGCGATTGCGCCGAAAGCTTTGCCCAGTTTTCCGCCGACAACATCCGCGACACCTTCAAGGTGATGCTGCAGATGGCGATGGTGCTGACCTATGGCGCCAAGGTGCCGGTGGTGAAGATCGGGCGCATGGCGGGCCAGTTCGCCAAGCCGCGCTCGGCACCGACCGAGGTGGTGGACGGGGTCGAACTGCCCTCCTACCGGGGCGACATCATCAACGATCTCGATTTCACGCCCGAGGCGCGCATTCCCAACCCCGCCAAGATGCTCGAGGCCTATACCCAGGCTGCTGCCACGCTGAACCTGCTGCGTGCGTTTTCGACCGGAGGCTTCGCCGACATCCACCGCGTCCATTCCTGGACACTTGGCTTCACCGATGGCGATGATGCCGCGAAATACCGCGATATCGCAAACCGGATCCAGGACAGCCTGGATTTCATGACTGCCGCGGGCCTGACCTCCGAGACCAATCACGAGCTGTCCACCGTCGATTTCTACACCAGCCACGAGGCGCTGCTGCTGGAATACGAAGAGGCGCTCTGCCGGCTCGATTCCACCTCGGGCAAATGGCTGGCGGGCTCGGGGCACATGATCTGGATCGGCGACCGCACGCGCCAGCCCGATGGCGCCCATGTCGAATTTGCGCGCGGCGTGCAGAACCCGATCGGCCTGAAATGCGGCCCGTCGATGGAAACCGACGACCTCAAGCGCCTGATGTCCACGCTGAACCCCGGCAACGAGGCGGGGCGGCTGACCCTGATCGCGCGTTTCGG
Organism: Paracoccaceae bacterium; assembly: GCA_024742455.1. Classification (GTDB taxonomy): domain Bacteria; phylum Pseudomonadota; class Alphaproteobacteria; order Rhodobacterales; family Rhodobacteraceae; genus JANSYL01. Next base: position 94,198 of record JANSYL010000001.1, on the reverse strand, counting down.
GGCGGGCAAGGTGGCCGATCACCTGCCGCGCCTGATCGAGACGGTGAAATCCGAAGGTGCGAACGTGCTCTGGGTCTGCGACCCGATGCATGGCAACACGATCAAGTCGGCCACCGGCTACAAGACACGGCCGTTCCAGTCGGTCCTGCAGGAGGTGCAGGAATTCTTCGCCATCCACCGGGCCCAAGGCACCATTCCGGGCGGCGTGCATTTCGAGATGACAGGCCAGGACGTGACCGAATGCACCGGCGGCGTCCGCGCGGTCAGCGAGGAAGACCTGTCATCGCGCTATCACACCGCCTGCGATCCGCGCCTGAATGCCAGCCAGTCGCTGGAACTGGCCTTTCTGGTGGCCGAGGAATTGTCGGCCAGCCGCGACGCGCTGCGCGCGGCGGGTTAGGGCGCCTCGGGCAGGGCGCGGTCCGGCGGGCCGCGTCGGGCCCGCCCGCCATCGATCACCCGGAACCGCCTGCGCGGCACCGGGGCGGGGGGCGCGGCGACGCGGGTCAGATGCACACGGATCGGGCGCAACCGGGCCGGGCCGTTATCCGGCGCGTCGCCCAGCGATATCACGAACACCGCGCGGCTGATGGCGCCATTGCGATCGCCGAGCGGAAGGATCGCGACCTGCCCGGCTGCACCCCCGTCGGCGACCGTTATCCGCAGCTGCGCGGGCGCGTCGAACACCTCGGCAAACAGCGCGTCCAGCCCGGCGCGCGCGACGGGGTGAAAGATCGTCCTGAGCGGCAGGCCGGGCAGGGGCAGGTGCATCCGCCGCCGCAGGGCGGCCCCCACCAGCCGGAACCGCACCGTCCCGTCGCGATCCCGGTCCAACAGGCCCGATTGCCCCAGAATGGGTGACAGGGCCACCGGGTCGATGGCATGGCGCGGCGGCACCGGCGGGCCATGCGGGTGTGCGCGGCTGAGCGCCTGCCAATAGGCCGCAAGATGCCGGGTGGCAGGCCAGGCAGCCGTGATGGCATCGATTTGGTCGGGTGCATGGACAGGGGCCCGCGCAGGCGCGTTTGCGGGCGCAGTCCCAGGGAAATCGACGCGCATGGGCGGCCTCCTGTCGCGGTCGTGCCGGGCCGGGCGGGGCGGACCCGCGGTTGACCCGACCGGCGAATTGCTTACCCATCCATGAATAATTCAATTCGAATTTTAACGGCAGGGGGAGATCGGGGACGTGGTTAATGCCGTAGGCAGGCTCGCCTCGATGACCGGCTATGCCACCCGGACAGGTGCCGCCGTCGGTGTCGCCTGGACATGGGAGGCCCGCTCGGTCAATGCCCGCGGGCTCGACCTGCGGCTGCGCCTGCCCGAGGGCTGCGGTGATCTGGAACCCGGCCTGCGCAGGGATCTGGCGGCGGGCCTTGCGCGCGGGGCGGTCACGCTTGGCCTGCGGATCACGCGCGATACGGCGGCCGGTTCCGCCACGCTCGATCCGGACCGGGTGGCAGGCGCGCTGACCCGGGTCGCGCAGGTCGAAGCCGCCGCCGCCGCGCAGGGGCTGCCCCTGGCCCCGAGCAGCGCCGCCGATATCGTGAACCTGCGCCTTCTCTCCGATGCCGCGCCGGGCGACGATACCCTGCCGCTCGACGCCATCCGCGCCGATACCGCCCCCCTGATCGCCGCCCTGGTCGAGATGCGCCGGGCCGAGGGTGCGGCGATCGGCACCGTGATCGCAGGCCAGATCGACCGCATCGCCCAGCTGACCGAGGGTGCAGCCACCGCCGCCGCCGCCCGGTCCGAGCCGCAGGCGGCACGGCTGAAGGCGGCGCTGACCGCCATCGGCGAGATCGCCGATGGTGTGGATGAGGCGCGCATCGCCCAGGAACTGGCGCTGATCGCCGTGAAATCGGATGTTATAGAAGAACTGGACCGGCTGCGCGCCCATGTCGCCGCCGCGCGTGACCTTCTGGCGACCGGCGGCACCGTGGGCCGCAAGCTCGATTTTCTGATGCAGGAATTCAACCGCGAGGCCAATACGCTCTGCTCGAAATCGGGCGATGCGGCGCTGACGGCGATCGGGCTTGATCTGAAACTGGTCATCGATCAGATGCGCGAGCAAGTGCAGAACCTGGAGTGACGATGGCACAGACCGCAGCCGCGCCCCGCCGGGGGCTTTTGATCATCCTGTCCTCGCCTTCGGGGGCGGGCAAGTCGACACTGGCGCGGCGCCTGATGGACTGGGATGACACGCTGCGCTTTTCCGTCTCGGCCACCACGCGCCACCCCCGCCCGGGCGAGGTGGACGGGGAGCATTACCATTTTCTCGACGAGGCGGCCTTCAAAGCCATGGTGGCCAAGGGCGCGATGCTGGAACACGCCCATGTCTTCGGGCATTTCTACGGCTCGCCCATGGCACCGGTGGCCGAGGCGATCGAGGCGGGGCGCGACGTGCTGTTCGACATCGACTGGCAGGGCGCGCAGCAGATCCGCAACTCCGACCTCGGCAAGCACACCTTGTCGATCTTCATCCTGCCGCCCTCGATCGCCGAGCTGAAACGCCGCCTGCAATCGCGCGGTCAGGACAGCGCCGAGGTGATCGGCAAGCGGATGCGCAAATCCTGGGATGAGATCAGCCGCTGGGACGCCTATGATTACGTCCTCGTCAATGACGATATCGACACCACCGAGGCACAGCTGAAAACGATTGTCGCCGCCGAACGGCAGCGGCGCGAACAGCAGCCGGGCCTGCAGGCCCATGTCCGCAAGCTTCAGGCCGAATTCGAGGAGACGACACCATGATCTACGCCCTTGACGGGATCGCCCCCGACATCGCCGAAGACAGCTGGATCGCCCCCGATGCCAACCTGATCGGGCGCGTGGTGATCGAGGAGGGGGCCAGCGTCTGGTTCGGCGCCACGCTGCGCGGCGACAATGAAGAGGTCCGGGTGGGGCGCGGCTCGAACGTGCAGGAAAACTGCGTCTTTCACACCGATATCGGCTATCCGCTGGTGATCGGGGAAAATTGCACCATCGGCCACAAGGCGATGCTGCATGGCTGCACCATCGGCGATGGCAGCTTGATCGGCATGGGCGCCACGATTCTGAACGGTGCGGTGATCGGGCCGGGCTGCCTGATCGGGGCGGGCGCGCTGATCGGGGAGGGCAAGGACATTCCGGCGGGCAGCCTGGTCATGGGGATGCCCGGCAAGGTGGTGCGGGACCTTGATGAAACCGCGCGCGCCGGGCTGATCGCCTCGGCCACCCATTACCAGGACAACATGCGCCGCTTCCGCGCGGGCCTGGTGCCGGTGGGCTGACCGGCTGCGCGGGCTAGCCGGTCGTCATCGTCAGACCGTCGCCCGTTTCGACGTAATTCACCGTCCGGTCCATCTGTTCGGCCAGCACATGCAGCGCGGCGAACTGCACCTCGGCCGGGCGCAGGTCACGCTCCAGCGCGGCGGGCCCGAAGCGCAGCACCTGCCAGACCCGGTCATCGACCTGGATCCGGGCGGCATCGGCGGTCACCCGCCACTGGCCCGGGCCGTCCTGCGCCACCGTCAGCGCGCCCCCCATGGGCAGGGCGCTTTCGGCACACAGCACCATCAGCAGGGCGAATTTCACCTCGATGCGGGGCAGATCGGTTTTGGGCGTCCAGTCGGGCATCATCCGGCTGGACTTGAAATAATCGCTCAGCGCCATTGCCGCCTCGGGCGCGCCCAGCATCTGCCCCTTGAGGCTGGCACCGAAGGCGATACGGAAAAACCGGATCCGTGCCTGCGCGTCGCGCACCGCGTCGCGGATCAGGTCCATTTCGGGGCCCTTCGCGCTGCCGGTCATGTCGATCAGTTCGACCCCATTGCCGATCGCCCCCAGAGGGTTGATAAGGTCGTGGCACAGGCGCGATCCGATCAGGTCCGCCAGAGAAACATAGGACATACGCAACGCGTCCTTCATAAAAAGGCCCCCCGCATGTCCGAAGATCTGAACGCGATCCTGGAACCGGGGATGCTCGTACGCCACCCCGAGGCGCCGGACTGGGGCCTTGGCCAGGTGCAATCGAACATCGACGGGCGGATCACGGTCAATTTCGAGAATGCCGGGAAGGTGGTGTTGGACGGCCGCCGTGTCGCTTTGACCATAGACTTTTCCCGGTGATCTCTGGTTTTGATGGCGCCCGTCTAGCGCGCCACCGGTTAAGGGCAGCTTAACGCCGGCACCCCGCATGTGGCCAGCTTGCTTTGCAACCGCGCGCCGCCCTGCTAGACCGCGCCCCAGACCCGGCCCAGCATCAAGGACGCCCGCCCCCATGGATCTCGCCGAGCCGCATTTCACCGTGTCGCTCGCAACGACCGAGGCCGAACGGATCGCGGCCCAGCGCCTGCGCTACGCGGTCTTCGTCGAGGAACTGGGCGCAGGCGGGGACCTCGTCGATCACGAAAACCGGCTGGAACGCGACCGGTTCGACCCGTATTTCGAACATCTCATCCTCAGCGATGCCCGGCGCGACGCGGGCGACCGCGTGGTCGGCGTCTACCGCGTGATGCGCGCCGACCAGGCCGAGACGGCCGGGCAGTTCTATTCCGAGGACGAATACGACCTTGCCCCGCTGCGCGCGACCGGCCGGCGGCTTCTGGAGCTTGGGCGGTCCTGCCTGCATCGCGATTACCGCGGCGGCACGGCAATGATGCATTTGTGGAACGGCCTGGCGCGCTACGTGGCCGACCATGATATCGACATCCTGTTCGGCGTGGCCAGTTTCCACGGCACCGACCCGCAGGCGCTGGCCGGGCCCTTGTCGCTGTTGCATCATCGTCACCTCGCGCCTGCCGATATCCGCCCCGTGGCCCGTCCGCCGGGCGCGCAGGCGATGGACCTGATCGCCGAGGACAGGCTGGACCGGCCCGCGGCGATCCGGGCGATCCCGGCGCTGATCAAGGCCTATCTGAGGCTCGGGGGGTTCGTGGGGCAGGGGGCGTTCATCGACCGGCCCTTCAACTGTATCGATGTCTGTCTGGTGATCGACGTGGCGCGGATGTCGCCGAAGCACCGGGCGATCTATACGCGGGGCACACCGGCATGAGCGCCCGGTCATGAGCGTCGGATCATGAGCGTCGGATCATGAGCTTCGGGTCATGAGCGTCACCTGGCGGGGGGCGGAGCCCTTGCCGCCCCGCCCGCTCGGGGCGGCCGACCGGGTGCGCATCGGGTTGCGCGGGGGGGTGATCCTGTCGCTGCTTCTGGTCGGGTTTCCGCTGCTGTTGCTGCTGCGGCTGCCCGAGCGGGTGCTTTCCGGCCATCACCGCCCGGTCACGCCCTGGATCACCCAGATCGTCTGTCGCCTGACCTGCGCGGTTCTGGGGCTGCGCCTGATGCGCGAGGGCCGGATCGACCGCAGCCCCGGGGCCTTCGTGTCCAACCATGTCAGCTGGCTCGACATTTTCGTTCTGAATGCCTGCACCCGTCTCTATTTCGTGGCGAAATCCGAGGTGCGGGGCTGGCCCGGTATCGGCTGGCTGGCACGCGGGGTCGGCACGCTGTTCATCGCCCGTGACCGCGCGCGCGCGGCGGAACAGGCGGCGGCGCTGAGGGATCGCCTGGCGGCGGGGCATCGGCTCTTGTTCTTTCCCGAGGGCACGTCGACCGATGGGTGCCGCGTTCTGCCGTTCCGCACGACGCTGTTTGCCGCCTTCTTTGCCGGGGGTCTGCCGGACGTGTCGATCCAACCGGTCAGCCTCGTCTACACGCCGCCGCCGGGCGCGCCCGGGGCGTTCTATGGCTGGTGGGGCGACATGGATTTCGGCGCCAATCTGTTGCGCATGCTGGCCGCGCCGCGTCACGGGACCGCGCGGGTGATCTTTCACGCGCCCCTGCGGGTGGCGGAGATGGCCGACCGAAAAACCCTCGCCCAAAGGGCCGAGGAGGCCGTGCGGACAGGCTTTGAGAAAGCGCGCTGAGCTGCACCGCCTTGCGGCGGGTCAGGCGCGCAAGGCGGCGGTCAGCGCCATCAATGCGGCGGCGGGGTCGTCGGCCTTCCAGATCTCGGCCCCGATGGCGAAGAAATCCGTCACCGGTGCCAGCGCCGTGACCAGATCGGCGGTCAGCGCCCCCTCGGCCACCACCGGCAATTCGATCATCTCGGACCACCAGCCGAACAGCTCGGCCCCGGCGCGATCCTCGGTGCCGAGGCTGGTCTCCCCCACCGGCCCGAAGGCGATGTAATCGGCGCCCGCCTCGCCCGCGCTCATCCCGTCATGGCGTGATGCCGCGCAATAGGCACCTAGGATGGCATCCGCGCCCAGCGCCTTGCGCACCTTGCGCACCGAACGCGACCCGTCCGTTAGGTGGACGCCATCCAGACCATGCCGTTCGACCAGCCCCGCATGCTGCGTGATCACCAGCGGCACGTCCCGGGCATGGGCAATCTCCCGCAGGCCATCCGCCGCCCGAGCGAGCACCATTTCGTCCTCCTGCGTCATGGCAAGCCGCAGGCAGGCGACCGGCACGGCATCGAGCACCCGCGCCAGCGTGTCGCCGAAATCCTCCGGATCGAAGGCCTGCGGGGTGACGAGGTAGATTTGCGGGGTATCGGCGTCGGCCATGTGCTGGCTCCCTTGGTCTGGCCCGCCTGATACTGCGCGCACCGGCCCCGGGCAAGCAGGCTTGCCAGCGCCGCGCGCGCGCTCTATCGCCCGCGCCATGGCCAGCGAGACCAAAGCCCCCGCCTTCATCCTCGTGCGCCCGCAGATGGGCGAGAATATCGGCGCCTCTGCGCGCGCGATGTGGAATTTCGGTCTCGATCACATGCGCGTCGTGGCGCCGCGCGATGGCTGGCCCAATGAACGCGCCGTGGCGCTGGCCTCAGGGGCCGGGCGGCTTCTGGACGCGGCGGGCCTGCATGACGACGTGCCTGCGGCCATTGCCGATTGCACCTATGTCTTCGCCACCACCGCCCGCCCGCGCGGTATGACCACGCCCATCGTGACGCCCGAACGCGCAATGCAGCAGGCGCGCGCGATCGCCGAACGGGGCGGCAAGGTCGGCGTCCTGTTCGGACCTGAACGCGCGGGGCTGGAAAACGACGACATTGCCCGCGCCAACGCGATCATCTCGGTCCCGGTGAACCCCGATTTCCCGTCCCTCAACCTTGCCCAATGCGTGCTGCTGTGTGCCTATGAATGGCGCCGCGCCACGGTCGAGGTCGAGCCCGAGGTGATGGAGATGGCCCGCACCGACTTCGCCACCGGCGCCGAGATTGCGGCGCTCGGCGACCATATCGAGGACCGTCTGGAGGAGGCAGGGTTCTTCTTCCCCGAGGACAAGGCCCCCGGCATGAAACGCAATCTGCGCCAGATCTGGTCGCGCCTGCCGCTGACCCGCGCCGATGTGCAGACGTTCCACGGCATCTTCCGGCAGTTCGTGCGCTGGGCGGAGAAGCGGCGCGGCTAGGCGTGGGTCACGTCCGTGAAGACACGGCGCCTTTCTGCAACACCGGCGTCGCGCCATTTCGACGCTTTGCCCAAGGGCCTGATCCCACTACCTCCGCGGCATGGACACGATCCTCTGGTTCAAACGCGATCTGCGCATCGCCGACCATCCCGCGCTGGCCCATGCGGCGGCGCTTGGCGGGCGCATCCTGCCCCTCTACATCGCCGAGCCTGCGCTCTGGGCCCAGCCCGACGCCGCCGCCCGCCACTGGGCCTTCATCGCCGAATGCCTGGAGGACCTGCGCGACGCCCTCGCCACGCTCGGCGCGCCGCTGGTCGTCCGCAGGGGGGATGCCGTCGATATCCTCGCCGATCTCACCGGCCGCCATTCCATCCGCACGCTGGTCAGCCATGAGGAAACCGGCAATGCCTGGACCTATGCCCGTGACCGGCGTGTCGCAGCCTGGGCCGGCGCCACCGGCATCACCTGGACACAGATCCCCCAGATGGACGTGATCCGCCGCCTCGACACCCGCGACGGATGGGCGAGGCGCCGTGAACAGGTCCTGCGCAGGCCGATCCTGCCCGCACCCTCTGGCCTCGACCCCGTGCCCGAAGACCCCGGTCCGATCCCCGGCGCGCGGGACCTCGGCCTTGCCCCCGATCCATGCCCCGACCGCCAGGCAGGCGGGCGCGCCATGGCTCTGTCCCTTCTCGGCGGCTTCCTGACGGAGCGCGGCCGCGACTACCGCCGCGCCATGTCCACCCCCCTCGAAGGGGCCATGGCCTGTTCGCGCCTGTCCCCCCACCTGGCCTGGGGCACCCTGTCGATGCGCGAGGCGCAGCAGGCCGCCACCGCCCGCAAGGCCGAGGTTGCGGGCACGCGCGAGGGCTGGACCGGGTCCTTGAAAAGCTTCGAGGCCCGCCTCGCCTGGCGCGGCCATTTCATGCAGAAACTCGAAGACATGCCTGCCATCGAAACCCGATGCCTGCACAGCGCCTATGAAGGGCTGCGCCCGAAAACCCCCGATGCCACCCGCCTCGCGGCCTGGGAAGGGGGCGAAACCGGCATTCCCTTCGTCGATGCGTGCATGCGGTCGCTGATCGCCACGGGCTGGCTCAATTTCCGCATGCGCGCGATGCTGGTGTCCTTTGCCTCCTACCATCTCTGGCTCGACTGGCGCGCCACGGGCCCCCATCTCGCCCGCGTCTTCACCGATTACGAACCGGGCATCCACTGGCCGCAGGTCCAGATGCAATCGGGCACAACCGGCATGAACACCATCCGCATCTACAACCCCGTCAAGCAGGGCCATGACCAGGACCCGGCCGGCGCCTTCACCCGGGCCTGGTGCCCGGAACTGGCCGATGTTCCCGATGGCCATCTGCACACCCCCTGGACCTGGGACGGGGCGGGTAGCCTTCTGGGCAGGACCTATCCCGAACCGGTCATCGACATCGCCGCCGCCGCCCGCGCGGCCCGCGAACGCGTCTGGGCCGTCCGCAAGGGAGAGGCGTTCCGCGATGAAGCCAGGGCCATCGTGAAAAAGCACGCAAGCCGCAAGGATGGCGGGGCGGGGCGGCATTTCGTCAACGACCGCGCCAAACCGAAACCCCGCCGCAAGAAACCCCGGACCAGCCAACTCAGCCTCGATCTCTGAGGCCGGATCCCGCTTCTTCGTGCTTCAAATACCTCCCGCCGGAGGCATCCGGCCCGGACCAGTTGCGCCACTGCCCGCAAACCCGGGCGCACCCGCACCCGCCGCAACGCGGGTGCCGCGCCCGACCGGCCGGGCGGGAGCCCCGCCTCTGGTTCCGCCCGCCGCGCCGCCTATCTCCCGCCCATGGCCAAGATGCGCAAGAAATCCGACCTGCCGCAGAAAACCTGCGCCTGTTGCGGAAAACCCTTTGCCTGGCGCCGGAAATGGGCGCGCGACTGGGACCGGGTCCGCTATTGTTCCGACCGCTGCCGGCGCGACGCGAAATCGGCGTGATGCCATTCTATTGCCACGGTTTCGGGGTTAGCGTTGCGCAAAGAATAATCCCACCAAGGGATCGCAGGCAGTGGTGCAGTATCTTTTCATCTACAGCCCCGATGATTTCATCGGGGGCCTCCCCGGTGAGCAAGGCGCTCAGGCGGCGGGCAGCCCGATCTTCACGCTGACGCTGAAGGCCGGGGCGACGCCCACGCTGGTCGCCGTCAATGACAATGACAACATCTTCGACGAGGTCGATGGCACGCAGTCGCTGGCCCAGACCGTCACCATTGATGGCGACACCTACACGGCCGGCACCACGATCAACACCGCCTACGACCTGATCAACACCGCCACCGGTCACAAGGTTACCTCGCTTCATTTCGGGGGCGACGGGTTCCAGCAGGGCGCGGTCGACGGGCTGGTCTCGACCATCGAACTTGTCCCCGGCACCTCCTACAGCTTCAACCGCGAACGCACCTCGCATCAGCAGAACAACCTTTATGGCGAATATTTCGCCTGTTACGCGGCAGGGGCCCGGATCGATACGCCCGATGGTCCCCGCCTGATCGAGGATCTGCGCCCCGGCGACGTGATCTGGACCGGCGACGGTCCCGACAGGCTGATGTGGTGCGGGTCGAAAACCGTGGCCGCCCAGGGAGCGATGGCGCCCGTGCTGCTTCCCCGGGGGCTTTTCGGCCTCACCCGCGATCTGGTTGTCTCACAGCAGCACCGCATGCTGGTGGCGGGCGAACGCGTGGAACTGGTCGCGGGCTGCGACGCCGCCTTTGTGCCGGCCATCGCGCTGGTGCGTGCGGGCCTTGCCCGGCTGCGGCCCGGCGGGACGGTCACCTATCACCATCTCATGTGCGACGGGCACCGGGTGATCCGGGCCAATGGCGCATTGTCGGAAACGCTTTTGCCGGCGCGCCATCTCGACCTTATGGGCGGGGAGGCGGCGGCCGAGATCCGCGCGCTGTTTCCCGACCTTGGCCGGATCGGACGCATCGGCACCGCGCTGCCCTGCCTGCGGGCCCATGAAGCGGCGGTGGTGCTGGCCGCCTAGGGTCTGCTATTTTGGTCAAAAAACTTGACCACTCCTGTTGCCTATCGGAAACATCCTTTCTAAACCGGCCGAAATGCCGGGCCATGCGAGGGTGTGAAAATGACAGACCGGGTGGAGCGCAACGGGTTGCAGGTCGCGGCCGAGCTGGCGGAATTTCTGGAGGCGCGCGCCCTGCCGGGAACCGGTGTCGGGGCCGACGCCTTCTGGTCGGGTTTCTCGGATCTTCTGCACGATCTGGCCCCGAAAAACGCGGCCCTTCTTGCGACCCGCGACAGCCTGCAGGAACAAATCGACGCCTGGCACATCGCCCGCCGTGGCCAGCCCCATGACGGCACCGCCTACCGCGCCTTTCTCGAAGACATCGGCTATACCCGCCCCGAAGGCGACGCGTTTTCTATCGAGACCTCCAAGATCGACCCCGAGATCGCCTCGGTCGCGGGTCCGCAGTTGGTGGTGCCGATCACCAATGCGCGCTTCGCGCTCAACGCCGCCAATGCGCGGTGGGGCAGCCTTTATGATGCCTTCTACGGCACCGATGCGATGGGCCGCACGCCGCCCGGCGGCGGGTACGACAAGGGCCACGGCGCGCGGGTCGTGGCGCGGGCGCGGGTGTTCCTCGATCAGGCGTTTCCGATCACCGGCAAATCCCATGCCGATGTCACCGGCTACACGGTCGCGGACGGGGCGCTTCTGATCGACGGCGCGCCGCTCGATCATCCCGGGAAATTCGCAGGCTACGCGGGCGATGCGACGGCGCCGTCCTCGATCCTGCTCGTCAACAACGGTCTCCATGTGGAACTGGTCTTCGACCGCACCCACCCGATCGGCAAACACGATCAGGCGGGCCTGGCCGATATCCGGATGGAATCCGCCGTCTCCACGATCATGGATTGCGAGGATTCCGTCGCCTGCGTCGATGCCGCCGACAAGGTGACCGCCTATGCCAATTGGCTCGGCCTGATGAAGGGGGACCTGTCCGAGACGTTCGAGAAGGGCGGCAAGCAGATGACCCGCGCCCTGCAGCCCGACCGCGATTTCCTGACGCCCGATGGTGCGCCGATGGTGGTCAAGGGGCGGTCGCTGATGCTGGTGCGCAATGTCGGCCACCTGATGACCAACCCGGCGATCCTGCTGCGCGACGGGTCCGAGGCCTATGAAGGGCTGATGGACGCGATGATCACGGCGCTGATCGCCAAGCACGACCTTGGCAAATCCGAGGGCGCGCGGAACTCGGTCGCCGGGTCGGTCTACGTCGTGAAGCCCAAGATGCACGGGCCGGACGAGGTCGCCTTCGCCGATGAGACCTTCACCCGGGTGGAGGCGGTTCTGGGCCTCGACCGTTACACGGTCAAACTCGGCATCATGGACGAGGAACGCCGCACATCCGTGAACCTCAAGGAATGCATCCGCGCCGCCAGGCACCGGGTGGCCTTCATCAACACCGGCTTCCTCGACCGCACCGGTGACGAGATCCACACCTCGATGGAAGCGGGCCCGTTTTCCCGCAAGGATTTCATCAAGAAGAAATCTTGGATCGCGGCCTACGAGACGCTGAATGTCGATATCGGGCTGGAATGCGGCCTGCGCGGCCGCGCCCAGATCGGCAAGGGCATGTGGGCGATGCCCGATGCGATGGCGGCGATGCTGGAGGCCAAGATCGAACACCCCCGGTCGGGCGCGAACTGCGCCTGGGTGCCGTCGCCCACCGCCGCGACGCTGCACGCGTTGCATTACCATCAGGTCGATGTGGCCGGGGTGCAGGCGCGGCTGGAGGCGGGCGGTCGGCGTGCCTCGCGCACGGCGCTCCTCGATATCCCGCTGGCCAGTTACCAGCGCTGGAGCCGCGACCAGATCATCCGCGAGGTGGAAAACAACGCCCAGGGCATCCTCGGCTACGTGGTGCGGTGGGTCGATCAGGGCGTGGGCTGTTCCAAGGTGCCCGATATCAGCGACGTGGCGCTGATGGAGGACCGGGCGACCTGCCGGATCTCGGCGCAGCATATCGCCAACTGGCTGCATCACGGCGTGGTCGAGGAGGCCGAGGTGCGCGAGATCATGCGCCGGATGGCGGCCGTGGTGGACCGGCAGAATGAAGGCGATGCGGCCTACACGCCGATGGCGCCGGGCTTCAATGGCATTGCCTTCGCTGCGGCCTGTGACCTCGTGTTCGAGGGCCGGGTGCAGCCCTCGGGCTATACCGAGCCGGTGTTGCATGCCCGGAGGCTGGAGGCGAAGGCGGCCTGAAGGCGCGAGCCCCCGGCGCGCGCCGCCCCCGGTCGGGGGCAGCCCTTGCCGGGCGATTTCGGGGGCGCTGCCCTCGGCCCGTGCGGGCCTCCCCCGGAGGTATTTGAAGCAAAGTGAAGCAGGGAGTGGCTGAGATGAGCGGGATTATACTGGACCAGGCCCGGGCGATCGTGGCGGGCGCGCGCGCGAAGGGGCGCGAGATGGGGCTGAAGCCCCTGTCGGTGGCGGTGCTGGATGCGGGCGGGCATCTTCTGGCTTTCGAGCGCGAGGATGGCGCAAGCCCCGGGCGGTTCGAGATCGCGCGCGGCAAGGCCTATGGCGCGGTGATGCTCGGCATGCCCGGTTCGGCGCAGATGGCGCGCGCCGAGGGGCAGGCCTATTTCATGGCCGCGGTGAACGGGGCCTTCGGCGGCAAGGTCGTGCCGGTGCCGGGCGGTGTGCTGGTCAGGGATGCTGCAGGCGCCGTGATCGGGGCCGTGGGTGTGACCGGCGACACCTCCGAGAACGACGCCGAGGCGGCGGTGGCAGGGATCGAGGCGGCGGGTCTGGCCGCCCTGGCCTGAGCGGCGTCCGCCTCAGCCCTCCAGCCGCACGACCACGTTCCGCCGCACCCTGAGGCCCACGCGCCTGCGCCAGCCGGGCGGCGGGCCATCCAGCACCAGGCGGGGATGGCGGCGGAACAGCCGGGTCAGAACGATCTCGGCCTCGGCCCGGCCCAGTTGCATGCCGAGGCAGACATGCGGCCCGAAGCCAAAGCCCAGATGCGCGTTCGGCCGCCTGTCGGGCAGGAGCGTATCGGGGGCGTCGTGGCGGGCGGGGTCGCGGTTGGCCGCCAGCAGCCCGGCCATGATCTGGTCGCCCCGTTTCAGCGCCACGCCCTCGAACTCGGTATCCTCGGCCACCACATGCAGGGCCGACACCATGATCAGGCTGTGCCAGCGCAGCATCTCATCGACGAGCGGTTTGACATCGGCCCCGGGGTCGAGGAGGCGCACGCGCAGCGCGTCATCCCCGGCGATCGCGATGATGGCGTGGTTCAGAAGGTGCACCGTGGTTTCATGCCCGGCCAGAAACAGCGTCATGAACAGCGTCTGCAGGTCGAGATCGGAAAGGTCGCGGGCGGTATCCTCGGCCGCGAGCGCCCCGATCAGCCCCGGGTGTCCGCCGCGCCGGGCCATCTCGATCCGGGTCTGGAAATAGGCCATCACCCCGCCGAGGCGGTACATCGCATAGGCCGCCTTCGGCAGGTTCTCCATCGCGCTGAGCGGCGAGACACGGGCATGCAGCCAGGCCTCGTCCTCCTCGGGCAGGCCGAGCAGCAGGCAGATCGCCTTGAACGGCAGGGGGTGGCAGAGACCCGCGCTGACATCGACCGCACGGGTTCGGGGGAACCGGTCCATCAGGGCATCTGCCATGCGCGCCAGATCGGGCCTGAGCCCCTCGACCGTGGTGCGTGCGAAGGCAGCATCGACGACGCGGCGCAGGCGGCGGTGTTTCTCGCCATCTGACGATAACAGCCCCCCGAACAGCGGTTTGACCGCGCGCGGCATCCACCAGAACCGGCTGGACAGCGGGCGTCCGGTGACCGGGTAGGGGTCCCGCACGAAGCGGGTTTCGTCCTTCAGCATGGCGCGCGCGGCGGCGTCCGTGGTCGTCATCCAGGTATCGCCCACCACCGGCAGGCGCACCCTGACCACGGGCGCCTCGGCGCGCATCCGGGCGAGGGCGGGCCCGGGGGCGTCGAGAAAGGCGGGTGTCATCATCCGGAAGGCCGTCATGGCGTTGTCCCTGCCGTCATTGGCCGGGCCCCCGGGCCCGTCCGGTCGTCTTTCCCTGCGCGGGCGCAGACCCGTCCGCGCGGCGCCGATCTTTTCGCGCGATAGCTTTGCGGATACACCTCTAAGGCGCGCGCAGACGATTCGGTAACCCATGACCCGCCCCATCATCGGCATCATCGGCAATCATCACCTGATCAATGATCAGTATCCGACCCATGCGGGCGGCACGATGAATTCGCAGGCCGTGGCCGAGGTGGCCGGCGGCCTGCCCATGGTGATCCCCGCCGATCCGCGTCTGGTGGCGGTGCGCGACCTTTTGGAGGTCTGCGACGGGTTCCTGTTCACCGGCGGGCGGCCCAATGTCCATCCCGAGGAATACGGCGAGGCCGAGACCGAGGCGCATGGCGCCTTCGACCGGGCGCGCGACGCCGTGGCGCTTCCGCTGATCCGGGCCTGCGTAGAACGGGGCCAGCCCTTTCTGGGTGTCTGCCGCGGTTTCCAGGAGGTCAACGTGGCAATGGGCGGATCGCTCCACCCCGAAATCCGAGACCTGCCCGGGCGGATGAACCACCGGATGCCCCCCGACGGCACGATCGAGGAAAAATTCGCCCTGCGCCATGTCGTCAGTTTCACCGAGGGCGGGCCGTTCCACCGGCTGTTCGGCGCGCGCGAGGTGATGACCAACACGCTCCATGGTCAGGGGATCAAGCGGCCGGGCAGCCGGGTGGTCATCGACGGGCACGCCCCCGATGGCACGCCCGAGGCGATCTATATCGCCGATGCGCCTGGCTTTACCCTGTCGGTGCAATGGCACCCCGAATACCGCGCCGCACAGGACCCGGTCAGCCGGCCTCTGTTCGAAGCCTTCGGTGCCGCGGCCAGGGCATGGTCCGAAGGGCAGCGCCCGGTCTCGGTCGACTGCGTGGCCTGAGGGCATGCCGGTTTGAGCCGGATCAAGGACAGCGCTGCCGCCTGCTGTTCCAATCCATGACATCACGCAACCGGAACGGCGGCCTGACATGGTTTCGCGGCGATGCACGTATCCCTCGCGCCTGCGGCGCGGCCCCTGGTTTCCGAGGGGGCTGATCCTTCTGGTCCTGGGTGCGATGCTGGTCGCGGCGCCGCTGCGGGCAGACACGGTGCGCGCCTATGTGTTCTGGCAGGAGGGCTGCCCCTATTGCGAAGCGGCACGAACGGCGCTGGCCGAGATCGCAGCGACCGACCCTTTGCTGGCGGTCGAGGAAATCGAGCTGGGCGGTTCGCTGGAGGCCGTGGCCCTGTTCGGTCGGCTGATCGAGCTTTTCGGCATCGAGCAGGCCGGAGTGCCGCTGGTGGTGATCGGGGATCGCTACCTGATCGGCTTCGCGCGCGATGGCCGGTCCCTCGCCAGCTATGCGCAGATGATCGCGACCTGTCGCGCCGGACCGTGCCCCGACATTGTCGCCGACCTGCGCGCGGAAATGGCGCCTGTCTCGGCACCCCAAACAGAACCCGAGGCGGGGCCGGCGATCCCCGTTGCCGACCTGTCCTGCGGGGGCGACGGCGGAGCACCGAACGCGGTGATCCCTGCGCTCGACCTGCCGGTCCTGGGTGAGGTCAGGCCCGGCGACCTGTCGCTGCCCGCTTTGACCGTCGTGCTGGCAGCGGTGGACGGGTTCAACCCATGCGCGATGTGGGTGCTGGCGCTGCTGATCGCCTTTCTGCTCGGGGTGGACGACGCGCGGCGGATGTGGACGCTGGGCGCGATCTTCCTGCTCACCACGGCAGCGATGTATTTTGCCGTGATGACGGCCTGGCTGAACGTGGTGACATGGATCGGCGCGGTGGGCTGGCTGCGGCTGGTGATCGGGGCGTTGGCGCTGGCGGCAGGGTTTTACTACCTGCGCGAATACTGGACCAATCCCGAGGGCGTTTGCAGGGTGACGCCGTCGGACCGGCGGCGGTCGATCCGGGCGGCGTTCCAGCGGGTGGTGGAACAGCCGAACCTTGCCATCGCCGGGTTGGGAATTGCCGGGCTTGCGATCGCGGTCAACCTGATCGAACTGGCCTGTTCGGCGGGCATCCCGGCCGTCTACACCCAGATGCTGGCCATGCAGGATCTGCAGCCCATGGCCGTGACGGGGTATCTGGTGCTGTATATCGGGGTGTTCCTGCTCGATGACACGGCGATCTTCGTGACTGCAATGGTCACGCTCAGGGCGGTTTCAGGCAGCGCACGTATATCGCGGCTGTCGCATCTGGTGGGCGGGATCGTTCTGATCGCGCTAGGGGCGATAATGCTTCTGCGGCCCGACCTGTTGGCCTGGGCGTGAGGGCGGGCCGCAACGCCTGTCAGGTCTGTTTCGCGCCGCGCAATTCCTTGATGTGGCGGCGGATCTTGTCCCAGGTCTCGGCCTGCCGGGCGTCGCCCGCATCGCGGGCGGCGACGGCTTTCTGTGCGGCTTCGGCCTCAGCCTTGTCGCCATGGGCGTCATAAAGCGCGCGGGCATGGCGGATCACGTCTGCGGTCTGCATCGTCTCTCCCTCCCTTGGGCTTGGGGGAACAAGACTAGCACAACCGGGCGGGCGGCCCAAACCCCGGGCCATGTCCGGCCCGGGGAAAGCGGTGCGTCGCCTACCCGGCGGGGGTGTCGATCAGGCCCGACGCGACGGCCGTGTCCCATTCGGCATCGGTGACGAACCCGTCGCTGTCGGCGTCGATCTTCACGAAATCGGCCTTGTTCAGGTCGGGGTAAAGCGCCGTCAGTTCGGCGAATGAGGCGCGCTGGTCACCATCGCCATCGGCCTCGGTCACCCCGGCCAGGGCCGGACCCGATGCCAACGCGGTGGCGATACCAAGAACAGCGGCCAGAAGATGGTTCAGACGCATGACTTCATCCTCCTTTTCATCACGGTTTCACGGGGGCTGCCCCGTGAGCGATGGGGAAATCGGAAGGCATGCGTCCGTTTTCAAGGGGGGGGGAGAGAGAGATTTTCAAGCCGACCGGGGCGCCGCGACTTTGGGCCATTCTGCGCCGAAAGGCCGGTCTACCAACGCCCCGATGCCCCGCCGCCGCCAGAGCGCCCGCCGCCGAAGGACCCGCCCGAGGATGTCGTCTGCCGGATGCGGGGAATGATGTAGGTGCTGCGGCTCTTGTGACCGCATTGGGCGCATTCCAGCACCCTCTGGCCTTCACCCGACCTGAGCCGCGTGGCCGCCCGCACCGTGCGGCGCCGGGCCGTCAGGGCGCGTTCCCCGCAATTCGGACATCTGCGAAACCGCACGAAGGCATCGGCGATCCGGCGGCGGGCCACCAGCGCGAGGATGGTGGCCACGAAGCCCGCAAGGATGGCGGCGGGGCCCAGGTCATCGCCTTGGGGGGCGTCCTGCAGGTCGGGCGCGGGCCGCCCCTCGCGGAAGGGCATCACGATCCGTTCGATCGTGGCCTCGGTGCCCTGTCTTATCCCGCGCGGGTAATCACCCGCGCGAAAGGCCGGCAGAAACGCATCGTCGAGGACCGATTGCGCCACCCGGTCCCAGTCCCACCCGTAGGCAAGGCCAAGCTCCAGCCGCATCGCACGGTCGTCGAGCAGGATCAGCACCATGACCCCGTCATTGGTGGCGGCCTTGCCGACACCCCAGTGGTTGAACAGCCCGGTCGCGAAGGCCTCGAGCGTCATGCCGGGGGCATAGGCGTTCTGGCTGGGCAGCGTGACCACCGTCATCTCGACGCCGGTTTCCCGCTCCAGTTGCGCCAGCCGGTCCGACAGCGCCCGTTCCTCGCCCGGGGGCAGAAGGCCCGCGAAATCATTGACCGTGGTGCTGGTGTAATCGGGATAGGTCTGCGCCCCGGCGGACAGGCCAAGGCACAGGGTCAGAATAACGGCAGCGATGGCGCGCAGAATGAACATGAAAGCAGCCTAGGCGAGGCACGGCTCAGCCGTAAAGCCTCAGCATCTCTTTCAGGTCCTCCAGCGTGTTCGCCTCGGCCACCGGCTTGTCGCGGCGCCAGCGCGCCATGCGCGGAAACCTGAGCGCGACACCGGATTTGTGGCGCGGGCTTTCCTGGATGCCCTCGAAGGCGATCTCGAAGACATGTTCGGGGGTGACCTGCCGGACGGGGCCGAATCGTTGCAGGGTGTTCTTGCGGACCCAGGCGGTAATTTCGCGAAACTCGGCATCGGTCAGGCCGGAATAGGCCTTGGTGAAGGGCACCAGATCATCCCCATCGCGCACGGCGAAGGTGAAATCGGTATAGAGCGTGGCCCGCCGCCCCGATCCGGCCTGCGCATAGATCATCACCGCGTCGATGGTCAGGGGGTCGATCTTCCATTTCCACCAATCGCCTTTCCTGCGCCCGGCGAGATAGGGCGCGGCCAGCCGTTTCAGCATCAGCCCCTCGGCGCCCAGGTCGCGCGAGACCGCGCGCGCCCCGGCCAGGTCGTCCCATGTCTGCGCAGGCACGGCGGCGGACAGGCGGATGGGCAGGGTCGGGGGCAGGGCGGCGATGGCGCGCTCCAGCACCGCGCGCCGGTCCGCAAGCGGCCGGTCGCGCATGTCCGCGCCGCCCCATTCCAGAAGATCATAGGCCATCAGGATGACCGGTGCCTCGGTCAGCAGTTTCTTCGGCACCGCCTTGCGCCCGATCCTCGGCTGCAGCCTGGCAAAGCTCAGCGGCGTTTCCGCGCCCGCGTCATAGGCCAGCACCTCGCCGTCGATCACCGTGCCCCCGGGCAGGAAATCGCTCAGCTGCGCCAGTTCGGGAAACCGGTCGGTGATCAGGTCCTCGCCGCGTGACCAAAGGTGATGGGCCCCGCCGCGCAGGATAAGCTGGCCCCGGATGCCGTCCCATTTCCGTTCGGCCAGCCAGTCGGTGACCGGGCCCAGCGTCTCGGGCGCCTCCTCCAGCTGATAGGCAAGGTAGAAGGGGTAAGGCTTCGACAGGTCCGCCCCGGGATCGGGGGCTTCGACAAGGGCATGGAACGTCGTGGTCTCGGGGGTCCAGTCGCCCATCAGGCGGTGGGTCAGTTCCGCCTCGGCAATCCCCGTGGCCCGGGCCAGCGCGCGCGTCATCAGTTTCTGGCTGACCCCCATCCGCCAGCCCCCCGTCAGAAGCTTGTTGAAGACGAAGCGTTCCACCGGCTCCAGACCGTCCCAGGCCGACAGGATGAACGCCTTGCGCGCGTCCTCGTCGGCCTGGTCGAGCGCGCGCAATTCGGCAATCCACTGGCTGAGCGGTTTGTCGATGCGTGTCGCGGGGTCCGGCAGGACCAGCGCGATGGTTTCCGACAGGTCGCCCACCACCGGGTAACAGGCCTCGAACAGCCACAGGGGGATGCCCGCCCGTTCGGCGGCCCATTCGCGCAGCTTCGTGGTGGTGATCGTCCGGCGCGGACGGCGCCCCGACAGCAACGCGATGGTCCACAGCCTGTCGTCATCGGGCGCGGTGGCGAAGTATTCCGCCATTGCTGCCGTCTTGACCGAGGTCTTGGTGGTCTGGTCGATACGGGTGAAAAGGGCCGCGAACTCCTTCATGCCGCGGTCCTGAGAAAGGCCGCGAGCCGCGCCAGCGCCGCATCGGCCACCGGCGCGCGGCCTGCGAAGATGTGCCAGACATGGGGCAGGCGGTCCCAGAGCTCGACCGTGGCGGCCTCCATCGCGGCGCCCAGCGCCACCGCATCGGGGCGGGCAGCCTCGACCGCCGAGGCCTGGATCAGGGTCCGCGGCAGGCCCCTGAGCTCGCCCAGTAGCGGTGAGGCCCCCGGATCGGTCGCATCATGGCCCTGCAGATAGGTGTCGCGGATCCACGGCAGGCGCGCGGCGGGGAACAGCATTTCGTCCTGCGCCCCGGCCATCCGTTCGGCGATATCGCCCGACAAGTCGGCCACGGGCGATAACAGCCCCATCGCGCGCGGCAGGGGCCAGCCTGCATCGCGTGCATGCTGCGCCACCAGCAGCGCAAGGTTGCCGCCCGCGCTGTCGCCGCACAGCGCGCCGGGCGGCCCGTGCCGGTCGACATGCGCCTTGTAGGCCGACACAAGGTCATCGCGTCCCTTGGGAAAGGGGCGTTCGGGGGCAAGCCCGTAACGCGGCAGGTACACCCGCATCCGCGCGGCATCGCCAAGGTGACTGGCCAGCCCCAGGTGGGTCCAGGGGCTGCCCGCCAGGAACCCGCCGCCATGGATGTAGATCAGCCAGGGCGATTGATCCCCGGCATTGGGCGGGCGCAGCTCCAGCCCGCCATCGGCACGTTCGGTGATCCGCGTGCCCTCGGGCGCGGATTTCAGCCATTTCGCCGGGCCATCGGTCAGGCGGCGGATCAGGGGTGCGGAATTGAGCACGGCAATCGCCGGTTTGCCGATGCCGCGCACCATGGCGATCGCCGCCCGGTCGCGCAGGGTCAGGCGGGGGCGGGGGACCATCACGACCTCAGCCATCGGTCGCGGCCCCGGTCTGCGGTTCGCCCTCGGCCTCGTCCAGGCTTTCGCCGCCATATTCCGTCTCGACCACGCCTGCATCATAGCCCTGCGCGCGCAGCCACTGGGAAAACTGGGCGGTGTAGCCATGGGTGACGAACACGCGTTCGGCCCCGGTGGCGGCAATGGCCGCGTTCAGCCCGTCCCAATCGGCATGGTCGGACACCACGAACCCCCGGTCTGCGGCGCGCCGTCGGCGCACCCCCCTCAGGCGCATCCAGCCGCTGGCGAACCCGGTGGAGACCGCCCCGAATTTCCGCATCCACGGCGTGCCGAGCGCCGAGGGCGGGGCCAGCACCATCGCGCCCGGAAACGCCTTTCGATCCGTCTCGGCCGTCACCGGCACCGTGTCGGGCAGGGCGATGCCCTGCGCGCGCATCACCGCGTTGGTCCCTTCGACCGCGCCATGTGTCAGGATCGGCCCGATAGCGGGGTCGAGCAGGCGCAGGATGCGCTGCGCCTTGCCAAGCGCATAGACGCCGAGCACCGCGACCTGTCCCGCCGCCGCCGTCGCCGCCCACCAGCCGTTCAGCTCGGCCCTGAGGGTTGCCTCGTCCGGCCAGCTGTAGATCGGCAGGCCGAAGGTCGATTCGGTGATGAAGGCGTGGCAGCGGACCGGCTCGAACGCCTCGCTCAGCCCGTCATCGACGGTCTTGTAATCGCCCGAGACGACCCAGATCTCGCCGCCCACCTCGACCCGGATTTGCGCCGAGCCCGGCACATGGCCCGCGGGGTGAAAGCTGACCGTCGCGTCCCCGATCCGGTGTTCGGTCCCGTAACCCGTGGTCCGGATCGCGATATCCCCCAACCGGTGCCGCATTACCGGTGCTGCCGCCTCGGTCGCGATGTACCGCGCATGGCCCCATCTTGCATGATCGGCATGGCCATGGGTGATCAGCGCCCGGTCCACGGGACGCCAGGGGTCGATGTAGAAATCGCCCGCCGGGCAATAGATGCCCGCGTTTCGGAATTCCAGAACCATGCCGTCGATATAGGGCCGGTGCGCCCGGACGTCAGGTGACCGAGGCCCGGTAGATCGCCTCGATCGCGTCGCCGATCGCGCTGTTGAACGCGGCATCCGGCTGATCGGCGCTGAGCCCCTCGGTCAGCGCGCGGCTGAAGCTTGCGATCATGCCGGGGTTCTGAGCCAGCAGCGCGCAGGCCTCGTCACGCGTGTATCCGCCTGACAGGGCCACGACCCGCATCACCTTGGGATGCGCGATCAGCGGCGCATAGAGCCCTGCCTTGCTCGGCAGGCTGAGCTTGAGCATGACCCGCTCGCCTTCCGGCAGCATATCGAGATATTTCAGGATCTCGTCCAGCAGCATGGCCTCGGCATCTGCCTTGTCGGCGATGCTGATCGTGACCTCGGGTTCGAGGATCGGCACCAGCCCCTTGGCCAGAACCTCGGCCCCGAGGTCGAATTGCTGTTCGACGATCGCGCCGATGCCGGCCCGGTTGGCCGCATCGATGACCGAGCGTTCCTTGGTTCCGAAAATGCCATGCGCCACCGCACGGTCGAGCAGGCCTGACAGGCCCGGGATCGGCTTCATCATCCGGACCCCGTCCTGCGCCTCGGTCAGTCCCTTGTCGATCTTCAGGAAAGGCACGACGCGCCGGTCCTCCCACAGGTAGGCGGCCGCCGGTTTGCCGCCGATCTCGCGGTCCATCGTCATCTCGAACAGGATCGCCGCGATCACCTTGTCGCCGGTGAAGGCCGGGGCAGTGGCGATCCGGCTGCGCATGGCATGCATCAGGTCGAACATCTCGGCCTCGGAGCCATAGGCATCCTCGCCGATACCATAGAGCGCCAGCGCCTTCGGCGTCGACCCGCCCGACTGATCCAGCGCGGCGATGAAACCCTTGCCGTCGGTCATCTGGGCGATCTGGTCGGGGGTGGGCATGGCAGGCTCCTTCGGGGTGGTGGGATCAGGGCGGTTTTAGAAACTGCGCGCGGCCAAGTCCATCACCGGCCGGGTGCGTCGGGTCAATCGCGCATCAGGGCCGCCACGCCGGGCAGGGTCTTGCCCTCCATCCATTCCAGAAACGCCCCGCCCGCCGTCGACAGGTAGCTGAACCGGTCGGCCGAGCCGGTCTTGTTGAGCGCGGCCACCGTGTCGCCGCCACCGGCCACCGACATCAGTCTGCCGGCCTCGGTCAGCGCCGCCGCCGCCTCGGCCGCGGCATTGGTCGCGGCGTCGAAGGGCGCGATCTCGAAGGCGCCGAGCGGGCCGTTCCAGATCAGTGTGGCGGCGCTGTCGAGTGCGGCAAGGATGCGCGCCACGCTTTCGGGGCCCGCGTCCAGGATCATCGTGTCGGGCGGCACATCGCCCGCGGCGACCACCCGGTGGCGGGCGCCTTCGGCGAAATCCTCGGCCACCACCACATCGCGGGGCAGCAGGATCTCGCACCCGGCGGCCCTGGCACCCTCCATGATCCTGAGCGCCTTGTCGGCAAGATCATGTTCGCAAAGCGACCGCCCCACATCGATGCCCTGCGCGGCCAGGAAGGTGTTGGCCATGCCGCCCCCGATCACCAGGATGTCGACCTTGCGGGTCAGGTTTTCCAGCAGCTCAAGCTTGGTCGAAACCTTCGCGCCGCCGACCACGGCCATCACCGGGCGCCTGGGTTGGCCAAGCGCGGCCTTGAGCGCGCCGAGCTCCTCGGCCATCAGCCTTCCTGCGCAATTGGGCAAAAGCCGCGCCACCCCCTCGGTCGATGCATGGGCGCGATGCGCCGCCGAAAACGCGTCATTGCAATAGATATCGCCGAGCGCGGCAAGCCGTGCCGCCAGCGCGGGCGCATTGTCGGTTTCCTCGGGCGAGAAACGCGTGTTTTCGAGCAGGATCACGGCGCCCTCGGGCGTGGCCTCGATCGCGGCGCGGTCGGCGGGGTCGAGAAAGGTGACCGGACGCGCCAGCGCTGCCTCCAGCGCGGGCACCAGATGCCTCAGCGACATCTCCGCCACAACCTGCCCCTTGGGCCGCCCGTAATGGGCCAGAAGCACCGGCTTGCCGCCCCGCGCGAGGATATCGGTGACCGTGGGCACGATCCGGTCGATGCGGGTGGTGTCGGTGACGCGCCCGCCCTCCATCGGCACATTGATATCGACCCGGGTCAGGACGATCCGGCCCTGAAGGTCGAGGTCATCGAGCGTGTTCCAGGTCATGGCGTTCTCCCGTCGTCACGGCGTCCATGTCGCCCAGACCGTCGCGGATTGCCAGAGCCTTCAGGGCCCCAGGCGGCCGTATTTTTGGAAAGATGAAGAGGACGCAGACAGTTCGATTCAAATTGTCGCTTCATCTTTCTCCAAATACGGCAATGCGACGCCGGCCCGGATTACAGGTGCTTGCCCATCTCCACCGCGACATCGACCATGCGGCAGGAAAAGCCCCATTCGTTGTCATACCAGGCCAGAACGCGCGCCATGTTGCCGTCCATCACGCGGGTCTGGTCGGTGGCTAAGATCGAGGAATGGGGGTCATGGTTGAAATCCATCGACACCAGCTTGTCATCGGTCACGCCGAGCACGCCCCTGAGCGGCCCGTCAGAGGCGGCCTGCATGGCGGCGTTGATGTTATCGACGCTGGTGGCGCGGGCCGTCTCGACCGTCAGGTCGACGACCGAGACATTGGGCGTGGGTACCCGGATCGCGACACCATCAAGCCTGCCCTCCATCTCGGGCAGCACCAGTCCCAGGGCCGAGGCCGCGCCGGTTGAGGTGGGGATCATCGACATTGCCGCCGCGCGGGCGCGGTAGAGGTCCTTGTGATAGGTGTCGAGCGTGGGCTGGTCACCGGTATAGGCATGGACCGTGGTCATGAAGCCCCTGGTGATGCCGATCGTGTCATGGAGCACCTTGACCACCGGCGCCAGGCAGTTTGTCGTGCAGGACGCGCAGGAGACATGGGTGTCCCCCGCCCCGAGCGTGGCGTGGTTGACACCATAGACGATGGTCTTGTCCGCGCCGGGCGAGGGGGCCGAGACCAGCACCCGTTTCGCCCCGCCCTCCAGATGCACCCGCGCCTTGTCGCCCCTGAAGATGCCGGTGCATTCCAGCACGATATCGACATCGCCCCAGGGCAGGTCGGCGGGATCGCGCATCGCGGTGACGGCGATCGGGCCGCGGCCCGCATCGATGCTGGTGTCCGTCGTGGTCACGGTACCGGGGAACCTTCCATGCACGCTGTCGAAGCGCAGCAGATGAGCGTTGGTTTCGACCGGGCCGAGATCGTTGATCGCCACCACCTCAAGCTCCGCGCGGTTCTGTTCGATGATGGCGCGCAGGATATTGCGCCCGATCCGTCCGAACCCGTTGATTGCGACTGTGATGGTCATGCCTGTCTCCGCCTTTGGACCCCGCGTCCTGTTAGCGGTAACATATTCTGAATGGCGAACAAGGGACGCTCTGCCGCGCGCCTAGCGCCAGAAGGCCAGCCATTCGGTCATGTCGGCGAAGCGACGGGCCAGGAACAGCAGCCCGTCCGACCCGAAAAACACCGCGTCGAGCACGAGGAAGGCGACGATCACGCCGAACAGGAAGATCGCGGAGGCGGTGTTCATGGCAGGCCGGGCAATGTCAGTGGAGCAGGCGCCCCATGACGCTGGCCACATCGGCCATGCGCGCGGAAAAGCCCCATTCATTGTCATACCAGGCCAGCACCCGCACCGTGCGCCCGCCCACGACCTTGGTCTGGTCTGGGGCGAAGATCGAGGACTGCGTGGTATGGTTGAAATCGATCGAGACCTTGGGCTCGGCATCATAGGCCAGCACCGCGCCCATATGGCCCGCCGCGGCCTCGGCGATGATGGCGTTGACCTCGTCCACGGTCACCGACTTGCCCGCCTCGAATGTCAGATCGACGGCCGAGACATTCGGCGTGGGCACCCGCAGGGCCGAGCCATCCAGCCGCCCCTCGAGTTCGGGCAGCACCTCTTTCAGCGCCTTGGCAGCCCCGGTCGAGGTGGGGATCATCGCCATCGCGGCGGCGCGGGCGCGGTAAAGATCCTTGTGGCGCCGGTCGAGCGTGGGCTGGTCGCCGGTATAGGAATGGATCGTCGTCATGATCCCGCGTTCGATACCGATGGCATCGTTCAGCACCTTGGCAAGCGGCGCCAGGCAATTCGTCGTGCAGGACCCGTTCGAGACCAGCGTATGCCCGTCCTCGAGATCGGCATGGTTGACGCCGTAGACGATGGTCTTGTCGACATTGACGGCAGGGGCCGAGAACAGCACCTTCTTGGCGCCGTTGTTGAGATGGATGCCACCCTTCAGCCCGTCATTGAACTTGCCCGTGCATTCCAGCACCACGTCGCAGCCTTCCCAGTCGAGCTGGTTGGGATCGTAGGTGGACATGACCTGGATCGGGCCGCGCCCGAGGTCGATGGTGTCGCCCGACACCCGCACGTCGCCGGGGAACCGGCCATGCACGCTGTCATAGCGCAGCAAGTGGGCGTTGGTTTCGATCGGGCCGGTGGCGTTGATCTTGACCACCTCGACATCATTGCGCCCGGCCTCGGCGATATGGGCCAGGGTGCAGCGGCCGATGCGTCCGAACCCGTTGATGCCAAGCGTGACGGTCATGCCTGCCTCTTTTCGTGATGTCGCCATTGCGGCTGCGCATACCGAAGCCCACCGGGGCAGGAAAGAAAAATCGGACGTGTTCCCGGGATGTTAGCGGAAACATCAGCGGTTAACGCTAACGATCCGGGGTATCGGGCCCGGCGCGCGGGTTGTTCGCGGGGCCGGGACGGGTAAGCTGGTGGCGCAGCAAACGGGCAGGTGAGCGATGGCAAGCGGGCTTCTGGCGCTACTGGATGATGTGGCCGCGATCGCCAAGGTGGCGGCCGCCTCGGTCGATGACGTGATCGGGCAGGCCTCCAAGGCCGGGGCAAAGGCCGCCGGCGCGCTTATTGACGATGCGGCGGTGACGCCGAAATACGTGACCGGGTTCGCCGCCGAACGCGAGCTGCCCATCGTCTGGAAAATCGCGCGCGGGTCGATCTTCAACAAACTGGTGATCCTGCTGCCCGCGGCGCTTTTGCTGTCGGCCTTCGCGCCCTGGGTGATTCCGCCCCTGCTGATGCTCGGCGGGTTCTACCTGTGTTTCGAAGGCGCCGAAAAGATCTGGCACTGGCTGTATCCGCCTGCCGATCACGGCCGGCCGCTGGACGAGAAACTGCATGACGCCGCCCATCTGGAAGAGGAAAAGGTGCGCGGTGCGATCAAGACCGATTTCATCCTGTCCGCCGAGATCATGACCATCGCGCTGTCGGCGCTGGAGACGGACTCGATCCTGTTCGAGGCCGCCGCGCTGTTCGTGGTCGCCGTGGGGGTGACGGTGATGGTTTATGGCGCGGTGGCGCTGATCGTGAAGGCCGATGACCTGGGGCTGAGGCTGGCGGCGTCCGAACGTGCGGGCCTGCGCTCACTGGGGCGCGGCATCGTGCGCGGGATGCCGAGGTTCCTGCGCGCGCTGATGGTGATCGGCACAGCGGCGATGCTGTGGGTGGGCGGGCAGATCGTTCTGCATGCCCTGGCGCAGATGGGGGTCCCCGGGCCCGAGGACCTGATCCATGACTGGGCACATCTGGCAGCCCCCCTCGGCGGGTTCGTGGAATGGCTGGCCGGTGCGCTGATGTTCGGCGTGGTGGGGTTTGTCATCGGTCTCGTGCTGATGCCCGTTGCGACCCGGGTGATCGGACCGGGGCTTTCGGCCCTCGGCCTGGGCGGCAAGGGGCATTGACCCTCACCCCTCCTGCGGGATCAGGCGCAGCGCCCCCTCTTCCTCCAGCGCGCGGATCGCGGCGACGATCCCGGCCATCGCCGCCTCACCCTCATCCTCGCGCACGGGGCCATAGGCCTCAGCTTCGTCGCGCAGCTGTTCGGCCAGGCGCCTCGACATGTTTTCCAGCAGGAATTCGACCGTCAGGGGCGCGGCCTGCTGCCCCGCGGCCAGTGCCACGATCACCTGGTCCTGGTCGACCCGGCGGAGGATGCGCGGGACATCCGTGGGCACGATCCGCCGGGGGATGTGGTGAAAGGTGAAGATCGCGCGGCGCACATCCTGCGCGAAGGGTGCGTCGCGGCCGGCCAGCCCGTCGAGCAACCCGTCGCGCAGGCTGGTCCTGACCGCGTTCAGGATCGCGCCCACCCGGTCGACTGCGCTGGTCGGGAAAGCCGGTTGCGGGATCGCCTGCATCTGGCCCCAGAGATAGGCACCGATCTCGGCCACGGTCTGGGGCGTGACCCCGGCTGTCAGCGACACGGCATGGGCGATCAGATGCGCCCGGTCCCCGGGCAGGTCGGCCAGGATCGCGGCGGCCTTGGCCACCCCGAGCTTGGACAGAAGGATCGCGCAGACCTCGGCGCTT
This sequence comes from Paracoccaceae bacterium, assembly GCA_024742455.1. Taxonomy (GTDB): domain Bacteria; phylum Pseudomonadota; class Alphaproteobacteria; order Rhodobacterales; family Rhodobacteraceae; genus JANSYL01. The sequence goes on along the minus strand of JANSYL010000001.1, from coordinate 65,928 downwards.
TCGCGCAGAAGCACGGGCCGCAGCCGGTCGGGCGGCAGAACGGCGATCCGCGACCAGGGGTCGGCGCTGTCGCCGGCCTCGGCCTCGGCGCGCAGTCCGTCGCGCGCGATGGGCGAGATATAGGGTTCCAGAAGACCTAGGGCGCCGGTCAGGTCGCGCGGCGCCGTCATCGCCATGTCGTCGAGCTTGCCCGTGAATTCCTGCACAACGGCGCGCAGGGTGGCCCGGTTGATCGGGCCGAGGCTGGCCATGGCGCGGGTCAGGGTGGCCTGCTGCGCGGGCGTCAGCCGGTCGAGCCCGGGCGAGACATCCTGGCTGAGCAGAAGCCTGACGATCAGCGCGGCCTTTTGCGGCGGGCTGAGCGGGACGGGGGCGGCGGAGGCGGAGGCGGACAGGGCATGGGACGCACCCGCGCGCGCGATGCCGTCCGTGTCGATATCTTTCCCGGCGGTTGTCATCCCGTCTCACCCGCTGACGCGTACCCCGCGCCGGTCGTGACAGGCAGGGGTTAACGGGCGCTGAGGGGCGCCCGGGGATCTGCATCGGATTTGCCGAAAATCCGCATCAGGGGGACGGGCGCAACTAAACGCGCGCCACCGACAGAGTCGGAGGCGCGCGCGGTACGTCTTGGTCTGGCGGCGTTTTTCGGTGTCAGCTGGTGGCGGTGGGCACGCAGCTTTGCGATGCGCTGTCCCAGCTGGTGCCATCGGCACAGGACATTGTCATGTCGGTGCTGGCCCCCCAGGAACATTCGGCGGCGGCCAGCGTGGGCGTCATCAGAACGAAGGCAGTCGCGAGAAGAGCGGCAAGGCGCATGGGCCTTTCCTTTCGTCTGTCGGGTCCGGTCGGGTTACTTTCATGCGAAATGGTAGCACGCACCGACCATAAGACAATGAAAAATCCCCCCTCGGCGTAATCTTATGAAAACACCCCGGAATTGCCCGCCACTCGCGCCGGGGTGGTGAGTCGCACGGGTCAGCTCGCCCCGAAGACCCGGGTGAAAATCGTATCCACATGCTTGGTGTGGTAGCCGAGATCGAATTTTTCCTCGATCTGGGCGGGGGTCAGGGCGGCGGTCACCTCCGGGTCGGCCAGAAGCTCGGTCTTGAAGTCGCGGCCTTCTTCCCAGACCTTCATCGCGTTGCGCTGGACCAGCACATAGGCATCCTCGCGGCTGACGCCCGCCTGGGTCAGGGCCAGCAGCACGCGCTGCGAATGCACGAGGCCCCGGTGCCGGTTGAGGTTGTCCAGCATCGCCTGAGGGTAGATCACCAGTTTCTCGATCACGCCGGTCAGCCGCGCCAGCGCGAAGTCGAGCGTAACGGTCGCATCCGGCCCGATCATCCGTTCGACCGAGGAATGGCTGATGTCGCGTTCATGCCAGAGCGCCACGTTCTCCATCGCGGGGATCACGGCCATCCGCACCAGCCGGGCAAGCCCCGTCAGGTTCTCGGTCAGGACCGGGTTGCGTTTATGGGGCATCGCGGAGGAGCCCTTCTGACCCTTGGAAAAGAACTCCTCGGCTTCCAGCACCTCGGTCCGCTGCATGTGGCGGATCTCGATCGCGATGTTCTCGATGCTGGAGGCGATCACGCCGAGCGTGGCGAAGAACATCGCGTGGCGGTCGCGGGGGATCACCTGGGTGGAGACGGGTTCGGGTTTCAGTCCCAGTTTCGCGCAGACATGGGCCTCGACCGCGGGGTCGATATTGGCGAATGTACCGACCGCGCCGGAGATTGCACCCGTCGACACCTCGTCGCGGGCGGCCACCAGACGGGCACGGCCCCTGTCCATCTCGGCGTAGAACCGTGCGAAGGTCAGACCCATGGTCACCGGTTCGGCATGGATGCCGTGGGACCGGCCGATGCGCACGGTCATCTTGTGTTCCATCGCGCGGGCCTTCAGCGCGGCCAGCAGCGCATCGATATCGGCCAGCAGGATGTCGGCGGCGCGCACCAGCTGGATGTTGAAGGTGGTGTCGAGCACGTCCGAGGATGTCATGCCCTGGTGGACGAAGCGCGCCTCGTCCTGGCCGATGATCTCGGCCAGATGGGTGAGAAAGGCGATGACGTCATGCTTGGTGACCGCCTCGATCTCGTCGATGCGGGCGACGTCGAAGGTCGCGTCCCGGGCTTTCCACACGGCTTCGGCGTTCTCGCGCGGGATCACGCCCAGGTCGGCCTGCGCGTCGCAGGCATGGGCCTCGATCTCGTACCAGATGCGGAACTTCGTCTCGGGCGACCAGATGGCCGTCATCTCGGGGCGGGAATAGCGGGGGATCATGCCGGGGCCTTGCGTTGGAAGCGGTTGGCGGCTGTCATAGGCAGGCCCGGCCAAAGCAGCAAGGCAGGGCGGCAAGGGAGGCGGCATGGGTGTCACGCTTGGCGATTTCGAAGGCCGCTGGCAGCTGACGCGACGGATCGAGGACCGGCGCGCGGGGCTGACGGGCCAGTTGACGGGCGAGGCGGTCTGGCGGCGTGACGCCGACGGCCTGCGCCAGGAAGAGACCGGGGTGCTGCGCTATGGCGCCGCTGCGCCGATGCGGGCCGAACGGGTCTATCTCTGGCGGGCCGAAGCGGGCGGGTTTTCCGTGTTTTTCGAAGATGGCCGCCCGTTTCATAGCTGGACCCCGGGTGCGCCCGAAGCGCGGCATCATTGCGACCCGGATATCTATGACGTGACCTATGACCTGAGCGGATGGCCGGTCTTCACGCAGGTCTGGCATGTCACCGGCCCGCGAAAGGATGCCGTGATCACCAGCCGGTTCGCGCGCGCCTGACCGGCCATTTTTCCTGCCGGAAATCCCTCCGGGGAAGCCGCCCCGGGGCGGCGGGTGCAGCGCCCCCCACCTTACTCGGCGGCGTCGTCGCGCCCGGCCATCAGCCGGTCGGCCTTCTTGCGCACCAGCACGCTGCGCAGGTCGTGCATGGCCAGAAGCAGGCGATCGGTCACTTCCTCAAGGTCGGCGTCCGAGGCGCGGGACTGCGCCCAGTGGGTGGTGAGGTTGAGGTAATCGACCGCCCGGTGGATGTCGTCGAGGTCACGCTCGGCCAGCACGGCGCGGCGGTCTTCCATCCAATCGGCGATCACCGCCTGTTCCTCGGCGGTCAGGTCATGGGCGCCATGCGGTTTGACATTGCCGTTCTTGACGTTGACCACCGCGATCTCGTCCATCTCGATCCGGCGCTGGCGGTTGTCGGTGGACACGCGGAAGACGGCGGCGCCGTTTTCTCGGATGCGGAAATAGTATTCGGGAAGCTCGGTCATCGTGATGTGGCTGCGTCCTGTGGGCCGCGTGACCGTATGAGGCGCGCGCGCGCAAGTCAAAGCCCGCGCAGCCCGGCGGCGCTCCGGGGCGGAGGGTGCGGGGCTCCTGCGGAAGGCCGGGTGCCCGGCGGTGGTTCGATGCGTCCTGCGACAAGGACGAAGCGGGCCCGCCCCGAAGGCGGACAGGTCGTGCCCGGCCAGGAAGGGCCGGGATGCCGGCGGTCGGATGCGGGTGCCGGACTTGGCCCGATGAGGGGGCTGTCTTGGCCCGGGTCCCGCGTGACCCATCCTCAAATCGTGCGCACGGGGGAAGGGTGTAGCGGGGAGGGGTTAAGGAAGGGTGAAGGGTGGCAGACAGTCGGCTGAGCATGCTTGGTGCAACCGGCTGGTCCGGGCGCCACGCCGACCGGTGCACGCTGAACGCACAGGGCGCGCGGCCGTTCAATGAGGCGCCATCGGTTCAAGCCGCATGGACGATGCCGTCCCGGCGGGCCGGCGCCCGACCTGCGCACCGGATGAGTTGCACTGTCGACCGCTTTGCCGGCGTTCTGATCGCCGGGTCTCTGCGGGGTCAATGACAGCTGCGCCTGAGTGCCGATATTGATGTTTCCCAAGACCCTGGCATCTTGCGTCCTCCGCTTCTGCCATCATAGGCTGTGGTGATGGTTCGGGACTACTCCGCCTTTTTGCCTGGTGCCGTTTCGAGACCGCGCACACGGCGTGAACCCGGCCCCTTGGAGCGGTTAGAGTGGGACCCGTTCTTTGCCCGGCAGATCGATTCAGAGGCGCTGACCCGGACACCGCCGGTTCGCGTGACGGCGGTGCATCGCAGCGGGCTGCAGGTGACAGGCGATGGTATCGACGAGACGATCCCGCCGGGGCCTCAGGCAACAGTCGGCGACTGGCTGCTGTTTGACCCTGCACGCCCAAGGTCGAGCAGCGTGTTCGAGCGCAAGAGCCTGATCAAGCGTCGCGCACCGGGCACCGGTCGTGACGTGCAACTCATCGCGGCCAATATCGACACGGTCTTCGTCGTTACGTCTTGCAATGCGGACTTCAACATCGCCCGGCTGGAGCGGTATGTGGCCCTGGCCTTCGAGGCCGGGATCGAGCCGGTGATCGTGCTGACCAAGGCCGACCTCACCGACAACCCGGCACCCTTTTGCGAAGCGGCCCAAGCCGTATCCAGCCGGGTGCCCGTGGTTCACCTCGACGCCCGCGGCGGGGAGCCGGTGCAGGCGCTGGCCGACTGGTGCAGGCCGGGCCGCACGGTCGCGTTCCTTGGCTCGTCCGGTGTCGGAAAATCGACCCTTGCCAACGCGCTTCTCGGCGCGCAGGCCATCGCGACCCAGGGTATCCGGGCAGATGACGCCAAAGGCCGGCACACCACGACCCGGCGCGAACTGCATGTAACCCCCGATGGCTGCCTCGTCCTCGACACTCCGGGGATGCGCGAATTGCAGCTGACCGATGCCGCCACGGGCATCGCGGATGTGTTCGATGACATCGAAGCCCTTTCTGCCCAATGCCGCTTCAAGGATTGCCAGCACGAGACCGAGCCGGGCTGCGCTGTTCAGGCGGCAGTCGGGGATGGTCGGATCGACCCTTCACGGCTTTTGCGCTGGCGCAAGCTGCAGGCAGAGGACGCCTTCAATTCCGCAAGCCTTGCCGAGCGTCGCGAGAAGGACCGTGCCTTTGGCAAGTTGGTGCGCAGCGCCGTGAATGCGAAATCGGATCGGGTCCGCTAGGTCCGCAGATCAGACATCGGCCGGTTTGGCGGGGCAGCGCCGAACGTGCCTTCCTAAACCAACCCATCACAGAAATCCGCGATCCGCGCCATCGCCTCGGTCAGGTTCTCATCGCTCGTGGCATAGCTGACCCGGAAGGCGGGGCTGAGGCCGAAGGCGCTGCCGAACACCACGGCGACGCCCTTTTCCTCGAGCAGCGCCTTGGCGAAGGTTTCGTCATCGTCGATCTTCACGCCCCCCGCGCTGGTCTTGCCGATCAGCCCGTCGATGGAGGGATAGACGTAGAACGCGCCCTCGGGCACCGGGCAGGTGATGCCGGGGATGGCGTTCAGGGCGGCCACCACGAGATCGCGGCGGCGTTTGAAGACCTGATTGTTGGTGGCGATATAGTCCTGCGTGCCGTTCAGCGCCTCGACCGCCGCCCATTGGCTGATCGAACAGGGGTTGGAGGTCGATTGCGACTGCACCTTGCGCATCGCCTTGATCAATTCCTCCGGCCCCGCCGCGTAGCCGATGCGCCAGCCGGTCATGGCATAGGCCTTGGACACGCCGTTGCAGGTGAGGGTGCGGCCGTAAAGGCCCGGCTCCACCTGCGCGGGCGTGGCGAATTCGTAGTCGTCGTAGACGAGGTGTTCATACATGTCGTCGGTCATCACCCAGACATGGGGATGTTTCATCAGCACATCCGTCAGCCCCTTCAGCTCTGCCGCGGTGTAGCCCGCACCGGTGGGGTTCGATGGCGAGTTGAAGATGAACCATTTCGTTTTCGGCGTGATCGCGGCCTCGAGGTCGCCGGGCGTGATCTTGTAGCCGTTCTGGCTCGGCCCCTCGACAAAGACCGGCTCACCGCCTGCCAGCAGAACCATGTCGGGGTAGGACACCCAGTAGGGGGCGGGGATGATCACCTCGTCGCCCGGGTTCAGCGTGGCCATCAGCGCGTTATAGAGGATCTGCTTGCCCCCGGTGCCGACACTGACCTGCGCGGGCGTATAGTCCAGCACATTGTCACGCTTGAACTTGGCGCAGATCGCGGCCTTGAGTTCCGGGATGCCGTCGACGGCGGTGTATTTCGTCTTGCCCGCATCCATCGCGGCCATTGCGGCCTTCTTGATATTGTCGGGGGTGTCGAAATCAGGTTCGCCCGCGCCGAGGCCGATCACGTCCTTGCCCTGGGCCTTGAGCTCGGCGGCGAGGTTCGAGACGGCGATGGTGGGGGACGGTTTCACGCGCGCAAGCGTGTCGGACAGGAACGGCATCTGGGTCTCCGGCGTCGGGTTGGATCGGGTCGGCCCCTGCGTCCCGGGGCCCGGTTGTCAGGGGCAGCGGCCCATGCTTAGGGTGCCCCCGCCCTGCAATCAAGCGGGCAGGAAGGATGATCCATGTCAGACGACAACGGCGCGACGTTCGAAGAGGGAGGCGCGTGGTTCGACGCCGAGACCACCACTTTCGGCGACCGCATGACCGGGGCGCGCGAAGCCGCCGGGCTGAGCCAGGCAGCACTTGCCAAGCGGCTCGGCGTGCGGGTCAAGTCGATCCGGTCCTGGGAAAACGACCAGTCCGAGCCGCGGGCCAACAAGCTGCAGATGCTGGCCGGCATGCTGGGGGTGTCGATCATGTGGCTTCTGTCGGGTGAGGGGGACGGGCTGGACAGCCCCGAGACGGTGGAACCGGTGCCCGAGGACATGTCGGCGATCCTGTCGGACCTGCGGCGGCTGAAAGTGTCGCAGGCGCGCGGGGCCGAGGAACTGGGGCGGCTGGAGAAGCGGCTGCGCCTGGCGCTGTCACAGGGGCGGTGAGCATGGCCGAGACACGCGAGCTGCGGCTGAAGCGGCTGAGGATGCGGGCCTGGCACCGGGGCATCAAGGAAATGGACATCATCCTGGGCGGATGGGCCGACGCCCATCTGGAGGGCGCCGATGACGCGACGCTGGACGGGTTCGAGGCGCTTCTGGCCGAGGCCGATCAGGACCTTTACCAATGGGTCTCGGGACAGCAGGCCGCCCCTGCACATCTGGCCGGCATGATCGCGCGGGTCGCCGCCGATTTCGCGGCGCTGCGCGGTGCCTGAGCCCGCTTAACCGTTTTTTTCCGAATCTCCGCCAGGGTCGCCCACAATCCCGATGCTGCGGAGACGATGATGAGCATGCACGCCCCCCTCGCGACGGTCCGCCCCGGGTTCATCGGCGCCTATCTCGACACGCTGTCGCTTGTGGAGCGTCTGCATCGCCTGCTGCTCGACGTGATCAAGGATGAATTCGAACGCCTCGGCCTGATCGACATCAACGCGGTGCAGGCACTGCTTCTGTTCAATATCGGCGATCACGAGGTGACGGCGGGCGAATTGAAAAGCCGCGGCTATTACCAGGGCTCGAACGTGTCCTACAATCTCAAGAAACTGGTCGAGATGGGGTACATGCACCATGAACGCTGCGAGATCGACCGCCGGTCGGTGCGCGTGCGGCTGACCGCCAAGGGCCGCGATGTGCGCGACCGGGTCGAAGCCTTGTTCGAACGCCATGCCGGGGGGCTTGAAGGCCATGGTGTGCTGGGTGCCGATGCGCTGGACCTCGTGAACCATTCGCTCAAACGCATCGAACGGTTCTGGACCGACCAGATCAGGTATATTTACTGAGGCTGGTTCGGGGCGCTCTGGCCCGACGGCGACCCGGGCAGATTGACCCAGTGATCTGCGACAAGCCGCATCGGGACCCCGGCACGGCTCTGATCAGTTCGCCGCGCTGCCTGTGCCCTGCACACCCGGCAAAACATGCCCCCTTTCGGCCAGGGCCGGGGCGATGCGGTCCTGCAGGGCGCGGCGGGTGACGGGGCCTCGGATATGCAGGACGACTGTACCGGTGTCGTCGATGAAGAAGGTCTCCGGCATCGCCACCACACCCCAGTCGCGCCCGTTGCGCGCCTCGTCATCCGTGCCGATGCGGTCATAGGGGTTGCCGAGTTCGTCCAGAAAGCCCAGCGCCTGATCGCGCCGGTCGCGGTAATTGATCCCGTAAAGGGGCGTTCCCGCCTCGGCCAGTTCCGTCAGCACGGGATGTTCGGCGCGGCAGGGCGGGCACCAGGAGGCCCAGAAATTGACCATCACCAGCCCGTTGCCTTCAAGGTCGCCGCGGGTCAGCAGGGCCGTGTCGCCGAGCGGGCCGAGCGCGATCGCCGGGGCCGGGCGGCCTTCCTGGCTGGAGGGCAGGGCGGTGGTGTCGATACCTTCGTTGAGCGCGTTCTGATTGCGCGTCAGCTGGTAGCCCGCGATGCCGAAGAACCCCACGGTCAGCGCCAGCGGCAGCACCATCAGCCAGTTGATCCTCATGGCGCGTCCTTCCGCCGGGCCTCGACCGCGTCGAGCCGGGCGCGCACCCGGCGGGCACGGATCACCGAGAGCACGACGAGGATCGCCAGCACGGAAAGCGACCCGGCATAGGCCGACAGCACCTCGACCGCGTAGCGTCCCAGATCGGGCATCATGCCATCCGCTCCTGCGCGATCAGCGCCTTGAGCCGGCGCAGGTGGATCTCGGTCCGGGTCCGGTAGAGGACCAGCGCGATGAACAGGAAGACGAAACCGCCGATCACCGTGACCAGCGGATACCAGAACACGTTGGCGATGTTCTGTTCGGCATCCAGCGACAGTGTCGCGCCCTGGTGCAGGCCCTGGTTCCAGAACACCAGCGCATAGCGCGAGATGACGGCGAAGACCGATCCGACGAGGCAAAGGACCGCGGTCAGGTCGGCCGCGCTGTCGGGGTTGTCGACCGCTTCCCACAGGGCCACGTAGCCGAGATAGAACAGGAACAGGATCAGGAAGGCGGTCAGGCGCGGGTCCCATTCCCACCAGGTGCCCCACATCGGCTGCCCCCAGACCGCACCGGTGAACAGGGCGATCACCGTGAAGGCGAGGCCCACGGGGGCGGCGGCCTTGGCGGCCAGCGCGCTGACATGGTGGCGCCGGATCACCCAGATCAGCGAACAGACCAGCATCATCAGCCAGGCATTGATCGCCATCAGCGCCGCCGGGACATGCAGGTAGATGATCTTGACCGTCGATCCCTGCCTGAAATCGTCGGGCGTGAAGAAGAACCCCCAGATCAGCCCGGTGACCAAGCACAGCGCGGCCAGCACCGTGACGTAAGGCAGCACCGCCTCCGCCGTGGTGATGAACTTGCGCGGGTTCGCATATTCCCAGATCGACGCCATGGCGCGAACCTAGGCAGGCAGGGGCGCGGTCACAATATGGCGATGGCGCGCGGGCCTAGCGCAGATTGACGCGGAGGGCGGCGGCAGCGGCGAAGGGCAGAAGTGCCAGCGCACCGAGCGTGATGCCTGCAGTGTAGAGCAGCGGGCTGAGCGCGTCCTGCCCGGTGACGGCACGGGTGACGGCGAGCGCGCCGAAGATCAGCGTCGGCACGTAAAGCGGCAGCACCAGAAGCGACAGCAAAAGCCCGCCCCGTTTCAGCCCCACGGTCAGGGCCGCACCGAAGGCACCGATCGCGCTGAGCGCGGGGGTGCCGATGGCCAGCGAGGCCAGCAGCCAGGGCATCGCCGCTCCGGGCAGGTTCAGCAGGATGCCGAGGACCGGCGCCAGCAGCACCAGCGGCAGACCCGTGGTCAGCCAATGCGCGAGCGCCTTCATCAGCACGACCCCTTCCAGCGGGACCGGCGCGGTGGCGATGAGGTCGAGCGTGCCATCCTCCCAGTCGAGCTGGAACAGGCGGTCGAGCGACAGGAGGCAGGCCAGCAGCGCGCCGAGCCAGAGCGTGCCCGCCGCAATCCCGGACAGTTGCCCGGTATCGGGGCCGATGCCGAGCGGGACGAGCGTGGCGAAGATGAGGAAAAAGGCCAGGCCAAGGCCGAATCCGCCGCCCGCCCGGAAGGCCAGCGCAAGGTCGCGGTTGAGGATCGCGATCATGGCGCGGCCCCCTCGAAATCGGCGCCGAACGGGTCGGTATCAGGCAGGCGCTTGGCGGTGAAGGGCGTGATGTCAAGGCTTTGCGCCGCCGACAGGCCGAGATCGATATGGGTGGCGATGATGGCCGATCCGCCCGCCGCCAGATGCGCGGTTACGGCTGCCGCGAACCGCGAAACATTCGCGGTGTCGAGCGACACGGTGGGTTCATCCAGGCACCAGACGGGCCGCCCGGTGACCAGCAGCCGCGCCAGCGACAGCCGCCGCCGCTGTCCCGCCGACATGTCGCCCGCGCGCCTTTCGGCCAGCGCGGCAAGGTCGAAACCTGCCAGTGCCGGGCCGATGTCACCGGTGCCGAAGACCCGGGCCCAGAATGTGAGGTTCTCGGCCACCGTCAGCTGCGCCTTGATCCCGTCGGCATGCCCCGCATAGGCGACGGCATCCTCGGCCATCTCGATCCGGCCCGCGATCGGCGGGGTCAGCCCCGCAAGTGTTCTGAGCAGCGTCGTCTTGCCCGACCCGTTCGGCCCCCGCAGGATCAGCGCCGTGCCGGGGGCGAGCGAGAACGTCACCCCCGCCAGCACCTGCGCGGGCCCGCGGGCGCAGGCCAGGTCAGTCACGGTCATTGCCATGACCCTGCGGTAGCGCATTGCCGGGGCAGGGAAAAGGGGATCAGCACGGCGGCCCCTTGCCCAAATGTATGCCATTGCATACAATAGTGTCGCAGCGACGCGATGGCCCATTGATCGATACACGTTCCGGTGGCATCGCAGAGCCAGAGACGATGCGCCCCACATGACCGGATGAAGGGAGGCTTTCATGCCCATTACCGTCGGCCACGACACCGCCAAGACCCGCAAGACGCTCAAGGTCGGCGATACATCCTATGCCTATTACTCGATCGCGGCCGCCGAAGCCGCCGGTCTGGGCGATTTCAGCCGCCTGCCTGCCGCGCTGAAGGTGGTGCTGGAGAACATGCTGCGCTTCGAGGATGGCAAGACGGTCAGCGTCGATGACATCAGGGCGTTCTCGGAATGGGCCGCGCAGGGCGGCAAGAACCCGCGTGAGATCGCCTATCGCCCGGCGCGCGTGCTGATGCAGGATTTCACGGGCGTTCCGGCGGTGGTCGACCTGGCCGCGATGCGCGACGGGATCAAGGCGCTGGGCGGTGACCCGCAGAAGATCAACCCGCTGAACCCCGTCGATCTGGTGATCGACCATTCGGTCATGATCGACGAATTCGGCAACCCGCGCGCCTTCCAGATGAACGTGGACCGCGAATACGAACGCAACATGGAACGCTACGTGTTCCTGAAATGGGGCCAGTCGGCGTTCAACAATTTCCGCGTGGTGCCCCCGGGCACCGGCATCTGCCACCAGGTGAACCTGGAATACCTGGCGAAAACGGTGTGGTCGGACGTGGACCAGGCCGGTGAAATGGTCGCTTACCCGGATACGCTGGTGGGCACCGACAGCCACACCACGATGGTCAACGGCGCCGCCGTGCTGGGCTGGGGTGTCGGCGGGATCGAAGCCGAGGCCGCGATGCTGGGCCAGCCGATCTCCATGCTGATCCCCGAGGTGATCGGGTTCGAGCTGACCGGCCAGATGGTCGAGGGCACCACCGGCACCGACCTTGTCCTGAAGGTGGTCGAGATGCTGCGCGCGAAAGGCGTCGTGGGCAAGTTCGTGGAATTCTACGGTGCGGGTCTTGATACCCTGCCGCTGGCCGACCGCGCGACCATCGCCAACATGGCGCCGGAATACGGCGCGACCTGCGGGTTCTTCCCGATCGATGGCGAAACCCTGCGCTACCTGCGCAATACCGGGCGCGACGAGGCCACCGTGGCGCTGGTCGAGGCCTATGCCAAGGAGAACGGGTTCTGGCGCGGCGGCGATTACGCGCCGGTCTACACCGATACGCTGAGCCTGGACATGGGCACCATCGTGCCGGCGATTTCGGGGCCGAAACGGCCGCAGGATTTCGTGGCGCTGACCGATGCCGCCGCCGAGTTCCGCAAGGTCGTGCTGGGCATGCGGAACGTCCCCGAGGCCGATGCCCGGGACAAGCTGGAATGGTATGCCGAGGGCGGTGCGGCCGCGCCGTCCTGCCTGCCGGGGCATTACGGCGGCTATAACGAGGGCACGGTCGAGGGCGAGGAGTACAAGCTGCATGACGGGTCCATCGTCATCGCCTCGATCACGTCCTGCACCAATACCTCGAACCCATATGTGATGATCGGGGCCGGGCTTGTCGCCCAGAAGGCGCGGGCGCTTGGCCTGACGCGCAAACCCTGGGTCAAGACATCGCTTGCGCCGGGCTCGCAGGTGGTCAGCGCCTATCTGGAGGCCGCCGGCCTGCAGGACGATCTGGATGCGGTCGGCTTCAACCTGGTGGGCTATGGCTGCACCACCTGCATCGGCAATTCCGGCCCGCTGCAGGCGGAGATTTCGAAAAGCATCAATGACAATGACCTGATCGGGGTCAGCGTTCTGTCGGGCAACCGCAATTTCGAGGGCCGGATCAGCCCCGATGTGCGCGCCAACTACCTGGCAAGCCCGCCGCTGGTCGTGGCCTATGCGCTGGTCGGTGACATGAATGTCGATATCGCCCGCGACCGGATCGGCGTCGACAAGGATGGCAATGATGTTTTCCTGAAAGACATCTGGCCCAGCCAGGCCGAGATCGCCGAACTGGTCGAGCGCACCGTCACCCGCGCCGCCTTCATCGAGAAATACGCCGATGTCTTCAAGGGCGACGATAAGTGGCAATCGGTAAAGGTGTCGGGCGGCGAGACCTATGACTGGCCCGCCAGTTCCACCTATGTGCAGAACCCGCCCTATTTCCAGGGCATGGGGGCCGAACCCGGCACGATCGAGAACATCACCGGCGCCAAGGTTCTGGCGATCCTGGGCGACATGGTCACCACCGACCACATCAGCCCGGCCGGGTCGTTCAAGGACACGACGCCTGCGGGCCAGTACCTGATCGAACGGCAGGTGCCGGTGCGCGAGTTCAACTCCTACGGGTCGCGGCGCGGCAATCACGAGATCATGATGCGCGGCACCTTCGCCAATATCCGGATCAGGAACGAGATGCTGGACGGGGTCGAAGGCGGTTACACCCTCGGGCCGGACGGAAAGCAGACCTCGATCTTCGAGGCGGCGATGGCCTACCAGGCCGAAGGCACGCCGCTGGTGGTGTTCGGCGGCGAACAATACGGGGCCGGATCAAGCCGCGACTGGGCGGCAAAGGGCACGAACCTGCTTGGCGTGAAGGCGGTGATCGCCGAAAGCTTCGAGCGGATCCACCGGTCGAACCTCGTGGGCATGGGGGTCATCCCGTTCGAGTTCACCGGCGGCGACACGCGCAAGACGCTGGGTCTGAAGGGCGACGAGACGGTGGATATCCACGGTCTCGACAGCATCCAGCCGCTGCAGGAGGTGACGGCGACGATCACCTATAGCGACGGGTCCAGCAAGGACATCACGCTGAAATGCCGGATCGATACCGGCATCGAGATCGAATATATCGAACATGGCGGCGTGCTGCATTACGTGCTGCGCGACCTGGCGAAGGCGCCGGTCGCGGCGGAATAGCCGGGCCTTTGCAAACTGGATCAAGGGGGCGCCACGGGGCGCCCCTTTTCCTTGTGCCGTACGGTGCCGTTGCGTGCGGGATCGGCGGCGGGATTATCCGCGCGGCGGGGTTTCCTCGAACCCCACCTCGATGATGCGCGCCGCCCCGGTTGCCCATTGAACGGCTTGCCGGGGGGCCTGGCTGACCTCGGCCAGGCCACGGCGCAGCGTCCTGAGGCGTTTGCGCCAGCCCTTGGGCCGGATCGCCTTGCCCAGGGGCGCGATGTCGCTTTCATAGCCATAGGCGCGTTGCGTCGCCATCGCGGGCACGACCATGGCCGCGTTCAGCGCCTTGCGGATCGGCGATACGGTATCGTTGAACAGGAAATGGTCGATCGGCACGGTGTAGCGGCCGCGATAGGCCAGCGCCGCCTCGGCCCCCTTGCGCGACAGGATATAGGCGCCGCCCCCCACATGGCGCGACCGCATCGGGTGAAGCGCGCGGCCCCTCGGCGTGGCCCCGACCGCAGGCGCCAGAAGCAGGCGCGAGGTGCCCGCATTGAATTTCTCCAGTTTCACCGCGTGGGTGGATGGCGGAATCCAGTCAGTGCTGGAAAGGGTGTCGGCCAGATCTTCGGCGAGAAAGATATCATCTTCCAGAAACAGGGCATGACTGGCCGGGCCGTCGAGAAAGGCGGACCAGGCCAGGGTATGACTGACGGTGCAGGCCCGGTCACCCAGGCCAAGACGCCCGAGAGCACCGGTGGCCTGGATGACACGGGCAATTTCGGCCTCGGGCACGGCTTGCGCGTCACAGGCGGACTGGCGGTGGAAGGCCACGCCGCGTGCCGCGAGGTGGTCGCCGATCCGTTCGAGCCGGTCGGGCCGCCGGTCGAGATTGATGACATGGATGGGGATGGCTTGGGTCATGCAGGCCGCGCTTTGCCGCGAAACGGCGGGGCTGGCAAGGGCAGGGCGCTTGTCATCGCCCGCGCCGCTGCGTAGACCGCGCCCGCGACCCGCCCGAAGGAGCCCCGCGATGTGGCCCGTCTACGTGATCAACATGGCCGACAGTCCCGAGCGGCTTGACCGCGTCGCAGCCGAGCTGGACGGGGCAGGGATCGCCTGGGAGCGGATCGAGGCGGTTGACGGGCGGGCCCTTGGTGCGGACGAGGTCGCGCGGGTCTATGATGAGGACAGGAACCGGCGCCACGCGCGATATCCCTTGGTTCGGGGCGAGATCGGTGTCTATCTCAGCCACATGGCGTGTTGGCAGGCGCTGCTGGACAGCGACGCCGACGGGGCGATTGTGCTTGAGGATGATTTCCGCGTTGTGGGCGACCTGGGTGGTGTGGTGGCCGCGCTGGAAGGTGATGCCGGTGCGTGGGATGTCGCAAAGCTGTTCAGCATGAAGCCGGTGCAATGGGCTGCACCGACCCGTTCGATTGGTCCGGAGTTGCAGATCGGTCAACCGACCCGGGTGCCGAGCACCATGTTGGGCTATGCGATCCGGCGCACGGCGGCGGAGCGCCTGCTGCAACGTTCGGTGCCGTTTTTCCGCCCCATCGACGAGGATCAGAAGTTCCATTGGGAGTTCGGGATCACTGTGGCTATGGTGGACCCGGCCCCCATAGCCATCGGCGCACAGGACACCAAGGTGGGCACGATCGGCGCCGCCAGGCGGGCCGCAAACCGGGCCGATCCGCGGTCCTGGCTGGCGCGCAGCCTGGCAGGCTTGCGGTATCAGGCCGGATACAGATGGGGATTGATCAGATCGCGCATCCAGCGGAGGGGCCTGTGAGTCTTTGGTATCCGGCGTCTGGCCATGTCCAGGTGATGGGTAATCTGAACGCCCCAGGCATGTGGGAGACACGGCCATGAAAATCCTGCACATGCATTTCGGCAAGGAAGGCGGGGCTGAGCGGTTTTTCGTCAACCTTGTGGAAGGGTTTGCCGAGCGCGGGGCGGAG
The DNA here is from genome assembly GCA_024742455.1 of Paracoccaceae bacterium. Lineage (GTDB taxonomy): Bacteria > Pseudomonadota > Alphaproteobacteria > Rhodobacterales > Rhodobacteraceae > JANSYL01. The sequence continues at coordinate 50,450 of JANSYL010000001.1, read as the reverse complement.
CAGCGGTTCGTGACACGGCCGGGGCGGTTGTGGCTGAACGAGGTGGCGGCGCTGGGGCCGGTGATGACCAACCATTACCGCAGGCTGTCCCTGAGCGCGCCGGTTTTCGCCTGGCGCGTGCATCGGATGATCCGGGCCTGGGAGCCGGATGTCATTATGGCCTGGATGTCACGGTCCTCGCGCCTGATCCCCCACCGGCCGGGTTGCGTGAAACTGACCCGCCTGGGCGATTATCCGCGTCACCTTAAAAACTTTCAGAACAACGACCTGATCGTTGCCAACACCCCGGGGATCGCCGAGAAATGCGTGCAGATGGGTTGGCGAAAGCCGGTTCCGGTAGTTTCGAATTTTGCCCGGCAGGTCTCGGCGGCACCCATTGATCGTGCCGACATCGATACGCCGAAGGAGGCTTTCGTTGTCGCCGGTATCGGACGCTTCATTCGTCGCAAGGGCTTTGCCGATCTCGTCGAGGCGATGGCGGGGCGGCCCGATGCCTGGCTGTGGCTGATCGGTGCGGGCGAAGAGGAGGCGGCCCTGCGCGCGCAGGTGGACAGGCTGGCGCTGGCCGGGCGGACGCGGTTTTTCGGCTGGCTCGATGAACCGATGCACGTGGTCGCTGCCGCTGATTGCCTCGTGATGCCGTCACGGCACGAACCGCTCGGCAATGTCATTCTGGAGGCCTGGCATGTCGGGGTGCCCGTGGTCACGACCGCCTCCGAAGGGCCGAGCTGGTTCGCCAGCGACGGGGTTGATGCGCTGATCACCCCGATCGGTGATCCGGCGTCCATGGCCGGGGCGATCGGGCGGCTTCAGGACGATCCGGCGCTGCGGCGGTCATTGGTCGAGGGCGGGCGCGCCACGCTGCATGCGCGCTTTACCCGTGACCGCGTGCTCGCCAGGTATTTCGAGATTTTCGAGGGGCGGTATTGATCACGATGCGGGCGCTGATCATCAACATGGACGGGGCGACCGACCGGATGGCCTTCATGCAGGCACAGATGGAGACTCTGGGGCTGGACTGGGAAAGGGTCCCGGCGGTCACGCCCGGCACGCTGCACCCGCCCGAGGCCGATCCGGTCTGGCACCGCTGGCAGCGTCCGATGCGGGTGACGGAGATGGCGCTCTGTGCCTCGCATATGGCGGCGTGGCGACGGGTGCTGGCGCTGGATGCGCCCTGCCTCGTGCTTGAGGACGATGCCTGGCTGGCCCGTGATCTGCCCGATCATCTGGGCCGTTTCGCGGCCCTGACGGGCATCGACCATATCAGCCTTGAAACCCGAAGCCGCCGGAAACTGGTGGCACGCCGCCCACATCACGCCGCGGCGATCCGGCGCCTCTATCTTGACCGGACCGGGTCGGCGGCAATGGTTGTCTGGCCCTCGGGGGCGCGGAAACTTCTGGCGGCGGCGGCCCGCGCCGGGGCCCCGTCGGACGCGTTGATTTCGGGTTGCCGGGGGCTGGTCAGCTACCAGGCAGACCCGGCCCTGTCGATCCAGCTGGACCAAGCCGAGGCCTATGGGCGTCAGGCGCCGATGGCCGCGCCTTCCCTGATCGACCGCGTCGCCAAGCCACCCCCGAGGGCGCTGGCTCCGGGGGCACGGCTCGCCTACCGGGCGCGGCGGTGGGGGGCGCAGATCGCAATGGCGGCGCGGATCGTGGCGCATTGGCGCGGTGCCGAGCGGTGTGGCATCGCGGTAACCGACAACCTCGTCAGTCCGGATCTGTCATGAGGGCCACGGCGTCATAATCCTGCCGCACCCAATCCTCGAACCCGATGCCGGTGGCCGCATGGGCGGCGGCATAGGCGTCGAGCAAGCGGTGCACGACGCCCGCCGAGCCGAAGGACCAATGGCCGTATTTCCATGACAGCGCGCGCCGGGCTTCATCGAGAGGTTGGCCCTTGATGACATGCAGGTACAGCGTGACCGCGAGCCCGGTCCGGTCGCTGCCGGATTTGCAATGCACAAGCATCGGCTTCGCCATGGTTCTGAGCAAGTCGATCAGCTTGAGAAGGGTGGCCGCGTCCGGAAGTGAGACCGTCCGCATCCGGACCGCCTGAACCGGCAAGCCGATCTCGACCGCCGCGCGCCGCTCGATGAGATTGGGCGTGTTCAGCATGTCGCCCCGCAGCGACAGAACCGACCGGATGCCGCGGCGTTTGGCGATGCGCAGGCGCCGGGGTGAGGGATGGGCGGTGCGGTAGAGCTCGTCATCGACCTTGTGCCAGTTCGGATAGACGAAGCGTACGAAGGCATGGTCGCGCCAGACGAAGCCAAGGAAATAGCCCCAGGGAGAAACCGGTGGCAGGGCGGCCATCGGGTCGCGGGTGTCGGGCATGGTGCGGAACTGTCCTTGATCATGCGGGGTTTCGCCCGCCGGGTCGCGCGCTTATTCCTGTTCTTGGCGCCGGTCGCAAGCCGGACGCGATCAACCCGGCAGATGGAGAAGACGGGCATGAAAGACTTTCCCGACATCCCGCCGGTCTGGTTCCTGCTTGCGCTGGCAGTGATCTGGGTGCTGGCGGCGGGTCTTCCGCTGGTCACCGCCTTCGGCCCGGTCTGGCAGGCCGCAGGCTGGGGGGTGATGATGGCGGGACTTGGGCTGACCGGTTGGTCGGGGGTGTGGTTTTACCGCAAGGCGACCCCGATCGAGCCGCGCGAAGCACCGCGCGTCCTGATCGTGGAAGGCCCCTATCGTCTGAGCCGCAACCCGATCTACCTGGGGATGGCCGCGATCCTGGCGGGGGCGGTTCTGATCGCGGGCGCGCTGAGCCCGGTCCTGGTCCCGGTGGCGTTCATCGCCGTGATCACCCGGCGGTTCATTCTCGAGGAGGAGGCGGGGCTGCGCGATGCCTTCGGGGATGAGGCCGCGCGCTACCTTCACGCGACGCGGCGCTGGCTGTAACGCGGTCTCGCAAAGGCTTGATTGGCGGCGCAGAACCCGCTGGACTACCTAACAGGGGCGGGGCTGAGCGCGTCGCCCACCAATCCAACCGAAGACACGGAGCCACCATGCGCGTTTTTCCTGCCCTGGCCACCAGCCTGTGTCTTGCCCTGATGCCCGGGACCGGTACCGCGCAGAGCGGGCCGGTGGTGGTGGAGCTTTTCACCTCGCAGGGTTGTTCGTCCTGTCCGCCCGCCGATGCGATGATCGGGGAACTGGCGGCCCGCGAGGACGTGATCGCGCTGGCGCTGCATGTCGATTACTGGGACTATATCGGCTGGGCCGACACCTTTGCCCAGCCGGCCTTCACCGCGCGCCAGCACGGCTACGCCCATGCCTCGGGCACTACGCTTGTCTACACGCCGCAGATGGTGGTCGGTGGGGTAGACCGGATCGTGGGGGTGCGCCCGATGGAGGTGGCCGATGCGATCCGCCGTCATGCCGATCTGCCGCCCGAGATCACTGTGGCGGTCAGGGCATTGCCGGGCGGGGCGTTCCGCATCACGGCAGAGCCCCGGGCCGGGGCCGCGCCCGGGCCGCTCGAGGTGCACCTGGTGCGGTTCTCGTCCCATGAACAGGTGTCCATCGAACGGGGCGAGAATGCCGGGCGCGAGGCCGATCACTACAATGTCGTCCGGTCCTGGGCTGTGGTTGCGACCTGGGACGGGGACGGTCCGTTCGAAACCCGCGTGACACCCGAGGCGGATGCGCCGCACGCAGTGCTGTTCCAGCGTCCGGGGCATGGACAGATCGTGGCGGCGGCGCGGCTCGATCAGCAACCTTCTGGAGACTGATCAGGATCGCGTTCCTGCTCGAGCCTGTCTTCGTCGGGTTCGTAGGGCGGGAAATAGCGGGCCTGGCGTCCCGGTTTCCACCGACGATGTACCCAGAACCATTGCCCGGGCCGGGCTTGCACCCGGGCAGCGAGGCTGTGGTTGAGCGCCTGGGTCATACGGCGCGGGTCTGAATGGACGATCGGCTCTTCCAGCGTGATGGTGAAATCGAGGCCGTTTTCTGACCGTTCGGCATAGGCCGGGATCAGGAGCGCGTCGTATTTCAGTGCCATCTCCGCCGCCGACAGCGAGGTAGGCGCAGGCTGCCCCATGAAGTCGAGCTGTACGCCGTCGGCGAAATACTGGTCGATCAGCATTGCCGTCTGACCACCCTGTCGCAATGTCTTCACGAACCCTGCCAGCCCGCGCCGGTCGCGCGGGTAGACAGGGCCGCCGATGCCTGCGACCGAAGCGACGTAATGGTCGTTGAGATAGGGGTTGTTCATCGCCCGGTAGAGCCCACCCACTGCGTAGCCCCGCACGTTCAGTGCCGCGCGCACCGCCTGGTAGTTGCCGAAATGCCCCGAGACCAGCAGGATCGGGCGGCCCGCAGCGCGCGCCTCTTCGGCGCGCGCAAATCCGGCCCCCTCAGGCTGCCAGCGATGGGCGCGCGCAAGCTGATCGGCGGTGCCGTAATTCTCGATCAGGACCCGGCCGAAATTGTCCAGCACCGCGCGGGCGATGCGGCGGCGTTCGGGCGCGGGCATGTCCGGAAAGATGTAGGTCAGGTTTTCCTCGGCCCGGTCGCGATACCCCACCAGCCGCCCGACCGGCCGGAACAGCCATCCTGCCAGCGGCACCCGCCAGCGATAGGGCAAAACCAGCATCGCCCCGATCGTCAGACGCACGGCGCGGTCGACCAGCCGGTCTTGCCAGGGGGTGCGGGAATGGCGGGGCATCGGCGTCGTGGGGTCCTTCAGGCGCAGGGCTCAGCCGGGCGCGGCCCGGGCCTGCGTTTCGCGGTGCCAGACATAAACCCCCGCCCCGACGATCACAACCGCACCGAGGATCGTCATGGCATCGGGGACCTCGCCGAAAACCGTCAGCCCCCAGAGCGTCGAGAACACGACGCCCGAATACCCGAAGGGTGCCACCACGCCCGCCTCGGCCACGGTCAGGGACCGGATCAGGAAGAACTGGCCAAGCGCGGCGATCGCGCCGAGGGCCAGGAACAGCGCGGCGTCGCCCGTGGGCGGCATGGTGAAGCGGCCCGCCACCATCACCGAGGACACCACCGTGCCGATCAGCGCGGTGTAGAGAAACGAGGTCAGGATCGGTTCATCCCGGCCCAGAAAACGGGTGGTCAGCGCATAGGCCGCGTAGCAGCAGCCGGCGGCCAGCGGCAGGAGAGCGGCGGTCGAGAAAACCTCGCTGCCGGGGCGCAGGATGATCAGCGCGCCTGCCAGCGCGGCCCCGATACCGAAGATCCGGCGCGGGCCCAACGCCTCGCGCAGGACCAGAGCGGCCCCGAGGGTCAGCAGCAGGGGGTGGATGTTCAACAGCGCGGTCGCCGCCGCGATGTCGATCATCGTCAGCGAGGTGAAGAAGCAGAAGGTCGCGGCAAACAGGAATCCCGAGCGCAGAAGCTGCAGCCAGGGATGATTGGTGCGGATCAGAAGGTGCAGGCGCGGTGCGAGGATCAGCGCCACCACCGCCATCTGCCCGGCATAACGCGCCCAGACCACCTGCACCGTGTCATAGGTCGCCGAAAGGTGCTTGGCCATGGCGTCCATGCTGGAAAACAGAAAGATCGCGGCGATCATGAACAGGATGCCGCGGGCGTTTGCCGAAAGGGCGTTCACCCCTCGCCGGCCCCGGCGGCGCGGCGCGCCAGTTCCGGGGCCAGATGGGCAAGGTCATACCCCGCGCCCTTGGCCCTGGCGATTATGTCATCGGGGTCCATCTCGCCCGCCGCCCCCAGGGCCCAGACGATGGTGGAACGTGTGCCCGAGGCGCAATAGGCCACCACCTTGCCGTCGGAGGCGGCGATGGCATCGGCCTGTTCCTCGATATGGGCCTCGGTGAGGGCGGTATGGACCACGGGGTTGTAGACAAAGGTCAGCCCGGCCGCCTCGGCCGCCGCCTGCATCGCCGCCGCCTGGTGGGAGGGCGGCACCTCGGTGTCGGGGCGGTTGTCGATCACGGTGGTCACGCCCTGTTGGGCCAGGGCTGCGAAATCGCCCGGATCGAGCTGCGGGGCGGCGATGTAGTCGTCGGTGACGGGGCGGAGATCCATGAAAACCAATCCTCGGCTGGGGGCGTGAAACCAGCGGACCATGCCCGAGGCACGGCCCGAGGAAAAGCCCCGCCGCGCGGCTTGATGCAAATCAAGGCCCGGGTAATTGGCCGAGTCTAGTTTTGCTCCATTGGGTCATTGGGGGAAGATCCTTCGGTCCGCTCCTCAGACCCGCAGGAAGGAGTGTGGATAATGACCGATCACACCCAACGCCGTGCCGACCTCGAACGCCGCCTGGCAGATCTCGACCGGCGGCTGCACCAGATCGACAGCGAACTCGACAGCCACCAATCGAAAGACTGGGACGAACTTGCCGTCGAACGCGAGGATGACGAGGTGCTCGAACAGCTCGGACAGTCCGGCCAGGCCGAGATCGAACAGATCAAGGCCGCGCTGGCGCGGATGGAGGCCGGGGAATACGGCGTCTGCGTGACATGCGGTGCCGAGATTTCCGAGGCCCGGCTGGACCTGTTGCCCGCCACACCCTTTTGCAAGACCTGCGCACGCTGAGTGTGCGTATCTTTCCAGACCAGACCTGAACGGTACCCGACATGCAACATCACGACGACCATGCAGACCTAAGCACATCCATCGCCGCGCTGCTACGGACGGCGGCTGCCGGAACAGCGGTCAGTGCCGAGCTGGATGCGCGACAGCGCGCCTGGCAGGACCGGGCGCTGATGGGCGCCTTGCGCGCCGGACGGGCGGTGCAACACTATGACGACGCGATGGCCGCCCGCGAGGAGGCGGGGGGCCTCAGCCTTGCGATGGCTCCGCAACGGCTGCGCCGCGCCGGATAGGGGCGGCGGCGCGCAACGCGCAATAACGAGAAGGGAGTGACGCGATGACCGACAAGAAGAAGGCCGGAAAATCCCGGAAGGCCGAGAAGGGCGCGCATACCGAACTGCGCCGGCATGACACCGAAAAGGCCCGCGCCGCCGACGCCAAGCGCAAGGCGCAGGCCAATGGTGACATGCTGCCCAAGACGATGTCGGATGATACGCTGGACGACCTGTTCAACGACATGCCGGTCTGACAACGCCCCGTGATAGGGCACCGGGGCACCGTCCGTCACGTGTCGGGCGGCAACAGGCCCAGGCCCCGCAGGTAGATCCCGATCCCGGTTTCCAGGAGATCCTCGGGAGGGAAGGGCGCCCGCCCGCCGGGGCGACCACGCGCGTAAAGCTCGACCACACCATGGCTCATCGCCCAGATATGGGCGGAAAACATCGAGGGCGGAGGGCGTTTTTCCGGCGCGATATGTTCCGACAGCGCAGCCGCCGCGCGTTCCAGAACCCCGCTCGACCGCGCCACGGCCGCCGCCAGTTCGGGGGTGGCCTGGCTTGATACCCCGCTTTCGAACATCGCCATGTAATGGCCGGGATGGCGCCGGGCGAAATCGAGATAGGCGCGCCCGGTGGCCGAAAACGCCTCGAGCGCTGTGGGCTGGCCGTTGTTGAACGCCGCCTCCATCCGGTCGGCGAAAATGGCGTGGCCCTGAAGCGCGGCCTCGATGATCAGGTCCTCGCGGCCCTCGAAATGGCGATAGACCGCCGCCGGTGTGACGCCCGCGTTCTTGGCGGCCTCGGACAGGGCAAAACCGGTCGGCCCCTTTTCCTCGATCAGCTTGAGCGCCGCGTCCACGAGCGCCTGGCGCAGGTTTCCGTGGTGATACCCCCGTTTGGTCATGCCGTGGCGGGGTCCGACCACATCTCGGGTCCGCCGGTAATGGCCGGGTCAGGCTGGCCCACGACGCCGTCATCCCTGCCGCCGTAGTCGAGGCCCGACAGGATCTTGCGGATCACCGCCAGCCGCGCGCGCCGCTTGTCATCGGCGCGGATCACCGTCCATGGCGCATGGGCGCTGTGGCCGATGGACAGCGTTTCGGCGATGGCGTCCGAATAGGCATCCCATCGCTTCAGGCCTTCGACATCGATACGGCTGAGCTTCCACTGTTTCAGCGGATCGCCTTCGCGGTCGAGAAAGCGGCGCAGCTGTTCGGCGCGCCCGACATTCAGCCAGATCTTGGTCAGCTTGATGCCGTCATCGACCAGCATCTGTTCGAATTCCGGAAGCTGGGTGAAGAAGGCCTGCCGCTGGACCGGCGTGCAGAAGCCGAACACATGTTCGACCACGCCGCGATTGTACCAGGAGCGGTCGAAAAGCCGGATTTCACCCCCGGCCGGCAGATGCGCGATGTAGCGCTGGAAATACCATTGCGCGGCCTCGCGGTCGGTGGGTTTGGACAGCGCCACCACACCGGCTGTCCGCGGGTTCAGGTTTGACCGGACCCGCTTGATCGACCCGCCCTTGCCCGCAGCATCGCGCCCCTCGAAGACCACCGCCACACGCGCGCCGCTGTCGCGGACCCAAGCCTGCGCCTTGACCAGTTCGATCTGCAGCTTGTCCAGCTGATCCTCGTAGTCATCCTTGTCCATGCGCATGTCATAGGGAAAGGACGGGTCGAGCACGCTGTCCTTTTCGGCCGTGTCGATGGCGGTGCGGACGCTGTCGGGGGCGTCTTTTTCGTAGAATTCGGTGATCGCACCGTCGAAAGGTTTGCTCATGATGCCTCGCCCCGGCGCTGATGCGCCATGTGATATCGCTTTACATTAGGGGCGCGGGGGGCTCAGCGCAATTGCGCGCGGGCCGCGGCGCGGTCGATGGCGGCGGTGACGGCGGCGGGGTTGGAATGATGCGGGGCGTGGCCGATACCGTCCATCGCCACGAGGTTTCCATCGGGCAGCTGACCGGCCAGCGGTTCGGAATGGACCGACAGCCAGACCGTCAGGTCGGCAGTGCCGTGCAGGATTTCGGCAGGGATATCGACGCGCGCGTAATCGGGCGCCATCGCGCGCACCTCGTCCTCGATCGTGGCGCGCTGACGCGCGTTTTCCCGCAAAGACGCGCGGCGCAGCGCCAGTTCGGCCCCGATGTATCCGGCATAGCCATCGGGCATCGGCTGCGGGTCGAACACGCCTGCGATGGAGCGTTCGAGCACCCGATCGGGCACCCATGCGGTCAGGATCGGGGCAAGGATGGCCCCCCCCACCGGATGCGACAGGATGCGGTAGAACAGGCTGAGCGGGGTGTCCCAGGGGTTCGAGGCGGCGGCCAGCAGCACGAGGCCCGACAAGGTGCCCGGATGGCGCGTGGCCCAGGCCAGCGCCACCGCGCCGCCATAGGAATGGCCGAGCACCAGTGGCCGGTCGAGGTCGAGCGCGGCGGCGGTTCCGACCAGCAGGTCGGCCTGATCGAAGATCGAGGCGGTATGGGTGGTGTCGACCGCCGTATAGCCGAGGCCCGGCCGGTCGATCATGGTCACCCGGTAGCGGTCGGTCAGGCGACCGGCGAGGTCGAAGGTGAAATCGCGCAGATTGCCCGAGGCACCGTGGATCAGAACGATATCGGGGCCCGCGCCCTGTTGCAGGACATGGACCGGGGTGCCGCCCACATCGATCATCCGGCCCAGAGGGGGAAACCGCGCCTCGGCCCGCGCCTCATTGGCGGCGGCGCGCCAGAGCGTGACGGCCCAGAACACAGCGAAGAGGGCGACAAGCCCCAGAAAAAGTTTCACGTCCGCAAATCCGTGCTGTCCTGACCGATCCGGTCGATGTCATACGGGGTGGTCAGATAAACCTCGGCCAGCCAGTTGCCATAAAGAAGATGCGCGTGGCTGCGCCACCGGTTCTGCGGTGTGCGTGTGGGGTCGTCGCCCGGGTAGTAGTTGACCGGCACGTTGATCGGCGTGCCCTGCGCCACGTCGCGGTCGTATTCCTGTTTCAGCGTGTCGGAATCATATTCGAAATGGTTGAAGATATAGAGGGCGCGATGGCCCGGATCCTCGACAAGGCAGGGGCCGGCCTCGGGCGATCCGATCAGGGTTCTGAGCCCCGTGGCCGCGTCGATATCGGCCTGGCGCATTTCCGTCCAGCGGCTGACGGGGATCACGCAATCATCGGAAAACCCGCGCAGATAGGGCGAGGCGGGATCGGTCACCTGGTGGCGGAAACAGCCAAAGGCCTTGGCGGGCAGCATGTGTTTCGGGACGCCGTGGAAATGGTTGATCATCGCCATGCCGCCCCAACAGACGCCGAAGGTGGAATGGACATGGGTCTGCGTCCAGCCGAAGACGCGGGTCAGCTCATCCCAATAGGTGACTTCCTCGAAGGGCAGGTGTTCGATGGGCGCGCCGGTGATGATCAGGCCATCGAATTTCTCGCCCGTTTCGGCCACCTCGGCGAAGGGTTTGTAAAACGCCTCCATATGCGCGGCCGAGGTGGTTTTCGTCCGGTGTTCCGTCATCCGGATGAGCGTCAGTTCCACCTGCAGGGGCGAGGCCCCGATCAGCCGGGCGAATTGCGTCTCGGTCTGGATCTTCTTGGGCATCAGGTTCAGCAGCCCGATCCTGAGAGGGCGGATGTCCTGTTTCTCCGCCGCCGACCGTCCCATGACCATCACGCCCTCGTCGCGCAGCACGTCGAAGGCGGGCAGGGATCGGGGCAGCTTGATGGGCATGGCGCGTCCTTTGCGGCGTCGTAAGGGGCGGAGCTATGCGCCCCGGGCGCGCCTGCCAAGGGCCTCGGCGATGGCGGCGTCGATATCCCGGGCGTCGCGGCAGGCCTCGACCGTTTCGGCGGCCAGCGTGATGCCCCAGTTTTCGGCCATCGCACGATAAAGCGGCGCACGATGGGCCAGGGCGCGGGCATAGGCGAAGCGGACGAAGGCGTCGGGATCGACCGCATCGGCGGCGAGGCCATGGTCATCCAGATAGGCCTGCCAGAGCGGTTCGAGGAAATCGGGCCGGTAATACATCGGCTTGGGATCGCGGTCGAAGCGACGGATCAGTTCCTCGGTATGGCTGTCGGGGCCTTCGATCCAGACCATCAGGCAGTTTGACTGCAGCGTGCTCAGCACCTCGTCGGCGGGGTTGCCGGGGTCGGCCACCTCGCAGATCGACCCGCCGGTGTCGCAGATGAAATGCGGATAGCCATAAAGGTCGCGCGCGCGGGCGATGAAGGCGGGCGTGTCCAGAAGCGCGTTGATCTCGGCCCGGCGGTGCAGCGCCTGGCGGCGCATGTATTCGCCGAAGGGCACACCGCCTTTGGACGGGTCGCCGGGTTTGCCAAGGAAGGTCGACAGGGGGGCGAGGTTGTCGAAGCCGATGTTGGACCGGATGTAGATCGAATCCGATTTCAGAAGCTCGGCCAGAAACGGCACCTGCATCGCCTGCCGTTTCAGATTATCCTCGATATGTTCGCCCATATAGGCGGTGCCGATGCGGTAATCGATCGAGTAGTGATACCAGTCGCCCGCCTGCCGGAGCATCGAGGCGATCCGGGTCTTGCCGAGGCCCGACATGCCGAAGACGGCAAGGCGCTTGTCGGTCGCGTCGTGCCAGTCGGCGGGGGTGGTGTAGATCAGGGGCATGAGCGGCCTCAGGGCTGAACGGCAAACTGGTAGCGCAGCGATGGGCGAAGCAAAAGGCTTGGCCGTGATTTGACAGGTGTTTCAAACCGCCGGATCAGCGCGGGGTCAGCGTGGTGATGCCCAGATTGCCCGCCCGCGCCAGCGCCGGGTCGAGCGACATGGGGATGTATTCGCCGCGCCGCCACAATTCGCCCAGGTCGTCGTAGTGTCGGCTGAGCGGGTGGCCCGATTGCCCGGTGGCCAGGATGAAGACCGAGCTGTCGGGATCGGCGAAATCATAGACCCCGCGATAGCCCGCGGCATGGGTATTGAGGAACGGATCGGGCAGGGCGCCGGGTGTGGCCGCCCGGTTCAGCGTGAAATCCCCGCCCGAGGTGGGCTGGCGGATATTGACGATCCAGGAAAACAGCCGCGTCTGGCCCAGCACGGGGTGATCATGGCGCGCCTCATGCGCGGCACCCCAACGCCAGGTTTCGACATCGGGGCCATAGCGGTCCTCGAGAAACTGCAGCGCATCATCGAGCGCCAGTTGCGCGATTTCGGTGCAGGTTTCCACCACGGTCGAGGCCTGCACGTCGCACCAGACCGCCGCACCGTTCACGTCGCGGAATACGCGTTCCAGAAAGATCGGTTCGACCTGCTGGAAATCGCGCGCGAGCGGCCCGATCTCGTCGCGGATCAGGCGCTGCTGCAATTCGCGCATCCAGGCGGCATAGATCAACGGCTCGGGCAGGTGTTCGTTCATCTCGCCGTTCCACTCGGCCAGAAGCGCAAGGGCCCGCTGACGGCGGCGTTCGGGCGTGCCCTCGGGGGCGGCCTGCCCGGTGAACCACAGCTCGCGCGCCACCAGCGGCAGGATGTTGCGCGCCGCCGCCGACACGGTGTCGAGCTGCGCCTCGATCAGGCTGTCGCGGGTATGAACGCGCCGGGCCGCCATCAGCCGTTCCAGCCGCGTGATGCGCTGCGTATCGCCCCAGTCGAACGTGACATGCAGCGGGAATTCCCGGTCCGTCGTCTTGTTGTTGGTATTGCCCAGAAGACCCGTCTCGGGGTCGATGAACCGGGGATTGGCGAAATACTGCGTCACCCCCTGCCAGCGGTTTTCCGGCAGATAGCCGAGGCTGGGCATCCGTGCCTGCGTCTGGTGCTGCGTCATCCGCCAGGGCATGTGGCCCACAACCTGCATCGCGATCCGCCCGTCGGCACCGGCCAGCATCAGGTTCTGGGCGGGGGCCACGAAATCCTCGCCCGCGGCGATCCCGTCTTCGATGCTGCGGGCGCGCATCAGCCTCAGCCCGGTCTGGATCGAGGTGTTGCGGTCCGTCAGCGCGGTCCAGGCCAGGCTCATCACGTGACCGGGCGGGGTGACCGAGGCGATATCGTAATGGATGCCCGGGATGACGGGGCCATTTTCGGTGCGGCGCAGCGTGATCGTGACGGGATCGGCGCCCGCCACCTCGATGATGCTGCGCCGGGTGTCGAACGTCGCCCACCCGTCCGGCGTGCGGTATTGCTCGGGATTGTCGGGGTTCAGTTCCTCGACGAACAGGTCGATATCATCGAGATAGGCCGCCGTGATGCCCCAGGCGAGGTCGGGGTTGCGCCCGGCCAGCACCACCGGCATGCCGGGAATGGTGGCCCCGATCACGCCGCCCGATTGCAGTTCGAGCCGCGCGAGATACCAGATCGACGGGGCGCTGAGGCCCAGATGCGGATCATTGGCCAGAAGCGCACCGCCGGCCGCCGACCGGTCGGCCATCACCGCCATCACGTTCGAGGCGCCGCCGCGCCCCGGCCCGCCCGCGTTGGGATGCAGAGGGTGACGCGGCCCCTCAGCCATGTTCCAGATCGGCGCCCCGTCGAGCCAGGCCAGATCGCCCAGTGCCACCGAGCCTTCGCCCGGGGCATCGGGCATCAGGTCGGCCAGGCGTGCGGGATCATCGAGCGCAAGCGTCGCGCGGGCGCGGCGCACCTCGTTGTCGTGCTGCACGGTGATCTGCAGGGCCATCAGGAAGGTGATGCTGACACTGTCGGCGGGGCGCCACGGCGCGATGGCGGGTTCGAACAGGAACAGTTCTGGCGCGCCCCGGCCAAGCGCCTCGGCCCCGACCTGGGCGATCCAGGCATTGACACCCGCCGCATAGGCCTCGAGCGCGGTGATGGTGTCGGGGTCGAGCGCATCGACGGACCGCGTGGCATGGCCGTAAACATCGAAGCGGCGCATCAGGTCGTCGACATCCAGCGTGGCGGGGCCGAAAAGTTCCGACAGCCGCCCCTGTGCCGTGCGCCGCATCACCAGCATCTGCCACAGCCGGTCCTGCGCATGGGCGAAGCCCAGCCCATAGAACACGTCGGCATCGGTTTCACCGAAGACATGCGGCACGGCGCCCTGGGTGCGGATGATCTCCACCGGTGCGGTCAGGCCCGGCACCTGCCATTCGGCCCCATAATCGGGGATCGACCGGGTCGCCATCCACAAGGCGGCCAGGATCACGGCAACAGACAGGGCCACCGCGACGGTCGCAAGACGCAAGAGCCAGGTCACAAGGATCGGCATGACACCTCGGGGATACGGATTATGCCGATGTCCTAGACCCCACCTACAGCAAATGCAAAGGCCCCGTGCGGGTACGGGCAGAGGTCAGGGAATGATCCGCGAATAGCGCGTGCCATCCAGCGTGGCGCCCACGATCAGCCCCGCTTGCCCGTAGACCAGCGCGATCACCGGATCGAGCAGCGTGTTGGTGTCGAGCCCGAGCGTGCCGCCATCATTGATCACAGCATAGCGCACATCGGCCCCGATCGCCCAACCGGCAGATTCCCGGAATTCGCGCAGGGCGACTTCCGTCATGAAGAACAGGGTATGGGCGTATTGCTGTGCCCCGATCTGCAGACCGAAGGTGCCCGCAATGGCGGAATAGTAATCGACCGTGGCGCTGCCGATCCTGAGCGCGCCGCGCCCGTAGGATCCGCCGAAACCGAACCCCGCCTCGGTGATGAGCGGCATCACCAGCATGCCGGCGGCGTTGAAGGCCAGTTCCTCGGAGCCCGGCACCTCCTGATACATGAAATCAAGCGCGGCATCGACACGCTGATCCAGCCGCTGGGCCGCGCGTGAGTTTACGCCATTGCCGCCACAGGCCGCCAGCAGCGGAAGTGCCGCGCCGCCCATGACGAAGCTGCGCCGAGAAAATTTCGGGTTCGAGATGCTGCTCATCCCATGCCTCATGTTCCGGCACCCTTTGGCGCCTGTTTCGTTATCGGCGGGCAGGCCGCCGTTATTGGAGAACAGGATACGCCAAAGCGCGCGGCCTGTCACCGAAAATCCACCAGATGTGCGGCGACCCGCCGATGTGCCCCCTAGGCGTTGATCGCACGTGCGAGGCGGGGGGCGAAATAGGTCAAAACCCCGTCACAGCCCGCGCGCCGGAAGGATTGCAGGGTTTCCAGCATCACCTTGTCCCCGTCGATCCAGCCATGAGCCGCCGCCGCCTCGATCATCGCGTATTCGCCGCTGACCTGGTAGGCGAAGGTCGGCACATCGAACCGGTCCTTCACCGCGCGCACCATGTCGAGATAGGGCAGGCCGGGTTTGACCATCACCATGTCGGCCCCTTCGGAAAGGTCGCGGGCGGCACAGGCCAGCCCCTCGGCCCGGTTGCCGGGGTCGATCTGATAGGTTTTCTTGTCGCCGGTCAGCGCACCCGAGGCGCCCACGGCATCACGGAACGGGCCGTAGAAGGCGCTGGCGTATTTGGCGGCATAGGACATGATGGTGACCTTGGTATGCCCCTCGGCCTCCAGCGCGGCACGCAGTGCACCGATGCGCCCGTCCATCATGTCGGAGGGGCCGAGGATATCCGCCCCCGCCTCGGCCTGCGCCAGCCCCATCCTGACCAGCGCCGCGACGGTTTCGTCATTGAGGATCTCGCCGTCGCGGACATACCCGTCATGGCCGTTGATATTGTAGGGGTCGAGCGCGATGTCGGTCATGATCGCCACCTCGATCCCGGCATCCCGGATTGCCCGGATCGCGCGGTTCGACAGGTTGTCGGGGCTCCAGGCCTCGGCGCAATCCTCGGTCCGGTCGGCCTGTTCGGTATAGGGGAAGATACAGATCGCGGGGATGCCCAGGTCAGCGGCCTCGCGCGCCGCCGCGACGATCTTGTCGACCGACCGGCGCACGACGCCGGGCATGGAGGCCACCGGTTCCTCGATACCCTCACCCTGGCGCACGAACAGCGGCCAGATCAGGTCATTGACCGAAACCTCCGTCTCGCGCACCAGGTTGCGGAGCGCGGGCGTGGCGCGGGTGCGGCGCAGGCGCGTGGCGGGGTAGGGCGGGCGCGTCATCTGTCAGCGGTCCTTGTCGTCAGGGTCGTCCGTTCGGATGGACAACCGGTGCCACGCAGCCCCCCGCATCTCAAGGGTGGAAACCGCCGCAGGGCGGGCATATGCTGCGCGCCAGACAAAACGAACAACAACAGACCGGGCCTACGGTGGATTTCCTCGAACTTGTGACCGAAGTCATCGACCTGCGGTCGTTTTCCAACCTGTGGTACTGGATCGTGCTTGCGATCCTGTGGTCCACCCTGTCGCACTGGGTTCTGGGCGTGCCGTTCCATATCGTGGCGCGGGCCCGGCGCGGCCATGCCGAAAGCGCGGCAGACATGCGGCTTCTGGCCGAGGTCAATGTGCGTTCGATCCTTGGCACGATCGAGGCGGCGGGGCCGGGCCTTGTGGGAATGGCGGCCTTCGTGATCACCGGGCTTGCGGTTCTGGGTTTCGGCTACGGCGTGGAATTCTGCCAGGCCGTGCTGCTGCTGTTCCTGCCGCTGGTCTGCGTGGGCGGCCTGTCGGTGGTGACGGCGCGCAAGCTCAGGGCACGTGAATTCGATGACCTGGCAGGGGCACTCAGGCTGCACCGGATGATGGTGCAGGCGATGGGGGTGGTGTTCATCTTCGTCACCGCGATGTGGGGCATGTATACCAATGTCACCTTCAACCCCCTGAACTGACCGGTCCGCGCGAACCCGGCTTGACACCCGCGCCCCCCGGCGTAGGTGAGGCGCGCGATGGTTCCCCCTGACACCCATATCACCTGCGGCGGCGCGCCCGAGGGGTTTGACGCCAGGCTGGTGCTGGACGAGGCCGTCAGATTGGACGGCCCCGTGCTGCATGTCGCACGCGATGACAAGCGGATGGCCGCGATGGCCACGGCGCTGGAATTCTTCGACCCGAAAATGCCGGTGCTGCTGTTTCCGGGCTGGGATTGCCTGCCTTATGACCGTGTCAGCCCGAACCCCGATATCTCGGCGGCGCGGATGGCGACGCTGGCCGCTCTGGCGGGCGGAATGTCGGGGCGGTTCGTCGTTCTGAGCACGCTGAGCGCGGTCACCCAATACGTGCCGCCCCGCGACCTGCTGCGCGACGCGAGTTTTGCCGCCGATGTCGGCGGGCGGATCGACGAGGCCGGGTTGCGGGCGTTCCTGACGCGCATGGGATATGCGCAGGCCCCGACGGTGACCGAACCCGGCGATTTCGCGGTGCGTGGCGGCATCATCGATGTCTGGCCGCCGGGCGAGGCGGCGCCGGTGCGCCTCGACCTTTTCGGCGACACGCTGGACGGCGCGCGCCGCTTCGACCCGGTCAGCCAGCGCACAACGCATAAACTGACCCGGATCGACCTCGCGCCGGCCTCGGAGGTGATCCTCGACGAGGCCGCGATCCGGCGGTTCCGGCAGAATTACAGGGTCGAGTTCGGCGCCGCCGGCACCGATGACCCGCTTTACGAGGCGGTCAGCGCGGGTCGCAAGCATCAGGGCGTCGAACACTGGCTGCCGTTCTTTCATGAGCGGCTGGAGACGCTGTTCGACTATCTGCCCGGGGCCACGATCACGCTGGATGACCAATCCACCCCGCAGCGGATCGCACGGTGGGAGGGGATCGCCGACCAGTATGACGTGCGCAAGACCGCGCTCAGCCAGAAGGGGCGGATGGACACGGTCTACAAACCCCTGCCGCCCGGCCAGCTTTACCTCGACGACGACGCCTGGGGCGCGGTGGTGGCCGCCCGGCGGGTGATCCAGTTCTCGCCCCTGCAACAGGCCCCGGGGCCCGGGGTGATCGATGCGGGCGGGCGCGTGGGCCGGTCTTTCGCGCCAGAGCGCCAGCAGGAGAACCTGAGCCTGTTCGGGGCGCTCGCCGATCATATCCGCGCGCTCGGCGCCACCCATCAAGTCGTCGTCGCATCCTGGTCCGAGGGCGCGCGGGAGCGGTTGCAGGGCCTTCTGGAGGATCAGGGGATCACTGATGCCGCCCTGATCGAAAGCGGTGAAGGCCTCGGGTTGTCCGGGTCGAAGACCCCGGTGCGCGCGCCCGGGCCGGTGCAGCTGGCCGTCTGGCCGCTGGAACAGGGGTTCACCGGCGCCGGGCTTGCGGTGATTTCGGAGCAGGACGTGCTGGGCGACCGGCTGATCCGGCCGAAGCGGAAAACCAAGCGAGCCGAGAATTACCTGACCGAAGCGCAATCGCTCAGCCCCGGGGATCTTGTGGTCCATGTCGATCACGGGGTCGGCAAGTACAACGGGCTCGAGACGATCACGGCCATGGGCGCGCCCCATGAATGCCTGGCGCTGGAATATGCGGGCGGTGACCGGTTGTTCCTGCCGGTGGAAAACATCGAACTGCTCAGCCGCTACGGCCATGAAGCAGGGCTTCTGGACCGGCTGGGCGGCGGGGCGTGGCAGGCGAAGAAGGCCAGGCTCAAGGAACGCATCCGCCAGATCGCCGACCGGCTGATCCGCATCGCCGCCGAACGCGAGCTGCGCCGCGCCCCGATCCTGGAAGCGCCCGGCGACATGTGGGAGGCGTTCTGCGCCCGCTTTCCCTATGAGGAAACCGATGACCAGCTCAGCGCCATCGCCGACGTGATGGAAGACCTGCAGGCCGGGCGCCCGATGGACCGTCTTGTGGTGGGCGACGTGGGCTTTGGCAAGACCGAGGTGGCGATGCGCGCCGCCTTTGCCGCCGCCGCCGCCGGGTTGCAGGTGGCCGTGATCGCGCCCACGACATTGCTGGCGCGCCAGCATGCCAAGACGTTCCAGGACCGGTTCCGGGGCTTTCCCATGACCGTCCGGCAGCTCAGCCGTTTCGTGCCCGCCAAACAGGCCGCCGACACCCGCAAGGGGCTGGCCGACGGGTCCGTCGATATCGTGATCGGCACCCATGCCCTGCTGGCCAAGGGCGTGCGGTTCAAGGGTCTGGGCCTTCTGATCGTGGACGAGGAACAACGTTTCGGCGTCACCCACAAGGAACGGCTCAAGGAAATGCGGTCGGACGTTCATGTGCTGACCCTGTCGGCCACGCCGATCCCGCGCACCTTGCAGATGTCGCTCAGCGGGGTGCGCGACCTGTCGATGATCGGCACGCCGCCCATCGACCGGCTGGCGATCCGCACCTATGTCAGCGAATTCGACACGGTCACGGTGCGCGAGGCGCTGCTGCGCGAACATTACCGGGGCGGGCAGAGTTTCTTCGTGGTGCCCCGGATCGAGGATATCGCCGAGATCGAGACCTTCCTGAAGGACCAGGTGCCCGAGGTCAGTTTCGTCGTGGCCCACGGGCAGATGGCGGCGGGCGAACTGGATGACCGGATGGTGGCCTTTTACGACGGCAAATACGACGTGCTGTTGGCCACCACGATCATCGAATCCGGAATCGATATCCCCACGGCCAACACCATGGTCATCCACCGCGCCGACATGTTCGGGCTGGCGCAGCTTTACCAGATCAGGGGCCGCGTGGGCCGGTCCAAGACCCGCGCCTATGCCTATCTGACGACGAAACCGCGCGCCAAGCTGACGCCGACGGCGGAAAAGCGGCTGCGGGTTCTGGGATCGCTCGACAGCCTCGGGGCGGGCTTCACCATCGCCAGCCAGGATCTCGATATCCGGGGTGCGGGCAATATCGTGGGCGAGGAACAATCCGGCCATGTCCGCGAGGTCGGGTTCGAACTGTACCAGTCGATGCTGGAGGAAGCGATCGCGCGCATCCGGTCGGGCGAGGGCGAGGGGCTGACCGCGGATGACGGGCAGTGGTCGCCGCAGATCAACCTTGGGGTGCCGGTTCTTATACCAGAAGATTACGTGCCCGACCTCGATGTGCGTCTGGGCCTTTACCGACGTCTCAGCCAGCTTGAAACGAAGGTGGAGCTGGAAGGTTTCGCCGCCGAACTGATCGACCGGTTCGGCAAGCTTCCGAAAGAGGTCAACACCCTGCTTCTGGTCGTGCGCATCAAGACGATGTGCAAGCGCGCCCATATCGCGCGCATGGATGCCGGGCCCAAGGGCGCGACGGTGCAGTTTCACAACGACAAGTTCCCCAACCCCGCCGGGCTGGTCAGTTTCGTCGAGGCGCAGCAGGGGCTGGCCCGCATCAAGGACAACAAGATCATCCTGCGGCGCGACTGGGACCGCGAGGCCGACAAGATCAAGGGCGCCTTCGCCATCGCCCGCGACCTGGCGGAACAGGCCAAGGCGACGGCGCCGGCCTGAAACGGCCCGGGGGCCGTGCGACACGCCTGCGAAGAGGGTTCGTCCCTCTTCAGCCCGACACGACCTGTTCGCGCGGCATGAAGGCCATGATGACGGCACCCGTGGCGCTCAGCACCCCGCAGGACAGGATCAGAGGCACCGCCGTTCCGTCGAACAGCTGCCCGATCACGGACCCTATGACGGCTCCTCCGATCGTGGCCAGCGCGCCCATGATGCTGGCCGCCATCCCCGCGATATGGCCAAGGGGTTCCAGCGCCAGCGCGTTGAGGTTGCCGATGGAAAACCCCGCCAGCGCAAAGACCGTCACGCCCCAGGCGGCAAAGACCCAGACCTCGGACGGACCAAGCAGGCCTGTGATCACAAGTGCCGCCACGATGACCGATCCCGTCATCTGTGCCGCCATCGCGCGCCGCACCAGAGGGCGCATGCCAAGCCGGATCACCAGCATGCCGTTGACCGGCGCGGCCGGGGCCGACAGCAGCGCCATCGCGGCGAACCAGACCGGAAAGCTGGCCGCCATGCCATAGGCCTGGTCGAAAATCCCCTGCACCGAGGAGACCGCGCCGAAGATGCAGCCGAAGACCATCATCTGCGCCAGGATCGACAGTTGCATCTGCCGGAGCGCCAGCGCCTCTTTCATCGCCTGCCAGAGCGGCGACAGGCGGAACGGGCGCCGCGCAGGCGCGGGCAGCGTTTCGGCCTGGCGCAGCATCAGCCAGCCCACCGAGATCAGCGAAAAGCCAAGAAAGGCGACAAAGATCGCCCGCCAGCCGAAGCCCCAGATGATCGCCGCCCCGATCAGCGGGGCGATGGCGGGAAACAGGGTGAAGATCAGCATGGCAAAAGACATGATCTGGGCCATCTCGCGCCCCTTGTAGAGGTCGCGGATGATCGCGGTGACCACGACGCGGGGGCCTGCGGCGCCGAGGCCCTGGATCACGCGGGCCGCGAGCAGCCAGTCGAGGCTTTGCGCCTGCCAGGCCAGTGCCGCGCCGCCACAGTAAAGCACGCCGCCCCAGAAGATCACCGGCTTGCGCCCGTAACTGTCGGACAGCGGCCCGGTGAACAGTGTGCCGACCCCGAGGCCCAGAACAAAGCTGGTGACCACGAGCAGGGCCAGTGTCTGCCGCTCGGGCGTCAGGGCAAGGGCGATCTCGGGCAGGGCGGGCAGCATCGCGTCGATGGAGAACGCGACGGTGGCATAGATCATACCCACCAGCGCGATGAATTCGACACGGCCGAGCCGGGCAGGCGGATCGAGGGTCAAGACGCCCCCGGGTCTGGTGCCGTATCCTGGCCCGCGATCTGTTCGGCGATCTCGTCGATCACACGGGTCCAGAGATCTGTGGGCTGCGCCCCGCGCAACACGTGCTGACCGGCGATGATGAAGGTCGGCACCCCGGTCACGCCGCGGGCGCGGGCATGGGCGTCGCGGGCGCGGATATCCTCGGCATCGGCGTCACCCTCCAGAAGCTGCGCGATCATCGCGCGGTCAAGGCCCGCATCCGCCGCCAGATCGGCCAGCACAGACCTGTCGCCGATATCGCGGCCCTGCTGAAAATAGGCGCGGAAAAGCGCGAGCTTTGTCGGCGTCTGCCGCCCCTCCAGCCCCGCCCAATGCAGCAGGCGGTGGGCATAAAGCGTGTTTGGCGTGCGCGCGATGGCTTCGAAATCGATCTCAAGCCCTGCCCGCGCGGCGTTCTCGACCACCGGCATATAGGCCTCGACCGCGCCCTGCTGGCCGCCGAACTTCGCTTCCAGATACGCCCGGCGGTCCATGCCGCCTGCGGGCATGTCGGGGTTCAGCTGGAACGGGTGCCATTCGATGTCGAAGGGGTGATCGGGCCGCGCCTCCATCGCGCGGGCGAGATAGGTCCAGCCGATGAAACACCACGGGCAGATCGGATCGGAGAGGATGTCGAGCTTGATCATGTCGCACCTTTCACAAGATCGGGGAGCGCACGGCGATCGAGCTTGCCATTGGCGCTGCGGGGCAGGGCCGGGCGGCGGAGGTAGAGCCGGGGGCGCTTGTAATCGGCCAGATGGGTTTCGGCCAGCGCGCGCAGCGCGGAGTCCGCAGCCGGGCCGGTATGGATCAGCGCCAGCACGGCGGTATCCGCCTTGACCATCACGGCGCAGGCGGCGCAGTCGCCCACATCGGGCGCGGCGGCGAACACCGCCTCGATCTCGGCCGGGGCGATGCGGAACCCGCCCGTGGTCAGCAGGTCGTCGCGCCGCCCGTGATAGCCGAGCGCGCCATCCGGCGCCTCGGAGACGAGGTCGCCGGTCAGGAACCAGTCACCGGCAAGCGGCAGTTCGGTCCGGTCGCCATCAAGATAGCCGAGGCACAGGCCCGGATCATCGCGGTGGACCGCAAGGATGCCGGTGTCGCCCCGCGCGACGGCATTGCCATCTTCGGACAGGATGGCGATGCGGCGCCCGGGCTGCGGAAAACCGAGCCTGCCCTCGGGCGCGGGCCGGTCGGGCGCGCCCGAGATGAAGGTGGAACATTCCGACATGCCAAGCGCCTCGTGCAGCTCGGTTCCCGTCGCCTGCCGCCAGGCGCCGCGCAGGCGTTCGGGCAGTTTTTCGCCCGCGCTCAGGCCATGGCGCAGGCGCGGCAGGTCGAGCGCGGCATCGCGCGACAGAAGCTTGCGGTAGATGCCGGGCACCGAGGCGAAGATCGTGGCGTCATGGCGCCTCAGCAGCAGCGGCAGCGCCTCGGGTCCGGTACCGGGCGTGGGGATCAGCGCCGTCGCGCCGATGGCCCAGGGGTCCATCAGGCCGGTGCCGAGCGTGTAGGTCCAGTTGAAGGCGCCCGAATGCAGCAGCCGGTCCCCGGGCGTCAGGCCATACCAGCCATCCCACATCATCCGCCGCGCCCATATCGCGCGATGGGCATGGACAACAGGCTTGGGCCGACCGGAACTGCCCGAGGTAAAAACGATATAGCCCGCCCGGTCCGGATCACCCGCCACCGGGGCCATCGGATGATGCACCATCAGCGAAGCCAGATCGGTCAGGACCGGCGCGCGGCATCCCCCGGGCAGCGTGATCCCGTCCTCGGCCAGGATCGCGGCGGGATCGATCGCACGGGCCAGCGCCGTGATCTCGGGCACGGTCAGCCCGGCGGCGGTGGGCACCGGCACGAGATCGGCGGCCAGCGCGCCCAGAAAGCCCACCGGAAAAGCGGGCGTGTTGCCGAGCCGCAGAAGCACCCGGTCGCCCGGTGTCAGCCCCGCGGCCCTGAGCCCCCCGGCCATCCCCTCGATGGCACGGATCAGGCGCGCATAGCTCCAGCGTTCCGACCGGGTGGGGCCAAGCAGCGCCAAAGCGATCTTGTCGGGCGTCCGGCGGCCTGCGGCCAGCACGTAACCGGCGAGGTTGAAAGGGGCGGGGCAGGGATCCATCCCCCGTCGCTAGACAAGCGCGACCGCCGTTGCAAGCCGCCGGGCGGGCGCGTAAATCCCTCGTCCATGGACAATGGCGATACCGAACCCAGCCTGATCAGACTGGCCCGCGCCTCGGGCGAGGCGGACGTGGATATGGCGCCTGTCAACCTGGCCGAACGGGTGCGCGCGCTCAGAAAGGCGCGCGATTGGACGCTGGAACAGGCCGCGCAGCAGGCCGGGCTGGCGCGGTCGACCCTGTCGAAGATCGAGAATGGCCAGATGTCGCCCACCTACGAGGCGCTGAAGAAGCTGGCCGTGGGCCTGGGCATTTCGGTGCCGCAGCTGTTCACCCCTCCCTCCAGCCCGCTGGTGACCGGGCGGCTGGCCGTCACCACCGCAGGCGAGGGCGAGGCGCATGCCACGGCCACTTATGAGCATGAATTGCTGGCCGGTGCGCTGACCCGGAAATCCATGTTGCCCTACCGCGCCCGCATCCGCGCACGCAGTTTCGAGGAATTCGACGGCTGGGTGCGCCATGACGGCGAGGAATTTCTTTATGTCCTTACCGGAACCATCCGCCTTTTGACCGAGTTCTACGCGCCGGTGGACATGAAACGCGGCGACAGCGCCTATTACGACGCCTCGATGGGGCATAACGTGATCTCGACCTCGGATGACGACGCCACGATCCTGTGGGTGACCGCGCTGAGTTGAGCGGGGAACTGGAGGCGGCCCCCGTCGCTGACGCGCCTGCCCGATGAGCTCTTGAAGCAAATCGGGCGCGGTTACCGGAAAAGCCAGCGGGCAAGGGCCACGGCAAGGGCCGCGCCGATCAGCTGCATCACGATGAAGGGGGCGACATGTGCGGGCAGGATGCCCGCGAACGTGTCGGTCAGGCTGCGCGCGATGGTGACGGCGGGATTGGCGAAACTGGTCGATGCGGTGAACCAGTAGGCCCCTGTGATATAGGCCGCAACAAGCGCAGGCACCTGCGCGGGCGCATGGCGCAGACCGCCAAGGATCGTGAAGACAAGGCCCGAGGCCGCGACGATCTCGGCCGTCAATTGCCCGGGGCCCGTCCGTTCGGTGGCGGATATCTGCAGGATCGGCAGATCGAACATGGCATGCGCCAGCCAGACCCCGAGGATACCGCCCGCGATCTGCACCGCGACAAAGGCCAGGGCCCGGCCCGGCGCGATGGCGCGGGTCAGCGCGAAGGCGAAGGTGACGGCGGGGTTGAAATGGGCGCCTGAGACGGGGCCGAGAAGCGTGATCAGAACATATAGCACCGCGCCCGTGGCGATGGCATTGGCCAGAAGCGCCACCCCGGTATTGTCCGGTGACAGGGTCTCGGCCATGATGCCGGAACCCACCAACCCCACCAGCAGAAGCGCTGTGCCCAGACCCTCGGCCGTCAATGCCCTGGTGTTCGTCACGTCATCCTGCATGTGCGCGCAATGCCCCCGTGGGGCGAATGTGGCAAGCCGGATCGGCGATCATGAAAACATCGCGGGCAAGTCGACGCTGCTGTCCTGCCCGATGGCGTCGAAATGGGCGTCGAGAAAGCCCTTCGCGGCGGTTTGCCCGGCCTCGCGCAGCTGGTGCAGGACCTGCGGCGTGGCCACCAGTTTCGTGGCGACCGACAACTGCCGCATCAGGTCGTCATCGGCGATCATGTGCACCAGCACCTGTTTCATCGCCCCTTCCTCGACCGCGCCCTGAGCCAGCAGGCGCTGCACGAATTCGATCGCGCGCAATTCCCGCAGGAGCGAGGAATTGAAGCTGATCTCGTTGATCCGGTTCTGGATCTCGCGCGCCGATTTCGGCACCTCTTCCCGGTAGAGCGGGTTGATGTTGACGATCAGGATGTCGCGGGGCAGCGCGGGATCGAACAGCGGGAACAGCGCGGGATTGCCGGTATAGCCGCCATCCCAATAGGCGTTCAGCGCACCGGTTTCCGGATCCTCGATTTCCACCGCGCGGAACATCGTCGGCAGGCAGGCCGAGGCCATCACCGCCTTCGGCCCGATCTCATCCCCGGTGAACACGCGGATCTTCCCCGTCCGCACATTGGTGGCGCAGATATGGAAATCGGGGCCCCGGTCGAGGCAGCAGATATCATCGTAGTGAAACCGGGTGACGATGCGTTCCAGCGGGTTGGTATAGAACGGCCCGGTGGCATAGGGGCTGACCATGCGCGACATCGCGTCGTTCATCGCGAAGGGCAGCGAGGTTTCGATGGCCAAGCTGATCGCCTCGGGCGAGACGGCGCTGAGCCAGGGCGCGAAGACCGGGTCGTCGATGGCGCCGACCTGGCTCCAGACCCAGGCCAGGTTTTCGCGCGCCAGGTCGCGCGACCCCTGCGACAGGCCCGCCTTGACCGCGGCCCCGTTCAGCGCCCCGGCCGAGGTGCCTGATATGCCCGCGATCTCGATCTCGGGCGTGTCGAGCAGCACCTCGAGCACACCCCAGGTGAAGGCGCCATGCGCGCCGCCGCCCTGCAGGGCGAGGTTGATTGGTTTGGGTTGCCCGCTCACAACGCTGTCCAGCCGCCATCGACGCTGATCGTGGTGCCGGTGATCTGGGCCGCGGCGTCGGAACACAGGAAGGCGGCGGTGCCGCCCATCTGTTCGACGGTGGCGAATTCGCGCGACGGCTGCCGGGTCAGCATGACGTTGCGGATCACGTCCTCGCGGCTCATGTCGTATTCCTTCATCGTGTCGGGGATCTGCGCCTCGACCAGCGGGGTCAGCACGTAACCCGGGCAGATCGCATTGGCGGTGATCGGGTCTTCGGCGGTTTCAAGGGCCACCACCTTGGTCATGCCGACGATGCCGTGTTTCGCCGCGACATAGGCGGATTTGTAGGGTGAGGCGGTCAGCCCATGGGCCGAGGCGATGTTGATGACGCGCCCCCACCCGGCCTTGCGCATCAGGGGCAGCGCCGCGGCGGTGGTATGGAAGGCCGCGTTCAGGTTGATCGCGATGATCGCGTTCCATTTGTCGACCGGGAACTGATCGATGGCCGCGACATGCTGAATGCCGGCATTGTTGACCAGGATATCGCAGGTGCCCGCCGTCTCGATCAGGGCGCGGCAGTCTTCACCCTTCGACATGTCGGCCTTGATGTAGCGGGCGGCAACACGCGTCTCGGACGCGATCTCGGCGGCCAGCGCGTGATCTTCGTCGCGGTCGGTGAAGGAATTCAGGACAATGTCGGCCCCCGCGCGTGCCAGTTCCCGGGCGACGCCCAGGCCGATGCCGGAATTCGATCCGGTAATGATCGCGGTCTTGCCGGACAGGTCGGTGGTGATGGCCATTGGGGTCTCCTTCGCGTCTGGTGGGCGGCGCGACCATAGGCGGCGCGACCGGGGATGGGTAGACCGGGAACCGCACAGATCGGTGACGAAACGGAGACCGCAGAAGCGGGCGCAGCAGAATGCCAAAAAAAAACGCCGGCACGAGGCCGGCGTTAAGTTATTGAGGCAGGTTTCATACAGGCAAGAAACCTATCGAGCAGTGAGTTCGTTATAAGCGGCGCACCGCCGGATGTCCAACCGAAAAGTTTGATCACGCCGATGACCACCGGTAGCGTCAGAGCGTAACAGGCATTGGACGAACCGGGATTGTTCACAGATGACGACGCAGTGTTTCGCAAAAATAATCGCCGTTCTTGGCATGGTTATCGGGCTGTCCACAGGGGCTGGCGCACAACCCACCCATGGCATCGCTATGTATGGCGACCCGGCCCTGCCCCCAGATTTTGCGCATCTTCCCTATGCCAACCCCGATGCGCCCACGGGCGGGCGGATCGACACCGGCGAGGTCGGAAGCTTCGACAGCCTCAACCCCCATATCCTGCGCGGATCGGTTCCCTGGCAGCTGAGGTTCCTGGCCTACGAGTCCCTGATGGGCCGGTCCTATGACGAGCCGTTCTCGCTTTACGGTCTGCTGGCCGAATCGGTCGAGGTGGGCGACGGCGGCGCCTGGGTCGAATTCACCCTCCGGCCCGAGGCGCGATTCTCCGATGGCAGCCCGGTGACGGTCGAGGACGTCATCTGGTCATACGAGACGCTTGGCACCGAAGGGCACCCCCGATACCTCAATGCCTGGACGCGGGTGGACCGCATCGAGGCGGTGGGCGAGCGCGGCGTGCGCATCACCTTCACCGAACCCGACCGGGAACTGGCCCTGATCATGGGGCTGCGGCCGATCCTGAAGGCCGCGCAATGGGAGGGGCGGGATTTCACCGCCTCGGGCATCGACATCATCCCCATCGCCAGCGCCCCCTATGTCATCGACGATTTCGAGGCGGGCCGCTTCGTCAGCCTGCGCCGCAACCCCGATTACTGGGGCGCCGATCTGCCGTTCCGGCGCGGCACCCATGTGATCGACGAGGTGCGGATGGAGTTTTTCGGCGACGCCACCGCGATGTTCGAGGCCTTCAGCGCCGGGGTGATCACGACGATCCGTGAAACCAGCGCCGCCGATTGGGAGACCGATTACAATTTCCCGCGTGTCCAGTCGGGCGAGGTGGTGCTGTCTGTGGTCCCGCATCAGCGGCCGTCGGGCATTTACGGTCTGGTGATGAACACCCGCAGGCCCGCATTCGCCGATTGGCGCGTGCGCGAGGCGATGATCCAGGCCTTCAATTTCGAGTTCATCAACCAGACGCTCAATGGCGGGCGCGAACCGCGCATCACCTCGTATTTCTCGAACTCGCCGCTGAGCATGGCGCCGGGCCCGGCCAGCGGGCGGGTGGCCGAATTCCTTGCCCCGTTCGAGGATGACCTGCTGCCCGGCACGATCGCGGGCTATGCCCTGCCGGTCAGCGACGGGGGCGAGGCGAACCGCGCGGGCATCCGGCGCGCGATGGCCCTGCTGGAGGAGGCGGGGTATTCGGTGGTCGACGGGCAGATGATGACCCCCGGGGGCGACCCCTTCACCTTCGAGATCCTGTTGCAGCAGGGATCGACCGAGGAACAATCGGTCGTCAACATCTATACCGAGGCGCTGGACCGGCTGGGCATACGCCCCGACATCGCCACCGTCGACAGCGCGCAATACCGTGAACGCACCGACGCCTTCGATTTCGACATGACACCCTACCGGCGCGGCCTGTCGCTGAGTCCCGGAAACGAACAGCGGCTTTACTGGGGCTGCGAGATGGCCGGAACCGAAGGGTCCCGCAACCTGATGGGAGCCTGCAACCCGGCGATCGAGGCGCTGATCGACCGGTTGCTGACCTCGGACAGCCAGGAGGATTACGTGGCCGCCGTGCGGGCGCTGGACCGGGTTCTGACCGCGCAGCGCTACGTGATCCCGCTATGGCATTCCCCGGTCAGCCGGATCGCCCATAACGCCGAACTGCGCTATCCCGAGGCGCTGCCGATCTATGGCGACTGGATCAACTGGCAGCCGGATGTGTGGTGGGTGGAGGCCGAGTAAGGGTTCTGCCGCCGCCGTTCCGGCGTCTCCCTCGTGGCCATGTGTCAAAGCAAAGAGGAAAGGGTCACTCGGCCGCGTCGGGCATCGCCTTGCGCACCGCTTCGGGAAGCTGGTCCGAGGGATAAACGAGACCTGCCGAGATGATCAGCTTGGCCGCATCCTCCACCGGCATCGACAGGACCTTGACGTCCTTCATCGGCACGAAAAGCAGAAAGCCCGAGGTCGGGTTGGGTGTGGTCGGCATGAAGACCGCCACCACGTCATCCTCGGTCAGGGCCTGCACCTCGCCCTTGGCCTTGGTCGAGATGAAGGCGATGGCCCAGATGCCCTTGCGCGGGTATTCGATCAGGCAGGCCTTGTCGAAATTGGTCTGGCCCTGCTGAAGGATCGTCTCGGCGATCTGTTTCAGCCCGGAATAAAGCGAGCGGATCACCGGGATCGACAGGACGAGGGATTCGGCCCAGCGAATGAGCGATCGGCCGATGATGCCCTTGGCGATCCAGCCCACCAGCACCGTGAACAGAAGAAAGGTGACGACGCCGATGCCGCGGATGTCGATCTCGAGCCCGGTATATTCGCGGATCAGGAGCGCGGGATTGTAGGCGGTGGGGATCAGTGGGAGCACCCAGCTGTCGATCCAGCCCGTCAGCGTCCAGATCAGCCAGATGGTGATGCCGATCGGGGCGATGACGATCAGCCCGGTGAAGAAGCTGGATCGCAGCCCGGCAAGAAAACCGCGGCGGGGCGGGGGCGGCGTGTCGGTCAGTTTCATGGGCGGAGGATCGCGATCTGAAAATGCGGGTCGTCCAAGATTAGGGTCGCCCACGCCCCGGCACAAGGCCGCCTGTCACGCGGCGGGCGTGGCTGCGGCCATGGCGGCGGCGATCTGCGCGGCAAGCCGGGCGTTGTTGAGAACAAGGGCGATATTGGCCACCAGCGTCTGACCCTCGGTCAGGTCATGAAGCGTTTGCAGCAAAAAGGGCGTGACGGCCTTGCCGGTGATGCCCCTGGCCCGGGCCAGGGTTTGCGCCTCGGCGATCAGGGGGGCCAGCCTGGCCGCGGGGATCTCATCCTTTTCGGGGATCGGGTTGGCCACCAGCTGCCCGCCCGGCAGGCCGAGGCGGGCCCGCATCAGATGCGCGGCGGCAATCCGGCCCGGATCATCGAGGCGCAGGGGCGCGCCGAGCCCGCTGTCGCGCGACCAGAAGGCGGGGAAGGCGTCCTGGCCAAAGGCGATGACGGGCACACCAAGGGTTTCCAGCACCTCGAGCGTTTTCGGCAGGTCGAGAATGGCCTTGGCCCCGGCAGCCACCACCGTCACCGGGGTCTGGGCCAGTTCCTGAAGGTCGGCGGAGATGTCGAACGTATCCTCGGCCCCGCGATGAACGCCTCCGATGCCGCCGGTGGCAAACACCGCGATGCCCGCGCGCGCGGCGCAGATCATCGTGGCGGCCACGGTCGTCGACCCGGTTCCGCCGCGCGCAAGGCAGACGGCAAGATCGGCGCGGCTGAGCTTGGCGGCCTCACGGCTGCGCGCCAGACGCTCAAGGTCTTCCCCGGGCAGGCCCACGCGGATGCGCCCGCCCATCACCGCGATGGTGGCAGGCACCGCGCCCGCGCGCCGCACCTCGGCCTCGACCGCGCGTGCGGTGTCGAGGTTCTGCGGAAACGGCATGCCGTGGGTGATGATCGTGCTTTCGAGGGCCACGACCGGCAGACCCCGGTCCATCGCCTCGGCCACCTCAGGTGCGCGCTGGATCATCCCGCCCATGGCCGTTTCTCCCCCGATACATAGGCCGCCGCCTCGGCCACGGCCTGGCGCAATGCGGCCTGGCGCGGCACACCTGCCATCTCGGCCGCGATATGGGTGGCCATGAACGTATCGCCTGCCCCGGTGATCCGGCGGGGCGTCACCTGCGGCGGGCGGCAGACCAGCCCGCCGCTGCGGTCGGCATCCATCGCCGGTTCCGACCCGTCGGTGACAAGCACCCGCGCCGCACCGGCCTTGATCATCGCCGCGGCCGCCGCCTCGGAGCCTGCGACCTTGCGGCCCGAGATCAGCTGCGCCTCCTCGCAATTGACGTAGAAACAGGCGCGCGGATGACCGAGGAACACGCGCAGGCGTTCCGCCTTGCCGGGCGAGGCGGGCGCAAGGCGCAGATCGGCCCCGAGAAAGGCGTGATCGACCGCGATCTCGCCCAGAAGCGCGCGCGTGAGGTTGCCGTCGATGGCGATCGGATGGGGCCAGAACGCCTCGGCCGTGCCAAGCCGCCCGTCATAGAGCGGCGCAAGGATGCGCGCGCCCGCCGCCTCGAGCGAATGGGCATCGGCGATGGCCGCGATCAGTTTTCCCTTGGCCTCGATCGCCATGTATTGATCGGTGGGCAAATGCGGATCGACGAGGATGTGATCGGTGATCAGGCCCAGTTCCTCGCAGGCGATGATCAGGGCCTGGCCGAGCGCGTCGCGCCCCACCACCGACAAGATCGCAGGCGTCATCCCCGCCCGTTTCAGCGTCATCGCGATGTTGAGCGCCACCCCGCCCGGCAGCCGCGTGATGCGGCCGGGCTTGTCATTGCCGGCGACCATCGGCAGGTCTGTGCGCCCGATATGGTCCCAGAGGACCGAGCCGATACAGAGGATATTGGGCGCAGCAGCGGTCATGGCGCGGACAGGGGCGCCAGGCGGGTTATGGCCATCCGATGGGCCAGGCGCAGGGCCGCGATCAGGCTGTCGGGCCGCGCCACGCCCCGGCCCGCGATGTCATAAGCCGTGCCGTGATCGGGCGAGGTACGGATGAAGGGCAGGCCCAGCGTGACATTGACCGCTGCGTCGAAGGCCAGTGTCTTGACCGGGATCAGCGCCTGGTCGTGATACATGGCGATCGCCGCGTCATAACCGGCGCGCGCCCCTGCGTGAAACATCGTGTCGGCGGGGGTGGGGCCGGTGACATCCAGCCCTTCGGCGGCCAGCCGGGCCACGACTGGTGCGATCACCTCCAGGTCTTCGCGCCCCATCGTGCCGCCCTCGCCGGCATGCGGGTTCAGGCCCGTCACGGCGAGCCGGGGGCGATCAATGCCGAAATCGCGCTGCAACGCCGCGCGGGTGATGCGGATCGTGTCTTCGAGCAGGGCGGGCGTCAGCGCCCCGGGCACCGCGGCCAGGGGGATGTGGATGGTGGCGGGCACCACGCGCAGGGCGTCCGAGGCCAGCATCATCACCGCGCGCTCCGCCCCGGCGAGATGGGCGAGGTATTCGGTATGACCGGGAAAGCCGAACCCGGCCCCGTCGATCAGCGCCTTCTTGGTGATCGGTGCGGTGGTGACGGCGCAGACTGCGCCGCTGCGCGCCAGGGCCACGGCCCGGTCGATCACCGCGATCACCGCGGCGGCGTCTTGGGGATCAGGACGCGCCGGGCCGCTGTCACCGGGAAAGTCATGGGCCAGAACCGGCAGGGCACGCGCCGAAACGTCGCTGGCCTCGGCCGGGTCGTCCACCTCTACCAGCGGCACGCCCAGACCGGCGACATGCCGGGGATCGGCAATCAGAACGAAAGGACAGGCCGATTTCAGCGCCTGCCATGCCTTGACGATGATTTCGGGGCCGATCCCCGCGGGGTCCCCGATGGTCAGCGCGACGGGCCGCATCGGCGCGTCCGCGTCAGGGGGTGTATTCGATGATCGCGTCGGCATGAAGTTCGGCCAGAAGCGTGTCGGCATAGCTTTCCAGCCCGGCCGTGAACAGCCCCTGCTGAATGGCCTCCAGCCCGCCTTCGGGCGTCTCGACTTCGCGGTCGCACATCATAACAACCAACAGGACACTGCCCGACTGCCGCGTCACCTCGAAGGACATCTCGCCGGGGTCGAGAGGTGAAAGCGCCATCGCGATATCGGTGGGGATATCGCGCAGCGGCGCGGTCGTGATCTCCAGCCCGGCGGGGCTCTGGCCGTAAAGATCTTCACAGGAATCGACGGCGGCACGCAATTCGGCGGCAGCGGCCAGCCCCTCGGGCGTCAGGCCACCGGCCACGGGGATTGTGGCGTATTCGATGGCACTGGTGGCGGGCGGGCGGAAGCCACGCTCGCGCACGCCGCGCATCTGGTAGATCGCCCAGGCCGGCCCCAGCGAGATTGGCTCCGAGGTT
This sequence comes from Paracoccaceae bacterium, assembly GCA_024742455.1. Lineage (GTDB taxonomy): Bacteria > Pseudomonadota > Alphaproteobacteria > Rhodobacterales > Rhodobacteraceae > JANSYL01. Next base: position 17,470 of record JANSYL010000001.1, on the reverse strand, counting down.
TCGCCGGGGGCGAGGGTCAAGAAATACTCGCGCAGCACCGGGGGGATCGCCGAGAACGGGCGCCATCCGGTCAGCCCGCCTTCCTCGCGCGTGGGCACCACCGAGAACCGACGCGCGGCTTCCGAGAAATCATCGGTCCGGCCGTTCAGATCATCGGCCAGGCGTCCGATTTCCTCGCGCAGGGTATCCTGGTTCTGGGCGGTGATCGGGACCACGATCTCTGCCAGCAGCAGTTCTGCATCGTCGAGGCTGGTGGAATAAAGCCGGGCGGTCTCGACCGCGGGTTCGTTGGCATCGGCCCTTGCGACGGGGCCGAACCGCGTCTGCACCACCTTGCGCCAGGAAATGCCCGCAGCCACGAAATCGCGCACGGTTTCCGGCGCCACGCCTTCCTCGCCCACCTGGCGCAGGAACTGTTCGACGCCCAGATCAGCACGCGCGGCGAATTCGACCACACCTTCCTCGATCTCCTCGGGTGTCGCGGTCAGGCCCATCTCGTCGGCCAGTTGCGACTGCAGCCGTTCGTTGACGAGCGCCTCGAGCGCCTGCGCCTCGAGATCACCGGGGGTCCGGACGATATCGAGAAACAGCGCCCGCTGCTCGACCTCGTAATGGGTCACGATATCGCCGTTGACCCAGGCCGCAGCCGAGAACGGGTTCTGCGCCAGAGCCGGGGAGGTGGTGGCCAGCGCGGCGGCCAGTCCGACCGTGCGAACGAGACGGAGAATGGCGGATTGCGTCATCATCTGGTCTTTCCTGTCGCCGGATCGTCCGGCATCTAGACGGTTTTCGCGCCGCTGCCTAGCGCATGCAACTGCGGTCGTGGCTGCGGCCATTGCGGCTGGCGCCGAAGCCGTTCAGCTGGACCGTCAGCCCGAACTCGGTGGTGGGGTCGAGCGTGGCGCGCCGAGTCATCCGTCCTCCACGTGTAGCAAAAACCCGAGCGCCAGCAAGATCGCAGCGACCGGCGGCATCCACGCCACGACCAGTACGGGCAATTGACCCGATTCCCCCAATACCTGAGCGAAACTTCGGATGAAGAACATCGCGAAGCCCAGAAGGATCGCCGTCAGAACCATCACGCCGGTGCGGCCGAACCTGGTGTGGCGCATCGTGAAGCCCGCTGCGATCAGCACCATCGCCGCGAAGCTCAGCGGCGCGGACAATTCCATCTGCAGCCAAACCCGGTGTTGCAGCGCCGCGAACCCGGCGGCGTCGAGTTGCCGGATGAACCCCGGCAGATCGTAGATCGGTACGGTTTCGGGGCGGCCGAAACTGTCGCGGATCTGTTCGCGCGTGAGCGTCGAGGCCACGGTCAGCGTATCGAATCGCGTGGCCGCCATCTGCGGGTTCGGCGCGCCCTGAATGGGCCACCGGATCGCATCGGTCAGGATCCAGGCGCCGTCGCCCAGTTCCGCCTCCCGCGCAGCGAAGCGTTGCACCATCTCGCTGTCGGGTCCGAAGGTGAAGAAGCTGACGCCGAACAGATGCGTGCCGTCGGAATTGCTGGCCGCGGCACGGATCACGGTCTGCGCCTCGGCGGTGCCCTGCCGCAGCCAAAGACCCTCGGCGCTGATCGAAACCGTGCGCTCCTCGGTACCGAGGTAGCGCGCCATGGTAATGTCGAAGCGCCGTTCAGTCGCGGCCACGACCGGGTTCAGAACCGACACCGCCAGCACCCCGATCAGAAAGGCCGTCGCCATGGGCGCCGCCGCGCTGCGCAGCGCCGACCGGCCTGCCGCCCGCACCACCACCAGTTCGGAACTGCGTGCAAGTCCGAGAAACATCAGCAATGTCGCAAGCAGCACCAGCAGCGGTATCAACTGGTAGAGCGTGCCCGGAAGGTTCAGGAGGCCAAGCTCCAGCACCGGGCCAAAGCCCTGGTCCGGGCCGATATTGCGCAATTGATCGGCCAGATCGATGGGCAGGATGATCGCGATGAAAACCGCGAGCACGATCCCGAAGGCCCGCAGGAAGCGACGCGCGATATAGAAATGCAGGATCATGCCCAAAGCCTGCCCGGTGACAGGCGGGCCCGCCCGACCATCGCCAGCCCGGCCAGCGTCAAGGCCACCAGTGCGGCCACGAATGGTTGCAGATAGGCCAGCAGGTACAGATCAGCGTCCCTCAGCGCCGCCGCCTCGGCCGTATTCCAGATCGCCTGGAGCGGGATCACGATCAGCACGGCGGCCAGGATCTGCGGCCAGAGACCCAGGCGCGAAAAGCTGCCGAGCATCAGGGTGGCGGCTGCGATCAGGGGCGTGAACACAACGAACAGTGCCCGCGCGATCCGGTCATGGCCCGCAAAAAGCATCTGCGCCAGAGGCAGGTTCAGCAGATCAGCGAGCGCGTCGTCGGCCCCGATCAGCGTTGCGGTTGGCAACTCACGGATATCGACACCGCGTGCGTCGCTTTGCTGGATCAGCGCACCGATGTCATAGGTGAAATCCTGAAACCGGACGATCGAGAGGCGCTGTGTCTCCAGATCGAGGCTCTGGGACAAGCCATCGAACATCACCATCCGGGGGCCGGTCTCGGCGGCAATGAGCAGCGCCCTCGGCGCCAGATAGGTCGTCTCGTTGCCGGGGGTCGACAGGTCATGCATGAAGACGTCGCGGAAATCGCCCAGCTCGGTGATGTCGCGGATATAGACGGTCAGACCATCGGTCGGGTGCAGGAATTCCCCCTCGCGCAGGAAGCGGCCGGTCATGTCGCTTTCGACTTCCTGTTCGCGATCGGCCAGTTGCACACGGGCAGTGGGCGCCAGCACGTTGCCGATCAGCGCAGTGAGCAGGCCGACAAGACAACCGAACATCAATACCGGCCTGAGCAGACGCAATGCGCTGAGGCCTGCCGTCTGCAGCACCACCATTTCACTTTCCCCGATCAGGCGGTTGAAAGCGAAGAGCGTCGCAACGAAAGCGGCGACCGGCAGCACGATCAGCATCAGCCGGGGCAGGGCCAGCGCGCTGAATTCCAGAAACACCATGAAGGTCTGCCCGTCCGAGATCAGACGGTCGAACCGATCCACGGCATCATTGACCCAATAAACCGAGATCAGGATCAGGCTGAAGAAGCCGAACAGCGCCGCCAACTGGGCCAAGATGTAGCGGTCATAGCGCCCCAAGACGATGCATCCCCCAATCCTTAGTCCCGGATCGCCGCCCGGGTACGGGTTTCTTCTAGGGCAATAATCCCCCGGGGGCGAGGGTCATCTGGCCATTCCCGGGGCACACCCCTAATGTCTGGCCGAAATTGCCTCTCATTCGACACAGGACCACCAGAAATGACCGCGCCCATCGCCATCGACTTCGTGGAAACCGACCTCGACGCCCTGGCGGGCGCGACCGGCAAGGTGGCGATTCTCATCACGCCCGAGGGCAAGCTGGACCCCGCCGGGCGGCGGGTGAACCGGTTGAGCAAGGGCGCGGTGGCGCGGATGCTTGAAAGCCAGGCCTGGGAGAAGCTCAAGGAAGGCAGTACCATAAGCCTGGGCTACCCGGCTGGGATGGCGGCCGAGGCGGTGATCGTGCTGAAACTGCGGCGCCGGCCCGTTGCCGAACAGGCCCGCAAGGCGGGTGCGGCACTGGCCGGGGCCAAGGGGGCGGCTGCGCTGACCATCATGGCGGGCAGCACCGCGGCCATCGCCGATCTGTCTCTGGGCCTTGTGCTGAAAAGCTACCGCTTCACCGATCACAAGTCGAAACCCGATGATGCGCCGGGCGGCGCGGTCATTCACTGCACCAAACCCGAGGCGGTCGCTGCCGAAGCCACCGCCATGATGGCCGTGGCCGAAGGCGTGTTTTTCACCCGCGACCTGGTCAATGAACCGGCCAATGTGCTGACAACCGACGATTTTGCGGCGCGGCTCGCGGCGATGCAGGACCTCGGCCTCGATGTCGAGATCCTCGAGGAAGACCAGCTGGGCGAGCTTGGCATGGGCGCGCTTCTGGGCGTCGGGCAGGGGTCGGACAGCCCGTCCAAGGTTGTGGTGATGCAATGGCGCGGCGGCGGGGATGAAGCCCCCCTCGCGCTCATCGGCAAGGGCGTGGTCTTCGACACCGGCGGCGTCAGCCTGAAACCGGCCGCAGGCATGGAGGACATGACCATGGATATGGGCGGTGCGGGCGTGGTCGCGGGCGTGATGCGCACGCTGGCGCTGCGCCGCGCCAGGGCCAATGTCGTGGGCCTGATCGGGCTGGTCGAGAACATGCCTGACGGGCGGGCCCAACGCCCCGGCGACGTGGTGAAATCCATGAAGGGCGAGACGATCGAGGTGATCAACACCGATGCCGAGGGGCGTTTGGTTCTGGCCGACGTGATGTGGTACGCCCAGGACCGGTTCGCGCCCGCCGCGATGGTCGACCTGGCCACGCTGACCGGGGCCATCATCATCGGGCTCGGGCACGAGAATGCGGGTGTGTTTTCAAACAACGACGACCTCGCCGATCAGTTCCTGAAGGCCGCCGCGACCGAGGGCGAGGGCGCGTGGCGGATGCCCATGGGCCAGGCCTATGACGACATGCTGAAATCGCGCATCGCCGACATGAAGAATGTCGGCGGGCGTGCGGCGGGTTCGATCACGGCGGCACAGTTTCTGGGTCGTTTCGTCAAGGATGACACGCCGTGGATCCATCTGGATATCGCCGGCGTGGCCAGCGTGAAATCCGAGACCGCGCTGGCGCCCAAGGGTGCGACCGGCTGGGGGGTCATGGCGCTCGACCGGCTGGTGCGCGACCGGTTCGAAGGCTGAGCCTTGGGCGCGGTCTATTTCTATCACCTGACCCGTACCCCGCTGGAGGTAACGCTGCGCGCGCTTCTCGAGAAATCGCTGGCGGCGGGCTGGCGCGTCGCGGTGCGCGGGCGCAGCGACGAGATGATGGACCGGCTGGACGACCAGCTCTGGCTGGGGCCCGAGGACGGGTTTCTGCCCCACGGCCGGGCGGGCAAGCCGCAGGAGGCCGACCAGCCCGTTCTGCTGACCACGGAACGGGCCGCGGCGAACGATCCCAGCTGCCTGATCTCGGTCGAAGGGGCGGCGCTTGACCCTGCCGAGATCGAGCCGCTGGCGCGCGCCATGGTGCTGTTTGACGGCCATGACGCGGCGGCGGTGCAGGCCGCGCGGGAACAATGGAAGACCCTCACCTCCGCCGGGCTGGCGGCGCAATACTGGTCGGAAGAAAGCGGGCGCTGGGAAAAGAAGGCCGAGGCGGGCGCCTAGCGTTCCAGCACCAGCCGCCCCTCGGCGATCTCGATCCGCTCGAAGCGTGACAGATAGCTCATCCCGAGCAGGCTTTCGCGCATTTCGCCGCCATTGACCACGGCGCGCAGGTCGCGGTCGACGGCACCGGCAAGGGCCACCTCGTCGAGCCGGACCGAGGCCGTGCGCACCTCGCCATTGGCCGTGGACGCACGCCCGGAATAGATCAGGCGGTCGACGTCGATGCCCGCGCGCCGCGCATCCTCGGCGCTGAGCACCAGATCGGTGGCGCCTGTATCGACGATGAAACGCACCGGCGTGCCGTTGACATCAAGGGTCAGGTGGAAATGCCCGGTCACGCTTTGCGGCACTTCGATCACGCTTCCGTCCAGCATCACCGATTGGCGCGGGGCCACGGTGCTGCGCAGGTCGGACCAGAGGCCCGCGGCGACGATCGCCCCCAGAAAGATGAAGCCCCAGATCGCGGCCTGCTGCGCCAGTCGTCCGAGGTTGGCACGATTGGCCACGACCATCCAGCCGCCGATCACCACGCCAAGAAGCAGCAGATATCCCAAGGTCGCGATCTGATCACCGGTCATGTCCACCTCACTCACCCAAGGGAAAGATAGGGTGCCTGCGCTCAGAAAACAGAGAGATCGCGCAAACCGTCGATCACGAATTGCACCGACAGCGCCGCCAGCAGCATGCCCAGGAGCCGCGTGACCACGTTGATGCCGGTGGGGCCCAGCAGCCGTTCCAGGGGGGCTGCCAGCAGGAACAGGGCAAAGACACAGGCAAGCACCGCCACCATCACGGCATGGATCATCAGGATATGGGTGGCGTCCGCTCCGTCCTGACCCGTCAGCAGGATCATCGTGGCGATGGCCCCGGGCCCCGCGATCAAGGGGATGGCCAGCGGAAAAACCGACGGATCATCGGCATGGGGCTGGTCGGCCTGACCCTGGCGGCGCTGCGTACGCCTTTCGAATAGCATGTCGAGCGCGGTCAGCAACAAAAGGATGCCGCCCGCGATGCGGAAGGCGGGCATGGAAATCCCGAGGAAGTTCAGCACCGCCTCGCCTGCCAAGCCGAACAGCAGCAACAGACCGAAAGCGACCAGCGTCGCCCGGATCGCCACGCCGCGCCGTTTTCGCGCATCCATGCCTTGCGTCAGCGCCACGAAAAGGGGCGCCAGCCCGATGGGATCGATGATCACGAACAGCGCCACGAAGGCCGGGATATAGACCGAGATATCCATCACGCCCTCATGCGGCCGGGGCCTCGGCGGCGTCCAGTTTTTCGCTGGCCGCAAGCCACAGCGCCTCGGCCCGGTCGAGGCCTTCCATCACCTCGGCATATTTCTTCTGCCAGGTCTCAAGCTCGCCCGTGCGGCCGTCTTCGTACAGCGCGGGATCGGCAAGTTTCGTAGCCAGTTTTTCCCGCATCTCCTCGATCTTGGCGACGCGGGCCTCGCATTTGCGGACCTCGGCGCGCAATTCCTTGATCTGGTCATGGGACAGGCGCTTGGGCTTCGGCGTTTTCGGGGCCTGCTTTTCGGTCGGGGCGGGGCCGATCAGCATCGCGCGGTAGCTTTCAAGGTCGCCCTCATAGGGGGTCACCGCGCCATCCCTGACCAGCCAGAGCCGGTCGGCCACGAGGCTGAGCAGGTGCATGTCGTGGCTGACCAGCACCACGGCGCCGGAATAGGCGGTCAGGGCCTCGACCAGCGCCTCGCGGCTTTCGATATCCAGATGGTTGGTGGGCTCGTCAAGGATCAACAGATGCGGCGCATCGAGCGTGGCCAGCAGCAGCGACAAGCGCGCCTTCTGCCCACCCGACAGGCGGCGCACCTCGGTCTCGGCCTGATCGGCGCCCAGGCCGAACCCGGCCAGTTGCGCACGCAGTTTCGCGGGCGCCACCTCGGGGCGGGCGCGCTGGATATGCTGCAGCGGCGTTTCATCGATGCGCAGCTCATCGACCTGGTGCTGCGCGAAATACCCGATACGCAGCTTCGAGGACCGCGTCGCGCGTCCCTCCATCGCGGCCAGTTTCCCGGCCAGAAGCTTGGACAGGGTCGATTTGCCCTCGCCGTTGCGGCCCAGAAGGGCGATCCGGTCGTCCTGGTCGATGCGCAGCTCCAGCCGCCTGAGGACGGCGGTGTCGTCATAGCCCACGGCGGCGCGGTCAAGCTGCAGGATGGGCGGCGACAATTCCTCGGGCTCGGGAAAGGTGAAGACGGTGCGCGCGGCATCCTCGGGCGCGCGGATCACCTCCATCTTCTCCAGCATCTTCACACGGCTCTGCGCCTGTTTCGCCTTCGACGCCTTGGCCTTGAACCGGTCGACGAAGCCCTGCAGATGCGCCCGGCGGTCGGCCTGTTTCCGGGCCTCGGCCGCCTGAACCGCGCGGCGTTCGGCCCGGGCGCGGGCAAAGGCGTCATAGCCGCCTGTGTAAAGCGTGAGCTTGCGGTCGCTGAGATGCAGGATATGGCCAACGGCGCGGTTCAAAAGTCCGCGATCATGGCTGATGATCAGCACGGTATGGGGGTAGCGGGCCAGGTAGCTTTCCAGCCACAGCGCCCCTTCGAGGTCGAGATAGTTGGTGGGTTCGTCGAGCAGCAGCAGATCGGGCTGTGCAAACAGCACCCCCGCCAGCGCCACCCGCATCCGCCAGCCGCCGGAAAACGCCGAACAGGGCATGCGCTGTTCGGCATCGGTGAAGCCAAGCCCCTTCAGGATCGACGCCGCGCGCCCTTCGGCTGACCAGGCATCGATATCGGTCAGCCGCGCCTGCACATCTGCGATGCGGGCGGGATCAGTGCTGGTGTCGGCCAGCAGTTCGGCGCGTTCGGTGTCGGCGGCCAGCACGGTGTCGATCAGGCTGACCTCATTGCCCGGCACCTCCTGCGCGACCCCGCCGATACGCGCGCCCGGGGGCAGGGTGATGGTGCCCGTGTCCAGCACCGCCTCGCCCCGGATCAGGCGAAACAGCGTCGTCTTGCCCGCCCCGTTGCGCCCGACGATCCCCACCTTGTGCCCGGTGGGAATAGCCGCACTCGCCCCTTCGAGCAGGGGACGGCCCGCAATGGAATAGGAGATATCCTCGATCCTGAGCATGCTCTGCGTGTGGCCCGATGCCTGCGCCCTGTCAATCGGGGCCATGGCGCGGCTTTTCTTGCCCGCATCCCCATGTTAAGCGCGCCGCGAAATTCAACCCAATCCCCCGACGGAGCGACCTTCATGGCCCTCGAACGCACCTTTTCGATCATCAAACCCGACGCCACCAAGCGCAACCTGACCGGCGCCATCGTGGCCAAGCTGGAAGAGGCGGGCCTGCGCGTCGTGGCCTCCAAGCGCATTCACCTGACCAAGGAACAGGCCGGCGTCTTCTATGCCGTGCACAAGGAGCGCCCGTTCTACGACGAGCTGTGCGCCTTCATGTCGTCCGAACCGATCGTCGTGCAGGTGCTGGAAGGCGAAAACGCCATCGCCAAGAACCGCGAAGTGATGGGCGCCACCAACCCGGCCGAGGCCGCCCCGGGCACGATCCGCAAGGAATTCGCGCTGTCGATCGGCGAAAACTCGGTCCATGGCTCGGACGGGCCGGATACCGCCAAGGAAGAGATCGCATATTTCTTCTCGGGTCTTGAACTGGTCGGCTGATCGGTCGACATCCCGGTGAACATGAACGGGCCGGATGTCGGAAGACATCCGGCCCTTTTGCTGTTCTGCGGCCTGCCGCCTACATCGGTTCGGGGCGCGGCGTTGCGTCGGTCGATACCGGCAGGGTGGGGTGCACCACCTCGGGGATCTCACCGGTCAGGCTGCGCAGGAAGGCCGCGATATCCTCGACCTCCTCGTCATTGAGGTAGGCGCCAAGCTGCGACACGCCCATCACGGCGACTGCTTCTTCCAGGGACCAGACCACTCCGGAGTGGAAATAGGGAGCCGTCAGTTCAATGTTGCGCAGCGGAGAGGCGCGAAAAACGTAATCATCCGATGCGGTCTCGGTGACCTGGAACCGCCCTCGGTCACCTTCGGGCAAAACGTCCCCGCCCGGGCGCAACACAAGGCCGAACGGGTAATAGGCTTCGCCGCCCATGTTCACGCCCGCATGGCATCCGGCGCAGCCCTGGTCGATGAAGGCGTTGAGGCCGCGGATTTCCTGTTCGTTAAGCGCATCGGCCCCGTTCAGGAACTGGTCGAAGGGCGCGTTGGGCGTAATCAGCGTCGCCTCGAACGCCTCGATGGCACGGGCGAAGTTCTCGAAGGTGACGGGGTCATCTTCGCCGGGGAAGGCGGCTTCGAAGGCCTGAACGTATTCCTCCATCGAGTTCAGCGTTTCCAGCAGTCGGTCCGGGGTGTTGTTCATCTCGACCCCCGCAACGACCGGGCCCATCGCCTGGGCGGCCAGGTCCTCGGCGCGTCCGTCCCAGAACTGGGCGATGTTGAAGACCGCGTTGTAGACGGTAGGCGAATTGCGAGGACCGGCCTGCCAGCCATGCCCGATCGAGGTTTCCAGACCGTCGACACCGCCGAGCCCGACATTGTGACAGGACTGACAGGAAAACAGGCCCGACCGCGACATGCGCGGATCGAAGAACAGCATCGCGCCCAGATCGACGCGGTCGCGGGTGATGATGTTGTTGGGCAGATCCGGCGTGGTCAGCGGGATCGGATCGAAAAGATCGTTGGCCAAGGCCCGCAATTCCTCGTCGGCGAGGGCGGGCGATACGATGACGGCGGCCAGAACGGCGACTGCGGCCGCGTGATACGACTTCATGGAGGGGCTCCGTGGCTTGTACTGCGCGTTTCCAATCGTTCGGATTGGAACATGTGCAGGGTGGTCACGGATCGTTGATGATGTCCTTGACGCAGGTCAAATCCGGACCGGATTGACGCTGCCAACCTCTTGCAATCGTTAACGATTGGTGTCGCGCCGCGCGCCGGTGCCGATCTGGTCGAGGATGCGTTCCAGCACCGGGTCGGTCCCGCCGGACCGGTCGCTGGCCGCCTTCAACGCATCGAAGCGCACGCGCAGACCGGCCTTTTCGGCGCCCTTGCAATCGTTCCACGGGCGGCCCTGCAGGGCCATGTGCAGCACGTAATAGGCGATGAAATGCGGCCGGGTGCCCGAGGCCAGCATTCGGCGATAGGCCGCGTCGGCCCCGATCTCGCGCAACATCGCGGCACTGGAAATGCCCGCACGGACCAGATCGGCGGCCATCGCCGGGCCGATATTGCGGATCGTGGTCAGCGCGTCATCATCATCCGAAGTCACCGGGCACCTCCGCCCGGCAGGATATCAGATCGCGGCCCAGTCGGTATAGCGGACCGGCACGGGGCGTGTTGTCGACGGTTTCGGCGCGGGGCGGGGTTTGGTGGTGGGCATCCTGCTCTCCTCGGGGTGGCTGTTTTCATTGACCCGATGGGACGGAGGCTGCGAGGCGATTCTGGCAGAAATTTGACGACCGGTCCGTGATCGGCCGACCGTTGCCGACCCGACCGCCGGATGGGCGGAACCCTGCGCATTCAATCCGGGGAAAAGGGCTGGCGACCCGGCCAGAGTGGAAGAGAGACGAGGGGCGGGGCCGCCAGCAGGTTTTCTCGTGCATGCCGGGCTCAGCAAAGGAAGGGAGGAGACAAAGCCCGGACCGCTGCACGTGATGTCACCCTGCGCCCGAATGCGGACCCTGCCAAGCAAAGCGCCACGCCCGGCGCCGCGGTTCTTTGGATGCCTTCAAATTGGGCGCCCCGACCGGCGGGCAGGACCGATCCTTAGGCGCAGGACGCAGAGGCGCGATGGATGGCGGGTGCGACTCACCCCTGGCGCTGTGCCTGCGCTGCGGCACGGCACACGGGGCGCAGAGGCGTCACAGGGGCGTCACAGGGGCGGGCCAAGCCGCCCCGGCACACCCGGTCACTTGCGTTCGATGGAGGCCGCGATGCGGTCGGCCTCTTCCGGGGTCAGGCGTGGCGGGTGCCAGTCCCGGCCCGGGGCCGCGTCGAGCAGGCGCTTGGTATAGTCGTGCTTGGGCCGGTTGAACACGTCATCGGCGGGGCCGAATTCGACCATCACACCCTTTTCCATCACCGTGATGTAATCCGAGATCTGCGCGGCCACGCGCAGGTCATGGGTGATGAACACGATGGCCATCTTGAATTCCTTCTGCAGATCGTTGAGCAGGCGCAGAACCTGCTTCTGGATCGACAGGTCCAGCGCAGACACGCTTTCATCGGCGATCACGACCTGCGGCTGCATGGCCAGCGCGCGCGCGATCCCGATGCGCTGGCGCTGTCCGCCCGAGAAATTGCGCGGCGTGCGGTAATAGGCCTCTTCCTTGAGGCCCACCTTTTCCAGCAGACCGATGGCGCGGTCCCTGGCCTCATCAGCCGGCACGCCCTGCACATGCAGGCCCCTTGTGATCATGTACCCAACGGTCTGCGACGGGTTGAGCGAGCCGTAGGGGTCCTGAAAGATCATCTGGATATACTTGCGCGCATGGGCCAGGTCCTGGCCCTGCAGCGCCAGGAAATCCTGATCGTCGATCACCACGGCGCCTTCTGTCGGTTCGACCAGCCGGATCAGCGTCTTGGCCAGCGTCGACTTGCCCGAGCCGGATTCGCCGACCACGCCGAGCGTTTCGCCCGAACGCAGAACGAAACTGGCATCGTTGAGCGCATGCACCTTCTTGCTGCCCGAACCGTAGATCTTGTGCATGTTGCGCACCTCGACCACGGGGGCATCGTTGCGCGACAGGTCGGGCTCGCGCGTCGTTTCCAGAAGCGGCATCGCGTCAACCAGAAGCTTGGTGTAATCCTCCTGCGGGTTCAGCAGGATTTCTTCCTTGGTGCCCTGTTCGATGACCTTGCCCCAGCACATCACCGCGACCCGGTCAGCCACATCCGCCACCACGCCGAAATCATGGGTGATGAAGATGGTGGCGTTGTCATAGACATCTTTCAGGTCGTTGATGAGGTTCAGGATCTCCTTCTGCGTCGTCACATCCAGCGCGGTCGTCGGTTCATCGGCGATCAGGATGTCAGGTTTGCAGGCCAGCGCCATGGCGATCACGATCCGCTGACACTGCCCGCCCGAAACCTGGTGGGGAAAACTGTCATAGATGCGCGGCGGGGTCGGCAGCTTCATCTGTTCCAGAAGCTTCAGGGTTTCCTTCTTGCGGTCCCCCGGCGCGATGTCGGGCCGGTGCAGCGCGAACACCTCGTCGACCTGCTTGCCGATCTTGATCGCGGGGTTCAGCGCCGCCATCGGTTCCTGGTAGATCATCGAGATGCGCGCGCCGCGCAGGTCGTTGAGCTGGTCGTCGCTCATCTGCAGGACATTCTCGCCCTCGAACATCACCACGCCCGAGGTGACCTGCAGCCGCGCGGGCACGTCGTTCATGATCGCGCTGGTCATCACCGATTTGCCCGATCCGGATTCGCCCACAACACACAGGATTTCACCGCGCCTCAGCGTCAGCGACACATCCTCGACCGCGTATTGCCGGTCGGCGCCACGGGGCAGGGCGATCGACAGGTTCTGGATGTCGAGGATCACGTCGCCGGCGGCGGTGGTCTTGGGGGTGGACTCGGCGCTGTCTGGCATGGGGCTGGCCTTTTGCTGTGGAACATCACGGCGCGCAGGGCACCCTTGGCGTCAGCGAAACAAGGATGGGGCCGGATTACAAGGCTTTTCCCGGAAAAACGCCAAGGGCCGCGCGTCCAACTCTTGCCCCAATCCCATGGCAAGAGCGGCGAAAACAGACCGGTGGCGGGCAGGATGAACACCAGCATCTATTACGACGGGGATTGCCCCTTCTGCAGCGATTACGTGGGCTTTACCCGGCTGAGGGACGCCGCCGGACAGGTCGATCTGGTCGATCTGCGCACCGATGCCGCGGCACGCGACAGGTTCCTGGCCCGGGGCGCAGACCCCGACCAAGGCATGATCGTGGAAACCGGCGGGCAGGTCTACCACGGCGCCGACGCGATGCATGTGCTCAGCCTGATGAGCAGCGGACAGGGCTTGCGCAACGCCGCCGCCGCCGCGTTGTTCCGCCACAAGACGCTGGCCCGCGCAGTCTACCCGATGCTCAGGATGGGGCGGAACGCGGTGGTCACGGCGATGGGCGCCGCACCGCTGACGGCGCGGGATGCCGCGCGCGAGGCGCAATACCTGATCTTTGCCCGGTTCCTCGGTCTCTTCGCCACGCTGCACGTGTTCTACTACCTGTTTCGCGGCGCGCCGGGCGATGTTCAGCCGACCGCGCCGGTTCTCTTCGCGCTGGGTCTTGGCCTGATCGTTGTTCCGGGCGCGCGGGCGCTGTTCATCGGGCTGATCGCGGCGCTGGCGCTGGACGGTTGGCTGCATGCGCCCACCCATTCGAACCATACCATGCTGCTCAATTTCTTTGTCGTGACGGTGATCGCTGCGGGCGGCTGGCATGCCTGGCGCGGGTCGCCCTGGGACCGGTTCTTCGCCGATATCCGTCCGGTCGGGCGCTGCCTGCTTCTGATCATGTATACCTTCGGGATCTTCCACAAGATCAACACCGGCTTCCTGAACCCCGAGGTCAGCTGCGCCGTGGTTCTGTGGCGCGAGATGCCCGCGCCACTGGTCTGGATCGATACGGCCCCGATGCATTATCTGGCGATCTACGGGACCTTCGCGGTCGAGGCGGTGATCATGGCGATGCTGATCCTGCCCCGGTTCCGGCACTGGGGCATCTGCGCAGGCATCGGGTTTCACGGGCTGCTCGCGCTCAGCGGCTACGCGATGTATCCCGTCTTTTCGACCCTGGCGATCGTTCTGCACACGCTGTTCATCTCGCCCGCCTCGGCACAGGCGGTCACGCAAAGCGCGCGCTGGCAAGGGCTTGACCGCGCGCTGCGCAGCCTTCCGGGCGCCGGCCTGCTGCTGACGGGGCTTGCCGGGATCGCCTTTTTCGCGATGCAGCGCGATTACACGCAGGTGGCACTGATCTGGATGGCACTGGTGGCCTGGCCCCTGATCCTGCTGGCCACGAAGGGCGCCGCCGATCCCGAAAGCGACCGGACCGGCGCGCAATTCGCAGCCCCCCTCATGGTGCTGAACGTCATCCCGGTGCTGTTCTTCCTCAATGCCATCAGCCCCTATCTGGGGCTGAAGAATGCGCAGAGCATGAACATGTTCGCCAACCTGAGGCTGGAGGGCGGGGTCAGCAATCACCTTGTTCTGCCCGGCGCGCCGGGGCCCTTTGCCTACCTGTCGGACGTGGTCGAGGTGACGGGCATCGACGGACAGCCGCTGATCGTGCGCGGCTACGAGGATGTGCGGATGGGGCTGGTGTTTTCCGATTTCATGGCACTGGCCCGCAGGCTGGACCCGGCAACCGAGGTCAGCTTCCTGCGCAACGGAACGGCGATGGGCCCGATGAGCGCGGCCGAGGTGCTGGCCACCCAGACCGGCCCGCAAGTTCCCGGCTGGGCAAGCCGGTTCGTGCATTTCCACCCGGTGATCCTGGACCGCCCGAGACCGTGCTGAGCGGTGCAGATACCGATGCGGCTGCTCGGTATGAAAATGCAGGAAAATTCGGCTTTGGCGTCCCGGAACTGTGGTCCGCTGTGGTATTCTATGCCGTCACGGTCACGGAAGTCGCCGGGCCTCGGCGAAGGACACGAGCCTGCGGCGGTCTTCATCCCAGAGCGCCAAGGCGGCACAGCGCAGGCTTTCCCGGAACGTGAGCCGGCGGGCGCTGGATATGTCGCCGAGCTCATCAAGGGCCTCGGGCAGGCGATAGAACGGAATCCTGCTGGCGAGGTGATGGAGATGATGGGCGCCGATATTTGCCGTGATCCAGTTCAGGACCGGCGGCAGCACATAATGAGAGGATCCGTGCAATGCGGCGGACTGGATGTTCCAATCCTCCTGACGGTCCCAGGTCGTTTCCTCGAACTGGTGCTGGACGTAGAACATCCACATGCCAATGCTTGCGGCCAGCAACATCGTCGGCAGGAATATGAAGTAGATGACCTCCAGTCCTCCGAACCAGATCAGGAGCGCGAGGACACCGCCGATGGCTGCGTTGGTGGCTTGCGAACTGACCCAATAGCGCCAGCCCGATCGCATCAACCCGACCGGAAGCCTGTTCTGCAGAAAGAAGGTATAGAAGGGAACAATGCCGAACAGGAACAGCGGATGCCGGACAAGCCTGTACAGGAAACGGCCGAGCGGTGATTTGTTACGGTATTCGTTCACCGTAAGGGTCGGAAGGTCGCCAACGCCGCGCTGGTCGAGGTTGCCCGTGGTGGCGTGGTGGATCGAGTGCGTCCTGCGCCAGACGTCATAGGGGGTGAGCGTGACAACGCCCAGAACCCGCCCGATCCAGTCGCCAAGCTGACGATCCTTGAAGAACGCGCCATGGCCGCAATCATGCTGGATCATGAAGGTGCGCACGAGAAACCCCGCGTTCACGATCGCAAGAAGGACGCTGAGAAACGTGTTGATCGAAAGCATCCACCACGCAGCCGCCCAGATCGCCACGAATGGCACCAATGTCACGATCAACTCGAGCACGCTGCGGGCGGGGATCGGTTCGCGGTAATTCCTGAGAACCTTGGCCAACTTGTCGGGTTCCAAGATCGACGTGCTCCTTATGCCATTAAAGATGCCGAAAAAAATGCGGGCCCGTTCAGTCGTCCGACTTCGGACACTCACAGGTTCGTTAGCGAAGCAGGGCCTCGCGCAATTCGTCATGCAGGACCCATTGTGCGGGCGCGTCCTCGGCGTCCGAGCGACCGCGATACCCCACCAGGGCCATTCCATCAGGGATTTCCGCTGCCCCTTGCCCGGTGGCTTCGATCGACAGGAAGTCACCGATCAGCAGCCCCACACCAGCAAAGGACCTCCGGACAGAGGCGCGCGACTTGTAGCCCGCGGCCCGGGCCATCTGGACTTCGGAAAGCCCGTCATCCTTGGCGTAGGCGAGTGCGTCCAGAAGCGCCCGCTGCGGCTTCGAAAGCTCGATCTGCCGGATCGCCTCGGCGTATTCCGCCGCGCTCGGCACCGTGTTGCCCGTATGGGCATCGGTCCGTCTGTCACCTGTTCGGGCAAGCTCGCGCGCATCGAGTGCCTCTTGGAGCGCGGTGATCGCCGCTTCTTCGGTCTTGCCATGGGCCTCGGCGATCAGACCGCGCGTGCGGGCCGGTGGTTTCGGGAAGGCGCGGGCGATGTATTCCCCGTTCAGCCGACCCGATTTGATCTGGTAGCGACCGTGGGCACCCACCTGCACGGACGGGGCCGGTTCCTTCGCCACCGGTGCAGTCTTCTTCGGGGTCGAAGCGAAAATGTCCTGGCCGCGCGCGGCGCGGGCCCTGAGGCTGTTCGAGCTCATGTTTGATTCCTTCGTGATCCGGATAGCGAGATGGCCGGCGGCACTTGCCGGCGGCGGCCATGATCCGTCAGATAGTGGTTGGGCGAGGACGCCTAAGGTTCGGTGACTGGCCCATTGGCCTCTCTCTCGAGCCGCCGCGCCTTCAGTCGTTCGTTCAGTTCGAGCCGCGCCGCGCTTTCGTCGCGCAGTATCTCGCGCGCCATCCGGTCGGTGGCCGCAAGCGCCAGTTCCTTTCGCGTCGGGCGAAACCGGTCGTGTTCGTGCTTGTCTGTCAAAGCGGGTCCTTTCCTGTGATCGAGGAAACGCGCCCGTAGCCGTCCGGTGTCAAACAGACCTGGGACGTCTTGTGAAACGGGGCGGCAATACCGCCCCGTTCGCAGCGTTTGGTCAGGCGAGCGCGAGTTCCGTCGCGCTTTCACGACCGTCACGGCCTGCCTCGACTTCGAAGGTGACCTTCTGATCATCGGCAAGGCCGGTAAGGCCCGCGCGCTCGACCGCGGAGATATGGACGAAGACGTCCCTTCCGCCGCTTTCAGGTTGAATGAAGCCGAAGCCTTTAGAGGTATTGAACCATTTCACGGTGCCATTGGCCATATCCGTGGTCTCCTGTTCTGAATGCTGCCCGCAATAGGCGGCAGCCCGGCAAGGTCAGTCTTGGTCGATCAACTGAGAGCCGGATGAACGGAGGCAGAGGTTCGAATAGAGTAACATTCGCATGTCACAGATGAGCCCTCGGCAGAAACTTTACAAGGGTGTTGGGTAGTGTCCCTGGAGCTGGTGTAACTTTGCTCTTCGGCCTTGGCTCGGCCGTAGTTACAGGGCGGCGATTTTCGCCGGATCCATGGTTGTAGTGTCGCAAACGGCGGCGACGGTTTCCAGCGTCATGTAGCGCCGCG